>NZ_BEXF01000010.1 GCF_002897295.1 Brevibacillus reuszeri
GTGTATGGCCCCAATGGAATATAGAGAACATCTCAAGACATCAGCAGCATAAACAAGACACCAACCATTTTTTGATTGGTGTCCAAGTTTTTGTTTTTTTACTGTCTACTTGACAGGGGGCACTTCATACTAGAAAGGTCTCTTCACTCTAATTGTATTTAGCCATGCGTTAGTCGAAAACAATCCCGTCGAGAACACCCTCACGCTTTAAGTAATCCCTCAGCCAATGGTAGTCTGGATTTCGCCAAAAGGAATTGTCAGCCACCAATCGTGCTGTCTCCTGTCTAGCTACCTCCAGAGCTTTGTAGTCGCTCAAAAGATCCGCGACCTTGAATTCAGGCAGACCACTTTGCTTGGTACCGAAGAAATCACCAGGCCCACGCAGCTCCAAATCGCGCTGGGAGAGCTCAAAACCGTCTGTAGTCTCACACATGACGCGCATCCGCTCTTTCCCAATCTCGGATTTTGGATCAGCGATCAGCACACAATACGATTGCTCGGAGCCCCGCCCTACACGACCACGCAGCTGGTGAAGCTGAGCCAGACCAAAGCGTTCTGCGTCATAAATCACCATATACGTCGCATTCGGCACGTTTACCCCGACCTCTACTACCGTCGTGGATACGAGAACCGCATGCTCCGCAGAGAGAAATGCTTGCATCACGGCATCTTTTTCCTTGGCAGGCAAGCGTCCATGCATGAGTCCCACACCAAACTCGGGAAAGACATGGGATAGCTGTGCATGTACATCAATTGCATTTTGTACGTCCAGCTTTTCCGATTCTTCGATTAATGGACAGATGACATATGCTTGTCGCCCTTTGCGCAGCTCGTCTCGCATTTGCTCCAGAACAGCTGGGAATTGATCATGCTTTTTCCACGTCGTCTCAATTGGCTTACGACCTGCGGGCATCTGGTCAATCGTCGATACATCCATATCGCCAAAAGCTGTGATCGCAAGCGTACGAGGGATCGGCGTCGCTGTCATGAACAAAACATCAGGTGCTAAGCCTTTGCTGCGCAGGATGCGCCGCTGCTCGACACCAAAGCGGTGCTGCTCATCCGTAATTACCAGGCCGAGACGTGAGAAAAACACGTCCTCTTGGATCAGCGCATGTGTCCCTACCACCACGTCAATCAAGCCCATTTGCAAGGAAGCAATGACCTCCCGCCTCCGCTTGGCTGTCAAAGAGCCGGACAACAGAGCTACTTGTATCCCGTAGTCAGATAGCAGAGCGGTCAGGGACTGCACATGCTGCTCCGCCAAAATTTCGGTCGGCACCATGAGCGCTCCCTGAAAACCAGCCTTTACAGCCGCAATCAGTGCGATCGCCGCTACTACGGTTTTACCCGAACCTACATCACCTTGCAGCAGCCGGTTCATGGCATGAGGAGAACGCATATCATCCAAAATTTCTTTGACGACTCGCTTCTGCGCATCCGTAAGGGGAAATGGCAGAGAGCTTACAAACTGACGCACCTCGTCCATCGGAATAGCAAGCGCCATTCCTTCCGTTTGCTGCCGATTGATGCGACGCAGTGTTTGCATTTTTAACTGGAATAAAAAAAGCTCCTCAAACATGATACGCCGCCGTGCTTGCCGCCCATCCTCCGCATTTACTGGAAAATGGATCGAATGAAAGGCATCCACTCGAGGCATCAGGCGGTAGCGCTCGACAATGTCCGCAGGCAAGATTTCAGGTACGTCCTTTCCATATTGCCGCAAAGCCTGTTGAATCGACTTGCGCAGCAAGGTATGGGTCACGTCTCCCCCCAACGGATAAATCGGGGCAAGCTCACCACGCTTGGTCGCACGCTCTGAATCTGCTTCTGTCATCTCACTGACAGTGATCTGCAGCTTATGCTTGTCCCATTTTCCGGTGATAAGAACTTCCTTACCCGGTGACAGTCTGCTTTTGATAAACGTCTGGTTAAACCAGACAGCGGTTACTACTACCCGGTCCATGACTACCTTGACAGAGATGCGTGATTTTCCTTTTCCGTAAAAACGAACAGAGGGTTCGCCGTACACCGTTCCCGCCAGCGTGACCCTCTCTCCATCTTTTACTTCTGTCAAATCACGCACGCGGTAGTCTTCATAGCGCGATGGGAAATACTCCAGTAAATCACCAATGCTATGAATTCCGAGTCCAGCAAAAGCTTTCGCCCGCTCCTCCCCTACCCCGTGCAAAAGGGAGACGGGCGCCAAATACGCCTCTGTCATTACTTCTCCATCCGTACGCCGAACACTTTGGCTTCGATCATACGGCCTGTCTGGGTTGCTGCCAATCCACCCTGTGCTGTTTCCTTCAGCGTATTCGGCATCGCACAGCCGATCCGATACATCGCTTCGATGACTTCATCTGTCGGAATGACGCTCTTGATTCCTGCCATCGCCATATCTGCTGCTACGGTTGCAATCGCCGCTCCCATCGCATTGCGTTTGACACATGGCACTTCCACCAGTCCAGCTACGGGGTCACAAACCAGACCGAGCATGTTTTTCATGGCAATCGCTACTGCCTGCGCAGATTCTTCCGGCGTACCGCCAGCTATTTCTACAATGGCTGCTGCTGCCATCGCTGTCGCAGAGCCTACCTCTGCCTGACAACCACCTGCTGCCCCTGATATAAAGGCATTATTGGCGATACAATAACCAATCGCACCAGCCGTGAACAAGTAATTGACCATCTCCTCACGACTTGGCTGGAGCTTGTCAGACACGGCAAACAACGTACCTGGTACGATCCCACAAGCACCTGCAGTAGGCGTAGCCACGATCGTTCCCATCGCTGCGTTTACTTCATTGACCGCAACAGACATGGAAACGGCATTGAGTAGAGTTGGCCCTGATAAAAAAGGCTTTGTCTTCATATATTCCTGCAGTTTTTTTGCATCGCCACCAGTAAGACCACTATGAGAACGAATATCTTCTGTCAAGCCGCGACGCACTGCTTTTTCCATTACATCCAGATTGGCATACATATCCTGCATGATGGCATCCCGCGTACGCTGGGAAACCTCCATCTCCGCTTCAATCATCACTTGGGAGATTTTTTTACCCTGTGATTCTGCCAATTCGACCAGTTCAGCCACATTGCGAAACATCTAGTTAGAGTCACTCCTCTTCATCACTGCCTAAGTGGGCACGAGAGCTAATTCAACGAAAGCAGGGATACATCAAATATATGAGGGATCTGCCGAATTTCCTCCAGCACCTCAGGCGAGATTGTCGAATCCGTCTCAATCGCCATCAACGCTCGTGAACCACGGTCATGTCTTGACACTTCCATGAGCCCTACGTTTATCCGATAGTGTGTCAGTACCTTTGCCACTGCTGCAATCATCCCGAAACGATCCTCATGCAAAACAAGCAAGGTAGGCGTATCAAAGCCTAGCTGCAAGTCGAAACCATTTACTTCCAATACCTCAATTTTTCCTCCACCGATGGAGACACCGACGATCTCAATCTGATGCTGGTCATCGGACAGCTTGATCCGTGCAGTATTAGGGTGCTCGGTTAGCACATCTGACGTCGTCAAAATAACTTCCAGTCCCGCTTTCTCAGCGAGCAGCAGCGAGTTTTTCAAACGCAGGTCAAACGTGTCAAAGTCAAGAATCCCGGCAACAGTGGCCACATCCGAGCCATGCCCTTGGTATGTCTTGGCAAACGAGCCATAGAATGTGATCTCGGCGCGCTTCGGCTGCCTTCCAAAGAGCTTCCGTGCTACCCGGCCAATCCGGGCTGCACCTGCGGTATGGGAACTGGATGGACCAACCATGATTGGGCCGATAATATCAAAAACACTTTTATATTTCAACCGGTTCTCCTCCTGAATCACAAGGGTTCAACAAGATTCACTCTCATTGTATCCTACAGGCAGATAATACGCTACATAGGAAAGTATGCTAGCTGTTTTTCCCCCGGCTTTTTGAAACAAAAACACTGCCTAGCCCTTTTCCCTACTGAATGTACCCTCAGCTCGGTTGCGTTTTTGCTGTATGAGAAGACAGGGCCTTAGATAAAGTATTTCCCGAGGTTGTCCTTATACGGGATGAAAAAAGCTCCCTTTCATGAAAAAGGGAGCAAAAATATTTACAGCTGTTCTACACCGATCGTAATTCCAGTGTCACCAGGATCTTTCATCTGCACGCGCGTAATAAACCATCCCTCATTACGATCCGTCTTCATTTTTTGGACAGTGACAACCGCCTTCCCCATACCATGCCAGTTGGAAGCAACTAGGTTGTAATCAAAGGTATATTGGGTCGTCGTGTCGTTTATTTGCTTGACCTCCAGCTTTTCCAATCCAGCCATATGCGGACTGGAGCCGCCCGTAACCCAGTAGTTATCCGAAAACTCCACCTGCGTTTTTTTCCGCAGCTCCGGAGAGAACACCGCATATTGCAGAGCGCCATTGCGCGTCTGGATTCCTTTTACCCAAGTATCGAGGGCCTCTTTTGGGGTGGTCGCCAGCAAAGCATCCTCCAAGCGCGTGACCTGATGGGATTGCATCGTTGATTCTGGCAATGTCACCCTCACCTCATGCTTGGCAAGATCGACGGTCGCCTTGCCATGAAATGCTTCCGCTAGCTTGTCTACTGGCACAAGCACATTGCCGTTATCCTGCTTGATGCCCAAATAGCTGTCAGCAAATGGCTGTTCATTGATAAATAAGTTCCATTTGCTTTCGGCAAGAGCAGAGCCTGCCAGCAGCATTGCCCCGAGCGCTGCTCCTGCAATCCATTTTGTACGTGTCTTCATCATCCACCATTCCTCTCTTCAAAAGTAAGACATGGTTAGGTGGAAAAAGGTTACAGACAAAGAAAAAACTTCCCCATTGCCAGGGAAGCTTTTGTCATTTCGTTCCTTACAAATCTTTTACCATCACAATTCCTAATAGACCAGGTCCAGTATGCGTACCAATGACCGGACCGATCTCTTCCAAATGGGCGTCTGTTACTTGAAACTCCTGCTTCAAGCGTTCCTGAATTTCTGCGGCCTGATCAGGAACACAGCTATGCAGGACGGCAATTTTGACAGGCTGGCCTTGAGCGTATTCCTGCAAGGTCTCAAAAACCTTGTTCAACGCCTTTTTCGTTCCGCGCACCTTGTCAAAAGCGCTGACATAACCAGCCGGATCGAGCGTCAAAATCGGTTTGATGTTAAGTAACGAACCGATGACTGCAGATGCACGTCCAATTCGGCCACCCTTTTGCAGAAACTCCAGCGTATCTACGATGAAGTAGACCTGTACCTCATCGAGATAGCGATCGATCATGTCTAAAATTTGTTCTTTATTTTTACCAGCCTGCGCCGCTTTTGCCGCATCTACACAAATCATTCCGTGCACATAAGACGCTTTACGGGAATCGATTACCGTGATATCGATGTTTTCTTCGAGCATTGACTTCGCAATCATCGCAGACTGGTACGTGCCGGAGAGTGAGCCCGACAGCAGAATGGCGATAATTTGTACGCCATCTCCATATTGCTCATGTATGGCTTTGTAGCTTTCTGCAAATTCAAGCGGAGACGGCTGCGAGGTAGTCGGCAGCATCGACGACTGCTTCAGCTTTTCAAAAAAGGCGGTTGAAGAGATGGTCACCCCGTCCTGATAGGTTTCCGATCCGAACATAACCTTCAGTGGAACGGCGACAATTCCTAATGATTGCCTCTCAGTTGCATCAATATCAGACGCACTGTCGGTAAGAATTACAATTGGCATTCACAAGGCTCCTCTCACAATTACTCGACAGAAAAAATAAATGGGTACAGCGGTTGACCGCCTTCCTGGATTTCCACTTCGACATCCGGATAGGCATCTTGAACAGTCGTTTGCAGCGCTTCTGCCTGTTCTTCTGTCGCTCCTTCTCCGAGGAAGATAGTCACGATCTCTGTTTCATCGTCGAGGAGCTGCTTGAGAAGTGTTGCAGCGGACTCCATCAGATCAGGACCAGCTGTTACAATTTCTTTTTCAGCGATGCCGATATAATCGCCTTCAGCAATCTCCACATCACCCATGCGTGTATCGCGAACCGCGTGGGTAACCATTCCCGTTTTCACCTGAGAAATTGCTTTTTCCATCGACTTCGCATTCGCCTCAAGCTCGGCATCTGCGTGGAAGGTGATCAGTGCAGCGAGCCCCTGTGGGATGCTCTTGCTTGGAATTACGGCAACAGGAATCGATGTCAAATCAGCAGCCTGCTGTGCAGCCATGATGATATTGCTATTGTTAGGCAGGATGATGATTTTCTCAGCATGCACGCTCTCAATTGCTTTTACGAAGTCCTCGGTGCTAGGGTTCATCGTTTGTCCGCCCTCGACTACCACATGCACACCCATACTCCGCAAAATCTTGGAGATACCCTCACCAGCTGCTACGGCGATCAATCCATACGGAAGCGCATCGCCTTTTGACTGCACGGCTACTTCAACAGACGGATTTGTTTTGCTCTCTTCAGCTTTCAGGATATTCGCATGCTGCTCCCGCATATTTTCGATCTTGAGTCGATGCAGGCTTCCAAACTGCTGAGCGTATTGAAGGACGCTACCTGGATGCTCGGCATGAATATGTACCTTGACGATCTCATCATCAGAGACAACAAGCAAGGAATCGCCCATCGTATCCAAATGCCCACGGAATAAGGCTTCAGAAAACGGCTTTTTGTTTGGCTCTGTGCTGTGAGCAATGTGAACCATGAACTCTGTACAATAGCCATATGTAATATCTTCGGTTTTCATGTGAATTTGCGCATGGTGCTGCTCAGAAATCAGCTTGTCCAGCTCTTCCTCAGCCATTGCCGGCTTCGACTCTTTTTTCAGCTCGCCCGGCACTTCTCCACGCAAGGCACGCAAGAATCCTTCATAAATAAACAGCAGACCTTGTCCACCTGAATCTACAACGCCTACCTCTTTTAAAACAGGCAGCATTTCTGGTGTACGCAAGAGAGTCGCCTGCGCCTGCTCATATGTTTTTTCCATGACAACGGCGATGTCATCTGACGTGCGCGCGGCACGAATCGCCATCTCAGCCGCCTCACGAGCCACAGTCAAAATTGTGCCTTCTACCGGCTTCATTACTGCCTGATAAGCCGAGTCGACGCCGGCCTTTAATGCGTCAGCAAACTGACGAGTCGTAATGACGTCTTTTCCATTAACAGATTTGCTGAAGCCACGGAACAACTGAGACAAGATTACACCGGAGTTACCACGCGCTCCCATCAGCAAGCCTTTTGCCAAAGTAGCAGATGCCTCTGTAATGCGTGGAGATTCCTTGCGAGTCAGCTCCTCCACACCTGATGACAGAGTCAGATTCATGTTTGTTCCCGTATCTCCGTCAGGCACAGGAAATACATTTAATCCATCTACCACCTTGACGTTTTCGGACAAAAGGCTTGCCCCTAGGTAAACCATTCGGCTAAACAGCTCGCCATCTAGACGCGTATGTACCAACTGATGTTCCTCCTTATGTATCTATGTCTGTGCGAACTCCCTGCACGAAAATATTAACGGCAGTTACATCGACCCCTACGGTTTGCTCCAGTGTGTAGCGCACACGTCGCTGTACATTACCTGCAACCTCGGAAATTTTCACGCCATAGCTGACGATGATATGCATGTCCAAAACTACTTCACCGTTTGTATTGTGTACAACGACACCTTTACTCAGGTTATCACGTCCGAGTAGCTCAGCGATTCCATCCTTCAACGCTTTGCGGGAAGCCATACCTACCAGCCCAAAGACTTCCATGGCCGCTCCCCCAGCAATCCGAGCGATTACGTCTTCTGTTACATCAATTTTTCCGAGAGGCGTACTCATTTCAACTGTCATGCAAGGTCTCCTCCTTTGTTTCCACACATACATATACGGCTGCACTTTCGACATAGTTACGACAAATTTGCCGCTAGTCTATGAAACAGCTTGACCGCTCTGGAAAGCGTAACCATGCTTCCTTCAATTCTACACTAACAAATATGAGAAATGAAGCGTTTTGTCGAAGCAGATCAGTATAGAAGAAAACAAGGCTTATCCGCTTGTCAAGTATTGCAATTGACAGCAATGGTGTGCTACTATAGTCGAGTATTTGTATTTCCCACAAGGAAATCCCGTTTAGATGTAACAAGGGAGGTGGATCGTAATGGCACGTCGTTGCTTTGTAACAGGTAAATCTGCTAAAGCTGGAAACGCTCGCTCCCACTCCATGCGCGCAACTCGCCGCACCTGGGGTGTTAACGTACAAAAAGTGCGCATTCTTGTAAATGGAAAACCGAAGCGCGTTTATGTAAGTACCCGAGCACTGAAATCCGGTCTCGTAACTCGCGTGTAGTTCTTGCTACGATGCGAAAAAAAGCACCCTCGAGGTGCTTTTTTGCATTTCCTGCTTTTGTTCACCCACTCCTTCAGGAGGCCGAGGTCGCGCCATCATTTTTTCTTATTGAAGGCCTCGATGATGCCGCGAATCATGCCACCCAGGAACTTCGGCAACTTGATGGTGTAAAACCGCATGCTACCCCTCCTCACCGAAATTACTTCCCGCGATACAAAACGGTCATGATCGTTTTGTTGACCGCAAGCAGTCACATCCACTTTAATGAAAAACGCCAAGACGTTTTTCACTTTAAAAACAACAAGCCCGCTCCTATGAGTGCCAATGCTAACAGGCTATACCAAACCCACGGAGGTGCCATGAAGAGCAAAATGGTGATTCCCCCGACAGCCAACAGAGCCCCGAGAACACGTCGCAAGGCGCCCCCCTGTCGCAGGCGATAGGAGCGCAATCCCATTTTATACCGCACCTCCTTCAGGTGTTCTCCCAATCGTGCATATTACATCATATTCTGCTGTCGGATAAACATGTATCCTGCCTGGCGAAAATGTAGACGCTGTTAGAAATAAAAAATCAGGCAACTCACTCGCTGCCTGAATAAAATATGTGAAACTATTGAAGATTATGCAAGTCCAATTACGCTAATCGATCGCGCGCCGGAAACAGCAAGGAAGAGGCACTTCCCAAAACAATGGTTAGGACTACACCCGAAATGATCATCTCTGGCAGCAGGTACGTAATATTGTAAACGAATGAGTACCAGGCTACAGGGGTTCCTTCTGGAGTATAATGACCAAACCAGACAATCCCGGAAATAAAATGGCACATGAATCTGCCGATAACTCCAATAAGCAAGCTGCTCCATAAAACCATGATTCGCTGTTTCTTTCCTTCGTAGCCAGAAAGACGTATGAGGCCAGACAGTCCCAGTGCTGCAAAAGCAAGCGGATAATCCAAAAGCAGCTGGATCGGATCTACGATCGTGCTGCCTAGCATCAGCTGCAAGAGGCCTACGATCGTCCCTGTGACGATCCCTGCTACTACCCCGCGACGCACGGCAATCAAAGCGATCGGGACCATTACAAGCGAAACAGAGCCGCCCTGCGGCATGTCAAAAACCTTGATCTGGCTAAATACAACAGCAAGAGCGGCCATCATCGCCATCTCCAGCAAAGTCAGTAATCGTTGTCGATCCAAAAAACTCACTCCTTATAAAACATCATGAATAATGAAAATAGAGCAATCATCTATCAAAGGTGATTCTAGCCCAAGTATATGGTGAAGTCAAAGAGAAAAGCCGCGGAAATAACACTCCGCGACTCTTTTTGCACACTTAGCGAACCTTTTCCAGAAACTGCTTGGCTCGCTCGCTTTTCGGATTTTGAAAAAACTCTTTGGGTGGTGTATCTTCCTGCAAACGTCCATCATCTAAAAACAAGATTCGATCCGATACCTCTTCAGCAAACCTCATTTCATGCGTCACAATCGCCATCGTCATCCCCGTATGCGCCAAGCCCTTCATAACCTCCAGCACTTCCTTTACCATCTCTGGATCGAGCGCAGAGGTCGGCTCATCGAATAGCATGATTTCCGGCTCCATGACCAATGATCGAGCGATTGCTACACGCTGCTTCTGACCACCGGACAAACGCGAAGGATAGACGCCTGCCTTGTCGGACAGCCCTACTCGTGCCAATAGCTCCTTCGCTTTTTTTTCAGCTTCGGACTTGGACATGCCTTTTACCTTGATCGGCGCGTAGGTCAAATTATTCAAGACAGTCATATGTGGAAACAAATGAAAATGCTGAAATACCATCCCGATTTGCTGGCGAATTCTCATGACATCTGCTTTGGGATCGGTAATCTCTGCTCCGTTGATCGCAATGCTCCCCGTCGTCGGAACCTCCAACAGATTCATACAGCGCAAAAGCGTCGATTTACCAGAGCCGGATGGTCCGATAATCGCAACCACTTCACCTTTTCCAATCTCGGTTGTAATTCCTTTTAATACGTCCAGTTGGCCAAACGATTTCGTAATGTTGTCTATCTTAATCACTGCGTCTCATCCTCCGTTCCACGACACGCGCTATCCAGGTCAGGAACATGACCATGACATAATACAGGACACCCGCGATGAGGTATGGCTCAAAGTAACGATAAATCGCCCCTTTGACGACGTTCGCATTTTGCAAAATATCCGCCAAGCCGATGGTGGAAACGAGAGCTGATTCTTTCAAGAGAGCAATTGTTTCATTCACAAGCGCAGGCAAAATATTTTTGATCCCTTGTGGCAGGATGATATCCAGCATCATTCGTCTGTAGGGAATCCCCAAGGCTTTTGCTGCTTCCCACTGCCCTTTATCGACGGCCAAAATCCCCCCGCGAATCGTCTCGGAGATGTACGCTGCTGAGTTCAACGTAAACGTCAAAACGGCTGCTTCCAGCTGTGAAATGTTGTAGCCTGTCAGTTGAGGGGTCGCAAAGTAAACAAAGGTGAGCTGCAAAATGAGCGGTGTGCCGCGAAATACAGAAGTATAGGCGACAGCTAGCCAGTTCAGCGGCCCGAACTTAGATATTTTAATAAGTGCAAGAATGGAACCCCAGATAAAACCAAGTACAACAGAAAGCAATGTGACCTGTAACGTGACCTTTATCCCTTCGAAAATGAAAGGGATATAGGGCACAATTTGTGCAAAATCCAAATTCATGCCCTTCCCCACTCCTTGCAAAAGTTGTTAATTCCTCATGCTGTGCGGAGGAGAAATTATTGTCCGAACCATTTTTGAATCAGCTTGTCCATTTCTCCGTTTTCCTGCATCTTTTTAATTACCTTGTTAAACTCCTCTACATGCTCCGAGCCTTTCGGGAAAGCGATCGCCGTACCAGTAGATTCTGCGGTTTCAATCGTAGCCAGCTGCAAGCCCTCGTTGTTTTCCACAAAGCCTTTTGCTACATGGTCTTCAATGATTGCCGCATCTACACGACCAGTCTTTACTTCCTCTACAATTTCACCGATTTTGTTCAGTGAAACAACCTGTAGCCCTTGTACGGTTTTAGCTGCATCTTTAGCAGTTGTTTCTTGTGTGGAGCCAAGCTGAACCGCTACCTTTTTGCCTGCCAGCTGATCAAGCTTGGTGACCCCGGAATCTTTTTTGGAAACAATCGTATTTCTCGCCTCATGATAAACGACGGAGAAATCAACATTCTTTTCGCGATCAGGTGTTGGGTTCATACCCGCCATCACGAAATCTGCACGTTTCGTTTGCAGGGCAGGAACGAGTCCGTCAAAATTCATGTCATTGATTTGCACTTCGTAGCCAAGCTCTTTTCCAATATATTTGGCGATGTCTACATCAAAGCCGACGATTTCATCTTTACCGCTCGTCAAATCGTGAAATTCATACGGCTTGAAATCGGCAGAGGTTGCCATCGTCAACGTTTTCGCTCCCCCAGTAGCTGGAGTCGTTTGCCCCTGTCCTGCTTGAGGCTGGCTTGGCTGTTGCCCAGCTCCGGACTGGTTGCCTGTTCCGCAGCCTGTCATGACTGCCATTGCCAAAAGAGAAGAAAGCGCCATCGAAAAGAAAGTATGTTTTTTCATGTTGAACCCCCATTGAAATTGAATTGCTGCAAAAGCTGTCATGCTTGCTTGAGATATTTTACACGACAACTTATATTTATGCATAGCAATGATTATTTTAAACAATAACTAGACAATTTCAACTGTTTTTTACCCTTATTTTAAATATCCAATATACAGAATTTTATACACAAATTGATTTTCATAAATGATTGATGGCTGTAGTATGTCCTGTTTTTTAATTCCTATCGTTTTTAAAACAAAGACCGGATTCACGGACACAAAAACTCATTCATGGCAAGAATAAAACATAGGTCATTAGAACTATTTTCGTTCGCATGAAATTTGTTTATCAGACTAGTTTTCATGACTAAAATTGTTGAAAAGAAATGATTTTTGCAATTTTTTCACTATTGACTTTATGGATTACACCATTAAACGATTTAGTTTACTGGTAAAATAGACCTATTGTTTTAGTGGGTTTATTTTCCTAAATAGTATTAATTGTATATAAAGCCTTGTGCTCCATGTTATTTCCCAGCTTGAAATCCGATTATTTCCATGCTTATAATGGATATGGCAAAACTTGGTTCCGTTATCTTTATAATGGAATCTTGTCTTGCTCTACTTTCGATTGGGCAGACATATATATATTCCTATCGAAAAAAGAAGGAGATGAGATGATGGAAAGTTTGGAAGTAACAAAACCGTTGCTTAGCAATCCTGTTGGCTTCTGGCGTCGCTTTGGAGCAGCTATCTTGGATGGCCTCATTATTGGTATACCATTATCAATTATTGCGTACTTGATCACAGGTGAAAATCAAGGACACTGGTCGACCAATACAATCTCGACCCTGTATACTCTGTTGCTACCGATCTTCTGGTATGGATATACCGTAGGGAAGAAAATCCTTGGCATTCGTATCGTAAAGGTGGACGGAGAGCCTGTAGGAATTGGAGCTATGCTGCTCCGCGTGCTTGTAGGGGGACTCATTTACGCTATTACTTTTGGACTTGCGGCAATTGCTAGTGCGATTATGGTTGGTGTTCGTCAAGACAAGCGAGCGATCCACGATTTGATTGCAGGTACTTACGTTACATCTGATCGACCGTAAGGCAGTTACTTTTACCAAAATGATGGTAGACCGGGAACGCTTTTGTTCTCGGTTTCTTTTTTGTTCCTGCGCACGGATCGGTAAACAAAAAAGCCATCGGTGCTCGGAAGCACCAAATGGCTTTGCTTGATTGAATCATTATCCTCGAACAGCTGCGATTGCTTGCGCTCGATCTGCTTGATTGAATACAGCATTTCCCGCTACAAGAACAGTCGCTCCCGCTTCCGTACACAGACGCGCTGTTTCGGCATTAACTCCGCCGTCAATTTCAATCTCAACGTGTCCCAAGCCACGCTCGTCCAGCATACGGCGCAGTTCTTTAATCTTCGGCACGACATTGTGAATAAACTTTTGTCCACCGAAGCCTGGATTGACAGTCATCAATAAGACCATATCCAGATCAGTCAGTACATGTTCAATCGTTGCCAGTGGAGTAGCAGGATTGAGAACAACGCCTGCCTTTACCCCTTGCTCCTTGATCAAGTACAGGGAACGGTGCAAATGGCGACATGCTTCCTGATGAACCGTAATCCAATCCGCTCCACTCTTAGCGAACTGCGGAATATACTGATCCGGGTCCTCAATCATGAGATGCACGTCAAGTGGCAGATTGGTTACCGGACGGATCGCATCTACAATCAACGGCCCGATTGTGATGTTCGGAACAAAATGCCCATCCATGACGTCGACGTGAATCCAATCCGCGCCTCCTTTTTCTACATCTCGAATCTCATCGCCCAAACGGGCAAAATCTGCTGACAGGATAGAAGGTGCGATTTTTACCATGGCTTGTTCCTCCGTTGATATTCTTTTAGCTCTTCACGAAATTGTTTATAGTTTTCATAGCGCTCCATGCAGAGCTCCCCTGCAGCCAGTGCTTCCTGTACTGCACAGGACGGTTCACTAACATGCAAGCAACCACGAAACTTGCATTCGGGGCTCAGGGCGGCGAAATCACGGAAGCAGTCAGCCAAATCCAGTTCAGTAAAATCCATAAACTCCAGTGAACTGAATCCAGGTGTATCTGCTACATATCCACCGCCATCCACCGGTATTAATTCAACATGACGTGTCGTGTGCTTTCCTCGCCCAAGCTTTTGACTGACATCGCCCGTTTGCAGGCTGACACCCGGGAAAAGCATGTTGATGAGCGATGATTTCCCCACACCGGACTGTCCGGCGAATACAGAGATTTTGTCATGCAAAATGTCACGTACTTCTTGCAGCCCCCGCTCCTGGACCGTCGATGTAGGTATGACGGTATAGCCGATCGCTTCATACTTTTTGACAATCTCAGCGACCTCATCCTCTGAGACATGGTCCGCTTTGGATAAAACGATCACAGAGTCGATCCCTGCACGTTCTGTGTGCACGAGAAACTTGTCCAAGAGCAGTGGACTAAACATCGGCTTGTACATTGAAAAAACGAGTACCGCTTGATCCACATTGGAAATGGGCGGACGGACCAGCTCACTGGTCCTCTCGCCCACCTCCATCACATAGCCTTCTTCCTCATTAATCGGATCATAGACGACCCAATCACCGACAAGCGGATTTACTTTGGCGTCTTTTTTCTTGAAAAGCCCTCGTGCACGGCAACTGTAGATGCGCCCTTCGTCGGCTACATAGTAGAAGCCACTCAGCGCTTTCACAATCCGTCCTTCTGGCATTCATGTCCCTCCACTATCCTTATGGCAAGCTACTATATGCTACTGGAATGGTTTGATACTCATTAAACTGGGTGTCGTTTGGTCGTTTAACCGTCGCAACGACCTTTCCGTCCTGTTGCGGAGAGAGAACCAATGGAACCCCGTATTCCTTGCTCTCTGCAATTTTTTCCTGGTATACGACCATATTTTTTCCGCGTGCATCTGTAACTTCGATCTTGATTTCAATTTCTTCACCCGGAACAACCTCGACGAAAACAGGTATATTCGGGAACTTGGCGTCAGCAGGATATTGTCCGTTACTTACTGTTAATGGTACAGAAACACCTCTTTGCACCGACATACCTGGATCGTAAGGATGAGTCGATAGCACAATGCCCTCTTTGTCAGTTATATAAGTAGGCTCTTTTTTAATTTCGCCTATTAAGAGTCCTTCCTTATACAGCTCAACTTGTGCAGCCTCTGTAGATTTGTTCCTAACATCAGGCATTTTGACGAAGCCTTTGCCTTTGCTGACAGTGATGGTTACCTTATCCTTTGTCGGATATACTTTGGCATTTGCTTCAGGTGACTGCTTGATAACCTGTCCTACCTCGGCCTGATCATCCGTCTCTTCCACAAAGGTGACATTTTCCAGCTTGAAGCCTGCTTGTTTCAAGGTGTCTTCTGCTGTCGAACGCGGCAAGGAAACGAGATTTGGCATGTCAATTTGTTCCTGCCCTTTGCTCACATAGATCGTCACGACAGCCTTTTCCTTCAGCTTCATCGTGGGCCCCGGATCCTGTCTGATGACTATTCCCTTTTCGATGGAGTCATTAGCCTCCTCGATGACCTGCGGGACGAGCTTGGCCTCCTCGATCTTTTTCGTGGCAAGAGATACAGGGGAGCCTTCCACTGGAGGAACCGATACTTCAGGTACAGATGGCACAAAATTCAACAGCAGATTGAAGCCGAAGAACGCGAGCACGAAGAACAGTCCAATCCCTGCTAACCAGAGAATCGTTTTTAGCCACCACTTCTTGGCTGGCTTCTCTTCTTCGCTGTCATTTTGCGGCTCTTGGCGCTTGCGCTGTCCTACACCTGTCCGACCGTTGGTGTTGCCCTCCATCATTTCCGGAGTAATGATGGGAACGACTCTTGTCATTTCATCATCCTCAGGAAAGATCAGCTTGTCTTCATGCAAGCGTTCTGGAAATAGGCAGGTCTCCAAATCTTCAAGCATTTCTCTTGCTGAAGAGTAGCGGAGAAACGGATCTTTGACGAGCGCCTTGAAAATGACGTTTTCCACACTTTGCGGGATTGCCGGGTTTACGGTACGCGGCTCGGGCAGCGGCTCCTGCAAATGCTTGAGTGCTACAGAGATTGGCGAATCTCCGGAAAAAGGAAGTTCACCTGTAACCATTTCATAAAGCACAATCCCCAGTGAGTACAGATCCGACTTTTCTCCTGTAATGCCGCCTCTGGCCTGCTCTGGAGAAAAATAATGAACCGACCCCAGCATTGCATTTGTATGTGTAATCGTGGCGGAGGTAACTGCTCGGGCAATCCCGAAGTCCGTTACTTTTACCCGCCCATTTTTTCCAATCATGATATTGTGCGGCTTGATGTCTCTGTGAATAATTTGGTTCTGATGCGCATGGTCGAGAGCATCGCAGATCTGTTCGGCAATTCTAACCGCTTCTTCAACAGGCAAAGCTCCCCGCTGAATGATGACTTCTTTTAACGTGTAGCCTTCTATGTACTCCATCACCATGTAATGGGTATCGCCTTCTTGGCCTACATCATAAACCCCCACCACATTGGGGTGAGACAAGCTTGCTACTGCCTGTGCTTCGCGCCGAAACCGATTCACAAAGTCTTCATCCGTGCAAAACTGCGAGCGCAGTACCTTGACGGCTACCGGACGATTCAAAATCAAATCTCTGGCCTTATACACAATAGCCATACCGCCCCCACCGACGCGGGATTCCAATTGGTACCGTCCTCCCAGTCGTTGACCTTCCATCTCTCTCACCCCTCTTTCTGACTGGTATCAGGCGTATTTCGGACGGCTACCAGTGTGATGTTATCTTCTCCACCGGCTGTCAATGCCTCGTCTACGAGGCCGTCCACCTTTGCTTGCAACGATACCATTCTATTCAACCACTCTTCCAAGGAACTGCTGCTAACCTTATTGCTCAGTCCATCTGAGCAAATAAGAACAACATCGCCATCTGACCATGAAAACTGTCCCAGATCAATCAATACATCCGGTTCCGTTCCAAGCGATCGCATGATCACATTGCGATGAGGATGAACAGATGCTTCTTCTGGCGTAATCTGTCCATTTTTTAGCAGCTCGTTCACAAGGGAGTGATCTTCTGTTTTCATGACAAGACCATCCTGGCTAAAGTGATACAGACGGCTGTCGCCAATATGTGCAGTTATGACTGAGCTAGGACCAAGCAAGGCAGCAACAACTGTCGTACCCATGCCATTACATTCCGGATGCTCCTCTGCATACTCATAAACCTCTTTATTGGCGAGCAGGACGGCGTTCATCAGTTGCTCACGCGCGTCCTCTCCGTCTATATCCTTATCCAAATGGCGCAGTTCTTTTACTATTCTCTCAACAGCGAGCCTGCTGGCGATATCGCCAGCCTGATGACCGCCCATTCCATCTGCTACTACTGCCAGTACACGTCCGTTCAGGTCCTCTACACAGGCAAAATAATCTTCGTTTACCTGTCGGATGCGACCGACATGGGATTTCATCGCGATATCCATGGCATCACCCCACGGTTTCTTTAGCGTGTTGTGCCCTCAATTGTCCACATGCAGCTGCAATATCGCTGCCTTGCTCGCGTCTGATGGTCACATTGATTCCCTTATCCTCCAAAATACGTTTGAACTGAAAAATCTCGTCACGCGGTGTACGTACATAATCACGCTCCGGCACATAGTTTACCGGGATCAGATTGACGTGGCACAGCATGTCGCCGATCAGGCTAGCCAGCTCTTCGGCATGCTCTGGCTGATCGTTTTTTCCTCCAAACAGGCCATATTCAAAGCTGATTCGACGACCTGTTTTGTTAATGTAATGATGGCA
Organism: Brevibacillus reuszeri; assembly: GCF_002897295.1. Classification (GTDB taxonomy): domain Bacteria; phylum Bacillota; class Bacilli; order Brevibacillales; family Brevibacillaceae; genus Brevibacillus; species Brevibacillus reuszeri_A. The sequence goes on from NZ_BEXF01000010.1 coordinate 17,779, forward strand.
GGCTTCCATCAGCTTGGCAAGCGGAAAGCCACGGTTGATTGGCATCAGGCTACTACGCAGCTCTGTGTTTGGAGCGTGCAGAGAAATAGCCAGATTCACTTGTCCGCCTCTTTCAGCAAACTCATAAATTTTTGGCACAATACCACTGGTGGAGACCGTGATATGGCGTGCACCTATGTTCAATCCACGGTTGTCGTTGATGACAGACAGGAAGGCCATCAAGCTCTCGAAGTTCTCAAACGGCTCTCCAATACCCATAACGACGACGTGGCTTACACGCTCGCCATCTGCGTCCAGTCTGCGCTGAGCCATCAATACTTGAGATACGATTTCACCTGCATCCAGGTTACGTTTTAGCCCGCCGAGTGTTGATGCGCAAAACGTACAGCCAATCCGGCAGCCAACCTGTGTAGTCACACAGATGCTGTTTCCATAGTTATGACGCATAATTACCGTTTCAATGGCATGTCCGTCGACCAGCTGGAACAAAAACTTGATCGTTCCGTCTTGAGATTCCTGATGAGTAATTTCTTTTAACGGGTCCATCCGGAATGTATCGGACAGCTTTTGACGCAAATCCTTGGATAGATTGCTCATTTCATCAAAAGAAGTCACGCGCTTTACATAGAGCCAGTCAAAAATTTGCTGGGCGCGAAATGCTTTGTCTCCAATTTCAGTGAGCCATGCTTTCATTTCATCTTGCGTCAAACTGTAAATGAGCGGCTTTGCGCTCGTAAATGTTGTAAGCGGCATTGCTGTTTTTCACATCCTCAAAAAATCATTGCTTAAATTGTCATTCTATCATTGTACCTCTACTGGCGTCTCGCTTCAAACGGTTTCGACATCCAATTAACAAATGCGTCGCTTTTCCTAGTGTAAACAAATCTACAGGACCGCAAACAAAGGAAAGGAGTGGCACTCATCCAACCAATGCGCCACCCCTTCTTTGCTTATTTTTTCCGTTTCAATCGCGCAATAAAGAAGCCGTCACTGTCAAAGTCATGGGGCAAAATTTGTATATACGCTCCCGTTTCATCCACCTTGTCACGAACGGCTTGCGGTAGATCATCCCGAAGCGTATCATCCAGCATAAATTCCGGATGCTCAGCAATAAACCGACGAATGATGTCCTGATTTTCTTTTGGCTCAATCGTACACGTGCTGTAAACCATTACGCCGCCTGGAGCCAGCATTGTGGAAAGACTCTTCAATAGCTCATATTGCAGCTGCGCGATTGCCCGAACATCCTCAGGTGTCTTGTTCCATTTCAGGTCCGGTTTGCGCCGGATGACCCCAAAGCCAGAGCATGGTGCATCCAGCAAAATTCGGTCAAATGTACCCAGTCCTTTTTCAGGCAAATCAAGCGCATCACTGACGATGGGCTCAATGATGGTAATTCCGAGTCTTTTCGCTGCACTCGCAATCAAATCACGTTTGTGAGGGTGAACATCACTGGCGATGATTTGCCCCTGATTCCCCATCAACTCCGCTACATGAGTCGTTTTCCCACCTGGAGCCGCACAAGCATCCAGAACCCTCATGCCTGGCTTTGGCGCGAGCGCTGGCGCTACCAGCATGGAGCTTTCATCCTGGATGGTAAAAAACCCGTCTTTAAACCAGCGCGTACCGGCTGCATGACCGCCTTCGATCAGCAAACCATCTGGGCTCAAAGCCGACTCGTTTACCGCTCCGCCTTCCTCTGCTAGCTGCGCCAAAAGCTCGTCCTTTTTGACTTTCAGTGCATTTACCCGAATCGAGCTGTGTGGCGTGCGATTGTTCGCTTCGCAGATAGCTTTTGTCGTCTCTTCCCCGTATTCCTTGATCCACTGGCGAACCAGCCATTCTGGATGGGAAAATGCCACGGAGATACGTAGAGCAGCATTACCTTCAGGGATTCGATCCCATACGTCAGGTTGACGCAAAACGTTGCGCAACACACCATTTACCATCGACGCAATCCCTTGATGCCCACGTTTTTTCGCAATCTCTACAGCCTCGTGTACCGCCGCACGCTCAGGAATCCGATCCAAAAAGCGAATCTGATACAGACTCAGACGCAAAAGGTTGCGCACCCAAGCCTGTATCTTTTTCCCTCCGACAAAATGGGACAGCACGTGATCCAGCGTTAATTTGCGTTGGATCGTGCCGTACACCAGCTCTGTTACAAGCCCAACATCAGAAGCATTCAGCTCTGTGCGATCCAGAACACTCCGCAGCTCAAGATTGCTGTAAGATTTATGCTCTTCTACCCTGTTCAGTACATCCAGGGCGATATCTCTTGCTCCCTTTTTTGCCACGGACTATTCTCCTACCTTTGTGCCGATTTCAATGTTTGCGCCCGCTCCACGCAAAAAATCGAGAGCACTCATACGTTTTTTTCCTTCTGGTTGCAATTCCGTAATTTTTACCGCACCGTCGCCGCAGGCTACGATCAAGCCATCCTCTTCTCTTGCAACGATGGTGCCTGGCTCGTTTTCTGCTGCCTGTCCTACTAGCTTTTCCACCCACCATAGTTTCCAGACCTTGCCTTGGTACGATGTAAAAGCAACCGGCCAAGGATTCAAGCCGCGGACCTGGTTGTAAATTTGCTCGGCTGTGCGCGTCCAGTCAATGCGCTCGTCTGTGCGCTTGATATTGGGAGCAAATGTAGCTTCATCATGGTTTTGAGGCTGTGCCTCGATCGAACCTGCCAATAGCTGTGGAATCGTCTCCAACAAGAGTGCAGAGCCTGCAGCAGCCAGCTTGTCATGCAAAAGACCAACTGTATCCCGTTCCTCTATTGGAACGACGACCTTGGACAGCATGTCCCCCGCATCAAGAGCTTCCACCATGTACATGATGGTTACACCGGATTCCTTTTCGCCTTCTACGATCGATTTATGGATAGGAGCGCCTCCACGGTATTTCGGAAGCAAGGAAGCATGGACGTTGATGCAGCCGTGCTTAGGTGCATCCAGCAAGCGCTTGGGCAGGATTTGTCCATAGGCTGCTGTCACGATTAAATCAGGAGAGAGTGCCAACACTTCTTCCAGCGCCTCTTCCACTTTAATTTTTTCTGGCTGCAATACAGGCAGTCCATGACGCAAAGCCGCCTCCTTGACGGGGGGCGGCGTCAACACTTGCTTGCGTCCTACGGGACGATCTGGTTGGGTTACGACTCCGATCACATTGTAGCCAGCTTCCAGCAGGGCTTCCAGACTTGCTACCGCAAAATCAGGGGTTCCCATAAACAATATACGAGCATCTTTCAAATGATTTATTCCCCTTCCTCGTCCGGGCTGATTTGATACACTTTGTCAGCGACATCGATGAACAATACGCCGTTCAAGTGATCAATCTCGTGCTGGGAGCAACGGGACAGCAAATCATCTGCTTCCAATTCAATTTCATTCCCAAAGCGATCCTGTCCGCGCAGTTTAATCCACTTGTGGCGGCGTACATCCCCACGAAGTCCAGGGATGCTAAGGCAGCCTTCTGGATAATCGAATTGCTCGCCTTTGTGCTCCACGATCTCAGGATTTACGATTTCGATAAGTCCCTCGCCACAATCCATCACGATTACGCGCTTGGAAATACCTACCTGTGGTGCAGCGAGGCCCACTCCATCTGCATCGTACATCGTATCTGCCATATCATCGAGCAGCTTGTGCAGGTTAGAGTTGAACTTCGTTACAACCATCGCTTTTTCTCGCAGGATGGCGTCAGGATGTTTAACAATTGTGCGAATAGCCATGTGATTCATATCCTCCCTAAAGCAGTACATACGGATCAACATCTATGGTCATCAGTACCTTCTGCTGTTTGTTCCATTCTTCAAATGCAGCTGTTGCCTGAGAAAGCAATTCAGCCAAATGCGGTTCATCCCGATATTTTAGCATGATCTGAAAGCGAAATCTATCCTTCACACGAGCAATCGGCGATGCCACAGGTCCGAGCAGGATCGTCGTTTGCGCCAAACGCTGTCGCAAATAATCAGCCATCGTATGCGCACCACGAATGACAACCGGAACATCCTCATGGCTAAAGGTGATTAACACCAAACGGAAATAAGGCGGATACCCAGTGCGCCGGCGCTGCAGCATTTCATCGTGATAGAAGGCAGGATAGTCATGCTTGGTAGCATGCATGATGCTGTAGTGCTCCGGAGTATAGGTCTGGATGACCACATCTCCTGCCAGTTCATGACGTCCCGCACGTCCGCCTACTTGCGTCAGCAGCTGAAATGTTTTTTCTGCAGCCCGAAAATCCGGCAGATGCAAGGATGTATCAGCAGCAATAATACCAGCCAGCGTCACGCGTGGGAAATCAAGTCCTTTTGCAATCATTTGCGTACCGAGCAGCACGTCACCCAGGCCCGAACGAAACTTATTCAGCAGCTCTTCATGCGAGCCCTTCCGAGAGGTTGTGTCGACATCCATCCGAATGACGCGAATTCCTGGAAAAAGCTTCGCCAACTCCATCTCCACTTTTTGCGTTCCTGTACCAAAAAAGCGAATATGCTCGCTTTGACACTCAGGACAATGAGCAGGCTGGGCAATCGTATACCCGCAATAATGACAACGCGCCGTATGATTCGTTTTATGATAGGTGAGCGAGATATCGCAATGTATGCAACGCATCGTGTACCCGCAGGAGCGGCACATCACAAACGTAGAAAAGCCGCGCCGATTGAGAAAAATCACCATCTGCTGTTCTTTTCGCAAGCGATCTTCAATCATTTCGTGAAGCTTGCGGCTGAACATCGAGCGATTCTGGGCTTGCAGCTCCTCTCGCATATCCACGACATGCACCTCTGGCATTGGTCGGTTCCCTACGCGGTCAGGCATCTGCAGTAGCGTGTATCTTCCTCGCGTCGCCAGGGCGTATGTCTCCAACGCAGGGGTTGCACTTCCCATCACTAGGACTGCGTCATTTTCCTTTGCTCGCCATATTGCCACTTCTCGTGCGTGATAACGCGGCGTTTCTTCTTGTTTATACGAGCTTTCGTGCTCTTCATCGATGACGATCAGACCGACATTTTGAAACGGGGCAAAAATAGCTGAACGTGCACCGACTACGACCTTTACTTGCTTGCGAATGATTTTACGCCATTCATCAAAGCGCTCACCAGAAGACAAGGCACTATGCAAAACAGCTACATCTGCACCAAAACGGCCTTTGAACCGCTCCACCATCTGAGGCGTCAGCGAGATTTCCGGTACGAGAAAGATCGCCTCGCGTCCTTTTGCCAAGGTTTGCTCAATCGCCTCTAGATAGACCTCCGTCTTGCCGCTGCCAGTCACCCCATGGAGCAAATAAGAGGCGTAGGTATGGGATTGAATAGATTGCAAAATCGGTGCCAATACTTCTTGCTGCAACGGAGTGAACTCTGGCTTCGCTTTCTCAGAGAATCTCCTGTTGGCATACGGATCACGATACACCTCGACCTGCTCGATGGCGATCCAGCCTTTGGCTTCAAGACTTTTCAACGGGGAACGGCTGATCCCATGCTCATCTCGCATCATCTGCACAGAAAAGGCCTGCCCCTCATGCTCGGCAAAAAGCTGAAGGACCCGGCGCATTTGTTCAGCACGAGCAGGCAAAGAAGCAATCGCTTCCTCAAGCTGCGTCTTCTCCAGCAAGCATTTCACGAAGGACTGCTGCTTGCGAGTAATCCGGTCTGTCACCTGGTATTCCGTTGCCAAAAGACCGCTGTGAATCCAGCCGGGCACGAGCATATATTCATCCGGAAACTGCTTTTCTACCTCTGCAAGCGGCAGATGCCGTTTACGATGGAGCTCCCACAGCAGTCCTGACTTTCCGCAGGTCTCTTCGTCTAGTGCATCGGTTGCCGTGAGCCACTTCTCCGATTTGCCTTTTAGTACGGCTGGAATCATGGCTTGAACCGCTGTGACCCATGGACATAAATATTGCTTAGACATCCATTCACTCATTTTCAGCAGTTCAGCAGTGAGTGGTGGCGTATCATCGAGCACCTGCTCCACATCTTTTAGGCGCGTGTTTTCTACCTGATCAACCGTTTGCTCCGAGATGCTGATTACATATCCCTGAAGCTTGCGTGGACCGAATGGAACAATAACTCGGCTCCCTACATGTATGATCGGGGTCAACCAGTCCGGAACGCGATAGTCAAAGGGCCGATTCGTCCGATTAACTGGCACGTCCACAATGATTTGGGCGATCATGACAGCTCCGAGAGCGCACGCTGCGAAAGCTTCACTAAAACGGCATCCAAAATTTTCTCAGCCACAGCTCGCTTGCTTAGTTTATCCAGTGCCAATTGCTCCCCTGCGCGCGTCATAATCGTAACCACATTCGTATCGCTGCCCATGCCTGCACCCTCAGTCAGCACGTTGTTGGCTACGATCATATCGAGGTTCTTTCGCTCGATTTTAGACTGCGCGTGCTTTAAAACATCCTGCGTCTCGGCAGCAAACCCGACCACAAATTGTTTGGTTTTGTGCTCCCCGACCGTCTTTAAAATATCTGGCGCTTTATCCAGCTCTAAAACGAGTGGTCCGTCGCCTTTTTTCATTTTATGCTCTTGGACTGTTTTCGGACGATAATCCGATACTGCCGCAGATTTAATCACGATATCACTCTCAGGCAAATGCTGCATGACAGCATCAAACATATCCTGTACAGATTCAACGGCAACGAACTCGACACCAGAAGGGCGTTCCAACGAGGTTGGACCACTGACGAGTGTTACTTTCGCTCCTCTATCCCGTGCAGCCTCTGCAATGGCATAGCCCATTTTGCCGGAAGCATGGTTTGTAATGTAGCGGATCGGATCGATTTTTTCACGTGTCGGACCGGCCGTTACCAAGACATGCTTGCCTGCCAAATCCTGCGTTTGCTCAGGCACTTGCTTTTTCTCGAAAAAGGCCGCAACCGCTTCGACAATTTCCTCTGGCTCCGCCAAGCGCCCTTTGCCAATCCACCCACATGCCAGCAGTCCTACACCAGGCTCGACGAACTGATAGCCATAGTCTGTAAGCTTGTCCATGTTGGCAGCTACAGCTGGGTGCCCATACATGTTTACATTCATGGCAGGAGCAACCATGACCGATGCTTTTGTCGCCAGGATTGTCGTCGTCAGCATGTCATCTGCAATTCCGTTCGCCATTTTCCCAATGATATTTGCTGTTGCCGGAGCGACCAACACGAGATCAGCTTTGTCTGCAAGCTCGATATGGCTGATCACATGCGGGTCCGGCTCGGTAAATGTATCTGTATACACAGGCAGATGCGATAAAGCCTGGAACGTCAGTGGCTGTATAAATTGCATGGCGCTTTGCGTCAAAATTACATGCACAAGAGCACCAGCCTGAGTCAGTTTGCTAGTGAGCGCTGCTGCCTTGTACGCAGCAATCCCCCCTGAAACCCCCAGTACGATTCGTTTTCCAGCTAGCGAGTGCATCCTAAAACTCCCCTCTCTCCATATCGGAAAAAAACAACCTGCTTGGAGGTTGTTTTTTGGTGGTAATCCTTATTTGCGTCCGTCTAGAAATTCGTGCACGAGTTCATCGGAGATAAACTCTTCAAGGGCAAGCCCTACAAACTTTTTGGATTTTGGTCTCACTACCTGGATTTCACTATTCTCTCGCAGCTGTCTTGCTCTCTTGGATGCGAGTGTCACCAGGATGTATTTGCTTTCCGCTTTTTCTGTCAACTCATCAATAGATGGGTACAACATAATTTATTCAACCTCCTTCAGCCATTTACGATACTTGTGAACCTGACGTTCTTTTTTCAAATGCTCCGCGGTGATAATCGCCTGAATGCGGTCACATGCTGATTCGATCACATCATTGACTACGACGTAATCGTAATGATCCATCAGCTCAATCTCTGCACGCGCCACTTCCATGCGCTTGGCGATAACCTCTTCCGTCTCCGTTCCGCGGCCAATAATTCTGTTTTCCAGCTCGTGGAGGTCAGGCGGGGCAAGAAACAGGAATGTGCCTTGCGGAAAACTTTCCTTTACCTGCAATGCACCCTGAACTTCGATCTCTAGTATAACATCTTTACCCTCATCCAGCATTTCATCCACAAATTGGCGAGGAGTTCCGTAAAAATTGCCTACATATTCAGCCCACTCTAACAGAGCGTCCTCCTCGATCATTTGTTGGAACTGTTCTTTTGATTTAAAAAAGTAGTTGACTCCCTCTACTTCTCCTGGACGTGGCGAACGCGTGGTTGCTGAAACAGAATACACAAGATCAGGCATTTTTTCTCGAAGCGCCTTGCATACCGTTCCTTTGCCCACTCCTGCAGGTCCGGAAAGAACTAAAAGAAGACCACGATCAACCATGCTCATTATGTACACTCCTACTTTATTCGTCCGATTCGTCATCCTTCGTAGTCAGACGCTGTGCTACCGTCTCCGGTTGTACTGCCGACAAAATGACGTGATCGCTATCTGTAATAATAACGGCCCGTGTCCGTCTCCCGTAGGTTGCGTCAACTAGCATGTTACGGTCACGCGCTTCCTGAATAATCCGTTTGATAGGAGCTGACTCCGGACTTACAATAGAAATAATGCGGTTGGCATTTACAATATTGCCAAATCCGATATTGATTAGCTTGATTGCCATGACGGCCCAGCCCATCCTTTCATCCTACTCAACGTTCTGTACTTGCTCTTTCATCTTCTCCAGCTCACTTTTGATCTCAACTGCCAAATGCTGGATGCGCAAATGATTCGCCTTAGATGCGATTGTATTTGCCTCCCGATTCATTTCCTGCAACAAAAAATCCAGTTTTCTCCCGACCGCCTCGTCTTTTTCAAGCTGTTCCATGAACTGATGACAATGGCTTTCTAAGCGGGTAATTTCTTCGCTGATATCACTTTTGTCTGCGAAAAAGGCTACCTCTTGCGCTATGCGCCCTATGTCCAATTCAAAAGGAGCCTGGCCAGCCCAGTCATTCAAGCGTTGATGCAGGCGGCTGTGGTACTCCTCTACACCGAGTGGAGCCAGTGCTTGAATTTCCCGGTTCCACACACGCACTTGTTCAAGACGTTTTGTCAGGTCGGCATAAAGCTGTTTTCCCTCTGCCATTTTCATGGAGAGCAAATCTTGTGCTGCTGCCTGGACTTGGGAAAGCAACCAATCGATTATTTCATCGCCATTTGCTTCTTCTAATTCCTTGGTATGTAACACTCCTGGGAAGAGTAACACGTCCCTGGCTGTCAGGACTGTTTCCAGCGAAAATCGCTGGTCGATTTCACGCGTCAGCGAAACAAACTGCTCTGCCACATCCCAATTTATGGCAGCGGCTGAAGTGGCTTGAATCGCTTCCAAAGAAACGGTTACTTCGAGACGACCCCGCCTGACAAACTGGGCGACCAGCTTGCGTATAGGGTCCTCCAGCATACTCCAGGCTTTTGGGAGGCGAACAAGGATCTCGGTAAACCGATGATTAACAGCCCGAATCTCGACTGTCAATCGTGTGGAGCCTTTTACTTCATCTATTCTTCCATAACCTGTCATGCTTCGAATCACAATTTTTCACTTCCACAGGCGTAAAATCGTTAATTAATTATAGGAGACAAGTCTTGGCAGTGTCAACCGAAGCCGTATCCTGACAACAAGATTCCTCCTTGCTTATGCTTTGTGCTACACTGTGACTGGCAACGCTTCTGATATTATTTCGCTTTTCGATGTATTCTTCTTTAGATTGAGGTGACCTATTGTGGCTTTTGATGGCGTAGTAACCCGTGCTGTAGCCCGGGAGTTACATAAGCTGGTGGGTGGACGAATTTCCAAAATCCATCAACCCCACCACAGTGATATTGTCATGCAAGTACGAACACAAGGAGAAACAGTGAAATTGCTGCTCTCCGCAAATCCTACCTACCCTCGTCTCCACATCACAACAGAGGAGTTCTCCAATCCGTTGGAAGCACCGATGTTTTGCATGCTGCTGCGAAAGCATTGTGAAGGTGGAATGATTGAATCGATTTCACAAGTGGATATGGAGAGAATTATCCATATCGATGTGCGTACGCGGGATGAGCTCGGTGATACAGCAGTCAGACGTATTATTATGGAAATCATGGGAAAGCACAGCAACATTATATTAATTGACCCTGCGACTGGAATCATTTTGGATAGTGCCATGCATGTCACGCTTGCCATTAGCCAGTATCGACAAGTAACACCAGGGCGTCCCTATATATCTCCTCCCAGCCAGGACAAAAATGATCCACTTGCTGCGAGTCAGCAGGATTTCATTTCCTCGATTGATTGGAACAGTGGCCGATTGGACAAGCAGATCGTCGATGCCTATACGGGGATCAGCCCTCTCCTCGCCAAAGAAATTCTTCATCGTGCCGGTCTGGCCAATCGTGAGACGCTGTGGGCGGCCTTTTCAGAGATCATGGATGCATTCAAACAGCATGTTTATGTACCGAACATCGTTGAAACGAAGGACAAGTCTTACTTTCATGTCGTGGAGCTGACCCATCTTCAAGCAGAGTCCACCACGCCTTTCCCAACCACGCAAGCACTACTCCAGGCCTACTATGGAGGAAAAGCGCTGCGCGATACAGTCAAGCAGCGAGCGCATGACCTGATCCGTTTTGTCACTGGAGAACGGAACAAAAATGAGAAAAAGATTGAAAAACTGGAACAAACGCTACAATACGCGCATGACGCCGAATTATTTCGCCTGTATGGTGAGCTGATTACAGCAAATATGCATCAGATGAAGCGAGGCGACAAAGAGCTTGTGACGGTCAACTGGTATGACGAGGCAGGCGGAACCTTAACTATTCCGCTAGATCCATTAAAGACACCGTCGGAAAATCTTCAGTCATACTACAAGCGTTACAACAAAGCTAAAAACAGTCTACAAGTCGTTGGTGAACAAATTGAGCAGGCGAAAATGGAGATTTTGTATTTGGATGGCTTACTGGTTCAGCTCGCTCACGCCAGCCTAAAAGAAGCCGAAGAAATTCGCGAAGAGCTGGTCGAGCAAGGATATGTACGAGACCGTAAAAAACGCGGTCCGCGCAAGAAAAAAGAGACCCGACCAGAGCTGGAGGTTTATTTTTCAACCGATGGTACCGAAATCCTCGTCGGAAAAAATAACAAGCAGAATGAGTATCTAACCAACAAGCTTGCTTCCGCTCACGATACATGGCTCCATACAAAGGATATTCCCGGGTCACATGTCGTCATTCGTGCCCGAGAGTTTACCGATGAAACTTTGCTCGAAGCAGCTACGCTCGCTGCTTACTTCAGTCGTGCCAAACAAGGAAGTCAGATTCCTGTCGACTACACGCTGATCAAGCATGTAAAAAAACCAAGTGGTGCAAAGCCCGGTTATGTTATATATGAGCAGCAGCGCACACTGTTTGTCACTCCTGAGGAAGGTCTGATTCGCCAGTTGAAAATGAATACACCATCCACGCATAGTGAAACTACCTAAGTTCATACTAAGAGCATGAAAGGGGGTGTCCGTTCCTTGCACATCTTACTCAAGCTCTTAGTGAATGGAATCATAGCGGTTCCGGGGCTTTTGTGGTCTGGAACGTCTTTTGCGTTTGCCTTGCTGACCAGTATCATTGGCAGCTTGCTTGCTTACGCTCTGGTTGATGCCTTTATCCTGCCGCGAACGAACAACACATTTGCTAGCACAGCTGATTTCTTGTTCGTATTTGCATTCTTTTGGGCAAGCTGCTCTGCGTTTGCCCAGTCCTATGTATTATCTGGCTTGTTGTTGACGGCGTTCGTCATTACAGTGGTTGAATACTTTTACCACAGCTACCTGCAGCATCGTGGGGTGCATCACTCCAAACATCCGGGTTAATGATCAATTTTTATTTCGGAAGGGGGATCAGGATGAACGTCATCGGCATCATCCAGACCGATTTAAATGAATTCAGCGTGTTGTTCGACCAAGATCAGGGCGGCCAGGGAGGGCAAGGAAACAGTGGTGGGCAAAGTCAGAGTCAAGGCCAGAGCCAGCAAGGCGGACAAGATTCTGGGGACAGCGACTCCATGTTTCTCAGCTTTTTAGATGAGCAGCCTACCTCCAACGAGGGCTCTAACCAAAGCTCCCAAGGTGGACAGGGCGGGCAGGGTGGCCAGCAAAACGGCCCACAAGAAATGACGGTCCGCATCAAAGGAATTCCAGAAGGACAAAAAGCGAATTTCTTGCAAATGTATCAAATCATTCAGGACGCCAAGGATTCTCAAACATTGGAACAATCATTGACGATTGTAGGCCAGGGTGATCAACAGGACAGCCACGGCGGACGGGATGTCAAACAAAATCAGGGCCAGGGTCACGGATCTGGAAATCAAAACTAGCCCCTCCTCCCCCACAAAAAAACCACCTGGAATGACTCCAGGTGGTTTTGTCCCATGCTAAAAAAGGCATGAATCTTATTGAATACAGCCAAGTCCCCGCTCTGCCGTTGACCTCATGTTTCTATAACCTGCGCTCACACAGGTGGGTGACCCTTTCGTGCTTCAGCCTTCCCATGCATCCATATGGAGGTGGGCCTGACATCTACAGCGAATTTCCGTCTCCCGAAAAACACGTATAAGGTTAGAAACATTTACGGCCTATCGTACATCGCAGGATCTTGATACACATACTCTATCACAAAATTCATTCCTGCTCAACGGATAATCTTCCCGTTTTCGCAGATGCACCAGGAATTACGCCCAGCTTCACCAGACGTTGTAATCCGTCTTCTGACAGGTTTAGCTTCCGTTTTAACAGCTCATGTGTATGATCAGTAAACCATGGAGGTGATTTGCGATCTCCCTCCGTATGAGTTTGCTTTTGCCCTGCCAGACGCAATTCCTTTTTCTCCACGAGAGGCAGAGTATACGCAATTTCACGACTCGTTACATACGAGCTGTCCGCCCATCTATCCAGCTCTTCCACTGCTGTCAGGCAGCAGTCTACCTCGATTCCAAGCTCACTCCACTCCGCTTGGGTACGTGATAAGAACAACGCTTTCATTTCCTCATAAATCTCAGGCTGTTGAATGATTGTCGCCAAATGGTGCAGCTCCCAGTCTTCTCGACCGACTGCCCGGCAGAAATTGAGCCAAAATTTCTCTTCCAGAGCAGCAAGAGCTACATAGTGACCGTCCGAGGTTTCGAATACGTGATAGGCTAACCTCCCCTGCCGATTAGCTTGATCCCAAACCATTTCTTTATATTTAGAAAAGATCGCGAACAGGCCCATCCAGGATGAAAAAAGATCAGCGGATGCAACGTCGAGGTAGGCCCCCCGCCCAGTCCGTAAACGCTGTACAAGTGCCGCACATATTTGTTCACTCGCATATAGCCCGAGAGCGAAATCGGTTATCGGCGCATCTGTGATGACAGGAATGCCAGCTACGTCCCTAACGGTGGAAAGAAAGCCGCTAACTGCTTGAACGTTCAGGTCTTGTCCTCCTAGCTGAGAAAGCTCACCACTCTGTCCATAACCGGTAACTGAGCAATAAATAACCGCAGGATGGACAGCCCATAAGCTGTCATAATCAAGCCCCAGATGTCGTAAGACTCCAGGGCGAAAGCTCTCTACGACGACATCAGCTTGTTTGGCCAAAGCAAATGCGAGAGCTTTCCCTTCGTCCGTCCGTAAATTCAAGGATATGCTTTTATGATTCCGATGCGAGCGCAGGTAAAATCCTTCCTGTCCATTAGCCTCTCGATTCGTGGTACCGGCAGATCTTCCATGGTCATAGTCAGGAAAAGTCTCTACCTCAATGACCTCCGCCCCTAAATCAGCGAGCCTCATCGTGCAAATAGGCCCAGGAAGTTGGCGTGAAAAATCGACGACCGTAACACCCGTGAGCATGCCAGGACACCCCATTTCACCGATTTACCCTACTCCTTCGTATTTCGAGATCAAGGAGGTTGCTTTCCCCTCATTCGTCTTCACTGCTGCCATGACGACCAATATAATCCAAAATAAGAACAAAGCGATCAACAGTAATGCGCCGATAAAAATAACGAGCAAAAGACTTGAAATCGCCGCGTAAATCGTAACGGAGATGTTAAAGTTCAGAGCTTCTTTTCCATGCGCGTCAAAAAAGGCCCCTTCCTCACGCTTTACTAGCCAGACAATCAGCGGACCGAGCACATTACCAAGCGGAATGATAAATCCGATGAGGGCTGACAAATGTACGATTACAGCCCACATACGCTCCTCTTTTCCCGACAGATAACTCATTATGATTCCTCCTACAATCTGATTATTTTTAGTGTACGACGAAATTGCAGCAAAGTTGCGAAAAAACGAAAAAAGCGCCCCAAAAGGCGCTTTTTCGCTATTAATATTTGCCACCCATAGAGGACCCACCGTAACCACCCATAGAGGACCCGCCATAGCCGTAACCGTGGTCACATCCTCCATGACCATGTCCATGACCGTGACCGCAGCTTCCGTGACCGCTCTTGCACTCCATTTTGTAGTATGGCTTATAGTAGCAATGTTTTTTGTAATATTTCTTCTTGCAGCACTTCTTGTAGTAGCATTTGCAATGTGACTTTCTGCATCCGCAACCCATTGAACCTCACCCCCTCTTGATCGGTACATCTACAAGGTATGTAGGTGATGGTTCATTGGCACGGGGCACTTGTCTATTCTGGTGGGAAAATCAGCGTCTGTCACGGTTTTTCCAGCATGAAGCTTATCCACTAACGAAATACTAAGTTCGATATAACAAAGCTTGAAGGAGGAATCCTTATGGGAGAACACAGCCGTTTTCGCGAAGGTCAAAAATCTCCAAAAAACGCTGTATACATGGAAATCGGTGAGTCAGGAGCAGGGGTACAGGACCCAATGATCATCGAGCTTTCCAAGGGAGAAAAGTTCCCTGCGACCCGCAATAAAAACCGGGTTTGGACACAAAAGTAGTTGAATAGCAAAGAACCAACCCTTTCGAATCTGCACGAGGGTTGGTTCATTTTATTAATGATCGTTTTCATCCTCTTCGTCATCTTCATCCTCGAAGTCTTCCTCATCTCCGCTAACATAGATGATCGTAACCCCGAGGCTTTCCAACAGCTGGATGACTTCCCGATTTAATTCCTGATCCATCAAAAGCCCCAGGCTTTCTACAAGCTCCAGCTCCTCCAATTCACCGTTCTCGGCGTCCTCGATCAGCTCTATAATTTCTGTCATTCGCTTTTTTTCCAATACTGCCATCAGTTCTTCTCTCGTCATAAATGGTTTCGCACCTCATTTTCTCATCTCTTTGCTTTATAATAGTATATAACCTGACAGTTGAAAACCAAGCAATGAGGTGACCACATGTATCCACAACCATACCTGGACTATTTGGTTCAGTTTCATGTTGAACGCGATTATTTTGAATGTCACGAAATTCTTGAAGAATATTGGAAAAGCGCTCCTCCAAACGAACGTAAGCCTGTTTGGGTGGGGTTGATTCAAATTGCTGTAGGGCTTTATCACCAAAGACGCGGGAATCATAATGGAGCTATCAAAATGCTCACGAGTGCGCTCGCTCTTGTCAATGAGCATCAAAGCGATATTCGTCAGCTTGGCTTGGATAGCGCTGTCCTAAATGAGCGGCTCGTTCAACGGCTAGAGGAGCTGAAGCAAGGCAAGGCTTATCACAGCCTGTCTTTGCCTATTGCAGACAGCCGCTTGCAGCAAGCATATGAAGAAGCCTGCCTGCTCCGCAACTCGCCAAAAGACACCGCGAGCAACATGGAGGATTTCTATTTACTAAACAAGCATACATTGCGTGATCGCAGCGATGTCTTTGCTGAAAGAAGCCGTCAGCTGCAAATTCGAGAGGAACGCCGAAAAAGCCAAGCCGACTAGTCGGTGTATGGCAATAAGTATGCTGGTGGAAGTGACTTGCACATAAAGTAGTGGTCGTTAACCTGATAAAAAGGAACGCCGGCTTTATGTGCCTCCTGCGCTTTCACGCTCAAAAGGGACAACGCGTCCACTGGCATACCGATATCTTTGGGGCTTCTCGCTAACTGAACAAACTCACTTGCGATGGGTAACAAGCCAGCAGAAAGCACTTGCCGTATTAATTTGCGGTGAGTTCCGTAATAAAGCAGCTCAGGAGGAGCCATCTCTGTCAGTCTGCCACGGCTTATCGCTGGCAGAAATCCATAAGTTGCTCGTATTAAAGCACCACCGTCCCACTCGATCTGTTTTCCGGGGTCATTTTCGACGACCTGCCATAAATCGGAGCGACTCACCAGCGCACAGCCCTTGAGTGTTCGTAGGTAGGCAAGCATCGGCTCCACAGGTGTATATCCGTATGTATCAAAATAAAGCTGGACGTGCTCATTATTTTGCCGAAGAATACTGAGTAATCGTTTACGCAAGCGCAGCTCTTCCTCGTGCACAGCCGTAGACCCCTTTCCTTTTTCCATACAGCACCAACAGCACCTCTCAATAAATCCACAAGAGCACAGCCATCACAAGCCCTAAATCCGCCAAGATATGACTAAACCACGTTGAGTAAATCGCAGGAAACAAGCCTTTCATCCAGCCCCAAATCATTCCTGCACCAAAGACTAGGAAGGTGATCATTAGCCCTATCTTCAGTCCGAACATGACCGTTGCCACAATCAAGTGATAAAGCGAATAAAAAAAGCTGGATAAAATAATGGCCATCGTTTGTGACAATGACCGCCGCATCCGTTGCAAAACGAAGCCACGCCAAAACAATTCCTCCAGCAGTGAGTTCACAAAGACTAAATAAAAGCTAAACAGCCATATCCATCGATCATTGAGATCCCAATCCACTAGGATTCGCCGGATGTTCTCAGATCTGCCCTCCGGTTGCAATAGAAGCCAAGCGCCTGCAAGCAGTCCTATAATTAAAAACAAGCCTAAAGCAAGTCCGTAAAATGCCCCTCGCTTGTCAAACTGGCCCCACGCATGACTCCAGCTCTCCCGCAGCGTCCCCTCCCACCAGCCATGCAGAAAAGGGATGCATAAACAAACTAGCAAATGAAACGACACAAACGTGACAAACAAACTGTGCCGCTCAATTAGTCCATAAAAGATCGATAAAGTAGCTGCGAACCCATAGCCAATCAGTAAAAGTAACGACCGTTTTCGCTTCATACGGATTAGCTCCCTCTTTTGCGTAATGGCCGCTTCGTATCGGTATAGGTTGTCCTTTATGAAAGCTGTGAATACCCACAAAGACAATAAATATACAATTTGGGAGGGAGATGCTATACTGAGTGATACCTTTTGCTTAGCAAAAAAAATTTGATATGGAGTGGCTCTCATGTTGTGGCGAAACCGAACATTTCTCCTCTTAATGACTGGGGAGATCGTCGCAGGAGCAGGCATGTGGATTTCAATCATCGCCAATCTACAGTTCATGCAGAGCTTGATCCCATCCGAAACGGTAAAAGCACTGATTTTGATGAGCGGACTGGTGGTCAGCATCTTGCTTTCTCCCAAAGCTGGCGTCGTAATTGACATGTACGACAAAGGCAAAGTGATGATGCTTGCAAGCTTGGTACGATGCTTGAGTCCTGTTTTCATGTTCCCTGCTATTGCGTATGATTCTATCCTCTGGATGATCGTCTCCCTCATTTTCATGCAATGCTCCGCAGCCTTTTACTTTCCGACCGTGCAAGCGTCCCTGCCTGCCATACTGGACAAAGACGAATTGCTTAAAGCAAACAGCGTCTATCTGAATATTTCTACGTTATCCCGTATCGGTGGAACTGCATTAGGCGGTGTGCTCGTCGTCTCGATGAATTTGCAAATGCTATATGTATGCTCGATCGTTGCTTATGCTGTTTTAGCTTTAGTGACCCTCTTTCTACGCATTCCTCAGGTAACATCCCGCAGAATGAAGGAAAAAGTCGAGTTCCGCGAAGTATTGACCATTACGAGAAAAGACCCTGCACTCATGGTTGGATTAATTAACAACGGCTTGATTACCCTCTTTTTAGGCGGTCTCAATTTAATGATTTTAAACTTTAGTGAAATTCATCAAGAGCCGCAATTAATGGGTTGGATTTACGCTTTTGAAGGCGTCAGCATTCTCATCGGAAGCCTGCTTGCGAAGCGCTGGATTGGGCAAAATAATCTGGTCGCTGCGTCCACATTGATGCTTGTGTTCTTTGCGTTTTCCCAGTACGGGATGTCAGTAGCTGATAACAAGATGATGGTTCTGGGTTCCTTTGCCGTCTTTGGTTTTGTTGTGGCGTTCTTTTTTCCAGTGATATCAACGATTTTCCAAAAACGATTACCTGCCCATCAGCAAGGACGATTTTTCTCTTTTAAAAGTATGCTAGATCGCAGCTTCTTCCTGGTTGCTCTGGGTATTACTGGCGCAGGACTGGACTTACTAGGCGTCAGCGGTTACTTACTGTTTATCGGTTCCCTTACCATGCTATTTGCAATCGTAACCTTCTTTTACAGCAAAAAGCATAAGCTCGATGTCCGTGCCAACGACGAGGCAGCGGCATAATACTTTCCCCTATCCTTGGTTTGGTGTAAACTAAAAGAGGTTGTTCAAAGAGTTCAAAACTAATGGAGGGGTTCTTCCATGCAAATACTATCGTCAACCGCTTTGGGGATACTAGTCCCTCTGGTGATGGCGACCGCAGTTATCTTTTTGAGAATGAAGCGTCAGAAAAAGCCGGTTTCTGCAAAAAGCATTATTCTCCCGCCGTTTTTTATGGCGACAGGCTTCGCCATGTTTTTCTTGCCGGAAGCAGCGACGCCTCCGATGTATGATGTTGGCGCTTTTCTCGTCGGACTGGTCTTCTCCATTCCTTTGATTTTGACCTCTCGCTTTGAGATTATCGGTCAAGATGTTTATCTAAAGCGTTCACGAGCGTTCTTTTTTATTTTGGCGGGATTATTGGTGATTCGCCTGATTATCAAGCTGATCATCAACGACTCTTTTACCCCCGTTCAAACAGGCGGTCTTTTCTTCCTGCTGGCATTCGGAATGCTTGTACCGTGGAGAATCGCTATGCTGTACATGTATCGCCAACTGACGAAGAAAACGTTTGGGACCTAAAAACCAGAAAACGAGCAGCCCTCCTTTTTCGAGGAACTGCTCGTTTTTTATTGCTTCGAACGAATATAGGTGGCTCCGAATATAGCTTCACTTCCCTCTGACCCTCCAGTAAAGGACGCGAAAAAAGGGTTCTGTCCACGTGCTGACAGTGCCTTTGATGCGAGCCCTTCTGTGACCGGTTGACAAAGCACAATGCGTTGTCCACTTAGCTCCAACGCCTGGCATCGCGCTCCAAGCTTCTCATCCATCCACACACTGCTCACCTGACAATCAAGCCATCGCTTCCACGTATTCACCGCATCCTCCAGATCATGAACGGCATAGCCTACACTTTGCAAGTCATTTGCCTGATTCGGATGGGCGGCAATGATCCCTCTTTTTCTCAGATCCACTTCACGCTCTTCATCACTTTGCTGCCATTCGATTAAAAAAGGTGGGCGCAGCTGGCTCTTTGGATCTTCAAAAAACAGCATTCTCCAGCTCAAAAGCGAGCCGTCCTCTCGTTTGCGATTGCCAGCGACGGGTCCGTGTACGATCAAATTCTTTTCCGCAAGTATCCTCGCCCATTCATCCATCTGTTTTGTACGCAGCGCAATTTGACCAAGACCCTCACCTATTTCACGATCCTGGACGAGCTGACGAATCAACAAATTATCCGATTGCTCGGCAAGCTCATCCACCTCAATCGCCAGAAACTCCACATATGAAAGTCCGAAGTAACTAAGGCTATTCCATGTCCCCCAAGCCTCGTGGCGGCCACCGGCTACGGAATGAAAGCCTGCTTGACGGAACTTTTCCGTCGCTTCCGCAGGTGCACGATCCAGAAAATGTACCAAATGATCAAATACAAGTTGCATAATGTTTTCCCCTTTTCGTATACAGCCTAGTGAATTGCAGCAAGAAGAAAAGCTTATCAACAAATGGTATAATATAAAAATGTTCCAAAATCATGTTGTCTTCGTTACATAGGGGGAGAAATGAATCAGACTAGATCAAACCGGGTAAGATCTCGTCGTAAAAGGAGAAGAAGCAAGTGGATCCGGATGGGGCAGAACACGCTTGTTTTCAGTTTACTAGCCGTTATTGCAGCCGGCTTGTATTTCGCTGTTGATTCGTTTACAAAAAACGGTAGCCACACAGATGATCATGCTTCCCATCCTGCGACAGATCATGTAGATCCACCGGAAGAGCCTACAGTAGTCTTAACATTTGTAGGGGATGTCATGATGTCTGGCAACGTAGAAAAACGATTGCTGGAAAAAGGTTTTGATTTCCCCTTTGCACATGTTCGATCACTATTTTTGCAAGATGATTATACGATCGCCAATCTGGAGACACCGATAACGTTACGGGGCACGCCATCGGAAAACAAGGAATTTGTCTACAAATCATCTCCAGAAGCGATTCCCGCCATGAAAGAGGCTGGCATCGATGCGGTTAACTTGGCGAATAACCACTCTATGGACCAAGGAGTCGAAGGGTTACTGGATACGTTCTCAGCATTGGATGCTCATCAGATTGCCTATGTTGGTGCAGGCAAAGACGCCAAAAGAGCCTACGCTCCCGTCTATGTCGAGAAAAAAGGCATCCGTATCGCCTTGCTTGGGTTTAGCCGCGTGATTCCACAGGTAAGCTGGTACGCTGGTAAAGATCAGCCCGGCCTTGCCGCTACCTATGATCCGGCACTTGCAGTACAAGCGATTCAGGAAGCTAAGAAAGAGGCTGACCTGGTCATCGTGATCGCTCATTGGGGAAAGGAAAAAGTGGATTTTCCCGTCGATTATCAACAGGCATTGGCCCGCGCCTATATTGATGCTGGAGCTGATCTGATCGTCGGGGGACACCCGCACGTCCTGCAAGGCTTTGAACAGTATCGCGGCAAATGGGTTGCCTACAGTATGGGTAATTTTATTTTCACTCGCGCTGTCGAACCAAAAACATGGGACAGCATGGTGCTGCAAGCGAGTTGTACAAAAACAGGTGATTGTCATCTGAAGATGCTGCCCTATTATGCTGAGCTGGGGCAAGCCGTACCAATGAATGATCACGACGGGGCCGCTTTATTAAAGCGCATCGAGTCGATTTCGGAAAATGTGCAGATCGAAGGTGACGGTACGGTCCATGCCAAAAAAGAATAACATCGCTGATTTTTCTTTTATTTGCGAAACTCCCCTCTTGCTGAATCGTATAACATAATAAGAAACAAGCAACTACAAGGAGTGAGAGCGATGACAGGATTGATCATTACAGTAGCGGCGATCGGAATCTTTGTCCTCTCGGGTTATTTCCTGACCAAATGGGAAAAAGCAGTTTTTCCAGGCAACCAGCAAAATGGCAAGGATCAACAAGATCCAACTCATCAGAAATAAACAGGTGCAGGCAGTGAGCAGCTTTCATGACGAAAAAGCGCGTGCTGCCTGCACTGCCTTTTTCCACCCTGCATACAATTCCTCGCGTTCCGTTTGCGTCATCTGCGCGTCAAACGTCCGTTCTACTCTCCAGTTATCAGCAATTTCCTGCCGACTATTCCAAAAGCCAACCGCTAGCCCAGCGAGATAGGCGGCTCCTAAAGCTGTGGTCTCACTAACCTCTGAGCGCTCAACAGGCACACTGAGCAGATCACTTTGGAACTGCATGAGAAAATTATTTGTGACTGCTCCACCATCTACCCGTAATTTTTTTAACGGAAGACCTGCATCAGCTTCCATCGCAGTCAGTACATCCCGCGTCTGGTAAGCAAGAGATTCCAGTGTCGCACGAATAAAATGCTCTTTGCTCGTTCCACGTGTAAGACCAAATACCGCACCGCGTACTTCGCTGTCCCAATACGGCGTTCCCAGTCCGACGAAAGCAGGCACGACATACACGCCTTGGGCCGAAGTGACTCGTGTCGCGTATTGCTCACTGTCTGCTGCCGATTTCAGCATCCGCATCCCATCACGCAGCCACTGAATAGCTGATCCCGCCACAAATATGCTACCTTCGAGTGCGTACTCCACACGTCCGTCCAGCCCCCACGCAATTGTGGTCAATAAGCCATGCTGTGAGGAAACTGCTTTGGACCCTGTATTCATGAGCATAAAGCAGCCTGTTCCGTATGTATTTTTCGCCATGCCTTCCTCAAAGCATGCTTGCCCAAACAATGCCGCTTGCTGGTCACCTGCCGCCCCGGCAATCGGCACCTCTGCACCAAAAAATAAATTCCGATCCGTGTAGGCATAGACTTCTGAGCTAGAGCAAACCTTTGGCAGCATCGCTTTGGGCACATCGAGTAGAGCAAGCAGCTCCTCGTCCCAGGTCAGATCGTGAATGTTAAAGAGGAGTGTACGGGATGCATTGGTATAATCCGTCACATGCGCCACGCCACCAGACAGCTTCCAAATCAGCCAGGTGTCAATCGTGCCAAACAACAGCTCGCCCCGCTCCGCGCGCTCTCGTGCCCCTGGTACGTGATCCAGAATCCACTTGACCTTGGTTCCCGAAAAATAAGCATCGATTAATAGTCCTGTCTTGGCACGAACCCAGTCATTTTTCCCCTGCTGCTTCAGCTCTTCACAGATTTTGCTTGTTTGACGTGATTGCCAGACGATGGCATTGTATATCGGAACCCCGGTCTGTTTATCCCACACCAACGTAGTCTCGCGCTGGTTCGTGATCCCGATCGCCGCTACCTCGCTTGCAGAAATATTGTGGCTCGTCAGCACCTGCCCAATTACAGCAACCACAGATGACCAAATCTCAAGCCCATCATGCTCTACCCAGCCTGGCTTCGGGAAATGCTGGGTAAACTCTTTTTGGGCCACTCCCGCTATTTTCCCTTCGCGAGTAAAAAGCATGGCACGCGTGCTGGTCGTACCCTGATCGATAGCCAGCACGTAACGCTTTTCTGCAGCTGTCATCTGCTTCGCCTCTCTTTCCTTGTCTATTCTGCCTAGAGCAGCAAGTTTTTTTCTTACTACCTATATTTGAGAAAAAGAAGTTGATCCCTCTTTTTCAAACAGAAAGATGAGAAAAGAAAAAGCTTGTTCTTTTACTCCACCGCCTCTAATACCGGGAAACACCGTACCGTCAGCCCAAAGTCGCTCCCTAGCACTGCTGCATGGTCTTCTGATAATCCGCTTGTGATCAGACCAGCTCGCAAAACGCCTCCGAGGTCAAATTGAACCTTTAGTTTACTGATTGTAACCCCAGCTGTACGTAAAAAGTGAAGGACGCGATCCGGTGTTGCAGATGAGCATGAACCTTCGAGATAACACAGCGTACGCTGGATTTCTTCACTTACCTCCGCGGTCGCAGCGGCAATTTCTTTCCATGCCGGGTGAGGTGTAAATGGCTGTGTCAACAAATACGCCAAATCCTCGACAACTGCACTAGCCGTTGGAAGCTCTCCTGCCCCTCTTCCTGTAAACAGCAAATCACCTACAATATTTCCGGAGAGCTGAACTGCGTTAAAAGCATCCTGAATCTGTGCCAATGGATGAGTGATTGGCAGCATAGTCGGTTCAACGGAAAGTCGAATACCTTGCTCCGTTTGATAAGCCTGGGCAATCAGCTTGATCCGATAGCCAAGCTCACTGGCAATGCGAATATGCCCAGCGGAGAGATCTGAGATCCCTTTTCGCACCACATCTGAAAGCGGGAGCGATTCTCCATACACCAGCTGCGCGAGGATATACAGTTTGTACATCGCATCGAAGCCTTCGACGTCAGAACGCGGGTCTGCCTCAGCATAGCCGAGCTCCTGCGCCTCCTTTAAAACCTCCTGGTAGGAGAGCTGCTCCGCTTCCATTTTAGTCAGAATGAAGTTGGTCGTGCCATTGAGGATTCCACGTACACCGCTTATGTCATTGGTTCTTAAAAATTGGCGCAGCACACTCAAAATCGGGATTCCACCCGCAACACTCGCTTCATATGCCAAATGCACCTGATGCTGATTCGCCAGCTCGACCAGCTCTGTTCCCCGTTTGGCCAGCAGCTCTTTGTTCGCTGTTACGACATGGCAGCCTTTTTCAATCAACGCTCGAACGTAATCATAAGTAGGCTCGACACCGCCCATCACTTCTACAACAATATCCACATCACTATGCAATATATCCTCAAAGCTTGTCGTCAATAAAGATGCATCAATGTGAACCGCACGCTCCTTTTCGGAATCGCGAACCAGTGCTTTCACGATTTCAATCCGTTTTCCCAATCGCGAAGACAGCTTTTCTTGCTGAGAGCGTATCGTTTTGATGACGCCTCCACCCACAGTACCAAGTCCCAACAAACCTACACGAATTACGCCAGCGCTCATATTAACCACTCCATCCTCATAATTGAAAAAAAGAAAAAGCCTTCTTCGCTAAGAAGAAGGCTCTTGGGCATCGCTGCTCCCCTTCTCCTTATCTCCCAGGAACCTATGTCCTGCAGGAATTGGCACCTTGTCACATACTGCATGACGGTTGCCGGGCTTCATCGGGCCAGTCCCTCCACCTCTCTGGATAAAGAAAAATATGAATTTTGGTACTTTCAAGAATTTAAAAAAATCGTCATCGAAGCTTCTTCAAGGAGGAGCGACCGCGTTTTAGCGGAAGATTTTTATGCGCTCCAGAAAGTTTAAGCTAGATCGCTTTCACATGATGCATTGCTTAAACTTTCTTTTACGTCAAAAAAACCTTCTTCACTAAGAAGAAGGTTCGTAATTACTCTTACGCAACACCCGCTTCTTATCTGCCGAGACGTAAGTCGTCTCGCAGGAATTGGCACCTTGTCACCTAATCGTGACGGTTGCCGGGCTTCATAGGGCCAGACCCTCCACCTCTCTGGATAAGAACAGTGTATTCTGTTGAGCTTTATTCTAAGAAATTCCATACCATCCGTCAACAAAATTCTTTCTTTTCAATAAAAAGGAATTTGGTTCGTAACAGCCAAGCAGTGGCACTAGGTTTTCTTTTCATTAGCGTCCCTTGAAATGCTTGATGGCATATTCCAGATAAATTTTTTCATCGTCTCTCAGTTCACCATCCCAAAAAATGGCGGCAACAGGACATACGGATTCACATGCCCCGCAATCAATACAGGTGTCGGGATCTATGTAGAATTGATCTGGACCTTCTTCAATACAATCTACAGGACAAACATCTACGCATTCACCGGCTTTTTCCTCGATGCAGTTCGCAGTAATGACAAATGCCATCTTTACTCCACCTTTCCTTTATGAATGTGCTAGCGCATAGCAGAATCGTAGCGCTTTTCGACTTCGTTCCAATTGACAATATTCCAAAAGGCCGAAATATATCGAGTCGCTTGTTTTGATACTTGAGATAGTAGGCATGCTCCCATACGTCCAAGCCCAATAAAGGAATAAGTCCCCCCATCAATGGACTGTCCTGATTTGGCAAACTGGAGATTTTGAGATTCCCCCGCTTGTCGAGGCTGAGCCAAGCCCATCCGCTTCCAAAACGATTCATAGCGGCTTTCGCAAAATCCTCTTTGAATTTTTCAAAACCGCCCAATTCTCTAGCAATGGCTGTTGCCAGTGCGCCGCTCGGCTGCCCTCCGCCCTTTGGACCGATCACTTCCCAGAACAACGTATGATTGGCATGACCGCCTCCGTTGTTTCGGACAGTGGTCCGAATTTCGTCGGGTACAAGCTCCAGCTCTTGCAAGAGAGCATCAATACTCTTGTTTTGAAGCTCGGGGTATTTACTCAGTGCCGTGTTCAAATTGACCACGTAAGTATTATGGTGACGAGCATAATGGATCATCATCGTTTGTTCATCGATGAATGGCTCCAATGCGTTAGCAGGATAAATAAGGTAGCGGCGGTAGTTGATGTGCCATATCTTTCCTCCTTTGTTGTTTCAGCTCAAGTATAGTAAAAACCTTCAACATAGTCAACATATTAGTATAATATGTATAAGATTATTTGTTTAAAAATGAATGATCGGCTGTCTATCGTTGACAATGAGTTGATTACTTATGATATTATTTATAGGTAAATAATTAAAAAGTATAATAAGATTGGATGGGTACATATGAGAATACTTGGAATATCCGGTACCATTGTTGGCTCGAAGACAGGAATTGCTGTAAAGCAGGCATTGGCGTCTATTCAACAGCATTATCCTGATATTGATACGGCTTTTTTGGATCTCAAGCAATATGACCTCCAGTTTTGTGATGGCCGTGATCCAGCCACTTATACTGGCGATACGAGAAAAGTAATCGATATCGTATCATCTGCCGATTTTTATCTGATCGGAACTCCGATTTTCCAATCTTCCATTCCAGGGGTGCTAAAAAACCTATTTGATCTTGTTCCCGTTGACGCGCTTTACAATAAAGTAATGGGCTTTATCGCAACTGGCGGGACTTACCAGCATTATTTAGTTGTTGAAAATCAACTGAAGCCGATCGCGGGCTATTTTCGTGCTTTTGTGGCGCCTAGCTATGTATATCTTCATGACGACCATTTCAATTCCGAGAAAGCGATTGTGGATCAGGAAGTCCTGCAGCGGCTTGATAAGCTAGCAAATGAGGTTGTTTTTATGCAGCAAAGACTCAAATCATAGAGGGCTTAATGAAAAAGAAGTAAAAAAACAGGACAGATCGAATGATACATTCGTCTGCCCTGCCTGTTATTTGGAAAGATTATGACTGGAGGTTACGTTTGCGGATTTTATAGACGCATTTTTTACTGCCTTTTGCCAAACATTCTGGCCTGGATATATCTGCATTCAATAACGATTCAAATAAACGCAGTTCGCATTGGCAAGCATGGTTGTACTGATGAGCAATTTTAGCGATCGGACAATTATGTTCAATAAAAACATATTCATCTTCGCTTGTCTTTTTCAGCTCCACCATATAGCCATTGTCACTCTGAATATCTGCCAAAACCGAGAGCTTCTCTTCAAAATCTTTGTCTTCCATCAATCTCGTATATTTTTTGTATAACGTTTCTTTTCTACGCTCAAACAATCTCTCTACCATGGTCTCTCCTGATTCCTGTACCAGCTCATCAAGAAGATCAAGAGCGAGAGAGTGATATTTAGTAGGAAAAAGAACGTTGGCACGCTCGGTCAAGGAGTATGTGGCAGTCGGCCGTCCCATAGGGCGACGGACGATTCTTGATTCAATAAATCCATCCCGCTCCAGAGAGTCAATATGGCGACGGACAGCCATTGACGTAATGTTTAGCTGATCCGTGAGATCTTTGGCGCTCAGCTCGTCATTTGTTTTTAACAGATGTAAAATCGTCTCGCGGGTTGACAATTCGTCTTTAGGTTGCAATGTCATTTACCACCTTGTGATTTCTTTCAATATAGAGAAACGATTACCTAAGGAAAAGTATTAAAAGTATTGTAGCACAATCTAACAGGTTGACAAGTACGGTTGAATGAGCCACATCTTATGCGTGCGCATAGTTAGCCTGATCCAAGAAGGAGTCTTCGTGCAATGGATATAAAACAGTTGACTTTGTTTGATCGAATAGGCGGAACACCTGTCATCGATCGTCTCGTCGATTTATTTTACATGAATGTGCTGGCAAATCCCAAACTAGCACCGTTGTTCCCGCAGGATATGAGTCTCGTCATCAGTAAGCAGAAGCAGTTTCTCACCCAGTATTTTGGAGGGCCCCCTTTGTATACAAACGAGCATGGACATCCCAAGATGAGAGCTCGTCACTTACCTTTTCCAGTTACCAAAGAACGGGCAGACGCATGGCTCGCCTGCATGCAAAAAGCGTTGGAGGAAACTACCCCTGAAGCTGCATTGCGAGAAGAGCTGATGAGTCGTTTAACTACAACTGCGTATTTTTTTATTAATAAGGAGGAATAGGGTTTGGAACAAGAGGACTTGTTATGGCACTAGGGCTTGTTGTCGTTGAAGTATGCGAACGAAACATTCTGGCTGCCCAGTCCATAGGGAGCTTGAGCAAGAGTATCCTGAGGTTGCTGTGCTGAGGACACAATGCTTGCTCATGTGCCATATATGCCGAGCTGTACCTTATGCCATGGTGAATCAGAAAAGGGTTTATGCCAAAGGGATAGATCCATGCATAGGCTTACTGAGGAAGGCAATCGAAGAAGAGATTACAGCTTTTTTCGGAGAATTATAAAAGCAGGGACGATATACGAGGCAGAAAATATGGAAAAGGCAAGTGCGGCGACACTTGCCTTTTTGTCATGGAAAAATGTTCAGCTTATCTCATTCATTTCTGCCCACTGATGTACGCCGCAAGCTCCGTAAACAAAATCCCATTGTTTGTCTCAGATGGATAAATGGATGTAAGAGCAAGGGGCTCAGCAGGCTCTTGAGCAAAGGGAGTAATCTGGATTTTTGCCAGCAACTTAGTCCCAAGTTGTTCTGCTAGCCTAGCACCGCCACCTTGTCCGAAGATAAAATGCTTCTCTCCTGAAGGGGCCTCAAAATAAGACATGTTTTCAACTACGCCCAAAATGCGATGGTTCGTTTGCAGTGCCATTTTCCCCGCACGAGCTGCGACGTGGCTTGCGGTATCACTAGGTGTTGTCACGATGAGCTGTGCACACTGCGGAATTTTGTGATGCACACTCAAAGCGACATCGCCAGTTCCTGGTGGCAGATCGATAATCATGTAATCAAGCGGAGCCCATTTGACATCGTTAAAAAAGGTCGAAAGCATTTTTCCTAGCATGGGTCCTCGCCACATGACTGGATTGTTATCTGGGACAAAAAACCCTGTTGACATGACCTGTAACCCGCAATGCTCAATCGGATGCATTTGATTCTGTTCTTTTCGCAGCTCTTCTTTGATCCCCAGCATGCTTGGAATGCTGAAACCATAAATATCGGCATCCATAATTCCGACCCGTTTGCCTAACCTCTGCAGCGCTGCGGCTACATTTACCGTAACAGTAGATTTGCCTACGCCTCCCTTGCCGCTTGCGATCGCGATAAATGTGACGCTGGATTCTGGAGAGGTGAGGGAAAAATCGTTCATTTGCTTCACCGCCATTTGTCAAAATGAAAAACCACTCCACTCGATCCCGAAGTGAAGTGGATAAGAGAATCAATAGCTTTACTTGTTTGGATCAATATTGTGATTATGACGGAACAGATTAGTCGGATCATATTTTTGTTTAATAGCGGTCAGTCTCTTAACGTTTTCACCATATGTATCTATGGTCAATTGCTCGTTCGCTGGTGCGGTATTCAAATATGATGTCTTGCGCAGCGAGTAAGGCAGCAGCGCCTGATAAATGGATTCGACCCACCCTTTGCTTTCCTTCTCATCCTCTGACGTGAAGTCGATATCGAAGCAGAGCAGGAACCCGGCATCTCGAACAGCAAAAGCTGTTGCGTCAGAAGGCACGCGATTCATCTGACCATGGCACTCCCAGAATTGGAATAATGCAGACGCACGTGGTGCTTTCTTGAATTTGTCCACCAGAATATCGATCTCCGTATCGCCAAGCTCTTTCACATAAAGTGACGTTCCATAAACAGGCACATCCTTTGGAGCCGCTAAGTCGAATCTGCTTTGCAGCTCTGTGTATTTGACGACACCTGAATTGTCTGAGATCGGGCGAGCCAATTCACGCAACGGTTGGATGGCTTTTTCACCGTCTTCTTTGTTCCCTGCATACAAACCAGCTATGATGATTACTTTTTTATTGTGCAAAGATTCCGGCACACCTGGAGCAGCAGGCATTTGAAGGGTAAGCATGTTAAACGTTACTTCGTCCGGAGCTACGCGCACAAACGCTTGGGCATTTTTGAAAACTTGTTTGGCATCCTCAAAATCATACATGACGTCGACCGACAATACTTCAGGTCCGATCGGATACAGCTTGAATTCGAAGGAAGTAACGACCCCAAAATTGCCTCCCCCGCCGCGAATCGCCCAGTAAAGATCGGGGTTTTCCTGGTCGCTGACCTTGATCAATTCTCCGTCAGCTGTAACCATGTTCACGGAAACGATGTTGTCGCTCGTAACGCCGTATTTCCCTCTGAGGTAGCCGATTCCACCACATAAGGCGAGTCCAGCAACGCCTGTCTCTGTAACGGTTCCTGTTGGTGTAGCCAACCCGAATTTTTGCGTCTCGGCATCAAGATCGCCCAAGGTCACTCCGGGCTCTACCACCGCCACCATTCGCTCTGTATCAACGGAGACTTTGCGCATATCGGAAAAATCGATCATGAGCGCCTGATCGCTAACCGCCGTCCCCGCCACATGATGTCCACCGCCTCTGATCGAAACAGCGATGTTATGCTCTTTTGCAAATCGAACGGCAGCAACCGCATCAGTAGCATCCTTGCATACCAGGATCGCAGCCGGGTATTTATCGATAGAAGTGTTCCAGACCTTCCGTCTTTCGTTGTACCCTTCATCCTCAGGCAAAATAAGGCGGCCTACTATAGAAGCTTTTAGCTGTTCAAACATATGCATATCCTCCTTGGGTATTTTCGTCAATTAAAATGGTAAAACGGTGAAACTGAAATCATTGTAAAATACTTCCGATACTTTTTCAACATATTCTTATAGTATGTATCGTATTAAGATCATCAAAAAATCAGTTCACTTGCCTATACACCAACAAAAATCATTCTATTCAGAACTGTAAAGCCGTGAAACAACAGCATATAAACATAATTTAATATCAATAAATGTATAAAAAATAGTGCAATAACTTAATTGCATAAAAAAAGCCTCACTTTGATCAAAGTGAGGTTTTGATGACACACCAATTAACTATGTGAGGTTAACGGGAACATAAAGTTGCCCTTTAGTAATGGCTTTTTGCTTAAAACGAATAAAGCATCATCATCCGTTGGCGTGATGGTTGCTGTCATGCCCTCGATTTTAGAATCTGGT
This sequence comes from Brevibacillus reuszeri, assembly GCF_002897295.1. Taxonomy (GTDB): domain Bacteria; phylum Bacillota; class Bacilli; order Brevibacillales; family Brevibacillaceae; genus Brevibacillus; species Brevibacillus reuszeri_A. Next base: position 48,648 of record NZ_BEXF01000010.1, read on the forward strand.
GTAAAGGAAAATACCACTTTTTTCGTTGTTTGCTTCACAATACTTGCTATTACAGCTTCAACATTTGGTGCTTGCAACGAAATGATATCGAAAATACGCACAATATCTTCTTCTTTCTCCATAAGCACTATCGTTTCTAAATCTTCCACATAGAAAATGGCTTCCTGAAATACTAATGTGAAATAAAACAGCAACAAGCTTTCATTTTGCTCGACATCTAAAACCTTTGAGTTTACATGACGATTTTTCGCAAATTTTTCAAGTAACGCAAGATCTTTTTCAATCGTAAGCTGCTTTACTTTTGCTTCTGTATTCATTTGAATCGAGCTGTTTACCAGGTCTACGCTAAACTCACTTTCATCTAGTCGTGTAAAGCCAAACCTCGGGTAAAAATCCAAAACCGTTTCATTCGCAAAAAGATACATGAAATCACAATTTTTTTCATGTTCCCTCAGAATGTGCTGCATTAATTTCTTCGCCAAGCCTTGATTGCGATAATTTTCATCTGTCATGACTGTACCAACCTGAATCGCTTTATGTGTTTCACCATTGATAACTACCGACATTTTAGTGACCGAGGCATTTGCGATCACCTTGCCTTTATCAACAAAGGAATACGGAATATAACTGTCATTCCAATACCCTTTGTCATACCAGCCTCGAAAATCCAATTTGAAGGTTTTCATTGCTAAGGAATTAAAGCTCTCCTTCAAGCTTTCGTTATTGCGATAATCACTTACTAATTCATATTTTTGCATCTAGATTCCCTCCATTTATGTTTTAAACACTCTCGTACATGGCATGTATATTTATCAGATGATCACCTCCTAAAAACAGAAAAAGACTTCATGAGAATAAACTCATAAAGTCTTTGTATAAGCAAAAATAATGTGAACCAGCAAAAAGCAAGCGCCTGCCTTTGTCCTGATTACAACCATTTATTTTCTGCTTATATAGATTAGACATTATATCGCTTCTCTTCATTATCGCAAAAGGGCATATCAAACAAACCGATCCATGAATGATAGAATAGCCCTCCTATTAAATTCATTCGAATTTAATTTGCGATAATAAGCTTAAGCATAAAATCTAATCTCCCATCTGTTTTTAAGATTGAAGGTATCGTATCACCTTTTTTTGACTTTTGTCTACAATTACTTTCATGACTATGAAAAACGCCTGATAGTGATTGCTTTTCTCTGAACAAATCTTGCAAACAAGTATCGAACAATCGGTCCTACTATGAGAAGCTGCAGAGGAAAAGCAAAAACAAAGTTTTTACAAACCATAGAAAAGTAACTCGCGAGTAAGGATTCACCATCTATGCTGTGAAAATAGTAGGCAGTTCCCAAGCCGTAAAGAGACATGAAAAGAACCATTCCACACACCATAAAAAATGCCATGGACAAAATCACAAGTCCTTTCTTTGACTTGTCATATGGCAGTGCAAAAGCTATTTTCTTTGCGATTGGACCGACGATGAATGATTCCAGTAAAAAAGCGATCATAAATACCTGAATAAACTGGATGAGTAATTCTTTTAGCGAAATCATACCGAGCAATCCATTCGTCCATAAATGATAGGAGGTCATAAATAAAACCATCCCAAAGCACATCATCAGCCCAAAATAAACACTTTCTTTCTTCGTTGTTGGCAATTTCCATCATCCCTTCTTTATTACGCTCTTAATCATAAGGATTGGGGGATGGTCTTCATAAGTGAACAGTTTGTGAATATTTGGGCCCAATGAAACGATAGTAGCGTCTTTTACTCCGCAAATAAACGATCTACCTCCTCCTTGCAACAACACGAGCATTGGAGCAAGCCAGGGGCACTCTCATCCGAAATGACGATTTCTTCTACATAGCCACACCATTGACAAATGAACAGCTCGTTCATGATTCCCCCCCCCAATCTGTTTGTGCTTGTCCTCTCATTATTTCCTTGCCTAATCGTTTTAGCCCAACGCAAAAAGGCACTTCTCACGATCGAATCGAACGTGAGAAATGCCAGAGAAAAGCAGAAAAGAAAACATCCGCAAAATCCTTGGATTTTTGTATCTCCCAAGGAACCTGTTCCCAATTATGTAGTTTTCACCCTTGTCCAGTAGATTTATTTTGCTCACTTTCGATATTTTTGGGAGCGGCATGTGTTTTTTCGTGCTGCAAAAGCCATTCCTTTCTCCACAATCCACCCGCATAGCCAGTTAAGCTGCCATTTGCTCCGACGATTCGATGACAAGGAATGACGATGCTCAAGCGATTTTTGCCATTCGCATTGCCAACTGCCCGCACTGCTTTTTCATTACCGATAGTCTGGGCAATCGCCGAATATGAGGTCGTCGCTCCATACGGTATCGTCTCTAAAATATTCCAAACGCTTTTTTGAAAGCTTGTCCCCGCCATTGAGATCGGAAATGAAAATTCGCTTCGTAACCCCTGGAAATATTCGTCGAGCTGCCTGTAGCAGTCCCATAATACTTGCGGTATCTCCTCCTTGTTCTCCGCAGGTAGGGGCACTTCTCTTTCTGCAAACATGATCGAGTGAATGGCCTCTTCTGTCCCGATGATCTCCAGCACCCCGATTGGCGATGGGTAGTCCAGTTTATGTAATGTCTTCATACAGTGACCTCCATAAATAAAACGTAGCATATGCTTCCCAGCCCTTCCATTTCAGGGCCATCTGCCTGATTTGTGCAAGCGACGGTTTTTCCTGCCAGCCAAGCTGGATTTTCAGCGCGTTATGCAAGCCTACATCGGCAATCGGAAAAGCAGAAGCCTGCTGCAAGCATTTCATCATGACGTAGTCGGCCGTCCATGCCCCCACACCTCTAATGGATGTGAGGGCTGCATGCATCTGCCCTGGCTCTTGCATGGCAAGCAGTTTTTCTTTTGTCAGTTCGGTTGACGCCATTTTTTGAGCAATTCCAATCACGTACTCCGCTTTTCTGGTGGTAAATTGAAGTGCTCGCAGGTCATCTACCTGTAGGGAAGCTACAGTCTGAAACGTTGGGTAGAGCCAATACGCTTCTCCTGCGTACATTACCTTCTCGCCAAACTGCTCGACAAAGCGTTTTTTCATTGTATAGGCAAAGCTGAGCGTAATTTGCTGACCAATGATCGCCCACGTCAGTGCTTCAAACAAATCCGGGATGCCAACAATCCGCAAGCCGTAGTAGCGTTCTACAAGCGGCCGCATAATCTCATCCTGCTTTACCTGTTCATAAAAAGGCGTCAAATCACGCTTCCAATCAAATAATTGCTCCAGGTAGATCATCACTTCCTGGCGTATCTTATCGGAAGGTGTCCCAACGAGAAATTCAATTCGCAGCATTTGGCTCTTTCGAGGACTTTGGGCCGTAGCTGCGCTTATCTTGAGCAGCAAAGCCTCCCCCTGCACCATCCATGCTTTATACAAGCAGCCATTCTCGATGCGATGCAATACCTCATGGTCGGATCTCCCCAAAAAGCTCAAGCATTCATAGAAAGAAAAACAATCGGGTACTGCGATTTCCATCGTTTCCACAGGCATCAGCTTGCCTCCTTCCTACTTTGCCTTTTTGCGATATTCTCCCGGGGAGCACAGCTTTCCTTTGCGAAATGCCTGATAAAAATGCGATGGACTCTGAAATCCTACCTCATAGCATATTTCCAAGTTCGATAAGTCGGTTGTATGAATCAGATGAGCCGCTTTATCTACGCGAATTTTCTCCAAATAAGAGCGAGGCGTCACCGATGTATGCTGCTTAAATAATCGATCCAGGTAAAAGGTACTCATGCCTACATGCCTCGCAATATCATCAAGTACGACTTTTTGCTTGTAGGAGTCAATCAAAAATGTCTTCACACTTTGGACAACGCTCAACTGCGGTGTCTGATTTAAATCAGGCTGACATCTTTTGCACGCGCGATAGCCTGCCGCTTCTACTTCCTTTTTATCTACGTAGAATAGGACGTTTTCTTTCTTTGGCTTGCGGGATCGACATGAAGGCCGACAGTAGATTTTGGTTGTTTTGACCGCCGTGAGGAATACGTCATCGTATGCACGGTCACATGCAAGAATGATCTCCCATTTTTCATCAAAGGTCAGCTGGAGCTGCTCCATTCTCTTCCCCTCCCGTCCTGTTTTGTCTCCCACTTTACCAAGAATCGATCACAGATTCATCTTCATTCTTGCTATTATGGTCTGCCAATCTGAAAAAGCCACCTTGTAAAAAGGCAGCTAGCGAGTGAGTCCGGTTTGTTTAATTATGCTTGTGCCGATAAATATCTTTCTTGCAGCACTTGGACATGATGCTTTTCGTGACCTGCGAGGACATAAGCCAACGCTCTGGCAGACAGCACGCCATTATTCACATTTCCTGTTCGCGTCCAGGCCTCCTCCGGCACACCACGTAACAAGGTAAGCGTGGCTTGACGCACGGATGTAAACTCTTCCAGCAAATCAGTCATGCTGCGTGCATGAAAACAGCCTGTTCGCACGAAGGCTTCTTCATCAAAACCGGCCAAAGGCGTTTGGTCGCCGCGAGCGACACGCAGTAAACGATAGCACATGATCCGCTCCGTTTCGCTGATATGCCCCAAAACTTCTTTGACTGACCATTTGCCTGGTGCATAGCGGTAATCCGTCTGCGCATCGTCAAGGGAGGATAACAGAGCGACTGTATTTTTCAATTGCTCTACCAGGATCGCAAACAAATCGCCTTCTGTTACCTTGTCAATATAAAGCGAATAATAGCTTCCGTGTTCATCGGGAGTAGGTCTACTGAGCATGATGTCATCCTCCTTGGTTTTGTACTACAAGATTATACCATTTCAGGTGGTAGAGTCATCTATATAAGTTGAAAAGTCTAAATAATTCAATTATGATAAAGGAAGTCTTTTAATAAAAATATTTTGATCGGAAGGGTGCGCTCGTCATGAAAAAAGCACTGGTGCTTGGCGGTACACAATTTTTCGGAAAACGACTGGTACAAAATTTATTGGATGCGGATTATGAAGTGACGATTGCGACGCGTGGAAAAACGCCTGACTCCTTTGGTGAGCAGGTTCATCGACTTCAGCTTGACCGCGAAGACAAACAAACCTTGCAAGCGGCCTTTTCTTCGACAGATACATACTGGGACTTCGTGTTTGACCAAACGTGCTATTCGCCAATTGAGGTTGCGGATGTAATCGAGGTGCTCAGTGACAGAGTCGGACACTATGTATTCACCTCTACGATGGCGGTATACGACTACGGAGTAAATAAGCTGGAAACGAATTATGATCCATATACTTATCCGATCCTGCTGCGCTCACGCAAAGATTACACAGGTATGTCAGGGTATCGCGAAGCAAAACGCCAGGCAGAGGCCGTCTTGTTCCAAACAGCATCGTTTTCCGCTACAACAGTGCGCTTTCCCCTCGTAATCGGGCCAGATGACTATACAGGCCGCTTTCAGTTCCATGTACGCCGGGTCATGAATGGAGAACCAATCGGACACTCCAATCCCAAGGATCGCCTCAGCTTTATTACTTCTGAGGATGCTGGCCGTTTCTTGCATTTTGCTGCAAAAGAAAAACTAGTTGGCCCATACAATGCGGGATCATCAGGCGATTTGTCCGTACAGGAGCTGCTCAATCGCATGGGTGAGGCTGCACATGCTATTAAAAGCACTACCATCGTAGAGCCGAACGATCCCCAATCTCGCTCTCCCTATGACGTTGGCGGTTCTCTCTCCATGCTGATGACAAAAGCGACTGCCGCTGGCTTCTCCTTTAAGGACATGAACATAGCGCTTGATGAATGCATTGATTATTATTTAGATCAAAACCAGTAGAACGAGGTCAAGCAAAAAACGCGGCGAGGAGTATCATACTCCTTACCGCGTCTTCAATCTGATTAAACACTAATCTTCATCATAATCTTCTAGCTCATCATCATCTACCACGTAAGGGTTAGGATTATTTTGAATAAATCTTACAGCGTTTAATCCGATCATCTGAGCAGGCATAGAAGTGTTACCATCTGGTAAAATGGGCGAAATGGAGATATCCGCAACCTTCAAATTCTTCGTGCCAAAGACATTGAGGAATCCGTCTACGACCCCTTCTTGAATCGTCTGCGCCATTTTGCAGTGCCCTCCAAAATGAAAGAAGTTCGAATACGATGCTCTGACAAAAGCCTCAAGCTGCAGTCGTTTTTCTGCCTCATCTGGTATAGTGAAGATATTTTCTGGAGGATATACCACCTCATGTATTCCGCTGTTAGGCGTATTTCGGGCTTCCACGATAATGTTGTACATGTTTATATATTGATCGATCAAAAATCTGAGATCATCAGGATTTTGCAACGGATTGAAAACGAGCGATGGGAGAGCCTCTGGATCGCTATGTGCCGCCAAAATCGTACCCGTGCTTCTTGGGTTAAGGTCTAAAATCCCGAAACTCATGACATTGGTACCGCTGGCTATATTAAAATCCCAACCATTGCTGAGTACTACCTGATTTGGGAGAAACAATGGCACAGGGGCTCCGAACAATTGAAGGCGACGCCCTTCCAGACTATCCGGGTTCTCTGCTTTCATGGCACCAAGTATAATGGGCTGGTCAGGATCAGCTGCCAATATCGGAATAAGTTGGGATGTATCTACCCTTACTCCCAGTCCAACATAAGCATGCGTTTGCAGGTTGTAGCCAACATTGGGGCTCTCAATCAATGTTTGTATACCTGCTTTAGCCAAATCACAGGGATTTCCAATTCCTGACCGTTGCAGAATGACTGAGGAGAAAAAGCCCGCAGAGAGGATAATCCCTTTTCGTGCATACATTCTCTGCGAAACACCGTTCCTGACAAAGTCTACCCCAATCGCAATGTGTACGCCTCGTTTTTTCTTAAATAAAATTTTGTTTACGGTCGTTTTGGCAAGAATGAGCAACTTTCTTCGCCCAACCCCAAATTCATCTGGATTGAACTGATCCCCTTGACTTACAATACTGTCATCTAAATATCCGGTAGCCGTCGATGAACGGACAAATTTGCCATTTTTCAGCTGTTGGGTATATTGAGATTTGTAAAATGTACAATCTCTGATGCCAGTATTATAATCCTCGACAATATCGATGTCCAAAACCTTTGCGGTTGCGTTAGTCAAGGTTTGGATCAGCCCACCAGGAGGAATAATCTGTTGCCTAACAAAAATAGGACCTTGAGTTCCTCGCTCTTCCGAGTTTTGTGTCGCACCTGTGTAGGTTTCATTTTCTATAAACAAGGAACGAATCTGATTGTAGCTCCACTGGTCACCTTTTACGAGCTCTGCCCATTCGTTGTAAAGCTCTCTACTGCCGCGAACTGCATACATGTCATTAACTTCTGAGCTGCCCCCAATCACCCGGCCATTTTGTGAAAGAAGTGGACGTCCAAGGATTTGCTCGATTTTTGATACAATGTTAAATGCAAATTTATTATCGCTGGCTAAATTAATTGCCACTTCAATGGAGCCACTGCCTAGCTCAGTCGACATATTGGTTCCTGCTTCAAGCACTAGTACCGATGTTCGTTTATCATCTGATAATTTTTTGGCGATGACCCCTCCAGCAGTACCAGCACCAATGACGATGTAATCATAAATATTCTTCTTTGACATGCTCTCATTCCCTTTTCCCGAAATAAAAAAACATCTGACGCTTGCTCTGGGTTTGTCCCTATACTGGGCGTACTCGGCAGTTATTTATTTTCGAAGCTATCTGTCCTTTCTACCTGCAACTTTCTATTAGTTATATGATGAGAAATCTTTTGTGGTACAGGCGTAAGGATTGAGGAATTCAACCAATTTTCAGTTCCATTTAGAAATCCACATGTAAAAAAGGAAAGGGACCATTCCTCCCCTTCCCTTTCCTTCTTAGACTTCCCTTTTCATTTTTTCACCGGTGATGGCTTGCTTTCCCCAACATGCTTGGCTTCTTATCCAACAACTGCTTCAAGCTATTTACGTTGATCAAAATTATTCCGCCGATAATAGTGATTCCTCCTGCCAATGACAGTATTGATAATGGCTCATGATACAAAATGACCCCCAGAGTAAGAGCAATTAATGGCGAGATGTAGAGCCACGTTGCAGGGAAAACAGGATTCGTTTTTGCTACGAGCCAGTAGAAGATCGTATGTCCCATCATCGATCCGACGACGATTAAATAAAACAGGGAGACGATTGCAGCTGGCGTTACCATCGATTGGACGTTCACATTCTCTGTGAACAGCGACAAAATAAGCAGCAGCGCTCCACCGTACATCATCTGGGCTGCGTTCAAAGCAATAGGCGAACTATCTTGAAAACGCTGAATGACACGACGTGAATATACAGTACCAGCAGAATAAAAAACTTGGCCAAAAAGAACAACGAGACATCCAAGCAGCCAGACTGTACTGAATGTAACGGTAAGCCCTGGCAACAGCATCAAAAGCACACCCGCAAACCCTATCAAGCAGCCGATCCAGGCTACAGCGGGAAGGCTTTGTCTAGTAATCGTGGTTTGAAGCAGCAAAATCATGAGTGGTGCTGTTGCTGATAGCACCGCTGCAATTCCTGAGCTCAAATACTGCTCCGCCCAATACAAAGTCGCAAAAACCCCGAATGTCAAAGCAAAGCCAGTTAGAAACATCTCTTTTTTAAATAGCAGTGATATGCTAGCTTTTCTTTTCCACACCATGATGGAAAATAGAATCACACCTGCAAGGAAAAACCGAACTCCCGCTGAGAAAAAAGGCGGTGCCCCAGCATCAATCCCGATCTTGATTGCCAAAAAAGTGGTCCCGAAGATTAGACACATCACGATGTAATTGAACAGTATCATTCCTACTCCTCCTTTTGACCATCATAAGCGGAGAGGAATAGAACAGATAAAATATAACAGAACAGATTGTAGATGGAGTCAGCTATACTAGTGGAAAGGAGGGTGGGCGTATATGAAAAGGGAGGTTTCATCTGGCGCTTTGTCAGATAAGCTGTTCGAGCAGGTTTATGATTACGTACTCGAACGAATTCGGCGCGGAGAATGGACAGCAAACGAAAAGCTTCCCTCCGTACGAGCGTTGGCTAACGAATTGAACGTACATCGGCTCACGGTTTTTAAGGCTTATCAATTGCTCAAGCAAAATCAGCATGTGTCTGTAAAAGATAAATCTGGCTATTACGTTTTGCCAAACTGTATGCTTCAGGCGGCTTCGCCAAATGATCCTATCGTTTCGGCTTACGTGCACAAGAGCCATCTCTCCGAAATTCATCAAGTACAGGCAACCTATCAATTTTCCAAAGCCTTGCTTGACCCGAACCTACTGCCTAATCTTTATTTTTCAGAGTATATCAAAAAAGTATTTGATTTGTATCCAAAAGTGCTCGGTACTTATTCTACGACACAGGGAGACTTGGAACTGCGCGAGGCTCTTTGCCGCTATTTTACCACACGTAATCACTTCTTTCTCTCCCCCAACGAGCTACTGATTACATCCGGCTCTCAGGAAGCGATCGATTTGGTTGCAAGAGTCCTGGTTAAAAATAGAGATGTCGTCCTACTTGAACGACCTACTTACAGTCCAGCCATTGATGTATTCAGGCGCCAAGGCGCTACTACCATTCCTGTCGAGATTCAGCCATACGGCTATGACTTGGAGCAGGTTGAGAATATCATGCAGCAATATAAGCCGCGACTTTTTTACCTCAATCCTACCTTTCACAATCCTACGGGTTATGTTGTACCGGCTGAGCAACGGAAGAGATTGGTGGAGCTGGCTGAAAAATATCACTGTCTTTTGATCGAGGATGACCCTGGACGCGATATTTATTTTGAAGAGGAGCCTCCCCCTCCGTTTTTTTCCTATGACACGGCAGGATATGTTATTTATATCCGTAGCTTCAGCAAGTACGTAGCTCCCGGTCTGAGTATTGCTGCTGTTGCTTGTCGCCCTGCTTACATGGATTATCTCATCAAGGCGAAATCACTGTCAGACAGTGGTGCGCCGCTGCTTAATCAAAAGATTTTCTTGCACTACTTCTTTTCCGCACGGATGCAGCAGCATTTGGCGAAGCTACGGACTGCTCTCGCCATGCGCAAAGATATTATGGAAGAAGAATTGTCTGTTACTGGCTGGGAATGGTCCAGCCCGCCTGGTGGCTTTAATTTATGGATAAAGCTGCCCGAATCGACTCCCATGAATCTTCTCCTCAAAAAGTCCATCGAGCAATCCATTACATTTGTTCCTGGCTCCATCTGTGATCCGCTCCGAGAATTCACTTCTTGGATACGCTTGAGCTACTCGTATTTAAATGACCAACAAATGAGAGAAGGCATCAGAGGACTCATCCAGATATCAAAAGAAATAGACAGCCACCAGTAGGTCCGAGACAACAGCAGAAACCAGTCCGAAACACTACAATTGGACTGGTTTCTTTGTTTCATTTTTTCTTGATTAAACAGTTATTCCTTCAAACAGTAGCACTCTTGCTGGAGCAGCGTCTGTACCGATGAGCTTGAGAGGAGCTGCTACCATGAAATACTCCCCTTGGGGTACCTCCTGCAATCGCAATCCTTCCATAACGATTACATTTCCGGCAAACAGTTTTTTGTGCGTGGGATGACCTTCCTGACTTCGTTCAATCCCCAGTGCATCAGTCCCGATCCCGCGTACGCCCAATTGCACCAAGTAATCCGCTCCGTCTTCTGCCAAGTACACGAACGTAAAGGAAAAAGCCTCCTCAAACGAATTTTTCGTTTTAAACAAAACGAAGTCATTTTTCTGAAGCTCAAGCTGCTCCAGATCTGCCCGTGTGATTTGTTCCTCCAGATGAGTGAGGTCCAGTACCTTGCACATTCCGACCAGTTTGTCTAGCGGAATACTCTCCATTGTTTCTCCATTCGTCACCATGTGAAGAGGGGCATCTACATGTGTACCCGTATGAACATCCAACTCGATTCTCGATTCTGTTACGTAGCCATTCGTGACCGTTTTAAAGCTCGGTTGCTTTTCCGGCTTGTTTTTGTAAACCGTCATTCCTTCAAAAATCGCCCCGGTTACATCGTACATTTTCATCCCTGATTCCCTCCCCGCTGGTCTGCTGGAAAAACAAGTCCAATCTGTCTTCTTGCTTCGTCCATGATCTGCATCGTAGCTCGTGAGGCAGCGTGAGAATTTGTCGCTGATTCCTTCTTACCTGCTTGGAACAGGCGAATGAATTCTCTGATTTCATAATGCATGGTTTTCGGTGTTTGCGCTCTCGTTACGTCTTCGATTCGTCCATCCCGATAACGAATTTCCACCTTTTGCGGATGATTGATTTTATCGATTACCATGGTGGCTTCTTCGCCCTGTATTTCTGCAGGAAGGTAGGAGGTCGTAATCTTGGAGTAGCTGATCACGGCATCATGCTCCGCATACTTCAGCAGGATGCTTCCTTCTCCATCTACTCCTGATTCGAGCAAAATCCCCTCGGCTTTGATTCCGGTCGGTTCGCCAAACAATACGACCAATGGATATAGACAGTAAATACCGATGTCCATCAGCGCCCCGTTAGAAAAAAGCGGGTCAAAAGCACGAAGAACCGTCCCCTCCTTGTAAGCGTCATAGCGTGATGAATACTGACAGTTGCTCGCAGCATAGCGGCGGATTTTCCCCAGCTTGTGCAGATTTTCCTGTATGGCGAAAAAATTTGGCGCAAGCGTTGATTTCACTGCCTCCATGAGTAGCACATCGTTCTTTTTGGCTGCCTGAATCATCGCTTCTACCTCGGCTATATTGGAGGCAAACGGTTTCTCGCACAGCACATGCATCCCATGATTCATGCATTGGCTGGCCTGTTCAGCGTGAAAGGAATTGGGGCTAGCAATATAGACGGCGTCAATGGCATTACTTGCTACCATTTCGTCGATGTCTGTAAAAGCATGCGGAGCGTCAAATAGCTCTGCGAATTCCTTGGCGCGGTCGATCGTGCGAGAATAAACAGCTCCCAGCGAAAAGCCTTCTACCTCCTGGCCTGCACGTATAAACTCTTCGGTGATCCAGTTTGTTCCGATGACGCCAAATCGCATCCTGACCACTCCCCTTTACGCTTTTTCATTTTTCTCGACGGCATGTCCCCCGAACTCATTGCGCAAGGCAGCAACTACTTTGCCAGTGAACGTATCTGTCTCTAGGGAGCGGTAACGCATCAACAGCGACATCGCTATCACAGGTGTTGCTACCTGCAGGTCCAATGCGGTTTCAACCGTCCATTTACCTTCTCCTGATGAATGCATGACTCCTTTGATGCCATCGAGCGTAGCATCCTTGGAAAAAGCGCGTCCAGTCAGCTCCATCAGCCAAGAACGAATGACTGAGCCGTGATTCCATACTTGTGCTACTTTTTCATAATCGTATTCAAACTCACTTTTTTCCAACACCTCGAAGCCTTCTCCGATCGCTGCCATCATTCCGTATTCAATTCCGTTATGAACCATTTTCAGAAAGTGCCCGCTGCCAGCTTTCCCCGCATACAGATATCCATTTTCGACAGCCGTATCCCGAAAAAGCGGCTCTACCAGCTCCCATGCTTCCCTGTCTCCCCCGACCATATAGCATGCGCCGTGACGTGCCCCTTCTACGCCTCCCGAGGTTCCAGCATCCATGTAGCGAATTCCGAACGTTTTTAACCGCTCGTACCTGCGGATAGACTCCTTGTAGTGGGAATTCCCTGCTTCAACGACAATATCGCCCTCAGATAGCAAGGGCGTGATTTCTTCGAGCACGGTATCCACCACTTCATGTGGAACCATCACCCAGACTATCCTCGGAGCTTCCAATGCTTCAATAAGACTGGGTAGACTCGCTGCTCCAATAGCTCCATCCCGCTCCAGCTGTTCAACATTGTACGTATTGACATCGAATGCAACGACCTGGTGATGATGCTCCAGCAGGTTTTGTCCGAGATTCAAGCCCATTTTGCCCAACCCGATTAAGCCGACCTTCATTTTTCATCGCCACCTTTTTTTCTGATCATGAGAGTACGCCCAGCACTTCAGACTTACATTCCTCGTCCTGCCACCACGAAAACCCATGCTCTTGCAATAACGCTGCGGACTCCTGTGGACCATATGAACCCGCTGGATAAGAATGCAAGGGAAGCAGATTTTGTGCAAATGCCTCCAAAATCGGCGTTACCCACTTCCACGCCAGCTTGACCTCCAGCCAATGTGCAAAATAGGTCGCGTCACCTCGCAATGCATCATGAAGCAACAGCTCATAAGCTTCTGGGGCTCTGTCCGTATCTGCTAAAAAATCGACGGTGACTGGCTCTAGCTTGCCGTTGTGAGCTGTATTTTTCTGATTCACCTGCAAAGAGATGCCTTCCTCTGGATCTATGCTGATAATGAGCAGATTCGGTGCCATTGCTTGCTGCCCTGGGTAGTCCAGCGAATTTTTAAACTCAATCACGATTTTCGTTACTTTTTCTTTCATCCGCTTGCCTGTACGTATATAGAAGGGAACGCCTGACCAGAGTGGGTCGTCAATCCAAACCCGCAGAGCGACAAACGTATCCGTCATCGAAAGCGTCCCTACCCCAGGCTCGTCCCTGTACCCAACGACATTCTGCCCATGAATCTCCCCTGCGCGATACTGCCCGCGAACGACGCTCCTCAATACTTCCTCTTTTGTCATCGGGCGTAACGCTTCCATCACTTTTCGCTTTTCCTTGCGAATTTCCTTTGCATTCATGCGATTTGGCAAATGCATGGCGATCATCATAAGCAGCTGCAGCATGTGGTTTTGCACCATGTCTCGGAGTGCGCCGGCGTGGTCGTAATACCCGGCTCTTTCTTCTACACCGACCGTTTCGCTTGCAATGATTTGAACGTTAGCGATATATTGGTTGCTCCAGATTGCTTGAAAAATGGGGTTTGCAAATTCGAGTGCTTCCAGATTGCGGACCATAGGCTTTCCCAAATAGTGATCGATTCGATAGATTTCTTCTTCTGTAAAGGACGCACTAAGCTTGTTATTCAAAGCCTCCGCTGATTGCAGATCATGCCCAAACGGTTTCTCGATGATCAGTCTTTTCCAGCCTGCCGTATCTCCAAGCCCGCTCGCCTTTATATTCATGGCAATTATGTCGAATAGCTCTGGAGCTACAGACAAATAAAATAAGCGATTTTGCGGAAGACTCGCTTCCAGTTCGCGCGACACGACGAGATCATGTAATGCCTGATACGCTTCTTTTTTCGTCACGTCAACTGCTACGTAGCGGATGGCAGACAAAAATGCCTGGCTTGTACTGGGTGGAATCTCCCTACTCTGTACCACCTCGCGGATAGATTGCTCTATGCTTTGCAAAAAATCAGCATCCGCATAGCTTCTTCTGCCTACCCCCACGATCGAATAAGAGGCCGGCAGCTTATGATCGACATACAGGTTGAACAGGGCCGGGAATATTTTTCGTTTTGCCAAGTCACCTGTTGCACCAAACAGCACAATCGTCATTGCTTCCATCGATGTTCTCCCTTTTCCTTCTTGGCATAGCTTTCTTCGCAGCTCGATCTATACATCGTTATTATTAGAGAAAATAAGCCTATTATCAAGCAGGTCATTTACATGTTTTTCATACGCTCTTTGCGCATGGGACGTCTGGGGCGAATCATATACATAGATACTAATCCCATTCTTTTTTACCAAGGAGGTATCCATGAAATTGAATTTGAGATTACGCCCTCCAGAACACAGCCGCTATGGTGTCAGCACGGCGACAACTATTTCTGAAGTGATGGATTGTCTTGCTCACAAGGAATTGTTTCTGGAAAAATGGTTGTTCCGAATGCGAAGATAGTCGATTTGCCCATCAGGGAGGAGGACTCTATGAGAGTCGCAATCGTAGGCGTTGGTGGAGTCGGACAAGTAAGCGCATGTGAACTGATCAAATCTCGTTATGTAACGAAGCTGGTATTAGCTGATATTTCGATCGGTCCTGCGGAGGAGCTAGCTGCAGAGCTGCGCAGGGAAACAGATGTGGAGATTCAGGTAAAACGGGTGGATGCCCGCGATGTATCTAGCGTGCAGGCCATACTCGGCGACATTGATTTGCTGCTTCATATCGGGCTGCCAGAAAACAATTTTGATGTGATGAAGGCTTGCTTGAATACAAAAACACATTATATTGACACCGCCTCATCCGGTCCACAATGGCTGCGAAAACAGCTTTCCTGGAATGATCAGTTCCGCGCTGCCGGAATTCTCGGGATCATGGGGCTTGGATGCGATCCAGGTTTTTCCAACATTGCCGCCCGCTACGCTGTTGACCAGCTGGACGAGGTGGATGCCATTCTGATTCGGGACGGCGACAATTCGGTTGTGGATTACGACGGCTTTTGCTCCTATTTCAGTCCGCAGACGGCAATCCAGGAGTGTCTGGCCAAACCGAACTATTGGACAGCTGACCAAGGAGAGCAATATTTTCCATCCCCTTTCGCCAATAAGGAAGAGTTTGAGTTCCCAGAGCCGATTGGCTGGCTGGACTGCTATAACGTAGAGCACGAAGAGGCTACGACATTAGGGGAAACGATTGGCCGTGCCAAAGGCTGCAAATATGTCGATTTCAAATACGCGCTGCATCCCGACTTTGTAAACACATTAAAAGTGCTGCGCTATTTGGGGTTGGACAGTGACGAGGAGATTGAGGTCAAAGGCGTGCGTGTATCCCCTCGTGATGTTGTCGTGACGTCGATGCCAAAGCCGGTTGATCTCGCCGGAAAAATTCACGGATACTCCAGCGTCGGCGCACTCGTCAAGGGCAGAAAGGATAACAAGCGAAAAGAAGTTTACGTCTACACGATCGCGAATCATGACGAGGTTTTTTATAAAACCGAATTCCAGGCGACGATCTGGCAAACAGGAATCCCACCTGTTGTTGCTGTGGACATGATTGCGGAGGGGCTTTTGACCACTACGGGCTGCATCCCTCCTGAGCTGATTGATCCCATCCCCTTTTTGGATAGACTCAAAGCTCGGGGTATGGCGTGGGATGTCATTGAAAAAACCTCGCCGCTATTGCAAATCAAGTAGATCGTAAGTTGAGTATAGAAAGAAGAACCGTTCACGCCGTACATGGCATGGACGGTTTTTCGCTTTTTCTTTCTGAAATGCAGGACAACTGGTTCAGCCACGAAGAACTGCTCGTACCGGACTGCCGTCTGCTTCTTCAATTTGCAGCGGGAGAGCGATCAGCTCATAAATGCCTGGCTCTACATCCCCCAGCCACAAGCCTTCTAAAATATGAATATCGTTCTGGTGTAATCCATGGTGGGCAGGCAATTCTTTGCTATCGAGCGGATCTACCGAAGGAACATCTACGCCAATCAACCGAATCCCTTTTTCAGCGAGAAAGGGAGCAAGATCCGGTCGTAGATAGCAAATCGATTCTGGAAACTGGTCGGGGTCACTCCAGGAGGACGTGCGCAACAACAGACGTGTAATGCCTGTCAGATCAATATTGGCCAAATCATCTGCACCGATGCTCGTCCTGCCTGCTACGTCAACGAGTTTCGCTTGCCCTACGTATAAGTTCAGGTCGAGATCCGTTATTTTTCTGCCTTCGTCGTCGAAATGAAACGGGGCATCTACGTGAGTTCCCGTGTGGATGCTCATCGTCAGCTTGCCTACATTCACAGAGCCACTATCAGATTTCGGCCAGCTTACTTCATATTGAAATGGTGTATCGCCTGGCCAGGTTGGCATTCCTCGTTTCAGTGGGCGTGAAATATCGTAAAGTTTCATACGTCCTCCTCTTTATTTCGTCCAGAATCTTTCATTTAAATATTTCCAGATTATAGAATACTGAGAGGCCTGTCAATATTCCCTAAATGAAAATGATAGGAGAAGGATTTTTCTACAAGCATCTCTAATGATCTAAGTAAGACATTGAACCTCAGATAGGAGCGAGCCTAATTGCGCGTCATCACTTTATGTGGATCAACCCGATTCAAGAAACAATTTCGTGAAATGGAAGCGACTCTCACCTTGCAAGGAAACATCGTGATTAGCGTAGGGTTCTTCGAGCAAAGCGAGGGCATCGCTGTTACCTCCGAGCAGGAAGCACTGTTTGAAAAAATTCATGCGAAAAAAATTGAAATGGCCGATGAGATTGTGGTCATTGACGTTGGTGAGTATATCGGGAGCAGTACCTCGAAAGAAATCGCGTACGCGAAGCAGCTGGGGAAACCCATTCGTTATTACTCTATGTTAACCTCCACAGTCCCTTCCAGTCAGGGTGTGCAGTCCAGTGAAAAACAAGAAATCACTCGGCTGCATGAGCATATTCTCTATCTGCCTGCCAATCATGATACAGATCGCCCGATTCTAGCCGCCATATCTGGCACGGACCGCACGCTTATTATGGACGCTGGAAACTCCCCTGCTCATGCCTCCCTTTTTCTTAAAGGGTTGTCAGCCTATGAGCTTCCACGTACAAGTATGGTGGTGCTGACACATTGGCACTGGGATCATATTTTCGGATTGAGCTATATGAATCTGCCTTCCATCGCACATGTACAAACAAAATACGAGATGGAAAAGCTCGCTGAATTCGCTTGGACCGACGAGGCCCTTGATCAGCGCGTAGAGGAAGGGATAGAGATTTCCTTTTGCGCGGAAATGATCAAAAAGGAGCTGCCCGGACTTCTCCGCAGTGAGATATCCATTGTGTCTCCTACCGTTGTTTTTGAGGAGCGACTGGAAATCGATTTGGGGCAGGTCACCTGCATTTTGCAGCACGTAGGTGGAGACCACGCGCAAGACTCGATTGTTTTGTATGTCAAAGAGGCAAAAACGCTTTTCCTCGGTGATTGCTTGGCACCCGATATTTACGCTTGTGAATGGAGCTATACCCCTACCTCATTTTTAGAGCTGATGGACAAAATTGAAGCATTTGATGCCGATACCTATGTAGAATCCCACGGAGCTCCCATGCCGAAAAGCCAGTTCCAACAGGAAATGACCGAGATGAAACAAATGGCTCATGCCGTCATGCTGCATTGTGGTGACAAAGGTGCGATTCAAGCTGAATTAGCTGACACCTACACTCGAGCTTGGACACAGTCTGATGATCAGCTTCTGGGTTATTTCGTGAACGGATACAGGAAGCAAGGGCAAAAGTAGCTTTCTTAATGGCGCAAGAAAATCTTGTAATATGAGATATCGAAGCATTCTATTATTCCGAGGGTGTGCAATTACACGTCTAAACGATCCTCGGCAAAATGCTCAGACTGGCTGGTGTGCAGCAAATATTATAATCAGGCCATCCGCTAAAGGATGGCCTGATATGTGTCATTTTTTATTTTTTTAGCTTCAAGGTCTCGTTCAGGAGAATATCCCGGCTCCTTTCAAAAAAGTCAAAGAGGAACTTGATTTGTTCGTTATCATACTGCTCAAGCATCTCTTTCATCGAATGTCCGAACGATTGCAAATGCGACATGATTTCGCTCTCTGCCTTTTTCGTGTGGACGCGGACCATCACTTTTCTGCGATCTTCCTGATCCTTTTCACGGAACACATAACCCGCTTTTTCTAGGCGGTCAATAACTCCCGTAACCGTTCCTGTCGTCAGCCCCGTCAAATCCGAAAGTTTCCCCGCTGTTATCGGCTGATTCCGCAATATAATGTCCAAGCATTTATGGTCCGTCGAGTTTAATCCGAGCTTTTCGGCCACAGCTTGGTGAAACAAAATAGTATCCGTACTAAAATGCCGCAACTGTTCATTGAAGATATGGAGCAGATTTTCCCTTTCGTTTGTTGACACAAGAGAATCCCCCTGTTTATAATTATCTTATCTCGCGAGATAAATTTCTTATTTCAGGAGATAAGTTACATGGACCCATTATATCATTTTTCGGCTGACCGAAAAAAGGAGTGTAAGGAATGTCCAGAAAATTAACGCAAAATCAAAAAAGCTGGTGGCTCATTTCCCATTTGCTGTTTACTGCGATGTGGATCGGAGGAGGCTTTACTCAGATTGTAATGATTGTTCTGATTCACCTGACGTCGAACGGAGAGTTCCTGTACGCGGCTCATTCTTTCATGCATATTTTTGACTTGGCTCTCATTATTCCAGGCGCATTGGGAGTTGTTATTACGGGGATTGTCCTGTCAGTGCGGACACATTGGGGGTTAACGAAATATTATTGGATTATTTCTAAAGAAGTGATCGCGTTGATACTTATCGCCTCAGGAGGTGTACTGAACATTTGGGTTCAGGATGCAATTACTATTACGTTAACTGAACGTCTGAATGCTCTTAACAACACTGCTTATTTGCATGACCGGCTTATGCTTTTACTTTTCGGTGCAGGCCAATTAATTTTATTGGTAACCGTAGTGTTGATATCGGTCAAAAAACCTTGGGGCAAGCGAAAAAGCAATCGCTTACCGAGGCTGGGAGCCAATGAATGATCAAGTCTTTTAGTGGTCTTGGGTATGTCAGTAGTGCTGTAGAAGACCGGAACTCCTATTAACATTAGGTGCTCCGGTCTAATTCTTTATTTTCGTTGAACAGTTGGTTATTCCCACGAAAACAAAAAAGACGACCCCCTCCAATCATGAATCACTGGAGAGATCGCTTCCTTCTTTGTGTGGCGATTAACCAGCCACCAGGCTTTATTAGTCCAATTCTACATCTTTTGTCTCTGGCACCATTGTCAGCATAACCAAGAGACCAATTGGGTAGACGAGGAATACCAACGACATCGCTCCCATGATGTTTCCACCAACACTCAGCATCCCGATGATGGCTGGTCCAAAGCCTGCCAGACCGCGGCCTGTACCAAAAATAAAGTTTTCTGCTGTGGAACGTGCCTCTGCCGGGTAGTTTTCCGCAAGCACTGCTCCAAAGCCGCCCATCATTCCGTTTACAAAGAACCCTAAGAGGGCGCTCCCCCACAGCAGTACCGATTCATCGGTAAAAACAAAGAAGTACAGCACACATGCGATTGTTCCCCCGATGTAGTAAATCGAAAACGTCTTTTTGCGACCAATTTTATCAGCGAGAATACCGAACACCATAATTCCGATCAGCATACCGATCGTGGAAATCAGCATCCAGCCACTTGCTTTAGCCAAGGTGTATCCGTATTTTTGCGCGAGCACGGTAGGCATCCATGAAAAGATACCATAGTAACCGAAGTTTTGAATAAAGGACATGATGATGAGTCCGATTGTAGCAATGGTTAGCTTTTTGGTTGCAAACAGTTTACGTAGAGGGAACGTAGTCATTTGCTTCAGAGCTTTTTCCTCATCAGCCGTAAGCGTTCCTTCTGCCGCCTTTTTCTGTAAATGCTTTTTGTATTCGTTTTTGCTTTTCCAGATTTCTGGCTCCTTTAGACCAAAGCGTGCATAAGCGGCAAGCAGTGCAGGCAATAGTCCAAACAGAAAGACTGCGCGCCATCCAAAAGTCGGAACAATGATAGCTGGCAATACCGAGGCAGCGAGTACACCAAGCTGCCATCCGAGTGCTACACCCGAAGTCGCTTTGGCCCGTTGCTTTTTAGACCATGTCTCTGTTACTACCGCCATCCCGATTCCAAATTCTCCACCGACGCCGAGACCGACCAAAAAGCGAAGAATCATCAGATGCGAATAGTCGGTTGCGAAGTAAGTTAATGCTGTAGCAATGGAAAAAAGTAAAATCGTTAACGTAAAAATGCGAATGCGTCCGTAAATATCCGCGAGAAAGCCAAATAAATAAGAACCAATCAAAATACCTATCGTCGTTACAAGAGTAAGATTTCCTGCTTGGACAGGAGATAAACCGAATTCATCGATAATAAAAACGAGTACAAAAGCCAATAAAAGCATGTCCAAGCCTTCTGCTGCATACCCCAGTATGGACCCGACAAGTGTTTTGATCTGTGTTGATTTTGTTTCTTCTACATGATTCGCTTTTTGCACAAAAGTACTCCTCTCGCTGTCTGAAAATCAGTTGAGATTCTATCTTCCCAAAAAAGAGTGGAGACGATTTTTGTATCGTATCCACCTCATTGGAGCCTGCCTATTTCGTTTTTATTCAAAAAAGGTACGTGGGGATTTACGCCATTCTCCCAAAATTTTCTCCTGCTCGGAAGTGATGACACCTTGCTCGGATGCCGCCTCCAGCAGCGCTGTATAGTTGGAGATGGTTGTGCAAGGTACACCCGCTTCGGCAAACAAAGCTTCTGCGTCTGGGAATTGATAGCTGAAGATCGCTACGACTCCAAGAACTTCCCCGCCCTCTGCTTGAACAGCTTGAGCTGCTTTAAGCGAGCTGCCTCCAGTAGAAATCAGATCTTCGATGACCACTACTTTTTGACCAGCAGTCAAAGCACCCTCAATCTGATTTTGACGACCGTGACCTTTTGCCTTGTCACGCACATAAATCATCGGTAGATCAAGCAGCTCGGCTACCCATGCAGCATGTGGGATACCAGCTGTCGCAGTACCCGCTACTACCTCTGCTTGTGGATAGCGCTCACGAATCAGCTCTGCAAATGCACGAGCGATTTCGCGACGAACCTGTGGGTGAGACATGGTGATTCGATTATCGCAATAAATAGGAGATTTAATTCCAGATGTCCATGTAAAAGGCTGATCTGGTCGCAGGTGAACAGCACCGATCGAAAGCAAGCTGCCCGCGATGCTTTTCGCAATCGTATTCGTCATTTTGATTCTTCCCTCCAGGTAATTCATTATTTCCGATCCGCTTCTACAGCTTGCACGATACTTTGCCAGGTAGCCACTGGATCTTTTGCATTCGTAATCGCACGACCAATCACGAGATAATCGCTTCCCAAACGGAAAGCCTCTTCTGGTGTTGTAATTCGCGTTTGATCTCCCTGGTCAGCTCCGATTGGGCGAATTCCAGGTGTCACGGTTACGAATGCGTCACCTGCTGCCTTTTTAATCATAGGAACCTCAAGTGGGGAAGCGACAACCCCGTCCAAACCAGCCTGCTTTGTCATCATGGCGTAGTGTACGACCACGTCTTCAACTGAGCCTGGAATCATCAACTCCTGGTTCATCGTCCGTAGTCCAGTAGAAGTAAGCATGGTGACCCCGATCAGGATGGGACGAGCAGCACCAGCTGCTGTCCCTTGCTCCAGTCCTTCTCTCGCCGCTGCCATCATCGCTACCCCGCCAGCAGCATGGACGTTCACCATGTCTGCTCCCAGACGCGCGAGGCTCCTCATCGCACCTTTGGCCGTATTCGGGATATCGTGTACCTTGAGGTCAAGAAATACCTTCAGTCCCTTTTCCTTCAGATAGGATACGATGGCTGGTCCTTCTGCATAAGCGAGCTCCATGCCTACTTTTACATAGCGGATATGCCCTTGCAATGGCTCCAGGCACTGCTTGATCTCTTCCAGCGTGGAAAAGTCGAGCGCAACGATCATGCGCTCACGAATATCAATGGTTTGTGGTTGCACACTACTCTCCTCTTTTCTGCTCGGTTTGTTCCTTATTCCTTAAACGGTCACCGTTACTTTTGCTCCTGCCATCTGGGCTGGCATCGCTTCTGTCGAGAACGTAATGGTCTCAAGTACGTGCAGCAGGGCAGCTGCCGTATCGAGCGAGGTCAGGCATACAGCTCCATTTTCCACTGCTTCACGGCGAATGCGGAAGCCGTCACGCTGTGGCGTTTTGCCTTTGGTCAGTGTATTGAGCACGATGTTTGCTTCTCCTGTATGGATCACATCCAGCAGGTTTGGCGTGCCTTCAGACAGCTTGTTTACGCGCGTCACTGGCAGTCCAGCCAGTTCCAGATAATCTGCCGTACCAGCAGTCGCCATCAGCTTGAAGCCCAGCTGGCGGAATCGTTTTACGATATCCAGTGCTTCTTCCTTGTCTTTATCGGCTACCGTCACGAGCAGTGTTCCTTGTGTCGGGATATTCATGCCAGCTGCTACCAAGCCCTTGTAGAGCGCTTTAGCCAGCGTGCTCTCACGTCCCATAACTTCACCTGTAGACTTCATCTCAGGACCGAGGGTAATATCTACACGACGCAGCTTGGCAAAGGAGAACACCGGTACTTTCACCGAAACCACTTTCTCCTCTGGATGGTAGCCAGGTGTAAAGCCTTGGTCTACGATCGAGTGTCCGAGAATCGCCTTCGTTGCGATATTGGCCATCGGAATTCCTGTCACTTTGGAGAGGAATGGCACTGTACGGGAGGAGCGAGGGTTTACCTCGATGACATATGGACGATCTTTGTAGATAACGAACTGGATATTGAGCAAGCCTTTGATTTGCAGCGCGCGAGCCAGCTTGGTTGTCATTTCGACCAGCTCATCCTTGATCGCCTGCGACAGGGATTGTGGTGGATATACCGCAATCGAGTCACCGGAGTGAACCCCTGCACGCTCAATGTGCTCCATAATGCCCGGAATCAGGACATTTTCGCCGTCGCAAATCGCATCTACTTCGGCTTCCACCCCTACCATGTATCGGTCTACGAGTACCGGATGATCAGGATTGACCTTTACCGCTTTTTCCATGTACTCCAAGAGCTCAGGCTGATTGTAGACAATCTCCATTGCGCGTCCACCGAGGACATAAGACGGTCGAACCAATACCGGGAAGCCCAAGCCTTCTGCGGCGACCACTGCTTGGTCTACGGAAGTTACTGTTTTTCCTGGTGGCTGAGCGATTTCCAGCTCGCGCAAGAGTGCTTCGAACTTTTCACGGTTTTCTGCCGCATCGATGTTTTCCAGGCTCGTTCCCAAAATTTTGATTCCGCGAGCAGCCAGCTTGTCAGCCAGGTTGATTGCCGTTTGACCGCCAAACTGTACGATGACACCCTCTGGTTTTTCTGCATCTAGAATGTTCATCACATCCTCGATGTACAGCGGTTCAAAGTAGAGACGATCGGAGGTATTGAAGTCGGTTGAAACAGTTTCTGGGTTGTTGTTGACGATGACTGCTTCATAGCCAGCTTCTCTCAACGCCCAGACAGCGTGTACAGTCGCATAGTCAAACTCAATCCCTTGACCGATCCGGATTGGACCGGAGCCGAGCACGACTACGCGTTTTTTGCCTGTTTCGATACGCTCGTCCTCAGTCTCGTAGCTGGAGTAGTAGTATGGTGTCTGCGCTTCAAACTCAGCTGCGCAAGTATCAACCATTTTATAAACCGGAACAAATCCGTTTTCTATGCGTAGTTCACGAACTGCATCCTCTGCTTGCCCGGAGAGCTCTGCAATTTTTCTATCCGTAAAGCCCATGCGTTTGGCTTCATACAGCTTTTCAGTCGTCAGTCCTTGAGCCAATTCCGCTTCAAAAGCAACCATCTTGTGGAACTTGTGCAGGAAGAACAGGTCGATCTTGGTCAGTGCATGCAGCTCATCGATTGTCCATCCGCGACGCAGTGCTTCTGCCAGTAGGAACAGGCGCTCATCGTCTGCTTGTACGAGGCGTGCTTTCAGTTCTTCAGCAGGAATATCTGCTGCGCCTTTAATTTCGATATGGTAGCTGCCAATCTCCAGGGAGCGGATTGCTTTCATAATCGATTCTTCAAACGTGCGTCCGATCGCCATAACTTCACCGGTTGCTTTCATCTGTGTGCCGAGCTTGCGGTTGGCAGATTGAAACTTGTCGAACGGCCAGCGTGGAATTTTGCTAACAATGTAGTCCAGTGTTGGCTCAAAGCATGCGTAGGTTTGGCCGGTTACCGGGTTTTTCAGCTCGTCCAGGGTGTAGCCAATCGCGATTTTTGCAGCCATTTTGGCAATCGGATAACCAGTTGCTTTGGAAGCAAGCGCAGAGGAACGGCTCACGCGTGGGTTAACCTCGATCACATAGTATTGGAAGCTGTGCGGGTCGAGTGCGTACTGTACGTTGCAGCCGCCCTCGATCCCCAGTGCACGAATAATGTTCAGGGCGGAGGAGCGCAGCATTTGGTACTCACGATCTGCGAGTGTCTGGCTCGGTGCTACTACAATCGAATCACCTGTGTGAACGCCGACCGGATCGATATTTTCCATGTTGCAGACCACGATGCAGTTGTCGCTTGCATCACGCATCACTTCGTACTCGATTTCCTTCATGCCCGCAATGCTCTTCTCGATCAGGCATTGGGTGATCGGCGAGTATTTCAAGCCGCTCGCGACAATTTCACGTAGAGTTTCTTCATCGTCACAAATACCTCCGCCAGTTCCACCCAAGGTGTAGGCTGGACGTACAATGATTGGATAGCCGATCTCATTTGCGAAGTCTACTGCTTCCTCAACTGTACTTACAATTACGGATTCTGGAACAGGCTCGCCCAGCTCATTCATCAGGGCGCGGAACAATTCGCGGTCCTCTGCTTGCTTGATCGACTCCAGCTTGGTGCCGAGAAGCTTCACATTTTCTTGCTCCAGTACGCCTGCTTCAGCAAGTGCTACTGCCATGTTCAATCCTGTTTGCCCGCCTAGTGTAGGCAAAAGTCCGTCTGGCTTTTCTTTACGAATGACACGCGCCACAAATTCTGGCGTGATGGGCTCGATGTACACTTTGTCAGCCATGTTGGTGTCGGTCATGATCGTTGCTGGGTTGGAGTTGATCAGAACAACTTCCATACCCTCTTCTTTTAAAGCTTCGCAGGCTTGCGTACCTGCGTAGTCAAACTCAGCTGCTTGCCCGATAACGATAGGACCAGAACCGATCACGAGGATCTTTTTTAAATTAGCGTGTTTTGGCATGAGTTTTCTCCCCCTTAGCGGTATCCATCATTGCAAGAAACTGATCAAACAAGTAACCGGAGTCATATGGACCTGGTGCTGCTTCCGGGTGATATTGAACGGAGAAAGCGTTCTTCGACACGTTGCGAAGTCCCTCAATCGTACCGTCATTTAGTGCAACATGTGTAATTTCCAGCTCTGTTCCAGCCAGGGACTCTTCCTGGACAGCATAGCTATGGTTTTGCGAAGTAATGTAGGTTCTGCCTGTAGGCAATTCCTTCACCGGATGGTTTCCACCACGATGACCGAATTTCAATTTCATGGAATCAGCGCCAGATGCAAGTGCAAACAATTGGTGTCCCAGACAAATTCCGAACAGTGGGTACTCTCCCAAAATCCCGCGAATCATCTCTACTGCCTCTGGCACATCTTTTGGATCTCCAGGTCCGTTTGAGAGCAGGATGCCATCCGGCTGGATACGGCGAATTTCCTCGGCTGTTACGTTGTAAGGAACAACCACCACGTCGCAGTTACGCTTCGTCAGCTCACGCAAGATTCCGTGCTTGGAACCGAAGTCCACTAGTGCAACACGATGTCCGGTGCCAGGGCAGCTAAAGACGCTTTTGGTAGAAACACGTGATACCTGATCCGTCATTAGCTGTGTGCCTGTCAGTGCTGCAACCAACTCAGTAAGCGGAGCTTCACTGGTCGTAATCATTCCTTTCATCGTTCCATGGTAGCGGATTTTTCTGGTCAGCATCCGCGTATCAATTCCGGCAATCCCCGGGATGTCATATGTTTTCAAAAGCTCATCGAGTGTGTTGGTATTGCGCCAGTTGCTTGGCATGTCACAGTGTTCGCGTACCACAAAGCCGTGAATGTATGGGCGCACAGCTTCAAAATCGTCCCGGTTGATTCCGTAATTTCCGATCAACGGATAGGTCATCGTTACGATTTGTCCGCAATAAGATGGGTCTGACAAAACCTCTTGATAACCTGTCAAGCCCGTATTGAACACGACTTCCCCGTAGGATTCCTTTGTCGCCCCAAAAGCTGTACCGATAAACTCTGTTCCGTCTTCCAAGATCAATCTAGCACGCATCTAACGCTCCTCCTTCTGTGTCGGGTAAGACGCTATCGCCTTACCCGTTTTGCCAGCCTGTATTTGCTTGGCTGCTCTCTATTTTCTAGCCCTCTTGATGTACGATTTGGCCATCTACCAGTGTCAGGATTGGCCAGCCCTTGCATGCCCAACCTGTAAACGGTGTATTGGTTCCTTTGCTCGCAAAGGTTGTCGGATCGATCGTTTTTTCTGTTTCCAGATCGATAACAGTCAAGTCTGCAGGTGCTCCTACTTCAAGACGACCGTATGGCAGTCCGAAAGCGTTGGCAGGCTTTATCGTCAGTAGCTCCACCAGCGTTTTGAGCGTCAGCTCGCCCGTTTGAACCAGATGCGTATAGAGCAGTGGGAAAGCTGTCTCCAGTCCAACAATTCCAAACGGTGCGCGGTTTATGCCGTTTGCTTTTTCTTCTGCTGTATGAGGCGCATGATCAGTGGCAATCATATCGATCGTGCCGTCCTTCAGTCCTGCGATGAGAGCAGCGCGATCCTCACGAGAGCGAAGCGGCGGATTCATTTTCCAGTTTGTATCGAGATTGTCTGGAATATCCTCGTCACACAAGAGCAGATGGTGTGGCGTCACTTCGCAAGTGACATTCACTCCCGCTCGTTTGCCATCCCGTACGAGACGGACGGATTCTTTTGCACTGATGTGGCATACATGGTAGTGGACACCTGTTTGTTCCGCCAGCAAGATGTCGCGTCCTACGTGGATGGATTCGGATTCAGATGGGATACCCGGCAGTCCATGACGGGCAGCTACAACTCCATCGTGCAGAGCAGCTCCCGGGATCAACAAGTCTTCATCCTCACAGTGAGCCACGATGGAGATTCCGAGCTCAGCCGCTGCTTTCATCGCTGTTTTCATCATGCCGGTAGATTGAACGCCTACTCCATCATCTGTCAGGGCAAAAATTCCTGCTTCCTTCAATCCTGCGAAGTCGGTCAGTTCTTTACCCAATTGGCGGATCGTAATCGCACCGTATGGAATCACACGTGCCATACCAGCCTCGCGTGCTTTGTCCAAAATGTACTTCACTGTTTCCACGCTATCGATGGAAGGGCGCGTATTAGGCATGCAGGAGATGGTTGTAAAGCCGCCTTTTACCGCTGCTTTTGCTCCTGTTTCGATTGTTTCTTTATGTTCAAATCCAGGCTCGCGCAAATGAACGTGCACGTCGATGAGACCTGCGCTGATCATGCCGCCTTTGCAATCGATCCATTCGTGTCCTTCTCTCGCTATTGCCTGGCCAATTGCTTTGATTTGTCCGCCTTCAACCAATATTTCTACCGGGATAAGCTCTCCCGCTTGATTTAGTATGTTGCCGTTGCCAAGGATGGTTCCCATGTCATTTCGCTCCCTTTCAGTAACGTTTCTAGTACTGCCATGCGTGCTGCTACTCCGTTGGTTACCTGTCTTTGAATCAGTGATGTCTCGCACTCTACCAGGTCTGTATGGATCTCTACCCCACGATTCACTGGTGCCGGATGCATAATCACCGCGCCAGCTTTCATCATTTTTGCACGCTCCAGTGTCAATCCATGTGCCTGATGATACTCTTCCTTGGAAATGTAGAGTGATTCAGAGTGACGCTCCAGTTGTACGCGGAGCATCATGACTACGTCCGCTGTCTGAACTGCTTCTTCCATGCTGACGATTTTCACACCATCAGGGACTTGCGCTGGCATCATGCTGGTCGGTCCAGAGAGAAGCAGGTTGACACCGAGCTTCGGCATCGCGTGCAGGTGTGATCCGAGTACCCGGCTGTGGCGCAGGTCGCCGATAATCGCGACGGTGAGTCCTGACAGCTTGCCGAATTGACGTTTCATGGTCAACAGGTCCAAGAGGCTCTGCGTTGGGTGCTCATTTGTTCCGTCCCCTGCGTTGATCAGCTTCATGTCGACTGTTTCTGCCAGCTCTTGCAGCAGTCCCTCTTTTTTCGTGCGGATGACAGCTGCCTCCACTCCCATCGCTTCCAGGGTACGGATGGTGTCATACACCGTCTCACCTTTTACAGCAGAGGAGGTTTCAGGTATGAAGTTTAACACGTGGGCACCCAGTCTCTTTTGAGCTACTTCAAATGAGAAGCGGGTTCTGGTGCTTGCTTCAAAGAACAGATTCGCCACAAAGCGTCCGTGCAAAATAGTTGCCTGCTCGGCAGGGCGATTCGCCCAGTACTCTGCGCGCTCCAGCAATTGAATCATCTGTTCCTTGGTTAAATCTTTCAAGCCAATCAGGTGCGCCATGTTGTTCATCTTGAATTCCTCCGTTTTCTCTGATTTAGAAGAAAACCTCTACCGAGGCTTGTTCATGTTGGAGCGACCGCGTTTAAGCGGAAAGTTTCACCGCCGTAATGCCTGGAGCAGACGCTGAGGTACCTTGTCATGCTTATACGGTCGAAAGAAAAAGCTTCTTGAATCTCGTTGCCGTTTTGAGAGGGCAAGTGAGACAAGAAGCTGTGTAGTCCGCCGATTTTGGGCGTCGTTAAACAGCGTTCTATGCCTTGCCAGCCTCTCGGGACTGGATTTAAAGGAATTCGAACGTATCAAGCTGTTTCTGTATTCTGTTCCTGCTCTCGGTTTGCCTCTCCCATCGCTGATTCCTTGCCTGGCAGAATTACATGCAGGATGATGCCGAGGAAGGTAGAGAAGGCGATATTGTCGATGGTTAAATCATTCAAGACACCTAAGCCCGCGAAGCTGATTTTATATCCGCCGATTCCTGTAACCAGAATCGCTGCGGCGACGATCATATTGCGTTTATTGGCAAAGTCTACTTTGTTTTCAACATACATCCGCAGACCCTGTGCTGCGATAATTCCGAACAGGATGATAGATACTCCGCCCAGGACCGGAGTCGGAATGCTCATCAAAAGCGTGCTGATTTTGCCGATGAAGGCGAACAAGATGGCCATTACTGCTGCCAGTGCGATCACAACTCGGCTGTAAACCCGAGTGATGGCGAGTACACCGATGTTTTCTCCATACGTCGTAGCTGGTGGTCCACCGATAAAGGCTGCCAGTGATGTCGCAATACCATCTCCGAGCAAGCTGCGATGCAGCCCCGGATTTTTCATCAAATCGCGGTCCATGACCTTGCTCGTTACGAGCAGGTGACCCAAGTGCTCGGCGAGTGTTACGAACGCTACAGGAGCGATAACCAGTGCAGCGATCCAAGCGGATGGCTGTGTGATGACTTCTGCTACTGCACCAAACTTGAAGTGGGTAGTGAACATG
This sequence comes from Brevibacillus reuszeri, assembly GCF_002897295.1. Taxonomy (GTDB): domain Bacteria; phylum Bacillota; class Bacilli; order Brevibacillales; family Brevibacillaceae; genus Brevibacillus; species Brevibacillus reuszeri_A. The sequence goes on from NZ_BEXF01000010.1 coordinate 78,685, forward strand.
TCTTTAAAGCTTACGAACACAGGCGCTTCAGCTACCTTTTGAAAGTCGATCAAGCCAGGGTGGCGCAAGAGCGTGTACACATACCCTACGATAATTCCGATCAGAATTGGAATCAGTCCGAAGAACCCGCGCAGCATAACTGCTGCAAGAATAGTCACGATCATAGTAACCAGTGAGATTTCAATGGATGTAAGCGACATTTGTGATTGACCATCTACGGTAACTTTCGTTGCCATATCTACTGCTACGCCTGCAAGGCTAAGTCCGATTACAACGATAACCGAAGCAATGACGACTGGCGGGAGTACTTTGTCAAGCCACTTGACTCCAGCTTTCTTCACAATTGCCGCGACGATGATGTACACAATCCCCGAGAGAAAGCATCCTAGTAGCGCGGTTCCTACACCGTGTGAAGCACTTACTGCAATGATCGGTCCGATAAAGGCGAACGAGGAACCGAGGTAATTCGGTATTCTTCCTTTTGTAATCCACAGGAACAACAGCGTTCCAATACCGCTCGTGAACAGGGCAGTGGCTACATCCAGTCCAGTCAGGATTGGTACGAGTACAGTCGAACCAAACATGGCAAACAAATGCTGGATGCTAAGTGGCAGCAATCGAGATATATGTGGCGTTTCGTCTACGTCTACGAAGTTTTTTTGGCTCATGACCCTATGTTCCCCCTGTGTTACTGTTTTCTTTCAAACAAAAAGCCTCTTTGTGCGGACACAAAGAGGCGAGCTTCTCCATCATCTAGTGGGAAGACTTCCTGCCTCTTGCCGACCTCACGGGATCGTTTTTAAAGAGGAATCATTTAATTTTTAAAGAAGCTGCCTGATGGATACGATATCCATCACGTCAACCTCATCCAGCTGCACATCCACGATTTCCGTGCGGGCTGTCGGAACATTTTTCCCTACGAAATCCGGGCGGATCGGAAGCTCGCGGTGACCGCGATCGACCAGCACAGCCAGTTGGATCATCCGTGGACGTCCGTTGTCAATCAGCGCGTCAAGCGCAGCTCGTACAGTACGTCCAGTGTAGAGTACATCATCTACGAGAATAACCGTTTTACCCGTAATTTGGGATGGGAGGGACGAACCCTGCAAGACGGCATCTTCTGACTTGTGCTGCAAGTCGTCACGGTAGAAAGTGATGTCCAGCTCACCGACTGGTACTTTTACATTCTCAATCATTTCGATTCTTTCTACCAGACGTTGTGCCAAGTAAATCCCTCTGGTTTTGATCCCGACGATGATGCAATCCTCGACACCCTTGTTGCGTTCAATGATTTCGTGTGCAATTCGTGTTAGCGCCCGGCGAATTGCTGCTTCATCCATGATGACACTTTTGTTGATCATCTGCTTTTCCCTCCTCGACGGGAACAGTGGACTTAAAGAAAAACGGCTCCTTGTCAGGAGACAAGAAGCCGTTTGGACACGTTAGCTACTAGAGGGAGCTCCCTCTTTTTCGCTACCGCGTCTCTTCCGTGCCCTTGCCAGCCTCACTGGACTGGATTTAAAGGTTCCATTCGTCAAGTAGAATTATGTCATGGAACAAGGCAGGTGTCAATGGAATCAAAAGAAATCTAACTATTCCAATGAATACTAATCCACGGTGGCAAATAATTGGCGTAATAGCCGATGTCACCTGTAATGCCTTTGATCAGCTCGACTTCCTTATCTCCTTGCTTCAAAAATAACGATCCTCTCTCTGCTTCGTTCATTCTCATGAACAACAGCTGTGTGCCATCATGAGAAGGCGTCGGATAGTAATCCGCAGTCTGTTCTGTACCCTGTGTCACCTGCTTTTGCTCGCCAGTTTCTGCTTGCTTCCAAATGCGTTGACCAGGCACCATCATTTTTTTCGGATCATAGTGATACTCCGTGCCTTTACCGCGTGAGAAGTAAAGCGCTGCTTGTTCTTTGCTAGTCCAGACTGGCAGTGTGTCTACCCATTCTTTTTGACTGGCAGGTACGACCTTTCCTTCACGATCTGCCAGATTCAGATGTTTGTTCATCGTGGCGATCCGATCGGCACCCTCTATAAATGCGAGATATTTGCTGTCGGGTGACCATGCGAGCCAATCGGGATACGCCAGACCTGTTCCAAGAACTGTCGGGAGCTGATTTGGCTGTGTCAAGTTAAATAACTGGATAGGCACGCCATCTGCTGACAGAGAACCGGAGTTATAGCGAACAAAAAAAGCAACACGTGTTGCATCAGGAGAGACCTTCATGCCTTCTGGCGCCCAAGGATAAATCCCTTCCTCCACTTTTGGCGGCTTGGCTAAAGGATAGGTTGCTAGCGTTTTTCCCACCAGACTTCGAAGTTCAAGCGTCATTGCCCGATTCTTTTCTGCTGGCGTGGAAACCAACAGCTTTTCACCATCAGGCATCCATGTAAAATCAACGATATCTGCTGTGGTTTTACTTTGCAGTGTGAGCTCACCACGATCCGAGATCGTTTTGAGGACAATCTGTGTATTCGGCACTTCATTGCTTCCGATGTTGATCGTATAGGCGAATGTGTTTGCTTTTGGAGACCATTTCGGCTTTTGCATGACGGGTCTTTCATCTACTTGGATGACTCCGCTCCCATCGCTCCTTACCGCCCACAAATAGCCAGGCGTCGAGTAGTTGTCATTTCCTTTGAATTGGAGATACAACAGCCATTTCCCATCTGCCGACCAATCCACGATCTCTGTGAACCCATTCTTTGTAATCTGTTTCGGAGCCTCATTCTGATTCCTTCCGTCCAGTAAATAAAGATTCTGGTGACTGGTGAAAGCAATGTTCGCCGGAACACTAACGTTTTTGTTTACCCGCTCTGGCGGCAGATTCCCAATCTCAGCAGCCATAACCTGCCCACTCCCAGCAATTAGCATGGCAAACGTGCTGGCTATGCAAATCAGCCTGCTCCATCCTTTAAGCATCTGTCATTTCCTCCCTACTTTCTGATTTAAAAAAACGCCAGAAGAAAGCTTTCTGCCCTCTACTAGCGTTTTCCGTTCCCATACTCATTATGTAAGTTTCACATCGTTGTCGGTTGCAGCAGCAAAAATCGATTTCCGTACAGGTCCTCAAAAATGACTTCCTTCCCGTACATCACCTCATGAGGTTCACTAATAAACCTCACCCCACGCTGCCGAAAGGTCTCATATGTCCCTTCGAAATCCTCTGTTTGCCATACCCACATCGGATTTTTGCCTACCTGCTGAAGCATCGCTTGTGCTACCTCTTCATGATGCCAGTGCGTAGGGTCATGTAACACGATTTCTAGTTCCTGATCAGGCAGCCCAATAGTAAGCCACCGGGAGCCGTCATCCATTTTGGAATCCATCCGTTTTTCAAAACCGAGCTTCTCTGTATAAAACTGGAGGGCTTCCTCACAATCACGTACATACAACGTCACATGAGCCAACCGCTTGAGCATTGACGATTCCTCCAGCTTTATAATTGTCGTATAAATTGCATCGTATCGATTAATTCTTTTGGCAATGGAGCTTCGAACTCCAGCCGCTCGCCTGTTCGAGGGTGGGTAAAGCCGAGTGTTTTCGCGTGCAGGGCCTGTCCGTCGAGGTCCAACGTATCTTTTGGTCCATACTTAGGATCACCTGCGAGTGGATAGCCAATGTATTTCATGTGCACACGAATTTGGTGGGTGCGTCCCGTCTCCAGCTTGAGCTCTACCAATGTGTGCTCCTTGAATCGCTCCAGCACGACAAAATGAGTAACGGCTGGCTTGCTGTTTTCAAAGACGACAGCCATCTGCTGTCTGTTCTTCGGATCGCGGCCAATCGGAGCGTCGATCGTCCCCATTTCATGTGGGATCACACCATGAACAATCGCCACGTATTTGCGATCCACAGTATGCTCTTTCAGTTGTTCGGCGAGTCCCACATGTGCCTTGTCATTTTTTGCGACCATCAACAAACCAGATGTATCCTTGTCAATACGATGTACGATGCCTGGGCGAAGCACACCATTAATCCCTGACAAATCCTTACAGTGTGCGAGCAATCCATTCACAAGTGTCCCACTATAGTGCCCAGGTGCCGGATGGACAACCAATCCTCGTGGCTTGTTTACAACGACAACGTCACTGTCCTCATAGACGATTTCCAGAGGCATAGCTTCTGGTTCGATCGTCATTTCCTTAGGCGGAGGAACACGCAGCGTTACCTCGTCCTCGGCCTGTAGCTTGTAATTGTTTTTGATTGGCTCGCCGTTAACCGTTACGCGCCCTTCCTTGACCCAGGCTTGGACCTGCGAACGGGACCAGTCTTCATTTTGCAGGGTGATATATTTGTCGATCCGCTCACTTACATCGGAGGGCTCTACATTCCAATCATAACGTTCAAATAATTGCGTGTCGTTCATGCTTGTCTCCTCATCAGGTTACTATATTCGCGTCTGTTTCATTAGTATCAGCGAAAACAGACTCTTCCATTACCGATCTTTTTTCTTGCCATCCAAAAGAACATCGAGCAGCAATAGGCCTACCCCGATCGTGATCGCCATATCCGCCACGTTGAAAATCGGAAAATTGATCAAGGTAAAATCGAGGAAATCAACAACTTGACCCGTCGTTGCACGATCAATAAAGTTTCCAATCGCTCCACCCAATACGAGAGAAAGTGCCAGGGAAGTGCGCGGTTGTTTTTTTCCAATGCGAATCAGGGAGAACACGATTCCGACGACTACAGCAATCGTAATGACGATAAACAGCCAGCGTTGGTTTTGCAAAATACCAAAAGCTGCTCCCATATTTCGATGTGAGGTGAGATGAAATACATCGGCGATCAAAGGAATTGATTCTCCTCGCTCCATGTAATTCAATACGAGATGCTTGGTCCACTGATCAAGCGCAATAATGACTGCAGCAATGAGATAATACAACAATGGAATATCCTCCTTCATCTGACCCGATCAGCCTAACAGTGCGTGTTCAAAAAGTTGGCTTTTCAGCGCCGAGAAAATGGCGAGAACCGTACGAAGGAGGAGCGGAGTGTAGGCATGCTACATGAGCACCGGACTTCGAAGGTGAACGTCATTTTCGATGTCGAATTAGCTTTCACGACTCCTTCGTGATCAAAAGACGACTTTTTGAACAACCTCTATCAATCACTTTTGTCAAATGTTCATTTTACCAGAGTAAGGTTATTGGAACAAGCGCCATGCTTTTTTATACGAACGGTATCCTTTTCGTACCCCATCCAGTACCCACAGAGGAATTTTCCATCCTCGATCCTTTAAGAAGGGCAGGTATACCTTGTAATACGCCTTCCGTAAATCACGCCACTTACTATCTGGAATGTTTTTGTAGTAGTCTGACACGTCGATCAAATAGCCTCGTCCTTGATTCATCAAGACGTTTTTCCCATGAACGTCGTGTGGAAACAAACCTTTTTTGCGCGCCTCCTCAAGCGCTTCTTCTACATCTTCTATCACTCTTGGGGGGATTGGAATGCCAAAACGCACACAATCAAATAGTGAGATGCCATTCATGCGCTTAATCACCAAATAGCCTTCTCCCGAATCGTAGCATATGGGGAATGAGCGAGTCTCCCCTAGCTTGCGATACACTTCGATTTCATTTTCCCAGCCAGGACGACCTGGAGCATACAGCTTAATAACTACAGGCGGGTAGTCAGGATGAGCGAAGACAGCAGCGTAATTTCCAGTTCCCACCAATTCCCACGGATAGGGTGTATGGAGAACAACGACCGGGTCATCTGGCGACTGGCTTTCTACCTTTACTTCTTGTAAAAAAGACTGTAATACTTGTTTGTCTATACGCATAGTTCCTCATCTCTCATCTAGATACCGACTTCACACATATATTGATTCTAGCAAAATGTTTTTTTATAAAAAACCCCCAAATCAAACACTTTACAAACACCAGTGGCAATCGGCTCGCAGCAAAAGAGAACCTCACCATAAAGGCAGGTTCTCCCATCTGTTATACTTTGATTTCCTGAAACCATTCACGGATGGCTTCCTTGATTTTTTCCAGCGCTGTTGCATGGGTCGCTTCGCAATAAATACGCACAAGCGGTTCCGTTCCCGAAGGGCGAATCAGTACCCAATGTCCCTCCTCAAGCAGCAGCTTGATGCCGTCCATACGATTGACGCCTTGCACGCGGTAAGGTCCCACATGCTCAGGGGGCGAGGAAACCATTTGTTCAATCCACTGCTGCTTTTCCTGCAGGCGCATATCAAGTCGCGTATGGAACAATTCGCCGAACTCATCATAGACATCCCGCAAAATTTGGTCGATCTCTTTCCCTTCAGAAGCGCACATTTCAGCCAGCAGAAGATTGATCAGCACGCCGTCCTTTTCGGGGATATGGCCGAGTATGCTTGCTCCTCCGCTTTCCTCTCCCCCGATCAAAACGTCGCCTTTTCTCATCTGCTCTCCAATATATTTGAATCCAACCGGGGTCTCTACCAGCTCCAGCCCGTATCTTTCTGCCATTCGGTCCAACAAATGCGTCGTTGCAACCGTTCGGACAATCCTGCCGGAGAGCTTTCGATTTTTCTTCAAGTGATAGGTTAAGAGGACCAACACATCGTTAGGGGGGATATACCTGCCAAAGCGGTCTACAGCTCCAAAACGGTCGGCATCGCCATCATTGGCAAGCCCCAGCGTAGCTTGGCGATTCACAACCTCTTTTTTCAGCAAGGTTAAATGCTTATCGTTTGGCTCGGGCAAATCGCCTCCGAAGGCTGCGTCTGGTGTTTCTCTGATGCCGACTGTATGGACACCTGCCTCTGCCAAAAGACCACTGACATAGCCCAATCCAGAGCCATGCATAGCGTCCACGACTACGTGCAGGGAGGACGACTTGAGCACATCCATATTGATCATACGCCGTAAATGCGCCTCATAATGGGGACGCAGGACAATTACCTGCATTAGCTTTCGGTTGACGGCTTCTGCCAATGATGTCGTTTGGACTTCACCAGTCGTCCCAATTTCTTGAATCCACTCTTCCAGACGTTTTGTTATCGCTGGTGTAGCTGGTCCTGCATATTCGGGAATGTACTTGATTCCATTATATTCGGGTGGATTGTGACTGGCTGTAACCATCACGGCTCCACTCGCAGCGAAGTGCTTGACACCAAACGCAACCGCTGGAGTAGGGGCTGCTTCGTTAACCAAATAGGTCCGAATCCCGTTGCCAGTCAGTACAGAAACAATCTCCTCCGCAAATCGACGACCTAAAAACCTCGTATCATGCCCGACCAAAATGGGCTCATCCTGCTGTCCTGTTTCCTTTGTATAACTGGCTATAGCCTGTGCGACGATACGTACATTTTCCATCGTAAACCCGTCTGCCACGATGTCGCGCCAGCCGTCCGTACCAAACCGGATTGCTCTCATCTCCTCAGCTCTCCTCTCGTTACCGTAACTCGTTCACCTTCTCCAAATAGCGTAAAATGGTAGCAACATACGTAGCATGTGACCATGTCAAAGGGGCAACCGACACGGGAGCTCCTGTATATGGATCCAGCTGTTCCGAAAGGGCGCCGCTCTGTAGTGCGTGGCGAACTACCCACGACAGCCTGCGTTTTGGCTCCTCTAGCTCTTCTCTGGATTTCGCGATGGCGATCTCCCAATCCGCTACCCACAGCGTGCAAATGATCCATGGATTTCCGGGCACCTTGGCTGTATCGTGTGATTTTTTAAAATAGTAATCACCTTGGTAACGAGCGAAGCCACCCACTTCCGTATCCACACGAAGGCTCCGTTTTACTGCCTCCATCGTGCTGATGACACGTGGATCATCTGCCGGGAGTACATCCAGAGCAAACAAGGCAAACAAGCTGCTCTCCACCGTAAAATCCTTCTCGATTTTCCCATTTGGTCGGACATAGATCCCGCGCAGGAATCGACCTATTTCCGGATCGTACAAATGCTTGATCATGGCGGTACGGATTCGCTCTGCCCCTTCATCGTAGCGTTTGTGACGGCGATCATCCCCGAACAGCTGTGCAAAACGGGCAGCCGCTTTGAGTCCGGCAAAAACAGTCGCGCAGGTGAAGGTAAATATACCCCTCCGCTCTTCCCACAGATCGTAGCTGGGCTTCGGCAGCTGCAATTCTGGGTGCACATACTCGAGCAGGAAGCGGGCGGCAGGTCGTACCAGCGTAGGGTACAAGGCCTGACAATCCTCAATCTGCTTGCCACTCTTGTACTGCTCCCACAAAGCATGCAGCACCAGAGCCGTCTCATCCTCTTGTATGGGCAGCTGAACCTCACCATCGACGATGTACGGATGCCAGCTCGAGCCAACCGAGCCATCCGGATTATACTTGTGCAGCAAATACCCTTCCTCGTTTAGGGCATTTGCGCAAAAGCGGAAGAACGGTGCGACGACTCCGGTGTATCCTGCCTTGGCCATGCTGCTTGCGATTAAAGCCCCGTCACGCGGCCACATATAGCTGTAATGATCGCGGTTGTATTGCAGAATATCGGAATCATTGGCTGCGAGAATGGCGCCGTTTTGATCAATTTGCGTACGGACTAGGAGCAGACTGCTTTTATACAAATCCACAACCTCGGCTGGCAGGTCTGCAAAATCTCGCTGCTCCTTGTTTACCCAGCGCTGCCAATATACTGCGACTCTGCTTAGCAAACGCTCCGGATCACTATCGAGCACATACTGATTCAAGGCTTTCACAGCTTCATAGGAATCTCCGACACACATCCAGTAAGATAGCGTTTTTTCTTCCAGTGGCTGCAGCATCAAGCGAAACGAAACCGTACTATCCACGGAGCCTTGGGCGATCGGATTTCCAGACAATAATCCGTCCTCTGCATCACGCCATGTTCCCTCTGCATAGTTAAAACGCTTGATTCCCGTACTGAATTGATCGATTCCACCTTCTGGCGTCTTCCCGTTGATCATAATGTATACGTTGCGTTTGTAGTGATACACGGTTTGGAGTATCGGATCATAAACGGCGGTATCCCCTACCTCTGTTTCATTCAAACTGAAATCATGGTTGAAAAATAACCGCACTTCACGCGCTTCACTCGAATGATTGCGGACACGAACCTTTTTCAAATAGATCGGGTCGCGCTGGTGTACCCCATCTGCTATATGAAGAGACAGTCCCAGATGCTCATGATGAGCATGAACATCGGTAACCAGCGACTCCCGCCCGTATCCGAGCTTGCGATTCCAGCCGTCCTCATCGACCCAGGAAAAACGCCCCTGCACCCATACGCCCAGCTTGCTAAAGTGTCCGCCTACATGGTTCAACTGTCCGACATACGGATAGTACAAATCGCGCATATGAAGCCTGTCATCAAAATTGATCAGCAGTCTTCCGTTCCCTACGACGAGTGGTCTCGGCATACCCTCACGTCCTTTTCACAGGCTCACGCCAAATCGCCATTATTGATATTCTGCAATGCGTCTTGCATAGGAAGAAGCAAGTGTAGCTGCCGTTTCTGCTGTTGCTCCCTGGGAAATGACCTTGACATGTGAATCTTCCGAATCCGGCAAGATCAGAACCCACCCATTGACATCGTACACCTTGATCCCGTCAACCAGCTCCAATAGCTTCCCTTTATTTTCCTCCAGCACCTTGCGCATCACTTTTCCTTTGGACGACCATGGGCAAAATACCGTTTTTTTCTCCATATGGCATGCTGGCAAAAGCTCTAGCAGCACACTCATCGGTTTTTCTTCCCGCGACAAATAAGAGAGAATTCTCATCAGGCTGTACACCGCATCAAACATGGGATGGAAGCGTTCCTCTACAGAAACCTCCATCATCGAGCGTGGCGCAACCTTTGTCCGAACGACCTCAAGCTGCAAAAGCTGAGCCAAATGCTCCAGCTCCATCGGGGCGCTCACTGGTAAACCAATACGCTTGTGATGTCCGCTGCACGCCAAAAGCTGCAAAGCTAAAAGCTGTTCGGCTGACAGTTTTTGTCCCTGCTCTGTGAACAAAGAGAACAGCTCTGCGTTTTTATCAAGTCGAATCCCCAGATCTGCCCCATTCTTGCTTACACCTTCTTGAATCGGTCCATAGACGACGGTTATCCCTAGCGCCTGAAAGAACGGTGTTAAAAAGGCCGGCATAAAGCGAGTCTCGCAATCTATCAAAAGATGGAATCGTTGGCGCTGGATACGCGCGACATCTATTTGCTCTGCCATCGCTCGTAAATAGGCATCCTGCACTTGGTGCTCGACATGCAATTCTCCCAAATGATGCAGGCTCCGTACGTATGTTTCTTGCCAGTAGGCATTTTCAATCTTTCGCTCCATGTCTCGCGAAATCGGCAGGCCTGCATGATCGATAAACTGGATCACGATCTCTTTTTCTTCCAGTGGCTCAGCCATGTACAGGTGAATGCCACCTATGCATTGCAAGCCTCGTACACCATACCTCATCAACGGAGCATTCCCCATACCAAAATCAACGGTGTCGATTCCAGAAGAGCATAGACTTGTCATCATGCTATGCTTGAGCAGCTGTGCAAAAGGATGCGAGCATGCAGAAAGCGCAATTCTGCTGCCTGGTCTGAGCAAATAAGCGTAGGCTGCGGCCAGTCGAGTGACAAACTCGGTGGTGATTTCCACATTTCCGATCCCTTTGATGCCATTTGTACCGAACAGATTTTTGGATTGCCGGGTTCCGTAAATGAGGGATGTATGAACAGTTGCGCTCTCCTCTACTTCTTTATCCGGCCAAATTTTTACACCGGCTTTTACTACCGATTTGGAACCGATACGGCAATTGTCCCCGATAACTGCACCTTCGCCGAGCATGACGCTTTCACCGACGCGGATATTGCGGCAAAGAGTCGCTCCGTTGATCTCTGCTTTTTTTCCTATAACGGTATTTTCCCAGACGATTGCCTGTGATAATTTAGTCCCAGTCGCCACCGTTGTATTCGCACCTAGTACTGAATACGCTCCGATTCCGACCCCGTTTTGCAAATGAACATTTTCGCTAATGTATAAAGGCCCTTCCAATCTGACAGAGGAATCCACGCGGACATGGTTTTCCAGAAAAATTCGCGGCGCGATCTCCTGTGCTTTGATCTCCAGATTTACGCGACCATCCAACAGATCAAATTGCGCCTGACGATATACTTCTAATGAGCCGATATCCGACCAGTAGCCTTCAGCCGAGTAGCCGTAGAGTGGTTTTCCTTCCTGTAAAAAGAGGGGAAACACTTCCTTGCTGAAATCGACTTCTCGATCTTCAGCTATATAGGAAAGGACTTCTGGCTCGCATACGTACATGCCCGTATTGACGGTATCACTAAACACTTCCGCCCAGCTTGGTTTCTCTACAAACCGGGTAATTCGCCCACCCTCATCGGTCATCACCACACCAAATTCCAGTGGCGTCTCTACCTTCGTCAAGATCAACGTAGCAAGTGCGTTATTTTGATCGTGAAAGCGAATCGCGTCTGACAAATGAATATCGGTCAATGTATCTCCACTAATAACGATAAAGCGCTCATCGAGAAAATCTGCGCAGTTTTTTACACTTCCGGCTGTTCCAAGCGGAGTCGTCTCTTCAAAATATACGAGCGATACGCCGTAGCGAGAACCGTCGCCAAACGTGTTGCGGATGACATCAGGCAGATATTGGAGTGTCACTGCAATCTCTGTAATGCCGTGTTTTTTCAGAAGATCAATCGTGTACTCCATGCAAGGACGGTTTAACAATGGCACCATTGGTTTTGGAGTATGGGATGTTAACGGACGTAGACGGGTACCTTTACCGCCAGCCATGATCACTGCCTTCATCTCTCGTAGTTCCTCCTTCATCTCGTACATTTCCTAGGTTGATCCGACTCCTACCTTTTGCGCAGACATCGTCAGCAAGCGATATTGCTCGATCGTCTGTTGTGCAAGCTTCGTCCAATCATACTGCAGCAGTACATCATTTCTTGCTGCTGCTGCCATTTGAAGACGTTTTTCGGGGTTGCCCAGTATCCAGTGCAATTGGTTGACCAAGGATTGCACATCACCAGCATAAACGGTTGCCCCATTCTCTCCATGCCGCACAATTTCGCGTAAGCCTCCAGTGTCTGAGACTACGAGCGGTGTGCCAAAAGACATCGCTTCAAGTGCCACAATGCCAAACGGCTCATACAAGCTTGGGAAAACAGCGACATCTGCTAGGCGAAACAATTGGTTGCGACGTTCGTCATCGACAAAGCCTAAAAATCGTACATGATGGGCGACTCCCTTTTGAGCTGCTGTCTGCTTTAAATCCTCCAGAAGCGGCCCTCTTCCTGCTATGACGAGCTGCAGGTCAGGGTAAGCATGAACCAGTCGCGCCACCGCTTCTACTAATAAATGCGCTCCTTTTTCCCGAACCAAGCGTCCGACGAAAAAAAGAATAGGCCCATCACCAAGTGACAATTGCTGCCTGATGTCTTGATTTTCGACTTGGTGTGCCATTCTTGCTTCGACGCCGTTATGGATGACCGTGAGTTTTTCAGATGCTACATGAAAGAGCCTTCTAACCTCGTTCCCCATATAGTGACTGCAAACGATGACACGATCTGAAGCCTCCGTCAGTACCCGCTCGCACTCGTGAATACGATGCTGCAGCGGAGTATGGATGCCTTGATGTCTACCGTGCTCCAAGGCATGAATCGTGGTGATTAACGGTATGGAAAGCCGTTGCTTCAACTCTATAGCAGCCCAACCGACCAGCCAGTCGTGTGCGTGGATGACATCCGCTCTGAGTCCATTTCTTCTGAGCTCCTCTACTGCATCCACCATAGCGAGATTTAGCTGGAACACCCATTGCATGAAGTCTTCCTGTTCAGCCGGGACAAAGGTCGGGAGTCTGTGCACGTGCACACCGTCTATGTGCTCCTGCTTTGCCACTGAATTATCTGCGCCTGTCAGAACATGCACCTCGATTCCCTGACTGACCAGATGACGCGACAGATCATAAACGGCCCGGCCAAGCCCTCCCACAACGTGAGGCGGAAACTCCCAGCTCAGCACCAGTACGCTGCTCTCCGCTTGCTGGGATTGACTTGCTGCTACCATTTGACGCGATACGTTCACTCTATGCGCACGATTCGGCAAATAGTACGTATCATCAAGATCAGGAAACAATGGATAGGCTGCTTCCATTTCGACTAGGCGCTCCTCATCTGGCTGCTCTTGATAAAACAGCGCAAGCAATTCTCGTAGCCTGACCAAATGATTGTGGATACGGCGAACTGCGTATTCGACAACCGTTTGCCCGTCTAAAATGAATGGCCAATCACTGCTCTGCGCCAGCATCAGCTCCCGCGCAGCCTGCTTGAGACAACGCCTCTTGACTAAATCGCTATTTACATCCAGTCTGCACGTTTCTTGCTGGCTGGAGACAGCTTCAATCAGATCTCTTTCTGCCTGGTGCAGATGACGATAGATCCAGCCATTCCGCTCGTTTAACCACACTTCTCCATAGCCATTGCGCCCCCATGTAGACATGGGTAGATGGGCCCGATCCTGATTGGGATAGCGTGCCAAATATTCGGAAGGCGTTATTAATGTCACTTGCTTGGAATCACACACCGTTTTTCGCAAAAGGTAATCCAGAAATTGTGGACCTTCATACCACCAGTGCCCAAACAGCTCGGCATCGTACGTGGCGACGACCAATGGCTTTTGGTCCATCCAAACAGCGGCATCCTCTATTTGACGTTCTCGATGATACAAAAAGTGACCCGCATGAGAAGCTGCTTTTTCACGCGCCCATTCAGGCTCATACCATTCCTTTTGTTCGCTTGGTCCTGTGATCCGATAGTATTTCAATCCAGTATGTACACGAATTCCGGCTGGATGAATATACGGCTCGATGTAGTCCATTTCCCGATCAAATCCGATATCACGATAATATTCCCGATAATCGTAATCGCCCGGATAGCCGTCAAATGAGCTCCAAACCTGACGGGATGCTACCTCGTCGCGAGCAAAGGCAGCTACATCATGTGGAGTAAACAGCGGTGCATACAAGCCTCTGCGCGGAGTCGGGGTCGCATGATTGATCGTGTGGCTGTCTACAAAAAAGAAGTGAAGTCCTGCTTCCTTTAACAGTCGATCCACTCCTGGGGTATATCCACACTCAGGAAGCCAAATGCCATTCGGACGTTGACCAAGGATGCGCTTGTGCGTATCGATGCCTACCTGAAGCTGGGCCCTGATGGCTTCCTCCGTTTCAACAAACGGTAGAAAGGCATGAGTGGCTGCACACGTAATCAGCTCTACGCAGCCGCTTTTCTGCACGTGCCGAAGACCGGTTATCAGCTTGTAGTCCAGCTTTCGGCAATAGGTGGCAATCGTGCGGAATCGCTCCAAGTACATTTTGGCAACACGATGTTCTTCGGGATAATTGGCAGTTCGTTTGACTTCTTTTCCAGCCAGCTCGACGGTTTTGGCTAAGTGCGCCCGAAAACGTTCTTGAATTAATTCATCGTCTAGCATGGACAATAACGTAGGAGAAACGGCAAGGGTCATGCGAAAATCGATTCCATCTGCGAGGAGCCTGTCAAAAACCAGCAACAAGGGAATGTACGACTCCAGCATCGATTCGTACACCCATCGCTCTTCCAGGTAATCGTCCCGGTCCCCGTGCCTCACATACGGCAGATGGGCATGCAACACGAGGGAGAGATAACCGTTATTCACGGATGACACCTCACTTATTTGGTTGATTTGGAATAGAGGGAATACGAGGAAAAGTTTTCGTACCAGGATGGAGCTGTAGAATCTTTCAGAGGCTCTACCAACGGTTCTCCCCAGGCAGCTTTCGAATTGCGAGGTGTAACGATTGGCTCTGAGCGTAAAATCGGGCAAAAACGTCCCTGCTCATACAAGCCAAAATCAACAATATAGGTTCGTCCTGGCGCAACATCGTTGACGTACCAGGAATGCGCCTCTTCGGATACCAAAACATCTTTTATGTCATGTGCATTTTTCCCATCAAACAAACGGTCTGTTACATCGTAAATCCGCAATCCTTTTTGGATGTAACGAAAATCAACCTGCATATAGGAGGCAACCATTCTCATTCGCGGCCAGGTAATCTCCCAGTATACAAACAGCACAGATGGACCTTGTGCCATTACTTTCACGAGATCCCGCCCATAAAACGCGGGTAACTGCCACTCAGGCTCTGCACGCGAAAGGAGGCGCTGCGGTGCAGTTGAATCCGCATTTGTTACCGAATCTTGTTTGGCTTTGTCTTTTTGCAAACGGTATTTTACCTGTCCAACGGTTAAGCCACATTCTTTGGCAATTTGTGCGATGGACTTGGATTGTGAACGAAGCTCGAGAATTTTATCCAACATCGTAGAGCGCTCCTTTCCGCTTTCTTTCCCTGTTTACCACATTGTCATCATAGCCAATACTGCTAACAAAGACTGTCGAACGTTGTAGGCACTTCCCTTCTTCTTTTGTCGATAATCAATCTTGTTTTCGTCATTCGTAAACAAAACTCGATAATGAATAAATGGAAACCGCTTCCACCGGTGAAAAACTTGCCTTCCCCCTGAACAAAGGCTTACGCATGATGACTGCGGTACATCCGCCTCTCATCCATACATCTTACAAACCCATTTCTCAATACATTCATTGCTTTATGAAAAATAAGTTACAGAAATAATTTTGATCAGAAGAAAAACTCGATCGAGGAATCCACCTGGCGAAACGAACGCGTTTTTGCGAAAAGCTTAACAAAATCCTTATCTACGCAACAAAAAACCCGCCTTGAGAGCGGGTTTACCTATTTCGAGCCTTTATAAACTATCTTCTTTTCGTGATACGTCCAGAGCCACCGACTTTGGTGCGCGGGGGTGAATTGCTTTTTGGAGAGGAAAAGATCGAGGAGCGTTTAGGAGTTACCGAGCTGCTTGATTTGGATGAGCTACTGTCGGAATTGCGGATAATTTTGCCCGTGCTGCCTGTCGACGGTTCAACCTGTTTCTTGAAAATGTCGCCGCCAGCCCCGGCAGAGCCATCCGTATTCTTTTTCGTAGCACTGCGCTTCGTAATACTCCCTGTACCTTCCTTGGTAATCGGGGGTGCTGCTTTTTTCTCTTTTTCAGTCGGGGTATGGTAGGAGCCCGTCGAAGGCTGGTAAATATCCTTGCTCGAGTAGCCGCGATAGCTACCCTTTGAGTTGTTTTTCATACCGTCGAATATGTCATTGATGATCGTCGCTACGAGGTATCCCTGCAAAAAGGATGAATCGTAGTTTTGCCGCACATATTCCTTGGAATCTACTTCAATGAGCGTATCTGATGGTTTGTCGGCATCCTTTTGAAGATGGTAAATCTCGTCCTTATAGACAAGGAACATGTGCTCTGTATCTTCTTTGGAGATTTCTTCAGGTTGCTTCTGATCCGCCAGCTCTTGTGCCACCTCAGGCACCGTCTTATCTTCCGCCCGGTATATACGAGAGGTCTGTCCCTTATCCTTGGTTGATACGGATTCTAATGGATACGAATTGCTCATATCCGCGGAGCAACCTGTAGTCGCCATCACAAGAACGAAAATAGCCGGAACGAGCAGGAGCTTGATCAATTTCATCCAACTTTGTGGCATCTTCTCACCCCCTACGTTCCGCGTAAGACCTGCACATCAGCTGGAAGGACAGTCTCCCCCTCATATAGCATGAATCGGCCATCCTGCCATTCAATTCGCAGCAGTTGACGCTGATCGGATTGGAATTGCCAGATGTACTGCTCTCCAGATGTATGGAAGGGAGCTTTGCCCACGACATTCACTCTTCCGGTATACTGCTCTTCCAGATGATACGTAACATCATCCATTTCAATCGTAGTCGGCACTTCCTCGACTGAATCCAGTCTGCCGTCAATCACGTTGTACATATGATATACCGTTTTCTCACGTTCCTCGATGAAGAGGTAACGAATCGTATTGCCATCCTGCAGTGTCAGCATAGTTGCATTTCGACTAGCATTGTTTGCCTTGCCCGTCACTTGATACGTCTCCAGGGATACCTCCACGACATCACCGGGTGCGACTGTCAAAATGCTCTTTTCTTCTACCGGAGGCTCATGCTTTGCAAATATATTTTGAATCCGTTTAAACAAGCTCATTTCCGTACTCCTCTCCGGCACGCTTTACAGACATGCAGCCAAAATCAGGGCACCTACAATATGGAAGGAACCGGCAAGCATCGCGTGTGCGACTTTTCCTTGCTTTGTCCCCTGCTCCAGATCAAGCCCAGCAGCTTTGCTCAAAATGAGCTCCACAATTTTTTCCACCAAGAACAAGATGATAAATGAGACCACTGAAACAAGTAATGCTACAAATAAATCTCTCGAATTGAGCATCGATTGCGATAAAATGTATCCCTGCGCAAACAGCTTCATGACAAACCGCGTTGTTACAGCTACATTGCCATTTTTTATTTCCTGCATGTCGTTGTATTTCGTAAAGAGTGCGTCAAGCCACATCAATACGGTTAACAAAACGGCGCCTGCAGCCGTCCAGACGAGCATCGCCATAATCTGAATCCAATCCAAAACGTATCCCCCCGAATCAAGTTGTTATCCAACAACTCTTGTATCACGCGTAGAAAAAAAGGGGAACCGCTAAAAGCGGTTTACCCCTCGTATTTTTTCATCAGCGCAGCCAATTCATCTTCCACTTGCTGATCCTTGCTCAGCTTGGCGATTTCATCATCCAGGGAGCTTTCTTTTTTGTAAACCTCTCCACTGGCTTCTGCTTCCGCTTCCATTTGCAGCGCTTTTTCTTCCATACGCTTAAGGCCTGCCATAGCAGAGTTGCCGTCGAAGCCAGCCATTGCTTGATTGATTGTTTTTTGCGCTTTAGCTGCATTGACACGAGCGACCAATGTTTCGCGTTTGTTTTTCAGCTCGGTAATTTGTTTTTTCATCTCGGTCAGCTTGTCGCGTAGACCATCTGCTGCCAGCTTGTTTTTCTCGTAGCCTTCTTTGTACTCGACCATTTTCTGCTCAGCAGCTTTCTTCTCTTCCAAAGCGCGGCGGGCGAGGTCGATGTTTTTAGCTTGAGCTGCAACATGCGCCTGCTCCTCACGCTTTTTCACCAAAGCTTCCTGCTCTTCATAAAGCACTTTGAATTTCTTCTCCAAAGCGATTTGGGCAGCGACAGCTTTTTCTGCTTCTCCCAAGTCTTCTTGCATATCGCGCAAATATTGATCGGTCATTTTAATTGGATCTTCAGCTTTTTCAATCAGTGAATACAGATTGGACATAGTCAAATCGCGAAGTCTTTTAAAAATGGACATAGATTCTTCCTCCTTGATTACGTTCTAGGACCAGCGACTGCCAGGAGTGCCGTTCCCTCTATACATGTATCTACGTTCCTTACGCAAGTAAGTTTCATGATCTTCAGATTTATTTTTACTCGCGGCTCACTTTTGCTTTTTTTTCCTGCTCGTCCCACATCAAATAAGCATCGAAGCGTTCCTTCCCTTTGACAAAGCCCTTGATCAAATTGGTTTTCCCGGAATCCATTAGCTTTTTCAGCATGGCTGCGGATATTTTTTTGCCCATGATCGTTTTGGAGAGCGTCACGGTGCATTGGGCTGTCTTGTAATTCGAGCAGCCGTAAAAATCTCCCTTGTCTACGAGGTCACCTTTGCACACACGACACGTCGCTACTTTGGAGCCGAGGCTAAACTTTGATGCTTGCTTGGACTTTGGCATCGACGAAATATCGTATTCTTCCAGCTTCCAGCCTTTTGACTGCTCCATCGCATCCTCCACAATTTTGTGGGAGAGCTTTTTTACTTGCTCCATGAAAGCTCCGGCAGAAGCCTCGCCCAGGCCGATTTGTCCTAAGCGCTGTTCCCAGCGTGCCGTCATTTCCGGAGAGGCCAAAATTTTGTCGCCGATCACATCGATTAACAAGGTTCCTTTCTGTGTTGCAAAGACCTGATTTTTGCGTACCTCGATATACTTGCGTTCTTTGAGCATATTGATGATGCCTGCTCGTGTCGCTTCTGTACCTAGTCCCTCGGTTTTCATCAGGACCTTCTCCAGCTCTTGATTGTCCAGATGCTTTCCTGCTGTTTTCATCAAGGTGATAAGCTGTCCTTCGGTATACCGTTTGGGCGGCTGTGTCTTGCTTTCCTTTGCCTCTACCTTGCGTACCTTTCCTGTTTCGCCTTTGACCAGTGGCGGCAGAATCGATTCCTTGTCATCTTTTTCTTCATCAAATAACACTTCACGCCAACCAGCACGAATCTGCACTTTGCCTTTACTCACAAACGTGGCTCTGGCATCGACCAAGGTCGAGACGGTCGTGTAATCAAACAAGGCGCTTTCGCAGTGGGCGGCAATCAGCCTGCGAGCGACGAGATCGTAAATTTTTCGTTCTTCGTCACTAAGCTGGGAGACTTTCGGTACCTGCTCAGTCGGGATGATCGCATAGTGATCGGTTACTTTCTTTTGATTTACATATCGCTTATCCTGTGCAATCGAAGCTTTCGGTGTTGGAAAGTAAGCCTGATACTCGGACTGCTTGGACAGCTTTGCTAAAATATCCGGAAAGGTTTTGGCTTCCTCTGCTGTGACAAACGCCGAATCCGAGCGAGGGTAAGAAAGAATCCCTTTCACATACAGCTTTTGTGCAATTTCGAGTGTCTTTTGCGGCGAGTATTTAAACATCTTATTGGCCGTCGCCTGCAGCGCAGACAGATTGAACAAATACGGTGGTAAAAATTCCTTCCGCTCCGTTTCAACCTCACTTACCTGTACAGACTTGTCTTTACAAAAGGCAGCGATTTTAGCAGCCATGTCCGGATCATTCAGACGCGTCTCTCCGTCTTTGTGCCACACACCCTCGTAGCGCTTTTTGTCCACGTCAAAGGTAGCTTTGACCTCCCAAAAAGGCTCAGGCTTAAAGGCAGCTATTTCTTTTTCGCGCTTAACCACAAGAGCGAGCGTCGGAGTTTGCACGCGACCTGCCGAAAACACATCACTGATCCCTTTTTGCTTTAGCAAGATCGTATATACCCGTGAAGCGTTCATTCCCACGAGCCAATCTGCACAGGAGCGGCTGTATGCCTCTTCGTACAAATTGCGCGTCTCGTTCTCATCCAACAGTGCCTCAAATCCCGCTGTGACAGCACGCTCGGTTAATGAAGAGATCCACAGACGCTTCATCGGCTTTTTCACACCACACATCTCGATGATGGTGCGCACGATGAGCTCGCCTTCACGTCCAGCGTCGCCTGCATGAATGATGCCCTTTACCTCACTTCGTTTCAACAGCTGCTTGATGATCGCGAATTGCTTTGATTTTGATTTCATCACCTGATGGCGAAAAGAATCCGGGATGAGCGGAAGCGATGGGAGCGACCATCTTTTCCAGGCTGGATTATATGCCTCTGGAGGAACCAGCTCACAAATATGCCCGACTGCCCAGGTAAAAAAAGCTCCGTTAGGAAAAACTCGATTCGGATGTACCTCAACATAGCCTTGCTGCTTTCTATGAGAAAACGGACTGGCCAGCTTCATCGCCTGGTCCGGTTTTTCTGCAATGACGACTTTCATGCCTGCTCTACTCCCTATCTACTACCTAAGTTGCCTGGGACCATGTATACAAAACATTCGTTCCCTCCTCTATTTTACTACATCGGACAAGTAAAGAAGAGGGAATGATTTCCTAAAACGGCCTTTCCCCAAAAATTTTTCCACGAGCAAGCACCGCAAGCTCCATTTTTTCGAGTGTCTGGCAGTACACCTCGCCCATCTCAGCTGTTTTCGCTGCCCCCTCTATCAACGTGAGCGACTTTATCACCTCAGCTTGGCCGTGATACCAGTCCACGTCAGCCGGATGGGGGTGCACGATCGTTTTCCAAGCGTTGCGAAGACCAGGGGAGTAGAGCCGATTTGCACCGGGCTTGATTCGACAGCTGGCTATTTTTCGCTGATAGCTCCTGCCTGGGACATTTTCGTTCAAATCGTGAAACAGATGAGGCCAAAAGTCTTTTCTCGAGCCTGAATGTGGAGTCTTCGCTGCCCATCGACTCACACCCTCCAAATAATCAGCCGTGCGAAACAGCAGGGCATATAAGCTCTTCCCCAAGGTGATTCGCTCGGATAAAGAGGCAAAATGCGAGACGTTTTGCCCTATCAAGCGCAGGGGAAGCTCATTTCTTGCCACGAATGCTTCCTGATAAGGATTGTACGGAAACAAAATTTGATTTAGCTGCAGCAGCTCCTGAAGTGCAAATGGCAACGATTGCAGCACAGTGCTCCTGTACTGCGCGTTTTTCATTACTTGCTCCTCCAAAAAATGTTGCTCATTGATAACCAAAGCGACCGCAAGCAGCTCACGATCCCCTTTTACCCAAAAAACATTCCATACCGCTTGCATAAAGGCAGAAACCTGTAGCTGGGGAAGCAGGTGAAAAAGGTTGGTCTGACGCTCTACGCTCTCCTCATACAGTAATAATTGAGGGTAGGCATCATGAAAGATCAGCCAATTCCCCCGTTCCAAAAATGAAAAGAAGTCCAGCTGCTCTTTTGCAGACAATAACCGTGGCAGCAATTCACCGCGCAGATCAGTCATACTCCACCCAGCATTGCGGGAAACAAGATGTGCCAAAAGCGCCCAGTGAATTTCGGGATGCTTTTCGTAAAAGTCGAGATAGGCACTGGTTCTGTCTATATTGTCAGCATTGAGCTGCTGTGTCTTATGCCGAATCCTCACCACGATTTCTTGCTCAGTTGCAGACAGCTTCTCCGGGGACTGCCCTCGTTTTTCTAGCGCTTGCCCCTTCTTTAACTCCTTGATCAGAGGCTGGAGCGGGTGATGAACGAACCATGGTACTTTCACTCTCCATCCTCCTTTGATGAAGCGTATTTTTACGGAGGTGAACGAGATGCAGGACGTGCAGCATGCCATACAGCGCATCCAATCGTTTTTGCAACAGAGACAGGAGGAAGACGGCTCTTGGAGATTTTGTCTGGAGAGCTCCCCCATGACCGACGCTCACATGATCATCCTATTGCGTACGCTTGGGATTGATGATGAGGATTTGATTGAGCAGCTCACGAAACATATCGCATCGAAGCAGCAGGAAAACGGCGCGTGGAAATTGTATCCGGATGAAGACGAGGGGCATTTGTCGACGACGATTGACTGCTATTTTGCCCTCTTGTACACTGGACGCTATACGAAAACTGATCCGAGAATGGCACAAGCCCGCGCCTTTATCCGTGAAAAAGGAGGGCTCACTCAGGCAAACATGCTGACCAAGCTTACAACATCACTTACGGGTCAGTATCAATGGCCACCACATTTTATCGTGCCAGTCGAGCTGACCTTGCTGCACCCCAGCTTTCCTGTCAGCTTTTATGATTTTGTCGGTTATGCCCGCGTTCACCTCGCCCCTATCATGATTTGTGCGGATCGTAAATACGTCCGCAAGCTTCCCACCACACCCGACTTGTCCGATTTGTATACGACTCCTCCTATCGCTCCTGGCATTTATCGTCATTCCATTCTCGATGGCTTTATTCGTGAAGGACAATCCTTTCTCTCCTCAATTCACTCGTACGTTCAACGCCTTCCATTTCTGCCAGCACAGCTGCACGAGCTTTCCCTTCACCGACTGGAGCAATTTATGCTTGCTCGGATCGAGCCGGATGGCACCCTTTACAACTACTCGACCTCGACCTATTTTATGATCTTTGCGTTGCTTGCTCGCGGCTACTCCCCCGACGATCCTGTCATTCGCAAGGCTATGAAGGGACTCGTCGATTCCGTATGTAAGGCGGATGCTGGCGTCCATCTGCAACTCGCTACCTCCGCAGTCTGGGATACGGCTCTTTTGACCTATACACTGCAGCGAAGTGGCGTAGAACCATCGCATCCAGCTATTCAGCGTGCGAGCCGTTACCTGCTAACGAAGCAGCAAGCAACGTACGGAGACTGGAAAATTCGAAATCCAGGTGCGAGTCCCGGAGGCTGGGGCTTTTCTGACTACAATACGATGAACCCAGACATCGACGATTCGACTGCTGCTCTGCGCGCTCTCCATTCCTTGGCCCAGCAGGATGTGACTGCACAAGCTGCTTGGAAGCGTGGACTCGATTGGGTATTATCGATGCAAAATGACGACGGAGGATGGCCAGCTTTTGAGAAAAATACGAATTCACCCTTGATTCGCCAACTGCCAATTGAAGGATCGGATACCGTCAGTACCGATCCATCCTCAGCAGACTTGACTGGCAGAACGCTGGAGTTCCTTGGTTCTTTGGCGGGTCTGCAGTTGACCGATTCGCGTATGCAAAAAGCATTGCGCTGGCTTCTCAGAAATCAAGAAGCGGACGGCTCTTGGTACGGAAGATGGGGCATCTCCTACATTTACGGGACGTGGGCGGCAATTACCGGCATGATGGCGGTTGGCGTATCACCCACGCATCCTGCGGTTCAAAAAGCGGTACAGTGGCTAATCCGGCAGCAAAATGACGACGGGGGTTGGGGGGAGTCTTGCATGAGCGATGAAAAGAAGCACTACGTCCCGCTTCGAGCAAGCACCCCCTCGCAAACCGCGTGGGCAGTTGATACCCTGATTGCCGTCTTCCCGCAATCGACCCCTGCACTTGCAAAAGGTGTCCGTTTTTTAATAAGCAGTATCGACACGAACGACTGGACTACTTCC
Organism: Brevibacillus reuszeri; assembly: GCF_002897295.1. Classification (GTDB taxonomy): domain Bacteria; phylum Bacillota; class Bacilli; order Brevibacillales; family Brevibacillaceae; genus Brevibacillus; species Brevibacillus reuszeri_A. The sequence goes on from NZ_BEXF01000010.1 coordinate 102,363, forward strand.
TACCCAACAGGTGGGGGGCGTCCTGGCGGAACGTATTTTGCCTACCATAGCTACCGCTGGATCTGGCCGCTTCTCTCTTTGAGTCATTACCAAAATAAATACATGAAAGACCAAGCTTAATCTTGCGGTTCGGTCAGGATGGGTCTTCGTGCGAGAGGCCTGATTGGCACCTCTTTGTTCATGAGAACAGAATCTGCTGGCGTATCAAATACCGAAGAGCACGTAATGACATCCGCATCTCCAATTAAGATAAGAGAGGATTGTGTCGCCCCTTCCACTTCCATTTCTTCAACAGCAATTTTTTTATTGTTGACGCACATGTTTAAGCTCATCTTCTTATAAAGCTCCCTTTTTCTTTTGTGTAGTCATCGACAATTCGTGATGCTCCTGCATGATATGCCTAGCATTTCTGATCTGTCTCAAAAAACAGGTATGAACACCCACTGACCAATCACATAGAATACAAAAAGGGATTTCTCCAAAAGGATGTGAGAAGATGCCTGCCATCGTCGGAGTAATCAATGTCAACAGCATTAGTGGTGTCTTCAACGTCGGGGATGTCCGAAAAATTGCACCCGTCAGTTATACGAAAACCTTTGCAGGTGGCGGATCATTTAATTCAGGAACCAATCTGTCCTTGAAGATTCCGAAGAGCGTCATTTATGTAAATGAATCAAGAGGAGAAAATTGGCCCGTATTTGTGGAGGAAATGACTGAATCCACGACCGAGGGGCGAGATCAAACATGAACTTTTTTGTTCATCAAAATATTGTTATTCACAACTTAAAGATCGATGGCATTTCCAATTCATCGGTTTGCCAAATCGGAAGCGCAGGAATCATTAAGCCATTATCCCAGCTATACAATACGGGTTGCTTTACAGAGCCAGCCCCTTCTGTCGGGCCAGTGCCCCGCATGGAGCGGGAGGAGTTCATTCCCCTCGTTCCTCTGGTTGAGCCGACACGCTAGCGAGAAGGCAGCTTTATGCTTGATGAAGAGAAGGATGATCGTCATGTACATGAGTCCCGAGATGATGCAATATTTTCAGCAGCTACATGACTATTTGCATGTACAGAACCAAAAAATGGAGTCCATGAAGCAAATGCTTGTGCAAATGCAACAGGACCTTGATGAGCTGAAGGAAAAGCAGGTTCCCTCTGTGATTAAGAATGAATATAAATTTGACCTTTTAAAAGTGGAGAGATTAGAAGGTACGATGAACATCGGTTTGAATCCAAAAGGCTCTGACCCGAACATTGGAGATTTTGCCATCAACCAATCGATGGATGTACCTTCACCTCCTAAATCCGCATCCGATTCTTTTGATCGCGTCCAAAAAGAAATTCATCATTATCTCGACAATGAAGCCTATCGTGTGCTGGAGAGAATCGAAGAAGAATGTGGATACCCGCTCGACGATGCCTATCGCGGCTTTATCATGGATGACATTCGCAAACAGATTGATCATCGTATCCGGCATTACCTGAACCAGTTTGACACTACCCAATGGGAGCCTGAGCAGATTGATGCCTGGGAACAAAAAACGATTCAAAAAGTAAAACGCGATATTGAGCGAACATGCGAGACCTTCGTCCAAAATTTACCGCGTGAGAGGAACGATTCCTAACATGTTTTATCAGGTTACAAATGGGGACGTTTGTGTAGGAAACTTGAAGGTAGGGACTCTCGTTACGGCAAGCTCCCTGTTTATAGGGGATACGAAAACAGTGACTCTTACTTCCATTTATGAGACGCCTCCTGAAACTTTGATCGTAGGTGTCACAACTCCACGTCCTTCTGCAACGCAAAGGAGCTAAAAGCTGATGACCAAAAGAACCAGTCATGTACAGTCCTTGACCAACATTTCCGTTGATACCTCATCTGTTATACAAATTGGGGATTCCAAAGAGCTTGAGGCTGTTTCCAACGTGCTTGCCGTCCAACGCGAAAAAGCGATTTTTTACGAAAATGAATTTTTGTTTCGTGACTATTTCGCTTTTTGCGAACCCATAGATGTTCCCGTTATCGCAGAGCCACTTGAGATAACCACCTGTCACGAAACCTCGGCCATTTGCGTAAACAAGGTTAGGGTGAACTTTTTAGCAGCCTCGTCCGTCCTCCATATCGGCTCGAACGAATCAATCTGTTTGGGATCACGAGTTAAAAATATTCGACATATCATGAAGGACGCGGATTAAAACCAAATGTAGTGGGAGGCGAGATCCTTTGCCCTCAGTGATTGGTGCAGTCAATATAAACAGCAATTCAGGAACCGTGAATTTTGGCGACACCCTGAACATTTCTCCGAAAAGTGCTACCAAAACTTTTTCCGGCTCTGGCGGAGGCAATACGGGTAACCTCGTCAACACGATTAATGGTGTCAGTTCTACGAATACGCTCGATCCTAGTGTCGTCGATCAGCCACTCGTCGGGAACGTATAAGATGCAGTGTTAATGCTTTTCATTAACACTGTTTTTGCCGTGAGTCGGACAAGTCATTCGCTCATTTCCAAGACGAAAAAAAGAGAGGGCTGCAGCCCCCTACAAATTTGCTTTAAAGGTAGTTTTTCTTTCCCGAAAGGTATTATCTCTGGCCAGGATCAATTCCAGCAATCCATCCTCGTACTTTGCCTTCATTCCATTTGCACTGACTGGCACGGGAAGCTCAACTTCCCGGTAGAAAGGTCCATAGTAACGTTCCAGCAGTACACGTGAGCGCATATAGGCAGGCTCCTTGATTTCCCCTTTTAGCTCAAGCAGTCGCTGATCTGTTAGTGTCACTTCCAAACTGTCACGCGCAAAGCCGGGAAGCTCACAGCATAGAATAACAAGCTTATCTGTTTGAAAAATATCCAGCGTCGGAAAAGATTCCGTTTCATTGATTCGCACGATGGGTGTTGGATGCCTTTCTTTTTCTGGCTCTGTTTTTCTTTCTTTGCCCCTGCCTTTGTTTTTCGCTTTTTTTATGGTAGGAACAACTTTGTTTGCCTGTGCCTGTGGATTCTGAATCGAATGATTGTTTAGTTTGACCAAATTATCCCAAAAGCCGGTGTCCAAGATTTGATTCATTTGGCTTAATGCTTTCCAAGGATGCTCTTGGTCCATGCTCAACCTGGAGAGACTCTCCGATGTTTTTTGCAGCTGCTTCATGGTCTCCCGCAAATTTTTCAACCACCATCACCCTCCGTTCCTGCTAGCTGGCAAGGAACACCAATCCCATATACCTCACAATCAGTATATGTACATATGCCCGGGTGGGTGTGCTATTTGCTATTCACCGTTTTGGGCGCTGTCCGTATAGTTGGTTACGGGTGCAGGCGGAGCAAGAATATCAGGAGGCGGCATGTCACTTGGTATCTGCTGATCGACAGGTTCTTCGGCGATATCAGATGGTGGCGACTGAGTCGCAGGCTTTGTTGCCGGCTTCTGCGTTGCGGGCTTATCCGTTTTGGGCTGCTCTTTTACCGTGGTCGCAGGCTTTGGCTGCGTAGACGGTTTCGGATTTGCCTTCATCTCTGCTTTCGCTACTTCAGCCACGGCAGCATTGCTGAGCTGAGCAGACGCTACCGCTCCATTCTCGCCTAGCTCTGCGCGCAGGGTGTTACGAATCGCTTGCATGTTTTCAAGTGGCCAGAGCGAGTATGGCGAGCTCCAGAACGCTCCATTGTCTAGCGAAACCATATTCTCTGAGTTCAGCTTGCCAAAATCAAGTGCCAGACCTTTAATCTGATCTTTTGACAGGTCTGTTTTGATATGCTTGCCAACCGCTTCCATTACGGATGTCAAGCTCGAGATACCATCTACAGAAACGACTTTGTCCGCTACCGCACGAATCACCTGCTGCTGGCGTCGATTTCGGTCAAAGTCACTGGAATTGTAAGCATCGCCACGCCTGTCTATGCGGTGACGTACAAAACCAAGGGCTTGTTCGCCATTCAGTACTTGTGTTCCTTTTTTCAGATTACGGTAGACGCCCTCTTTTGGCAGCTCGTAGACGAGATCCCGATCTACATCGACCTTTACCCCGCCCAGCTTGTCAATCACAGCTGTAAAGCCCTCAAAATCGAGCTGAACATAGTGACCAACAGAAATACCGAGCATGTGATCCAAGGTTTTCTTGAGCAACGTCATGCCATTCTCTGTCTCGGGTTTTCCTTTGCTTTCCGCTTCTTTTTTTATATTTTCCCCAAGGGCAAATACTTCGTTGACCTTGTGATATCCGGGATAGCCTGGAATCTGGACCCGAGTGTCACGGGGCAATGAGACCATCGTAAGCTTTTGTGTGACTGGATTTGCGACGGCTACGACCAGTACGTCTGTGTTTAGCATTCCGATATTTTTGCGTGTATCGACACCGACGATGACGAATGAAAGAGATTTCTTTTCCTCATATGGCTGTTCCACGACAGGCTGATTAGGCAGCTTGTACGGATCTTCTGTTACGATTTCAAGTGTTTTGTCGACTTCCCTGAGGGCATAGCCCACTCCGATCGCCAGCAAACAGAGCATGAGACAACTTGCCAAAAGCACGTATATCCGCGTGCTTCGTTGTCCGCGTTTTTTCTTCTTTCGCATTGGCTTAGACGGAATAGGGGGTTTCTCATTTTTGGAGGGCACGTCTATTTGTTCACTCCTTTTCTCGTTACGGCGTCAAATTTTGCTTTTTTGATTTGTTTTATTTTTCTGGAAAACATTTGTCCCATTTTACCACATTCTGCCGATTATTTGTAGAATCATGGCGAGATAGTCGCACAGAGATTGACGGAAGGTTCTTGCGCTGGCCAAATGAAACAGGTAGTCTATCAGTAACGAATACCGCGATATTGAAGGAGAACAGGTCATGTATGCTTTTTTAGATGACTTTGGCTTGCCAGTCACGCTTACTTTTGACTCGGATGAATTTAGGCGGCACGAGGCACGCCATGTCCTGATTTTTGCCTTTTGGCGCGGCAAGCTGCTGTTTACCCGCCACCGTACCAGAGGCATCGAATTGCCTGGGGGAAAGATCGAGCCAGGGGAGAGCAGTCTGGCCGCTGCTGTCCGTGAAGTGTATGAAGAAACAGGCGCCATTTTGGACGGACTCGAACGAATTGGACAATATACGATCAACGGCGACATGAGAAAAGATATTTATGTGGCGAGGGCTCTTTCGTATACCCCACAGCCTACAGGCAATGATGTGGCAGGTGCCCTTTATTTTGATGAGCTTCCTCGTGCTTTAAAAGGAAGTCCCGATTTTAGCCGTATTCTCCATGACGATGTCTACCCTCTGTCACTGGAACGAGCGTTACGCCATCCTTTTGCTACTACATAATTTTTGCTCGCCCTGAAAAAAACAGGCATACCCTGCCCTTTGCACGCTGAAGCTATAAGCTCAAGTGCCCGGGTCGCTGGGATGCCTGTTAGTTTTTTTCCTTTTCCTTATCCTTGTTTCCTGTTAATACCCGTTTTATCAGCTCATTTGGGTCAAAGCCGTACTTTTCCACAGCTCGCTCCCTGTTTTTTGTTTCCACAGTCTCAGGTTCGATGCCAAGCACCTCAGAAATATGGCGCCAGGCTTGTGTCTCCTGCTCTTTTTGCGTTTGCTCTGCGGTCCCTTGGGATTGGTTCTCGGCCTGCTTTGGTTTTAAAAAGAAGATCGCAATAATCCCAAAGACCAGTGATAAACCTGCAATCGTGCTAAACATGACGGTGCGAGAAATCCCGAGCAACCATGTGAAAATTGGCGGTCCTACAGCCACCCCGATAAACCTGACACCACTGTATAAAGAGGTAATCATTCCACGCTCGGACTTTTGAACCGCTCCTACAATCATGCTGTTCAAGCAAGGCAGGATCAGCCCTGTTCCCAGGCTGCCGATGACGAGAATCCCGATCAGTGCGTACGCCCCTTTGACAAAGCTTGCAAGGACGTACGAAGCTGCTAGCATAAACATGCCCACGATAACAAACAGCCGCATCAGACTTAGCTTTTTCTTTATGATAAGCCCAGTCACATATGCCGCTATGCTCATTACCAGCAACGGTATGGCTAAAAACGCCCCTTTTAAGACGCCATCAATTTTGTACTTTTCCTCCAGCAGATCTGACAGATAAAACAGCACGCCAAACAACGTAAACAGGCAGATGCTCCCGATAAAAAAGGCTGGCACAAGCCACTTGCCGTGCTGCTTGAAAACTTCTCCAATCGAGTGAATGTACTGCTTGATTGGTAACGGCTGTTTTTCCTGCTTTTTTTCTTTGGTCAAAAACAGGAAGAGGAGGAGTATCACTCCACAAATGATCGGGAATGCCAGGAAAACCATATACCAGGCAATAAGCGCGAGCAACGAACCAAATATCGGGCTCAGTACTTTCCCAAGTCCATTTGAGGTTTCCATAAGTCCCAGTGCCCTGCTCTCAGAGGCCCCGTTAAATAAATCCCCGACCAAAGCCATCGCAATCGGAGCCGTACCAGCTGCTCCAATCCCTTGTAAGACGCGCCCTCCCATGATCATCATGTATGGATTGTCTACCCATAGCGCGGCAAGACCTGCGAGCAAACCACCCACCCCGTATAGGGAGAGTGCGACGATAATCACCATTTTTCTGCTGAAGCGATCTGACAAATAGCCTGCGAGTGGAATGACAATTCCTGCTGCAATGGAAAAGGCCGTGATCAATAGGCTCGTTTGCAAAGATGTAAGATGCAGCTTGGATTTCATTGTAGGCAAAACAGGTATTAGCATCGAGTTGCCAAGTACCATCACCAGTGGAATTCCAGTCAGTCCTATCAGGTTTTTCGCATTTTGTGCCATACGAAACTCCTCATCCTACGCATAGGCGCTGCCATCCCAGCGCGTCGCGTTAATTATCTCCCAATTTGGCTCTACACCAATCCCGACTCCATCTGGAATGGTCACACTTCCATTGACGAGATGGACAGGAAACAAATACGTAAATGGATTCTCCATGACATCCCACTCAATAGGCTCAATTTGGTCAGCATCCATCTTTGACCAGGGCAACAGACACGCCTGGGCAAACAAGGTATATAGTCTGGCTAAGCTCCCGTCAAAAGAATGCGGCGAGACACGATAGCCAAACTCGCGAGCCATATTTAGATGGAGTCGAAATGCATCGATTCCTTCTGTATGCAATAAATCCGGCTGGGCGATATCGATTGCACCCTCTTTATAAAGCGGAAGAAATTGGGCGCAGCGAACCAGATTTTCTCCCCCCGCAAGCGGGATGGATAATGAGGAACGTAGTTTTACGTATTCCCCCGATCTATCCATAGGCATCGGCTCTTCTAGCCACATCCAGTTCCCATAGCGTGCAAAAAGAGGTTTCCATTTTGCTGCTGTCGCCAAATCGTAGCTTTGGTTGGCGTCTACCGCTACCTGCACGTTTTCCGGCAATGTTTTCATCAACGCCTCGATGTGAGCCTGATCTTCCTGAAACGCTTTTCCGCCGATTTTTACTTTCACTTGTTGGAAGCCAGCTTGTACTTGCTCTAGCACTCTTTGTATAGACAGCTGTATCCAGTCTGTGCCTTCCGTATAAGACTGGAACGAAGCATAAACAGGAATATGGGGGTGAATTCTGCCACCCCATAGCTGACAGACAGACATGCCTGCCGATTTGGCAGCGATTTCGGTCAAGGCCATACTGACTCCTGCTGCTGATCGCTGATGCCATTTGCTAATCACATCAACAAGCGCTATTCGCTCAGATGCTTGCTTTCCCAATAGGTATGGAATAATCCGCTCACGAAAGCCTTTATCCAAGGTAGGGAGCCAATCAATCACTTCTCCCCACCCATCTATTCCGGAGCGTGTGATTACACGTATGAGATACGATGTCCGATAACGCTTGTATCCATTCGCATCGCCGTATGCTTGGGATAGGTGATGGAGGAGCGGGTACGTCTCAACTCGTTCGATCTGCATATTAGGCGTTGCTCCTCCTGTCACAGCAAATCGTTCCGCCCTTCCCGCTCGTATCGTTCTTCTTCATAGTCATCGTAATCGAGATAATTTCCTTTCCCCTCGCCTTTGCGCATATATTCCTCATATGTGCCGCTACGCATGAAATGAACGCTATCAGGACCGTGATAGCCTTCGATATCGGTATAACCGATTTCTTCCACAGCCTCCACAAATCCATCCGGCTCATCGCTCTCGATGTACATTTCCTTGTAATCGGTCTTGTCGTTATCTACATAGGAAAATGGTGTACTCGAGGTACCCCACGCCTCAACGATTTGCCACGCATCCTCGCCATCAAAGCCATTCTGCCCTTCCTTTTCATCCAAAGACGTACGGCCAAACGGAGGCTGTAAAAACTCTTCCTCAATCGGACGTGACTCGTTGACCATCGGAGCCGGTGCATGCTCCTTGCACGTCTGCGCTTGTGGCAAAGCCTCCAGTCTTTCTTCTGGAATTGCTTTTCCACAAACCGTACAGATTCCGTATTGGCCTTCGTCCATACGGGTCAAGGCTTGGTCAATTTCCTTGAGCGTCTCCCTGTCCAGACTGTCCAAAGCCAAATCCTTTTCCCGCTCAAACATTTCACTACCGATATCAGCGGGATGGTTATCGTACATAGAAAACTCCTGCAAAGAAGTTGTCATCGGTTCTCTCATGCCATAATGGTCCTGCACACGATCCTCGAGTTCTTTTTTTTGGTCAAGCAGCTTTTGCTTGAAGCTAGCGATCTTATTCTGGTCCACGCTCGGCCACCACCTTCATTTGGTTTCCTCAACAGGTAGTATGTCTCGCACCCACGTAAATAACCCACCAAAACCAGAGGCTCATGGAAAATGGGAGCTGTCGCTTGGAGACTGTGCAAAAGAAAAAACCTGCCATCCATTGAAGGACAGCAGGTCGTTTTGCAAAGAATGAAGCTTATTCGGTTACATGAGCGTAGTGTTCCTCTACGATATCAGCACAACGTCCGCAAATAGACGCATGTGACTCACGGGAGCCTACATCTTGTTTAACTACACGGCAACGCTCGCATTTGACGCCTTCCGCTGCCGAAACAACTGCAGAAATACCTTCCAGCTGTGCTGCTTCTGCCGGAGCTGCCACTCCATGAGCATGAAGCTCCACATCAGCTACGATGAACAGGTCAGCCAAATCATCCATAGCTGCCAACGTCTTTGCTACTTCCTCTGTTTGTGGGTAGAGTGCAAGCTTGGCATCTACTGAGTTACCAAACACTTTGTTGCGGCGCGCTTCTTCCATTGCTTTGAGGACTTCATCCCGAACTTCGAGGAAAGCGTCCCATTTTCTTTCTTCATCTGCAGAGAAGCTGAGATGCTGTTGATCTGCTTCCGGCATATCTGTCAGCTGTACGCTCTTCTCAGTAACACCTGGTACGAATGCCCATACTTCATCTGCAGTATGTGGCAGAAGTGGGGCAACCAGCTTCACCAGATTCACGAGGCAATCGTACATCACGGTTTGAGCTGCGCGGCGTTTCAAGCTGTCAGGAGCTTCCACATACAGACGGTCTTTACAAATATCAAGATAGAAAGCGGAAAGATCGATAACGCAGAAGTTACGAACAGCATGGAAAACGGTATGGAACTGGTAGTCGTCGTACGCTTTGCGCACGCGGCTTACCATTTTCGCTGCTTTCGCCAGCACATAACGATCCAGCTCGCCTAACTGTTCATACGCTACGCGATCTTTTGCAGGATCGAATCCATCGAGGTTTCCGAGCAAGAAACGGAACGTATTGCGGATTTTCCGATACACTTCTGCAATTTGACTCAGGATCGCATCAGAAATGCGTTGATCCGCCTGGTAGTCAACAGACGCTACCCACAGACGCAAAATGTCTGCACCCATGCTGCTGATGACTTGTTGTGGAACGATTGTATTTCCAAGCGACTTGGACATTTTGCGTCCTTCGCCATCTAGAGTGAATCCGTGGCTCAGTACACCTTTGTAAGGCGCTGTTCCATAGACGGCAACGCTCGTCGACAAGGAAGAGTTGAACCATCCACGATATTGGTCAGAGCCTTCCAAGTATAGATCAGCTGGCCAGCTTAGTCCGCGTTCTCTCAGTACAGCCTGGTGACTGGAGCCAGAGTCGAACCAAACGTCCATAATATCGGTTTCTTTGCGGAAGTCTTTGCAATCGCACTTGCTGCATGTCAGACCCTCTGGGATCAGCTCATTGGCTTCACGAGCGAACCAGACAGAAGAGCCCTCTTTGCGGAACAGGTCTGCAACATGATTGATCGTAGCATCATTAATGATTGGCTCATTGCAGGACTTGCAGTAGAAAATCGGAATTGGTACTCCCCATACGCGTTGGCGGGAGATACACCAGTCGCCACGATCGGCAATCATGTTAGCCAGACGTGTTTCGCCCCAATGCGGAATCCATTTTACATTTTTGATCGCTTCCAGCATTTGCTCACGGAAACCGTCAATTGATGCAAACCACTGCTCAGTCGCACGATAAATTACTGGTTTTTTGGTGCGCCAGTCATGTGGATAGGAGTGGGTAAAGAAGCTCAGCTTCAGGAGAGCACCGGTTTCTTTCAGTTTTTCTGTAATTACTTTATTTGCGTCCTCATAGAACAGACCTTCGAAGCCAGGAGCTTCACTGGTCATTTTTCCTTCGTGATCGACTGGGCAAAGCACACCCAAACCGTATTTTTGTCCAACGTTGAAGTCGTCTTCCCCGTGTCCTGGTGCGGTATGTACGCAGCCAGTACCTGCGTCCAGAGTTACGTGTTCACCCAGGATGAGCTGGGAAGTACGGTCATAGAACGGGTGCTGTGTTAACACACCTTCGAGCTCTTGACCCTTATGGGTAGCCAGCACTTCTGGATTTTCCCAGCCAATTTCTTTGCTAGCGGCTTCAAGCAATCCGCTTGCGACAAGGAATTTGCGACCGTCGACTTTTACTACGCTGTATTCCAGCTCAGGATGCAGGGAGATAGCCAGGTTTGCAGGCAACGTCCAAGGAGTAGTCGTCCAGATTACTACACCTGTTTCTGTATCCAATTTGCCTTTGCCATCTACTACTTGGAAGCTGACATAGATGGAAGGTGAACGCTTGTCCTTGTATTCGATCTCAGCATCAGCTAATGCGGTTTCAGAGGACGGAGACCAGTATACGCAACGCAGACCTTTGTAGATGTAGCCTTTTTTCGCCATTTCGCCAAAGACGCGAATTTGGTTGGCTTCATACTCAGGGAGCAGTGTCACGTAAGGGTTTTCCCAATCGCCGCGAATGCCGAGACGCTTGAATTGATCACGCTGCTTGTCGATGTAGGACCACGCATACTCTTCACAGCGTTTGCGGAAATCGTTTACTTCGATACTGCGACGATCCAGGCCTTGTGCATTGACAATCGCCTGTTCAATCGGAAGTCCATGTGTATCCCAGCCCGGGATGTATGGGGAACAGAAGCCTGCCATCGATTTGTAGCGCACGATGAAGTCCTTGAGAATTTTGTTCAGGGCATGGCCAATATGGATGTCTCCATTTGCATAAGGAGGACCATCATGCAAAATGAAGGCAGGACGTCCAGCTGTCCGCTCCTGAACCTGCTTATAAATATCCATTTCTTCCCAAGCAGCCTGCATTTGCGGCTCGCGATTCGGCAAATTGCCGCGCATCGGGAAATCCGTTTTTGGTAGCGATAAGGTTTTGCTGTAATCCATAGCCTGATTCACTCCTAAATAATGAATAAAAAAATAAAAGCCTCCACTCATCCCTGTAAAAGGGACGAGAGAAGACTCCCGTGGTACCACCCTGATTGAGCGAATCCATTGGCAAAAGCCAACAGAAAAACGCTCCACTTGTCTCATCCGTAACGGGAATGACGCGCTCACTTACTCGCCTGCTTCCATCTGGAATTGATGGGTCACAGATTTTCGGGTATTGGACTCCTGGGTGATTTTCGTGCGATTGCAACTGGCCGGGTTTTCACCTGTTCCCGACTCTCTAAGCAGTGCTCCATCGCCTACTCTTCCCATTCATCGTCTACTTGAAGCAGCTGATTGTGCTGGTATTCAGCTGCCACATATGTTTATTTGTAATCCAAAAAGTTTGTCTTTCATTATAGTATCATCATAAACCGAACGTCAATGATTTATTCAACAGCTACGGCTGAATCTGCCTGCTCGATATCATCCCAAGCGCCATTTTCGAGCATTTCGAGCTGTGCCTCAAGCAATGTTCGGAAACGCATGCGGTAAACGGATGCCCGTTTTTTCAGCTCCTCGATCTCGATCGCGATTTTGCGGGATTTGGCGAGAGCCTCGTTGACGATTCGATCCGCATTTTTCTCCGCTTCTTTTAAAATCAATTGCGCTTCCTTGCGTGCATTGGATTTTACATCCTCTGCGGTCTCTTGGGCAACGAGTATGGATTTGCTCAAATTCTCTTCCAAACTCTTATAGTAATCGACGCGCTCATTCAACATCGCGACGCGTTCTTCCGCTTCTTTTTTTTCTTTGATCAGAAGCTCAAAATCCTTGATCACCTGATCGAGAAATTCGTTTACTTCATCGATGTTATAACCGCGAAAGCCAGTGCTGAATTCTTTGTTATGTATATCCAATGGCGTTAATGGCACATGAACCCCCCACTTTTCCCGATAATTCGTTCTTTCTATTTTCGACAGGATTTACCTTGTTTCCTGCCCGATTTTACAAATTTTTGCGTCCTGTTTCATCTTATGTAACCAGTCCAACGATCATGCGAATTCTTCCACTGCGAGTTGGCCCCGCTGTCTCAAGCAGTTTAAATCGCCCAAATCCAGCCATCGACACCATATCTCCAGTCCGTAGCTGATGAGACGGGTCTTCGACGATTTTCCAGTTGACTTTCACTTTTCCTGCACGAATCGGGACAAGCGTTTTTGCTCTGGAGAGATTATGTACCTCCCCGAGAATCGCGTCGATACGCGGAGAGGCAACCGTGATGGTTTTTTCCGTATATCGCGGCTCTGGAGGACGAAATTTCTCCCACGAAACTCGCTCAAACTGGACGGATGTACGATGAATTTGCGTCACCTGCGTGCAAACATAATCCGCCACTTCCTCTTGCACAATGGAGTAGCAATGGTCAGCATCTGTGAGCATATCGCCAAATTTTTCTCGCTTTAACCCTGCATTCAAAAGGGCTCCCATCACATCGCGATGCTCCAACGCATGGAATCGCTGATCTGCTTTGATTGCCAAAAGTACGATTCGATAATCTTCGGGGTCTGGAATCAGATAGTCCGGGTGCAGAATCACTCTGACGCGCTCTGCCCCTTCATAGCCTCCGTTCGAAGAAACACTCACATCCTGCACTTGCGAGGCGAGGCTCTGAAAAATACTAAGCTGTCTGGGGTCCACAAAATCAGTAAGGCGCATGGCCTGCTTGCGCTCTACCAGCGTCAGCATTTCCAGCGCCCGTTCTACAAAAGGACGTTCTTCTTTTGCAAAATGATCAAATACACTCATGTTTTCACTCGCCTACATCAGTTTTACCAAAATAGTATACAATCCATCGTACGCAAGGCGCAGAGTAATCAAGGCGACGATCGGGGAAATATCGATAAAACCGAGTGTAGGAATAAACCGGCGAAACGGTGCCAAATACGGCTCAACCAATCGTTCCAATAGCTGCCCAATTCCTGTACTCCGCATTTGCGGAACCCAGGACATCAGTATGTATGCAATAATCATGAATTGATAAACGGTAAAAGCAAAATTTACGACTGTCAACAAGTAATACATTGGCTCACCCTTTTTTTCGTCGTTGAATCACTACTCCTCCATTACGCTGGAGATGGTTCCTTGAATGTCCACGTGATCGGGAGTGCATACAAAAATAGTATCTCCCACCTTTTGGATATCACCGTTCAGCGCATAGACCGTCCCGCTCAAAAAGTCGATGATTCTCTTCGCTTGATCCTTTTCCACGCGATGCAGATTGACTACTACGGGTCTACGATGACGAAGATTGTCAGCGATATCTTGTGCATCACTATAGTGACGGGGTTCACAGAGGATCAAACGAATCCCCTCCTTTTCCCGCGCTTGAAACGGCACCACGTTATTTGCCCGGCTTTGGCTAGCAGGCTGTCTCTTATTGGAGGAATCAGTGTCGTCGTGTTCCTCTTGTACCGTTTCCTCGATGTATTCTTCGTTCTCCAAACCTAAAAACCCCATCAGCTTGTTCATGACACCCATCTTTCTTCCTCCTCTCTAGCTTGCTAGTCTTGTGCGACTCGCATGTTATTCCGGCTTGACTAATACAGAGCCAAGACGAATATATGTAGCTCCTTCTTCGATTGCAACCTCAAAGTCACTAGACATGCCCATCGATAGCTCCTCGATATGCGCATGTGGGAACGCCCATTCGTTAATGCGTTCTTTCCATTCATATAAACCACGGAATACTTGACGCGCCTCTTCCTGATTATCGACAACAGGCGCCATCGTCATTAATCCAATGATCTTTATATGTTTCATATTACTGGTTTCACGCAAAAAAGCCAATACATCATTGGGACTAAGCCCAAATTTTGTCTCTTCGCCAGAAATATTCACTTGCAAAAAGCAATTCACTACGGTATCTAAGGCTTCTCCGCGTTTGTTCAGTTCCTGGGCGAGCGATACACGATCAAGCGAATGGATGTACGGAAAGCGTCCCACAACTTCTTTTGCTTTGTTTGTTTGCAAATGTCCAATAAAATGCCACGTACCTCTATCTCCGTGCAGCTCATGCTTGGGAAGAGCATCCTGTACGCGATTTTCTCCAATGTCCATGACCCCTACATCCAGCAGGTCACCAATCGCTTGGGCATCGATGTATTTGGTTACAGCAATGATTTTCACTTCTTCCCGCTTGCGACCCGCCCGGTCACATGCCGCCTGGATTCTTTCCTCGATGGCTTGCAGCCGATCTTTTATTGCTTGCTGCTCATTCGTCATGATTTGTTCTCCTCTCCTATTACCGTTGATCCTTCCAGCCGATAAACGATGCCATCCGTCCAGTAGTGCCAGCGGTGCCCGCTTCCTTTCGATGCGAGAAAAACATGTCTGTGCGGCAGCTTGTACACCAATCTGTTGTCATGATTTGCTCAGAAGCTATACCTGACTCGAGCAGGATGGACGTATTCAATTGCCGCAAATCAAGCATGTATCGATCATTTTGGGATGCTGTAACTGCCTTTTCCCACTCTTTTGCACTCGCTTGTACTTGTGTAATGATCCGGTCGTCCACCTCATAGCAGCATCCGCCAATCGAAGGACCAATTGCAACTAGCAGCTCTTCTGGCTTCGCATGAAAGTGATGCTGCAAGGATTTGACCATTTCCTCAGCAATTCTTGCAACCGTGCCCTTCCAGCCTGCATGAGCGAGTCCAACCGCGCCAGAAGCAGGATCAAGGAAGTATAAAGGCACACAATCTGCATAGAAGGACGTCAGCAGAACACCCTTTTGCCCAGTAAACAGGCCATCCGTTGCCTTGATCGCGTCATCCAGGCTATCTTTGCCCGCTCCGGCTGCCATCACCTGGCACACCTGATTGCCATGCACCTGATCAGCGCACGTCCACGCGGAAAAAGGCATGTCTACTTCCTTGGCAAGCTTTTGTCTGTTGGATACAACATGTCCTGGATCATCTCCCACGTGCAGTCCCATATTAAAAGACCCGTACGGTTGTTCACTTTCCCCGCCCGTACGAATCGTAAACCCGGCCAAAAGTCCTGGAAAGCGGCTCTCCCACTCCAGCAAGCGTAAGAATGGCTTCTCCTCTACCATAACAAACGGTTCTCTCATGTTGATCTCACCTTCCTCATATGGCTTATCATACCATAGCCGCGAAGATTAGAGAAACGTGGCTTATCGCCCACTCCCGCTCGGGCAACTCCTTTTGCCAAACGTGAAAAAAAGGCGCTTTTCCGCCTTTCTTTCCTTAGTCCCTGTATTCATCTCCGCCAGAGGTTCTCGCTTCAACCTTCAATGTCTCTTCCATTCGTACCAGCACCACATCTTTCCCGATTTTGACAATATTTCGCCAAGGGATGACGTAGTCGTTCCCGGAAGAAAAGAAGCCGAGAAACTTGCCTGGTCCCGGTATGACGATGGCCTCCACACGTCCATGGCGCAGGTCAATCTCAAGATCAGAGATTTGGCCCAGCCGTTTCCCATCCAAAATATTCACCACTTCTTTGGTCTGGAAGTCAGAGATTTTCACCATTCTCCCTCACCTACTTTTCTCCGTTACTTTCAGTATATGAGCCTGAATGAGAATATGTCCGTTTCGTTCGGGGTGGGGATTAGAAAAACTTTGAACAAAAAAACCCGACGAGGAGTAATCCGCCGGGTGAAGTATGTAGTTCAGCTTACGATTGCACGTGCTTTTGCATATGAGCAATTGCCGCTTTTTCCAGGCGCGATACCTGGGCTTGTGAAATGCCGATTTCCTCTGCAACCTCCATCTGGGTTTTCCCCTCATAAAAGCGCATCGACAAAATCATTTTTTCCCTGTCCCCCAGACGCTGCATCCCTTCACGCAGGGCAATTTCCTCTACCCAAGTGACGTCCTTGTTTTTTTCGTCGCTGATTTGATCCATCACATAAATAGGGTCCCCGCCGTCTTGATAAATCGGTTCAAACAACGACACCGGATCCTGGATCGCATCAAGTGCAAACACGACGTCTTCCTTGGCCACGTTTAATTCCTGGGAAATCTCTGTAATGGTGGGCTCTCGCGAATGCTTGTTGGTCAGGTTGTCACGCACCTGCAATGCTTTGTAGGCAATGTCTCGCAGGGATCTGGATACGCGAATCGGATTGTTGTCCCGTAGATAGCGTCGTATTTCCCCAATTATCATCGGAACAGCATACGTAGAAAACTTTACGTTTTGTCCGAGATCGAAGTTGTCGATCGCTTTCATCAATCCAATGCAACCCACTTGAAACAGATCATCTACAAATTCTCCGCGATTGTTGAAACGCTGGATCACGCTGAGTACCAAGCGCAAGTTTCCGTTGACCAGTTTTTCACGTGCAGGCAGCTCGCCGCTCTGCAAACGCTCGAACAAATCCCGCATTTCTTTGTTAGTCAATACCGGAAGCTTGGAGGTATCTACCCCGCAGATCTCGACTTTATTTCGCGTCACGTCTTTCCCTCCTCGAAGCAAGAAAAAAGTCCCTAACCCGGTTGTCTTGAAAGGCCGCGTACTGACGCGTAGCCGACAAGTAATGGCAAAAGGGCCACTATCTGTCACGGTTTAGGAACAGTATCCCCTCAGGATGGGAAAATATGCGTTAGACCATCTTGTTGAATTCTTTTCGCAACCGTTTTATAATTCGCTTTTCCAGACGCGAAATATACGACTGCGAAATGCCTAGTAGATCTGCTACATCCTTCTGTGTCTTCTCCTCTTCCCCCGCCAATCCAAAACGAAGCTCCATAATGATTCGTTCCCGTTCCGAAAGTTTATCCAGGGCTTTTTTCAGCAGCTTGCGATCCACTTGATCCTCGATGTTTTTGTAGATCGTGTCATTCTCCGTACCCAATACGTCAGAGAGAAGCAGCTCATTTCCGTCCCAATCAATGTTCAGCGGCTCGTCAAAAGAGACTTCGGAGCGGATCTTGTTATTTCTACGCAAATACATCAAGATTTCGTTTTCGATGCAGCGGGAAGCGTATGTCGCGAGCTTAATGTTCTTATCTGGATCAAACGTATTTACGGCCTTAATCAAGCCTATTGTCCCGATACTGACCAAGTCCTCGATGTTGATCCCTGTATTCTCAAACTTGCGAGCGATGTACACCACCAGACGAAGATTTCGCTCAATCAGCATACCTCTGACCGCGGGATCTCCAGATGGTAACCGTCCGAGCAGCACTTCCTCTTCTTCTCTGGTTAGAGGTGGAGGCAATGCTTCACTCCCGCCGATATAGTAGACTTCTTCAGCGCGTGCACCAATCCATAGCAGGAAACGGTACCAGGTCAATTGTAAATGTAGGCGAAGTTTTACATACATGATTAGCCCTCCTGTTTGAGAATAAAGGTTGGTTCTTGCATATCTGTTTCCATCATGGCCGGATGGACGATGGCCTGGTACTTCCCGTCAGCTGCGAGTGGAATCGGATTGAGTCCGATCAGCACCTTTTCCGTTTCATAGCGAGCGCCGTTCTGCATGACAAAAACATGGTCCGGTTTGATTGCGAGCAAAAAATCCATTCCTCTTGATACACTTCGGTATGGAATCAATCGTACGCGAGATTGCCACTGGGGAGGAAGCTCCTCCCAAGATCCGTCCAGCTTCTCCCACACTCCACCGTTTTCATCGGTTTGTCGGAGAAGCGACGGCGGAAGCAGATGTGCTAACATTTTCGTTTCCATGATCATGACGGGAATGCGCGTAATCGGTTCATGGAGCTGGTTACCAGTATCAACCAGACCGCGGCAAATCACTTTTTCACCAAACAAGGTCACAACTACATCGACGAGAAAGGCTTCGATTCTGCGCGGCTCCTGGATCGCACGGTAGCTCCTTTTTCCGAGTACAAACACCAGTGCAAAACCAATGACGAGAATCGCGAGCGTCGGTTTGAATCCAATCCCAAAACCATCGTTATGAGTCACCACCAGTCCATTCACGATTTCACTTCGAGGAGCCAAAAAGTATTGAAGCCCAAACACTCCTCCGCCAAAAACAAACGCAACGAAGTAAAAAATAATCAGGTTGTTGGCAAACGCCAGCAGTCTTCTGTTCCCAAAGGCAATCCACAGCATCACGATAGAAAATAGCAGCTTCACAGACCATTGATACATGGAAGAAAACGCCGGAAAAAAGAAAAAGGCGAGATAGGTGCATCCAAAAAGGGACGCAAGCGCAATCCTCCACCATACCACGCGCTCTTTGCGAAAATACGCAGTAAACCAGAGCAACAAGGTATCAATGCCCATGTTCAGGAGTAGAATGATATCAAGGTACACAACCACTGCTGGCTCACCTCCTGTCCTTCCCCTCACCTGGCTTGCAAGCATACGTGAAGAATGAATATATGCGAGAAATGCCACGCTTGGTTGTGCCGGAACAGGTATGTTCGTGGACTACCTCCTATCAGTAAATGCAGTATATATCAATGTGTATGTAAAGTCTGTCAATTCTTGACGGTGTTTTTTTGGTTTTTTTGTAGAACGTTTTTTGTCATAAAACCTCCTTCCCACTCGTACAAAATTACCCGCTTGTCCCCCCTTTTTTGGTACCCATCTGCAGATGCTCGAGACTTTTCTTACCCTTTGTCATACTCTGGAACGTATCTTGTGAACGATGATGTATATCACTGGCATGAGCTGCACAACAAGCAAAAATACGGCAAAGGAAGCGGAACCTGAGAATGCAGCAAACTCTGCGGGACGCCTGGTAGATTCGTTTACGAATACATATACGAGGCTTGCTAACAAAAACGTAAATGGGCGGTGTGTACTTACCTTCAACGCCTGTGCCAGCAAATGAGCAGCAACGTACAGTAAAAGGATGCATTTGATAAACAACGAAGAAGACCACAGCGAGATCATGACTGGGTCCAGATTATCGATGATATTCTCCAATCTAGTAAAACGAGTCAGCTCCATTAGCGGAAAGCGTAGTTGGCCGCTTAAATGTGGACCAAAGTTCATCAGCGTAACGATCCAGTACATCAGGATCAGTAGACAGGCACTTACTTTGGTGATGATCACATACTTCATTGTCTTATGATGCATCTGAAAATGCGGGAGCATGATCAGGACGAGCATCATTTCTGCAAACCAGGGCGTTACATATATGACAGATTTCCAGATTGTTGAGGAGTCCCAATGTGTGAGAAGCGCCACACTCATTTCCAGTTTCATCGTTCCTGGAGAAAGCAGTAAAAGGAGCAGCAAAGCACCAAAAATCAAGATAAACAGTCCATCAGCCATGAAGATCATAGTCTGTAGCCCGCTGCGTGCCACAAGCGAAATGCAAAGCAAAAAACCACCTGTCACAACCCAGTTGGGAGTGCCAGGCAAATAAGTAGAACCGAAAAAGTCTGTATAGGCAGTTAGTGTCATCGTCAGAAGTAGCGTACAGTAAAAAACAAATAAGATTAGGATAGCTTTATGAAGCCATTTTCCGACGATCCGCTCTCCAAACATCCCCCACTGCTCCTCTCTGTCATAGGAGGCGAGCTTTACGGCGAAGAAGCTGATGATGGTTCCAATGGCACATGATAAGATGATCACGAGCCAGCCCTCATATTCGGCAAAGAAAAACAGCTGATCAAGCAGAAAAACCAATGGCGTAGAGATTAAATAGATCATCCAAATTCGAACCATTTGGAAAGGAGTAAATCTGTACAAGCTATCACCTCCTATCTTTTTCGCTGTCTATGAAAAATCGATCAGCGAATCAATCCAGCCAAATAAGATGCGAACGACAGTATAAGGCAATGGGGGCCAGTTAAACATGATCGCAGCAGCTTCAAAGAGTAAGAACAGCAGCCAGACCCACCGAAAGACACGCTTTGTATAAGCTCCTTCGTTGCTCACACCTCGCCATTCGATGCTTACGATTGCTGCAAAGAGTAAAAGCAAATGGAACATATGCCCCCCTTACTTCAAATTCCATATTGGCTTTAATTCGCCATTGTAGTGCACTACCTTGATCTGTGTTTGAATTTCAAAGTGTACGTTCTCCTTGTAATAATCCGGCCAGTTTGCACGTACACTCTTCCAAAACTCTGGGTACCACCACTCCAAGTAAGATCCTAATTGAAGAACGTCGGCTTTCACCGTTTGTGATTTTTCTAGGGCGCTTCGCAAGCTGGTTGTTATTTTTTGATTCAAGCCAGCTTCTGCACGTTGTAGTTTTTTCGGGTCTGCAATATCAACTGGAGTATCTGCTGCTTCAAGTCCGGCCTCGGCTGTCATGGTTATTCGAAACACGACCTTTTCCTTTTGCAGGATTGGTCTGATCTTATTTTTGGGCTGATAAAGAATAAAGGTGTACGAGCCATCTCGCAGCTTTATCGTGTATTGAGGGTCCTTTAACGAGCCGTAAATCCAGCTGATTCCTCTGGCATCAGACTCGGGCAGTGTCCCTACCATTTTCCCAGCCTGCAGCATCACAGCCCCATCAGGCTTTGCCCAGTAGGCGCGCTGCCCGACTTCTCCGTGCATCGTCTTGTAACCGATCGTAATCTGCGTGACAGCCATCCCTTGTCGTGCATGTAAGCTTTGCAAGACATCCTTCAGACTTTTATCCAGTAGTGTTTGATTGTTGGCAAACTGACGCAGCACTTCACTGGGCGACTGCTCATACACAGGCGCGAGATTTGTCAAATCTTTTGCATTCCCTTTTGCCACAAAAACAAATGCCTTGAGATGGAACGATTGCTCCCTGACCAACCACTCCAGTAAATCATCCATCCCTTTCTCTGCATACTTTCTGCCCAGCACGATCACCTTTGTTTGGCCCCACGTCAGTTTCCGCGTAAGAGTGGCTTGTATTTTTCGAAAAGCTTCCGGCAGTGAGACTGCTTTTTCTGAAAGTACTCCAAATGAGGTGGGATCACTACGATTCCCTGATTGCCCGGTGTTGTCAAATCGATTGGGCAGCGGAGTCACAATCGTCAACTCTACTTCACCTGGCTTATCCGTCAAATCTACAAACAGTCCGGTAATAAAAGACCGTTCATTTATTTCAACCTTTGACCAGCAGCCAGATAACGTACTGCAAAGGACAAGGCCAGCAAGCAGCAAGCGCCATTTCTTACTCATAATCCCTTCCCTGCCTCTGACTATTGTCTGTACCGTATGAGCGGGGACGATTATTCATTTTTGGCCATTGGACACGCAAGAATACATCCTTCCAATCCGCAAACACGAGTGGCGCGACCGGATACAAATACGGAACCCCAAAGGAGCGAATCGATACCAGATGCCAATACAAGATAAGCATGCCGATAATGATTCCGTACAAGCCAAACATTCCTCCCAGAATGAGCATCGGAAACCGTAATAACCGAAAAGACAGCCCTAGCTCAAAGTGCGGGATGATAAACGAAGCAATCCCCGTAATCGATACGACGATAACGGTAGGTGCTGAAACCACTCCTGCCTGAACGGCTGCTTGTCCGATCACGATAGCGCCGATAACGGATACGGTCTGACCCAATGGGCGGGGAATACGTATTCCAGCCTCCCGCAGCCCTTCAAATGTAAATTCCATAATCAGTACCTCTGCCAAAGCCGGAAACGGTATTTTTTCCCTCGCTGCTGCTATTGTAATCAGCAAGTCAGATGGAATCATTTCTGGATGAAAGGTCGTGATGGCAATATACAAGGACGGCACAAGAAACGATGCCAACACAAAGAAAAACCTGATCCACCGAATCCACGTAGCAGCTATGTAACGCTGGAAATAATCCTCAGGAGACTGCATAAGCGAGAAAAATGTAACAGGCACAATCAGTGTCTGTGGCGAACCATCCACCATAATACCGATTCTGCCTTCGAGCAGAGAGGAAACTAATGTATCCGGTCGTTCTGTATACTGGATGGTCGGAAAAGGTGACAGGGGCTGGTCATCCAAATGCTCAGCTACGTAATTGGAGCTGAGAACGCTGTCGATATTCATCTTGTCCAGCTTGCTTTGTATTTCGTGCAAAGTATTTTCGTTGCATAAGCCCTCCACGTACACGATGTAAGCAGTTGTCTTTGTATACTCCCCCAATTCGTACTGGACCAGCTTGAAGTCGGGATGCTTGATCTTGTGCCGCACTAACGAGACGTTGTTATGTATATTTTCCACAAAGGCTTCCTGTGGGCCGGTCAAAACGACTTCATTTTGGGCTTCACTGATCGAGCGTTGACTGTACTTAGTTAGAGGGAACACGCAAATCATCTTTTGCTGATCGATCAGCAGTGCCAAATCTCCAGCTAATATATCTGTAATGACTTGTTTGACAGACGATGTTCCTCTGGAAATGACAGGGGACAATGAGCCTGAGAGCGCCTCCGCTAATAGCTCCCTGCCCGTAACTGCCTGACCTCGTGATACTAGTGGGGGGATGATTTGTTCATACAAGAGTGTCTTGTCGATAATCGTTTCGATGTAAATGAGTGTACAAGCCGCATCTGGCCCGAGCTGAATTCGCTGATAGGTGACATCCGCAACATGCTGTAAATAAGCCTGGATTTCATCAAGAGGATTTTCGGATGTATGTATCGGCTTCGCAGACTGGTTGGATTGTAATTGCTCGTGAGCATGAATTTTCTTTCGATGCATCCATCTGAACAACGACAATCCCCTCCTCATTCCACAACTTCTGTTCTTCTTTTTCCCCACATGTCTGTATGTTATCCAAAAAATTCCTTGAGAGATGCCTGTACAGCCCTCTCTCATTGCTTAGCCGATACAAAATAAAAAAGGCCCTGTCCCTTTTACGGAACAAGGCCTTGCCTGTCATCTTTACTTTTTGTTGCGTCGACGGTTGCGCAGGAATGCTGGAATATCCAAATTGTCCAGGTTGCTCATGGAGAAGAAGGATTTGTCGTCTTCCTCTTCTTTAGGGCGACTGTTGCTTGTGTTTGAGATTGGGGTTGGACGATTTCCAGACGTACTAATTGGTTGTTGCTGACGGCGTGGCGGCTCAGCTGCACGCTGTGCCTGCTCGAAGCCTGTTGCAATCACAGTCACAACCAGTTCGTTTTTCAGATCTTCGTTGATAATCGCACCGAAGATCATGTTTACATCCGGATCAGCCGCAGAAGAAACAATATCTGCTGCTTCGTTTACTTCATACAAGCTGAGGTTAGTACCACCAGCGATGTTCATGAGAACACCACGTGCACCATCAATGGAGTTTTCCAGAAGTGGGCTGGAAATCGCACGGCGAGCTGCTTCTGCTGCACGGTTTTCTCCACTGCCTACGCCGATCCCCATCAAAGCGGAGCCACGCTCTGTCATAATGGTTTTAACGTCAGCAAAGTCCAGGTTGATCAGTCCAGGTACCGCAATCAGGTCGGAAATCCCTTGGACACCCTGGCGCAAAATATTGTCTGCCTCGCGGAATGCTTCCAGCATAGGCGTATTTTTATCTACAATTTCCAACAAACGGTCATTCGGGATGACAATCAAGGTATCCACTTTTTCTTTCAAAGCTGCGATACCTACTTCGCCATGCTGGGAACGCTTGCGTCCCTCAAAGGAGAACGGACGAGTAACTACCCCTACTGTGAGAGCACCCAGTTCTTTTGCGATTTCCGCTACAACTGGTGCGGCACCAGTACCAGTTCCTCCACCCATACCAGCCGTTACGAACACCATGTCCGCACCGCGCAGGGCGTTTTCAATCAAATCGCGGCTTTCTTCAGCAGCTTTTTTTCCGATTTCCGGATTGGCACCTGCACCGAGACCACGAGTTAATTTTTCCCCAATTTGCAGCTTGATGTCTGCACTAGACAGTTGGAGTGCCTGTGCATCTGTGTTCAGGGTGATAAATTCTACCCCTTTCACACCGCTAGCGATCATACGGTTTACCGCGTTGCTACCGCCTCCACCGCAACCGATTACTTTAATTCGTGCAAAGGATTCCAAATCCATATCAAATTCCAGCATATTGCTAGTCCTCCCCAATTCAACATAAGAAAGCTCCGTGGATACGAAAACTTTATAACAAGCGTAGAAACATTCCGTTGATCCTCTCCACTTTTATTGGGAAACGAAATATCTCGATTCTCGCCAATTAGGTGTTAAAAAGCGGCAACGGTAAAGACTTTCTCTTGAAGCATCATCATAGGTGTGTTACCGCATTTTTGCGGAAAACAGTTTAAATGAACTCACTAAACCAATTTTTCATTTTTTCCATCAAACCGCCACCTTCTTTTGGCCTTGACACGGTTTGCTTCTCGCTGCTCTTGGTTACTTTGTTGCCTTTGAATGAGGGGGTGACGCTAACGCTGCGGCGCTCCATCAACTGCAAGGCATACTGAATCAAACCTACCCCAGTGGTGTAGGCAGGATCGCGGACTCCAATGTAATCCGGAATCGCGATTCGGACAGGAGCATCCAATTCTTCCTTTGCCAGTTCCAACATGCCTGGCATTGCCACTGTACCACCAGTCAGTACATAACCGCCTGCGATCTCGTCGCGATATCCCAGCTTGTAGACAGCCTGCTCCACTAGTTGGAATATTTCCGCAGCACGCGGCTCAATAATGCTGGCCAAATCCACTTGCGTAAACTGCTTTTCTACTTCGCTGCCAATCCGATTCACCTTGAATTTAACATCCTCTGATGCTTCGTCAATCAAGGCGCAGCCGTTTTTAACCTTAACGCGGTCTGCTACATCCGTGTGTGTGCGCAATCCCAGTGAAATGTCACTAGTAATGTGGTCGCCACCGATGCCGATCACGGTGGTTGCTGCCAGTTTTCCCTGTTCGAATACACCGATCGTGGTAGAACCCGCACCGATGTCGACTAAAACGACACCCATATTTTTGTCATCCTTGGAAAGAGCGACAGTGCTAGCTGCAAGTGGTTGCAAGAAAATACCTGCTACTCGCAAATTAGTTCTTTGGGTACAGCGAACAATGTTATGTACGACCGTTTTCAAACCGGTCACGATGGTTCCTTCCATTTCCAGTCGGACACCGATCATACCACGAGGGTCTTTTATACCACCTTGACCATCAACGATGTACTCCTTTGGTACTACCTCGATGATTTCACGGTCTGGTGGAATGGCAACAACCTTTGCTGCCTGAATTACGCGTTGGATGTCTTCTTCTCGTATCTCACGGTCTTCGCTGGATACAGCGACAACCCCTTGTGTTTCATGCAGCTCAATATGGTTTCCAGTAATCCCCACATATACATCTTCGATCGAAACATCAACCATGCGTTCAGCATGATCCACTGCTTCACGGATGGCATGCACGGTTTGGTCGATGTCGACGATCACACCCTTCTTAATCCCTTCTGAGTGCGATTGGCCGACGCCGATGATGTTGATGGAACCGTTGGTGATTTCGCCGATCATGACGCGGACTTTGGATGTTCCAATGTCTAGGCTGACGATGAGTTCATTGCTTACCAAACCTGTGACACCTCCCTTGCTACGTCTTTTGTCTTTCTAAGATGAGAACACCTGCATAATTTATTCCACACAGGACTACCATTCCCTTTTTTTCATCTTGAATTTTTGTAAAAAAATGACCATCTTCCCATTTCTTCGTTCTATTCTTGTTGATTTATCCAACGAGATAGAACAATCCTCCTAATGACCGCCAAATTGTTGAACAAACGCACACCAAAAGCTACGATTGCTGCCAAGTAGAGGTCGATACCCAAGAAAGCCCCGATAAAAGCAAGGCCCGCTGCAAAGAGCGTGTTGAAAAAGAATCCGGACATAAAAATCCGAACGTTAAAAGTGCGCTCAAGGAATGAACGAATCCCTCCAAAAATAGTATCTAATCCAGCCAAAAGCGCGATGGACAGATAGCTGCTATATTCCTGAGGCACACGCCAATCCAGCAAAAAGCCGACAGCGAGACCGACAATCAGTCCGATAAGCGGGAGCCACATGGTTACGAATCTCCTTTTTCTTTCACAGGTTTCATAAATTGAATGGAACGTGTTTCATTATTGGCGGAAATCATCAGCTTGTCCCGTTTTTCTGCCAGCACTTTTTTGTTTGCCAGCTGGAAGTTTTCCTCCACGCCTTCCAGCTTCATTGCTGACAGCAGAACGTCAGGTTCCCCCAATGCTTTTATTTCATACGGAGGCTTGATTGTCCTAGTATCAATCTGAATCACGTCCCCTACGTTGCGAATAGCGGAAGTGGATATTAAGCGATGACCGTTGATTGAGACAGCTTGTGCTCCATTGGCAAACAAAATATTGACCAACCAGCGCAAATCCTCATCATCAATTGTGTAATCACCTACAACCGGTACAGGCATGTGCTCGTCTAGGATGTGCTCATCCGGGATATGGGCATCGACTACTTCCAGTACAACACCTTCACCCTCTACGCCAACCATTCCAGCCATCCGTCGATTACGTGCCAGCTCCTCTTTCATTACGGAGATGCTTTCATCTTCGCTGAGCGAGGTTTCATACTGGTAATACAACTGATTGTACTTCGAAATGTCCGCCAGCAAGTTTTTATGCTTTTCCAGTTCCTTTTGCAGCGTCGTTCGAAGCTCTGCAATGCTCCTAGATTCTTTATGCACAGGATGTAAACTGCTTCGCAACTGAACAGTCAACATCACACCTATGATAGCACTAATAATGGCAAGAATAAATGTGATTTTACGGCTTTTTTGTAACATAGGTAAACGCATCCTTTAATTAGGAGTGTTTGGTTTTGGCGTCACCGACAAAAGCAGGTAATTGGACCCGGTCCTTTTTGGCTACGTCGATTTGCACAAAGTCCTGCAAGGAATGCAGCACCCCCCCTGGAAGATTCAATGCGCTCTCCATGGTACCAGGGTCCCCGATGGCAGTAACGACAAATGGCGCAGCTGATTTGATCCCATTGACAATAATGGTAGGTCCTACACAGCGAATAGATGAATTGCTAACCAATCTCTGACCGTTGATGCTGATTGCTTCAGCCCCTGCTGCTCGCAGCTCATTGACAACGAGGCGCACATCCTGCTCATGAACAATGTAATTAGCGATGTCAGCACTGTTCGCGGCATTTTGACTATCCTGCATCGTGATAATTATTCCGGGTCCCTCGACGGCAACCACTCCGGAAAGCATACGAGCTGCTTCCAGCTGGCTGAGTGTGTCCGCTGCCTCTGATTTACGCTCAGCCATTGCCTCCTCCACTTTGCTAACCTGACGCTGCAAGTCAATCAATTGATTTTCCAGATGCCTGTTTTGTTCTTTCTCTGACAGAATACGGTCATTCAATTGTGTTTCTTGCTGGAACAGCTGGTCATTGATTCGCTCCTTGCGCGTCAGCTTCGTGGTTTCAATCGAGGTGGCCACCAGAAAGCCGGTACAAAACGTCACAACGGTTAAATAAAGATGAAACTTACGGCGACGACTCATGTCTGCTTTCCCCTTTTTAAATATAGGCAAGTCCAAGTGCTTCCTCGCGTGCATACCTTGACAGAGCTATTTACTGTGGTTTTTGCGTTTGCTCTTCTCCGTTTTTCAGCGGAATGGCTTCACCCGTTGCCCCGTATGGAACAAACCAGGGCTGCTCAAACAAAGAGAGCACTCCTTTTGTATTTGCAGGCAGCTCCTTCGCAATCGCCGGATACCAGTTCAACATTTTGTCCAGCTTATACAAAACACTGCGTACCTCATTCCCATCTCGCATATACAAGGTAACGCGCTGTTTATCGTGGATCGTTGGCGTCAGCGTAATATCGGAAATCTCACCGAGCACTGCCGGAGTGAGGTTTGACAGCGATTTGGCGAGGTTTGGAAGCAGCTCAGGAGAGGGCCAGGAGCTGATCAAGGGCCTGTCCACTACACGGTCAGCAAAATTGACTTCCTTGAGGACGAATCCTGTCTCCAATAGAGGGTAACGCGCCCCATCCTGACCATTCCAAAAAGCGACTCGCTTAATTTCTGTCACATGTAGCATAATCACTCCCGGAAAGGATCGGCTAATCGTTACTTCTTTGATTCCCGCCAAAGGTTTCAGGCTGCTCTGTACACTACTCTCCCACACATTGAGAAATTGCATATCCTTG
Organism: Brevibacillus reuszeri; assembly: GCF_002897295.1. Taxonomy (GTDB): domain Bacteria; phylum Bacillota; class Bacilli; order Brevibacillales; family Brevibacillaceae; genus Brevibacillus; species Brevibacillus reuszeri_A. The sequence goes on from NZ_BEXF01000010.1 coordinate 131,078, forward strand.
GTTAAGCCCGATTGCCTAACAATTTGTTCTGTGGAATAAATATCATTCCCGAACACCTGAATTTCCTGTACTTTGCTGTACGGCGATCGAATAAAAACAATAATAAGAACGGTAAGAAAAAATAAGAGAAGCAAAAAGACCAGTTTGCGGTTTCCCCTTCTTCGGGGGCGTTGCTGTTTGACTTGCGGAATACGTTCCTCAATTACCGCCATGGCCGTACCTTCCTCGTTCATACTAGGCTTTGCGCCTGCAAGATTATCACGGACTATCTTTGATGCTTGTGCAAAAACCTGACAGAATGGAAAAAAATGTAATTATACAAAACAGGGAAAGCGGCATAGCAGTATGCCGCTTATCTACCCTCGGTTATATCGACACCCGTGAAATATCGGCACCTAGTTGACTCAATTGCTGTTCCAAGCGTTCATATCCCCGGTCGATATGGTGGATCTGATTCACCGTAGTAGTCCCTTCTGCTGCAAGTCCCGCAAGAACTAAAGCTGCTCCTGCTCGAAGATCCGTCGCTTCCACATTCGTAGCCGTCAATTTGCCAACGCCACGAATAATAGCGGAGCCCAGATCAACGTATATGGAGGCGCCCATTCGCGCCAATTCATTCACATGTTTGAATCTTCCTTCAAAAATCGTTTCTTTAATGACACTCGTTCCCCTCGCCTGTGACAAAAACACCATCAGCTGCGCCTGTAAATCAGTGGGAAACCCAGGAAATGGCGAGGTGATGATCCGGTCGTAGGCACGTGGACGCGAGGTGCATTTGATTTCCATTATATCATGGCGGGTCTTGATTTCAACACCACAGCTACGGGCAACCTCAATCAATGCTGTTAGATGTTCAGGAAGTGTGTTCGTTAGCTCGACATGCCCTTGCGAGACGCCGACTGCCAGTAAGTAGGTTCCTGTAACAATACGATCCGGAATAATCCGATAGCTCACTGATCGAAGCCTGGGTACGCCACTTATTTCTATCGTGTCTGTACCCGCACCGCGGATACGGGCGCCCATCGCATTCAAAAAGTTTTGCAGATCGATAATCTCCGGCTCTCTAGCAGCATTGCAAATGCGAGTTGTGCCTTTTGCCAGCACTGCCGCCATCATAATGTTTTCCGTTGCGCCCACACTGGGGAAGGAAAGAAAGATATTGGTCCCGCGTAATTGCTTCGCCCGAAATGTAATGTAGCCTTCCGATTCTTCAATCTTGGCTCCGAGCGCAGTTAAGCCCGATAGATGAAGATCGATTCTGCGCTCTCCAATGTCGCACCCACCTGGTCTGGAAATGGTTACCTCACCCAATCTAGCCAAGAGAGGTCCAGCCAAAAAAATAGAAGATCGCATTTGGCTCATCAGGTTATCTGGTATTAGCGGGACGGAGACAGACGACGTATCAAGATCAACACAACTGTCCTCATGCTTCGTTTTCGCCCCCAGCGACGTGAGGATCTCCAGCATAACCTTAATATCTTTTAGATGGGGAACGTCATAGATATAGAATTGCCCTTCCGCCAGCACAGCGGCTGCAAGTATAGGAAGAGCAGCGTTCTTAGCTCCTTGGATCCGAAGCGAACCGGACAGAGGTCTTCCGCCTTCGATCGCAAAAGTCTCCAAACTTTCACCTCCGTGTTACCCCTCGCCCACCACCAGGACTTCCGGGTGCAGGTCAACCCCGTTTTTCTCGAGGATCGTGCTCCGTACATGGTTGATCAAGGTGAGGACGTCGGTAGCCGTGGCTCCCCCACAATTCACGATGAAGTTAGAATGTTTTTCCGAAACCTGAGCTCCTCCAATGCGGTATCCTTTGAGTCCTGCTGCTTCAATCAAGCGTCCAGCATGGTCCCCAGGCGGATTGCGAAACACGCTGCCGGCACACGGCATTTGCAGTGGCTGTGTTAGGCGCCGTCTGTCTTTGTTTGCAGCGAGAGTTGCGGCAATCTCCTTACGATCACCAGCGCGCAATTGAAACCTAGCTTCCAGCACGATCCCTTTTTGCTTTTGCAGCAAGGACGTCCGATAGCTAAAGCTCAGTTCTTCGTTCGTCAACACCTTACATTCGCCGTTTTCGAAGAGGATCTCGGCTTCAATAAGAATACGTGAAAGATCAGATCCGTGTGCCCCAGCATTCATGTAGACGGCACCGCCTACTGTACCAGGAATCCCTCCTGCAAACTCCATACCTGTTAATCCCATCTTGCCTGTCTCCACCGCCAGGCGGATCATGGAATATCCGGCACCCACACACACCTCTTCGCCCTTGAACTCACAGTGGCTAAGTCCCTCTGCCACCTTGAGCACGGCTCCTCGAATCCCTCCGTCCCTCACCAGAAGGTTGGAACCGCGCCCGATTACATTCCAAGGAACTTCATGGCGATGCAGAATCTGCAAGGCTGTTTTCAAGGATGCTTTATCCTTGGGCTGGATTAACAAGTCAGCAGGACCCCCAATCCGCCAAGTCGTATGATTGGCGAGAGGTTCATCAGTCCACACTTTTTCGATTCCCGCTTTCTTCAACTCATCTGCGATTTGTTTCATCTTGTGAACCTCCTGATACAATTGCTAGGTCGGACCTAGGTCTTCTCACGTGTTTGCTCTATACTATGCATACGCCCAGATAGCGTGACAGTCGCCCATCCGATCATTTCTTGCGAGCAATCGCTGCCAGCTGTCCTACAATTTCTGTCGCTGCGTTAGGCATTCCTAGAGATAGAGAGGACTTCTTCATTTGCTCCCATCGCTTCGCATCACCAAGCAGTGCAGACAATGCTTGCAGCAGACTCTCTCCGGTCAAATCCCGCTCTACAATGACTTGCGCCGCTCCCGCTTTTTCCAGGCCACGAGCATTTTTTTCCTGATGGTTATTCGTTACATAAGGAGACGGAATCAAAATCGCCGGAACCCCAAGAGCCGTCACTTCTGCCAGGGTTGATGCCCCAGCGCGTCCTACCAGTATATGGGTTGCCGCTAAAACATCCGGCATATTGTGGACGAAAGGAAGCACCGTAATGTTCGTGGAAATATCGTCCATTTGCTCTAGCTCAGCAGAAATCTTCTCGTAGTGCACGTCCCCTGTTACATACACAAAATGAGTATCGGTAAAATTGCGCAGCTGCAACGCCATGGCGACCACCGCTTCGTTGATTGCCCGAGCACCGCGGCTGCCCCCGAAAATCAATACGATTTTTTTACCTGCATCCACGCCCAAAAAGCTACGACCCGCATCTGCATTCCCGTGCATGACCTCTGTCGCACGCGGATTCCCGGTCAGCACCGTTTTGGACGAGGGGAAAAAGGCTAGAGACTCGGAAAACGAAACAGCTACCTTGGTAACCGATCGAGACAAAAATTTGTTGGTCAGGCCCGGCACCACATTTTGCTCGTGAATCATGGTAGGGATTCCAAGCTTCGCTGCTGCGTAAACAACTGGACCGCATACGTAGCCACCTGTACCAATAACGACATCTGGTCGAAACTCGCGGAGCATTTTTTTTGAATCGGCTACTGCCCGAAAAAATTTCCAAAGCGTCTTCACATTATCCAGAGTCAGCTTTCTTTTTAAACCGCTGATCTCGACGGACTGAAACGGAATTTCTGTACGTGGAACCAGCTGTGCTTCCAGCCCATGCTTACTGCCGATATACAAAAAGGCAGCCTGCGGATGTTGGCGAGAAACTTCTCTCGCCACCGCAAGCGCCGGATAAATATGCCCACCTGTGCCACCGCCTGTTAGGACGACGCGCATACGATCACACCTTCCATAAACGTTGCTCTATGTTACTTCGTCTTACTCCATCATAAGCGTTTTTTATCGCGAAAACCGCGAAATATTTAACAAGACTCCGACACCTGTCAGCATTAGCGTCAATGATGATCCACCATAGCTTAAAAAAGGCAGCGTGATGCCCGTTACAGGAAACATCCCGGTAACGACCCCGATATTAATGACGACCTGAATCGCGATCATCCCGATAATTCCGAGCGCGAGAAGACTGCCGAATAAATCTGGCGCCGTTATCGCCGTTCTCATTCCTCGCCACAACAGCAGCAGGAACAAAAGGAGAATCAACGTCCCACCTATGAAGCCCAGCTCCTCAGCCACAATGGAAAAAATAAAATCATTGTATGGCTCTGGAAGATACAAATGCTTTTGTCTGCTCTGACCAAGGCCTAAACCCAAAAGCCCTCCTGGACCAATAGCGTACAATGACTGGATAATTTGATACCCCGTGTCAAGCGGGTCTGACCACGGATCGAGAAAGGAGGTGATCCGCTTGATCCGATAGGGTGCTGATAAGACCAATCCGATAAAACCAGCTACGCCAAGCATGCCAAGACCAGCAAAATGGCTTACCCTTGCTCCGGAGGCAAAAATCATGATAACTGCCGTACCCATCAATACCGTTCCTGTTCCGAGGTCAGGCTGCAGCATGATCAGCCCGAAGCACACAGTCGGAATACCTAGAGCAGGAACCAACCCCTTGCGAAACAGGACGATTTGCTTTTGGTTGTCTGACAGCCACTTCGCCAGGAAGGCAACGACACCCAGCTTGGCAAATTCACCCGGCTGAATCCCGAATGCGCCAAACCCGAGCCAGCTTTTTGAACCGTTCACTTCAATCCCGATAATCAAAACTAGTACGAGAAGACCCAAGCTCGCGATAAACCCTACTTTGGCCCACTGCTTCCAAACCCAGTAGTCGATGTTCATCGTAATGTACATAGATGTAATACCGAGCAGCGCGAAGATCAATTGGCGCTTGGCAAAAAAGTAAGGATCGGAAAAAGGCGGCTTTTGAGCCACAATCGCACTGGCGCTGTACACCATCACGATGCCAATTCCCAATAAAAAAAGTGTTGCAAAAATAATTACAAAGTCGGGGGCAGAGCGTACCTTGCTCATTGTGCCAGGTCATCCTTTCTCACGCCGTCCCGATCAATAAGTTCTACCATGAAGCAGTCTGGGACGTTATGCTAGGCTTGTTTTAAGTCTATGCACGCCGTCCTTAAACATGCTCCCCCTGACCTCAAACGAAGGAAACATGTCCCAGCTCGCACACGCCGGGCTCAGTAAAACCACATCCCCTGGTTGTGCTAATTGCGAAGCAGCAAGAACGGCTTTGTCCACAGTATCGACACGGATTCGCTCATTAATCCCTGCTTCTTCTGCCCGTTCTAGCAAAATAGGTGCCGTTTCACCGATCGCAACTACTGCTTTGACCCTGCCAGAGATCACAGGGAGCAATTCTCGAAAGTCTACTCCCCGATCAAGTCCTCCGCATATCCAAACAACCGGCTCCTTGCACGCCTGTAAAGCCCTGGAAGCCGCTTCCGGATTGGTTGCCTTTGAATCATTAAAATAGTTGACACCATTAATCGATGCTACAAACTCCATCCGATGCTCTACTCCCGCAAAGGTAGAAAGAACGGTAACAATCGATTGCTTGTCCGCTCCTGCCAAGAGCGTCACCAGGATCGCTGCCAATGCGTTGTCCACATGGGGTACAGTAATGTCCTTGACCGCCATGATCTCTTCAACACGGCCCTCTCCATCCGCGTACACAATCATTCCGTCTTTTACATAAGCACCCCTGGACACTTCCTGCGTTTTGCTAAAGAAATATGTACGAGCAGCCAAATGTCCACACTGATTCACTATCTCAGACTGGTCGTAGGGAAGAATGGCGACATCCTCCTCTGTCTGATTCGCAAACAGCTTCAGCTTTGCATCCAAATACTCTTCCATCGAATGATGGTAGTCCAGATGCGCCGGATACAGGTTTAACAGGACCCCGATATGTGGACGGAACTCTTTTGTTCCCATCAATTGAAAGCTGCTCAGCTCCGCTACCAGCCATTCATCCGGCTGAGCTGTTTCCGCAAGCCCGCACAATACTGTTCCAATGTTTCCGCCGACCATAGACGAAATATTGGCCTGCTTCAAGATGAGACCAACTAGCGTCGTTGTCGTAGTCTTTCCGTTGGAGCCGGTGATCCCGATAATCGGCGCTTTCGCGATTTTGTACGCAAGCTCTACCTCTGTAACTACCGGAATCCCCAGTTCAAGCGCACGAGCTACCGGTGCAGCTTCATAGGGTATCCCCGGGTTTTTGACCAGAAGAGACACTCCCGAATGTACGAGATCATCCGGATGATAGCCGCAAATTACGGTGATGCCAAGCGCCTCCAGCTCTTCTGCTCCTGGCGATTCTTCGCGCGGCTTACGGTCATTGACGACGACATGCGCACCAAAGCGGTGTAACAGCTTTGCCACTGCCACACCGCTTTTAGCCATTCCTAAGACGACAACTTGTTTATCTTGATAGTCCATCATCTGATTGTCACCACCTCAAGGTATACACCCAGTCCAGCAAAAAAGATTCCCACCAGCCAAAAAGTCACAACGACTCGCCACTCAGACCAGCCCGTGAGTTCGAAATGGTGATGAAGAGGACTCATGCGGAAAATCCGCTTTCCTCTCGTTTTAAAAGAAATGACCTGAATGATTACAGAAAGCGTCTCAACAACAAACACGCCACCAATGATCGCTAAAAGCAGCTCGGTTTTCGTCATTATCGCGATTGCTGCAAGAGCACCCCCCAGCCCCAATGAGCCTGTATCACCCATGAATACTCGCGCTGGATGAGCGTTGAAGACGAGGAACCCTAATACCGCACCGACCACGGCTGCACTGAAAATAGCCGTATCGTAATCCTGTCCAAACCAGGCAATAATCGCATACGCGCCAAAGGCAATTGCGCCTGTCCCCGCCAGCAATCCGTCCAAGCCGTCGGTAATGTTGACAGCATTAGTCGTCCCCACTAGAAGGAATAAGAGGAACGGGAAGTAAAAATAACCAAGCTCAAGCTTCCATTCCGTGCCTGGAAAATGCAGCGATGTATCATGTCCCATCATGTACAACAGAATATAGGCACCAATACCGAGCAAAATTTGACCTGCGAATTTTTGCTTTGCCGTCAAACCCAGATTGCGTTTCTTTCTGATTTTAATATAGTCATCCAAAAATCCGATCAAACCGTAACCGAGTGTCACCAAGAGCAAAAAATACACTTTCATTCCCACATTGGCAAACTTCAGTACCGTAAAAATGAGTGCCAAAAGAATGATGGTTCCCCCCATCGTAGGGGTTCCTGCCTTCTTATAATGGGACTGTGGTCCTTCTTCCCGGATTGCCTGCCCAAACTTCAGACGGCGAAGGAACGGGATAAATAGTGGTCCGATAAGTACAGCGATGAGAAACGCGGCGACGATCGTGACGATGAGTACGTTGTCAGCGAACATGCCCGAACCTCCTTTCTTTCGATGCTATTTGAATGCATCTGTCTTTATTCTTGGTTGTACCGGGCGATCGCTTCACGTGCTACCTCACGATCGTCGAAGGGCAATACTTCCGATTTAATAATCTGGTACGTTTCATGACCTTTTCCTGCGATCAGGATGACATCCTCAGCTTTTGCAAGTGAAACCGCATGACTAATAGCTTCACGTCTGTCGACAACGGACGTATAGCTGTCTTTTGGTACTGCAGTAAGGCCTGCCAGCATATCGTCGATAATCGCCTGCGGCTCCTCAGAGCGAGGATTATCTGATGTTAAGACGGTCATATCCGCATACTTTGTTGCAATCTGTGCCATTATTGGGCGCTTGGTACGATCGCGATCTCCGCCGCAGCCAACGACACAGAAAATCCGCCCTTTGGCAAATTCCTTTACAGTCATCAGAGCGTTTTCCAAGCTGTCCGGTGTATGTGAATAATCGACCAGTACGGCAAACGGCTGACCTGCTTCAACAGCCTCAAATCGCCCATTTACACCAGCTACGGCTTCCAGACTGGCTTTGATATCTTCCAGTTTGATTCCTTCAGCCAATGTAACCGCGATTGCTGCAAGTGCGTTATATACATTGAACTTACCCATCATCCGCAGGTTAAAGCGAATTCTGCCAGCAAACGTATGGGCTGTAAAAGAAGTACCCTTGCTCGTAATTTCAATATCAGTGGCCCGCACATCAGCCGCTCGATCAATTCCATAAGTGACGACTCTGGCAGGAGTAACAGTCGCATACAGCTCTGAGGCATCGTCATCTGCGTTTAATACAGCCGTCTTGATACTATCAGGATCGTACGTATTCCCGAGCTGAGAAAAGAGCAGAGATTTTGCATAGCGATAGTTATCCATCGTTTTGTGGTAATCCAGGTGATCCTGCGTCAGGTTCGTAAACACGGCAGTATGGATATTGCAGCCGCGTACTCGCCCCAGCTCAAGGGCATGTGAGGACACCTCGATTATCGCGTAGTCTGTGTTCACATCGCACATGCGACGGAAGCTTCGCTGTAGGTCTACTGCGTCAGGAGTCGTATTTTTTACTTCTTCTGTGACATCGCCAATCCTCATGTGAATCGTACCGATCAACCCAGTTTGTTTGCGCTGATCACGCAAAATCTTGTCGATCAGATGAGTAGTGGTCGTCTTTCCATTAGTCCCAGTCACACCAATCACTTTCAATTCACGTGTGGGAGAACCGAAAATACGATCAGCCAGCATCGCCATTGCCCGCCGAGTATCCGGCACTTTGACAATGGTTGCTGGCACGTCCAGATCTTTTTCGGATAGCACAGCAACGGCTCCGTTGTTAACCGCTTGAGCCGCAAACGTATGTCCATCCACGGTATACCCAGTCAGACAAACAAACAAGAAGCCGGGTTTAACCTGGCGCGAGTCTGCTGTCAAACCAGTAATCTCCATGCTGTCATCCCCTGTAACCTGATATGGCAACAGCGGCATGAGCAGATCCCGTAGAAACATGAAACAGGCACCCCATTCTCCAACTAGTATAGACAAAAATTTACCAATTTGTACAAGCACAAAGACAGAGCGTCCGTAGACAAGCCTACTTCCCTCCGCCTTCGAAATCTCATTTTATAGCTAATTGTTCAATTTGTCACCAAGATGGATACGAATTTTTCCGCCCTCTTCGATTTTTACACCAGCAGCGGGCGATTGAGCGATGACGTACTTTCCTTTTCCCGATACAACCAGAGGGAGAGTCTCGTACGTTGTGACGACATCCTTCATTGTTTGACCTACCATATTGGGCACCTCTATCGGTTCTTTTTCACCAAGTGCCTTGTTGATCTCCTTGGAAATGCCGTCCTTGCGTTTTGGAACATCCAAATGCTGCAAAGAGGACTCAATGATGCTTTTCACGCTTGGGGCTGCGATCAAGCCACCAAATGCGAGAGCCTTCGGATTATCGACGGCAAAATAGACGAGGATTTGCGGATCATCTGCTGGGGCAAAGCCAATAAACGAAACAATATACTCTCCGTCCATGTAGCGCCCGTTCTTTACTTTTTGCGCCGTACCTGTCTTTCCGCCTACGCGGTAGCCTTCAATATAGGCCTTGTTACCTGTTCCCCGAGCGACAACACTTTCCAGTGCGTAACGGACCTTGGCTGAGGTTTCTTCCGTAATGACTTGGCGTACTTCTGTCGGGACCGTCATGCCTATGACGTCATGAGTAATGCCATCACGCCACTCTTTGGCGACATAAGGCTTCATCAGCTTGCCACCGTTGATTGCTGCAGCCACAGCAGCCATCTGCTGGATCGGGGTAACCGAAACCCCCTGCCCAAATGAAGTCGTGCCTAATTCCACGGGACCCACACGATTCAGATTGAATAACAAGCCATTCTCTTCGCCTATGAGGTCAATGCCTGTCTTTTGTCCAAAGCCAAATTTCTTGATGTATTCAAACAAGCGCTCTTTTTGCAGTCGTTGTCCCATCGTCACAAAGCCTGGGTTACACGAGTTCTCCACAACCTCAAGCATCGTCTCCTGACCGTGTCCCTGCCGTTTCCAGCAGCGCAATCGCTTGCCTGCGACGTTGATAAACCCGGGATCGTAGAAGCCTTCATTCAGGGTAATGACGCTCTCATTGAGCGCTGCAGCCAAGGTTACAATCTTAAAGGTAGAACCAGGCTCATACGTTTTCCAGATGGGCAAATTTCGGTTGTATACTTCAACCGGATAGTTCCTGTATTGATCAGGCTGAAACGTAGGACGACTGCCCATTCCTAAAATCTCACCCGTCTTTGGGTTCATGGCGATCGCCAGCACATCATCTGGCTGATAGGCAACTACCGCTTGATCCAGCTCACGTTCAATAAAGGACTGTATGGTAGAATCGAGCGTTAAATACATATCCATGCCGCTGACTGGGGCTACATAGTCTTCGGAACCACCTGGCATGACACGTCCTTTGGCATCAGATGGATACGAAATATGTCCTTTCGTTCCGTTTAGGAAAGGGTCATAAATTTTTTCCAGACCAGTCAAGCCTTGATTGTCAATCCCGGTGAAGCCCAAAATGTGTGCAGCCATTGTCCCGTTCGGATAAAATCTCTTCGTGTCGCCGGCTAAGTAAATTCCAGGCATATTCAGCTCTTGGATCTTTTTAGCCTTTTCGACCGAAATCTTTTTTCCCCCGGGTATCTGGTTATTGCTCATCGCTTTTTTCGTAATGGCTTTGTAGACGTCTTCTTCTTTTTGTTCCAGGATCACAGAGAGCTGTTTGGCTGTCTCTTTCGGGTCTTTTATTTGCGCGGGTACTGCTACAATCGTCGGCACACTCATATTGGAAACGAGTTCATTGCCATTTCGATCGAGAATACGCCCTCGATTCGGCTTGAAGTCAATCTCGCGGTTCAAAAGATCATCTGCCATCTGAGCAAGCCCTGGTCCTTCCACTAATTGCACGTACCCAAGACGGGTAATGAGCGCAGAATACAGCACAATCCCAATGATTAAAACCACAAAAATCCGGCGGCGTACAGTTGCATTGGATACCCGCAAAGCGAGTCCCCCCTCGAATAGGTTGTCTCCTTTTACCATATTCGTCGGGGGGACGGGTTAGAACTATGGGCTTGTGCTCGTTTGTCCTTGCTGGTTATTCTCTGTCGGAGGCACGTTTGATGGCACTGTTTGCCCCGCCTCTGTTCCTGCTCCAGATGGTGTCACCGGAGGAGTCGTACCTGCGGGCTGATTCTCGCCTTGAGGCTGTGTTGTACCTTGTGGCGGCGTGGTGCCCGAAGCAGGCGCTCCGGTCTGCGGAGTACCTCCAGGAGGCACGACGCCCCCCTGACCTCCTTCTGTCCCTAGTGGATTTGTCTGCACAGGCACTGGTGGCTCAGACTCTGATTGGAGAGTCACCTGCAGCTTTTCTGTTCCCGCCAAAACGGTACCAGGCGGGATGCTTTGCGAAACGACAAAGCCTGTTCCTGTCGACTGCACAGGGATGTTTAGCAAGGAACTGAACTCCATAACATCCCGTATTGATTTGCCCTTGAAGTCAGGCATTTTCGCTCCCTTCACCCTATCTGTAACCAAAAGGATTTGCTTGCCTGTCACTACTTTCTCCAAAGGCGCTGGGTACTGCTCAACAATTTTGGTCCCTGTACCAATGACCGTAACAGTCAAATTGTCCTGCTTGGCTCGCAGCTGAGCAGCGGTGGTGGACATGCCCTCGAATTTGGGAAGCGTCACCTCAACCTGTGGCGTCGAGGCTTGCACCGATTGGGCCTTTGGGCCAGTGCTGCTGCTCGTAGCTTTAGCGGCATTTACCTGTTGCAAATCTGGTTGCTGCTGCAAATATTGTAAGCTGCGACCCATAATGCTCTTGAAAGTCGGAGCAATCATCGTACTTCCCCATAGACCATACCATTCATCCGTGGCCGGATCGTCAATAACTACATAAACCAATAGTTTTGGATTGTCCTTTGGCGCAAAGCCAATAAACGAACCGATATAGCGCCCTTCCATGATTTTGCCTGTATTCGGATCATATTTTTGTGCAGTACCTGTTTTACCAGCAACATGATAGCCTTCGATCTTATACTGCTTACCAGTTCCTTTTTCAGCTGTGACTACTGTTTCCAGAATATCTCGAGTTTGTTTTGCGGTCGCTTCACTAACCACACGTCTGACTACATCGCGACCGCTTCTCTGCACAACAGCACCTGTATGCGGATCCCGCAGCTCTTTAACGATATGCGGCTTCAATAGTTCACCACCATTGGCGATGGCTCCTACTGCAGCGACCTGCTGAATTGCCGTTACCGTTACGCCCTGTCCGAACGTTGTTGCTGCCCAGTCACGTGGAGACTGCGGCTTCTCGAGATTGATCAGGTTCCCTTTTTTCTCATAAGGCAATTCAATCCCTGTCAGTGAACCCATCCCGAACTTTTTAAAGTAATCCCTGAGCTTTTCCAGCTTTAAGCGCTCATAGCCCAATTTAACAAACATTACGTTACTGGAGCGCTGCACCCCTTCTAAAAAGCTGATACGGCCCCAACCATTCCCGTTGTTATGGTCACGAATCGGAATCTGACCCTTGATGGTGTATTTCCCTGAATCGTATTCTTCGTTCGGATTGAACTGTCCCTCTTCAATCGCGGCTGCCAGCGTAATAATTTTAAAGGTGGAGCCCGGTTCAAACATCGAAGTAACAGCCTGGTTCGTATAATTCGTAATCCCCTGGTAATACGTATTCGGGTTAAATTGCGAACGGTTACCCATCGCCAAAATTTCACCCGTCTGCGGATCGGATACGACTACCGTCATCCCCTTTGGATTGTACTGCTGAACAACCTTGTCCATCGCTTGCTCAACATAATCCTGAATCTGACGGTCAATGGTCAGGTAGACGTCGTACCCGTCCTTAGCAGGGATGTACTGCCCCTCTCCATCAGGCAGCTGGTAGCCCGCCCCGTCCTTCTGGAACTGCATCTGCCCTTTTTCCCCACTAAGCTCCTTGTTCTTTTGCAGCTCGATCCCCATCTTCGGCTCATCATAAAGATCCATATACCCAATGACGTGGGAGGCAAAGCTGTTGTTGGGATAAAAACGACGCGAGGTTTCGTCCAAAAAGATGCCCGGCAGTTGATTTTTCTCTACCTGCTCACCACTTGGCAGCTTTGGATACTGCAAGGCTAATATCCGATTCTTCTGATCCTCGGTAATCTTTTGTCCATAACGGCCAAGCTCCACCACTTTCGATTGCTTGGTCAAAAACTTCAATAATTCAGGTACAGGAGCATTCAAGATCGGCGCAAGACTCGTTGCAGTGAAGTAAGGATCTCGCACAACGTCTGTATCCTTGTCATCTCGCCCGATAAGCCTTGCGTTTACAGTGTACCCTTTTCCTTCGTAAGCGAGGATTTCACCGTTACGGTCCTTGATAGATCCGCGTTTCGGCTTCAGTGTCCGCTCCCGATCCCACTGTCCTTGGGCATGCTCCATGATTTTGGCGGCATCGACTGTCTGAATCCAATAGATTCGAAAGCTTAACCCTGTAAAGATCAAAATGGTACATAGAGCGACCATCAGAATCCGCAAGTTCATTCTTCGTTTCGTTTCCATTATCCATTCACTCCATTAAGTCTATGTTCACCGCTTTTCGACTTTTTCCCCTGTTCGAAATTGATCTAAGAAAAAATGTTACCGCACGTATCGGCAGTAACATTCGTTAACGTTGTGTTGTTTGATTCTGTTGTGTCTGTGGAATCGAGCTTGCCTGTACCTTTGCCTGGCCAATCGTATGTACTGCATTTGCATTGTATGTCATGCCTTGCCGCTCAGCTTCCTGCAGAATGCGATTCCCGTTGCTCAGCTGCTCAATTTGCAGCTGCAATGCCGTATTTTTCTCCGTTACGATACGATTCTCTTTTTTGGTGCTCTGTATATCGTAGTTGTATTGGGAAATTTGCGAGTAGCGGACGCCTACCAATCCCAGACCGATCACAGTCAGGGAAATAAACAAAAGGTAGAGCAGCTTCTCTCCTGTCGGTATGGTCGGCTTGATTCGGATCGTACGCTTTGTTGTTTTCGTTACGGAGCGCGGCTGTTTTTCCAACTCCACAGCCAGGTTTCCGCGGTAGTAGTAGCTCATCGCTTCCTCTCCTTCTCTTCGTTGTTCTATAAGATCCTACAGCTTCTCCGCTACCCTCAGCTTCGCAGAACGCGCGCGCGGGTTAGCTTCCAATTCTTCGTCTGATGGCAGAATTGGCTTGCGGGTAATGACCTTCACAATCGGCTCATTTCCACATGTGCAAATCGGAAAGGCAGGCGGGCATGTGCAGCCTTTTGATAAATCCTGATACACCTGCTTGCAAATCCGGTCTTCCAATGAATGAAAAGTAATGACGCTCACTCTGCCTGCTGGATTCAGCACCTCAACCGCATCGACAATAGCCTCTTTAAAAGCGTCCAGCTCATCATTTACTGCAATGCGGATCGCTTGAAACGTGCGCTTCGCCGGGTGGGGGCCCGTACGCCGTGCTGCTGCCGGAATTCCTTCCTTGATTAATTCCACCAGCTCACCCGTCGTCTCGATTGGCTTCTTTTGACGCTGCTGGACAATTTGCCGGGCAATTCGCCGGGAAAATTTCTCCTCGCCATACAGCCAGATGACGTTCGCAATCTCTTCCTCATCCCACTCATTAATGATGTCGTAGGCAGACAGCGCTGCCTGCTGATCCATCCTCATGTCCAAAGGAGCATCGGCGTTATAACTAAAGCCACGCTCACCCTCGTCCAACTGGGGAGAAGAAACACCGAGGTCAAACAAGATTCCGTCCACACCTGCAAGTCCCAAATCGCTAATCACGTCTTTGAGATGGCGAAAATTGCTTTTTACCAGCGTTACTCTATCCATATAGGAAGACAATCTCTCACGGGCATTGTCCAGCGCCCAGTCATCCTGATCGATGGCGATCAACCGACCACCCTCTGTCAGGTGCGAAGCGATCAAGCTGCTGTGTCCGGCTCCACCTAATGTACAATCCACATAGATGCCACCAGGACGGATGTTCAGTCCAGCTACAGCCTCTTCCCGCAATACAGTTACATGATGAAACGACAAGATCGTCACTCCCGTTCTTCTTGCTGCTACAAATTAAAGTCCACAAGTTTTTCAGCGATCTCCCCGAACGAGCCTTCGGACTGGGTAAAATAATCCTCCCAGCGCTCTTTGCTCCATACCTCTACTCGGTTTGATACGCCAATGATCACGCATTCCTTTTGCATGCCAGCATGGTCACGCAGATTTTGCGGTATATTTACCCTTCCCTGCTTGTCCCACTCGCATTCGGTTGCACCCGAAAAGAAAAAGCGTGTGAAAGCACGTGCATCAGCTTTGGTAAAGGGGAGAGTTTTCAGCTTCTCCTCTAATTGTTTCCACTCTTCCATCGGATAAGCAAACAAGCATTGGTCCAATCCACGGGTAATAATAAAGGAAGCTCCCAATCCTTCACGGAATTTGGCAGGGATGGTCAGGCGGCCTTTTTCGTCGATGCTATGCTGAAATTCCCCCATGAACACGCCCAGTTCCCCCACTTTCCTACCTGAGGGCTCCACTTTCCCCCACTTTTCCCCACTTGAATGCCTAAAGCTATTATAAAAAAAAATCCTGCATTTGTAAGCAGGATTTTTTCGCATATTTTTTTGCCGGGAAAGGACGGGTTTCGCGGGACTATTCGACCCAGCTATCCAGGTAGGATTTTTGCTCGTCAGTCAATTTGTCGATTCCCATTTGCAAAGCTTCCAATTTGTACTGAGCAACCATTGCATCAAGCTCATAAGGTACGTTCAGGACGCTTTTTCCGATGTTTTTGTATTGCTCGTTCACATAAGCCAAGGAAACAGCTTGCAGAGCAAATGTCATATCCATGATTTCTGCTGGGTGTCCGTCACCTGCAGCCAGGTTAACCAGACGGCCTTCTGCCAAGAGGTACACTTTTCGACCATCAGCCATGACAAATTCTTCAATATCTTTACGCACAATACGCGTAGAAGTCGACAATGCATTCAATTCTACTTTGTTTACTTCGACATCAAAGTGACCAGCGTTGGACAAGATTGCGCCATCTTTCATCACTTCGAAGTGCTCTTTGCGAATAACGTCGCGGTTACCCGTTACGGTAACGAAGTAATCACCGTGTTTTGCTGCTTCAAGCATCGGCATTACTTCAAAGCCATCCATGTATGCTTCTACTGCTTTGATCGCGTCGATCTCTGTTACGATAACTTTCGCACCCAGACCTTTTGCACGCATAGCAACACCTTTACCGCACCAGCCATAGCCAGCTACGACAACAGTCTTACCTGCAACAACCAGGTTTGTAGTACGGTTGATGCCATCCCATACGGATTGGCCAGTACCATAACGGTTATCGAACAAGTATTTGCAGAATGCATCGTTTACGGCAACCATCGGGAATTCCAGCTTGCCTTCTTTTTCCAATGCTTTCAGGCGCAGAATACCTGTAGTTGTTTCTTCAGCACCACCGCGTACTTGTGACAGCAGATCGCGACGCTCGCTGTGCAGGATGGTTACCAGGTCGCCTCCATCATCGATGATCAGGTCAGGGCGAGTTTCCAAAGTTTTGATCATGTGCTCTTTATATTCTGCCGGATCTGGATTGTATTTCGCGAATACACGAATGCCATCTTCCACAAGTGCTGCGCAAATGTCGTCTTGTGTGGAGAGTGGGTTAGACCCTGTGATTGTTACTTCAGCTCCACCCGCTTGTACCACCTTTGCCAGATAAGCTGTCTTTGCTTCCAAGTGCAGGGAGATCGCCACTTTCAAACCAGCAAACGGCTGCTCTTTTTCAAAGCGCTCGCGAATGCGGTTCAGCACTGGCATATGCTCTTTTACCCAGTCAATTTTCAAATGGCCGTTGTGCGCCAACGACATGTCTTTTACAATGCTCTCAGAAATCATGTTCATGTATGGATGGGCCTCCTTCATCTCAAAAACAATCGAATCTATCATATCATACGCAGTTACTGCCATCATCTGTTTTTCCTAATAACGGCATATTCTACCTGCCCGAATTTATTTGGTCTGATGTACCTCCTTCTTCAAGTAGTCTTTTTCCCCCTGATGCTTCCGCGGACAATATTTCTAAAAATCGCAGCAGCGCCTGGGGCATCCACTTCTTCTTATGATACACTATTTGGCGATAAACCCGTACATCCGGATGGGAAAAAGGTAAAATAACCAACGCACCGCTTTTTACTTCCTCGGCAACCGCTATATAAGGAACAAGAGCGATCCCCAAGTCGTACGCTACACACTGCTTGATTGCCTCCAAGCTGCCAAATTCAAACGAAGTCACAATCGTCGCACCCGCATCACGCAGTACAGCCTCCATAATGGACCGATAGCTACAGCCCGCTTCTGTAAAAATCCAGTTGGCTCCTGAAAAATCATGTGCCTCAATCGTTTCCTTCTGTGCCAGTGGATTTGTAGGCGCTGCCACAACAACTAATTTTTCCTCTCCTAAATTGATATTCGTTAAATCAGGGTGATCCTGCAGCCAATCCAGGACAAAAGCAAAGTCAAACCTGCCTTCCTTTACTCCTAACCGTAGATCCTGACAAATGCCAGGATGCAATGATATACGCATGCGCGGCTGTTCCTGACGAAATTTTTGCAAAAAAGGAGGTAGATAAAAAGCCGCGAGAGATTCCACAGTTCCAACCGTTAATGTTCCAGCTAGCTCAGCTTGTTCCGAAAGAATTGCTCTGGTCTCGTCCAAAATCGCCAGCAGCTGCTCACTATACCCTAAAAGCACTTCGCCTGCATGTGTCAGCCGGATTTTCCGCCCCCATCGCTCAAACAATGTCACACCAAATTCTGTCTCCAGATTTTGAATCTGCGTCGTTACGCTGGATTGAGCATAACCCAACACTTCCGCAGCACGTGTAAAGCTATTCCATTTCGCAACTTCACGAAAGGTTTGTAAATAACGGGTATCCATCGCTCATCTCCTTTGCATCGAAAAATCCGATTTCACTTATCTGATATTATAGATAACTTCGATAGTAAAGTCTATGCTACACTACGGTTACAAAGTCATTGAACAGGAAAAGAGAGGGATTTATGTGAGTAAAGCTTCTGCACAAGCACCCGGTCTGGTCAAATCACTTGGGTTGCCACAAATCGTCGCTCTATACATTGGAGCCGTTGTTGGTTCAGGAATTTTGCTCATTCCGGGATTAGCCGCTGAAAAAGCCGGACCAGCCTCCATTCTCGCTTGGTTGCTCATGTCTGTACTTGTATTACCAATGGCGATTACAATGGGCCTTTTATCTGCTCGCTATCCAAGCTCTGGCGGGGTCTCTACTTTTGTACGGAAAGCTTATGGTGATAGCTCCGGGAACATCGTTGGATGGTTTTTCCTTTTGTCCGTTCCGATTGGTGCTCCGATCCTCAGCGTGACCGGAGCAAATTATTTGGCTGTCCTGCTGAATTGGGGAGACCTGCAAATCTATGTTGCTGCGGCTCTCATCTTAGTTACGGTCGTGCTGATGAATGTATTCGGATTGCACGTGGCTGCTCGGGTACAAACCATCGTCGTTGCCCTCATTATTACGATCCTGATTCTGGCCGTAGTTGCCTCACTGCCTCATGCGTCCATGACCCATTTCACTCCTTTTGTGCCTAATGGCTGGATGAGTGTCGTTTCAGCTGCTGGCCTGTTGTTCTGGTGCTTTATCGGCTGGGAAGCGGTCACACACCTGTCAGAAGAGTTTGTCGATCCTCGGAAAAATGCGATTCGCGGCGTATTATGGAGTGCAGGCATCGTCGCTCTGTTATATTTGGCGGTTGCTTTCATGACTGTCGCTACTCACAGTTATGGAGCGGGAATCTCCGCAGCTTCACTTAGTATTATGGTGCAGCTGTCCCTAGGACCTGTAGGGGGCTGGATTGTTGCCATTACAGCCTTGTTTATTTGTATCGCAACTGCAAATGCATATGTCGGTGCTGCCTCACGCATCGCCTACTCTCTCGCAACAGAGAAGATTGCTCCACGATGGTTCGGCATCCTGCATGAAAAATATCGCACACCGATAGGCGGCCTGCTCTTCCTATCCCTCTGCTTTATCGTCGTCCTCAGCGCCTTGTATTTTGGATTGATTGGTCTTTCCGAGCTGATTGTTCTGCCCAATGCTACGTTTTTTGCTACGTATATCTGCGGTTGTTTGGCGGGGGTTCGGCTCTTGCACGATAGCCGCGCTGGACGACTGGCAGCATGGATCTCTCTTGTCTTCACTGTAGGTCTGTATCCGTTCCTTGGCTGGTCGGCTCTGTATCCGATCGTGATTGCAGCAATTCTCTTTTTGTGGCAAAAGCGAAAAAGAATACAAACCCAAGCTGACTAAATAGAATCATTCAATGACCGATAAAGCCAGCTCAAACAAAACTGCACCCCACCAGTTAGCCTCCTAACTCGTGGCTGTGCAGTTTTTTTCTTCTCTCCACCCGAAATCGTCCTACGCAAAACACTTTCTTAACTAATTAGTATTGGCAATCGCCAAATTCTCTGGTAAGATTGGCACATTCCCAATCATCGGATGTTTGGAGGTTTAATGATGGCACTACAAAAAACTACCCGTTCCTCTTTGGTAAAACAAGTCGTGGACCAGTTGGTACAGCGTATTGAAACAGGTTCATGGACAGTCGGAGAACGAATTCCCCCTGAGCCTGAGCTGGTAGAGCAGCTGGGGGTAAGTCGCAATACTCTGCGCGAAGCCGTACAGGCCTTGATTCATAACGGCATGCTTGAAGCCAGACAAGGGGATGGGACCTACGTACTCTCTTCCAGCGAATTTGGTGCAGCGATGCAGCGCCGCCTGCAACGCTCCACTGTCATTGAAATTCTCGAGGTCCGGCATGGCCTGGAAAGGGAGATAGCCAGACTCGCCGCCGCTCGCAGAACAGATGAGGATTTGGCGTTGATTCGTGAAAAGCTGGCACAGTCTCAGGCCATTCAACATGATGCCGAAGCATACACACTCGCTGACCTCGATTTTCACATGGCGATTGCTTCCGCTACTTACAACGACGTCATGATTGACCTTTATAAAAACATGTCGGAAGCCCTACATTACTCCATTAGCGGCACGCAGGAGCTGGTAGATATTTTGGACCCCCTTTCCAATCACCACGTCGCTCTTGTCGAGGCAATCTCGATGCAAGACGAGAGTGCCGCCGAGGAAGCCGCTAGCAGCCTGATCCAGGTGAGCAAGACAGCTCTCACGCAGCTGATCAAGGAAGGAAGTATACAGATATGAACTCACAAGCCATGGCTGCAGCGTCCAAACCGCAGGCGCAACCAGTCACACCAAATCCCATGCTCATCATAGCCGGAATTATTTTGATTACTTTTACGATGCGTTCGCCGATTACTTCTGTCGGACCGTTAGTTGGCTCCATTCGTGCAGATCTTGGCTTATCCAATGGAATGTCCGGATTACTCACTACAGTTCCCCTACTGGCTTTTGCCTTGCTCTCGCCTTTGGCACCTAGTATCGGACATCGACTGGGAACCGAGCGCACTTTATTTGCCGGTCTGATCACTGTACTTATGGGTATCCTATTGCGGTCAACAGGATTTGTTTTTACCTTGTTCGTCGGAACTGCTTTTATCGGCGCGGGAATTGCTATTTGTAACGTGCTTATCCCAGGACTCGTCAAGCAGCGTTTCCCGCAAAAGGCAGGACTATTGACAAGTGTCTACACGACTACGATGTCCATGTGCGCTGCTATTGCATCGGGAGTCAGCATCCCACTTGCACAGGGAGCCAATCTCGGTTGGCAAGGCTCACTCGGCTTTTGGGCGATTGTCGTTATTATCGCCATTTCTGTTTGGCTTCCTCAGCTTCGCGCAGCAGGCAAGACGTCTGCTGCTACAAAAGTGAACACTCCCAAAAAAGGGCTCTGGCGGTCAGCTCTCGCCTGGCAGGTCACTTTGTTTATGGGACTGCAATCGTTCCTGTTTTATTGCACGATCGCCTGGCTCCCTGCTATTTTGCAGCAGAACGGAATCAGCTCGACAAACGCCGGTTGGTTGTTATCGCTTGTGCAGGTTATCAGTTTGCCAGCCAGCTTTTTAGCCCCTGTTTTGGCGTCTCGTTTTCGTGATCAACGCCTGATGAGCGTAGTAATTGCCCTTTTGTCATTGCTTGGTTGCACCGGATTGCTCATAAATGGAAACATGATTGTACTTGTGCTTTGCCTGATTTTCCTCGGCTTGGCACAAGGTGCGAGTATTAGCTTGGCCCTTACTTTTATCGTGATCCGTTCCGAAAATGTGCGCGAAGCGGCAGAATTGTCTGGCATGGCACAATCGGTTGGCTACTTACTTGCAGCACTCGGCCCGCTTTTCATCGGCTTTGTTTTTGATCTGACACATTCGTGGACACTACCGATCATCACGCTTATGATCGTAAGCATACTGCTCATCTTTGCCGGAATCGGAGCTGGACGAAATCAAACCGTCTAAACAGAAAAAAGGCGCGCATCATGTGCACGCCTTTTTCTTTTAGCTATTCGTCTTTTCCGATCATTTGAAACGTTTTGCCATCACGAGAGGACAGGTAGAAGGTTTTGTCGATGCTTCCTCCCAGCTCTCCCGCGTAATATTGCACGGTCATTCTGTATTTGCCATTTCCGATCTTCGCAAAATACATCAGCTCATTAAATCGCGGGAAGCGGATGTAATCATATACCTCGTATTGCATGAATGAAAAATGTTCACGCAAAAAAGATTCGCTGGCGGGAAGCTTCTTATTTTTCACATAGGTTTGCAGGTCATCAAATCGACGGATTCTCTGCTGGTCCATTACTTCTCGCACGAACGAAGAAACTGCCTGCGTCATCCCTTTTTTCTCATCATCGGTTACGTTTCCTGGAAAAAGCTCTTCTATTTTATGATCCAAGCGCGTCAGCAATACGACAGCCTGGGCTCTGCTGATACTTTCCTGCGGGCGAAAGGTTCCATCTGGGTACCCAGCCATAATCCCCATTTTGTAGGCAGGATAGACCGTCATCACTTGATCTGCATTTGCTATGGACAGATCAGAAAAGAAGACAGACTTGGTTCCGCGATATTTTTCCCCTTCGGATTGGTGTCCCAAAGCCGCCAGGAGCACACGTGCTGCTTCCAAGCGATTCATCCCTTCCGCTGGTTTTCCGGTCGGCATAATTCCTGCTGCAACCAAGTGACGATATGTTTTCTCAGACCAGCGCCCTTTTGCCTCTGCTAAATACGTTTCCTGTATAAAGGCGTCAGGCTCATGTCCCGGAAATTTTGGAATAATTCGTTCCACCAGAGTCAGAAACTGTTCTTGCGTGATTGTTTGCTCTGGTCGGAAGGTCCCATCTGGATAGCCTTGAATCATGCCACTTTTCGCCGCATTCGTGATGTCTTTGGCCGCCCAATGTCCTTTAACGTCGGTAAAGGAAACAGTAGGTGAAACGCCCCACTCTTCACGCGCATCAGCCTTTGGTAAGCCGCCTGTAGCAATTCCTGTCATAAAAAACGACAGGGAAAGTGCCAGAGCGGTGGTTTTTTTCCCGATTAGTCGCCATTTCTTCTGCATCCCGAGTACCACCTTTCACTACAGCAATTCTATTACTAGGACGCAGATATTGTCGGAAAAGTTTCAGCATATTTTGCTAAAAATGTTACCAAAAAAAGAACACCCGACCATCCGCACAAGCGATCGGCCGGGTGTTTTCGCCTATTCCATACCTAGTACACTGTACCTGCTCATACAAAGAAGAGCTGGTGTGTCCCATCGTGAGCGAATGGCGCTTCCACTAGTCGATCAACGAGGGATAAACCGTATTTATTGGCATATGGGAAGAAGGACAGCTTGCGTTCCTGCAATCCGCCATCGGGCAGCAAGGAAGCCTCAATCCGTTTAATCCGCACATGCTCCACATCCTCTTGCTCTAGCAAGGATCGAACCAAGCGATCTTCTAAAAAGGAGACTTGTTCCTGCAGCATTCTCATATTCTTTTCAGCCAGCCCTCGCAGTCCCCCATCCAATCGGACAACTTCATCAACAAGTGGCTGATATATTGCTAGCAGCTGTTCGCGCGTAGCTGCAAACTGCTCCTGTAAGGGATGCGGTTCTTGCCTTGCTTCCCAGTCCCTTTTCCAATCCGCAAAACCGTTCAGTACCTGCTCCAGGGGCAGATCGAGCCCCTCCAGCAGTCTTTGCTGCGCTCCCTCTACCAAGGTCACAGACATCCGTGGCAGAACGATCGGCATTTGCATGTTGAACAACTCAAATACTTCCCGATAATATGCCCAGTACGATATCTCTCCTGGACCGCCAATAAAGGCCAGAGTAGGAAAAAGATGCTCCTGCATGAGTCCGCGTGATACTACATTCGTACTGAAGCGCTCTGGATAGTCTGCAGCAAGCTTCAACAGTTCTTCTTTGCTGTAGGAAGCCCGCCGGTTAACAAAACGGTCTCCATGACGTTCCAGAAGCAGCCGATCCTGCCCTTCATAAAGAAACAGATTAGCTTGATGTTCTTCTACCTGCAGCTGTAATGGATAACCTACGGTGGCAATTCGGTCAGCTGCTTTTAACAACAGGTCGGCAACCTGCTCATTTTTCTCAATAACACGCTCAAATACAGGCCGCTCCAATTCCCTGACAAATGGTAGTGAGGACTCCACAAAAATCAGACCGTGCTTTCCAAACAAGCTGGCCATCAGCCTCGCAAACCACTCAGCTACGTTTTGCGAGGAGGCAGCTGTTTGCATGACCAGTTCCCGAATCTCACGAGTCTCACCCGTCTCCGTCTGCCCATGGAAAAAGCTGTCTAGAAACTGCCTACATGCTTCCTCATCCAAAGGAAGACTGCTCGCAGATACTCGGCCTTTTTTATTTAGCTTCATGCGCTCTTTGTGCAGTCTTGTTTCTCTGTCGGTCAACCAGTATACATGATCAATTTCATCGATATCATGATCTTCTCCAGCGATCCAAAACACAGGGACAACCTCTGCCTGCAGTTCATTCGAGAGCTTTTTAGCTGTCTGAATCAAATGAACCGCTTTGTGAATCGTGTAGAGCGGCCCGGTCAATACTCCAGCTTGCTGTCCCCCGATAACAACATACGTATCAGGGCGTTTCAGCGCTTCGATTCGCTGTAGTGCCTCCTGATGATTACCGATTTTTTGATTAAACGTATATAAGCCCTCCGCCAGCTGTTCCCGATGGGAGTAAGACCTGCCTCGAAGATACTCCAACCTGTCCTGGTACGACTGAATATGATAGGGATTATGTGCGAAAAACTGTAGCGCAGAGGCATTTTGCTGCTGGTAATCCTGTGCCAGCTGATTTGCCAATGGAAGCGCAAGACATTCAACTCTCATGCAAGCTCACCTTTCTTAACATCTAGGAAAGTTTAACCACTCCACCGTGCGAAAGCATCCATGCTAAACTTTCCGGAAGGCATAACAAGGTGCCTCAGCGTCTGCTTCCGGCATCACTTCGGTAAAATCTTCCGCTAAAACGCGGTCGCTCCTCGGTGAACAGGCCTCGATCGAAACTTATTGCGGGCCATGGTCACTGCAAATTATACCATGCTCTACAGCCACAAAAAACAAGACAACCCGCTTTAATGGGTTGTCAAAGTGTAGGACAAGCTTTCTTTAAAACTGCGGAGGGGTTACAGACCAGATCAAAATGACCTCTTCTTCCCCTGAATTTTCAATCGAATGTGTTTTACTGCTATCAAACGATATGCTGTCGCCTGTCTCCAGGACGTGCTCCTCATCATTAAATCGAGCAGTCACCGTTCCTTTGATAACAGTAAAGCACTCTTCACCGTCGGTCTGAACGAACTTATCTACTACCATTTCCCCTGGGGCCAGACGTACTTCAAGCATACCCAGCTTGGCACTGCCTCCCATTGAGAGCAACGAATACGTACCTGTCGATTCTGGAAAAACTAGCTGTCTACGCTTTTGCAAGCGAGTCACATGAACCTGTTTCTGGTCAATATCTTCAAAAAAATGAATGATGGGTGACTCGAGAGCTTTGGTGATTTTCCACAGGGAATCTAGTGAAGGCTGAGAAATTCCTCTCTCCACTTGACTGAGCAACCCTTTGCTTAAACCGGTTTTGCCAGCCATAATCTCCAGTGTAAAGCCACGCTCTTTCCGAATCATACGAATCTTGTGTCCGATGGTCTCGATGGGAAGTCGCATAAGTTCCAACCTTCTTTCTTATCGGAATAAATACGATATGTATTTCCAGTGCGTTACACGACACCCATCGTTTTAATAATTCCGGTCGTAAACAGCACTATATATACAAGTCCAAACATGAGAAACGACAAACGCCATGCGGAAAATCCAACCTTTCGCAGGGAGAGCTTCCCTTTCCACTTCACCTGAATCCACCCTAACAACACGATGGTCACTAGGAAGAAACTGGTCACCCACCACCAGGCGGACAAAGCCTCTGGCCAGATGAGTCCATACGCGGAAACGGCTGAACGAATCACCAAAAAATTCGTGATATTTATCGCCCAACGGCCAGCCAGTCGCTTGTCCCTCTTCCACCCATATAGAATCAGATAGATGAGAGGAAATCCAAGAAACGGCACAACCGTTAACGTACCCCATAAATAGGCCCAGATATTAGCCAGCACGGTCATTTACTGTCGCCTCCCTCCTTCCCCATTCCCATAGCTGACTTCAGGGTGATCACCCGAAGCAGAGTTTCATGTAATGGAGTTGGAATCCCGGCAACCTTACCTTGTCTCACGATGTAGCCGTTGATTGACTCCACTTCTGTTTGCCTGTGTCGCTTCACATCCTGCAGCATGGAGGAAAGATTTCGGGAAGTATTTCGGCATATGGTGACAATTTCCTGCCAGTCCGCCTCCTCTATTTTTTGTCCGGCATATTCTGCCACAGTACGAGCTTCTTGAAAAAGCTCTTTCATCAGCTTTTCCGTATGCGGATTCTCTAGAAGTGCGCCGTTTGGAATTTCAAAAAGCGCGGTTAACGGATTGATCAGGGCATTGGCCATTAGCTTACGCCATGCATATGGCTTGATCGATTTTTCGAGTACAGCATATATGCCAATAGACATCGCCCATTCCACAAAAGAACGAATGACAGGATCACTGTCCCTCGCGCTCTCCCATGTTCCGACACGTAGAATGCCACTCCCTGTATGCACCACTTCCGTTCCTGACAAGCGTCTTGCCCCTTCTGTATTGATGGCAAAGAAGCTGCGTTCGTCGGATAGTATTCCATGTAAAAGCTCATGATGGCCCATACCGTTTTGCAGCGCGATGACTCGTGCCGTGCTGTTTATTAGACGAAGCGCTGGCAATAATGCCGGTAAATCTGTCTGCTTGACGGTTAACAAATACAAGTCCCCTTCAGGCAGTCCCTGTTCAATGGAACAAGCTCGGACGGGAACGACCGTTTTTCCCCCATCTAGGTGCGTGTAGCTAATCCCGCTTTGCGTCAGCTGATTTGCCTGGAGTGAACTACGTGTGACCACTGTAACGGTTTGACCAGCGAGTGCCAGCCTTGCCGCATACAGCAACCCTACTGAGCCACCGCCAACCACAACAGTATGAAGTACCTTAGCCTGTGACTGCATTTGTTCACCTACATTAATCATTACTTATTTTTAGAATAACAGAGTTTAGGAGATTCTTCAATTGATTGGAACAAAAAAGATCAAAATTATCGAAAAATTACTCGTTTTTTGCTCTTATGAAGAGAAAAGAGACTGCCACCGATTCGTGACAGTCTGTGCTGTAATTTAAACAGGATAAACGGGATGCTTTCGATCCGAGAAAACCTGGCGTTTGCCCTTGTAAACCTCGTAGCGGCCAATCAGCTCCTGGCGCAGATCACTCGGAGGCACAATCCCATCTACAATCAGGTTGGAGGCGAGCAAATACAGATCGATGTCTTCCTGGTACTCCTTGCGCTTCTCAGCGATGAAGGCCTGGCGCTCCTGCGGGTCTTCGATCGCTTGGATCTTATTGCTGTAGACGGCATTGATCGCAGCCTCAGGTCCCATTACCGCGATTTGCGCATTCGGAAGAGCGAGGCATGCATCCGGTTCAAATGCCGAGCTTGCCATTGCATACAGACCTGCACCGTATGCCTTTCGCACGATGACTGAAATTTTTGGCACTGTCGCTTCTGCCATAGCTGATATCATCTTGGCACCGTGACGAATGATTCCCGCACGCTCTACTGCTGTACCGATCATGAAGCCAGGCACGTCAGCGAGGAACAGCAGCGGTATTTGAAACGCATCGCACAGGGTAATGAAGCGAGCTGCCTTGTCTGCAGAATCGACGAACAGTACTCCACCTTTGACCCGCGGCTGATTGGCGATAATCCCCACCGGTTTGCCGTCCAGCCGTGCCAGCCCAGTAACCAGCTCTTGAGCGAACAGCTTTTTGATTTCAAAAAAGGAGTCGGCGTCGACCAAAGCCGTAATCAAATCGTGCATGTTAAAAGCAGCGTTCTGATTATCCGGTACAATACTTGTAATTTCCTTGGCTGTCTCACTTGGTGCCTTTGCAGGGGCCAAAGGCGGCTCGCTTGTATAGTTCGCTGGGAAGTAGCTAAGGTAGGTACGTGCTGACTGAATTGCTTCTTCTTCGTTTGCAGCAAGCACGTCACCGCATCCACTGACAGAGCAATGCATCCGTGCACCGCCCAGCTCCTCCAGGGTCACTTTTTCACCGATGACCATTTCCGCCATACGAGGTGATCCCAAGTACATGCTGGCGTTTTTCTCTACCATGATCACGATGTCACAAAAAGCAGGAATGTACGCTCCGCCTGCAGCAGATGGGCCAAACAAGATGCACACCTGTGGAATTTTCCCTGAGAGCTTCACCTGATTGTAAAAGATGCGTCCTGCCCCTCTGCGTCCTGGGAACATTTCTAACTGATCCGTAATACGCGCTCCTGCGGAGTCAACCAGATAAATGAGCGGGACGCGCATTTTTTCAGCAGTTTCCTGAATCCGAATGATCTTTTCAACGGTTCGTGATCCCCAAGAGCCTGCTTTTACAGTCGAGTCATTCGCCATTACGCAAACGGTTTGGCCGTTGACTTTACCGATCGCTGTCACGACACCATCGGCAGGTAGATCGCCCGCCATGACATTTGCAAATAGACCATCTTCTACCATGAACTCGTCATCAAACAGCATTTTCAGTCGATCACGCACAAAAAGCTTGTTTTGCTCTTTCAGCTTTTCGTGATATTTGGCTTCGCCCCCCTGTTCGACCTTGGCGATTTTCTCTCGTAGTGTCTCTTCCAGCTGCTTATTCATCGGCGACCTCCCCTTTACTCTCCGCGATATACCGGCTTTCTTTTTTCTTGAAATGCTTGCAAGCCTTCCAGGCGATCCTTCGTTGGTACGAGCAACTGATAGGCGTTGCTCTCCACCTGCAGTCCAGATGCCAAATCAACTTCCATTCCACAATCAATCGCAAACTTCGCCTGTGCGAGAGCCAGCGGTGCATTAGCAGAAATATCATGTGCCATCTGAAGCGCTGTTTCCATCAGCACATCTGGGGAAACGACCCGATTGACCAACCCAATGGCCAAAGCTTCATCAGGCTTCACACGCCTGGCTGTAAAGATCAGCTCCTTGGCGATCCCTTTTCCAACAAGACGTGGGAGCCTCTGTGTCCCTCCTGCACCGGGGATGATCCCCAAGGCAGTTTCCGTCAGCCCCATTTGAGCAGAATCGCTCATCACACGTATGTCGCAAGCCAGTGCCAGCTCGGTACCGCCGCCCAAAGCCAAGCCATTGATCGCTGCTATGATGGGCTTCGGCAATTTTTCCAGCTCGGTAAACGTATCGCGAATGGTTTTAATGTATTGCTGAACCTGCTCCTGCGGCATCGTCCGGCGTTCCTTCAGATCTGCCCCTGAACAAAACGCTTTGTCACCTGCTCCTGTCACAATGACCACCCGGATTTCATTGTCCAGAGCGATCTCACTGATCAAGCTCCGCAAAGTGATCAGGGTCTCCAAGTTGAGGCAGTTGAACACATCAGGCCGATCAAGAGTAAGTACGCCAATCAAGCCTTCTTTATGCAAAGAAACTGTCATGCCGCTTCCCTCCAGGATAAATTCGCTACTACACAGACTTGCATGAAAGAGATGCCTTCAAAACTTTGGAGGTTAGCTCACGCCCTAATTCCTGCTGGATAAACGCGCCAGCTTCTGTCAAGCGCTCAAGGTCCACACCCGTTTCATAGTCCATCCCGTGCAGCATATAAACTAAATCCTCACTGGCAATATTTCCGGCTGCTCCTGGCGCATACGGACATCCTCCAAGACCGCCAATCGAGCTATCAAACGTACGAAGCCCCTCGCCAAGAGCAGCTACGACATTCGCCAACCCAGTGCCCCTTGTATCGTGAAAATGACCGGCCAAGCGCTCGGTCGTAACATCCTTCACAAGCGCTCCAATAATTTCGTGGACCTGCTTGGGCGTAGCCACACCGATCGTATCCCCTAGCGAGACTTCAAACACACCCATCTCAAGGAGCTCATTTGTCACGCGCCGACTGTTGTCCAGCGGAACGCTCCCTTCATAAGGACATCCAAACACAGTAGAAACATAGCCGCGAACGCGAAGACCGAGAGCCTGAGCTTCCCGGGCCACCTCCTGCAATACTGGAAATGTTTCTTCTATGCTTTTGTTGATGTTTTTTTTGTTGTGTGATTCGGAGGCGGACATGAACAAAGCTACTTCCGTTATTCCGCAAGCTGCCGCTCGCTCCAATCCGCGAAGATTGGGGACGAGAGCACTAAACGTCACATCCTTTGGGCGAGCGATCCCCCGCAGGACCTCCTCGGCATCTGCTAACTGCGGAATCCATTTCGGATTCACAAAAGAGCTCGCCTCCACGCGTTTCAAACCTGCTGCGACAAGTTTATCAATCAGCTTAATTTTGGATGCTACAGGTACGATCTCATTTTCATTTTGCAGGCCGTCCCGAGGCCCTACTTCTACGATTTGCACCTTGTTCATATGCTTCTCCTCCTTTCCTAGCGGGCGCTCAGTTTGTAATCATTCTAATACTATTCCAGTTCTACGATGATATCCCCATCATTGACAAAGTCGCCAATGTTCACTTTTACCTCAACAACCTTGCCTGCTGCTTGTGCTTGCACTGGTACTTCCATCTTCATGGATTCCAAAACGATCACATCTTGCCCGTCGTTTACTTGATCTCCTGCCTGTACAAGCACTTGAATTACCGTTCCTGCCATTGTCGCTGCTACTTGTTTCATAGAATGTCCACTCCTCTTTTTTTGTTTTTCTTCTGCGTTTATTTTGAAACACGCTCTTGCACAAACCAGGTGGTGTATTCGCCAGCACGGAAACGTTCGTCCGCCAAAACCTCTTGCAAAAACGGAATGTTCGTTTTAATTCCAGTAATCAGAAATTTTTCAATCGCTTCTTTTGCTCGCTGCACAGCCTCTTCTCTGGTCGCACCGGTAACGATCACTTTGGCAATCATCGGGTCGTAAAAAGGTGTCACTTGTGTACCTGCTTCTACCCCGTCATCAATTCGAACGAACTCTTGTACCGGAGGTTGGTAGAGGGCAATCGTACCTGGAGAAGGTAAAAAGGTTGACGGATCCTCCGCATAGACGCGCAGCTCAATTGCGTGTCGCAATGCTTTTACATCTTCCTGAGCAATTCCAAGCGGGTTTCCTTTTGCAATCTCAAGCTGCATCGCTACCAGATCAAGCCCTGTCATTTCTTCTGTCACTGGATGCTCTACTTGAAGACGCGTATTCATTTCCAAAAAGTAAAAGTTTTTGTTTTCATCAACGATGAACTCGACAGTACCTACACCCGTATAGCCAACTGCCTTGGCTGCCAGCACAGCTGCCTGGCAAAGCTCTTCGCGTGTAGCCTGATCAAGAAACGGCGATGGGCTTTCTTCCAGCACTTTCTGATGACGGCGCTGTATCGAGCACTCGCGCTCCAACAGATGGATGACTTCTCCGTGTTCGTCCGCAGCGATCTGCACTTCAATGTGATGGGGACGCTCCACATATTTTTCCACATACATAGCGTCATTACCAAAGTATGCTTTTGCACGACCTTTGGCTGATTGATAGGCCTGACGCACTTCCTGCTCGTCCCGACAAATTTGCATGCCGATTCCGCCGCCCCCAGCACTTGCCTTTAGCATGACCGGATATCCAATCGTCGCTGCAATTTCTGCTGCTTCGTCCGGTGTTTCGACCGACGCTTCGCACCCTGGAACTACAGGTACGCCTGCTGCCTGCATAATATGACGAGCTGTCAGCTTGTCGCCCATCTGACCGATTACTTTTGGTGCAGGTCCTATGAATACGATGCCCTCTTCGCCCACGCGCCGGGCAAAAGCTTCATTCTCGGATAAAAGACCGTACCCAGGATGAATTGCATCAGCGTTTGTACTCTTCGCTGCTGCAATAATTGCCTCCACATTCAAATAGCTGTGTGGGACTGGAGGTGGACCGATATGCACAGCTTCATCCGCTTCTCTCACGTACGGCAAGTCCTTGTCAGCATCAGAGTAAACTGCTACTGTAGCGACTCCCTTCAACTTGCATGTGCGAATAATTCGTCTGGCAATCTCACCGCGGTTTGCAATTAGTACCTTACGCATGGCAACGCTCCCCTCTTTCACAAACCTGGAACACAATCGAAAGCGTTTTCAAATTGGTGACCAGTTTGCGGCATGTATTTTTTGCTACTTCCTATTGTGCCATGAGAT
Source organism: Brevibacillus reuszeri (assembly GCF_002897295.1). Classification (GTDB taxonomy): domain Bacteria; phylum Bacillota; class Bacilli; order Brevibacillales; family Brevibacillaceae; genus Brevibacillus; species Brevibacillus reuszeri_A. The sequence goes on from NZ_BEXF01000010.1 coordinate 162,767, forward strand.
TGAAAAGAGTTCTAGGCTGAAATTTTAAAATTTTCCCATGAAAGCAAAAACATTTCCTGATAACCGCGTCCCTATTGCATTTGAACTTCCGATTTAATAAAAACTCTACGGATTGTATCTTTTATGGTGTATAATAGGTATGAGTGGCCAAAAGGTGGCCAGCTAAAGAGCTGTGAGAGGAGTGGCTAACCTATGTTTGAGGTAAGACGTTTGCAAATCAACTACAAGACGCTGGAGGAATTCCAGAAGTTTCGCGAATTTGGCCTGGAGGAGCTTTCGATGAAGGAAGACCTGGAGGCGAACATCGTGGAAAACGATTCGGAATCTCCTTTTTATGGTATTTATGACAACGATCTTTTGGTAGCACGTATGAGCCTCTACAAAATCGACGGGAAATACGACCGCTATTTCCAGCCTACACAGGACTATTATGAGCTGTGGAAGCTTGAAGTCCTGCCTGACTACCGTAATAAAGATTACGGAACAGCTCTGGTTAACCACGCGAAAAGCTTTGGTGCACCGATCAAAACAAACTCGCGCTGCCGCGCTGACCAATTTTGGTTGAATATGGGCTTCACGCCTGTAAAGTACAACCCTATGCGCGATCGTGGAGAAAATCCATACGTCTGGTTGCCTGAAAACGTTGGGCTGCAAGACTAGCGCTCCACTTATATGAAAAGACAAAAAAGAAGCGGCAAATACCGCTTCTTTTTTATGTAGGCAAATGCTCCCTCTACTTTTCCACTCGCTCCAGATTCCCGTTTTCGTCCATTTTAAAAATCGCTTTGGACGAATCTTCTTCTTGTAAAAAGGCTAGCTTGCGAGCTCGTTCCATAATCTGTACCAGCGCACGATAGTCATCATTGACCCCTCGTACCTGCTCCAGCTCTCGTCTCGCTTTTGCATGGGCTTCTGTCAATTCTTTTATTTCTAATTCTTTTCCTTCCAACTCTTGTTCCAGCTGTCTCAAGCGACGAGACAACTCTTTTTGGTTGACCAACATCCGAATAACCGATTCGATTTGCTGCTCTTCATCCTCTGCTTGTTTAGACACTTCCTGCGTAACAGGTACTTGCCGCTTAGGAGGCAACGCAACAACCTCTACTTCGGCAGTGCCTTGCGCCGGAGCCACCCGACCCATCTTTTTCAATTGCTGCCTTTGGCTTTTGGCAATGGATATCGCCGCATCATAACGCTTGCGGACGCAGCTGTTCCATCTGAAGCCGCAAGCAGCCGCTGTCCTCCCTAGCCTTTGACCCACTTCTTCAAATGCGGCAAGCTGCGTGCCGCCCTCGCGTATGTGGCGCAAGGTGACTTCCGCCAACACTAGATCGTCATCTTCGGTCCATGCGTCTTGTCTGGAAGCTACCATATGAGTCCCTCCCGTTACCTTTAAAAAGGATGATGTAGTTCATCCTATGCTTTTCCCTACTCTTGTAGAATCGCTTTCTACTAGAAAAAGTATGTCCAAGCAAATAAATGTTTAAACGGGAGAAACCTTACACAGCCAGTACCTACCTTTTTGTAAGAAACTTTTCCACTACTGCTACATGTGCATCGCTGCCCCATATTCCCGCGCATTGCTCAATTTCTTTTGCGATCCGCACCGACTGTGGCAAGCCTGCTCGTTTCCACTGCAGTATTCGCATATACGCCTCTATTCCGACGAGCGGCTGTGCGGCAATCTTACGGGCAAAACGAAGGACATGCTCCGCTAGAACATTTGCAGAATATACTTCGTCCACGAATCCATATGTTTTGGCTTCTTCTGCCGACAGGCGCTCACCCGTTAATAGCAAGGCCATTGCTTTGGACTCGGGTACTGCATCCAATAGACGGCTTCCCCCGCCCCATCCTGTCGTAATATGCATGCCGATTTGAACAAAACCAAACAATGCCTGATCACTGGCAAAACGAAAATGACAGGCTCCTGCGAATTCACAGCCTCCGCCAACAGCCGCCCCATTGATCATTGCGATAACTGGCTTCGTGAATTGATCGATTGTACTTAGCAATGCCCCTACCTTGCTCAAAAGTGGATGTGCCTGCTCATATCCTCTGGCTGCAATAAACTGGTTCAAGTCTCCCCCCGATACAAAGCTTTTCCCTGTGCCGGTAATAATGAGGACTTTGATGCTTTCATCGTCAGCGCAATCCTGTAAGGCCGCAAGCAGCTCATCGACTAACTCCATGCTAATTGCATTATGTACCTCTGGCCGATTTAGCGTAATTGTAGCGATGCCCTCGTGCTTGGTTATGAGTAACGTTTCCATTATGGCCCCCCAACCTTTCACCCATCTGTTTTGCCTTTATTTTACCGCCAAATGGGACAAAATCATAAGAAAACCTCTATCGAGGCTTCTTCAAGGAGGAGCGACCGCGTTTAGTGGAAGGTTATTCTTGCTAAATCAGGGTGCAGATACGAAACGTTTATACTTTCTGATTTAGTAAGAAAAAAAGAGGAGGCCCAAAGCCCCCTCTTCTTTATGACAGCAAATTTTTCATTGCAGATGAATTGAAGCCAACGATCAAGTTTTCGCCGTCCGTGAGAATCGGGCGTTTGAGAAGCTGTGGCTCTTCACTCAGCATTTCCAACAGCTCTTTTACGGACATGTCGTTAATGTCCACATCCAGGTTTTTAAAACGTTGGCTTCTCGTGGACAAAATCTCATCCAGTCCATTCGAGGTCATTTTGATAATATCAAGCAGCTCTTCTGCTGTTGGTGGATTTTTAAACAAGTGACGCTCTTCGTAATTCACTCCGTTCTCTGCCAGCCATGCTTTGGCTTTCCGACAGGAAGTGCAGCTCGGATACGTGAAAAACGTTAATTTTTGAGTATGTGTACGCTCAGCAACTGCCATCGGTTACCCCTCCATCTCATCTATACAATCTCGTTTGAACGATTACAGGTGTTGCTAAAAACGATTCCTTATGTTGGAAGCAAACACTTGCAAAAAGTTAGCTAATAAAAAAACCTTCCTTAATTCGGATTATAAATCTGTTATTAACACTATGTCAATAGTAGTTAATCTAAAAACTAGGCGAAAATTACTTATATATAGACCTCTTGCACACTCTAACCTTAACAATCTTAGGAAAATCGGATACACTTATTATGATTTGTCTAAAGAAGGGGGTACTAGCATGGATTATGATGCGCATAAGTTGACCAGTGCTTTAGCTGACCCCACCCGTTTTTCCATTTACCAATTCGTCGCATACAGCAAAGACCCAATCACTGTCCAGGAAGTAGCTGACCACTTTTCGATCCATCCTAACGTGGCAAGGCTGCATTTAACCAAACTGGAGGATGTCCATTTGCTTACAGCCGTTACGGACAAAAGTGGCAAAGGTGGACGACCCAGTCGATTGTACTCACTGTCTGACCAAGTCGTGAGCCTACAGTTTCCACCCCGTGACTATCAGCTGCTGGCCGACATCGCGATTGAAAGTCTGCTCTCGCTAGGCGAAGCGGGTAAAGCCGCTTTGATTAATATGGGACATCGTATCGGTACAGAGATGGCAAAACGGGCGGTTGCCCAAAGCGGAATTCAGTTAAAAACGGCCACTATGGATGATAAGCTGAATTTGATTCACCGCCTTGTCGTTGCACAAGGATTGAAGCCTGACATCGAGGTATTATCAGATGGCGTACTACGTTTCCGTGTAAATAACTGCACGTTTTCTGATTCAGCCAAAAAATATACAAGTTCTGTATGCCATATGCACAACGCCCTTTTGATGGGAATATTCGAAACGTACTTGGGGAAAATTGAATTACGTGAGGACGAGTCCATGCTTGGTGGATGTAGGTCATGCAACTATACGGTGATTCAATACTGATCAGGAAGACAAAAATACGTCATACCTTAACCGTTTACACACATTCGCCCGTCCTATATAATGGGGTAGGAATCTTGTAAATCTTACCGTTCTATGCAAAAAGGGGGGACAAAAATGGATCGTATGTATCGCGTTCTTGGTTTCTGGACCATCGTAATCGCGCTGATGGCGTTCTGGGGCGGTTTGTACCCAATGTCGCTCATCTTCTTCGGTCTGACTGCTTTCTTCGTAGCACTCAGCTACATGAGCTTGACTGAAAGAACGTACTTAAACATCTTCTTCGGCTTCATGTTCGTATCTTTCGTAGGTTTCACGTATTATACGTTCTTCATGATGCCAGTTGGACCACAAGAACACGCTTTCTTGCAAATGATCTTGTAAAGAAAAAAGATGCTCTCTCACGGAGCATCTTTTTTGTATGGCTCTTTCCTTTATCGGAATCGCAGAACAACGCTCTCGTCAACTTCCTTGGCTTGGACCATGACGCGAAATCTCCCCCCTAAGCCAGCAGGGTCAATCAATTGCTGGATAGCACGGTTTCGTTTCATTGCCGGGCTTCTGAATGGATCGGTATCCATGTGAGACACAGCCTTTTCCAGCAGTCCATTGCGCATCAAAAAACGATCCTGTCGCATGTAGGCCCACTCCCGCAGTCCAGCCTTCTCGCCATGCTTGCTCCAGTCTGAAAAGTTGACGTGTGCCGTAATGTCTTGTTTTCCTATGTGAATATATGGATTATCATGTGCCTGATGACGATAATAACACATCAGTGTTCCTTGCTTGCGGCTTTGATGATACAAATCCTCCTGCAAGTCACCGTAATCGATAGTAACCACAAACCCTTTTTTCAGCAGGCGCGAAACATGCCCCGCAGCCTTTTCCAATTCCAGATTGACCTCGATTCGCATTCCTGCGGCTAGCCTCATCTCCAATGCTTCCAAATACCTTCCCAGCTCAGGAGTGACCTCTCTACATTCCTCAATAAATTGGTCCTCCTGCTCTGTCACCCACACTTCCTCCCAGCCCGTCTTTTTCTTCTCGGCGATATGAACCGGAAAAGCATCCAGCCATTCATTGGACAAAATAACACCTTCTATTTGTTCCCTTCCTGCTGCTTCTTCCAAAGATGAATACCATTTTTTCGTAACCGGATGATTTTCAAGCGCTTCTTTTTGGACCTCACGATGATAGGGACTCATCTCAATCATCATGACCGTCAGCGTCTCGTACAGCTCTGGCACGATGTCACGGATACGATCCAGCATGTGTCTGCATTGCGATCCTGTCCCCCCACCGATTTCTACAAGAGTCGGCGCAGTTATGTTACTTGCTTGCCACATATGTATGACGGCGTCTGCCAAGGTTTCAGCAAATACAGGGTGTACCGACGCACTTGTATAAAAATCCCCTTCTTTTCCGACTTTAGGCTTGTCCGACATGTAGTAGCCATAGGAAGGGTGGTAGAGAGCCAGTTCCATATATCGTGAAAAGGGAATGGCTTGCCCGGGTTGCTTCTTTATTTCCTCTCGAATCAGCGTATTCAAGTCCATTGGTCTCTTCTCCTGCTATCCAAATTCAAGCTATTAAGGCTATAATACGAAAAGAAGTCATACAATGTGAAAGAGATAAAGAGATAAGGGGTTCTCGAACGGTTCCCATCATGAAGGCAAAAGGTGAAAATATGCGCAAATTCCTGCTCATCCTGTTGCTTCTTGTATGTCCATTGACCGTTTTCGCTCAGGAAGAGACATCCATTCCATTGGAGCAGCTGATCTTGCAGCAGCATTTCACTCAAAAAGAGCTGGAACGAACACTGACGCTGATCAAGGCAGAAGAAACGCGGACATACGGGGAGATCGCACGGATTGATCTTGATCTGCAGCGCCAAAAGCTTGTCATTGAAGCCATGCAGCGCCACGCAGGTGAAGTGGCCAGAGCCTATTACACAGGTGAACGTGCCAATCTTCTGACCCTATTGTTAAATGCAGAAAATTTCAATGAGTTTCTGCTCATGTTTGATTTTATCCAGATCTTATACGAGCATGATATGAATCGGCTGGAGGCATACCAAGCAGAACGTACAAAATTGACTGCGCTCCAGGTTGACAAGCAGGGCCGCTTAACCCTCTTACGGGATACTCGGAAAAAATATGAAACACAATTAGCGGAAATGCTTGCGATTCAGGCTGAAAAAGAAAAAAATGTGCAAAAGCTGGACGACCCGACTACGGTAGAGGCTCTCATGGACCATCTCATTGCCGATTGGGAAAAACGTGGCTTGCCCGCCTTCCAAACCTTTTTCGGTATGCTGGCAAAGGTCATGGTTCAGGTTCCAGAGCTCGCTACACCAGACCGCATCCAGTCTGACGGTCTATTTTCACACACCTTGACCATCAAGCAGGATGATTTTAACCAGTTTTTGGTTGCCAAAGACGAGCTCTTTAAGCAATCGCGCTTCTCTTTTGAAGAAAACAAATTGATCGTCGAAGGTACATACGACCATATGGAGCTGCGCCTCGTCGGACAATATGAGCTCGTCTCCCCTACTCAGTTGAAATTTCACATTACGGAGCTAGCCTTCGACGGATTCGCCCTGCCGCCATCCACCATCGAAGAAATGGAAAAGGCGTATGATCTTGGCTTCTATCCCGAGCTCATCTCCCCGAACATTCAGGTAGAGGGCATCACGATGCTCAACGAAGAATTAAAGCTGCAGCTAAAACTGAATCTTCCATTTGGATTTGGAAAGAAATAAGGCCAGCTCATTTGTCAGCTGGCTTTTTTCTTGGAAACAATCGTGTTTACGTGCAGAGGCATTTCTTTTTGCAACTGCTTCATGTAGTTGATGGCTTCCTTTGTCAAGGTAGGAAACTTCTCATTGTTCTGAAGCCTTTCGAGTGTTTGCGGTACGGGATAAATGACATAATTGCGTTTGCCGTTCTTGCGATAAAAATGAACGTAGGTCGGGATCATTTCAGCCTCTTCAATGCTCGCTTCGCCAGCCTCGCTTTTGTGCAAGGTAAGCCTCAGAATTGCGCCAACGTCTTTGTAATCCCATCTTTGTGCCGAAATGAAATTACCCAGTGAGTAAGTAATCAAGCCTTTATGCTGGCGTCCATCCTCCAGCGTGACCGTTTTCCACTCATACGGCTGAACGACATGAGGATGCGCACCTAAAATCAGATCGGCACCATAGGTGAGACATAGCTCCGCTGTCTTCTTTTGAGCATCATTTGGAAAGCGTTGATACTCTTCGCCGAAATGAAGGGCAACAGCAACGAGATCGGCACCTCTTTCCCGTGCCCTTGCTATGTCTCTCTTGATCAGCTCCGGTGAAATCAAGTTAATAAGATAGTCCTTGCCTTGTGGAATCGGAATCCCGTTTGTCCCATACGTATAGGAGACGAGCCCCAGCGTAAAACCATCTTTATGGATAAGCAATGGTTTGTCACGCTCCTCGGGACTTGCAAAGGTCCCTGTGTGCAAGATACCGGCTTGATCCAGATACTTGATTGTCTGGAGGACTCCCTGCTCTTTCCGATCGAGCGAGTGGTTATTCGCAGTGGATACAGCCGTAAACCCTACCTCTTTCAAAGTCGGGGCAAGTGATTCTGGCGAATTAAACATTGGGTATCCAGTATATCCTGCTCCACTTCCACTCATGGTTGTTTCCAAATTCCCAATAACCCAGTCCGCTTCTTTAAACAACGGCTCCACATGGGTAAAAAAAGGTCTGAAATCATACGCTTTCGTAGCGGGATTCCAGGCTGCGTCCATTTGCTCCTGGTGTACCATGATATCGCCAACGGCCATGACCGTGATTCGCTGTTCAGGAAAACGGGAAGGAGGATCGACCTGTGCTGTCTGGTGATTGGATTGCACAGATGGGGCGGGCTCGGAAGACGGTACTACGTTTTGAGCAGGAGCCTTTGAGAGCTGTTCCTGTTTGGCAACTGGCGGAACACACCCAGCTGCACTGGTGCACCCAAGCGCAACAACTAGCGCCCATAAACACCATCTTGTCCTCATAACTCGTAGCTCCTTTTTTGTTGTGACCCCTTCCTTTTCGCCACCTATCTGCGATATCCTCTTCCTATCTCAAAAGAATCCCCTCATAAGAACTAACGTAACAGCCCTGTCACAAATGGATTGAACGTCTTTTCGTGATCGATCGTCGTTTTAGGTCCATGCCCCGGATATACAATCGTCTCGTCGTCCAGCTCAAACAGTTTGTCTTGGATGCTCATCATCAAGGTTTCATAGTCTCCACCAGGTAAATCAGTACGTCCGATGCTTTGGGCAAACAGCACGTCACCACCAAAGCAATGCTGCCCGATTACAAAAGAGCAGCTTCCTGGTGAATGTCCTGGCGTGTGCAGAACACGAATCGTAAAGCCTGCCAGCTCAAGGATTTGCTCATCGCGCAGCTCATACTCGGCACGCTCACAGACAATAGGCTGCGGCAAATTCCAGCGACTAGAACCGTTCAAATCCGGATTGGTCAGCCACTCCTGCTCCAGCGGATGAATGTAGACAGGTGCTTTTGTCAGCTCTCTTACTTGATTGAGGCCACCGATATGGTCGAGATGGGCATGTGTCAGCAAAATAGCTACTACTTGCTTTCCTGCAAGTGCTTGTAACAAGCTCGCTGGTTCCATGCCGGGATCGATGACAATCGTCTCATTTGTATTCGGATTCGTTATGACATACGCATTCGTTTGAAATCCTCCGAGCGCAAAGGCTTGAATGGTAAGTTGTTGGTTGCTCATAGGAACCTCCCTGATTTTTTGATACGATAGAGTAAATTTCGATTGTACGAGGTGAAACGTGTATGCGCCATATGTACGGTGTGGAGCTGCAAGTACCGGCTGGCAAACTGCCGGGCTTCTATGCTCAAGTCATACATAAAATCGGTGATCATGTCAATGTCTTCGACCGGGATAAACTGCTTTTTATCGTCGAAAATGAGGAAGAGTGCGAAAAGCTGGAAGCCATTTTAACGAAATCCTCGATGCTTGGCGACATTCTTCCTCTCCTGCAGCTTCCATCATCCACGCAGCTGAAACAGCTGGACGATTTTGGCTTTGTCAGTCAAAATGAGCATCTGTATGTCTACGCTGAGCGCGTCGCTTTATTCACTATTACTACAGGCGCAGGCTCTGAGCAAGATCGATGGGCAGCCTCTGAGCAGTTGCAGGAGCATCTGCTCGGAACCATCCCCCAAACGGCTGATGAGGCCCCTGTATGCTTGATTGACAGCAGCTTGACAGAGCTGGCAGATGGCATCGCACGTGCGTATCAGACAAGCCTTACCTGGTTGTATCGTGAATCTTGAGCTTTCCCATTTTGACTGAGAAAAAACGCCTGCTCCCTTATCAATAGGGGTAGGCGTTTTTGAGTAGCTGTTATTTCTTACTTGCTCTCAGCATACTTTTTCAAGTATTCCTTCACTTTGTTTGAATCTGCTTGCAGCTCCAGTCCTGTTTTGACTAATGGCGTCAAGGTAGAGGATGCTTTGAATTTATTGTCATTATACGTTTTAATCAATTCCTCCTGATTAATCGCATACAGGACAGCTTTTCTCAAATCTTCGCTCTTGGATACCTCTCTGTTCTCCAGGTTGAACAAAAGATAGGCTACTCCGTTGCTTTCGAGTGTTTGCAGCTTGAGCTTGCTATCATTTTGCACTAAATCAAACTTCGTTTCGGGTATGCCGTAGTACACATGAATTTCGCCACTGCGGAGAGCTGCGAGTGCACTGTCCGCGTCTTTTATGAAGCGCACAACCACCTTGGAAATTTTCGGCTCGAATTCAGTCCCCTTTCGATACCCAGGGTTTTTATAAAAGACAGCTTCGTAGTCATTTTTATAGGAAAGGATGTACGGTCCGCTTGCAGCAAGTGCATTGTTATAGGTAGCCCCTTCTGTTACTGTCGACTGGTCCCCGTAGGAAATATCCTTGTTCACATCATATTTTGCCACGTCAAATGTATTGATGCTCTCTACCTGCTTCTTGGAAACAATCCCTGCCGATTGATGCGCCAAATAGTTCAACACCTGCGGGAATGGTTTTGTCGTCGTAAGCTTGACCACCTGGTATTTCCCTGATTGATTGTTCACATCCGCTTTATTACTTGTAAGTTCATGAATTGGCGCCTTTAATCCTTTTTCAAGCGCTTCTTTGATCGTACCTCCAGCACCGGATTGTTTTACTGTGGACAGGACGGTTGGATCTGTAACGAGCTCGACATTTTGAATATGCTCGTGCAGGCTGTATGTGCGATGGTCGGGAACTGCATCCTTGTTTTTCGCGCGGTTCAGCGAGAAAATAACATCCTCGGCTCCCACTCGCTCCCCGGAATCAACGGCTAGCTTATCCTTGATCTTGGCGAAGCTGATATCATCGCGCAGCAGGAAGTAATAGTCCGAATTCCCCTCAGCAATCGCATAATTGTGAGATAGGGCACCCTCAGATGTGATTTTGTCATCATCGGTGAGATTCACCAGACGGACATACATATTTGTATTCAGCATATTGATGGAACCATCATTGCCTTTGATCGGGTCCAGCGAGGTCAAGCTCGATATCGCTTGCTGCAAAATTAATGGGTCCTTATCCCGCTTCGATTCATCGACAAAATCAATCGCTTCCCACACCATCGATCGGGATTTGGACAAACGGACACTGCTCTCTTTCAGCACGGTATGATTTAAGCCCTGGCTCTTTAACGAAACATAGAGCGGTGCAATATACGCTTTATCAAAAACGAGGCGCTGTTCCAATTTTTCATACGTCTCTTTATACTCCTCAGCTGTTTGCGAGGCCGCTTTATCAATCAGCTCGTCAATCTCAGGATCGCTGATCGGTCCCTTGTTATAGTCGCCTCCTGTTTTAAACAACGATCTGACCGCATAGTCGGGATTGCCCGTTACCGTCGTCCAGCTGGATATTGCCACGTCATAGTTCCCTGCCTTTTCCTGAGCCGTGTAGCTGCCGAAATCGGGTTGCAGATTCAGCTTTACGTTAAATCCTGATTTGGATAGCTGGTCGCGAATGACGTTGGCATCTGTTTCGTCTCTGCTCTGCGTTAGCAGCACAATCTCAACTGGCTTTTGCACACTCGGCTCTTTGCTATCCTCCTTGACTACATCCTTCTTCGTAGCAACCTCGCAGCCCCCAATCACTAGCAAGGTACTGAGCAGTAGTGCGGATAATCCTTTCTTTTTCATCTGAAATCCTCCCTGACCGTATGATGTCGCGATAAAATGAACCACTTAAAAAATGAGAATTAATGATAGTGAATCAGTCCTTGTGCCAGCTCTTCCACACGATGGCAGGCGACAAAATGCTCTGTCTCGACTTCCTTCCATTCTGGATCTTTTTCTAGACAGATGCCCTGTGCAAAAGGACATCTCGGAGCGAATCGGCAGCCTTGCTGTGGATTGATTGGCGATGAAATCTCCCCTTTCAAAATGATTTTGTCTTTCTTGTCCAGCACGTTGACAGAAGGGATCGCCGACAAGAGTGCCATACTGTATGGATGAAGCGGCCGCTTGAAAAAAGTCGATTTCGTTGCCTTCTCAATGAGCTGTCCCAAATACATGACACCCACATGATCTGAGATGTGCTTGACGACCGACAGATCATGCGAAATAAACATATAAGTCAGTCCCAGCTTTTTTTGCAGTTTCACCATCAAATTGAGGATTTGCGCTTGAACGGATACGTCCAGCGCGCTGACAGGCTCATCACACACAATGAAGCTGGGGTTGATCGCAAGTGCTCTGGCAATGACGATCCGCTGCCTGCGTCCCCCGTCAAATTCATGTGGATAAGAATTGCTGGCACTCTGCGGCAGCCCAATCAACTCCATCAGCTCAGCTACTTTTGCCTTTCGCTCCTTGTCTGACTTGTAGATGCGAAAAAAGGTCAACGGCTCCTCAATAATTTGGGAAACGGTCATTCTCGGATTCAGCGAAGCATATGGGTCCTGGAAAATAATCTGCATATGCTGCCTCATTTGCCGCATTTCCTCTTTCGAAAAGGTTGTGATGTCCATTCCTTTAAACAAGATTTTGCCTGCTGTCGGCTCATGCAGTCGTAGTATGACGCGTCCGAGTGTACTCTTTCCGCAGCCGGATTCCCCGACAATCCCGAGCGTCTCCCCCTGTTTCACGCTAAATGACACGTCATCTACGGCATGCAGCATGCCTTTTGGAACCGCAAAGAGCTTTTTTACATGCTTAATCTCCAGTAAATTTTGTAAGCTCATGCCCTCACCTCATCTCGTACCTGGAGATGACATTTACTCAGATGCAGCTCTCCCTGCATCTTTGGTGAACTCGTTTCGCAAATGTCCATCTTATATTTGCAACGGGGATGAAAGAAGCAGCCTGTGGGTAATGCAGCGGGATTGGCCGTACTTCCTTCGATCTGATAAAGCATCTCCTGATCTTCCTCCAGCTTGGGGATCGATTCGAACAGTCCGATCGTATACGGGTGCTTCGGATTGGTATACACCTCTTTAACAGTGCCAATTTCAACGATTTCCCCCGCGTACATGATCGCTACCCGATTGCAAGTCTGGGCGACTACTCCCAAATCATGGCTGATCAATATCATGGACATGCTGTATTGCTCTCGCAGCTGCTTCATCAGCTCGAGCACCTGCGCCTGGATCGTTACATCCAGAGCAGTCGTAGGCTCGTCTGCGATCAACAGCTCGGGGTTGGATAGAAGAGCCATCGTGATCAGTACTCTCTGCTTCATCCCCCCGGAAAATTGGTGCGGGTAATCACTGTAACGATCCGCTTTTACCCCGACGGTTTCAAGTAGCTCGATGACCTGCTTTTTCGCTTCCGCCCTGCTCACTTTTTTATGGGTCATGACTGCTTCCGTCAGCTGGTCACCGACACGCATGATCGGGTTGAGTGCCGTCATAGAATCCTGAAAAATCATAGAGATGCCATTTCCGCGCAGCTGTTTGTTTTCTTTTTCTGTGTTGTGGATCAAGTTTTTCCCTTTGTACAAAATCTCGCCGTCCACAATGATCCCCGGCGGGTCAGGAATGAGCTGGATCACGGAAAGCGCAGTTGTCGTTTTGCCCGCTCCCGTTTCGCCGACAATTCCTAGGCTGTCTCCTTTTTTAAGCTTCAGGTTCACGCCATTCACTGCTTTTACTACACAGTCTTCTGTCACGTAATGGACATGGAGGTTTTTGATTTCGAGTATGTTTTCCACTGTCTCACCCATCTTCTATTTCAGCTTTGGATCCAAGGCATCTCTTAGTCCATCTCCAAAAAAGTTAAACGATAGCACCATTAAAATAATTGCGATGCCTGGATAAACGGCCAGGTATGACTTCGATTCGAGATACGCACTTCCTATTTTCAAGATGTTTCCCCACTCCGGAATATGAGGTTCCACACCCAGTCCCAAGTAGCTCAGGCTGCTCGTGGAAATGACAGCTATTCCAATCGTTAAGGTCGCTTTGACGATGACCGGTGCCAACGAATTCGGGATGATATGCTTGAAGATGATCGCGTGGTCCTTTGCCCCACAAGCTCTCGCTGCCTCGATAAACTCGAAGTTGGACACGCTAAGTACCGTAGCCCGCATCGTCCTCGCATATGTAGGGATGTATCCGATGCTGAGAGCGATAATCAAATTGGTCGTATTCGCTCCAAAGGCAGCGACGATCGCAATGGCGAGCAGCATGCCAGGAACTGCATATAAAATGTCCAGCGCTCTCATGATGAAGTTATCAACGTACTTGCCATAAAAGCCGGATACGGTACCTAACAATCCACCTATGATTACTGGGATTAATGTCGTCAAAATACCGACTAGCAGAGAAATTCGCCCCCCGAAGACGATTCGAGAAAATACGCATCTGCCAAAATCATCGGTTCCAAACGGATACTCCAGACTTGGCGAAAGCAACAAGGTTTAATAGTTGTTCTCGACGGCAAGCGAATATTCAAAAGTGAAATAGCTGCAAATCGATAGCGAAAGCAGAATGGTAATAAAGAGAAGACCAAGTGCCGCCATCGCGTTTCGAAACAGTCTTCGGACAATATCCACCCAGGTGACAAGAACTTCCTTGTTGCCATGCCTGATTTTGTGCAACAACATGAGTCCTAGCAGCAGCGAGAACACATTGCCTGTGGCCGCAGTCAGAATCAACAAGTACGCAAGTGGCAGCAAAATCCTTGACACATCGCCATTTTTTACAAAAAGACCGATTAGTATCATCGCTACGATGTGCAGTACACTGACCGACAGAAGAATCCCCATCCCCAAGAGGAACAGATCCGCAACATATGGCTTGAACAGATTCAATGCCGAGATCAGGATAATACAAATGTTCGTCAGCGCCATGTAGATGGATAGCATGTACTCAATTGATTTTTCTTTTTTGATGATGTCAAGTGCTGCAATGGCAACAAAAATATTTCCTGTCAGCAAGGCGATTATAAGCGAAAAGCCAAAGATCCTGGTTGTTGCTTGAATCGTATTTCGCTGTATGATATCGCTTCGGATTTTCGCTGAAACGAGTAGCTGTAGTATTCCGAACAAGAGATAAATTCCTGCCAATATAAGAAAAGGTATCGATACCGTCCGCTCAAAAAGATCATAGCCACTAAGTCCAAACAAAATGGCCAAAACGATTGATGCCGATGCGGCAAAATTCGAAAGCTTGTATTCCTGAAAAGCTTTTAGCTTGCGTTTGGTCGCTCGTTTTTCGTAGTGTGTTCTCATCCATGCACCTGCTTTAGTAATCACTTATTTTGGAACGAATTCGGGGATCAAGAAAGGTGTACAGCAAATCGACAATCAGGTTCACGATCGAAATGGTCACGGCCACATAGATCACACCCGCCAAAATTCCCGGAATATCCGGAATAAATTGTTTATCGACGATGTAGCTGCCTATCCCGTTGATATTAAATACTTTTTCCGTTACGGCAGCCCCGCCAAGCATACCGCCGAACTGCAAGCCAATTACGGTAACGATTGGTATAAGCGCATTACCCAACGCGTGCTTCAGGATCACTTTTCTTTCACTCAATCCTTTTGCTTTGGCTGTCACGATGTAATCCTGATGAATCACCTCAAGGGTAGATGATCTCGTCATTCGAGCAACCGAGGCTGCCAGTCCCGTTCCTAAAACGATCGCTGGATTGATGACCGACAACCAGTTGTCCGGATTAAAGGTAGCCGGGAGCCACTGTACCTTGATCGAGAAATATAAGATGGCGACCAGCCCCTGCCAAAAATCAGGGATCGATAGTCCGAGCAGCACAAGTACCATAAAGCCGTAATCTAAGAAAGAATACTGTCTTGTCGCTGAAATAAGTCCCGACGGTATCGCCATCAAAATAGCGATGATCAATGAAATCACTGTCAGTTGAAGCGTAATCGGCAGCTTGCGAATAATCTCTGTCGATACCATTTCATTTCCAGCAAACGATTTGCCCAGATCAAACGTGACGAGCCCTTTGAAGGAATTCCATAGCTGGATGAGATAAGGCTGATCCAGTCCATAAACCTGATTAAAGTGTCGCAGCTGCTCTGATGTTGCGGTCTGCCCCAAAATGTTCGCTGCAGGGTCCAAGGGGGATAAATACAAAATCGTAAACACCAGAAAGGTAACTCCAAAAATAACAAAGACCATCATGACTAGGCGATCAAACACATATTTCAAATACGGCTTGCTATAGATGTAAATGAACAAATACATCAAGACTCCGGGGATCATAGACGCTGCAAAAAACAACGGATGATTAATCAGCTTGGAAAACGTACTGCCGTATGTAACTTTGCTGATCCCGGCAGCTTTCATCGCGTCATCGACTTTTTTTGTCACCTCATCTTGAAACAACCTCGCTGCCAGCTTTTTCGTTTCTGCTTGCAGCTTGCTTTCGTTTACCTCTTTATTGAAAAAGATGTATTTGGTTGTGAGCTCAAAGCGAATATCCGCAGTTAGCTGTTTTTCTACTCCTTCTTCGCATAAACGAAGCTTGGTTTCCTCTCTCCATTTGAGAAAGGGGTCGGATCGCTTTTGAATGAAAAAGACAGCTGCCACAACCAGGTTGATTGGTAATCCGGAAACGAAAAGGAGTATTTTGTAGAGCTGATTCTTCAACATTTTTTCATAGGTACGGCCAATCCGGTATCGAACACCTATAGCATCTCTTGCTTTCAGCTTTTCCTGTGCAATACGCCCCGTGTTGATATATGCCATACGACAACCTCCAAATGCGCGTTTTAGCGGAAAGTTTCCATGCGCTCCAGAATTTATCAGCTTCATGCTTAAAAATTTTTATACGTAAAAAAAGACAACAAGAAACAAACCTCGATCAGTTTGCTTCCCGTTGTCGGGTCAGCCCCATATATTCAAGTAGAGTGCATACACAAAATTCATATAATACCTAGTTGTTTAGTATGAATTATTTGCACTTGACTCATTTTATAAAAAACATCGTCAACAGTCAATACCTAGCAAAAAAAACCGTCTTCCTCCATTCATGGAAAAGAAGACGATCTGTAATTACAGATGATCAAATCGGAACCAGACAACCTTATTATCGGCAATACCAAAGTTGGCCATGTACTTGCTGCCTTTGTACACGACTTCCTTTTCTCCGGTTGCATCGCCATACAGCTTTTTCATTTCGTCGCTGCTGGCGTACATCGCCAAGCCTCTATTGGTCTTGAGCACTTCCGCGTCTTCCTTTGCAACGCCACCTAGCATAATCGATTGAAGCACGCCTTTTTTCACTTTGACGATCACTTGGGTGCGATTCACAAGCAGCATGCCCATCACTGCTTCACCCGCTCCCGATGCCATCTCCTCCACCGTGTAGCTCTCTCTGGATACCATGTCCATAAAATCAGCCTTGTTTGGCTTTAGCTGCTCCATCGCTTCTTTGATGTTTTGACCTACATAAATACCGTTGATGCCATACTCCTTTTGATTCTCAGGATCAAAAGAGTCTGCCATCCCATTCTGCGAGGAACAAGCAACCAGCATCATAACGGCTAATGCGAAAATTGCCATTATGTGAAGCATGTTTCTACGATTCATAGCGCTCACCTACTCTAGCCCGGTATGTACACCGCTTATCTTACCTTACCCATAAGCTAGGAGCAAGGAGAGTCTTACTCTCGTGGGCCGCTAACCTTTTGGCGGGGGCGATTGGGGGGCTGATTGTTGCTCACGTTTTGTTTGAAGCCTTCTAAAATCTTCAACAAAGAGGCAAAAAACGGAGAGCCAAAAACCGCTACAATTCCCCAGAGCCACGTACCGACTTGCCAGGAGTTTTCCACATAGGCAGAAGCGGCACCAGTCAGGATTAGAGCCGGATCCAAGCCGAGCATCCCAAATATTCCGCTCGCTGCTACAACAGAAATAAGCAGATTAAAAAATCGTTTGTGATGCATGAGTCTCGCCGCGTGATTGTGATCTTCCCAGCAGTCGTTTCTCGCTTCATAATCTGTAGATAAAAAAGGGATGACAGACTTGCAGGCTTCTGTTACTCCTGCGGCAGCACTCGATACAGCTGTAATATAAATTAAAAATGCGATAGAAGAATCCAGAGTGACCATCTTTTCCCCTCCCCTATCATCATATATATGGAGAGACGAGGACAACTTGCTTAGAAAACATGGCTGCACCCTATGACCTTGGCGCAGCGTGGTTGCATTCATTTCTGGTGCGAATTTTCTAAAAAGTAACTACATCCTGTTCCCGACTAGCCTGTTTTGCTGTAACATGAGAATGGTATTCTACATAAAGGAAAGGTGGTCATTTTCCATGCAAGATCAAGCATTCATTTGGAATCAGTACGATTTGATTCGTGGTATGACGGTAGCTATGCTCGCAAGCATCGACGAAGAAACTGCAGATATCATTCCGGACAATTTTAACAATAACATCCGCTGGAACCTGGGACATATCCTTCTATGTCAAGATTTCCTGTTGTTTGGCCCTGCGGGAGTACAACTGCCACCAGCTTATGGTGCCTTGTTCGCTCCTTCCACCAAACCCGCCAATTGGCAAGGGGATATTCCTTCCTTGGAGACATTAGGTGCTCACTTGAAGGAACAGCCAGCTCGCATCAAGGAAGCATTGCAGGATCGATTGAATGAGCCATTGCCGCAACCATTTCAATTGGGTGATAAAGGCACCATTTACACCTATGGCGAAATGCTGACCTTTACACTATTCCATGAAGGCATGCATATGGGATGTATTTCCGGATTACGCAAAGGAATCGCTGCCGGTTCCAAATAGATTAGCCCAGGACGTGGGAAACATTTCCCGCGTTCTTTTTTTGTCCATACCAAAGCCTTGCAAAATGGAAAACCGCTCCCAAGAAGGGAGCGGTCCTTTGTCGAGCCCAATTGCTTTTATGGGGTTCTACCGGTTATTCTCTTTAGCACTTCAACCTCCATAGTAGAGAAAAGTTATCTAAAGGAATCGGTTTTCGCCATCGCGACTTTCGTCGACTGCTTGATCATCGTTATCCACGGATCTTCGCCTCCTGCAAGGCTATGCGCCGGTTTAACATGAATCATCGGGCTCGACAAAAACTAGTATGAACCGTTTTTTAAAATATATACACGCCGCTTACAATAAATCCGCAGCGAGCTGTGCGAGTACGCTGCGCTCCCCTTTTTCCAGCCGGATATGACCTGCTAGCTTTTGGTCCTTGAACACTTCGACGACGTATGTCAACCCGTTGTTGCTCTCGTCCAAATACGGATGGTCAATCTGCTCCGGGTCGCCCATCAAGACGATTTTTGATCCGTCGCCTACGCGAGTCAAAATCGTTTTGACCTCATGCTTGGTCAGATTTTGCGCTTCATCGATGATGATGAATTGACCTGGAATGGAGCGTCCACGTATATAGGTCAAAGCCTCTACCTGCAAGCTCCCCATTCCCGCAAGTATTTTATCCAGATCGCCAGGACGCTTTGTGTTGAATAAATATTCCAAATTATCATAAATCGGTTGCATCCACGGCCGCAGCTTCTCTTCTTTTTCGCCGGGCAAATAACCGATGTCTTTTCCTAATGGAACGATGGGACGTGCCACCAGCAGTTTTTTGTATTTTTGCTGATCCTCAATTTGCAGTAAACCTGCGGCCAATGCCAGCAGGGTTTTTCCTGTTCCGGCCTTGCCCGTCATGGTGACGAGCGGAATGTCATCCCGAAGTAATAATTCTGTAGCCATACGCTGTTGCACGTTGCGGGCTCGAATTCCCCAAATCGGATCATCATCTGACACCAGCATCTCCAATGTCTTCCCATCATTGTCTACCTTGCCGATTGCCGATATGGACGGGTTTAACTCATCCTTTAGCACCAGAAATTGATGGGGGTAAAAACGGTAACGAGGGAAACAGGAGGCTAACTGCAGCTTTCTTGTTGTGTAGTACGTCTTGATGATCTCAGAAGCCACCATCATTTTTTGATACCCTGTGTAAATACTGGAATGCTCACCGACGACTCGATCGGAAAGAAAATCCTCTGCGGAAATATTCAAGGCATCGGCTTTGACCCGCATCAAGGCGTCCTTGCTGACGAGAATGACAGGACGAGGCTGCGGAGCCAAATTCTCTTCTTCCTGCAAATTCAGGGCAACCGCCAAAATACGGTTGTCATTCGTCATCTCTGTAAATTGCTTCTGCAGCTTGTGCAGGGAGGAGTGGTTCAGCTCTACCCGGAATAATCCGCCCGTCTCCAGCGTGATTCCGGTATGCAAGTGCCCCAGTTCCCGAAAGCTGTCCAAAAGCCGCGATACGTACCGAGCGTTGCGGCCAATTTCATCCATGTACCTCTTCTTGGAATCGACTTCTTCCAACACCACAGCGGGTATGACAATCTCGTTGTCAGCGAAGGAAAACATCGCCCGTGGATCTTGCAGGAGTACGTTGGTGTCCAGTACGTAGATTTTCTTCAAAATCTCGCCTCCTAATACCCATCTTATATACCCTATGCAATTTTTGGAGGGATGCTCAAGTGTGGCGACGTGATGTACTAAAGTCTATGTTCGGTGTCCCACAGATAGACGGACCATTGGCAGAATGAAATGAGACAGGCAGGAACACAATACTTGTAACCCTGCCCTCCGAAGTTCAAGGAAGGCAATTTTGGGAAAGGGAGAATGCCTGTGAAACGGATTGTAATCGGCTGCCTCGGTGCTTGCTTGCTGCTAACTGCATGCATGTCGAGCAATAAACCACCGGCGAATCAGGCTGCGCCACAGCCCAACCAGCAAGCGCCACATACTCAGCGTGTACAACAGACTGCCCCCGAGCCACAATACAATCAATCTTCTCAAGCGACAGCTGATCGTCTCGTACAGCTGGCCACTCGCGTCAAAAAAGTGCATGGCGCTACCGCTGTCGTGATTGGTAAAATGGCTGTCGTCGGGATTGATGTAGATGCTCATCTCGATCGTCCAGAAGTCGGAGTGATCAAATACTCCGTTGCTGAAGCCCTCAAGGAAGATCCTCAAGGCGCAAATGCAATCGTCACTGCTGATATTGACATTGTGCAGCGACTGAAGGAAATGTCAGCTGATATTCGTCAGGGACATCCTATCTCCGGATTTGCTGAAGAACTGGCGGATATTGTGGGTCGCATCATTCCTCAGCTGCCGCGCAATGTCCAAAAGAAGGAAGAGCCTACTACGAAGACAAATGAACAGCGAATGAACAAGGACGGAAAAGCAACCCCGCATGGAAATGACAAGATTAACGTTAATCGTGGGACCACACCTTGATGTCTTGGTTGTTCCTGAAAAAGAAAGAGGCATTCCCCTCAGGCTAAGCCCGGGAGAATGCCTCTTTTTCTTCCTCTATTTTTTGGAGTGGCGGCAGATTTTCCAATGCCTGCTTCAAATCTTCAATCAAATCATTGACGTCCTCGAGGCCGGCAGATAGACGGATTAATCCATCGGTAATTCCACGTGCTGCCCGCTCTTCTGCTGGCATCGCCGCATGTGACATGGTCACAGGATAGGAGAGAATGGTTTCGACAGCTCCAAGGCTAACAGCCACAATGGGGAGCTTCACCCGATCAAACAATGCCTTCGCCCGCTCACGACTCCCTACATCAAAGGAAAGCACGGCGCCATGCCCGCTAGACTGACTCGCTTGTACCTGGTGTCCAGGATGCTCCGTAAGGCCTGTATAGTAGACGCTCGTAATTTCAGGATGTGCCGAGAGCCAATTCGCCAGCTGCTCTGCTGTGTTTGTACTGACATCCAGTCGGGCCTTGAGCGTTTTCAGTCCTCTCATTACGAGCCAGCAATCCTGCACGCCAAGAATGGCTCCCATGCCGTTCTGAATAAAGTACAGCTGTTCTCCCAGCGCAGCATCACGAGTGACAGCCAATCCGGCGACTACGTCGCTATGTCCGCCGATGAACTTGGTCGCGCTGTGAATGACAACGTCAGCACCTAGCTCCAAAGGGCGCTGGTAGTATGGAGTCATGAATGTATTGTCTACAATGACCAGCAAGTCATGTTGTTTAGCAATCCGGCATACCGCTGCTATATCTGTCACCTTCAAGGTTGGATTCGACGGGGTTTCCAGATAGATTCCTTTTGTAGTTGGGGTAATCGCCGTACGAACTGCTTCTGTTTGGCTCGCGTCTACAAAAGTCACGGAGATGCCCATTCTCGATAATACCCGGGTTAAAAACCGGAAAGTCCCGCCGTAAACATCCTCCGCCACTACCACATGGTCACCTGCTGAGAAAAGCATGAATACACTGGATATTGCAGCCATCCCCGAGGCGAAAGCAAAGCCTCGTTCTCCCCCTTCTAAGCCTGCAATCGCTTCTTCCAGAGCAGCTCTGGTTGGATTGCCCGAGCGCGCATAATCAAAGGTTCCTGGTTGGTCCAGGTCTGCTTGATGAAACGTAGACGCCTGATAAATTGGGACGGACGATGCACCCGTGATCGGATCGAAGCATGAAGTACCATGTAATACCTTGGTAGCAAAGTTCATCGTAGCGCCCCCCCTACAACAAGGCTTGCATCCAATGCTTGCGTCAGATCAGCAATCAGATCATCCGGATGCTCAATCCCTACCGACAGTCGCAATAGCCTGTCGCATACCCCCACATATTCCCGTACCTCTTGCGGAATGTCCGCGTGTGTCTGTGTCGTAGGATATGTACACAACGACTCTACACCGCCCAAGCTCTCTGCAAAAGAGACAATTCGCAAATTTTGTAAAAACAGTCCCACCTGTTCAACCGACCTTACCCGAAACGATACCATGCCACTAAATCCGCTTGCTTGACTTTTTTGCACGTCGTGACCAGGGTGTTCAGCAAGCCCCGGATAAAAGACCTCAGCAACTGCCGGGTGCTCTTTGAGCTTGGCGGCTACAGCAAACGCATTTGCTTCATGCCGCTCCATGCGCAGAGCTAGTGTCTTCATTCCACGAACCAAGAGCCAGCTATCTTGTGGTCCGAGCACAGCTCCAATGGAATTATGCAAAAACCTCATCTTTTCAGATAACTCCGCTCCTTTTGTTACAATCAAGCCTGCTAGAACATCATTATGTCCTCCCAAATATTTCGTTGCACTGTGAAGCACGATGTCCGCTCCCAATTCGAGTGGGCGTTGACAGTAAGGAGTCATGAATGTATTGTCTACAATCGCCAATAGCTCGTGATTCTTTGCCAGCTGTACTACTTCTCGAATATCTGTTATCTGCATCAACGGATTCGTAGGCGTCTCTACAAAAATGGCTTTTGTTTCCGGACGAATCGCATCCGCTACTTTTTGGATGTCTCGCAAATCTACATACGTAAATGTCAGCCCATATCGCGAGAGCAGCTGCTCAAACAAGCGATAGGTTCCGCCGTACAAATCGAGCGATACGATCAGGTGATCACCTTGGGAAAACAAGCCCATAACGGTATGAACAGCAGCCATTCCAGATGCACACGCGAAGCCGGCATCACCTGCTTCTGCTTCGGCAATTGTTACCTCCAAAACCGAGCGGGTTGGGTTGGCTGTACGGGTATAATCGTATCCGGTACTCTGTCCCAAGGATGGGTGGCGATAAGCGGTAGCATAATATACCGGAAAGTTCACCGCCCCTGTCTTTTCGTCTTTTCCTACGCCTGCCTGAACTAATTTTGTTTCCAAATGCATCTAATTTCTCTCCCTCCAATGGTGTTCGAGGGGCATGAAAAAAGCCCCCTTTCCTCTGAAAGAAGGCTTTGATTACGTTTCCGTAAGCAAGACCTTCTCATCTTTCAGAGTTTGAATAACTCTGCAGGAATTAGCACCATTATCTCCCTGTATCATGAATACAGGTGATTGGTTGCCGGGCATCATCGGGCCAGTCCCTCCGCCGCTCTGGATAAGAAGATTGCTATTCAATTTGATTGCTTAATACTAACGGATAGTCCTCTTTGTTGTCAACAAGATTTTCCACAATGCTTTTTCATGCTTACTTTGCGTTTTTAAGTGCCGTCATTACTTGGTTATCCAGCTTTGCCGCCGCATTTTTATCGTACGTTTTTTCATATTGCGGTTCAACGGAAATCCGGGAACCATAAAACATGATGTCTCGGATCGTTTCAATCGTAATCTCAACCATCGCAAGCTTGAGAGGAACCTCTTCTAAACGCTCTGTTTTGAGAACAGCTTTTCCGTTAATCGCAAACGAAGAGCCTGCCCCGATCAGATGAAGTACCACCTGTGGTTCCTTTGCAATGTTTGTCAAAATACGAGAACGATTGTCCACAGCAAAACGGATCGACTCAACATTCGGGGCATAGGTCCAAGACAAGGAGCTGAGCGACGGTGCACCCGATTCATGGTCAATTGTACCCAAAGTAATGAAACGCTCCTGTTGCAAGAGCGCAAATAATTCTTCAGATAATGATCGGGAAACAGTTTCAGCCATTCCGATCCCTCCTTGCAGTGTTTTGTATACCTATTGTACCTCCCTGCATGAGGATAGGCAAACGTTACCTCGGTCCCTTGATTCTAGCAACACATTTCCCTTAAACTGGTAGAAACCTAAGTCCCATTACGGATAAGGAGGTTCATCGTATGTCACCTACAGACCGCATGCTAGCGCAAATTGATCAGATGCTACGAGAGCTACACGAAGTTCGCGAATTGAATGAACGGATGCATAAGGTAGCCATGTTTTTAGAAGATATCCGATTGGCTGATGTCATTCAAAACTATACAGCCCCGCGCAAGCTGCTCTGGATTAATTTCCTCGCAGGTCTTGCCCGGGGTCTTGGTTTAACTATCGGAACAGCCATTGTTCTCACGCTTCTTGGCTCACTGCTGACACAATTTCTTTCTGTCCCGATCATCGGTGATTTTATTCGACAGCTGGTTGAATATGTTCAATCTTATCAAAAGCCGTAAGAAAACCTCTATGCATTAAGAAACGATTAAA
The DNA here is from genome assembly GCF_002897295.1 of Brevibacillus reuszeri. Lineage (GTDB taxonomy): Bacteria > Bacillota > Bacilli > Brevibacillales > Brevibacillaceae > Brevibacillus > Brevibacillus reuszeri_A. The sequence continues at coordinate 187,068 of NZ_BEXF01000010.1, forward strand.
TCTTATTTGTCATGATCTTTATCGTCATCATCGTCATCGTCGTGATCGTTCCAGTCCTGGCCATGCTTCTTCCAATATCCATACGCATTTCCATTGGGATGATTATCTTTTTGCTTCCCTTTTTCCTTTTTATCTTTCTTGTCCTTTTTATCTTTGTCATCATCGTCGTTATCATCATGATCGTCCGGGTTGACGACGACTTTTGTACTATGGAAAATGTCTGCCTGCTTCACAAGCTTGTCATCCTGATATAATTCAAAATGAATGGTTTTTGCACTGTAGGAGCGATTTTTGAATGACAGCTCGATTTCGAATTCCCCTTTGTCATTCGGCTTGACTTCATGTTTCTTTCCGTCGGGGGCAATCACGATTAATTTTGTTTTCGCTTTTTTGGACCAGCCTTCTACGGCGCCTTTGACTTGTACCTTATCATATTTCGGGTTAATGACAGCTGTTCCTGTGATTGTATAGGCTTTTGCTTCTTCTTTCACAGGAGCATTCACGATCTCCACGTCTACAGACGCTGAGTCGATTTTTTTGCCGTCCTTGTAGAGCTCAACAAGTGCTTGGCTAGGCCCTGCCTTTACATCCTTCAATGTCACGGAGAAGCTGCCAACTCCATCCCACAGCTTCTTGACATTTGCTTCTTTTTTCTCACCGTTGTAAGTCACATAGGCTTTGTCTGCGCCTTGCTTCACTACACCCTTAACCTTCAGCTCCTCTTTTTTCGCATCGAGTACTGAAACGGTATGGATGATCATGTCAGCTTCTTCGACAGCCTGCGGGATAAGCTCTACCTTCTCGCTGTCAACAATTGCCTTGCCCGCATAAGCATTAATCGTCACGTACCCTTTCGTCACCGTGTCCAATGCTGCAAAGGTAACGGTAAAGGAGTGCTCGCTCGTTGGTACGACCTCGATAGTACCTCCGTCTGGCTTGGTCACCACTACCTTGGTTACATCTGGAGTCACAATTCCTCTAACGTATACCTTGTTATCTTTTGTCTGGGCGCTTACGCTGACAATTTCCTCTTTAGATTCAGCCAAGCGAACCTCGAGCCAAATCTCGCCGTAATATTGATTGTAAATGCGCTCCCATTCTTCCTTGTTTTCTTCCATATACGTTTGCAGCTTTGTATTCAGATGAATGCTGTCCACAATGATATACAGATGGTCTGCCTGGTTTTTCAGAAGCATGTTCAGAGTGGTAGGATCGTTCTTTGCCAATTCTTTCAAATTGTAACGAGTCACTTGCTTGCCTTCGTCATTCATAACGACCTTGGTGGCGCTTGGCGAAGCAATTGAGCTTGCATTTGCCAAAAATGGTGTAACCCCACCGATAATGGTCGCCGCAGCTACAACTGCTAAAACAGGCTTGGTCATATACTTTTTCACTGGTGAATCCCCCTTCTACAATGCCAATATCATTTTGCTGCTTTGGGCACAGTTACTGACGCCAGAGGTTTGGTAAAAGTTGCATTGGAAGATAAAACAAGACTTAGTACCTACAGCAAAAAGCTCCACTCAGCATAATTTGAGCAGCTTGGCTCAATACTGGAGGAGCTTTTTTTCTTAACTTATTGATTAAACCTAGGCTCGCTTTCGATAGCTATTAGCAAGGATTCTACCATTTCTGCGGGGTATCGACTCTCCCAGGGACCCGACTCTGATAGACCGAACAATACATACCAGCCGCCTTCTTTTTTATATCCGAGCTCACGGCACAAGTGATCCTCTTGGAGCAGTTGGTGAAAAAAAGCAGCCGTAGAAAGTGCAGACTGATCTGTCGGTCTGGCGTCTGCAACCACTTGAATTTGCAGCCAATTAATCAGGGCGTCTTCCCGTTTCATGTGAATGCCTCACTTTCTTTGGGTTTGCTCTGGCTTGATTCGCAGCTTGACAATGACCAGAATCGCGATTGCTACCAACATTGCACTCTTCACTGGCAGCTGTACGTCCAAAATAGCGAAAATAAGTGCTCCTGCAAACAAGAGGACATACAGTAAAATCGTCTTGAGGATCGGCATGCGAATACGAGTAGCAAAACCCAAATAGTAAACAAGAATTAATTGAACAAACAAGATCCACGCCCGATTGTGATCGGCCCAGAGTCGAAAGCTGTCAAAAGCAGACAACTGATCTGGATTTGCTGGTACATATGTAGAAGCAAGTTGTACCCAGTCCATAATATCCCCTTTCTGTTGAGCACACGACTTGTCTTTGCTTACTCAAGCCGCGTAATTATTCCACCAGGGCATCCAAGACGGGATAGTCAAAAGGGCCTGTCCACTTCCTTTCTTCCGTCCCGTTCCCTATATACATGACATAATGTATAGATCTTCCAGAATGAAGCGAATAGTCACTTTCTGAAGAGACAGTCACTCTCCATGCAACCGCCTATTGGACCTGGCGTCCAGTCCTTTTGCGACACTTCTGTTGGTGCCCGGTGCAGCATATCAATATCTACCATTTTACTTTATCAGGTGGCCGTTGCCCTGTCAAAATTGGAAAGTGTACGAACTGCGACAGTTGCAGGCTGGCACGTCGAAAGTTGGACATGTTATGATGATGTCACTTACATAGAAAAAGGTGGGAACGAAATGAGCCTGTACGATATTTCCGCGAAAACCATTTCCGGAGAAGAAAAAACATTGGCAGACTACAAAGGGAAAGTGCTTCTCATCGTAAATACGGCGAGCCAATGCGGATTGACCCCCCAATACAAAGGCTTGCAGGAATTGCATGAGCGCTTCCATGATAAGGGGCTTGTCGTTCTTGGCTTCCCTTGCAACCAATTTGCTGGCCAAGAACCTGGCACGGCGGAAGAAATCGTCGCTTTTTGTGATCGAAACTATGGTGTTACTTTCCCGCTCTTTGCGAAAATTGACGTAAACGGACCAAATACACATCCACTGTATCAATTCCTCAAATCAAATGCACCTGACGGAGAAAATCAAGACATCGAATGGAACTTCGCTAAATTCCTCGTCGATCAAAACGGGAAGGTTGCAAAGCGAATCGGCGCACGCGTCCAGCCTGAAGAAATTGCGGCTGATATCGAAGCCCTTCTCTAAGCTAGACGCCGTTTCGTTATAGGTAAGCAAAAAGCCGCACGGTCCCTCATCAGGACGTGCGGCTTTTTCATCTCCTAGCAAGCATTATGCTTGTGGCTGTGCTTCCCAGCGTCTTTGCTTTTCATAGCGCTCGCGGTCTGATTTGTTCAGATGCTTTTTGCGCAGGCGAACAGACTGAGGAGTTACTTCACACAGCTCGTCATCATTCAAGTACTCCAGTGCTTCTTCCAGCGTCAGGAGACGTGGGGTTTTCATCTTAACTGTTTCATCCTTGGTTGCAGAACGTACGTTGGTTGCATGCTTTTCCTTACATACGTTTACGGTCAGGTCATTATCGCGGTTGTGCTCCCCAACGATCATACCTTCATATACTTCAGTACCTGCCTGGATAAACATGATTCCACGGTCTTCCACGGACATCAGGCCGTATGTGGTTGCGGTACCGGATTCATGGGAAATCAGAACACCTGCATGACGACCTCCGACTGGCCCTTGAACCAATGGGCGGTAGCTGTCAAACGAGTGGTTCAAAATGCCGTATCCGCGAGTAATGGTCAAGAATTCAGTACGGTAGCCAATCAAGCCGCGGGATGGAATGATAAATTCCAAGCGAACTTGTCCAAAGCCGTTATTGATCATGTTGACCATTTCCGCTTTGCGTTGTCCCAATGTTTCCATGACAGGACCTGTATATTCTTCTGGAACGTCAATCACCAAAAACTCGGCCGGTTCCATTTTTTGTCCGTCGATGAGACGTACGATTACTTCTGGCTTGGATACTCCGAGCTCAAAACCTTCACGGCGCATATTTTCCACCAGGATGGACAGATGCAATTCGCCGCGTCCAGATACAACAAACGCATCTGGTGAATCGGTTTCTTCCACACGAAGAGATACATCCGTCTCAAGTTCAGCCATCAGGCGATCACGCAGCTTGCGGGAAGTAACATGCTTACCTTCGCGACCAGCAAACGGGCTATTGTTGACCAAGAAGGTCATTTGCAGGGTAGGCTCATCAATTTTGAGGAACGGCAATGGATCTGGATGATCCACATGACATACGGTTTCCCCTACGTTAATATCAGCCAATCCGGCAATCGCTACGATGTCTCCAGCTTTTGCTGTTTTTTGCTCAACACGCTGCAAGCCAGAAAAACCGAACAGCTTCTGAATACGCATTTTCTTTACTTCACCATCGCGAGTAGTAACGGAAACCATTTCGTTCAGGTTCATCGTTCCGCGATAGATACGACCAATACCGATACGACCCAAGAAGTCGTTGTAATCAAGCATGGTTACTTGCATTTGAAGGGGAGCATTTTCATCTGCGTCAGGTGCAGGCATGTGTTCAATGATGGTATCAAAAAGTGGGCGCAGATCGCCTTCCAGCTTGTCTGGCTCCATACCAGCGATCCCTTGCAGTCCAGAAGCATATACGATTGGGAATTCCAGTTGATCTTCCGTTGCGTCCAGATCAATGAACAAATCGTATACTTCGTTGATTACTTCTTGTGGGCGGGCATTGTCGCGGTCAACTTTGTTCACGACAACGATTGGGGTTACTTTTGCTTCCAAAGCTTTTTTCAAAACGAAACGAGTTTGTGGCATACAGCCTTCAAATGCATCGACGATCAGCAGAACGCCATCCACCATGCTCATGATCCGCTCAACTTCTCCACCGAAGTCAGCGTGACCAGGTGTATCCAAAATGTTAATTGTAAACTCTTTGTATTTTACCGACGTGGTTTTAGCCAAGATGGTAATTCCGCGTTCGCGTTCCAGGTCATTGGAGTCCATCATTCTCTCCTCTACCTGCTGGTTGCTGCGGAACGTGCCCGATTGAATCAAAAGTTTGTCAACCAATGTTGTTTTCCCGTGGTCAACGTGGGCAATAATGGCGATGTTGCGTATGTCAAGACGCTTCATGTGAACCTCCTAGTTTAAGCATACCATTCATATTAACAGGTCGTGAAACTTGGCACAATGGGTAGTTTTTACGGCAGCCACTTCCAGAGTAGTGTGACGCAATTTCATCATACTAAGTGAAGGAGGTGTCTACCCATGAAATTGAACGGGCTTATTTGCTTTGCTGGTCTCATTGCCGTTTCTACAGCCATGGCTGGATGTGCGAACGGGGGTACAGGACCTTCTAACACCACAGTGCCCCATACACAAAATGCAGCTTATCCGAATTCACCCGCCACTCCACAGCCCCACACACTAGGTTTACATCCAGACGCGAAAGGGAACAATGCCCATAACTATCGAAATGGGTATACGTCCAATGGATTTAATCAAAACTTGTCCGACCAGCTAACGAAAGCCGCAGATGACGTCCCAGGCGTGGATAGAGCAACGGTAGCCGTGATTGGGACAGATGCTGTTATCGGTATTCGTATTCGTTCGAATTTGGGTGAACCACAAGCACGCGTAATTGAGCAGCAGGTGCACGCAGCTGCTCGCTCTGTAGCACCTACCTACAATATCCGTGTAAGCTCGGATTTTAATATGTTCAACCGAATACGCGCGATCAATGCAGACATCTATCAAGAAGCCACAAACCGCCTGCATAACGTTTACATGGATTCAAACGCTACCAATAAAGTAACGAATACCTCCACAGAGTTTCGCGAGCTGCTTCACGACATGGGGACTATTGGCATTACCCCAACTCGTTAAAAAAATCAAAGGGAAGCTTGTACGCCTGTACGATGCCCCACGTAAAAGAGGTGCGGACTCTATCCGCACCTCTTGAATACTTACATTTGTTACTTACTTGCCAATTCAGCCACTTTGATTTCTGGCTCAACTACTTGCAGTTCACCTGTTCCGCGAACTAGTTTCTTCGCGTAGGTTTTTTCCGGTTTCAGCACGGATATCAAATAGTCAATGGCAACTTGCGGGTCAACCGTCTCACCACACGTGTAGCAATCCAGAGCTGCGAATCCGCGCTCAGGATACGTATGAATGGACAGGTGGCTTTCCGAGAGAAGAACCAGTACGGTAGCACCCTGAGGAGAAAACTGCTTTGCTTGTACGCTTAATACTGTAGCACCACATGCCTCAGCAGCTTCAATCATTTCCTTTTTCAAAAACTCTGCGTCGTTCAACAAGTCAAACTGAACTCCCCATGTGTCAACAGCAACGTGTCTTCCGAAAGTCGAATACTCTTCCATCTTTCGGTTCCCCCTTCCTAACGAGTGTAATGTTAAACATCGCTAGGACCTGCGTCATTCACTAACGGGGGCGGTTTCCCTCTTGTTATCCACCCTTTAAAGTGAATCCTGGTTCCTAATCCTGTTTCCAACGAAAACAACCATACCATGCATTGGCCTAGTTTGACAATACTTTTTTCCAAGAATATCGTAGAAATAAAAAAATGGGCTGCTTTCGCACCCATTTTCTCTGCTTTTACACTTCTAATTCAAATAGACGCTGTGATAGAGTAGCCAGTCTAGCATCGATTGCTGGCAGCTTTTCAGGGGCTGATTGCTTTGCCCAGTTCCGCAAATCCAGCCAACGATCTGTTTCCAGACGAAGAGACTCTATTTCCTGTTCGCTTCCCACTTGCTGGAATAGCGATTCCAATTCATTGGTTATACTAGGCGAGGAATTTTCAAAAATGGATGTTTCCTCGTTACCAGAGAGTTCTTGAATACTTACGACAGACCCTTGATCGTAATGATACACGACCGTAAATCCATCATAAATCCGATGGACAATCCCATAGCCCCGGAACGCTTTCATTGCTTTACGCATTGCATTTGCCAGCTGTCGATCCCGGATGAGATAAGAGCTGTCACACGAGAAGCGATTTCCGACACGCAAGAAACTCAATTGAATTTCTCCGTTCTTATCGGTCAGAATAACGTCACGGTCACCATTGTCACATACCTTTACATCGACTGAAATGTGTTCATTGGTGAAGAGCGAGACGAATTGGTTCAGCTCTTCTTCATTCACCGTAAAATAGGCCTTGGCGTAATTGGTTGCTAAACGCTGTGCCATAAATATCTCCTCAATTCTTTTGGTTTGCATTGGCCAAACTTGACCGAACAATAATCCAATTGAGAGGAGATACGCTAAGTGTCAACGAACGAACGCTGTAGAACCTGGCCTTGCCCCGGGAATCGATAATCGATTTGGGTAATGAAGGCGGATCACCTACTTTTTGTATTTAACGAAAAAACCTTCCTTGACACTTCTTATTATACATCAGACGCACCCAAAAGTCTTGAGTAAAAAGCAGATGAATTCTCGCAAAATGGCTCAATATTGGGTTTTAACCGCTTGGAGGCGGAAAGAACTCCCTCATTCATACATATGCTAGCGATTTCAAAGAAATTCATTGCTATTTAGGCACCAACCTGTTGATTCATCGCTTTGCGGATCGCCGCCTGTTCTTCTTCTGACAAGTGATAAGCAGAAGTACCTGCTTCTAGCGGCTTTGCGTATACGCGTGATTCTTCTCGTCCAAAAATGCTTGTAATGACGACACCGTTTTGAGCATCATCTACGATTGCCATTGAGAAGCTCAAATCACTTCCGACGTCACCAAAAGCATTGTAACGGATAACAGCGACCTTCCCACACTGCGCCGCGATTCGTTGTGAAAGACGATTCACAATAAATTGCTGGTCATTTTGAAACTTTTTTACTTCATCGACTTGATCAAGCAACCGATGCATCCCTTCCTCCAGATTTGCACCGCCCGCTCCTGTCATAAAACGGTTGATGGATTTGCGCAGCCGGCTAATCCGAAGCGACTGCATGATGCATACGAGGAGCAAGACCACATTTAAAGCGATGACAGCCAAAAGTAGAATCCCCACATTGGAGATTTCTGATAGGAATGGTTCCAAAACATTTTCTTCCTTTCTGGTACTTGGGTACATAGTCACTTCAATCCTTTTATATTGTACCTTGGTCGCGTCGCCCATTCAAACATAGTCTTTTCCCAAACCAAAAAAAGCGACACCCTCATGTGCGAGATGTCGCTTTTTTCATTCCGTATGCCTATGTGCTAAGCTCATCGTCCTTTGGTTATCCTCCAGTCTACCTTACGCTTCCAGGAGCAGCATTTCTCGGCGGAGCTGTTTTAAGCGTTCTTTGGATTGTTTCATCTGAGTATTATCTTCTGCTTGCATCGCATCGTACAAGGTCGCCAGCTCATAGTCCAATTCCAGACGCAAAACAGGAATACGCTCTTCCAAATCACGGCGTTTCAAAGCGGCAATTACTTGATCCATAGTCACATTGAAGGATTTTTCGTAGATCACTTTTTTCTCAGCTCCTTTTATTTCCACTATTCTGATGGCTTCTCCGTAACGGATATGCTTCAGCTTGACCCTGTCGTCAAAGATTGTTCTAATGATGGCATGCCCCTGGGCTTGCAGAACAAACTTCTCCAACACTTGGGCCACACGTTTGTCATAGACAGGAATACCTGCCAAATGCAGCTTGTAGGATCCATTCACTCGCTGCATTTTCCAAGCGGACTTACCATCTGTGGTGTTCACGAGGAGGTGAAACTGCTCGGGAGACTCCTTCCACTTGACGCTCACCCCTGCTTCCACCAGGGCCTGCAACATCGCGTGCAACGTCTTGCGGTCAAACCAAACGGCCAAATTGAAATACTCCAACTCAGTGCCGAGATTCATCAAGGCTCCTCCCTTTAACAGAATACTCAGTTATCATTTTCGCTGTAAGGGAGTGAGTGGTATATCATATTATTCAGGCGAAGGTTTTGCTATTCATATCCCGGCATGTATTTTTTTCCTACGTGGTATGATATCATATGGAGGATTCCAAGCTCCCTTGACAGGGACTTTCGCCCATTTCTTCCCTTTGGCGCGATGATGTCTTAAAAAGAGGTGTTCGTTTCATGTCAGCGTTCCGTGGTTTCACGCAAGAAGATTTCGATGTTTTTACCATCGAAGGATTAGATCAGCGTATGGATGCAATCAAATCCATCATTCGCCCTAAACTGGAGGCACTCGGCCAACATTTTGCTCCCCTACTCTCTGTATCTTGCGAAAACGAGATGTTTTACCACGTGGCCAAACATGCTCGTCGCACAGTCAATCCTCCTGTTGATACATGGGTTGCATGGGCTGCTGATAAGCGTGGATACAAAAAGCATCCTCACTTTCAGATCGGTTTGTGGGGCACTCACCTGTTCGTATGGTACGCAGTGATTTATGAAGCACCCGCAAAGGCCGACATCAGCCATGCTATGAAGAAGCAGCTGGATAACATTTTGGCTCTGGTTCCGAATCATTTTCACTGGTCTCCTGACCATACTCAGCCTGCCAGCACATCACAGCAAGAGCTAGGCAAAGAAGGCGTTTTGAAGCTGGTAAATCGACTGGGTGATGTGAAAAAAGCGGAGCTCTTGTGCGGAATAACGATTGACTCCAGTGACCCGATACTGACTAACGGGGATGCACTCTTGACCCAACTGGAAGAAACCTTTTCCGTCTTGACCAAGCTGTACAACCTCAGCAACTCCGGTACATATATCGCCTCCCGATAGGTTTTTTGCAAACCTCTATCGAGGCTAATTCACACAGAAGCTTTCTATACGTTAAGATATATGCAAAAGAACAGGTCCGCTTTCTAACGAAAAGCGTCAGCCTGTTCTTTTGTTTTTGATAACGATCGCAGTGCAGGGAACCCTATCCCTTAAACAAGAAACGCTATCGTTTTTGGTACTGCTCGATGCGGCCCCATGTCTCGCTTAAATCAGTGAACATGCGCGTGAACAGCTCTTGGACAGAAGGAACGTCTTGAATCAGGCCTATGACTTGACCAGCCCAGCCAAATCCTTTTTGTTCATCTCCGTCATAAATAAAAGTGCGATTATTTTCTCCACTAATGAACGGCTTTAATTGCTCATATCCAGCTCCTTCTTGCTCAAGCTGGAGAATATGATCAGATCCAGGAGTCCGAACGACTCGTGCTGGCGCCCCCAAGGTTCGCTTGATAACCGCTGTGTCCTGCTCCGTTCCTTTTAGAATGGCTTCTTTATAAGCTGCATGGGCGTGTACACATTCTTTGGTGGCAATAAAACGTGTTCCCATCTCCACACCTTCAGCTCCCAGAGCCAAAGCAGCGAGTATTCCTCGTCCATCCCCAATGCCGCCGCTTGCCAGTACCGGAATTTTTACCGAGTCGACTACGCGCGGGATCAGCACAAACGTCCCGATGTCATCCCGTCCCAGGTGGCCGCCGCCTTCTTGTCCCACCGCCATGACAGCATCCGCGCCAATCGCTTCTGCTTTTTGCGCTTGGCGAACGGAGGCGACCAGCACCAGCTTTTTCACATCGTGTCCATCCAACCTGCGGATCAGCGGCTCAGGATTGCCTCCGGTAACAGAAATGGCTCTCACGCCTTCTTCAATGGCGACATCAAGCAATTTTTCATACGGACGATTGTATTGACCGATAGCAAAATTCACTCCGAATGGCTTGTCGGTCATGAGTCGAACCTGGCGAATTTCTTTCCGTAGTGCCTCTGCGGACGGCAAGGACATCGCTGTAATTTGTCCGAGTCCCCCAGCATTTGACACCGCGGCAGCCAAATCTGCATATGCTAGATAGGCTAATCCCCCTTGAACGACTGGATAGTCAATCTGAAGCAGTTCAGTTACTCTTGTTTTCATCCTTAATCACCTCATTTTTGTAAAGCTTCTCGTCCGTGTTCCCAAACTCCTGCTGAATGCAGCGATATTGAATAAAAATTCGCTTGCTTTCCCCCCCTATTTTGCTATACTCAATTTGTTTGTTTTTTCCCTATTTATTCTGGATTAGTAAAGCGAGGCGATCGTAAGTGAGACAAATGAAAACTCCTTTGTTCAGCGGGTTGTTGGAGCACGCCAACCGGAACCCGATTCAATTTCACATTCCGGGCCATAAGAAGGGTATGGGCATGCATCCGGCATTTCGCGAGTTTATCGGGGAGAACGCTCTGTCGATAGACCTCATAAACATTGCCCCACTGGATGACCTGCATCACCCGAAGGCGATGATCAAGGAAGCCCAAGTTTTAGCCGCCGAGGCATTCGGCGCTGACCATACATTTTTTTCAGTGCAAGGGACGAGCGGTGCCATCATGGCAATGATTATGGCAACCTGCAGCCCTGGCGACAAAATTATCGTGCCTCGCAACGTGCATAAATCTATCATGTCCGCAATTATTTTTGCAGGTGCTGTTCCTATTTTTATCCATCCAGCAATGGACGAGCGCCTAGGCATCTCTCATGGGATTACAGTGAAAGCCGTGCAAAAAGCACTAGAAGCCCATCCTGATGCCGCTGCTCTCTTAGTGATCAATCCGACCTACTTCGGGATCGCAGGCGACCTGCGTGAGATTGTGCGTACAGCACATAACTATGAGATTCCCGTTTTGGTGGATGAAGCTCACGGTGTTCACATTCATTTTCATGAAGAGTTGCCTATCTCCGCGATGCAAGCAGGTGCAGACATGGCAGCAACCAGCGTACACAAGCTTGGCGGCTCCCTGACGCAAACCTCGATCTTGAATGTACGTGAAGGATTAGTAGATGTCGATCGTGTAAAGACTGTGATGAGCATGCTGACGACGACCTCGACCTCCTACATCTTCCTGGCATCATTGGATATGGCACGCCAGCATTTGGCGCTGAACGGACATCTGCTCGCGCAGCAAGCCATGCAGCTGGCGAACAAGGCACGGGACATGATCAATGAGATTCCGCGCATTCATTGCGTTGGCAAAGAAATTTTGGGAACACCCGCTACATTTGCGATGGACCCGACCAAGCTTTTGATTCACGTCCGCGATCTTGGCATTACCGGTTGGGAAGTCGAAAATTGGCTTCGCGATAAGTACAATATCGAAGTGGAAATGAGCGACCTTTATAATATCCTCTGCTTCATCACCGCGGGCGACACTGAAGAGTCCATCAGAACCTTGGTCAATGCGCTGCGTGAGCTGTCCGTTGAATTTGCCCACGCACAAGCAGAAGACAAACCAACCATTTCACTGCCAAACATCCCGATGCTCTCCACGACACCACGTAATGCTTTTTATTCGGAAACAGAAACGATTCCTCTCGTGGAAGCAGCAGGTCGAGTCATTACGGAATTTATCATGGTCTACCCTCCAGGAATCCCGATCTTTTTGCCTGGTGAAGTCATTACAGAAGAAAACATAGCCTACATTCTCGAAAATATTCGAGTCGGCCTGCCAGTCCAAGGTCCTGAGGATGAGACATTAAAAACGATTAAAGTAGTAAAAAGACAAACCGCTATTTCAGGTTAATTCAATAGGAAGCAAAAGAAAGCTGCTGCCTCTTTTCACGAGACAGCAGCTTTCTTGCTTTCTGCTAAAACGAGGTCGTACTTCCATGCATAGACCTCGATAGACGTTTCATATAAGATGGAATTTAGGAAATAATAGGAAGGGTGCTAACGTTATGCCAGATTGGTCGTACCAAACGTTATTTCGACCACTTCTCTTTCTCTTGCCTGCCAAACAGGCACGCAGCCTGACATTGTCAGCCATCGGCATGCTAGGCAAAATTCCTGGAGGTTCGCTCATCATCGAGATCATGGGTCATATGAAGCCTCCTGCTTCGTTGTCTCGTCCGCTTGCTACACTTTCGATATCTAGCCCTATAGGACTGGGGGCCGGCTTGGATACAGATTTGAAAGCAACAGAGGCACTCTCCCGCTTTGGCTTTGGATACATCGAAATAGGCCCTGTCACCCTCCAGCCCTGCTCAGATTCTGAAGTCGTATGGAGAGCTCCAGACAGGCAAGCGATTTATTATTCCGAAACAATGGCCAATCCCGGAATGGACAACTACGTGGAACGTTTACAGAATATGCGGCAGCTCGATGTTCCTATCGGAGCCAGACTTGGCTTTTCCCGAGGTGGAAATCTCCAGGATGCTACAGCCGAACGAACTGAATTGATTCAGCAATTGGAGCCTTACTGCTCTTTTTTTACACTCGATACGTTTTCACACGATAGTCCGCCTCACGAGGACCTGGACGACTGGCTCCAGCATCTTGTCATTATGAGAAAAGTGACCGTTCATCCGCTTCTGCTTGTTATTCCACCTGACTTGCCTGAACAAGAAGCGTTAGGACTACTTACCATAGCACGTACAGCTGGCTTGGACGGTCTCGTCATAGCTGGTGGCGTCAAACATCAGATCGAAAGCCTGCATCAAGATACTACTCGCCTGACAGGTGCACCTTCTTTTGAGCGCGCCCTACAAACGTGCAGTATAATACGGTCCAATTGGCCGGATGCCACGATTGTAGGGTCAGGAGGTATACAACAGCCTGCAGATGCCCTTGCCTTTTTAGACGCAGGAGCAGATGTTGTTCAATTACATAGCGGATTGGTTTATTCAGGTCCCGGCTTACCGAAACGAATTAACGAGGCGATTTGGCAATCAAGCTGCGCTCAGACAACTCCTGATTGTATGTCTAGTGCCCCTCCCACTCGCACAAAGCGCTTGCTTTTCCCTGCCTGGGTTTGGGGGATTTTACTTGGAATCGGCATGCTGATTGGTGGCGGGCTGGCCTGGTGGATTGCTGCAACCAGCGTGATGCTGCCTTATGACGAACGATTTTTAGGGGCACGCGCCACGGAATTAAAACTGGTAAACGCCCAGCTCCTTTCATTTATGTCTCACGATCGGATCAGCCTTGCTGGCACTATGCTTTCAATCGGCGTGATTTACTTCCAGCTGTCACGTCACGGCTTGAAACATGGTCTGCATTGGGCGCGTACTGTTTTACTCATTTCTGGAGCAGTCGGATTTGCCAGCTTCTTTTTGTTTGTTGGCTATGGCTATTTTGACTACTTGCATGCTATTTTGGCCCTTTTGCTGTTTCCACTGTTTCTGATGGCGATACGTGAGCCCGCAAACATTCAACTGCTCCCTCTGCCCATCGATCTGACCAATAATCGCGACTGGAAAAATGCCTTATGGGGTCAGCTCCTTTTTGTCATTATTGGATGCGGGTTAACTGGTGCAGGCATCATCATATCGATAATTGGCGTGACAGGCGTGTTTGTCCCGTCAGATCTGGTCTTCCTCTGTGCTTCTGCTGAAGCGTTGCAAGCCTATAATGATCGCTTAATTCCGTTCATCGCTCATGATCGGGCGGGATTTGGCGGTGCACTCGTTTCTGTTGGCATTGCTGTCCTCCTGATTAGCCTCTGGGGCTTTCGACGAGGAGCGAGCTGGGTATGGTGGACATTGCTGCTCGCCGGGATTCCTGGGTTTGTGTCCGGGATCGGTATTCATTTTGCTGTTGGATATGTAGATTTTCTGCATCTGTTTCCTGCTTATGTCGCAGCTCTGCTGTTTTGGATTGGCTTGATGCTGGCGCGGCCATATCTGGTCGAAAAGAGTAATGGCTAGGTAGGCGAGTTACATCATTTATAAAAAAACCAGGCAGTTAGGATGCAAAAGAGTCCTACTGCCTGGTTTTGCTTATTCGTAAATGCGAATCAAGATATCCTCGAGGTCATCGCTGGTGAGTAGATCAATGAATCGGTCTAGGTCATCGATTGCATCTTCGACGGAAAGCTTAACCTGATCTTTTGTATTTGCGAAGAACACGAATACAAATTTGTCAGGTGTAGTGCTTTTCATTTTCTCTTTGTATGTTCCATCTGCCATCAGGTCTACCAACACGTATTGTTTGTAATCACCTGGTTCTGGCTCAGGACCTGGTCCACCGTTATCATCGTCATCATCTTGTGGCGAACTAATCGCCATTGTATAGACAGCTGGTGCTTTATCTCTGGTATCGATCCAAACAATGCGGTTTCCACCGATGCGAGGTTCAGTTACCTCTGCTTTACTGCTCCAGGAAAGATCTACGAACGATCCATCTTCCGCATCGAATAATTCATAATAAAAATCTTTGGCATTTGGCGATAGACGATTATCTTTGAAGAACACCATGTTTCTGGAGGCCTGTGGATTCATTTGGTCACGGTCTGTATAGCGCAGCAGCTCAGTAGTTCTTTCACGACTGATATTGTAAGAGAACAAATCCCAGGAATTGTTTTTATATTCACTCCAGACAACAAAGTTGTCACCGAGTGCTGCATCTTCTACTTGCACGTTTTTGACAATATCTGTTCCTCTTCCTCTGTTGATGTCGTACAAAGTGACTGTTGCTTTTCTAGAGCTTTGCTCAATAACCCAGGCAGCATAGTCTCCGTAAATATCGATGCTCAGTGGCTCGCCTTTTACCGTAGCGACACTTTCATGTGTGCCAGTTTTAAGGTCTGTGATCACAAGCTCCGGACGACGTCCCTCATTCATCCACAACAACCGGCTGCCATCAATTTTATAAATTTCATCACTTGGCTCTTGTTTCTCATCTGTATCCGTAATCTGCGTTTCTTTGCCGCGTTGGATGTCATAGGAAATGAGCGCTTTTTTGCTGTAATCGTACCAAACTACATAGCGATTGCTCACTACAGGGTGGTTTGGACTAGCGTTTGTTTTACTAATGATCTGGCTTGTCTTGTTTTTTGTATCATACAAAACGACAGCGTCATCTCGTCTAGATTCGGATAAGTAGACAACATAGCGATCGCTTCCATCAGGCTGTGACGGCTCGCCCACTACCGAACCCAATGATACGGACTCTTTTTCTTTGATATCGTAGAGGTTTAGCTGCAATACTTTGTCGCTATTTCTCTTTGCATACAGGACGTAGTTGCCATATGTACGCGGTGGATTTCCTTTGAAAATAAAAGAATCAATCTGTCTTGCTGAAGATTTGCCAAGCTCTGCGCTTCTCAAATCGCCATCTTCTACATATACATACTTGTCTTTATAAATATGTACGTAACTTTTGTCAGCAGACCCATCCGTTATCTTCTTGTTTTTGCCTGTTGTAATGTCGTATTCATAAATCTGGGTGCTTTCGCCTGCCTCATTTTCATACAGAATCGTATCGGAATATACGCTTGGGCGCAACTGGTTTCCACGTAGGGTCACTGCTGCTGTTTCTTCTTGTGTATCGATGTCATAGTAGTAGATGTCGGCATTCCCATCCCGACTGTCTTCCCATGCAATGTAGTTTTCACTAACTGTAGGGCGAATGGCTTTCCCACTTGTCGTTACTTTTTCTTCTTCACCGGAATCAATATCGTACAGGTAAATGTCTGTACCCTTGCCCGATTTGTTCGACCAGACGACATGATTATCGTCAATCTCTACATCCAAAATGGTACCCGAAGTATTGCTGATGCTCGTCTCTTTTCCCTTGGAGATATCGTAAAGAGTTACTGCTGAATCTTCATCGATCCATACCACATAATCTCCATCAACTCTCGGGCTTGTCTTTGTAGAGTTTTTGTTTCCAATCTTGGTCTCCGTATTTTTTCCCAGGTCGTATAGGGTAACCGTATTTTCGCCATCATTGATCCATACTGCATAATCCTCTGCAATGTCGAAACCAGCTTGAGAGATTTCAGGTTGGCTTTGGTTAAGCTTTACTTCTTCACCAATACTCTCTGCAAATGCCGGAGTCCCGCCCCACAGAGAGGTGACCAAAACTGCCGAGGCCAACCAACCCTGGATCGGTTTTCGCTTCATGAAACAATTCCTCCTTTTGCAACAATTTTAAACATACAGCTCTATTATCTACGATGAAGAAAAGGTTGTCAAAAAAAACAGGCCCAAAAGCTGGGCCTGATATCTTTGCAACCTATTCTTTTTCCTGTTTTTCATGGGGGCGACACTCACAGCTGCAAACAGCATAAAGCGTTTTCACCTGATTACATTCAAAATGTTCGATAATCGTCCCACAAGATTGGCATACGATAGTTCCCATTTATGTTCCCTCCGCATCCACTCGCCTAAGCAGTGTGTGATGGTCATATTCTCTGCAATGTGATGTTATATACATATTAATATGACACACTATTGGGAGTCAATACGGTAATTTTACTCATTGTTTATCGATTAGTATGTCACATTAGGTCCTTTTCACCCATCCAAGCTCCTATCTGGTGCAAGACTTGATCGCGTTCCGGCTCATTCAAAATCTCATGGCGCAAGCCCGGAAAACGCTGGAACGTGACATGGCTCCCCATTTCAATCGCGAAGCGCTCCACAGCATCAGCGTCGATAATCGTATCGTCTCCCGCCTGCAAGATCAGAACCGGAATGTCCAGCCTCCCTCTCTCTTCCCAAGCATGTGCCATCGCTCGCTCTAGCTCCTGAAACCATCTGACACTCACCTTAGGATAATTGAGCGGGTCACTTTTATAGGCCGCTTGAACCGTGCGATCTCGCGAAACCATCTCTGGAGTAATACCATTCGGAATGGCTAAGGTCGGCCACACGCGATCTAACCACCGTGCCACCTGCGCTTTCCACTCTGGCACAACGAGCCTAAGCTGCATACATGGCGAAGTTAAAATCAGCCCCGCCAGCTCCGGTCGGCGTTCAAAAACCTGGACAAACCTCGCAGCGATCAGCCCTCCCAGACTGTGTCCCATTATAAACACCGGATGCACACCTTTTGCTTCTTCTAGCGCTTCTTCTGTCCAGATGCGGACGGTTTCTATGTACTGTGAAAAAGAATCAATATGACCTCTGGCTCCTGTGGCTCGCCCCCACCCAGGCAAATCTCCCGAATAAACCGTCCATCCCTGTTGAGTAAGATATTTTGCCACATGCTCATATCTCCCGTGATGTTCTCCAGTTCCATGGATAAGTACAACCGAGCCTCTATGATTTTGGGCAGGCCATTTATGTTTAAACATGCTAATCTCTCCTCTTACGCGTAAAACTCATATCCACGTACTGAAAAACGAGCAGAAGAAATCTTCTGCTCGCTGTTTAATACTGATTCTCTTCTAATGACAAGCTCGGTAAATGCTCTTGGAAGAAGCTAGCGAGGGCCTCCGCTTCACTTTCTGAGTTCAGTCGGAATATCTTTTTCAGATATCCAGGATTAATGGCGTCCTCTGAACTGAGAAGGGTTGATTGCCCTGTCTGCATACAGATCACCAACGGCTTTCCATAAAACTTGTGCGTAAATACAATTCCAAAGTCGTGGCGAGTGCCCTCCGATACAAATCCGAGAAAACGTACATTTGCGTTCTCCGAAACGTCATATAAGTGGTCGTAATGCTCCATCAGCAATCCCTCCTCGTCTTGAATTAGACTCCGAATACTATTTGAGTAAATATTCGGAGTATTAATAAGTATACGCGAAAACCCATGTTTTTGCTACCCTACACATTTTAACTTATCAAATGTCTGGGGTTTAGCACTCGGTCCTCGCCTTCTTGAATCCATCTCACTTTTTCTGCTCCGTGCAACGATTGAGCAACAAACGAGAGACATTCAAAGAACAATTCAACTACTGCTGTACTGTAGCGTTCCTCCATTTTCTCCAAGGCATACGTCAAACGAAAAATATCCGGAACACTCCGACGGCTTGCCTCAAGAACTTCCTTACCTTTTTGAGTTGGATACACATGTACAACACGTCCATCCAACTCCGATTTTTCGATTGTCACCATCCCTTTCTCCATCAATTTTTTAATATGAATGACGATAGATGAGGGGTGCCAAAAGGTCCAGTCCGCAATTTGAGTCACGCGTACACCTTCATAGCAATAGATGATCCAGAGAATATTTAGCTGAACAGAGGAATCCAACTCAGCTTCCTTCGCTGCTTTCTCCCAGTCTTCTTTGTTCACAACATCAATGGCGCGCATCGTGTTCAATGCTTCGAATACGTGTCTAATTGAGGCCTCCTGCATGGGTATACTCCTCCATGATCCTTGATCTTCATTCCTCGACTATATAAATAGTAGTTATATTTTACACTTTTCAGAAAAGACACGCAATTACTTTTAGTGGCAAATTACCGGCATTGCCAAAGAGTGGAAGCAATGCTACACTAAACGCAGATATTTTTCGGTACTGGGAGGGTGCAATTGTGAAACTGCAATCGGCCTACATCTATTTCGTAGAGGGCTCTACAGCCACTCATGCAAGCATTGACGACGTGAAAGCCAAGTTTACGCGATATGTGGAGATGACCTCCAAAACAGGTCAGCAGCTTGGCTGGACTTATGCAGATGCCGCTTTTCCTTATACAGTGGAGGACCGCCCTGAAGGAAAAGACTCCTGGTTTCTGTTAAAAGGAAAAGATCCAAATATGTACAAATCGATCATTGTAGGAGTCGGATCTACCGAAGAGGACGGGAAGGAAAAGCATTATGTGCAAATATCTTTACCTGAATCGGCGACTCACGGTGATAAAAACAAGGCAAATGAATATTGTCGTTACCTGGCTCGCGACTTCAAAGCCGAGCTCCATCTGTTTAATAATCGCATTCAGTACTTTCAACCACGCAAACCATAAATACGCTCGTCCAAAGCAGCCGACATGCATCGGCTGTTTTTTCGTGTATTACCCTCTTTGCCGCTGTTCTCATAGTAATACTAAAGAAGTAATTACAAGGAAAGTGGGGAGTTCATGGAACAACAGGCTTTTATTGATTTGGTCGCCGGCTCAGCCAGACAGTCGTACCTCACCTACCACTTGTTTCCTTCCGTTACGATCGCACAAGCCATTCTCGAATCTGGCTGGGGTAAAAAAGTACCCGTTGATGCTGTCACAGGACGATCTTCTTATAATTTGTTTGGAATTAAAGGGACAGGAACTGCTGGCTCTGTGAAGATCGTAAGTAATGAAGTCGAGAACGGTCAAATCGTGCCTCGCACGTCTGAATTCAAGGCGTATTACAACTACCAGCAATCCATCGATGATCACTCTCAGTTTTTACTAAAGCCTGCTTACAAAAAGGTTCTTACCGCCTCCACACCTTATGAAGCCGCACAAGCCCTTTCCAAAGCAGGCTACGCCACCGATCCTGATTATGCGGCCAAGCTGACCCGTATCATCGACACGTACAATCTGGCACAGTATGACCAGTTTACCCCTGAGGAGCCTTCTGCTTATCCGCAATGGAAGCTGGACCTGGGAAAAAGAGCACTGAAGGAGGGATTATTAACGTCTCCCGAATGGCTAAGCAAGCTGGATGAACCCATGCCAGTTTGGGCCGTACTTGCTGTAGCCTTACGATTATTGGATAAACAGCGTCAGGCGCCGTAAAAGCGACCGCGTATACGTACGTAAAAACAGAGAAAGACCCTCCATTGGAGAGTCTTTCTTTTTTCAAGTAAGGATACTTACGTGTAGACGAATCTTGCTAAACCTTCAGAACACCTAGACAGTTACATCTACGGTCAAAGAAGAGCAGCTTCTATAAAAACCAATAGAAGCCCGTTACCATGAGCACGTTGATCAAATCATTTGAGATCTCGATAGCGAGTAGAACCTTCCATCCACCATCCGAATGCCCAGATCTACGCAATATTCCAATCCTTGCGTCACTCCGTACAAAATCCACTCGGAAGAACGGTGGTTGATATCAAAATCAGTGTAAAGGTCAGTGCCGTCATCTCGGATCTCTCTGCGGTCAGTCACATCGAAAAGGCGTAAGACAAATGGCAGCTCGGCAAAAGGGATCGCAAATTTCTTTTCAACCTCCTGCTCGAACTCCTTCGTCATTTTCCACTCTGCTTGGATGGATTGCTCATCTTTCCAAGCAATGCATATACTCGGGCCTTCTACGTCTGTGGATGACCGCGGGGGATTTGTATCCATTCGCTCCCATCGTTCCTTTCTTTCATGTACTTGCTGTCACCAAATTATATTGGCTTTTCCGTCTATTATACCATGGGAACAGGTGGTGTGGAAACGCATCCAAGCTATAATTTTATCGCCCAACTGTAAATGAATTTTCTCCCACAACCACGTACGACTTGAATTTATCGGATTTCATTTGGACTTGAATTTTATAAGTGCCATAGCTATCTAGCTTCGTGGAAACAAAAGGCTCTGAGAAATAAAAGCTGTTTGCATTTTGAGTAGAGTATTTCCACTCTTTCCCTTTATCCACTTCTTTTCCATCTGGCGCGATCAATACAAGCTGCATTCTCAGATCTTTGGCAACCGGTGCATCATCCACCTCGACAAAAACGTTAAAGGTACGCGGGATGTTTTTATCGCTATATCCTTTTACCGGATTGCTGAATACAACATTTTTGTTTCGTGTCTGCTGAATGCCTTCGACGATCAACAGGTTAACGGTTGGCTTCACGATTTCCATTTTCCCTGTTTGCTGATCGTATAGGGCAAATCCACCCATTTTATTCACGATATCTTCTACCGATTCAGCGTTGGAAGCAGGCATATTGCTACCTACCTGTTCACCGCTGAGAAAAATGTGCATCGCACCTTCCCCTAAGGCAGTGGCAGTCCCCACACCTGCAACAGTCAACGCCAACAAGGCCGACAACCATGCTTTTTTCATGTCTTAATCCTCCTGTATGTTTGCGCAGCAGCGCTTGTTCTGTCCGAAATTTCTTCCCACTATTTTATACGTCTACACAAGCAAATAGTTGTGGTCAAATCACAAGTTTTTTCAACAATATCCACACTATCCACAGGTAAACTCAACCTAGGACAAACGACTTATTCACAGAGGTTGTTAATAACTACTTCCTACCCTTGACCCTATAAAAAGGAATGATCATGACAAAAAGCGTAAAAAAAAGAACGGCTTATATAAGCCGCTCTGATCCCATTTATGACCTATGACTGCTTGGAAAACCATGTGAAGTACCGGGAAACAGTATCGATTGCCACTTCGATCGCTTCCTCACTCGGTTCAATCTTTGCATGATGCAAGCCATAAGGTGTATTGACACCTAGCCAAAATAAAAACCCGGGGATTTCCGTCAAAAAGTAACCAAAATCTTCTCCTGTCATTGCTTCCTTGCAATGAACAAGGGTCACATCCTCGCATTCACTGCGTACCCAATCCATAAATTCTGTTGTCAGCTGCTCATCGTTATACACCTGACAATAGCCACAGCCATAATCGATCGCAGCTGAGCATTCGAAGCCCGCCTCCACACCTTTTACAAGCGATTCGATTCTGCTTTTGACAAGCGCCATGGACTCCATGGAAAAGGTCCGAATCGTGCCTTCCAGCCGTGCTTTTTCGGCGATAATATTTTGCTTCGTTCCACCCTCGATCTTGCCGACAGTAATGACAGCCGAGTCCAGCGGATCAATATTGCGTGCAATCACGGATTGTAGCTGTGTCACCAAATGACTTCCGGCAATCACCATATCGTTCGCCTTGTGCGGAAATGCTGCATGACCGCCTTTGCCGACCAAATCAATAAATAGTTCCGATGTGTTCGCAAATAAAATCCCAGGCTTCGTAGCAATGTGTCCTACTGGATATTCGGGAGCAATATGCAGAGCAAAAATGCAATCAGGACGCCAGCTTGCAAATTCCTCGCTCTCCATCATCGGCAAAGCTCCACCTGGACCTTCTTCAGCAGGCTGGAAGAGGAACAACAGGTCATCTGCTAGCGCGTTTTGCACAAAGTGCGTCAAAAGACCAAGGGCGATCGCCATGTGCATATCATGTCCACATGCATGCATATAGCCCTCATGCAGCGATCGAAATGGATACGATGTCTCCTCTACGATCGGCAGACCGTCCATGTCTGTACGCCAAGCGATCGTCCGTTTTGGAGCAGTACCTGCGATTTTGACGAGAATCCCTGTACGCCACAGCTTGATCTGGAGCCGCTCTTGGGGGAGCTTCTCCAGATAATCAAGCAAATACTTTTGTGTTTTTACTTCTTGAAAGCCTGGCTCAGGTATTTGATGCAAATCACGACGGATCTGCGCAAACGTGGAAGTTGCCATTATTTACGCTCCCTCCCTCATACTTGAGAGAGCTGTCAGCAAACGAGCAAAAACTTCCATAAACCGATCTACATCCTCTTTTGTCAAAGTCAGTGGCGGCAGCAGGCGAACAATAGTCTTCTGCGTCACATCGACGAGAATACCCTCCTCTAGCAATTGCTGCTGCAATTGACTCGCTTCTTCAGGAGAGACAGTGAGAGGAATACCGACCATCATGCCTTTCCCACGAAGTGCCTGAAGCTGATCACCTAGACGCTCGCGTAGTGCTTCCAGCTGATTCCAGAGGTATGCGATCACCTCATCCACACCTTTTGCAAAAGCGGGATCAAGAAGCTCGTCCATGACAGCATTCCCCAAAGCAGCCGATAGTGGCGAAGGAGCAAAGGTTGTACCATGGTCACCCGGCTTGAACTGGTTCATAAGCTTTGTACCGGCAATCACCCCACCAAGCGGCAAGCCTCCACCGACACCTTTGGCAAACAGTATCAGATCGGGAGTGACAGCAGCGTGCTGATAAGCAAAAAGCTTCCCTGTTCGCCCCATACCTGTCTGAATTTCGTCCATCGCAAACAGCATGCCCTCTTTCTGGCAGATCGCTGATACCTCTTGGAGGAATGTCTCCGACAGGGGAACTACTCCGCCAGAACCAAGGACAGGCTCCATCAGGACAGCAGCAGGTTTTACCTTTTGGCAAAGTTCGCGCAGACCAGCCGCATCCTCTGCATCCAGCTCATAAACAGAAAAAGCAGGCTGCGGGAAATCCTGATAGACGTGAGCTTGCCTGGTCAGTCGAACAGCGCCGAGGGTCCGTCCGTGGAAGCTATTCTTAAGGACCACAATCCCCTCACGTCCAGCACCCTCCGTCTTTGTCCACTTATGGATCAGTTTAATGGCAGCTTCTGTCGCCTCCGCACCGGAGTTGGTGAAAAATACTTTACCCGGGATCGTATGCTCCACCAGACGCTGCGCCAGACGAATCGCAGGCTGGTTGAGAAAGACATTGGATATATGCAAAAACTGCTCTCCTTGCTCATGAAGCGCGCGCAAAATACGTGGATGAGAGTGACCGAGCACATTCACTGCGAGTCCAGTGAACAAATCCAAATATTTTTTGCCGTTGGTATCGTACAAATAATTGCCTTCCCCTTTGGCGATTGCTATCGGAAGACGTTTGTACGTGGAGACGATGTATTGTTCATCAAGCGAACGCCAATCCATGACCACACACTCCCTTAGAGCTGACGTAGTTCCTGTTTGATTTCTGTTTTGGAGCGAGTCTTTTCATCGATTTGCTTGATGACACGAGCTGGAGTACCTGCTACTACTACGTATGGTGGTACGTCTTCAATGACCACCGCACCAGCTGCAACAACAGCGCCTTTCCCTACGCGCACACCCTCAAGCACCACTGCGTTGGCACCAATCACAACATCGTCTTCGATGACTACTGGCGTAGCAGAAGGCGGTTCAATTACACCCGCAATAACAGAGCCTGCACCGATGTGGCAGTTTTTCCCGATCGTTCCACGACCACCTACAACTACGTTCATATCAATCATCGTGCCCTCACCAATAACAGCACCGATGTTGATAGAAGCACCCATCATGATGACAGCGTTGTTGCCAATCGTTACTTGGTCACGAATGATCGCACCTGGTTCAATACGCGCTTGAATTCCTTTGGTATCGAGCAATGGGATTGCTGAATTGCGACGATCGCTTTCAACTACATAGTCCTCGATCTTGTCTTTGTTCTCAGTCAGTACAGGCTCGATTTCTTTCCATTCGCCAAATACGACACCTGTGCCCCCCGTGATGAATGCCTTTGCACTAGCTCCGAAGTCGATTCCCTCCAGATTGCCCTTCACATATACTTTCACAGGTGTTTTCTTTTCGCTTTTTTGAATAAACGCGATAATTTCGTTTGCATCCATCATGTTCACAGGTGAGTCCTCCTTTTAATTGAAAAGCTTGTAAGTTTTAGCGGAATGGTAATCTAGCTGAATCAGGAAGTATATACCTGAAGTTTACACCTTCTGATTCACTAAAAAAAGCAATGAGTGCATACGCTACCTCATTGCTTTGGATACTCCGCAAGCAAATCGTAAATAGCGCTCCACAAAAGGCTTACCACCTTTCATGACAGGATGATCATTCTTCACGATCCACCCCAACCATCGCTATTCAGGGGAATAGCAGCAGCTTCGGCGCTTTAGCCTTTCCTCCTTTTCCTGCCCCCTGGCAGATCACGAAAAGATGTACTCATCCTCGGCGCACCTCTATTTAGACTTCCATATAATAATTTCATTTAACTCTACCAAAATCAATGCGTTGTGGCAACAGCTTTATCAAAAATGAATTGTTTATTGACAACGATTCTCATTTTCATTATTTTGTTTATGAGAATGATTTTCATTACTAACTTGGAGGTTTTCTTTTTATGAGCTTTTTGATTGTTTACGCGAGCATGTCTGGAAACACACAGGAAATGGCTGAGGCCATCGCAGAAGGAATTCGTTCTACAGGTGCCACGCTGGTGATAAAGGAAGTGATGGATGCCAGTGCACGAGAGCTGGAGTCGTACGACGGAATTGCCCTTGGCGCGTATACATGGGGAGATGGAGAGCTGCCAGACGAATGCTTGGACTTTTATGAAGAAATGAACGACATTGAATTGAGTGGCAAAAAGGTCATCGCTTTTGGTTCATGCGACTCAAACTACGAGCATGTAGGTGCCGCTGTGGATATTCTATTAGAAAAAGCTCGTGAGCGTGGAGCAGAAACGCCATTGGAGGGACTGAAAATCGAGCTCACCCCCAATGCCAAGGAAGTTGAGAGATGCAAAGCTTATGGCGTTTCTTTTGTGGAATCACTCGGATTGTAACGAATATTTTCACTCTTTTATTCGAATTGCATTTCCTGCGGAGAGGAAACGTGGTACACTATCGATCCACCATTTTTTCTTTAGGAGGATCGCTCGATGCAATTACATACCGATGCCATCTATTTACGCCCTCTTCGTGAACAAGACGCAGCCGAGCTATTGGAGCTTCGGCTGCGTAACCAAGACTTTCTGGCACCATTCGAACCGATCCGTCCCCCTTCTCACCTGACATTGGAAGGTCAGCAGCAGCAAGTAGCCCAGGCCATACAGGACTTCGAAAATGAGACCGGATTTGCCTTTGGCGTTTTTCTTTCCGAAAAAGAGGAAATGATCGGCCGTGTCGTCTTGTCAAATGTCGTCCACGGTGCTTGGCAAAACGCAACATTGGGCTATTTTATGGATCAAAGCTGCAATGGACGCGGCTATACTACCTCCGCTGTTGGACTCGCTTTGCAATTCGCCTTTACCACTGCTAATTTGCACCGTGTTCAAGCTGCGGTCATGCCACGCAATCTCGGCTCTATTCGCGTACTCGAAAAAAACGGTTTTCGATATGAAGGATTATCCCTGCGCTATTTGCAAATCTATGGAAAGTGGGAAGACCACAACATGTATGCCATCACTGCTGAGGACTGGCATAAATAGTGCTCTTATTCTCCGGCTTGACGCAATCGCTCCAGGATTCGCCGTTTTTGGTACAGCATCATGCCAGCCTCG
Source organism: Brevibacillus reuszeri (assembly GCF_002897295.1). Classification (GTDB taxonomy): domain Bacteria; phylum Bacillota; class Bacilli; order Brevibacillales; family Brevibacillaceae; genus Brevibacillus; species Brevibacillus reuszeri_A. Next base: position 213,590 of record NZ_BEXF01000010.1, read on the forward strand.
GCGACATCCTGTACAGTGGAACGATTGATATACGCCCCGAACAAAATGCCTGCGATCGGTACCATCTGAAACAGCTTTTTCCACCCAAAGTTTTCTGTATAGGTCACGACGACTTCTCTCCACCCCTGGAGCTGAGCAATGACATCTTTTTCAGTAGCTGGATCGTCGAAATGCGAAAGCTCATCGAGTATCGCCTTTTTACCAACGATATCAGAAGAAGCGAATTGAAGACATTTGACGACAAAAAGCCGCTCACGCTTCTCTTCGGGACGATAGCCATAGCACAAAGCCATTTCCTGAAGAATCTTGAGCGATGTGCCGAGCAAAAGCGGTATATCCAATGCCAATGTAAAAATACCACCAATCCCTGTCGTTGCCCCCTGCACGGTCGCAAAGGTCGCCCTGGACTCACTCATTTGCACAGCGACTGCGTTCATCTCTTTAAGTGGCAAAGAGGTAATCGTGTGTTTGTTCAACGTCACCCCTCCCGTATCGCTTTGGCGGGTACGAAACTTACTGTAAACGGCTTCATCAGAGACTAGGTAGGTGCCCCCTGTTTCCAAAAAGGCCGCCATCTCATCGACAGCTGTCCCGAGCTTTTCACGAATGAATTTTGGCGTCATTCTATCCAATAGAACAAAAGGTAGTCTCCCGAGCTTTTCCCAAAACCACAAATCCTTCTGTTTCTTTTCCCAGACCTCTACTTCTTTCAAGGCTTGTAGCAAAGATTCTTTAGACTCCATCCACGCGGCCCCTTTCCAAGCTTCTTTCTATTTTTTCCGTTTCAACTGACATTGGCTGCGAAGGATTTGCTTTACGTATTCCTGTAGCTCATCCTCTTTAGAAAAGGAGGTAAATTCCTCTATTTCTCTTACGATTCCGAGTTTCGAATGTTTCACTCTTCCCTCTTCGATAATAAAACCAAACTTCGCTAAAACGGCTTGCTGCTGTTCAGACATCCTGTCCCCTCCCGACAAAAAAACCCCCGCAAAAGAACGGGGGATACTGCTTCTCCCTATTGTACGTCAATCGTTAGGGAAAGAATCTCATCATTTTCCTTAAAAGCTGTCTGCTTGTTGTAGGATCTGTTCGATGACAGAACCTGGCAGCTTGAATAGCCGAGAGTGTTGGTTACTCGGATTGTGTATTCACCTGGTTTGGTATCATTGCTCGCTATGATTTTTTTGATGTTTAACTCATCTATTCCATTGTCATCATCATCGCGCGATCCCGGTTTTACCGAGTAAATAACCTTGCCATCGTAGAGCACCTCTGTCCGATTTTCAGAGATCATTTGATCCCCATTTGGAGCTTGACGGGAACCGAATCCAATTTCTCCATACGCCCACTCAACCTTTGGCATGTAGTAATTTCGGCCATCTTGTTTTATTTTTTTTGTTCCTGTGCGCTCAACATAGCTTGCCAAGAGAGTAACCTCTTGCCATTTATCCAAATCCTCGCTTGATTCAATGACTACCTTTTCTTCGTTTGAATATGTCTTACCGCTCTTTGTCTTTAAAGACATCGGCTTGCTCGGTGGCGCCACCCCTGATTCCATCTGATCACAAACCAATCCCGAGCGTGTTGGAGCGTTGTCCTCAACGACTTGCACGTATCCGCACCATGTTTGCTTCGGATCGCGCTTGCTGTAGTAATTTATTTTGTATCGCTCAGGTTTATATGTCGAAAGGTCCAGTGCCGTGTGATCCCAATTCAGCTTCGAGTTGTCTACGATTACGTTATTGACAGCCCATACACCTGGTCCCTCATCGCCCTGTACATCCGAGCCGTTCAAAAAATGGTCGGCAGCGGTTGACAACCAAACCACATGGATCGGCTTTTGATACACGTTCACGGTGTTATTGGACGAATAGAGATTTTCCTTTTCAATTCTAAGGGAGGAGCCTTTATTTTTTTGTGTGATCAAGTCAAGCGTTACCTGTGGTTCTGAAGGTCCGCAGGCACTAGGTGTACCGGGAATTTGAATTTGAACAGTAGCCACTTCACTCCTGCTTGTTCCTGGTGTTGACTTGCTGGAAATCGGCTCAAATGTAACTGTCAGTGCCATTCCCGCAAACGTATCCGGGACCACTACATCAAAATATTGAGAGTCCGTCAGTGTTTGACCTGTCCCATTCACCCACCAGCGTCCTGGGAATAACGAATACAGTTGAATTTGGCTTGGTGCCGCAGGAGCCGTAATCTTCTGATTCGGCGTGAGCTTCTGTCCGTTTGCATCTCTTCCCTGGTACAAATCAACCGACCCTACATGAATAGTCGTCGTCCAAGAAGGAAGATTCACATCGTCTGGCGTAAAGACCACTTCATATTGCCCCTCCATCATCGGACCCGCCTTATAGGTCTTTCCGGAAAAAGATTTCATCTCCTTTTTGGTGCCTTTTTCTAGGATAAACAGTTTCCACGTACCTGAGACTGTACTCGTAAATGTCTTGGTGCCATGCAGTCCAAATATCCCCATTACTCCATCCGAAGGGATCGCCTCTCCCTCTTCTTTTTCGCCTTCAAAGATGCTGAAATTGTTGCTACGTGATGCTACTTGAAAACGGACATGGACAGTGCTTTTCTGCCCTTTTCCGTCCGAGTTGACGAATGTTAATGTATGTACCCCAGCTGACAATTGGGACTCGGGTATTGAAAACCGAGGGACCTCCCACCTCAATACCGCATCCTCCGAGCGCTTCTCCCCAGATAATGCAGGCATTGCCACATTATCTAGCAAAATCTCATACTTATTCAGATTCGATCCGCTTCCATATGTCGTCTGTACCAGATCAATATCGAGTGGTGTCCCTGGAGGCAAAATAAACTCATCATTTTTCACCCAGTTCCATCCGTTTGCATCCACGCCGACTACTTGGTAATTGTTGAATCCAATCGTTTCGTGAATTGGCTGTTGTGCGGGTTTGAAGTGCTGGCTATTCGGTTTCGTCTCAGAAGCGGTCATGGCACCTAATGCGGGCGTTGCTACCCCTGACATCAGGGTGCCAGTTGCCAAGCACACGAGCAATGCTGATACAACCCATTTTTTCACGTATTGTCCTCTCACTTTCTTTCTAAAACTAGACAATTATATTCATTCGACAAAAAAAGCCAGTTCTCCTGTTAGTAGCAAGACAGGAAATGAATTCCCTGAAGGTGGTATAGGAAAAAACTATGTATTCATAAATTCAAATAGATTGAAATTATAGGCAATAAACTGGTAAAACAATAATAGGGGAGGGATACGATATGAATCCAGCAAACCAATGGAATGCTGATCTCTATGACGATAAAATGAACTTTGTTTCTCATTATGGCAGAGGATTAATTGATTGGCTACAGCCGCTTTCGACTGAACGCATTTTGGACCTAGGCTGTGGTACTGGAGATTTGACTGCTGAAATAGCAAAATCCGGTGCAACAGTAATGGGTGTCGATTTTTCTGCCGATATGATACGTAGTGCCCAGCAAAAATATCCTCATCTACCTTTTCAGGTTGCGGATGCGCATACGTATCGTACCGAAAAACAATTCCACGCCATCTTTTCCAATGCTGCTCTACACTGGATGAAAATGCCTGAAAAAGTTATTGAGTCCGTCTGGCATGCGCTAGCTCCAAAAGGAAGGTTTGTGGCAGAATTCGGCGGCAAAGGTAACTGCGGGCTTGTTGTGGATGCTTTGCGCGTCGCCCTTGCACAAAAAGGTATTTTGGCTGATGAGCGGATGCCTTGGTTTTTTCCGAGTATTGGCGAGTACGCTGCTCTGTTAGAAAAACAAGGATTTCGCGTCGTATTAGCCTCTCATTTTGATCGTCCCACTACGATGCCTGATGGCGATCACGGATTGCGTCATTGGTTGGACTCTTTTTGTAGTCCGTTTTTCACGAATATGTCCGCTGGTGAAATCAATGACGTCTGTTTGCAAGTAACGGAGCTGTTACGTCCCGTCCTGTTCCAGGATGGCAAATGGATTGTCGATTACAAGCGTATCCGCGTGATTGCCATTAGAACAAGCGAATAGGAGGAACACCGCTCATGAAACGAATTGCTTGTCTACATGGTCACTTCTCCAATATTTCCTTGCTCGCAGACGCTTTTGCTCCTGTTGAAATGGACATGGTGCATTATGTTGATCCTGGCTTGCTTCTCAATTCGGAAGGCAAGAATGCCCTCACGAAAGAACAATCGCAAGCAAAGCTGGTCGAGCAATTGAACTGGATGAAAACAAGTGATCCGGATGCGATGGTAATTACCTGCACACAATATGCAGCTTGCTTAACCGATGAAATGGAGGCTGCCAGCTCCTCACCGATCTTTACGATTGACAAGCCATTTTTTCATGAAATAACCCATTGTACAGAGCCACAAATCCTCCTCTTCTCCAACCCTGCGACCGTAGAACCTACGATGACGCGATTACGTGTATACGCCCAATCGAGAGGATTACATCCGCGTATTGAGGTTCACGTCATGGAAGGGGCTTTTGCCCTTTTAATGGAAAACAAGCAGGACACCTACCGTGAGGCTGTGAAAAATGAGCTGCAAAGGCTTTCCGCAGGTAGGCACCATACATCTCTTTCTGTCGCTCAGCTGTCGATGGCACCTGTCGCCCATCAATTTACTCAGGAAACCGGAATTGCTGTAGCTCATCCTTTACTTAGCTTGGTTTCACAAATGATCCAGAAGCTCCATTTAAAAAGTTTTGCTTAGACGAATAGCAGATAGCCCCGCGTGAACGTCCACAATACGTTGCACGCGGGGCTACTTTTTTTGCGATCAAGAGAAGAAAGAGTTACATCCCTTCGCCGTTCATCATTAACACTTCATCGCCTTCATTTAGACCATCAATAATTTCAACAAAATCTGTACCTTCTACACCTACTTTCACTTCTTTCGGCGTAGGCTCTTCGGTACTTGGATCTTTGACCATCACCGATCCTTTGCCTTCTTCCAAAAACTCTACCGCATTGATAGGCAATCGTTTTACATTCTCTTTTTGCTCTACGTATATATCACAATCACCTGTCATTCCGTGCTTCATATCTTTTGTATCGCTGAGCTCTATTTTTACAGCAAAGCGAACAGTCTTGTCTTCTTTTGTACCTTCTTTTGGTAGCTCGGTAACTTTTCCTTTGAAAGGCTTGTTTCCAAAAGCTGTTACAAAAACATCAACGCTCTGCCCCAGCTTGATGGCAGGAATATCAATTTCGTCGACTGCCGCCACAAAATAAACCGACGTTGTATCCATAATAACCACAGCTGGTTCGCCTGAGCTTGGTGATTCTCCTTCTTTAATATTAACCTTTGTAATCACACCACTGATTGGGGCTTCTACTTGCTTTTTCGCGATTTCTCGCTTCTTTTGCTCCATCGTCAATAGTGACTCTTTTAGCGACAGCTCTTTCTCCTGCAGCTCGAGGTCGGCTGATGTCATGTCCATTTTAAAGAGGAGTTGACCTGCTTTGATTTCATCGTCCTTCTCAAAATTTACTTTTGAAATTTTGCCGTGTGTACCAGCTAATACTTCCATCTCATCAGGAAGCTCAAAAGGCGCTCTTTTACTTGTGTACAAAAGACCTTTTGGATCGGTATAGTGAACTTCAGCAATATCCCCGACGTATAGTGCTCCCGGTTTTTTGACGAGTACGTCAACACTATGTAACGCGCCCGAACCCTGCTCCTTTTTACCAACTAAGTCAACTGCAGTAACTACACCGTCTATATAATAGAGTGACGCTGTAATAAAGACCTTTACTTTTTGCCCCACCCGGAACTGCTCTGCTTCATAAGCTGTAAACTTCCCAGAGATTTTCAGATAATCTGTATTCGTAAGCTTGGCTACCACAGTATCTGGCGTAACCGTATCTCCATCCTTGACGAGGATTTCCTTTACCTTCCCCGCTTTATCCGAGTGAATAGTGTCTTTTTTATTCTTCAGTTCAGCCAATTCTTTCTGGGCGCGTAGAATCGACAGCTCTTGCTTTTGCATTTCCAATTGGGCGTCTGCACTATCTACCGTAAACAATACGTCACCCTTTTTAATCGATTGCCCTTCCTTTACGAGCAGGCGCTGTACCTTGCCGCTAATTTCTGGTTTTACTTCCTCACGCGCCTTGGCCTCTACCGTACCAGAGGAGAAAATGACTTTTTTCACTTCTCCCATCTCGACGGCAGCAGTAGGAAAGGATGGTTTTTCCATTGGCATTTCTTCCGTAGCCGCATCTTTACCTGTGAAATAAGTGTAGCCGTAGTATCCCCCACCACCAAGGACGACCGCAATCGCCGCTATGATGATCCATTTTTTCTTTGACTTTTTCTTCTCCATATCTTTTCTTCCTCACATTTCTTTATTCAGATCGAATCGCTTGCAAAGCACTCAGACGAGATGCACGGATCGCTGGGAAAATACCTGCCAACAGACCGATGATAAAGGAAAATCCGATTGCAAACAGTGCCAGCCAGGCCGGAATAACTGCCAATTTGCTAGGTTCAGCCTCTTCGCCGCCTCCGCGGCCATATCCCATGTTCAGTCCATCCAGGAGTCCTCCAGAAGCGCCGAAGTAGTTTACGAGCTCTACCGCTCCCCAGGCCATTCCCAAGCCAGCCAAGCCACCGATTAGCCCGATAAAACCAGATTCCATTAGGAACAACCAGCGTATGTTGAGTACCGTGGCTCCGATTACTTTCATGATACCGATCTCTTTGGTCCGCTCCAAAATGGACATGATCATCGTATTTACGATACCAATTGTCGCTACCAACAGAGAAATAGCTGCAATTCCGCCGAGAACCATTTGAATCACAAAGAAAAACTTGTTGATGGTCTCAAGCTCTCGCGCTGGCGACCATACCTCATAGCCCTTTTCCTTCAATGCTTTGACGACACTCTCAACCATTTCACGGGATTCTACCTTGACCGTCATCTGGTCAAATTCAAATTTATCCTTTTTCGCCTCTTCTCGCGTGCGGCGAGTATTCCTGTCCGAACCCTCATCTCCCCGACTCCTGTTTACCCAGTCATTCAACTCTTTCACGACGCTAAGCGGTGCGTAGACAGCTGACGAGTATCGCCGGTTTTCCGACTGTCGCAGTTGGCCGACAACGCGTACACGCACTTCCTTTTTCTCGTACTTTGGCTCGTCATCGATGCGGTATTCCCGAGTGAGTACGATCGTGGCTGCCTTATCTACCAGATTAAAGGCGGCTGTTTGCTCTCCGCCCCCCATATCAGGTGGCATAAAGGCTCCCCCCCCACCTGAACGGTTGGAGTCCGCATTTCGTCGGCGTGCATCTCGTTTTTCTTTTTCTACATCGCGCATTTCACGCGGAACATCATAGGCTACTACGATTTCTTGCGGCGACCCTGACAAATAGGCCCCTTTTTCCACATCGTTCTTTCGGTACTCTGCTGATTCATTCACGTCCACCCCAATGAGCTCAACATAGCCCTCGCGCCGTCCTACCTTGAGCTTGGCCTGTTCATAAAGCCGCTTCATCGGCATGACTGCCGCAATTCCTGGTATTTGCTTTAGCTCCTGAACGGCTTCCATATTCAGCTTTTTCCGCTCATCCTCGGGAATCATCCGATCCTCTTCGTAGATGTAATACATCGGCTCTACATCCATCTCGGTTAAATTCCCAAAATTCTCCAAGCTCTTTACTGCACTTTCCTTCAACCCTAAGCTTAGTGCTATCATGGCGACGATGGCGGCTGTTCCGATCATGACACCAACCGAGGTTAGTGCCGTACGGAGCTTCATCCGCCACAGGTTTCGCCAGACGATGCGAAAAGAATCAATTATCTTCACAATGTGTTCACCTCATACCCTCGCCTACGCTGGTCTCGTCCTTTTTTGTACTACCCGACCGTCCTGTAAATAAATGACACGGTCAGACTGTTCTGCTACTTCCTGCTCATGGGTAACGATGATGAACGTAGTCCCATTTTCTTTGTTCATTTGTTTCATCAGGTTCATGATCTCTTGCTCTGTCTTACTGTCCAGATTCCCTGTTGGTTCATCCGCCAAAATAATTCCAGGCTGATTAACCAACGCCCGCGCGATACTTACCCGTTGCTGCTGTCCGCCACTCAGCTCATTCGGCCTGTGGTCGATACGTCCTTCCAGCCCGACTCGCTCCAAAATCTCAGTCGCTTTTGCTCGACGCTTTTTCACGCCCTCTCCTGCAAAAATCAAAGGAAGCTCTACGTTTTCCAGCGCTGTCAAATTGGGCAGCAAATTGTACGACTGGAAAATAAAGCCCATGCTCTTCCGGCGAAACAAGCACAATTCGTTCTCGCTATAGCTGGAAATCTCCGCTCCACTGACCATGACACTGCCTTCCTCTGGTTTGGTCAAGCCGGCGAGCAGGTTGAGAAGTGTTGACTTCCCTGATCCTGAAGATCCGCATAAAGCCACAAACTCGCCCTTGTTCACGTGCAGGTTTATGTCAAACAGTACAGGTACTTTGATCTTGCCCGTTCCGTAGCTGTGATTGACACCTGTGACAGTCAGTTCTCCTAACGCGTTAGCCATCTGTTTACACCTCATTCGTTCACAAAAATGGAAATGATTAAAACATCTCATACTAAAGACGCAGGATGTTCAAAAACGTAACGCAAATTAGGAAACATTTTAACGTTCACACAGATGCAACATGTTCTTCAAAATTATGTAACAATCCTGTAACCATTCCCTACCAAAAGCCTGCTATGATAGAGGTGTCAAGAACAAATGAGAGGGCAGATAAAAAATGACCATCTACCGCTTTTTATTCGAAACCGCAACACGCCGATGGGTTGAAATCATCAAAGCTCCAAGCATGTTCGAAGCTGCAAAACAAGCCAAGCAGCTGGCAACAAAACGCTCCAAGTCAATGTCCACGACCATTTCCTTCTCCTTTCATCACGCCACTTCGCGTTAAGAGAGTGAAATTTAAAGATATTTTTGAAACCGCTTTCTCTTTTGGGGAAGGCGGTTTTTTTACGTGCAGTCACTACACCTCCGTTTGGAAGTGCTGAATTTTGCTAGTACAGCTTTTTATTTCAGGGGATATTATTGACACCACCGATTTTTTCCTCTTAATATAGAAGGAGACAGTACAGCGCATGACAGTATAGTTCCGCAGCGTCATGACTGCGGCACAAAGGGAGATAATCGAAATGACCATTCGCAAAGCACTGACCATCGCAGGCTCTGACACAAGCGGCGGAGCTGGCCAACAGGCCGACCTTAAAACCTTTCAGGAGCTCGGCGTTTTCGGGATGACCGCGCTCACAGTCATCGTGGCACAGGATCCACACAATGAGTGGTTCCACGAGGTTTTTCCTATCGACGTGGCTATCCTCGAAAAACAAATCGAAACCGTTCTTTCGGGTATCGGTGTTGATGCAGTGAAAACTGGCATGCTCGGCACCACAGAGCTGGTCGAGCTGGCTACCCGCAAGATTGACCAATATCAATTGAAAAACGTTGTTGTTGACCCAGTCATGATCTGCAAAGGTGCTGACGAAGCCCTCCATCCGGAAATCGCGATCAGCTTGCGCGAGGTTTTGCTGCCGCGCGCTACAGTCGCAACACCAAATCTGTTCGAAGCAGGTATCTTGAGCCAAATGGGCGCTCTGAAAAGCGTAGATGATATGAAGGAAGCAGCAAAACGCATCCATGACTTTGGCACAGCCTATGTCGTTGTAAAAGGCGGAAGCAAGCTACAGGTTGGAAATCATGCTGTCGATGTTCTGTATGATGGACAATCTTTTGAGGTGTTGGAATCGGAGCGTTTTGAAACGACCTTCACTCACGGCGCAGGCTGCACGTTCTCTGCTGCAATCTGTGCAGAGCTGGCAAAAGGAAATTCCGTACGCGAAGCAGTTGGCGTAGCAAAAGATTTCATTACAGAAGCCATTCGTCATTCCTTTGCCCTGAATAAATACGTAGGACCAACCAACCACGGTGCGTACCGTTTGAGCAAGCAAGCATAAGCTTTTCACTTCTTCAAGCCATAAACACAACAAAAACTCCTGACAAACCAAGTCTTGTGATTGGTCGGTCAGGAGCTTTTTCATGCTTCTTTTTTGATTGGCGCCCCTGATTTCAAAGGAACCGAAGCAGGCTTTTTCCGAATGGAGCTGACTGTAAATATGATTAATGCTCCCCAGATGAGTGAGAAACTGATCATATGCGTCGTTGTAAATGGCTCATGAAACAGAAAAATGGCAGACAAGAGTGAAATCGTCGGGGATAAATACTGAATAAAGCCAATCATCGAAAGTGGCAGACGAGCAGCAGCCTGGGCGAACCAATAAAGTGGCAGCGCTGTCCCTACTCCAGCTAGTGTCAACAGCAGTACTTGCCACCAGGCGAGCGCTGAAACAGTCTCTGTACCGTTGATTTGTATCATGAGCAGATAGGCGAGTGCAATCGGCGCCACAAAAAGCGTCTCCCAGGCCAGACCAATAATCGCTTCCAGCTTCACTAGCTTTTTGGCCAGACCGTAAAATGCGAACGTGAGCGCAAGCGAAAGTGCAACCCAGGGAAACTCTCCGTACTGAATAGTGATGTACAAAACACCACAGCTTGCCAATGCGAGCGAAATCCACTGACCTACATGCATCTTTTCTTTTAAGAAAATGACACCCATTAAGACCGTAATCAACGGGTTCATGTAGTAGCCGAGGCTCGTTTGCATAACCTGATCATTATTCACTGCCCAGATGTACAGAAGCCAGTTGGCACTAATTAATAGCGAGCAAACGATCAATGCCCCAACCATTTTGGCGCCTGAAACGGATTCCCGTAGCTTACGAGTGCGCTTGGTAACAACGATAATAATAGCAACAAACACGACTGACCAAACAATCCGATGCGCGAGGATTTCCCAAGCCCCCATCGCTTGGAACACTTTCCAATACAGCGGGAGCAGGCCCCACATAAAGTACGCAGCAATCGCGTAAAAGACTCCCTGTTTCATATTTCTTTGCCTCCAAACGATTTCGCTTTACCTTTAGATAGTAGTGTAACGGAATAATCCTCAATCGGCTATGTATTTACAGCCAGAATACAGCTTTATTACACTTTCGTTCACTACCGAGGCAGCAGAGCAGCTAGCTATCTTATTACCATATTATCAGGATAAAGCCGCAGACAAAATTTCATTGTACCAATTTTATAGCTATAGTACAATAGTGATTATTCTTCCGAGTTTAGTCATAAGAAAGGATTTTTTACCTATGACATACTGGCGTTCTGTATTTTTAGTAATAATCGGTGCATGCAGTTACGGAGTTCTCTCGCTTTTTTTAAAACACGGATTTCAAATCGGGTACACACCATATGAGCTTAGTGGAAGCCAGTTAATATTTGGTGGTCTAATCATGATCGTGATGGCTTCCCTCTTTTCACGGGAACGGTTTCGCTTCAAGTATTTGCTCGTACTTGCTCCCGTCAGCCTCATGATGGCATCAACGAGCTTTTTTTATCATCAGTCAGTTAGCCGCGTCTCAGCATCACTTGCTATCGTATTACTTTTCCAGTTTACGTGGATTGGTGTACTGCTTGAGTCAATCGTCGACCGCAAGTGGCCTACGATTGAAAAATGGGTGTCGTTGATCATGCTGGGAGTCGGTACCGTACTTGCTAGCGGGCTCGGTGAAACCGGATTGCAAAACGTAAGTCTCTCTGGACTGATATATGGACTCTTGTCTGGTGCTACCTTTGCTTCTGTCATTTTCTTTAGCGGTCGCATCCTACCGCAGATGAATCCTTACTTGCGAAGTGCGATTACGATTAGCATGGCTGGCGTGATGCTTTCCATCGTTTACCCGCCATCCTTTCTCATAAATGGTCAGCTTACCTCCGGGCTTTTGCCTCTCGCTCTTTGCGTTGCTGTGTTCGGGTCGGTTATCCCGATTTTCTGCTTAGCAGTTGGCGTCCCGCGCATCGGAAACGGACTGGCTACTATTTTGAGCGCAATTGAATTGCCTACTGTCGTATTGCTTTCCAGCTTTGTCCTCCACGAGAATGTGACGCTCACGCAGTGGGGCGGCGTTTTGATGATTCTCGCAGCGATTGGCGTCCCGCAAATCAAGTGGCGTCACTTGTTTGCTCCTTCGCAACCATTGCAAAAACGAAGCATGTAACAGTAAAAGGCGTGTCGGCCGTAATTCGTTCCGACTCGTCTTTTTAATATTTCTGGCCAAATAAACTGTTGTGACAGGCAGGAACCTACGTTCTCTTCACGGAAATACTTGGGAGCTGATTTCAGAAAAAGATAAGAGGAGGTCGTACAGGATGGAAAAGCGCCATATCGTGCTGTTCCAGCAGCTTCAGGATTATCGAAGTGAAACCTTGCACGCTGTTGAGGGATTGACTGAGGAAGAAGTCAATATCGTACCAAAAAAATTCAACAATAACATCCTCTGGAATTTGGGCCATATCTACCTGGATCAATATTTGTGGATTTCGCACATAACAAAGGAAGAAATATCTCTTCCACCCGGGTTTCATGAATGGTTTGCTTATGGCACAAAGCCAGCTGACTGGCAAGCATCCCCACCCTCTCTGACCACAATTCATCAGCTGCTTGCAGCCCAGCCTGAACAGATCCGCGCCCTTTACAGCGAGCGTCTGGAAGAGGAATTCCCTGCCACAGAATCAGGCATGCACACAATTTCTCAGGTACTAGTCAGAACGATTTTTCATGAAGGGCTACATCTGGCAGCAATTACAGCGATTCGTCGCTTCCTGCGTGACAACCACAATGTCCAAAGCTGAATAACAAAGTATCAGGCTCTACCAAAAAAAGCTCAGCAGCATCACCTCAAAAGGCTTTGCTCTGAGCTTTATAGTTATGTAGGTTGGTGCGGTCGGCGAGACTCGAACTCGCACGGGTCGCCCCGCCACCCCCTCAAGATGGTGTGTCTGCCAATTCCACCACGACCGCAAATGTCTGATTCAATTCAAATAGAAAATGGGGCGATCGATGGGACTTGAACCCACGAGTGCCGGAGCCACAATCCGGTGCGTTAACCCCTTCGCCACGACCGCCATAGTATCCAATCTTTTCTTGGTAGCGGCGGAGGGAATCGAACCCCCGACCTTTCGGGTATGAACCGAACGCTCTAACCAGCTGAGCTACACCGCCAAAAACCTATGGAGCGGGTGATGGGAATCGAACCCACGCGACCAGCTTGGAAGGCTGGAGTTCTACCATTGAACTACACCCGCATACAACACGACAAACCTTGCAAGGTACTAAAGGTGACCCGTAGGGGATTCGAACCCCTGTATGACAGCGTGAAAGGCTGCTGTGTTAAACCGCTTCACCAACGGGCCAAGATGGCGGATGGAGTGGGATTTGAACCCACGAGACGGGTCGACCCCGCCTACACGATTTCCAATCGTGCTCCTTCGGCCGCTCGGACATCCATCCATTCTAGTAAGTGCCGCTAGTTGATCACTTCGGCAAGAATTAATCTATCATATATAAAAAACGTTTTCAAGGGAAATTTCACACAGTATTCCTGAAAAAACGGCCACTTGCCTAAAGCAACTATTTCCCAATCGCAATACTCTGAAGTAATACTCTTGGTATGGTGGTGGTGGCAAGTGGCCAATAGAAGAAAAAATCGCGCCGGACGTCTACCCTGTTTATACGGAAATTGGTGCGGACCAGGCTGTTCCGGACCCGGAGCACCGATTGACGATATTGATTCATGCTGTAAAAAACACGATATTTGCTACGAGAAGCGCGGTTATTTTTCATGCAGCTGTGACCGCGAGCTACTAAACTGCCTCTCCAAAAAGATTAATTACTCTACAGAAAAGGGCAGAATGGCTGCATTAATCTCAGCCTATTTCTCCCGCGCGCAATGCCTTCCTGACAAGGATTAACCCCTTCCAAGGTTTGCGATCACCGCTTATTCCCCACGTTCATTATTTCGAAGCAAATCGGTCATAAATCTGACAAAACTTCCCTGTAATTCCATTGTATTTTTTGGTACTCTATGGAGTGTCCAAGGAGGGTCACCATGGAATTGCACATACGAACCAAAGCCAGCCATGCACCGGCACTACAGAAAGAAATAACTTGTCATGGCATCTGTATTTCTGCTTTACGTCCGTTTGAAAATGATCAAGTCGAATTCATATTCCACTCTATTTCCGAGCACCAGAAGAAGCTGATATCATATACTTTACGCAATTACAGCTATACGCTAACATATCTATCTTAGCCACATAAGCAGGATCATTTTCTCCCCCCTTTTTAGGGGGGTTCTATTTTTGTTCTTCCACTTTTCCCATACGCCGAACATCATCAGCCGACATCGTAGACAGGGTGTTCAAAAACTCGATTTGAAAGCTGCCTGGCCCCTGGTTTTCTACTTTTTGGGCAGCTAGCTCAGCCGCAACGCCGTAGGAGACCAAAGCCTGGACACCCGCTTCCAGCTTATCCTGTTCAACCGCAGCGAATGCCCCCATCACAGAAGTAAGCAAGCAACCGGTTCCTGTCACTTTTGTTAAAATCGGATGTCCATTGTGGATTAGGTATGTTCTCACTCCGTCTGAGATCACATCTACCTTACCCGTAATCGCAACAATGGTTTTGAGCTGCTTGGCGGCCGCAATTGCCAGAGAGATGACATCTTTGTCGCCAACACCTGCGTCTACGCCCTTTATTTGCCACTCTTCCCCGATCGTATTCGCAATTTCAGCTGCATTCCCTCTAATAATGGAAATGTCTAGCTGTTTGACTATTTTCCTCGCTGTTTCGGTACGATACGGTGTGGCACCTGCTCCGACAGGATCGAATAAAACGGGAACCCCGTGCTCATTGGCAGCTTTTCCGGCGATCAGCATCGCCTCTACCTCTTCTTCATTCAAGGTTCCCATGTTTAGTACGAGAGCACCTGCTATTTTGGCCATGTCCGCAACTTCTTCCTTGGCATAGGCCATTACTGGCGATGCCCCCAGCGCCAGTAATCCATTGGCCGTAAAATTGGTCACGACCACATTTGTAATGTTATGTACGAGCGGATTATTCTGGCGTACGAGATCCAGTGATTGTCCAATTCGGTGAAGCTCCATGAATCCTGCCCCTTTCTATCACATCATCAGGTGCTGGGAAGCATTTTATGTACTGCCAAGACCTCCCCGAGCTCTGGATGCTCTTGCTTTACTCCTATGATGATATAGGAACGCTGCAAAAGAGGCAATTCTCGCATCGAAGCTAAGACATTCCAAGACTTATTGTTCTCACAGAAGACCTTGCTATGGAACAAATAATGGCCTGCACCTTCTTTTAAAACATGAATTTCTTCCAGAACTGCGGTAATCTTCACACGGTCATCAGGATGGGCAATCCGATTTTCTTCCACCCATTTTTCCTTCATTTCCTCTACCTTTAGCATTTTCCATTTGTCCAAAAACTGCCAGTCCCTGGAATGGGGAAAGATATGCTTTGTCTCTTCTAAAAAGTGATTGTATTCTCCATGAAGTTGATCAACATAATCTTCTACGTCCTCAGAAATGACGCGAATGGACTCTTCCCCACATGTCCGAATGTGATGTGCGAGATATTTGAAGGACTCAATCATGTCAAAGTCCCCCCATCCCCAAGCTTGTTCGCCGAAAACTCCCCCTCGGGTTCGGCATTTTGTGCAACTGAAGTAATAATATGTAGACATGTAAAATCCCCTATCTCCCTTTTTTGTGTCTATTTCTGGTATCGGAAAAGGAAGCCGTGCAATTTATGTTACATTCGAACCTATTTTCAAAAAATAATTATGTAAACTCGTCGATGTACCGGAAAAAATGCGCTCCCAAACGAAATTCCTACATAAAATCAGGAAAAAATACCCTATTAGAATCAAGCAATCTTCCTTATCATTGTCCACGTAGACAAAACAGTCATCTTACGTAGAGGTATTTTCATGAATAAAAAAATGACAAAAATATCCCTTATTATCAGTCTCTGTCTGCTCCTGGCTCTGCCACCCGATTATGCATGGACAGTGAACGCTGCTGAACAGACTAGCGCAAAGGTACTCGCTACTTCTTTAAACGTGCGCAGTGAACCAAGCTTTCAAGCAGCTGTCGTCGGGTCCTTGTCTTACGGTGCAACAGTCACGATCTCCAAGGAAGCATACGGCTGGGCACAGATCAGCTATAAGCAAACAACCGGCTGGGTAGCAGGCTACTATCTGCAAAAGACCACGAAGGGAGTCGTCCAAGCTGCAAAGCCTGCGGCTTCATCTGGAGCCAGTGTCAGTCGCGGCACCGTCACAGCAGATGCTTTGCGGATGCGCAAAGGACCAGGCTTGGATCAGGACATCGTGCAGGTCTTGCCACTAGGAACCACACTTGAGATTACGGGTCACAAGGCGGATTGGTTGCAGGTCAAAACCTCTGCTGGAAAAACAGGCTGGGTTTCAGCCAACTATGTCGGTCAATCTACTGGCAAAGGGACTTCAAAAGCTACAACAAAGGCGACGAACTCCTCTGGCCTTAAGGGAAAAGTGATCGTCATCGATCCGGGACACGGCGGAAGTGATGTTGGAGCTATCGGACTTAAATGGAAAACGGAAGAAAAGAAGCTCAATCGAGACACTTCGAACAAAGTAGCAAGCAAGCTGCGTCAACGGGGAGCACAAGTTATCATGACCAGAACGAGTGACAGCGAGAAGCCTTCACTTTCGCAACGAGTTGCCGTCAGTGAAGCTAAAGTTGCTGATGCATTTGTCAGCATCCATTACAATTCGTCGATCAAGCCTAACAGTGGAACGTTGACGTTTTTTTATTCGCAAACGAAAGATTATCCATTAGCCCGTGCCATCGAAGCACGTCTACGCAGCAATCAAAGCCTCCCAAGCAATGGCATATCGTATGGAGACTATCATGTACTGCGAGAAAATGCTCAGCCTTCTGTGCTGGTTGAGCTAGGCTTTTTGACCAATGCAAAAGATGAGGCCATCATTCGTACGGCAAGCTATCAGGAACGTGCAGCACAAGCTATTGTGGATGGGCTGGCCGACTATTTTTCCAACTGAAGCAAAAAAACCAACACAAAAAGGGCCCTGTCGACTTCCTAGCGACAAGGCCCTTTTCCTTCCTCATTCTATATGCATGTTTTACAACGATTACACTTCAAATTCATTCGTATTAGCGGTGCGTCATTGAGACGTTGCCATGCCCGTGTCCTTCTTCTTCAGCGGTCTCACGAGTCCCTGCTTCTACCGTCCATGTAATGACGCGGCTGGAAATGACAACAGCCAAAATGGTATACATCATCTCTTTCATCGGTACGTACCAAAACGATAGGCAAAGCACCATAACGTCTAATAAAAGAAAAATCGTACCAATAGACAGCCCTGTGTACTTACTCAGGAGCAAAGACAAAATATCGTCTCCACCCGTTGCCGCTCCATATCTGAGCACTAGCCCTGTTCCCAGCCCAGTCAAAACACCGGACAACAAGGAAGCGACTGGCATCATGTTATGGAGATCCATTACAATTGGGGAATACTGCTCAAAGCATTCATAAAAAGCTGTAAAAGCAAGTGAAGCCAGAATCGTATCCCAAATAAATTGACGCCCTCTCACCAGGCATGCCACAATAAACAGCGGAATGTCGAGCATGAGCATCATCATCGCCGGAGAAAGGTCAAAGGCGTATTTGGCCAGTAATCCCAGTCCGACGAATCCACCCTCAGACAGGTGGTTCTGATAGTTAATGTGATAGTAGGCAAAAGCAAGCAAACATGCACCAAACAAAATCAAACTGTAACGCCTTGATACTTGCAGCGCTCTCCTCATCATGGATTCCTCGCAGTTTTGTCGGTTTTGGCATAGACGCCCAACCAACTACAGAGGAACTTCGTAAGTTTAAGTCGCTACTCATACAAAATGCCTCGCTTCCGTAGTAGATTGGTACGTCTTTAGTGACGTTCAACTACTACGAAGCTAGATATAGGAGAGGTCATACTGTTTCCAGATCGCCCTATGGGGACGCATGGTATCCTGATCCCTTCCATTGCTTTTTCTATATTATAACACAAAAACGGGGAAAAGACGAATATTGCTCGCCTTTTCCCCTTATTAAAACCGAAAAGCTCTGCTCGTCAGCTCCACAGGAACTCCCGCCGTGACCAAAAAAACCTGGTCGCTTATTGCAGCTATTCGCTGATTCATCAGACCAGCGAGATCACGGAAAAGCCTCCCCAGCGGATACTCCGGAACAATTCCATCGCCAACTTCATTTGTGACCAACAAGACGGTCCCTGGATATTCGCGTAATACTGTCAGCAGTTCTGTCAGCTTTTCCATGATCCGCTCCATCGGATTGTCGTTTTCAAGCTTCAACAACCAGTTGGACAGCCACAAGATGAGGCAATCTACGAGTATCACCGTCTCTTTTGACTCTACATCCGGCCTGTTCTTGAGAGCTTGCAAGACGTTAGCGAGCGCATACGGCTCCTCTATCGTCTCCCAGTCAAAAGCCGCATGCTCCCGCCTATGCTGATGCTGGTTTACCCTTTCCTTTAGCTCTTCATCAAATATAGGGGAAGTCGCGATATAAATCCCCGCTGACGCGATATGGGCCGCGTATTTTTCGGCAAAGGTGCTTTTGCCACTTCTAGCGCCTCCTGTGATCAGTACGACCAACCAGATCCCTCCCCTACCTCCACGATTCTGATTTCAAAAAGATCTGCGGCAATTGATGTACCGGATGCTCCATCACAATCGGTCTCGTACCATAGACGTCTTCGATCAGGCTGCTTTGCATGATTTCTCTTGGCCCGCCAACCTGTACCTGTTTTCCTTTGTGGAGCATCAAGATACGATCACAGTACAGCGATGCTAGATTCAAATCATGCAGGACGGCGACCACTGTAACCCCGTTTGTCTTTTGCCAGCTTTTCACAATATCCATCAACTGAATTTGATAGCCGATATCCAAGTAAGTAGTCGGTTCATCAAGCAGCAGCAGCTTTGGCTTTTGAACCAGGGCTTTTCCAAGCGCGACTCGCTGTTTTTCCCCACCGCTCAGTTCATCCAGCCCTCTGTCCTCCAATTGCTGCAAGCCAAGCATCTCGATAATGTCATCAATGAGCGAAGACGCATCCTCCGCCTCTTCTCCAAGCCAGTTCTGGAAAGGGAAGCGTCCCATCTCCAACACCTCTC
Organism: Brevibacillus reuszeri; assembly: GCF_002897295.1. GTDB lineage: Bacteria > Bacillota > Bacilli > Brevibacillales > Brevibacillaceae > Brevibacillus > Brevibacillus reuszeri_A. The sequence goes on from NZ_BEXF01000010.1 coordinate 232,767, forward strand.
GAACACGAAAGCCTACTGGTGGAAGTCCTTCTTGCTCGAGCACCGCCAAAATCTTGGCAAGCTCCTTGCGGGTATACTTGCGAAGCGGCTTTTCGTTAATGACAATTTCGCCAGCATCGTAGGAGATTACGCCGGAAATCATTTTTAATAGGGTCGATTTCCCGCTTCCATTTGGACCAATGATCCCGAAAAATTCTCCTTTGTTGACGGAAAAGTGGATGTCCGTCAGAACTACCGTCTGATGATATGACTTTTCTAGGCCAGTGACTTGAATCATTGCCTACCTCCTGCCCAGTCGTTTATTCTGCTTTAACAAATAGGCGAAAAATGGTGCGCCCAGAAAAGCAGTAACGACCCCCAAAGGAATTTCTGTTGGACTCAGTAGCATTCTCGCCACTGTATCTGCCCAGAGGACGTAGATCCCACCGCAAATCGTCGCCATCGGTAACAGCAGTCGATAATCCGGACCTACCATCAGCCGAACGAGATGTGGCACGACTAAACCGACAAAGCCAACAATTCCCGCGATAGAAACAGCACCTGCCGTCAAAAGTGTAGAGACGATCAGGACAACCAGCTTCGTTCGATCCACACTGACGCCCAAGTGAGCTGCTTGCCGCTCTCCGAGAGAAAACAAATTCAGTGCGCGGGCGTATGAAACGAGAACCATCAGACCGACAATCAAATAAGGCAGTAACACATATGTAAAGTCCCAACCCCGAAATGACAAGCTGCCCATGAGCCAAAAGACGATCTCGTTTACAGCTTTATCCGATAGGGATACCATAAACGACACAAGCGAGCCGAGAAATGCTTGAACGACCACACCAGAGAGCAGCAACGTCTCTGTTTGTAGCTTTCCTTGTGTACTCGCCAGTCGTAGTACAATCCACAAGCTGACAAATCCCGTCAGAAAGGCCACAACCGGAATACTCCACTGTCCCAAAAAGGAGATGTGCAGACCAAATAGGATGAGAAAGGCTGCACCGACTGCTGATCCTGAAGCAACGCCCATCGTATACGGATCAGCAAGCGGATTGCGCAGCACTCCTTGAAAGCCAGCTCCTGCAAGAGACAGACACGCCCCTACCAAAACAGCCAATATGACACGTGGAAACCTAATCTTCATCACAATTTGCTCCGAGGATTCTGGCCAACTGACAGGTATCAGGTCACCCAGCCCCGGAAGCTGATGCATCAAAATCAACCATACCTCTGAAAGGGGAAGCTGGGCTGAGCCGAGCGAAATACTAACAACCATAGATGCCAGCAAAGTGAGGCAAGCCACTCCTCCCCATAACAATAGACGCCTTTTCATTTTATTTCACCAGGTCAGGATAAATCGCCTTTGCTACGTCCTTCAAGCCTTGTGTAATACGTGGGCCAGGACGAGAGAGCATATTTTGATCCATGCCAAACACTTGCTTATCGCGAATGGCCTTCATTTTTTCCCAGCCTTTGCGCGAAAGGATAATGTCCTCAAGCTTTTTGGACGTCGCCGTATCAACGATTCCGTTTGCATACAAGATCACATCTGGGTCATCCCGCAAAATCTTTTCCTCGCTAATGGCATTCCAGCCCTCTGTATCGGAAGCAACATTGTTCGCTCCAGACAGGGTAATCAACTCATCCATGAACTCTCCCTTTCCCACGGTCCAGCCAGGGGAGAACTCCAGGTAAACTTTTTTCTTTTCTTCCGGTTTTACGTTTTTTACGGCATCTGTCACTTCCGCAATATCCTGCTTCATTTGTGCAACCAGCTTTTCTGCCTGCTCCTGCCGGTTCGTAATAACACCCATGGCAATGATATTGTTCATGATGTCATCCAGCTTTTTCGGGTGCGTCACATAGACAGGCATGCCCAATGATTTCAGCTTGTCAGCAACAGCCTTTTCCATCGAAATCCCGCCGATAACGAGATCCGGGTTATGTGACAGGATGGCTTCCTCATTTGGCGTTACGACCCCACCTACCTTTGGTTTTGCAAGAGCTGCTTCTGGATAATCATCATATTCAGAGACGCCGACAATCCGATCATCTAGGCCCAACGCGAATAAAATCTCAGTTTCAGCCGGAGAAGTAGAAATAATTCGTTCAGGAGCCTTTTGGAATGTCACTTCTTTACCTGTCGCATCTTTCAACGTTAGCGGGTATGTTGTCTCCTTCACGGTGCTAGTAGGAGGATTCGTTTGAGACGCTTCTTGCTTTGCTGGGGGCTGTGCATTTGGTGCTGGCTGGCTGTTGCCCGCTTCCGAACACCCAACCAAGCTCAAAGCTATCAAAACAGGGATGAATAATGGCAGTGATCGTTTCATTGTAAATTCTTCCTTTCTTTCCTAACTAAAAAAGCCCCTTTGCGTCCACTGCGGAGCAAGGGGCTGGCATTCAGGATGAATTACGTCATAGGTACCACCTGAGCTTGCCGATCCTTTCCGCGAAGGTACTGGCGCAATAAAACAAACAGGCAGGTCTCCTGGCTTACGGCACATCTGAATGCCGCTTCACAGTGGCGGGACCGCGCCGGATTTTCACCGACTTCCCTTTTCACCCCGTTTCTTTTACGAAGAAACAAGGCACCTGTTTGCATGAGGACTATTTTATTGTAAATAAGGTTGTGACTCACCCACCATGATAGCACTCATCCAGAAAAAAAAGAATGAAAAAGAAAACCAAAGTCCTGACAGGTCCTTGGTTTTTCCATTTGCTTCACTATTTTTGTCTTTTTTGTAAATAGTCGATAATCCCCATCGAGCAAACTTCTAAATCCAGCTTTAAAATGCCAAATACTTCGTGGTGGGCAGAAATACCAGCTGTTTGCAGCTCATCCGCTACCCGATTCAAAAGCCTTGAAGCCAGCTCTTCGTAGCCAAGCCCGTCCGCCAAGACAGCTTCCCCTTCTGCGACGAACATAGGCAGCCATTTTGTTACTTGCTGGTACACATCCTCGACCTGGTCAGTCATACCAAAATGACCAAAGTAGATCCGATCCAAGCCACGCTCCCGATAACGGGAAATTGAGTGTAGCATCTTGTCAGGGTCAAATTGATTGGGAGAAGTCGAAGGCAGAACGAGATGCAGACCATTTTCTTTGAGCTGGGGGTAATGTACTCCTGCCGTATCTCCTGTAAACATCCCGTTACTCACTGGGTCGTAGATGCTGAAATGATGGTTGGCGTGACCAGGTGAGTCCAAAAATTCCAGTGTACATCCAGGTCCAATCGTAAGCGTCTCTCCGTCTGCCTTTATGATTAAGCGATCCTCTGGAACAGGAACGATCGGATCGAATAAGGACTCGAACTGCTCCCGGTATACCGCTCGGGCACCCTCAATAAGTCTACTGGGATCAACCAAATGTCGCGCTCCTTTTGGATGGACGACGATTTTGGCATTTGGGCACTCTTGCAAAAACAAGCCCGCACCACCTGCATGATCCAGGTGAATATGCGTAACGATTATGTATTTTACCTGGTCCAGAGAATAACCCAGCTTGGCCAGACCTTCACGAATATACGGGACAGATGGGCTTGGACCTGTTTCGATCAAGGTGAGCTCCTCTTCTGCAATCACATAGGTGCCTGTCCGCCCAGGCAAGCCCAAATCAAAGCCGTCAATCAGGTGAATTCGCTGCCCCAGATGGAGTGGTTCTGTTGTCTGCATACAATCGTTCTCCTTCTCATGTTTTGTTCGTGATCCTGCGCTGTTCTCGTGCTATCCGGCAGCTCCACGACCTGATTACAGTACCCCAGCTTTATCAGTGTTAATTGTACCTTTTGGGCGCTTTCTTTTAGCTGTTCCAATGCTCGTCAACTTCTTATGACAGGAATGGCTTCAACGCCCCTACAATGACGTCTGGACGATCCAAGTGAATAGAATGTGTAGCATGCCTTGCTAAAATGAAGGTTCCTTGATCGGACAATGCCACCTGTTCTTGAATCAATTCCTGCCAAATGGTTTCGATCATTCTTGCTTCTTCTGCGGGCACACCGTCTTGAATGGATGAAAGTACTGACTGAATAGGATCGCGACCAATAACGGTAAGCGGCACTTGAGGAAAACTATCCATTGCCTTAATTCGCCGAGCACAGTCCTCCCAATGTTCGATTTCCGAAGCCATTGCTTTGTACAAAAATGGACTGTACAAAAATGTCTTGATTTCATTTTGTGCCAAATCGGATAGCCTTTGGTGAGCCGAACTCAATACAGGATCTAATATCCCACTCAGTTGCTTGGCATTCATCGTGGCAAATTGTCTACATTTACGAATCCAATACTTATCAGTGTCTTCTATAGATGAAACTGGAATTAGATTCAGCCTTTCCAAAGAATCTGATGTGGAATCAACGAGAATAACTGCCTTTGTTTTCTCCGGGTATGCTTTTGCATAATGCTGAGCGCATAAACCTCCATAGGAGTGACCGACTAAAACAAAAGGCTCCACGATTCCGATATTTTGCAAAAGCTCATCTAATTCATCGATAAATTGGGCAGTTGTTCTCTTTTCCACGCCAACTTCACTTTGTCCACATCCAGGTCTATGAACGATGACATATGCTGCAGCTTCCTCCCATTCATTTACAACTAATTCCCATTCGTATGCCGATGACGACATGCCTGGAAGAATCACCACCTTGGGTAGCCCCGATCCCCCCATAAAACACTCTACTTTTCTCCCTTTACTCATTACAATCTTCCGATTCATAGGAAAAGCCTCCATCATACTGTTATTTCGAGTATACCTTCCCTCCCTACATTTTAACATTTTATTTACTGATTATTTTGAACGAATATCATTTTGCATGGAAAAAAAAGCTGCCCGTGTGAAGGCAGCTTTCGCGATTAGCTATTATTGATGAGACGATTGTTTTCCTGTATAAATCACAACTGCATCTCTTAGAAACTCTGCAAGACCTGGCTGTTCTTTGTCATAGTACGCTGTGAATTTCGGATCGTCTACGTACATCTGCGCAATCCCAGCATGCGCTTCGCTGCTGTAGTGATCCCAATAAAAGCTCAGCCATTGTCGGTGCATATCTGCTGCCTTCTGCGCGAGCTCACTGCCAGGATCTCCGGAGACGAATGCTTGGGCGAGTGTTTTTAGCAGATCATCACCAAGCTGCTCTACTTCAGCATATTGCTCTTCAGTCATCCCTTTTATTTTCGCGTTAGCTTTGTCAATTTGATCGCTTCCATATTTGGCCCGAATTTCTTCGCCGTACTTTTTTTCATTTTCGTCTATAAGCGTTTGCTTGAAGCCTTCAAACTTTTGCTTGTCACTCATTTTACTTTTTCCCTCTCTTTCAGCTAAAGTCATTTCGACATTGGCAATAAGTGCATCTAACTGAGCACGTTTTTCCAGGAGTTTCGCGCGATGCTCCCGCAGTGCGTGGTCAGCGTCATAATTCGGTGAGGTGATGATTTCCTTAATTTCCTCCAAGCTCACACCCAGCTCTCGGTAAAAAAGGATTTGCTGCAGGCGGTCCACCTCTTGCTGTCCGTAGATGCGATATCCGGATGAATTGATTCTCGCCGGCTTGAGAATGTCAATTTCATCGTAATATCGGAGTGTCCGGGTGCTGACACCCGCCAGGAGCCCTAGCTTTTGTACGGTATATTCCACTTTGATCCCTCCTGACAAATTCATCGTACACATTTACGTACCGTCAATGTCAAACACATTCTGATGAAAAAAAAGGACCCAAAAGTTCCTCATTGAACTGTCGTTCTCCATTAGTTGAGAAGAGGCTACCTCGTCGTCCACAGGTAGCCTTCGTTTGCGCAAATTTTCTATTTTATCCATTCCTAAAAAGATATAGACCGAAACCTAATGTATCCCTTCCCCATTCTAGATAAGTATTTCTCCAACTTCTAATTCTTGTAAGCATAGCTTCCACGTCAGGATCATTTGGGTTTTCATAGCAGTAATTTTCAATAGAGCTCGCATAAAGACCCTCGTATGCATCCCAATCATCTTCACTTGCTACTACGGAGTAAAGAGGTGTCAGCCCCAACTGTTCACCCAGCTTTACATTTTCATGATGTGTCTTCAAATCTTCAAGTTGTGCAGCGAGCGCCTGTAAATACTCATGGGGGGGATTTTTCTTCCAATATCCTTCGCCAACGAGAATATATCCACCGGGATGAACGCATTTTCTTAATGCTTGCAACGTAGCTGCTAAATCACCAACTGCATGTGTAGACCCAATACATATACCCAATCGAAACTGTGGAATGGAATAATTATCCATCACTTGTTTTGCATCTTCATTGACAAATTGGATGCGGTCTAACGAAATTCTCCCGTTTGCACGATTACGAGCCGTTTCGATCGAACCTTCATATAGCTCTATAGCAGTGGCTAAAATGTTATATTTCTCAATGTACCGAATGAGTAATTCGCTTGTTCCAGCTCCAATGTCAATCGCTTTATCATCGGGGTTCAACTTTGTTAGATGAATTATCGTGTTGATCTTGCTTTCACTGATTGGATTGCAAAATGCATGGTCCCTGTGGGCTATCGCTGAGAATTTGTTTCTGTCCATTGTTTTCTCCTTTGCTTGAATCGGATTTTAAACAGTGATTGCGCTTTAAGTCATCGGTACAGAAAATCATAATCCCAGCCCCTTTTTCATAACGTTATCAAACATTTTACACTATTCAAGTAATACTTATCTAACAATTATTGGTTCTACGATTACGGTACGGTAAAATAGAACGTCCCTGCATGTAGCTGAATAGCTGGTCATTATTTTTGGGGAACAACATTTAACAAACTTTTCCTTTTTTATGATACAATTATGTTAACCTCAAATGATAACAACATGGACTGCAGGTGAGCGCAGCATGCGATACCGTATGCTTGCTTCATAACCTAGCCTTTCGCTGAAAGGAAAAGGAGGAGATCCGATGCTTTATATTATCGGTTTTGTCGTAGCGGTAGTTGCTGCCGGCTATTTCTTTAGTGGCATGCTTAGTCAGCGTGCCAGAGATAAGCATGCGATTAAAAATTACTCAGACGATGCTTACGCCCAGCAATACATTCAGCATAATTATCATCACCAGAACCATGGTCCGTTTTAATATTCGCATTCGTAAACCAAAAAGGCTGCCCTCCTGGACAGCCTTTTCTTCATGTATCAATAATGAATTACAAAGCTTGGAATGTATCGGTCAATACCGGTACGATTTGTTTTTTGCGGGACACCACGCCTTTGAGAACAGCTTTGTTGCCTGTGAGTGTTACGTTGTATGCTTTTTCTACTGCCTGTGTTGCACTACCCAAAGCAATTGCTACGGAATCGTTGTTCAAAATATCCGTTACGACAAATACGAACAGATCGAGTCCTTTTTCACTGATGATGCTATTCATCGCTGCTTCCAATTCAGCTTGGCGAGCCAGTACATCATTTACGTCTACTGCATTCACTTGGGCGATTTCTACTTTTGCACTACCCATTTGGAATTCTTTTGCATCCAGGGAAAGCAGGTCTGCAATCGTTTTATCGCTCAGATCTGCACCAGCCTTGAGCATTTCCAAGCCATACGTCTCGAGGTTCACTCCAGCGATCTGCGCCAGCTCATGAGCGGCAGCTACATCTTGATCCGTGCAGGTTGGCGATTTCAACAGCAATGTATCGGAAATAATCGCAGACAGCATTAGTCCGGCGATTTCTTTTGGAATCTCCACACCATTTTCCTTGTACAGCTTTTTCAGAATGGTTGTCGTGCAACCAACTGGCTCTGCACGGAAATAGAGCGGGTTGCTGGTTTCAAAATTGGCAATACGGTGGTGGTCGATCACTTCAACTACCTGAACCTGCTCAATGTCATTGGCGCTTTGTTGGCGCTCATTGTGGTCAACGAGAATCACTTCATTGACTTCGTTCGCTACCGTTTCCACCAAGCGTGGTTCCTTCACCTGGAAGTAATCCAGTACAAATTGGGTTTCGCTGCTGATTACACCCAGGCGAACAGGCTCTACATCAGCACCCAGCTTTGTTTTCAAATCCGCGTATACGAGGGCAGAGCAAATGGAATCCGTGTCTGGATTTTTATGACCGAAAATGAGTTTTTTTTCCATGATCCATACTCCTTAGACTTGTTTTGGCGACAAAATTATACCATAGGATAGAGGATATTCCCAAGTAACATTATAGGTTCAAAGTCGATGAATGGAAATAAAGATTTACTACAGCTGCTTGATCGCCGCTTCGATGAAATCAAGGATGCTGTTATCAACCGGATAGTGCGTGATCAATTCAGGGGCTTCTTTTTGAATGCGCCACAGCTTCTCACGCAGCTCTTCTCTACCTGCAAAAATACGGTCGCTTGCTTGCAGGAAGCGCTTTGCCCATTCCTTTGCCTTTTCCGAGGTCGGATCTCGATTTTCATCCGCTTTTATTTCCGCAAACAGCTCTATGAATTCCTGTGTCCGCGGATCATCGTCCTGAATGCGCGGAAGATGCTTTTCGAGGAAATCGAGCTCTTCTTCGGTGAACAAATTGATTAAGCCAATCTTCCTGGCATCGGGCTTTGTTTCATACAAAAGGTGCAAATATCGGAATAAGTTATCCCAATCCATCTTTCCTTCCAGCTTGATGGAGCGTTGCACAACCAGGATGATTTCCTGCATAAGCTTGTACGTTTTCATCTGATTCTCGATTTCTTCTAGCTGCTGCTGCAACAAGTCTTCCCACTCCAACGTGGACTCGTCAAATATGAGCTTTACCTGCTTCAGGTTTAAACCGAGTGCCTTTAGCAGACGAATCTTGTACAGCTTTTCGATTTCCTCCTCCGTATAGATACGGTGACCGCCCTCAGACAAGGCAGACGGTATCAGTAGACCGATCTGATCATAAAAGCGCAGAGTTCGCTTCGTTATTTGCAGAAGCTTGGCGATCTCACCGGTTCCGTACGTTTTTTCTCCCAGGCCAATCAACACCTTTTCATGAGATAACGACTCTATGTTAGACACTTTATTCTTTTTCCAGTTACGAGAAAAAAAGCTGCCGGCATGCCGCCAACAGCTATTTGTGATGTTCCTATTATTATGGTCAAAATATCCTTTTCACGTCAACTTGTCTTAGCGGACCATGACTCCTCCGACATCCATGACATATCATGAAATTCCTTTCCTCACCTGAAAACATGTCTGCGAGTGAGCCACAGCTTAAAAACAAGAGCGCGCATGCCTTCTTCTGCCAAAAGGTACGAATTGTGCCTATTGCTCGCCTGATAGGAGCGTCCTTTGACTTTGCAGGCTGCCAGTCTCCTTCCGTATAATAAAAACATCCGGAAATACCAGACCCGGTAATAAGAGAAAGAGAGCGTGAACCGTTGTGTAAAGCCTATCGTTTCTATCTACCTTTCTATTTGGGACCATACAGAAGGAGAAACGATTTTCATTGGAATCATCCAGTTGGAAAAGTGTATTTTTTTGAATCTATCTGATTGTGACACTGCAAACGGTCGTCATGTCAGTGTTAACGTTGGAAGTGAAAAACCCGGCACGTATTACAATGACTACGCAATCCGTGCAATCAGCACTGGTCACATGCACCGAATCAGATAATCGTAAATAATCTGCGGCACTCTACTTCATGATGTAGAGTGCCTTTATTATGAGAGCTTGAGCGGAGGCTATTACTTACTAACAAAAAAGGTACTGCGTGATCATTGCTCTGACCACGCAGTACCACTTAATTGATTTCTCTGTACAATTCCTTTTTCCCTAAATGCAAATCATCGAATTCAAATCCCGCGGATAGTACGTCAGCATTTCGATTCCATCCTCTGTAACAGCTACAGTATCAGAATGACGGAAGCCACCCAGCCCGCGGACATATATACCTGGCTCAACAGTCAAAACCATGCCTGGTTGAATGATCGTGTGATCTCCAAGGTCAAAGAACGGAGCCTCATGTCCAAGTAGTCCTATAGCATGTCCGGTATGATGCGAGGTCAGATGCTGAATTTCGTTTTCTTTAAAGAATGCTTGGACTGCTTCCTCCACTTTTGACATGGGAATCCCGGGCTTGATGTTTTCGAAGGCGATGTCTTGTGCTTGAACCATGTAATTGAAATATTTTTCTTGTTCCTTGCTTACCTCCTGCACAAACATCGTCCGCTCCAGCTCACTGTGATAGCCCCATACTTCACCAGCTGCTCCCGTGACGAGTGTATCGCCCTTTTTCAGGACGAGGTTTTGGGTCACCGCATGTGGGAAAGCGGACATCGCCCCTACTTGCCCACGGAAAATGGCATAAGCAGTGTTTCCATGCGGCTTGTAATCAGCTCCAAGCGTCTCAATCATTGCCATGGTCGCCTCAGAGCTCGCTCGCGTTGTGATTTCGATTTCGCTAAGACCGGGCTTGGAGTATTTTTGCAGCAAGCGGTGAGCCAGATTTCCCCAACGGCATGATTCCTTGATCAGCTCAATTTCCGCTTGAGATTTGATGACCCGCATTTCTTCCACCCAGCCATAAATCGATTGGAACTGCTGTGCCTCTAAAAACTGGCTCACTTTAGGTCCGCGATAGCCCATGGAGGAGCCGTAGCCGTCTGCATCAAAGCCTACCCGTTTTCCTACGAAGCCTGCTTCAAGCAAGGCGTCCTTAAAATATTCCATCGGATGACGCAGTCCTGGATATTCAGGATAGGAATGAACCTTGTCTACATACGCGAATTCCTCAGCATGCTCATGCTCAAGTGCCGGAACGAACAGATGCGTTTGCTGCTTGGAATCAATGAAAAAGCCAATCGGTCTTTCTGTCGGGTGAAAATGAAAGCCTGTCAGGTAAAAAATATCGGTGACGCTAAACAAAATGGCACAATCCAGCTGATTTTGTTGCAGTCTCGCAAAAAGCTTTTGCTGGCGCTCAAGAATTTCTGCTTTTGGAATGGCTAGTAACATACAAATCTCCTCTTTTCATCGTTTGATTTTATGTGGAATAAATGTGGCAAGCGACGACATGATTGCCTAAATCAACTACGGGCGGCTTTTCTGTTTTGCAGATCATCATGCAATCCGGGCAACGCGGGTGAAACGTACAGCCCTGCGGTGGATTTAACGGGCTCGGTACATCCCCAGTCAGAATCACGCGGTCCTTTTCCTCGTCTGGATGCGTAATCGGAACGGCAGACAAAAGGGCCTTGGTGTACGGGTGCTTAGGGGCGGCAAATATGTCCTCCGTCTTCGCCAGCTCCACCAGCTTACCGAGGTACATCACGCCAACCCGATCCGTGATATGTCGAACGACACCCAGATCGTGTGAAATGAATAAATAGGTAAGCTGGAAGTCCCGTTGTAATTTCAGCAGCAAATTAATGACCTGTGACTGAATCGAAACATCCAGTGCAGAAACCGGCTCGTCCGCAATAATTAGCTCCGGCTGGAGAATCACGGCCTTGGCAATTCCGATCCTTTGGCGCTGTCCCCCGGAAAATTCATGCGGATACGAATGCAGGTGATATTCTGAGAGTCCGACGACTTCCAAAATTTCAATCGCCTTTTTGACTCGTTCTTCCTGCGAGTACAAGCCATGAACGCGCAGCGGCTCCGTCAAGATTTGCAGGATCGTCTTTTTTGGATTCAGAGAAGCGTATGGGTCTTGGAAGACCATCTGCATTTTGCGGCGCAGCTTTCTCATTTTTTCATAGGAGAAACCTGCAATATTTTCTCCTTGAAACCAGATTTCACCTGAAGTCATTTCCTGCAGCCTGAGAATCGCTCGACCCGTCGTGGACTTTCCGCAGCCACTCTCACCCACCAGTCCGAACGTCTCCCCTTTGTACACCGTAAAGGAAACATCATCGACTGCTTTTACTTGCTGCTTTGGCTGAAACCAGCCTTTCTTGATATCGTAGTATTTTTTCAGCTGTTTGATTTCTAACAAAGGCTCAGGTAGCATGGGCAGCAACCTCCTGATGCTCGTGCGTATATAGCCAGCACCGGCAAGACTGATGAGTCAAGGAAAGGAGCGGTGGTCTCTCCTGCCAGCACTTCTCCACTGCCTCTGTGCAACGGGGTGCGAATGTGCAGCCTTGTGGCAGCTCGTCTGGACGAGGCACACTTCCCGGGATCGATTTCAGCTCTCCTTTGCGCTCATTGGAGTTAGGCATGGATGCAAGCAGTCCTCTTGTATACGGATGCTTCGGTGAATTGAAAATCGTCTGCACATCCGCATTTTCCACCACCTGACCTGCGTACATGACTACGACGCGATCACACATTTCGGCAACAACTCCAAGGTCGTGAGTAATCAGCAGGATCGACATCCTTTTTTCATGCTTGATCCCCCTCATCAGCTGCAGGATTTGCGCTTGAATCGTCACATCGAGCGCCGTCGTCGGTTCATCCGCGATCAAAAGCTTTGGTTCACAAAGCATGGCGAGCGTTATCATCGCTCTCTGCCGCATCCCTCCAGACAATTGATGCGGATACTCGTCGATGATCTGCTCGGCTCGCGGAATTCCTACCGACCGCAGCATCTCGATGATTTTGGTACGGATTTGCTTTTTGTTTAAGCTTGTATGCTGTCTGAGCGGCTCGCTTAGCTGCTGTCCGATTGTAAAAACGGGATTGAGGGAAGTCATCGGTTCTTGAAAAATCATCGAGATTTCGTTGCCCCGCAGCTTTCGCATCTCCTTTTCGGGCAGCTCGGTAATGTCACGACCATCAAAGAGAATGTGCCCGCTTTCTACGTAAGCCATTGGCTTTGGCAACAGCCCCATCACGGATAACGAGGTGACGCTTTTCCCACAGCCTGACTCGCCCACAATCCCTACGGTTTCTCCCGCATGAACAGTCAGGTCTACTCCATTTACGGCTTTGACCACTCCACCAGCAGTCTTGATATGGGTTTGTAATTGCTTTACCTCTAAAATAGGGGACCCTTTGCCCATCCTCGTCACCTCTTTCAATTTCCCTTCAGCTCCGGATCGAGAACATCACGCAGCCAATCCCCAAACAGATTGACACCTAATGCCGTGATGACAATCGCAATGCCAGGAAAGGTAATCAGCCACCAGGCACTGAAAATGTAATCCTTGCCTTCGCTGAGCATGTTGCCCCAGGCTGGTTGTGGAGGTTGAACACCAAAGCCTAAAAAGCTGATCGAGGCTTCCGCAATGATATAAGTGGCGATTTGCAAGGATGAAAGGACAATAATCGGTGTGAACAGGTTTGGGACAATATGCCGAAGTATGATCTCCCATCGAGGCACGCCGGTAGCGATACAAGAGAGGATGAACTCCTTTTCCCGTAAAGCCAATACCTCGCTGCGAACCACCCTTGCGTAGATGATCCAGCCGGCAAACACAAGCGAGATGATAATATTTTGCAGCCCTGCCCCCATCACAGCGTTAATCACCAGTACCAGCAAAACAAAAGGAAAGCTCAGCTTCACATCGACGATCCGCATGATGATGATATCTGCCCAGCCGCGAAAATACCCGGCAATGAGACCAAGCGTTGTCCCGATCAACCCTGCAAACAGAACGGTGCAGCTTCCGATAATAAGTGAGACACTCGAACCGTGGATCAGTCTGGAAAAAATGTCACGTCCGAGCTGGTCGGTTCCCAGCCAATGTCCGTCAGACAGCGGCGGCAGCAGCTTTTTGCCGAGCTCTGCCTGATTCGGATCGTAAGGCGCTACCCATGGACCACATAAACCGAGGAACAGGACACCGAGTATGATGAGAAAACCGATGGTACCTGTCGGACTTTTGAGCAGCTGCCGCAACAAGCTTCGCCATTTTGGCTCTCTTTTACGAAGCATATTCACGGGTTGAGGGTTGACTCCGGTTGTGGTAATGGTCGTTTGGTTCATGCGGCACCCCCTACTTGAATCGAATTTGCGGATTGACGTAGGCATAGAGCACATCGACCACGAAGTTCATCACGGAATAGATGAAAGCGATCAAGAACACGCCCGCCATGACGACCGGAAAATCCCTGTTTAACAGCGATTGCATCAATAGTCGGCCCATTCCTGGCCAGGAAAAGACTGCCTCCACAATAACCGCCCCTCCGAGCAAGACACCCAAATCCAGTGCAACGAGCGTGATAATGGGGATCAACGTATTTTTCAACGCGTACACGGAGAGGATTTTGTAAGTGGGTACACCCGATGCTTTTGCTGTCCGAATATAATCCTTTCGCAAAACGTCCAGCATGGTCGATCGGGTAAAGCGGGCAAAGCGTGCTACACTGTACGCAGCCAGGGTCATCGCAGGTAGAATCAAATGAATCAGTGACCCTCCCCCTCCTGTTGGCAGCCATTTTAACTGAACAGCAAATAGATAGATCAGGATGAGCCCGAGCCAAAAGCTTGGCAATGCCTGGCCCAGCACCGTAAAAGCAACTCCTGTCTGATCAAGCAGCGTATTTCGCTTGTATGCCGAAAGAATGCCGATCGGCAGTGCGATCAGAAGAGAAAGTCCGAGCGATGTAAAAGCAAGCTGAAATGTCGCCGGTATCCGATCCAGCACCATCTGCAGAGCATCCTCACGGGTTCGCAGGGAATTTCCAAAGTCACCTTGTACAGCATTGGCTATGAACTCCGTATATTGAACGTATAACGGGCGATCAAACCCAAGCGTTTTGCGGAATTCTTCGAGCTGTTCCCGTGGAGCATCTGGCGGCAGAAAAAGTGCGGTAGGATCGCCGGACAAACGGATAATGAAGAAAACCGTCGTCAGCGCCAGAAAAAGCACGACTATCACTTGACCCGTTCGCTTGATGAGATAATCTAGCATAGAACCCTCCTGCCTGCGTAAATCTCACTTTCTATGTGAAAGCACGGCTACTGATTCCACTTCATCTCGAACACCAGGAACTTTTCATCCGGACGTGGTGTGAACTGCAGTTTTTTGGAGACAGCATACAGATCGCCTTGCTGCCAAAGTGGTACCCAAGCGGCTTCATCGACCAACCGATGCTGCAAATCATCGAATGCTTTTTTGCGCTCGGCAGGATCGAAGACTGGCAGTGCTTTTTGGATCATCGCTTCTACGTCCTTGTCGTAAAAGCCGCTATACGGTGCTTTTTCTGTAAATAGATTTTCGATCGTACCTTGTGCGTCAAAGGCAGGACCCCAACCGAGGATAAACATATCCTTCATTTCATGCTGACGAATCTTGGCGAGATGATTTCCCCATTCATTTGCCTGCACGTTAACCTGAATCCCGATTTTTTGCAGCTGCGATGCGATCGCTTGGGCCACATGGGTATCCATTGGATAGCGTCCGTTTGGCGTATCCAGCTGGAGCTTCAGGCTTTTCGGATCAATACCTGCTTCTTTTAGCAAAGCAATCGCTTTATCCGGATCATAGCCGTAGTCTTTAGTTTCCGTGTAATCTACGTTCACTTTTGACAGCGGTCCTGTCATTTTCGTTCCGTTTCCGTTGAGCACAGAATTCAACAGCTCGTCCACATCAATCGCGTAATTCAGTGCCTGACGTACTCTCTTATCCTTCAAAGGACCATCGTAAAACGTATTGAGAGCCAGGTAGTTAATACGGGAGGACCCGACCATCGCGATTGTACCGTTCTCACTACTTTTCACGCGCTCTACTGAATCGACAGGGACATTTTTGAACAGATGAATTTCTCCACTCAGAAAAGCTGACAGTCGCGCACTGAATTCTGGAATGATTTTAAAGGTCAGCTGCTTAATTGTTGGGGGACCTTGCCAGTAGTCCTCATTTGCCACCAGCTTGAGTGAATCATCGCGAGTCCACTTTTCAAACTTGTAAGCGCCTGTTCCTATCGGATTCATGGCCGCCTTTTCCAAGCCCACTTCCTGCGTATGCTTCGGTGCCATAATCAACAAATCATCCGTAATTCTCAGCAACAAAGTAGGAAACGGTTGAGACGTGATGATGTGAACGGTATTGTCATCGATCACTTTTACTTCTTTAATATCCTTCCAGCGAGAGCGGTAAAAGGAATTGTTCTTTTCATCCAAAATATAGTCAATGTTGAACTTCACTGCCTCGGCATTGAACGGCTCTCCATTCGTGAATTTCACACCTTCACGAAGCTTGATCTCCCATGTGAGAGGATCAAGGTTTTTCCACTCCGTCGCCAGGCTCGGAATCAAGGCTCCTTTTTCATCCCGGTCGATCAACGGATCATAAATATTGCGAATCTGGATATCTGTAACGTAATTGACATCCGTGTTTGCTAACATGGTAGCGGCATCGGCTTCAAATCCAATGATCAGTTCTTGAGAAGGCGCAGCAGGGGATTCGGTACTGGTTGCAGGCTGACCAGCTGGTTGTGAGGTAGCCGGGGCCGTGCCTGCCGTTTCAGGCGTACAAGCTGTAAGGAAAACGGCAAAAAGCAGAAGCAAGACCAGAAGCATTCGATTTTTCCGTAACAAGGTAATCCCCCTCTTCTCTAATTGAGTCAGATATAACGAAAAATTCGGAATTCACTTACATTTTATCAAAGAGAGTATTTCTTTCTACGTATGTTTCTATGAATTTTGGAGCGTAAACTTGTATGATTTAACGAAAAAGGAGTGGCCGGAACCCATGAAACGAGAGCTGAGTCACAGACAATTGCAAATGCTGATTCAAGTGTCAAACGCCATTAATTCCACTCTGGAGCTCGATGTTGTCTTCAATACGATTATGAAAGAGACGCTATCTGTCATTGAAGCTGCTGACGAAGGCTATTTGTTTTTGTACGACCCAGAAGAAGACTATCTCATCGCCAAAAGTATCTTCCTGAAAAGTAATGATATTCTCTCCGTAGTTCGACTAAAGCCGGGTGAATCGATGACGGGCATCACCTATTTGAACAAAAAATGCACGTTATTCCCCGACAGGGAGAGCGTCTATCAGGCAACCCGCACCATGTCCGCGATCAATCAGGCTAAATTGCAGGCAGCCGATCCGATCTTTCCCTACTCCGCAGCTTGCGCCCCTATCATGACGAATGGTGTATGCATTGGAGTAATTACGCTCGACTGCTTCCATCCTGACAAATCGTTTCAACCAGATGATTTGCAGCTGCTCGAAGCCATCTCTCATCAAGCAGCAGTTGCCTTGGAAAAAGCCAGTCTTTACCGAGCGCGGGAAATCTCGATCTCATTACTCGAAGAAATGAACGTGCAAATGAACCGACAAAATCAGTCACTAAATCGGTCACTGGAAATTCATCGGCACCTGGCGGATCTCGTTTTGCATGGGGAAGGCGTAAACGCCATTTTGCCATACATTCAGCAATTAATGGGGACGCCTATTCTCCTGCTCGATCAAATGGGCGAGCTGATCGCTTCATCCACCAAGCCTCTCACGGCAGCCGAGGAAGAAAAGCTCGCGCAGATTCGCAATGTGATTCACTCCTTGCCGTTAGGCTGCATACCCCGGCCACTACCAGAAGTAAGCGCAACCACAAATGGATTTAGCTTGCTTCCCATCGGGGCTAGAGCAAATTTACTCGGCTATTTGGCTTTGCTCACTTCAGACCCGTTTGATGAGATCGACAAGGCTGCTCTGGAGCACGCAAGCACCGTAATATCCTTTGAGCTCGTAAAAGAACAGGCGATTTTTGAAACTCAGCAAAATTTGAAGGGGCATTTTATTGAGGAGCTTTTTACCGGAAAAATTAATCACCAGCTCATTGATCAAGCGAAGCATCTGCAGCTTGACGCAAACCGTTCCTATCAGGTTCTGACCATTAATCTGGAAAGCACCCAGCATGATTCATTCGACCTGTACAAGCGTATTCTGGCCGTTCGCAGAAACCTCACGCAGGTAGCGACAGAGCTTTTTTTGCAGCGCTATCCGCATGGGTTGATCGTGACCAAAAACGATCATCTGGTCATCCTGCTCTCATATGCACAGTCATTCTCGGAGCTGGAAACACAGCGCCATCTCAAAGAGCAATGTCAGCTTTTCGGAGAGTACATTCAGAAACAAAAATGGGGCTTGAAAGCAACAATCGGAATTGGAAGTGTGAAGCGTGGCTTGCATGAGGTGTATAAATCGTCAGAGGAGGCAGCTAAATGTTTGCAATTTTTAAAAACCTATCAAACAGATTTGCGATATGTCAGCTATACGGAGCTTGGAGGCAACCGCCTGCTCTTGCAAAACTCAGCAGATGACCTCATCGCCTATGTACTCGATGTTTTAGGCCCGCTGCTCTCTTATGAAAAGGCCAGGAAAAGAGAGTTTTTACTAACCCTTTCTGCCTATCTGGACAACAGCTTGAAAATGAAAGAAACTGCCCAAAGCCTCAATATCCATCTGAACACCTTGATATACCGCATCAAACGCACCGAGGATATATTAGGCTTTTCACTCACGGATCATAAGCATTTCATGGATGTATGCATGGCCATCCACGTCTATCAGCTATTGGAGGTGCAAATCGAGCAGCGACTCGCCCAACGCAGGGCAGAGAGCAAATCGTATTCCTAGGGAATGTCTGTAAGTAAGGTTTCGGTATGTAATAGAGGAAGGCTAGTCGGTTCATTCATTACCTGTACACGCGAGAGTGGCCTCGGTGTATCAGAAGCCCTAGCGATGGAAAGGAATAGGAGCATCGGGTTTTTGGTATTTTTTATAATAGAGAGGAGAACAATCAATGATCAGCAAAGTCGGTCAAATTATGTTGTATGTAAATAACCAGGATGCAGCGGTTGATTTTTGGACGGAGAAATTAGGATTTAGCGTCATTTCTGAAGAAAACAACGGTCAAGGAATGAGATGGATTGAGATTGCGCCAACCAAGGACGCAGAAACAAGCATCATTCTCCACAATAAGGAATTCGTAGCTAAAATGTCCCCTGGTTTAAATCTTGCTACCCCTTCTCTCCTGTTTTTTTCTGAGAATATCGATGATCTGCGTAGCGAGCTGTCCAATAAAAATGTGAAAGTCGGAGACCTTGTAACAATGCCCTCTGGCCGCGTATTTAACTTTGCAGATAACGAAGAGAATTACTTTGCTGTGCTGGAGAAGAAGTAGCTTGCGATCGTTTGACGAGGGATGGATCATTATAATGCGGCTGACAACAATCGTCGGCCGTTTTTTTGTGCGGAATGAAGTCTTATCATCAATAGTTCAGCACATCCCTATAATAAAGTAATTTTTTACAAAAACAGAGAAACTTTTCCGTTTTTATTTTGTCTGAATCTGATGAGAACAATTTTTTCTGCTATGTAAAGGATCGAGAAAAGCTACGATTCAATGGGAGGGACACATGAGAAAAATTTCGTTAGCTTGCAAGGGAGGACTATTAACATTCGCTGGCATCGCTGCTCTAGGTTGTTCGGCCGTGTTTGCACAGGTCACTGTCAATATGGAGGAAACCCAGACTGAATTACCAGCTTATTTTGAGGATTATCCTTTTGAACGACGCTACATGAGCGATGCCTACATGGGGAGAAATTATCAGCTGGTTCAGCCGTTTAAGTCCATGTCTGCTAAACGTATATTCGGTATCAGCAACAGACAATTTGAAAAGTATCATGACTATCTTTTCGTAATTGATCAACAAAATCGCTTGTATTTATCCACAGATAATAAGGCACCTGTACAAATCAAGGAGCTGACAGGAGCGAAAGAAGTGTACACTTCCACGTACGGAGGGTACTACGTCCAATTAGTGAATGGCTCACTATGGTATGCTGATTTTGCAAAGGAAGGCTCGAAAACTTACCCAAAGCCCAAGCAGGTCGAAACAAAAACCAAACAGGTCGTTCTGGAAAAGGTGGATTATGGAAAAGAGGGCTACTTCATCATTGACGGCAACGATAACCTTGTTTTCGTGGATAGAAACCTGACGCGAAAAATGATCGATCAAGACGTTGCTCAGCTTGGAGCTGTTTTTGATCTCATGCCCCCTTATCCCAAAAATGATGAATTTTTCAATGGGATCTATTATGTGAAAAACAATCAACTATGGGCTTATACCCCATTTCAGGAATCCGAGAAGCAACTGATATGTGACGAGGTCACGCAGCTATCTGATCGCTATTTTTATTGGAAGGACAGACATCGTAAGGTAACAGAAGTAACTCCAGGCTTTCACTTGGAAAGCTTTCTAATTGAGAAAGCCAAAAATCTCCCGTCCGCCTACAAGCAAGTGACATTTCAAGGTCCTTTCGGATATGCACGAGCCGAAAATGAAGAAAGGAAAGGACTATATACGTATATTATCCAGGAACAAGTAATGGGTGAGAGTGTGGTAAATGACACAAGGACTTTCCCCGATATTTTTGTAAATCCGTGGAGAACGTTACCTGAACTCCAAAATATTCGCGATCTTACTTCGAATAACCAGCAGCTCTTTCTCTTAAATGAAAAAGGACAGGTATTTTCATTAGGAAATGGGCAGTTCCACAAAGTCAGCCCGTGACTACGCCAATCCACTGAAAAGGCAGCTGAATAGTTCGGCTGCCTTTTCTAATCTAACAAGCAGTCCACTTCCATAAAACGGAAAATCGTCATAGAACCATCATATATCGCCGGGAGACGAAACTCAGTCCGTGGTATCGTAAAATTGCAACAGCCACATGCTGGGATCCGACTGTCACCCTCTTTTGACACCATCGGCTTTTTCACACAAGATTTGGACAGCATGCAATTGGCATGCTCCCATCTCCTTCCTGACTGGCACCCCTTTTCCTCCGATAAAAAACCTGTACTTGGTGTTCCAAATGGTGTGTATATGAGTTTTATGTCCGATGAGGTTAGACTTGCCTTTGAACACCAGCTTCAATCACTGAACAAAGCTGGATACACTATTCGCCATGTTGATATGCCATGGGAGGATGCTTTCCTGGCTGGTGATCCCATGATTCGAATGGTTCAAGGCGAAATGGCTCAGATCCATGAAGCCTGGTGGATTTCACCTTCTCAGGGAGGTGTAGCACCAAAAGGGTTTGAAATAACCGGTTGGTCAGGCATGACCGCAATCTGGTCGTACGCGGGACTCCCAACGTTCAGTGTGCCATTCACAAAAATAGACGGATTGCCTCTGGGCCTGCAATGTATTGGGTGTTTTGGAAATGATGAAGCCCTGCTATTTTGGACAAAAGGGATAAAAATGCCGCCCAGCACTCATAGCCAGGCGGCGATCCTCCTCTTTCCTTACTTGACCTCGTTCAGACGCTCTTCCAAACGATCCCATGTCTCGGTAATGCCCTGCAGCATACCCATGTCCATCACGGTCTTGAGAGCCTCTGCTGATACGTATTCACCGCGATTGACCAGCTTCGTCTTACCGTCTTGCTCGATGAATTCCAGCGTGACGTCGGTAGATGGCAGCTCCGGGTTTGTATTACCCTCTGCATCCGAGAAATAATCCGTGTAGCTGATCATTTCTGGCTCGGCAATTTCCTTATAAACACCTTTGCCCCATGATTCCATGCCGTAAAAATCGCCTTGGCTCTGATCTACGCATTTCATGCAGTAGTGCCAAACACCACCCGGACGGAAATCAACGTTGCATACCGGAATCTCCCAGCCCCTCGGCCCCCACCAGCGCTTGAGATGCTCAGCCTCTTTGAACATTTGGAACACGAGCTCGCGCGGTGCGTCAAAAACACGCTCCAGCACCAGTACCCGATCGTTTTCTACCCTTGAAACCATTGCATTTTTAGACATTCTAACTCCTCCTCTTGAATGATCTTATGGTTTTTCCTTGTTTTGCAGCTCACGCAAGTATTCTTCCAAATTGTCGAACCTGTCCTCCATGACGCGCTGGAAGGATTTCGCCCAAGCATCCAATGCTTTGAACGGCTCTGGTCGGAGCTTGTAAATCCGCCGGTTGGCTTCGGCCTTCACTTCCAAAATCCCGCTATCACTAAGCACCTTCAAGTGCTTTGAAGCCTGGGGCTGACGAAGCTCCAGCCGTTCAGCAATTTCCCCTACGGTCAGTGGGCCATCGCGCAAGAGTTCGACGATATTCAATCGATTCGGTTCCGCCAAAGCGTTCAGAGTCGTCATGTCCATGCCCGGATTCATCCCTGACATGTCACTCACCTCGTTCAGTTATGGTCTCCCGGTATCATATCATCTCCTTCATCAGTTTGGTCATCTTCTTGTTGATTTAAATATACACCGTAAGGAATATTCCTGCAAAGGAATATTTTAAAATAAAAAATGACACCGGATTTACCCGATGCCATTTTCCACCGCGATATTTAAGCAGGAACCGTATTTGTCGGTTCTTTTCGGGAAGCGGGCTTCGCCGCAAAATACAAATAAACAAAGGCCGCAGCACATAAAAGTGTAATGACCCAGACGAGGCCAGACGGAATATCGTTCCACAGACCCGTCATGGAAAGAAAGGCAGGAATAGCTGCCGTAACCCAAGACTGAATTAATGTAACGAAGCCCGTATATCTGCCAATGTCTCGCTTCAATCCTAAAAGAATAAAGAACAAAGTCCAGAGAAATGCCCACATCAACCAAATTATGCCGAACTTCATATCTCCAAAAGTGATGAAGTTGACGAGCGAAAACCCGATGGCAAGAATGGCGACCCACAGTGAATACCAGCCGACGCCTGTCGTATCAAGATTGCATAGATTGGTGATGCCTACGTACAAATAGGTGAAGCCAAACAAGAAGATTCCGGCTGCACCTAAAATAGCAGCAGTATCCCCACCAGCAGTCATGATCAGGTAAAGCGGAGTAATGACTTGCAGAACACCAACAAACAGATTAAAAATGCCTGCACTTTTTCCTTCCACCTTGCCTAGCAGCATGATGCTGTTGAGAAACAAAACACCTCCGACGTACAACAACCCTACATTTGACAACGGCATCCCTTCCTTTGACGCCTCAGTGCCCCACCATCCATGGGCGCTTTTGGGCGTGTTGATGGGTATGAGTGTGCTTCCCATGTGAATGACCGTGATGTGAGCAGCTCCCTCCTTCATGGGAGTGCGATTCTCTCTTTACAATTTTTGGTTCTACACCTCGTTCAATCCGTTGACGTAAAGCTTGCGGTGTAAAAATCAGACCCGGAGCAGAATACATCCGCTTCGACTGTTGCTGGCAATTCGGGCAGTCTACGCTATCTGTTATTTCACTAATTTTCAACCACTGAATGAACGGACCACACTCTTCGCACAAAAAATCGTATCTCGGCATCGTATCTGCTCCTTTACTGAGTTACTGATATGAACTGACTGCCATTCGGACGCTATGGGCAGATGTATTTTCGCCCCACCTGACCTTTATTTCGGCAAAATGTTTCGATCGAAGATACTTGTCGGAATCGAAAGCGTGCAGCATGCATTCGGGATATCTACAACCCCTGCGATTCTTCCTTCAACAGGTGCCGTACCCAGCAGCATATATGCCTGTTCTCCCGTAAAGCCCATCGCTGTTTTCAAATACTCGATGGCATTCAGGCACGCGTTGCGATAAGCGACATTCGTATCCATATAGTATTGCTGTCCAGTCGTTTCGTGGACAGAGATGCCTTCAAACACGAGGTATTCAGAATAGTGTGGCTCTACGGGGCCTGGCTTGAACACGGGATTGTTAATAATGTTGTACTTCGCCATCCCGCCCTTGATCACATCTACATGTAAATCCATCCAGCCGGCCATTTCGATACCGCCGCAGAAGGTTACCTCTCCATCCCCTTGTGAGAAGTGTAGGTCTCCCATCGACAGCTTTGCTCCCTCAACATGGACAGGGAAGTAGATTCTTGTTCCTTTGGAAAGGTTTTTAATATCGCAGTTTCCGCCATTTTCACGCGGTGGCACTGTACGTGCAGCTTCCCTGGCAATTCGCTCAAACTCTGCGCCTTGCAGCTTTCCAAGCACCGCACTATGAGAAGTTGGCAGATTCGCAAGCGGTGGGACACGTTCTGGATTGGTTGAAACCAGATCGCGCTCACGTCTGTTCCATCTGTCCAGCAATTGATGGGAGGGCGCTGTACCAATCAAGCCCGGATGGATAATGCCTGCGAACTTGACGCCTGGCAAATGACGGGAGGTCGTATAAATCCCATGGAAGTCCCAGATTGATTTCGCCGCTTCAGGATAATGGTCGACGAGGAAGCAACCGCCATTTTCTCTGGCAAAAATGCCGTTAAAGCCCCATTCCGAGCCCTGCAAAGCCCCGATATCCAAAATATCGACCACTAACAGATCGCCCGGCTCAGCACCGTTGACCCACACCGGCCCGCTTAAAACGTGTACGCGGTTAAGGTTTACATCACGGATGTCTGAGGGATCGTCGTTGTTTGAAATTTGGCCGTCTGTCCAGTCTTTACATTCAATCCGAAAAACAGCTCCCGGGTTGACCGATACTGTAGCTGGAATATCTGGATGCCATCTGTTATGACCCGGTGTTTCCTGTTCCTCCATCGGCTTGTTCAAGTCAACGCGAAACAATACTTCTGGCATGCTACTTCCTCCTTTGTCTTCCGCAGATTCATGAGCCTTACACAGAAAATAAACAAGCAAAAGACATGCCAACAGCTTTGTCTTACTCTGCTTTTTGGAGAGCAGTGCATTATCTCGCATAAAATGAAATTTCCTACTAATTTCGAGCGTGTGATGACCGTATAATGGAAGTAAGAAGGCTGTTGCAAAATACATCAGTCACCCCTTTGGCTAGCTCCCCGTTTTCCCACCACATCCCTTGCCCAACACCATCGCCTGGTAGTAATCTCGCTTTTTGTTTCAAAATCGGACACTTGTCGCAAGATCGGACAACAATCACATGCCATGAAGGGATGCGATACAAATTATTGAAGTCGGCGTGCTACTCTCGTTAACTGGGACCCCATCCGACATCAGGCGATCACAGCACCGCACAATCTCTCAAGCCTTGGTTCATCCAGACCTCACCCAAGATGCAGCTGTCCTTCCCTTTTCCTTTGTCGTTCGAGATATCCAATCTGATCCGTTTGTTTGTGCTACCCAGGTCATTACGCTAGCCCAGCAAGGCATCAAGCTTTTTTGGGGAGTCATCACTACCCCCTGCATGCAAATCATCCTGCCGATTCTTCAGCAGTACGGCTGCCATTTATTCAATCTTTCCTTCCAAGAAAAAAAAGGCTCGTCCTCTATCGTTATCCATCAAACCGACTATCTCGACACGGGAAAGCTAGCAGATGCTATAACGCACATCGCCTCCCGCAATCCAACAGAACTCGTCCCAACCCAGCAACCTCCCCCCGAATCCGTGCCTGATTGGAAAGCGCTCCTATTCGCATGGGGTGAACAGAGCCTGGAATACATAATTGCCATAAGCAACACACGAGTCGTGCTCTATGCGAATCGTCCTTCACGCGAGCAATTCTCCCTGAGGCCAGGGACGATTCTGGAGGAGGAATGGGAGGAGCAGCTCCTCAACTTGTGGACAATCGAGACACTGGACGTGGGCGAGAACGCAGCGTATCGTCTCTTACTCATGCGTCCGCGAGCTTCCTTTCACTCCAGGCCGATCGATCCCTTCCCAGCAATCGCGACAAACAGTCCACAGTACAAAGCTCAGCTGAAAACGGCTTCGATCGCCGCTTTATCTGGGTCAAATACGTTGTTGCTGGGAGAAACAGGCTCAGGAAAAGAAGTGCTTGCGCGCGCCATTCACGAAAGCAGCTCGCGTAAGAATGGACCATTCATTGCTGTAAATATAGCGTGCTTGCCACGCGATTTGATTGCCAGTGAATTGTTTGGATATACAGACGGAGCGTTTACCGGAGCTAAAAAAGGAGGATATATCGGGAAATTTGAAGCTGCCAGCACGGGAACGCTGTTTCTGGACGAAATTGGTGAGATGCCGATAGACCAACAAGTGCTGCTGCTCCGCGTGCTCGAAGAACGTAAAGTAATGAGGCTGGGGTCCCATGATGAAAAACAGTTGGATGTACGAATCATTGCTGCCACCAATCGCCAGCTGGATGAAGAAGTAGAAGCAGGGCGGTTTCGTGCTGACCTGTATTATCGGCTGAACGTTTTACAAATTTGTATTCCCCCTCTGCGTGATCGAAAGGAAGACATCGCTCCTCTGGCTCACGTTTTCCTAAAGCAGCTCCATGAGCAGTACGGTGCTGGACCCACTGGCATTTGTGATGATGCAGTGCTTGCTCTCTCTGAACACTCGTGGCCCGGTAACGTTCGTGAGCTGCGCAATATGATGGAACGAGCCTTTTTGCTTGCTTTTCATGAACCGGTGATCACGGCTCACCACCTCCCAATCGAAAGGCATGCTCCAAAGTCCGAAAAGGGTGCGACGGTAGCAGCTCCACGGGCACAGGAGCATTCACTTTTGCGAGACGTAGAAAGGCAAACGATCCAGCAAGCACTAAGTGAAGCTCACACTCTCAGTGCAGCAGCCAAAAAGCTGGGTTGCGCCAGAAGTACACTCTATCGAAAAATGAGAGAGCTCGGTATTGGTCAATTCAGCTAAGTTCAAGCTGCGGACAATCGAGTAGGAGGGGGTGACTAACCCCCGACCTCTCACACCACCGTACGTACCGTTCGGTATACGGCGGTTCATCTAAGTTTGACGTAAAAGAAAATACCTATCCTTAAGACTCTTAAGACCTTCG
>NZ_BEXF01000011.1 GCF_002897295.1 Brevibacillus reuszeri
GTTCTGTCAAAACCTTTTTACGATACTTTGGGCAAAAGACAACGTGATATTTACAGTCAAATACGATATTGTGGTTAGTTTCCACTGATCTACTCAAAACCATCACCTATGGTTAATTATACCATACCGCGTTAGATGAATAGAACATATCTAACGCCGATACAAAAAGAACTATTTTTTGTTTGCTCTTAGCCCCCTAAAGGGGATACAGAGCAAAATGCCTTATATCCCCATAGCGAAAGCAAGGGGGTTTTACGACACGAATGATAACATGTTCGACCTATAAGAAAACACCCCCGGATTTTATTTCTCCGAGGGTGCTTGGTCTCTTACTTCGTAAACATACCTTTCAGAACGAACTTCACGTTTGCCGGGCTTTCCGCCAGACGACGCATGAAGTATCCGTACCAGTCGTTTCCATATGGAACATAGACGCGCATTTTGTAGCCTTCACGGGCCAGATCGATTTGGGACTGGGTACGAATTCCGTACAGCATTTGGAATTCAAACTGGGTGCGAGGAATGTTGTATTCCTTTTCCAGCTCCTTGACAAAGTTGATGATGTTGTCATCATGTGTAGCGACTGCTGCATAACCGCCGTTCAGCAGATGCTGCTTGATGATTTTTTTGTAGTTCTCATCTACGTCTGGCTTGTTCGGGTAAGCTACTTCAGGCGACTCTTTGTACGCACCCTTTACTAGACGGAAGTTTACTTTTTTGTCTTTGAGGCTGTCGATATCATCGGAGGCTTTGTACAGGTACGCCTGAATAACCGTTCCTACGTTATCGTACTCTTCCAGCAGCTCATTGAGAATTTCCATGGTCACATGATTGTGCGCATAGTCCTCCATATCAATCCGTACAAAAATGTTGCCCAATTTTTTCGCTACATCCAACGTACGTCTCATGTTCGTCATGCAAAGCTCGCGGCTGATGTCCAGACCCATGGATGTCATTTTCAACGATAGGTTGCAGTCTACACCAGACGCGGAAATCGCTTCCAATGTTTTGATGCAGTAATCAGCAGATTCATTTGCTTCCTCTACACTAAATACGAACTCTCCCAGATGATCCAGGGTGCACACGAGACCTTGCTCGTTCAGCTTGCGAACAGCACTGATCGCTTCTTGGATGGTTGCACCGGATACAAAACGACTGGCACCGAAACGCAGACCCCACTTTTTAGCTGCTGCGTTCAACGTTTGGTTTTTGGATAAGAATAGAAAAAAGTCCTTCATTGCTTGTTCCATCGTTGACTGTCTCCTCCTCAACGTACTCTACTCCTTTATACTTAGCACGAATCGTGCCAACCCACTTTCATTCGCTGCAGCTGCATTTTCAGGATATTGCCGGTTCAAAAGGCAGTATATTTCTTTCAACACATGTGTACATTTCGTGTCTATTCTTGTACACTTTTGATTAAATACTGTTTATTAGCGACAAGAAAGCCCGACATGTCCTCTTTCTTGTTAGTTTGTATAGGAAGTGATGTTTTGAAACCGTTATTTTCACTGGATAGCGTTGTTTCTTCGATTGCGATCCCTGTAAATCCTGCCCAGATCAGGATACGCGCTGGAGAAAAAGAAGGTGTGTGGATAGATGGAGAGCGTACGGTGAAGGTAATCGCTGTTCAAGAATCTGCAACTTTGGAGGAATCCACCAAACAGATTCGTTCCTTCCTGAATGACGAGGCGATGCCCGCCTTGGTCACGCTCAACGACGAGGGGATTCCGACTGGCATCATTTCCTCTCATCAACTGTTCGCTGCTTTTCTCACACTGGTTCAAAATCAGTCTGTTTTGCTCGGCACCCTGATGGATACGATGAGCGAAGCCGTTACCATCGTTGATTCCCGCAATGTCGTCCAGCATTGGAATCGAGCAGCTCAAACCATTTATAAAATTGATCGCTCTAAGGTAATCGGTACTTCTCTGGATGAGCATTTTGCCAGTGAATCCATTCGTCTGCTCGATGCGCTGCGGCAAGGAACCTCTGTTCAGCGCGTTTATCACATTCCACGTCCAGACAGTCACGTGTTAATTAATGCCGCGCCTATTCGGTTGGAGGGCCGCATCATTGGCGCCATTTCGATTGAACAGGATATTACAGAGCTGGTAAGGCTCAATGAGGAGCTGGCGCATACCACTGCCCACCTTCATAACCTGCAACAGGAAATGAGCCGTTTTCAAGCAGCAGACGATCCTTTTTATGCGATCAAGGGGCATTCGGCCTCAATTCAGTCTGCAATCAGCTCAGCCAAAAAAGTGGCGCAAACAGATGCGACCGTGCTCATTTACGGCGAAAGCGGTGTCGGCAAGGAGCTGTTCGCCAAAGCCATTCATCAGGCTAGCCGCCGTAGAGAAAAGCCATTCATCGCCATAAACTGTGGAGCGATCCCTGCTGCGCTGTTTGAAAGCGAGCTATTTGGTTATCAGGGCGGAGCTTTTACAGGTGCGGAGAAAAAAGGCAAGCCAGGCAAGCTGGAGCTGGCGCACGGAGGTACGCTGTTCCTCGACGAGATTGGTGAATTGCCGCTGGAATTACAGGTGAAGCTGCTGCGCGCCTTGCAGGAACGGCAATTTTACCGCGTGGGCGGGACCGAGCCGATTTCCGTCAATACGCGAATTGTGGCTGCCACCAATCGTCAGCTCGAACAAATGGTGTTCGATGGTCGGTTCCGCGAAGACCTCTATTACCGGCTCAATGTATTTTCTCTGGAGGTTCCTCCGCTGCGCGAAAGAAGTGAGGATCTGCCTGAGCTGGTGCAAATTTTTATCCATGAATATTCAGTGACCCATGAGCAGTCTGTTCCACGTATCGCCTCCGAGGTGATGCAAGCCTTGTTTGATTACAGCTGGCCAGGCAACATCCGGCAGCTGCGCAATGTCATTGAGCGCCTGTCCATTCTGCAGGAAAACGGCGTCATTTTGCCCGAGCATTTGCCTTCAGTCATTCGTTCTCACTCCAATGAGTCATTGCCACCTGCGACCGTTTCGAAGGGTACTGCCTTTTCACCTGCCATTGCTTCTCGTCCACTGCCACACTCTTTATACGCACCTGAGCCTGCCTCTACCGAGCGTGAGCGTATCGTCGCCGCTTTGGAGCGCACGTATGGCAACAAAAAGGCAGCAGCTGAGCTACTCGGCATGTCGCGAGGAACACTTTACAATAAAATGAGAAAATACAATATAAATGAGGGATCATTCGGATGGGGCTAATTACTTGGTCCGATGATAAATATGAAGTTCAGTACGCGGGAGAGACAATCGTACTGTTACCGAAGGAATACGCGTTGCTTCACTTTTTATTTACGGGGAAAAATCGGACGTTCTCACGTGAAAATCTGCTCGATCGTGTATGGGCATTAGAGGAGCCCACAGACCGCACTGTCGATGACCACATCTACCGCCTGCGCAAAAAGCTGCAAAAATGGTCACATCTGTTTACGATTGATACGGTTCGCGGGATAGGATATCGTCTGACCTGGAAACAGCAGCCACAGCAAGCGCTTCAGCCCGATGTTCTCAACCGCGGCTTCTCGGAAAGCATCCAAAAAATGCTGACCACCTACCACGGAATGGGGATGGGTGCTGCCATGCAGACTCTCTCAGCGAACCAGGAAGTACTCGGGTTTCGAATGGACCCTTTTTACGCGATGTACCTGCGGTTTATCACAGGCGATTTTGCTTGGTTTGTCGAGGACAAGACGGCTCCCATGGGGGATAAGCTGTTTTATCTTTTTCACCTGTATCACATGACGGAACCAGACTCCCGCAAAACACTTGACGTCTATCAACGGGTGTTGAGGGAACAGGCTGCCATGCCAGCCACTTTTCAGGATGAACTGCAGGTCAATGCGATTGCCTTGTACGCACGGGCTGGCGAATGGGAGCTGGCGAGACAGCAAGTAAGCAAAGCCAGGATAATCGTAGAAGGCCTGAATTCACAGGGCTTTACTCTATTTCTCCAAGCCGAGGAAACCATCCTTGCGATCCTCTCCGATCAATTGGAGGAAGCAGAAGAAATAATTCGCCGCTCGAAAGAAATACTCCTAACCGTCCCGATGCAGCGTGAACTGGGCAGCTTTACACTCATGCAAGGGATATGCATGTATCGTCGGGAACAATACGCTAAGGCCCGTCGTCTAATAGATGAGGGCATCGAAGTAATCCGTGCTACACAATTTGTCCCACACCTGATCTATGCCATCAATAACATTCTGCTCTTCTTTCAGATTTTCGACTGTGATCCAGAATGGGAGAACAAATACCAGAAAATTTGGGACGCCCTTTCAGAGGAGTATCAATTCGACTATTTGAAAAAGTCAATTCTGTGTATCCTCCCCTCATCCATTTGATATACCTCTGACAATTCCCTCTTATGATCGGAAGTAACAAATCCGATGGAGGGATTTTTTTGCTCAGGGAAAACAAAACATTTCGCAAGCTGTTTATCGCATATGGCCTCTCTACCTTGGGGGACTGGTTCGATTTTATTGCCGTTTCGATCCTATTGGGGTTTGTCTGGCAGGCTGATCCGATGACGATGGCGATTTTGCCGATTGCCTATGCTGCTCCAGGAATCGTGCTCGGACAGTTCGCAGGTGTGATGGCTGACCGCGTCAACAAAGTCAAAATGATGATTCTCATGGACGTGATTCAAGCGAGTTTGACACTGCTATTGCTCGCCATGCCGAATCCAGCCTGGTTTCTCGTGGTCATCGCACTCCGGTCGTGCGCTTCCGTCTTTAATGATCCCGCACAGCAGACGTTGACACGACAAATCGTCGCTCCCGACCAGCTGTTAAAAGCAACCTCGTTGAATGGTGCTGTCTTTCAAATGGGAAAGCTGATCGGTCCGCTTCTCGGAGGATTGGTTGCCGCATTTTTTGCACCTGCCATTTGCCTGATCATTAATGCAGGGAGCTATCTGCTTTCCACTGCCTTTTTATTGACCATTCGCCGTGTTGAGGATAATTTGCCACGTCCTGCCTCAAAGGATCGGGCACTGCCGCTGCGACAGGCATGGCAGGAGGGCTGGAGCGTCTTTTTGCAAAACCGCGTGTTATTGTATAGCACCCTCTTCGGCGTCGCCGCCATGATGTCTATCCAGTTGGCTGATGCTCAATTTCCAGTAATATTTCGAGAAAAAGTACCCCATAATCCGGAAATGGTCGGGTATTCGGTCAGCGTAATCGGACTCGGAGCACTTTTCACTGTAACCTGGCTGCAGCGCCTGAAGGAAATTCGGTCATACGGCTGGGTATTAGGCGGCGGTGTCTTCTTGATCGGCATTGGCTTTGCTGGGATCGGATTTTACCAGACTGGCGATGGGATGTATTGGATACTGGTTGCGTCTCTGATTGCAGGAATCGGAACAGGGCTTACCTCTGTTGGAACCAACTATCTCGTCCAAAAGGAAACCCCACCAGAAGCGCTCGGAAGGGTCAGAGGAATTATTGATTCGATCACAAGCGCCACCTTTATCATCGCTCCGCTTTTGGGAGGATTTTTGATGACGCTTTTGGGACCAAGTACCGCATTCTTGTGGGTCGGTCTTCTGATTACAGGAGTCGGGGCTGGCGCAATATTGATTCAGCGACTCATCTGGGGCAAGCCGAGAGCTGCCACTACTGTTGTTTCAAAACAAGCCGGATGATTTTGTCGTCGCCTTCCTTTGGCTCGCCGCGACCATCCCGGTTGTTCGTCAACAAATAGAGCGAGCCGTCTGGAGCTTCGACCACATCACGCAGCCTCCCGTACTGCTGTTGAAGCAAAGCGGTGGATTCGCGAACCTTATCCGGCTGATTCGGGTCTATCGAGATTCGTTGCAGCTGCTCACCGCGCAGATTGGCAACGAGCAGCTCACCGGCCCATGGCCCTTTCGATATAAATGTCATTCCTGATGGCGCCCAGGTAAGGTCCCCGCTTTGCAGGATCGGTGACTTCATCCCTGCTCTTTGCTCCGTGCCTTGTATTTCTGGCCAGCCATAATTAACTCCAGCTTCAATCCGATTGATCTCATCATGCGCGGACTGACCATGCTCAGAGCTGTACAAAAAGCCTGTTTGCGGGTTCCAGGCGATTCCCTGCGGATTGCGATGTCCCCAGCTATATATAGGTGAGCCAGGGAAAGGATTTTCCGCAGGAATCGTTCCATCCAGATTGATTCGCAAAATTTTTCCTGCGAGACTGGCTCGATCCTGAGCTAGCTCGGGCCTCCTCGCATCTCCTGTCGTTATGTAAAGACGTTGATCAGGGCCAATTTTGATTCGGCCTCCATTGTGGATCGCACTACCTGGAATTTTATCGATCAGCACCTTGTCGATGACAGCCTGGTTGTTATTTTCCCGTAGTCGGAGTACGCGATTGTACGTGTTTTGTCCTTCCCGATACGTCTGGTACACATACACATAATGATTGTGGGCAAATTGAGGGTCAAGCACTAGCCCGAGCAGCCCTCCCTCTCCCTCACTGACAAAAGGAGCTGGGAAGGAAATAAGCGGCTCGGGCAACAGCTTGCCTGCTTGAATGATTCGCACTCTCCCCGGTCTTTCTGTAAAGAAGATGCGACCGTCCGCCGCGAAGTCCAATTCCCACGGAACATCGAGCTGCTGTGCAGCTACCTCAACTGTGTACGGAAACGGTTGCTGATTTGGCTCCGACCCGTCCACATTGTTGGCTTCACAGGCAACAACAGGCACACCCAGAACCATAACTAGCAAAATGCTTAGCCATTTATTCCACATCTCATCCCTTCCTCTCATCCTGATTTGTCCAATACGATTCCGGCAGCATTTTTCTGCCAAAGAACTGTTCCATCTCAGGCAAAATCCATTTGTCGAGCTGTTCCTGGCTTCCTGCCTCCACGAGGCGATTGACGAGAATGTCATGCCATATATAATCTTCCATCAAAAAAATATGGACCGGATCATCGGTGTAATACGCATTTCCTTTTCTCTCTGCCGAATGTCCGTACAACAATTCTTTTCCATCAATCGATAAAACAAACCATCGTTCTTCTGTCTGCTTGTTGATATATTCATTGGTTCGGTGCTTATACAAGCCTGCCATCGGATTGTCCACATCAAACAGGATGCCTTTGATCGAGCAGCCTGCCTTTTCCTTTGCAAGCAGCTCGTTTTTCAGCTTGTCGTACATGGGCTCCCACATAGACAACAGAACCTGCTCCCTTGCTCGTCTGATCATGATGCGGCAAAAAGAAAGCACGTTGTCCTCGCCTCTGACCGTCGTAAGCGAGACGTCACTTTTCGGTTCACGCTTTTCCATCGTCCGCAATTCTTCAGAGACCTTGCTCCAGCTCTCTTCAAAAGACTGCTTCGCCTGATCGAGAAATACATCAACAGGAAGCGGCGCATAGCTTTTTGTCCCATCCTCCGCTTCCTCCAGCATGGCAATTCCGCGACTGACCAGCGTATCGAGCGTGTCGTATACGCGGGCGCGAGGAATGCCCGACTCCTTGCTGATCTGATATGCATTGGACGCGCCCAAGCTGACGAGCGCCATGTATGCCTTGGCTTCGTATTGATTGAATCCAAAAAGCTGGAGCTGCTCTAGTAATGTACTCACAATCTCTCTCCTTTTTCGTCTATGGTAAATGGTTCATCACAAACATCAGCGTAAACGGACTCGCAATCGTAGTCAGTAATATAATCATCGCCAAGCTGGTTGTATCTCTCTCCTGGTCTTTGGCCAGCAGCAATAAATTTAACGACGTGGGCATCCCAAACATGAGGATCATCACACTTTGCTCCACTTTGTCATCTGTCATCCATACAGCTAGCGGCCAGGCTACGAGTACCGGCAATATCAGCTTCACTATACTTACCTTTGCTGCATCCCATAGCCCTTCTTTTCCATAACGATTCTTGCGCATTTCTGCCCCTGTCAAAAGCAAGGTCAGCGGAAGCGTGGCACTGGCTGCCAAATTAAGAAAGGCGTCCAGCGCAGCAGGCATGGTCAGGTCCAAGCCTTTCCACAGTAAGCCAGCTATAACAGCGTATAAATACGGATTTTGCAGCACCCTCCGAAACTTGCCACTCCACTCCCGTTCTCCACCAACCTGCGCAAACCCGAAGAAAGCCATGTACAGGTTAAAAGCGAGGGAAACCGCCACCGCATACGGAACGGCATGTTCGCCGACTGCATAGCGGATCACCGCGAGACCAAAGTAACCAACATTCGCCAAGGTAGCAGCAAGGGCATTCCACTTCAGTTCCTCATGCTTCCACCTGAACAAGCGTCCAACAACTTGAATCAACAGCATATACACCAGCAGGGTGGTTACAAAAAAGTGCAGTACGATCATGCCGAGAGACTGCACAGATACCCCAGTGTGAACAAAAGATTGAAAAATCAAAATCGGAATAAGGTAATACAGACAAAGCTTCGCCAGTGAACGATTCTGTTCCTCTCTCCGTTGCGCAAAAAAGCCTAATGCCATAAAGCCGAAAACAACAACCATTGCTTGCAGCATAAAAAGCCCTCCTGTTAGTCACTACTGTAATAGTAACTACAAGGATGGCTTTTTGACAATACAAATTGCCTATCATTTACCGCCAAAAATAATTATGTAGGTAAGTTTTTTGGAACGAAAAGAAAACCTCAATCGAGGCCTTCTCTAAGGATGCTTTCTCATGAGGAAGGATTGATCAGGAGGCAGGTTCGAGAAGTGTACACTCGCTGATAATCAAAGAGTTTGTTCTATTTGGACTTGCCTGCGTTCTTCAATTTGCCGATGCAGTATATATTTGCGCAGATTGTGAAAATGGCGTGCGTTAATGCCTTTGATCGTGCCACCAAACAAATAATGTGGGCCTTCGATGCGCTCGTGAATGATTTGCAGCTCAGCCTTGACGACTCCGTCCGGGCGATTGCGTCCATACAACTCTACTGAAAAAACCAGCCCTTGTTCGCAAGGAATCGGTTTGTCCATACGAAACGCTAGCCCCCCCAAGCTCAAATTCACGAGATCAACCATATGGCTGTAGACAGAAAACAGCGAATCAGGCTCTTGGGTCGGATATTGAATCCAGCCTTTTACCTCCATATCAAATCTTGGATAGCGTCTGCGTTGTTCACGAAACTCAGTAGCCGTCGGTGAGTGAAACAAAAATAGCCGATTTTGATCTTTTGCCAGCACAACCGCATCAAAGTTACTAATGGTCTCATAATCAACATTCAATAAACAGGGGAGCTGGTCACCTACTGTCACATCCACCGGAGAAGAAAACACGACTTCTATCAGGTCGCCTTCTTCGTAGGTTACTTTCCCTTCAAACATCCGATTATTCTTTTTGAATTGTAAAATGCTTTCCATCTGCGGTATCCACCACTTCGCACAATATTTTACCGGGTTTTCCGGAATCTTTCCCTTGATATTTTTCGCGGAAAATAAGGTATAATGGGAACATTGACAGATAGGAGGTTACAGACCGATGAATCGTTATCAAATGGTAACACTGGCTTTGGCTTTTTGCGTAACCGCCTGTCTCATCGGAGTTGGCATTGCCATCGGGAAGAAAAGTCCCCTCGGTATCCTTGGCTGTATCGTAGTTGCCTTCTCATTGATGGGATTTGGCTTTTCGTACAAGCGCAAGCATATGCGCTAACCTCTTCTCCGTTATCGCCTTACAAGTAAGCTGTTCACATAAAACAGAACGGAAGGCAAGCCCTTCGCCTGTTTCAACAGTTGTTTGGCAATGGTATAGATGCGTGGCTGGCTGCGATTTACCTTACGATCCGCCAGATAGAATGCAACTAGCCCGTCAACGATCATACGGTGAAATGCAGGATTTGGCAAGCGTCTAACGCTTGCCTTTGCTTGCTGGATGAAAAATTGCAAGCGCTCTGTAGCTTCTTGCTCGGATAGATAGTAACTGACAAAGTTCAAATCTCCGCCAAGTCTGTCTTCTTCCAGGTCGATCAAGTAGTCAAGCAAAATATGTAAACCACACATCCACGGAAAATATGCCTCGCTCACTACCTCGATCTGCTCTTCCTTCACTCTGCTATCTGTCGCCATACAAAACAGGGCAAAAATACCGATGGTAGACCCTGTCACAGCGGCGAATTCCTGCCATTGTATATAGCCGTAACGCTCCTTGTGAAGATCCCACCAGGCAAACAGCTCTTGCTCGCGTAATTTTGGATCGATATGCTTATATACCTGCAAATCGCTATACAGACAGGAAAACTCAAGTACTTGCGATTGAATCTTCTCGTAAGCCGGCAGCTGTGCTGCGAACCTCTGACAGGTTTGGACCAAATCAGCGAGAAAGCCTCCGTCATCCTTGTCCTCTCGATACAAATAGTAATCTCGCAGTGGAGCGCCGGGAGTCAAGGCATCCTGCATCGATACATGCAGCTGTCTGAAATCTTGCGGATCAAGCGATGTACTGCGATCACACAAGTTGTCCAAATAATCACTGATCGTCTGATAAGCAACAATGAGAGGCACGATCGTTTCTACATGTCCCACTACTTGTGCGGCGTAGACACACCCGCCTTGACAGTGAAACTTCTTGGAGTCCATGCTGTCTTGTGCTTGCTTTCGTAGCTCCGGGTTGGGAATCGCCTGTGCCTTTTTATACCAGGCTGCAAACTCTCGCTCCAGCACAGGTTGTACATGGCGATAAACACGGTATAGTAACTGCCACGGATTACGTAGTTCGCTCACGAGCTTCCCTCCCAACAACAATAGAAATATCTTACCACATTTAGAGGCTCGCTCCAAAAAGTCAACTGCCACTTTACCCGATTCGTCTTTTTGACTCCATATAGAGCATAAAAATGAATTTTTTCGTGTTGATTCTCGGCGTCGCAGGCAAAGCTGATTCCATCTGACCCTCCAGCTCCCGCATGCGCTTTCGCACCTCCGTAAAATCAAAAAAGGTAGACGCGTAGCTCTCGAATTTCGGATGACTAAAGTCTGTCAGTCCCAGTGAAGCGAGGTGAGTCAATGCCTGGTAAATAGCGCGGCGCACTCTTTGCTCTGCTGCCTTCATTTCTTTTTGAGCCATAGGTCCAGCCCCTCGCTTATGAGCGGCTACCTGCAAAAAGATTTCGCGCAAGGAAGGGAAGCGGGCATCTTGCGTATTCTCCTTTTCCCAGCGATCGAGAAAGTCCATCATATCAAGAAGATCCTTGCTTCCATTTTCACTAATCAGCCCCAGCTCCGTGAGCAAGTACCTTGCCGAAGACAAAATGCTTTGCTGCGAGGAGATCTGCTCCTTGCTCGCCTGCACCGCATTGGCTGTTGTCAGGACGCTCAAAGATCGCTGAATCTCCCCGATGAATTGCTGCAGGCGGATGCGTTCCTTGACCTTTTGCAAAACACTGACTACCTCCAGCCGATTTATCGGCTTGGTCACATAATACTCAATTCCATACGAGTAGGCTTCTGCAATCAGTTCTTTCGTTTCAATCTGGGAGATCATGACGATTTTTCCGGGATAGCCGTTCAGCTGACGTACTGTCTCAATCCCATCCCGATTCGGCATCAACAAATCAATGAGCAGGATATCAGCTTGCTTCCATTCCAAAAAATTGCTATCGATTTGGGAGCCATCCTCTGCCTCTCCGCAAACCTCCCCCAGATCAGCATCCTCAATGATTTGAGTCAGCATCAACCGAATAGCAGGGTCATCATCCGCAATGAAAAAGCGCATATGCTCACCCTTTCTGTATCAAACTTGCAACTGGCAAGCGAATGTCAAATACAGTGGTGTATCCTTCGGCTGGTTCTTTTATGTCGATGTTCCCTTGCAGATTCGTAATCATTTCTTTTACATAGGACAAACCAATCCCGGTAGAAGGGTTCCCCTGACTATCATATTTGGTCGTAAACCCGGGAATAAACAGCAGCTCCACATCTTTCACCGCAATGCCTGGCCCATCATCCGCGATACAAAAGCGAATCCACTCTTCCGTTTCATTCATCGTAACCCCGATGGACACCGTTCCCCGATCCGCAATAGCTTCCACGCTATTGGCAACCAGATTGTTGATAAGTGACAGCGTCGTGTAAATATGACAGGACAAATAAGGAATTTCCACCCTGGATGTGAAGCGAATATTTTTATCGAGCAAGCGAGCATACTTTTCCTGCGCATGGACAACGATTGTCACGAGCTCGCCAAGCGGCATATAATCGCGGGCATTTTCATCAGAAATCAGCTTGGAGAGACCAGCGTAAATCCGCTGATTATCTTTTTTGACTTCATGAACCTGTCCAGCAATGAGCAGCAGCTTTTTGGCATATTTATTGCTGTCAGCAACGTCTACCCGCTCCTTCATTTCACGGTAAAGCTCATAGCACTCCCGTGTGATGTCCTCCACCTGATGCAATGTTTTTTTCAGATGAATCGATTCCTCGTACAAATTAGAGACAAGCATTAAAACGCGTTCATTGCGAATCCGCTGCTCCTGCTCCATCCATTTGGCATGGCGCAGCTGAATCATGCTAAAAAAGCTGAGAACAAAGAAACTGCGAATGACTGCGATGACCGCAATCTGTCCCACTACAGATAATTGAAAGACCCCTTCCCAGGATGGAGAGCGAAAGGAAAGCTCGACTAAATTGGCCGTAATTTCAGCGAACGTCCCTAAAATGCCTACCAAAAGGGGGCGATGATGAAGCGTGTTTACACAAAATACTGAAAAAAGACAGGCAAATACGGCGTAAAAGAAGAAGGCTGGCAGATGCATGTGAAATGAGTGCAGGAAGGAAAAGGCATCAAGATAGAAAAAATCCAAGACAATTCTAAATAAAACGACAATTATCCCCGTTAAAATTCCTGCTAGCAAAGAAGGGCGCAGCCAGAGCAATAAAAAGAAAAACGCGGTGGTTCCAAAGCTGACTCGAAATTCATCTTGGAACGGGTGAAATTTCAGCTCCCCAGCAATCGGGACAGCTAGCAGCATTAGCAAAAGAATGAATGTACTTTCTCTCATCAAAACATGTGCCCGCTCTCTCTATCTGTATTATTCCTATTTTACTATATTTTTCTATAGATATTTGTAGTTTTTTATAGTCAGACCTTTAAAATTCAATCGAAAACAGAAAATACAGAACTTTTTTGACGAGGGGGATTCTTTTTGAAAAAGCGCGGTTTTCTTCTTTCATTCGTTCTTCTTGTAACTATGTCGCTGGTGGCAGCATGTGGTGGCAACAGTGCTTCCAGTGGCAATAACGACCCTTCACAGCTTGTCATAGCAACAGGCGGAACCGGAGGCACCTATTATCCATTAGGCGGGGGCATGGCAGACCATATTACCAAAAATGCCGGAATTACTGCAACTGCCCAAGCCACTGGTGCTTCCGCGGAGAACATTCGCCTTTTGCGCGACAAGAAGGCAGATATCGCCTTTACACAAAATGACATCGCAGAATACGCCTCCAAAGGGACCAACATGTTTCAGCAGGATGGAAAAATTGAGGCCTTCCAAGCCTTGGGTGCCCTGTATGACGAAACAATCCAGATCGTTGTTTCCGCTGACAGCAACATTAAGAACGTAGCTGATTTGAAAGGAAAACGCGTTTCCGTTGGAGCACCTGGCAGCGGTACTGAAGTAAATGCCCAGCAAATATTGGAGGCATACGGCTTGACCTTTGATGATACCAAGCTCCAGCGACTGTCCTTTGCCGATTCAGCCAAAGCCATCCAGGATGGTCAGCTCGATGCTGCGTTCCAGACAGCAGGTACACCGACTGCTGCGATTACGGAGCTCGCTGCCACAACAGGGGTAAAGATCATCCCGATAGACGCAGACAAAATCGATGCCATCATCGCCAAGTATCCATTTTATGTAAAAACGGTTGTGCCAGCGAATACGTATCAGACCGTTCCGGAAGAGGTAACAACCGTTTCGGTTAAATCCATGCTGTTGGTCCGTGCTGATCTAAGCGAAGACCTCGTATACAAGGTGACAAAGGCCATTTTTGAAAATACCGACAAGCTCGGTCACGCCAAAGCCAAAGAAATCAAAATGGAAAGTGTACTGGCTGGCGTAAGTATTCCGATCCACCCCGGAGCGAAGAAATACTTTGATGAAAAAGGCGTGAAGTAGACAAAGTATGCTGCTTTCAAAAGATGTAGCAGCTACAAAAGGGCGGACCGCGTTCCGCCTTTTCTCCTTCCTTCTACTCCTTGCTGTCGCCTGCATCCTGACTGTCCCAATGCACACCTCGCTCGTCATCCGTGATGCTCAAACCCAGAAGCTCGTTTGGAGCAGCAGGCTTGGTGAGCAGGGCGAATTTTCCATCCGTTGGATACACTCGATACATCGCTCAGCAGTTGAAGAGCACTACCGTGCTGCAGACGGCAAGCTCATTTTGTCCGAGATGACCTTTCATGATTATGGCATCGGAATGGAAAATGAATTGGCACCCGGTGAGGAGCTGGTGATTGCAAATGGGCAATTTCTCCTCCGCAACATGCATCGGGTTTTTCCAGCTCTACACTTGTTTATTGGACAAATCCGCGCAAACCACACTTTGCTTTTGGCAGGTCAAGAAATTCCTTTACACCTGGTTGCGTTGCCAGGAGCAGCCATTACTATAAAGACCGAAAAGCGATCCATAATGAGCGAGTTAGGAGGTTACTAGATGAGTACACCAAACATGAGTCAGCAAGAAATGGATAAGCTGATAGCTCAATACGACAAAGAATCTGCTGTACGCCAGCTCGCAGGTCCAATGAAGTGGATCACTTTTTGCCTTTTGGTCCTCTTTTCCCTCTATCAGCTATCCAGCACTCTCTTTTTTACGATTCCTCCCCAAATCCATCGCCCCATCCATCTGGCATTTGGCCTTTGCCTCGTGTATTTGCTGTATGCCGGAAGAAGCAAAGGGGATAGCAACAAGATCGGAGTCATCAATATCCTGCTTGCGCTTTTAGGTGTTGCCGTCACCCTGTATTGGGTCGTGGATTACGAGGGACTGGTAACCCGCACAGGCAATTACACCTCGCTGGACATGGTCGTTGGGGGCATTGCCATTCTTCTCGTGCTGGAGGCTGCCAGACGCGTAGTCGGTCTGCCTATCACTCTCATCGCCACTATTTTTTTGCTGTATACGTATCTCGGTCCCTACATGCCAGGCTTTTTGGAACACAGAGGCAGCGATCTCTCGCGAATCATCGGTCATAGCTACTATACGCTGGAAGGCATACTTGGAACGCCCATCGCTGTTTCCTCTACGTTTATTTTCCTATT
The DNA here is from genome assembly GCF_002897295.1 of Brevibacillus reuszeri. Classification (GTDB taxonomy): domain Bacteria; phylum Bacillota; class Bacilli; order Brevibacillales; family Brevibacillaceae; genus Brevibacillus; species Brevibacillus reuszeri_A. The sequence continues at coordinate 15,237 of NZ_BEXF01000011.1, forward strand.
TGTATTATTCGGGGCCTTTCTGGAAAAGACGGGCGTCGGCGAATATTTCAACGATTTGTCCCTGGTTGTAGCAGGTAGACGGATCGGCGGCCCTGCCAAGGTGGCTGTTTTCTCCAGCGCGCTCCAAGGCACGATCAGCGGCAGCTCGGTTGCAAACGTCGTCACATCAGGTGCCTTTACCATCCCGATGATGAAACGGCTCGGCTATCGCTCCGAATTCGCCGCAGCTGTCGAGGCCTCTTCTTCTACTGGCGGGCAAATCATGCCTCCCGTCATGGGCGCAGCCGCCTTTTTGATGGCGGAATTCATCGGGGTACCGTATCTGGAAATTGCAAAATCGGCTGCACTGCCAGCAATTCTGTTTTTCGTAGGTATCTGGATCATGACACACTTCGAGGCCAAGCGTCTCGGGCTGCGCGGATTGACGAAGGAAGAGCTGCCTAACAAAAAAGAGGTGCTGAAAAAAGCCTACCTGCTGCTCCCGATCGTCATCATTATTACGGCACTTATGATGAATTTTTCGGCGGAGCGCTCCGCGATTATCGGTATCGTTTCCACAATCGTAGTAGGTGCCTTTCGCAAGGAGACGCGAATGTCTGTTGCAGACATTTTGCAGGCGCTTGCTTCCGGTGCTCGCATGGCGCTGGGTGTCGTAGCAGCAACCGCCTGCGCCGGCATTATCGTCGGTACGATTACGCTGACGGGAATTGGCTTGAAGCTGGCCAATGGGCTGATTGATCTAGCGGGCGGCGAGCTTTTCCTCACGCTGTTTTTTACTATGATCGCCTCATTGATCCTTGGCATGGGCACCCCTACAACTGCCAATTACATCATCACCTCTACCATCGCTGCGCCCGCGCTCGTCCAGCTTGGTGTCCCAGTCATAGCCGCCCATATGTTTACGTTTTATTTTGGCATCGTCGCTGATATCACTCCACCAGTTGCGCTGGCTGCCTTTGCCGCATCGGGTATCGCCAAGTCAAAACCGATCAAGACCGGGATTGAGTCCACCCGATTATCGATTGCAGCTTTTATGGCCCCATACATCTTTGTCGTATCCCCTGCCTTGCTTTTGATCGATACGACCTTTACCGAATCGCTCTGGGTCATGCTTACCTCCACCCTCGGGATGATCGGTGTAGGTGCAGGACTGATCGGTTATTGGATGGCTAAGCTGAATATACTGGAGCGAATCGCAGCTGTCGCAGGCGGAGTGCTTGCCGTCATTCCAGGCATCGAGAGTGATATCGCGGGGTTCATCCTGCTTGCCGCCGTTTTCGGTCTGTCTTACCTAAAAAGTCGCAAGCAAAAAGGGCAAATTCAAACAACCGTATAAAAGGGCTAGGAAGAGAAAAGCCTCCTGCCCAGACACCCTGGCGACGACACACAAAAGAAACCCTCCCAGACGTAGGTTCCGTTTCAAAGGAACACTAACGACTTGGAGGGTTTACTTATTACTGCGGGTTATTATCGATGACTTTTGTCCAGCCGTCTACTTGCTCTACACGCCGTTCTTTCATCAGCTTGCCAAGCGCTCGCTTGAAGCTGGACTTGCTCATTTGAAACTTCTCGCGAATGATGTCAGCATCCGTGCTGTCTGTATACGGCATCGCGCCGTTACGGTTATTCAAGTACTCCAGCAGCTTGTCCGCATCTTCGCCGTATTTTACTTCTTTTCTCACCTTCATGGAGCCGTTCAAGCGTCCGTCCTCACGCACGTAGCTCACACGGCAGCTGACGGTTTGTCCCATTCTCATGCGACCTTCCATCTCGTCCCGATGAATAAACAAGATGTGATCGTCCTCTGTCAGCAAAAAGGCTCCTGCCTGGATGACCTTGTACACCGTTGCTTCGACCTGCTTGTTTTTCATCTGCGCATCGGCAGGTACCGCAAATTGTGTGATTTCATTTTCCGTTACAGGCTTTGCCAGCAGTCTGCCCAGCTTGTCACGCTTCAAGGCTACGAGCAAGCGGTCTTTTGGACGCGGCCATTCATCAGTGAGCTTTGGCAGATCGTCTATGAACAACAGCAAGTCCTTGTTGATTCCATTGTCCAAAAATACGCCCATTCGCGGAGAAATATCCACGACCTCTAGCCACCCGTACTCGCCCATAGCGACATACGGCATAGCCATCGTCGCGGCCAGCCGATTTTCGTGATCGTGGTATAAAAACACCTCTACCTCTTCGTCCATATGCAAACGTCCACGAGCTTCATTTACGTGAAGAAATACTTCATCCTTGCCTGAACGCAAAAAATAACCGATGTCGGTTTGACGGGCTACTGTCATTTCCAAAGTCATTCCCGCCAACAAATTGCTCGGGGATGCAACTTTTGGTGCGACTTTTGACGCGGGTTTTCGCCGCTCCGGTCTTCTTCCATTGTACATTCGTTCTTTTCCTCACTCTCTTCCTCTATGCACCCTAACTATACCCATCAACGAGAAGAAAATACCACAACTTTTTTTACCTCTTTTTGCAAAGTTGGCAAGTCTTCTCCTGCCATTCATACATATAGCAATAAGGGCTTGGCTTACGCTTCCCGCAATTTTTACTCTACCCTGATGCAGATAGGAGTGACTCTTTGGCGATGCTGCTTTTGCTTGAACATATCTTTTTAGGGATTGTCCAAGGCTTGACTGAGTTTTTACCCATTTCCAGTACAGGTCATCTGGTTTTGTTTCGCAAGCTATTCGGTCTCCAGGATATCGGCCTGCTCTTTGACACGATGCTTCATTTCGGGACATTGATCGCTGTGGTGATTGTCTTTTGGCCACAGATTCGCTTTATTTTGATGAACCCTTTTAGCAAGCTGACAAAGCTGCTGCTCGTCGGTACGATCCCCACTGCTGTTATCGGACTTACGTTTGAGGATTTCTTCGAAGAAATATCGCAAACCGGAGTAACGATCGGCTGGGAATTCCTCGTGACCGGAGCCATTCTGTGGGGAGTCGAATCCATGCGTCGCGGACACCGTAAATTTGATGAGATCAGCTATACGGATGCGCTGATCATTGGCACTTTGCAGGGTGCCGCGATACTGCCCGCCATCTCCCGTTCAGGCTTAACCATAGCCGGAGCGCTGATGCGAGGGATTGAACGTGCCGATGCTGCCCGCTTTTCGTTTTTGCTGTCCTTGCCGGCAATCCTCGGGGCTTGCTTGCTGCAAACCGTCAAGCTCGTAAAAGCTCCGATCGAAACCTCTCTTTTGGCACCTATGCTGGTCGGAACAATCTGTGCTGGAATTGCTGGCTATGTGGCGATTCGCTGGATGATGAAAATTATTAGCTCAGGCTCCATGAAGGGCTTTGCGATCTACGTATGGATACTGGGACTGGTCATTTTAGGCCTGCAATTTTTGGGACTGTAAAGGGCAAAAAAGCCGGCTGCATCTGTGCCGGCTTCTTATCTGCTCTCTTCCTTGTCAGGATATCGGCTTGCAATTAATTTGCCAACCAGCAAAATGATGCCATAAAATGCCGTTGCTAAAAGCGATGTTGCGAGCCACGTAGCCGTTCCCAAAATGAGATAAAGAGCCGCGTGACCAATAAAAATGCCGAGCAGCCAAACCATGATGTTCATGCGGTTTAAAAATGTCATCAGACTTCGCAAAGTACATTGCACCTCCACCAATCCATCTTTACTACTGTTATAGCCGATGAAAGGATGTTTTATCCCCAGACTGTCAATCCAGCTCCTGGTTGGGCACAATAACCGCAAAGCCAGCACGTTCCAAAATTTCTGCCAACACTGCAAGGGGTGTATTTGCTACTTCCCCATACATTTTCTGGGTATGGATATGGATCGCATCAGGAAAGTCCTCCACTAAGCAGGAGCGGAGCTTTTTCCCGCTGTAGTCTTCATCTGTAAACAAGTAAATTTCACTCGCCGCTTGCGCTTGCCTGGCGAGCTGCTCCCCTTTTTCGATACTGTAGGAGCCGTACGTACAAACGATCGTAACTGGCTCTGCAAGAACACGCAAAAGCCGTTCCTTATCCGTCTTCCCCTCGACGATGATGACACACTCATCCATGTCGCCATCCCCCTTTTTTCACAATAGCCTCACTTCTTATTGTAAGTATACCTGCTAACCGTACCCTCAAAACAACTATCGGGAAAAAGTGCCTGAGTACATTGTCTGCCCGTTTGGCATCGTAAGGTTGTGGCAGAAGTCATTTCAGAGAAAAAGGGGTGCTTATTGTATGGCAAAATGGAAAAGCGCAAAAAACTTGAATCAAAAGGGATTGGCTGTTGCCGGATTGACCAGCAGCACCGTTGCCGATGACACCCATACGGAAGAAAACCAAGGCTCATCCAAGCAACACGCCAATCAAAATACCAATGACAATCAGATCGAGCAATAGAAGCTACAAGAAAAGCCGAGAGATCGGCTTTTTTTACTATCACTTACTTCTTCTTTACTTTCTTTCTGTGCCTTGCTACGCTAGGTAAAAAAAACTCTATCGGAACATACTCAACATCAATCGTTACAGGACGGAGAGATTTCTTGTGGAAGCATCCACATCTTTATGGAAAAACGCATCGTACCTAAAGCTTTGGCTAGCTCAGCTGACTGCCAACATCGGGGATCAATGCTACAGCTTTGCCTTGCTCTGGTACTTGCTGCAAGCTACCAAATCAGGAACTGCCTTGAGCCTACTCGCTATTCCAGAAATGGTCGCCGGCCTGCTGTTTTATTTGATCGGCGGTGTTCTGGCAGACCGGTACAACCCAAAGCTATTGATGGTAGGGGCAGACCTCGCACGGATCGTGGTAGTCATTGCAGTTGGTATCATGGCGCTATTTGGAATTGAACAATTTTCCTTCTTTTTGGCCGCACAGTTTTTGCTGGGGTTATTCTCAAGCCTGTTTCAGCCTGCTAGGACAGTTGCGCTAAAAGCTATCGTCCCGCTAGAGCAGCTCGGCAAAGCCAACGCGCTATCAGACACAACCTTTCGAACTGTGCGAATTTTGGCACCTATGACGATCGGTTTGCTCGCTGCTTCTGTGCCGCTATCTACCCTGTTTTTTGTCAATGCAGCAAGCTATCTTGTATCGGTCTTTTTTCTTTATGCCATTCGCAGCTCTCTACATAATCGTTCCGAAACGGCTCCAAGTAAAATGACGCCGAAGCAATATGTGAACGACATTGCCCTTGGACTTGGCGAAATAAAACGAAACAAGCTCCTTTTTCTGGTTTTGTTATTCAGCAATCTGGGCTTCATCGTCTGGGTCATTTGCTACAACGTGGGCTTCCCCTTCCTCGCTGAGCGAATCGAGCAAGGGAACGGGAGTACACTAGCGATCCTGATCGGATTTTACGGCATCGGGAATTTGCTCGGCAGTCTCTACATGGCGCGCGCCTACTATACCAGGCACTTATTCCTCATTTTGATCGGGTGGTCGTTTCAAGCAGTCGGATTTTTGCTCCTGACCATTGGCAGTACTAGCCACTGGATCGCTTTTCTCGCAGCGGCGATTGCCGGTGTTGGCGGGCCTTTCTCCGGCATCCCTACCGTTACCGCTATCCAGTTGAAAGCAACGAATGAAAATACAGGCAAGGTTTTCGCAATCAACATGCTGCTGTTCACGTTTTTCGGAATGCTCTCTAGCATCCTCGGAGCAATCTGGCTCGGCAAATTACCTGTAGAGCAGCTGTTCCTCATAAGCGGGCTGTTCCTCACTTTGATTTGCTTTATTGGATTCACATTGGAGCGGCGCACACGCAGCCAGTCAGAACAAGAACACCAATCTCATTCTGCTTAAGCAGCAGAGATTGGTGTTTTTTCTTTTGTGAAAAAAGAATTGCAATTCATAATTTGACGTCATATAATCTGACATAAATAAAAATGATGTTAGTTTATCTGACATTTAAAAAGGAGTGGATGGAATGGAACCGACTGTTGCGCAACTCTCTGCCGCCATTGATGCCACATGGGTCATGGTATCTGCAATTCTGGTTATCCTCATGCAGGTTGGCTTTGCCCTCTTGGAGGCAGGCTCAACTCGCATGAAAAACGCCGGTCACGTCGCAGGGAAGACGATTCTAACGTTTGGAATATGCTCGATCGCATTTTGGGCTCTGGGCTTTGGGCTTACATTCGGGGATGGCAACTCGTTTATTGGACTCTCCGGCTTCTTCTTTGACGGAACACAAACAGACTCTTTCTCCGCATTTTCTGCGTCTTCCATTCCGATCTCAATCCTCTTTTTATTTCAGCTCGCCTTTGCTGCTGTCTCTCTCGCCATCGCTTGGGGCGGCTTCGCCGAGCGTGCCAAGCTGTCAATTTACTTTCTTTTCAGCGTCTTGTTTACCATCCTTATCTATCCCGTCGTCGGTCATTGGGTATGGGGTGGCGGCTGGTTAGCTCAGCTCGGTATGCAGGATTTCGCCGGCTCGACTGTTGTTCACCTGCAAGGGGCAATCGTTGCACTGGTCGCAACGATATTGTTGAAGCCACGGATCGGCAAATACAATCGGGACGGCAGCTCCAATTCTATACCCGGCCACAATCAGGTCTACTCGGTCTTGGGAGTACTCTTTCTGTGGATCGGCTGGTTTGGCTTTAACGCTGGCTCAACCCTCGGCAGCACTTCCGGATTCTTCGGCTACGTCGCCGTTACGACAAATCTGGCAACGGCAGCGGGCGCTGTTGCAGCACTCGCCATCTCCTGGATCGTAATGGGCAAAGCAGACATTCCAAGCATGTTAAATGGAGTACTAGCGGCTTTGGTAGCCATTACTGCATCCTGCGCCTTCGTCGATCCATGGGCTGCTGTCTTGATCGGAGGAGTGTCAGGTATTCTAACATTTTATACTTCCATCTGGTTTGATCGCATGGGCATAGATGATCCGGTCTTTGCTTTTTCCGTTCACGGTGTAGCTGGTATCTGGGGAACGCTTTCGACTGGACTCTTCGCTACACCGGAGCTGGCTGAAAAAGTAGGGGTTGGTGGTGCAGGGTTATTTTACGGGGGCGGCTTTCACCAATTAGGCATACAGGCCCTCGGTTTGGTCGGGTCTATGGCGTATGTCTTCGTTGTCGCTTTTCTTATTTTAGGCATTTTGAAAGCAACAATTGGTCTACGAGTTACTGAGGAAGAAGAGGTGGTTGGTCTTGATCTTAGCGAGCACGGGGGATACGGCTATCCCGAACTACTCCAGCCTGAACGCATACAGCCCCATACAGCGGTCAGAAGCAATGCCTCTCACACTCTCTCCTGAGCAAATTGAGAGGATTCAAAACGCGAAGTCGTTTCTCGAGCTGGCAAGCATACGGGAGCAATTGCTGGACCCGTCTCCCCTGCAGCTGATTACCCGCTCTAAAGAACTGGCTCCGTTTTCAATCGTCGTCAACCTGATCCATGACTGCATCACTAGACAAGGCGTCATGCTCGCTGTCAGTGAGCTCGTAAAAAGGGGCGCTGGTACTCCGCCCGTCCCTTTTGCCTTTTTGCAGTTCGGCAGTGGGGGCAGGTCCGAGCAAGCAATCATTAGCGATCAGGATAACGGTTTGATTTATTCGATTCCACCGCATTTGGACGCTTCAGAAATTGAAAAAGTGCATGCTTATTTTCATCTGCTTGGAGCAATGATCGTCACTGGCTTGGAGGAAGTCGGTTATCCGCCCTGCCAAGGAAATGTCACCTGCGTCTCGGCAAAATGGCGCGGCAGTGTAGAGCATTGGCTGGATCAGCTGGACCGCTGGGCTTCCCACCCGACATGGGAGCAAGCACGCTATTTGCTGCTCACCTGTGACGTCCGTGTTCTCTGGGGGGAATCAGCCGTTTTTGCTCCGGTATTCGTGCGACTGCGCCAATTACTATCCAACAATCCTTTCCTGCTGAGTCGCTTGGTCAGCAATACACTGCACTACCAGGTACCACTCGGCTTGTTTGGACGAATATTGCCAGAGGTGAAGGGACGCTTCCGTGGTGCTGTCAATGTGAAATACGGCATCTACCTCCCGATCATCAACTGCGTCAGGCACTTTGCCCTCGCAAACGGTATTTTTGCCAGTACGACCTTGGAACGGCTCGCCTCCCTGCGAGAGCGAGGCATTTGGAGCAGAGATTTTTGTGACGAGGTAGAGGACTTATTTCGCCAGCTGCTCGGTTTGCGGCTGATTCCTCCCCTTCACTGGGAAGACAGCCAATACATGAGCAACAGCTACATAAAGCTCGGGGAACTGTCTGCTGAAACAAGTGTGATGGCAAAATCTGCGATGAAGCTAGCTATTCGTCTGCAGCGAATGACAGCTAAGCTCCCGTCCGTCTTTCAAGGTTAGGGGGCATATCTATGGCACAATGGGAGCTTTTGCGGCGTATTTGGCACCTAACCCGCGAATCGGCAAGTGGCGCAAAAATATGGGAAACAGGGCATATTGAGGGAGATAAGCACCATCTCGCTTATTTGCGTTCATTGAGCAAGGAACGCAGGCAAGCAGATTCCAGCGCAAATATTCCGCTTGCGGGGATGGAGGTCGTCGTGGTCGATCTGGAGACAACCGGATTTTATCCCGATCATGGTGACGAGATCATTTCGATTGGTGCAGTAGCGATGAAGGGAGATCGATTGCTGCTCGGGGATTCCTTTTACACCCTGGTAAAGCCCGAGCGTTCGATCCCTCCCCATATTCGCTCCTTGACTGGAATCACAGATGAAATGGTTCGAGACGCTCCTGAGCTGGTACAGGTCTTATCACGATTTTTTCGCTTTGTCGGAGACCGTCCGTTGGTGGCGCATCATTCTCGCCACGAAAGGGAATTTTTGCGTGCCGGACTGTGGAAGACCAGTAGACGCCCGCTTACGCACCGTATGCTCGACACGATGCTGTTCATCCGGTTGCTCAGCAGCCCTGTCGGCAACGGCTCGCTAGATGTACTTTGCGCCATGCATGACATACCGATTTCGCGCCGCCATCATGCCTATTGCGATGCAGTGGCTGCCGGAGCTTTATGGGGAAAGTATTTGACCAAAGCGCAAGCAGTGGGATATACAAATCTAAGACAGATTTACGAAGCTCTTCGTTAAAGCTGTTCATTGCTAGTGTTCACTCTTATTAAAAGGAGTTCCTCACCAATGATACGTATTCGTGATGCCGTTATTGATGATTTGCCAGCCATGCTGGACATATACAACTATGCGATTCGGAATCTGGTCGCTACTTTTGATTTGGAAGAACAAAGCCTGGAGCAGCGCGAAGTGTGGTTTTACAAGCACGGTGAAAACTACCCGCTGCTCGTCGCTGAATCCGAAGGAGCCATTATTGGCTACTGCTGCCTGTCCTCTTTTCGGGAGAAGCCCGCTTATGCCAAAACGACCGAGCTATCTATTTATGTGTCTAATGAGGCCCATGGAAAAGGGGTTGGCACGGCACTGATGGCTGTCATCCTCCAACGCGCCGCTCAGCTCGGTTTCCATACAGTCATTAGCGGAATCGTAGGTGGTAATGAAGCAAGCATCGCTCTGCATAAAAAATTCGGCTTTGGATTTATCGGGCAGTTTCGCGAGGTTGGCTTCAAATTCGGGGATTGGCAGGATGTGCATTTTTATCAACTGCTGTTAGAAAAAAAGTAAAAAACTCCATTTTCACGAATGGAGTTTTTTTACTGTAGCATCCCTACTCCGCAGAAGCAGCGTCGACCTCCTCTGCCCCAGTCATTTGTAGCAATGCCTCGTATGTAACAGGCAAAAGCGATTCGGCAATACCCGCTGCCGTATACACATGAGAAAAACGCTGCAAGGAACGATCCACAAAAATCGGAACGTCTATTTCGAGAGCAAACGGACACACTGCTCCTACCTGATAGCCTGTCACCTCTAGAACCTCTTCCGGAGACGCCATTTTCGTTTTTCCTGAGCCCAGCGCCGCTTTGACACGTTTGGAATGAATGCGTACATCTCCCGCTGCGACAAACATCACGTATTTATCACCGGCACGAAACAAGATTGATTTGGCGATCTGGCCGATCTCTACACCAAGCGCCTGAGCAGCGGCTTCTGATGTGGGCAATGGCTCTTGAAAAAGGATCGGTTCCAGCTCCGGCTGATATTGTTGAACAAAATGACGAACTTTTTCCAATGGACTGCTACTCACTCTTTTTTCCTCCTGACTCTCCCTCATTTTCGAACAACAAAAAGCAGGCATGGCTCCAATGGCTTCGGAACCATCCTGCTCTTTTTCCGGCCAAAAAGACACTTACCCTTTGATAAACGACTTGCGTACTCTGCTCCAAAATGTCAGTCGCTTGTAACGGGCAAATTTTATCTTGTCCTGACCCACTCGGCATGTAATGGAGCGTACGTCTTTCCATACAGCTTGCTCTCGATCCAACCCAATCATGATCTCAGGGTTCATCACGATCAGTTCAACCTCATGATGCTTCGGCAAGACGAGGGAGCTGTTGACTGTACGATATGCTTGATTGTTGATCGAAGCGATCTCGGATAGCTGGATAGCCTCGATAGACGGATGTACGATCGCACCATCCACTGCTTTGTTATAAGCCGTACTGCCAGACGGAGAGGACACAATCAGGCCGTCACCACGAAACGTCTCGAGCTCATCACCATTAATGTAGACGCATGTCACCAGCGTCGATAAGGATGCATTGCGCAGCACCAGCTCATTCAAAGCCCATTTATCGTATTGTTGACCATCTCTTGTCACGATCCGGCATTCGACAGTAGGATATTCGGCAATCGCTGGTTCTTCCTGCTCCAGTAATTGCGCCACGAATTCATCCAGCTCTTCGGGTCTCCAGTCTGCATAGAATCCGAGATGCCCCGTGTGAATGCCCACGTAAGCCGGCTCGGCTCCATATTGATGGACCGCTTCCAACAATGTCCCGTCTCCACCGATGGAAATTACCATATCGGGACGTTCGTCAGGGCCAGACACGAATCTGTGCGGACTGTCTGCAGCCCTTACCTTTTCTTTCAATTCATTTTCTACTTCTCGCGTATAATCATCATTTCGCAGTACAGTCGCAATCTTCATGCTGGTCTGCCCTCACTTTTATCCTTCCAAGCGCTAAAGTAAGCTCTTTTCGTTTTTTTCACTATACCATAGGAAAAAGGGCAATGCATAAATTCCCCTCTCCTTACCATCTATCTTCTTGAAAAGATTGTGCTCGAAATTCATGTAAACGCCTTTTCGTCGCTGGTGACAAATCATCAGGCAATTCGTCCCAAGCGAAAAATCGCATTTCCGCAACCTCTACAGGATCTCGCTTTGGCTCCTGCGAATCTGTCAGTGCAGCATGGAAAAGGGCAATGTGGTCCCTTTTGCCTTCTCTTTCGCTATAAAAAAGGTGGCACAGCGAGAGTACATCAACTGTAATTCCGCATTCCTCCCGTAGCTCGCGCCGAGCAGCTTCAAAAAACGATTCGCCCTTCTCCACCCCTCCACCTGGCAAATACCAGCCAACCGTATACGTGTGGCGAATCAACAGTACCCCTCTATGTTCATCAGTAACGATTACTCTCGTGCCCAAGGTGATGGGTCTGCGAATTTTCCAGTACCATTTCGTAAGCGAGTGGAACCATCCCATGCTTTCGACTCTCCCCGAACCATTTTTTGGCTATGGGCTACCATTCTCCGTTTGAAATAGGTTTCCTGCTTTTTACATTAGAAAACCTGGCCGCGCCGAGTATATGGCGTAGCCGCGACCCTATTCAATGACAAAAACGGGCCTATCACTTAGGCCCGTTCTTCATGCAAGACGATTTTCCAATTCCTTTACGATCGCTTCTGCCTTGCGAATCCATCTCGGGTCAATCTCAGCATCCTTGTCTACTGGCTCCTGAAACTGATTCATCACACCTGAAACCATCGGCTCCATGTACCCGATATCTTCTTCGACGCCTGTTTGATAGACGTGGCGCAAAACAAACGGCTCGCCAATTTCCAGCCACGCATCTTCACTGTCCAGCTCTCCGGTCACAACATTCACAGGCAAACGCAGAAAGACCATATTTCGGTCATCCAGTACTCGGTCAAAAAAACCATGCTCATAATCCCAGTTGGCCAGAGTGAAGTTTGGTAGTGCTTCTCGAAGGTAACCGAATGTCCCTTTTGTACCCTGCAAGCTGCTTTTTATCGTTTTCATCGTCTATCCCTGCCTTTGTCTTTGAAACCATTCTTCTATTAATGTGTGACAAAACGATTCGTTGTACTCCCCTAAAAAGAAAAAGACAACAAGCCTCTATGCCCAAGCTTGGCAAAAGACTTGTTGCTCGTTTTCATATTAAAGCAAGGCGATGGTAAGCAGGGTAAACAATGCAAGCGGGATGATTTTGCGACCGCCGCAGCGACGTCGACGTCTTTTCGGAACGACAACGGGCGGCAATGGTTGCGGCGATATACCCATTGGTGGGCAAGGTGGCGGCGGTGGTGGGAATGGTGGTGGAAACGGTGGTGGAAACGGTGGCGGGAATGGTGGTGGAAACGGCGATACCGGCGGAAACGGCGGGAATGGATTGAAGCCCATATATGGACTTACTTGTGGCGGAAATGGATTCATTCCACTATATGGACTCACCTGGCTGTAAGGATTCTCTCCATAAGGGCTGATCGGAACACAAGGATTGCTGCTACTGCTAAATGGACTTACTTGTGGCGATGGTCTTTTACCACTGCTAAACGGACTTACTTGTGGTGATGGCCTTTTGCCTCTACTGTACGGACTTACTTGTGGAAATGGGTTGTTGCTGCTGCTGTACGGGCTTACTTGTGGAAATGGGTTGTTGCTGCTGCTGTACGGGCTTACTTGCGGAAATGGGTTGTTGCTGCTGCCATATGGGCTTACGTTTCCACCAGGATAAGGACTTATATCACCGTACGGATCGTAGCCTCCATAAGGGTAAGGATAGTAGACATCATACGGTGAAAAATAGGGATTTCCCCAGTCCTCATAGGTTTGATGACTTGCGACTTGCTCCACCTGATAGTAGTCGTCCTCATCATCTACTTCTTCTTCCGCATCTGGATCCTCTACTTCAACATATACATTTTGATCGTCATAATCGACAATGACACCTTCAATGACCTGCCCGTCGATAGCTTCGATGCGCACTTTTTGCTCCACGTAATCTTTGCAAATGTTGTGCACATTTTCACGCATATCCTTTAGCAGACTGACGGTCTGTATGTCAGCCTGGTATAGGTTTTTTTCATCAGACTGCATGGAAACTCCTCCCCTTCTGGTGTTTCTTTATTACCATATACAGGTGCCTATGGGGAGGTGTACCGTATTATAGGCTGGACTAGCCCAATTTCCACGCAGGATGCTCACTCAAAACCAGGATAAGCATGAACCAGGTGTTATTCACTGATAAAACGCGATGGCAAAAATGGCTCCAGATGCTCTGTGCCGCCCTGCTCCAAATAATCTGCCATCCACTTTGCCGTGATTGGTGATAGCAAAATGCCGTTACGGAAATGCCCTCCTGCGATAGAGAGCCCAGTCCAGCCGGGGATCGGACCAAGTAGCGGCTTACCGTCGGCAGTCGCCGGGCGAAGACCTCCCCAAGCCTCTAGGAACGCAGCTGTGTGCAATGCTGGAACGTACGGCATGACGCCATTTAAAACGCTAGCCAAGCCGGCCATTGTTACTTCGCGCTGAAAGCCACTTTCGTCCTCTGTGGCACCTATCACGATTTTTCCATCCTTTTTAGGCGTGATGTAGCCTGACGTCCCAAAAATGACTGTCCGAAGCGGTATCCCCACGGAGGAGACGGCTGCTATCTGTCCGCGAACTGGCCGTACAGGCACAGAAACATTCAGCATCTCCAGCATGATCCCTGCCCATGCACCGGAAGTAATCACGGTTTGCCCTGCGCGAAGCGGTCCCATGGAGCTTTCTACTCCGATGACCCTTCCTGCTTTGACGGCAATTCCACTCACTACGCATCCTGAGAGCAGCTTCACGCCTTGCAGTCGGCACGCTGTCACCAACGCCCGGAGCAGCAAGCGATTGTTGATGTGCCCTTCTCTTGGCGAATAGATGGCAGCCAGAGCCTTGTCGGTCAACATCGGCTCAACCTCGGTCAGCTCTTTTCCCGTGAGCCAGTGAACAGCGTATCCTTTTTCCTTTTGCCAACGATATTTGGCTTGCAGCTGTTCTTGTTCGTCATCATCCAATGCGACTGTTAGCAGTCCCTCCAGACTTAACTGCACATCTCCTGCGGTGAATTCCTCCAGTGTTTGCGCCCATTGTGGATACAGTCGCAGGGAAGCTACCCCCATATCGAGCATCGGTCCCGGTGCCGTAAATTCTTTCAAAGGAGCCAGCATCCCAGCCGCTGCAGAAGACGCCTGCCCACCCCACTCGCCTTGCTCAACTAGCGTAACCGACATGCCGCGGCGCGACAGCTCATACGCCAAACTCAGACCAATGATACCTCCACCCACTACCAGACAATCACTCATGCTTCTCTCTCCTCACTGTGTTCGTCCGGGTCATACCAAAGGCAAAAAGCCCACCATCTCCTATGCAGGAAAAGGTGGGCTCATACGCATATAACCAATCAAGGCGCAGTTTTTGCCGGCAACCATATCCCTGCGCCGGCATGATCCGGATCAGGTGCAATGGGTCGATGGTCTGTCGCTTCCATCCTCTCAGCCCTGCATGAAGGACTCCCCGAGTTGCTACTTCGTCTATGTTGTTTACGTTTCCTTTTTCATTGACCAGTATAGTCCTGTTGGCAACCATCTGACAAGTCTAACAATAGCTTAGTCCTCATCTTTTACATCATAGCTTTCGGGAATCGTCTCATGCCTGGCTGCTTCCTCGTACTCCCGCAGCTTACGCATTTCCTCCAGATGGTGCTTGAACTGATCCTTGTTGATCAAATATTCATTGCCATCGTGAACGGCGCGAATCCGTCCTTGGCTAATTCTTTCCAAAATGAAGGTTTCCGGGAGCTCCAGATAGGCTGCTGTCTCCGCAACGGTCAAATACGTCTTATTCTCTTGCAATCTAGCCTCCAGTTCCGCTTTCTGCACTTCGTAGCCAGGTTTGCCCAGAAGTGCAAACATGTTGGCTTTGTACGCCTCTACTCCTGGCTGATCAAACGGGTTTACGCCTAACAAATAGCCGCTTATCCCGCACGCCTTTTCAAAAAAGTAGATCAGGCCCCCCACATGATAAGCCGTGGCTTCCGGAATCTCTATGAGCAGATTAGGGACTCCGCCAGCTACGTGGGCAAGCACTGTTCCTTCGAAAGCTTTTTTATTCACAAACCCCATGCGCTTGCCTGTAAGGAAATTCAGACCGTCTACATCGTCCGGGTCCTCCTGTACAGTCATATCGATGGCAGGTTTAGTTACAGAAACCGTAGTTTCAAACAAATGCCGCATACCGTCCTGTATGTATTGTCCCAAAGAATGCAAATCCGCCGAAAACTCTGCAGAGGCTGGAAAAATGCCTTTTCCGTCCTTGCCCTCCGACTCACCGAATAGCTGCTTCCACCATTCGGCAAAAAAGCGAAATTGCGGTTCATAGCTGACCAACAGCTCTACCATCTTGCCTTTTCGATACAGCGCATTGCGTATCGCCGCATATTGGTAGCACGGATTTTCATGCAGATCCATGACCATGTACTGCTCTCTGGCATCTGCCGCTCCCTGCATCAGGGCATCCATATTCGCACCACTCACCGCGATTGGCAAAAGCCCCACAGCGGTCAGGACTGAATAGCGTCCGCCGATATCATCGGGAATGACGAACGTTTCATAGCCCTCTTCGTCAGCCAGCTTTTTCAAGGCTCCACGCGCCTTGTCTGTCGTGATGTAAATTCGTTTTTTGGCTTTCTCTCGCCCGTACTTTTTTTCTAGCCAGTTGCGAAAAAGCCGGAATGCAATTGCAGGCTCTGTCGTTGTCCCTGATTTCGAGATGACGTTGATCGACGCGTCTTTTCCTTCCAGCACGTCCATCAGATGCGAAATGTAGACGGGACTGATATTGTTGCCTACAAAATAAATCTCTGGGGAGCGCCGCTTGGACTTCGGCAGCAAATTGTAGAAGCTGTGGCCCAAGATGTCAAGCACAGCCTTTGCCCCTAAATAAGAGCCTCCAATTCCAATGACCAGTAGCACATCGGAGTCTGCGGAAATACGTGCCGCTGCCTGTCGGATTCGTTCGTACTCAGCACGGTCGTACTGCTCGGGCCAATCTACCCACCCGAGATAATCTCTGCCTGGTCCCGTTCTTTTGTGCAGCATTTCATGCGCCTGACTAATCGCCGGAGCAAGCTGCTCCCATTCATGAGGTTTGACAAAAGCACGAGCGTTGGAGTAATCAAAACGAATCGCTTGGTTCATAGCTCCCCTCCAAAGGAACGTCATCTATTCCTTATCTTATCACGGGATTTACCCGTAAAGTACTTTACGTCAAAACCTATCAAAAAGCGATGAAATCATAAATATTTCGCCACAGCTGTAACCCTTTTCCAATCATTTCGTATAACCTTTCGAGCAACGAAATGTTTTGGCATTACGCTTTATTTCATCACTTTAAGAAAAACAAGGGGAAATCAATCATGAAAAAACGCTGGTGGATCATTGGTTCCGTAGTTGTCCTCCTGGGCGTCGGTTATGTCGGACTAGGCATGACAGGATCACAACAAGCCATGGGTATGCCCGTAAACATCGGAACTACAACAAAGTCGACTCTGGAAAGCAAGATTCTCACTTCTGGGGTCGTTATTGTTGAGGACAAGCAAAAGCAGTACGCGAATGTAGCCGGAACCTTGCGAGAGTTTGTCGTAAAGGAAGGAGACAAAGTCAAAAAGGGACAGGTCATCGCGAAAATTGATACATCTGACGTCGATAGCAAAATTCTCGATATCGAAGCTCAAATGGAGCTGGCGAGAGCCAATCTGGCAAAAGCTCAGGTAGGTAATGAGCCAGAGGAAGTGGCGCAGGAGAACGAGCGTGTCTTGCAAGCGCAGCGCGAGTACGATACAGCTAAAAAAGAATACGACCGGATGCATCAGCTGTTTACATCAGGTGCCTCTACGCAGCAGGAGCTGGATAAAGCCAAATCTCAGGTAGACTCTACTCTTTCTACCCTGAATGTAGCCAAGCAGCAGCTCTCCCTCAAGAAAAAAGGTCCTCGCAAAGAAGAAATCGCTTCTCAGCAAGCACAAATCAATAAGCTGCAAGTGGAACGTGGTCAGTTGGAAAAGGATCGCGTCCAAAGCGTTCTCGTTGCTCCAGCAGATGGAACCATCATCGGGGTTGCAGCCGACAACGGACAATACGTGAACAAGGGAACAGAAATTTTAACACTCGCAAATCTCGACAACCTGTTGATTCAGGCAGATATTAATGAATCAGATGTAAACAAAATGAAGGCGGGACAAACTGCAGTCATCGAAGGCACGACATTAGGAAAACAAAAGCTGAATGCCAAAGTCACGCGGATTGCACCAACGGCAACCACCACACAAAGCAGCTCGGGCCAAGGTGAAAAAACCCGTGTCAAAGTGACGTTAACGCCTGAAGGTGATTTGTCTGCCCTCAAGCCTGGCTTCCATGTCGACATCAACATTTCCGTAGAAAAAATTGATGATGCGCTGCAAGTACCAATTGAAGCCGTACAACAAGATGCTGACGGCAGCACGTTTGTCTGGGTCGCAGCTGATGGCGTAGCGAAAAAGCAAAAAATCGAAACGGGTACAGAAAACGAGCTGTTCTCTCATGTTAAATCTGGTTTAAATGGTGATGAACAAATTATTTTGAGCCCTGTTGATTCCTTGTCTGATGGAACACCAATCATGCCGATGCCGGGCGGAGCAGGAATGGGTATGTAGCCCACTTAAGCAGGAAAGGAGGTCAGCCGACAATGCTTCACGTAGAAGGCTTGACGAAATCATATAAAACGGGCGACTCTACACTTCCGATCTTAAAAGGCGTCTCTCTCCTGGTGGAACAGGGCGAATTCGTAGCTATCATGGGACCATCGGGATCAGGGAAATCGACATTTATGAATATGCTAGGTTGTCTGGATCGTCCGGATACAGGGACGTACATGCTGGATGGAATTGAAGTAAGCAGTCTGAAGGACCAACAGCTTGCACATGTTCGCAATCAAAAAATCGGCTTTGTCTTTCAATCCTTTAACCTTTTGGCTCGCTCTACCTCTCTGCACAATGTAGAGCTGCCGATGATGTACGCCAATGTCAGCCGCTCGGAACGCAGGAAGCGTGCGACCGAGGCACTGAAACGAGTAGGGCTTGCTGAGCGCATGCACCACAAGCCGACACAGCTCTCTGGTGGGCAAAAGCAACGGGTAGCAATTGCCCGTGCACTCGTGAACCGCCCCGCCATTTTGCTGGCTGACGAACCAACAGGAAATCTCGACAGCCGCTCTGGTATCGAAATCATGGCCATGTTTCAGGAGCTCCATGCACAGGGTGTCACGATCATTCTGGTTACGCACGAGCTGGACATCGCCCAGCATGCCGAGCGTATCGTCACTTTTAAGGACGGAGTGATTATTCGGGATGAACGGGTCACTGAGCGACTCTTTGCTACCCCGTCAGACGAGGTGATCGTCACATGAATTTTTTGGAGAGCTTCACGACCGCAGTAGAAGGAATTTGGGCGAACAAAATGCGCTCCAGTCTGACGATGCTCGGGATTATTATCGGAATTACCTCTGTCATTACGGTGACAACTCTTGGCGAGGGTGGACAAAATGCCATCAATCAGGAAATGGAGAAATTTGGGCAAAACACCTTCAATGTCTACATTAACTGGGAAACCAAAGAAACGATGTCTAACGATGATTTGACGGTAGAGGATGCGGAGGTACTCAGCAAGATCAGTCCCGCAATCGAATACATCGTTCCTTACAACTCCGCGACCATCGAAATGAAGGGTCCAAAGAAGGAAGAACGGGTTAACCTCACTGCTACCACCTCTGATTACTTTGCCATGCAAAAGACAATGAAGGTAGCAAAAGGTCGTCTTTTCAACAGTACAGACGACAAAGAGCAGCGGGCTGTAGTCGTGCTGGAGGAAGCACTGGGGGAAAAGCTGTTCGGACAAATGAACCCGATTGGTCAGCGCGTGCGTTGGGGAAACAACTCGCTCGTTGTTATCGGGACATATACTGAGGAGAAATTCAAGTTCGACATGGGTGCGCAAACCTTTGGTGCCTTTGTCCCGATTCGCTTCCACCAAACCTTGCAGGAAGAGCCCTCCGTCCAAATGTTTATGGGAAAAGCGATCGATAAAGCATCTGTGACTCCTGCCATGCAACAGGTGAAGCAATATTTGAGCCGCAAGCATCAAAAGAAAGATCATTACATGGCTCGCAGCATGCAGGAATCAGTCGACCAGTTCAATCAACTGACTGGCACACTGACTCTGATCTTTAGCGTCATTGCCGGTATCTCGCTGGTGGTTGGTGGCGTCGGGGTTATGAACATCATGCTCGTTTCTGTCACCGAGCGTACGCGAGAGATCGGTATTCGCAAAGCGCTGGGTGCCAGACGCCGCGATATATTGGTCCAGTTCCTGATTGAGTCGGTAATCGTCTGCCTGATCGGTGGTCTGATCGGCGTCTTGTTCGGACTTGGCATCGCTGCCCTGATATCCCACTTTGCCAATTTGCCCCCGACCCTATCCTGGAACAGCGTATTCATCGCTTTCGGTTTTTCCAGCGCTATCGGTATCTTCTTCGGCCTGTACCCGGCGAACAAAGCTGCCAAGCTGGACCCGATCGAAGCATTGCGTTACGAATAAATGAGGTAACAAAAAACATGCACCTGGCGTTGCTTGCGCTTTCGGTGCATGTTTTACGTTGGAAAGGTATCCGTCATCAGTTTCAAAAGAAAAAAAAGCGCAATTCCGACGCTCGCCACGGCCCACCAAATCGTTTTGTTGTCTGCCTTGTCTGCCTTGTAAATCCTGCTCAGCTTCCAGGTGCCTACAGCTACGCAGAGGAGACTGATCAGGAGCAGGATTGTCCCCATGATCTCCCTCCTTTCCCTTCCCTAGCTATATGGGATGGGACAGAAAAAAATCACTCCTTTGGCTCCTTTTTACCCAAACGATTGAGAACTTGGCGGCCTCGTTCCTTGATGGACTCATCCTTTACATCCAATTGGCGCTTTTTCATCATGCCATTTTTCGAAGTGTCGGGGCGAGCCTTCTGCTGCTCATCACGCATTAGCTATACTTGCCTCCGCCCTTTTTCTCATAATCAGCCAGGAGCTCGCCAAAGCTTTTGTTTCGCTCGCGCTCTTCCTGCTCACGACGTTTTTGTTCTGCTAATTCTTGTGCTTTTCGTTCGTTATCTGCCTTCATTTCCTTTTCCAGCAGCTTGAGCTTTCCAAGGGCATCGGCATTCAGCATATCCTTCAGACTGTTTAGTCCGTTTTTCGTTTCTTCCACTTGCACAGCTGGACGCTCATGCTTGCGCTGTTTCTTCGCCATGTTAACTTCCATCCTTTCTCTATCTCATTTCTGTCCTCTCTGGCTCAAACCTGGTCATACTATGTCCATCTGGCATGAGGAGGAGGACAAGACATGGTACGCAACAAAGCAAAAGACTTCGGGAAAACCGCAGAAATCAGAGGACCAAAATCCCAATCGGAAGCCGTTCGCTCTGATGGCTCCATTAATAGTGAACCACAAGAGCGGTTAAAAGAAAACCGTTAGCAGGCAAAAACCGCCGGGCTATTACGCTCGGCGGTTTTTCTTAGAAAGCGGTGGACGGTCCAGTATTTTTCGCTTTACCCATTCCTGCCCCAGCAGCGTCAGCTTTTCGTCAAACTGGAATATCGCTCCTTTTTTGATCAGGCGCTTCGCCAGATCACGCTCCATTTCCACGCGTGGCAAGAGCTTAAAGGCTCCAGCCGTATCCAGACTGACGCGAGAGAGAGAAGCATGCCTAGTTGAAAACAAGGTCCATGGCCAGCGATAACCGGATAAGCCCGCTCCGTATTTTTGCTTGATCATAAGACGCTTCTCCGCTTCCGGACAAGGTAGACCAATCGGGAATGCCTGACCATTCGCAATTTGCCCCTCCTCAAGCAAGCGGATTGCTTGTGTCTGGGAGTGTGGCCGCTTGATATACGGATAATTTTCCAGCCATTCTTTGCATTCAGCATGCTGAATTGGACTGAAGAGTGGATCGTATACCGAATAAATACGCCTTGTATTCAGTCCCAGCAGGACGAGTCTCGGGTTCTTCTCGTGTGCATGCAGGTGCACACTGATGAACTCCCGCGGAACGATCATCGTCGGTGACAAGAAAATGATCAGCTCGCCACGCGCCTGCTTCATTCCCCGATTCAAAAGCTCTGCAAGCGGTAGTGTCCTCCGAAACCGCAGACATTGAAGGGGATAATGGGCAGCAAACCCCGCTATTTTTTCAGTTACGCCATCTCGTGAGGCGTTATCCAATACGATGACTTCGAATTTTTCGAATCCAATAAACTGCAGGTTAAAGCTGAACAAGGTATATAGGAGCTGATCGGCTGTGTCTCTGACTGGAATGACGACACTGGTAAGCATCGGATCTCCCCCTTTTTGTAGCATATGCACCAGCATACTAATTGGGCTGGGCGCATCCTTTTGCAGGGGAAATACAGGCAGCCTCTCGTATAAGAGGCGCGTCGTTGATGCATCTTAGTCAAGAGACATCTTCGTATGAAGGAGGTCCAGTGCATGGACAAGACCAACCAGGAAAACGAAGAAATCAAAGATATCTCTCTTGACGGAACGCTGCCTCATCAAATCAGCGCACCTGATTTCAAAAACTCCTCGCGAGATGTTCAGAAGCCGTTTGTCAATGAATTTGGGGTCATCATCGGTGACAGTCTTTACGATTCGGAACATTCCCCGCTAAACAACTGGTCGACGGAGACAGATCCTGAAATTATGGCTGGCGACAGGTGGGTCCATCCAACCAATGATATCGGCTGGAACTCCAACGAGAACAAAGAGCTGTTGGAAGACAAGGAAATAAGCGGGGCACGCTTCATGCACCCGACCTTTGATGTAAGCAAAGGCAAGGACTAGCCTCATCTGTCTACAGGCAGCCCATTCGGCAGAGCCATTCTGCATGGATGGGTATTTTTGTATGGGTACTTAGCTTATATGCTGATTTGATTATGATACAATGGGCAGTAACAAACAGAGGGGGATTTGCCCATGAGCATCGAGCTTGTGATCGAGCCTGCGTTTTCCCAGGCTTATCAGCGCTACGCCGGATTTGTGCCGGGAGATACGCTGCGCTTATACGTACGAACGAGCGGTCCAGGAACTGGCGGCTTGTTCTATGCCATTGAAAAGGATGAAGCTATGACAGACGATGCTGTCTTTGAAATAGAAGGACTTATCTTTGTCATTCGGCCTACCGACTTTTGGTATTTTGACGGTGGCCTTCTTGGATACAATCCTACTTACGGCGAGTACGGCTTTACTTTTACCAATCCTCGCCTGGAAAGCTAGGCTGCACACAAACTGTAAGCCCAAGAAACTTTCCTGGGCTTACATCGTATACAATCAATAACTGCCATGATGTTTGGGAGGAACCTGCATGAAAAAAAGCCGTTCGGTCCTCTTAGCCATTGGTGCCTTTTTACTGGCGAATCTCAAATGGTTATTGGGAATTTTAAAGTTTTCCAAATTCGGCACAACCTTGGTGTCGATGGTTATCAGCTTATGGGCGTATGCCATGTTTTACGGATGGAAATTCGCTGTCGCTCTCGTCTATCTGATTTTTGTCCATGAGATGGGGCACGTCATAGCGGCTAAGCGTAAAGGAATAGCTACCTCTCCTGCTGTTTTCATCCCTTTTGCTGGCGCATTGATATCCTTGAAGGACCTGCCACGGGATGCCAGTACGGAGGCTTATCTAGCCTACGGTGGTCCGCTTGCAGGGATGATTGCCTTTTTACCTGCTCTCCCGCTTTACTGGTGGACGCAGGATCCGTTTTGGGCATTGGTCATCTACCTCGGTGCTTTATTGAATCTGTTTAACCTGCTGCCCGTTTCTCCTCTGGATGGGGGACGAATTGTTTCTGTGTTGTCTACAAAAATCTGGTTTGTCGGCTTGGTCGGAATGGGGATCATGCTATTCGCTTCGCCCGGACCGATTATGGTGATTATTTTCATCGTCGGTCTGATTACATGGTGGAGTCGACTGCGAGAAGGCTATCAGCATCAGGTGCTCCATTATGAACGCACGAAGCTGGAGGACTTTCTTCAGTTTTCCGCACAGCTGCCGCAATTGGAATCAACGTGGGACAAACGCTTGCAGTTAAATGAAGAAGTGACTGCTCTAAACAGTAAAGAACTGCACAAAGGCTTTTTAATGCCGTTCATCCAGGATGAAAAACGGCTGGATCGGGATAAATTGAAGCTGGATAAGTTGTTCATGCACCGAAAATGGGAGCTATTCAAGCAATGGGAGCGTGAGCCTGTTCAATTTATTGACTCTGATCCGTTCCGTCCTGCCCCCTCTGAGGTACTCCTCGAGGGTGAACGCGTCGCCCGCCAGCGTCTGACGGAAGTAGATGAACAGATGCATCGACTGACCACGTACTACGAAGCGCCTGCCAGTACGAAGTGGAAAGTATTGGCCGCCTATCTCGGCCTTGCCGCAGTCCTATCCGCATTTTTTGTCTACGGACAGCAAGTGCTTCATCGCTAAAACCCCAAGGGCGTTTCAAGCTTTTGAACTGTCAGACCCAGCAATTTGACTATCTATGACCTTCTCCGGGCTCAAAAACCTGCGCTACGGATATCTGAGAGTCTCTCTTCATGAGCAACAGGTCAGAAACGCCCTTTTCGGTTGTTTATCGCTTTTGTGAGATGTTACAAAACAAGATAAAATAGAACGTATACTTTCACAACATTCTAGAGAGGATGACTATTTACTTGGATAGCGTTCCGATAGTGCTCAACCTACTGCTTGTCATATTTCTTGTCTTTCTAAACGGCTTTTTCGTTGCCGCAGAGTTTGCTCTCGTCAAGGTACGGCAAACGCGCCTGACGCAGATGGTTAATGAAGGAAACAAACGAGCTGTATACGCCCAAAAGGTAACTCAAAAGCTAGACGGTTACTTATCTGCCTGCCAGGTTGGTATTACACTAGCTTCACTGGGTCTTGGGTGGGTCGGGGAACCGGCTATCGCCCACATGATCGTAACGCCATTGCTTGGATCTTCAGGATTGCCTGATTATCTGATCTCCGCCATCTCGTTTGGTGTAGCATTTGCGATCATCACGTTCCTTCACATCGTATTAGGTGAACTGGCACCAAAATCTTTGGCCATTCAGAAAGCAGAAATTACCTCGCTGTGGGTTGCTGCGCCATTGATGTTTTTCTATAAAGTGCTTTACCCGGCTATCTGGTTCCTGAACGGAACAGCCAACGCCCTTCTGAAACGCATCGGCCTCGAGCCTGTGTCGGAGCATGAAGCGGCGCATACAGAAGAGGAAATTCGTATTCTTGTGAATCAAAGTCACCAAAGCGGCCATATCGACCAAACCGAGCTGGCGCTGGTGGAACACGTCTTTGACTTTTCCGAAACCTTGGCCCGGGAGACGATGATCCCGCGCATAGACATGGTTTGCTTATATACCACGAATACGTTTGAAGAAAACCTGGAGATCATCCGTAGCCAGCGCCACACGCGATTCCCGGTAGCGGATGAGGACAAGGACAACATCATTGGCTTTGTCCATGCAACCGACTTTTATCTTTCCGCTCTCCAGGATGGACATGTCGAGCTGGACCAATTGCTTCGCCCGGTTCTGACTGTTCCGGAAACAATGGAAATTAGTACGGTTCTGCGTTTGATGCAGAAAAAACGCTCGCAGCTGGCTATCGTGATCGACGAGTATGGCGGAACTGCCGGACTGGTTACGATGGAAGACATTCTGGAAGAGATTGTCGGAGATATTCAGGACGAGTTTGACGAGGAAAGACCGGAGATCGAGAAAGTGGAAAATGGCTTGTCTGTATCCGGTATGCTCACCCTGGCTGATCTGAACGATCATATCCCGTTTGAATTGGAGTCAGAGGACGTGGATACGATCGGTGGCTGGCTATACAGTCAGTTGGAAGAAGAGATTGCCGTTGGCGCTTCAGTCGAATGGGAAAATTACTTGTTCACCGTCAAGATGATGGATAATCACCGTGTAACACGGATTTTGATTACACCACTTGCTGAGCAGGAAACGGAACCAACTGATCAACTCGTATCTGTCTCCTAAACGAAGCCCCACACTAAGGTGTGGGGTGTTTTTCATTTCAGGTTTCAGGTCGCTTCGAGATTCTCGGGGCGTCTCCAGTCACTGATTCCGTTGTCCTCGAGAATTCCCATCGTCACATCGCTGATATCCGGGTCCGTGAGCAGGCTATCCCGCACCCGATATTTGATATCATCCGCTACAGCGAGTGTCAGTCCCTCGCGCAGCTCTACATAACATTCCACATGGTAAAAACGTCCTTCCTGAACGATACGCAAGCGGTTAATATCCGTCACATCCGGGTCCTCAAATATGATGCGTGCGACTCTATCCTCTATTTCCTTTGGCGCAGCAACACCGATTAATCCGACCATATTATCGTAGCCTACCTTGAAAGCCACACCGATCATCAAAATGCCAATCAGAATGGTTGCAATCCCGTCCAACAGAGCAAAAGAGCTGAACGCAGTCACGATCACTGCAATAAGAGCGAGGAGCGCCCCTGTAGTTGCCACAATATCTTCGTAAAAAACAAGCCTTGTAGGCGGTGCAGCCCGTCCTACATTGCGGAATGCAGCAGGTATGACTCCCCAGCCTTTTGCCTCGACACGGGTCTCATGAACAATCTCGTTCATTGCTTTGACCAGCACATAGCCATCCACCACAATCGCCAGGAACAAAATAATAAAGTTGATCCAGAAATGGCTGGATGCAGCTGGCTCTTTTATGAGATGAATGCCTTCCATAATGGTCTCGTACGCCATAATCGTCACCACGATGACGGCGACCATGCAAAACAGGTTGATTACCCGACCGAATCCAGTCGGAAAGCGCGGCGTTGGCTTTTTTTCAGCAAGCACACTGCCAAAAAACACAAAACCTTGATTTACTGCGTCCGCAATCGAGTGCATAGCCGAGGCGAACATAGCCCCGCTCCCGCTATAGGCTGCAGCAAAACCTTTGACGATAGCTAAGCCCGTATTGCCCAATGCTGCCGTAGCCGATGACGTATTTCCTTTTTTTAATGCTGCCCAAAATGAGCTCATGCAGTTAAATGGCCTCCTCGCATGAAAAATATGTAAATATTCCAAGACCGTTTTATTATACTATGCCCTTGAAAAGTTCGATGTCGTTTTTTGCAGAATAGAAAAATGATGTGAAAAAGACAGACATAAGGAAATGTCTGTCTTAAAACAAAAGCGCAAGCAGGTTAGGCAATTAATTTAAGTCCAGCCACAGAAACGATGACCAGTGCAATGCAAAGAATGCGCAGCTTATCTTTCGGCTCCCCGTAAAACAACATTCCGACAAGCGCGCTTCCGACGGTTCCGATCCCCGTCCACACTGCGTAAGCCGTCCCCATCGCAATCTCTGTCATGGCAAACGAGAGCAGGAAAAAGCTGAGAGTAAATCCGCCAATCAATACGACAAAAGAGCGCAAAGATGGCTTGCGATTGACCTGAGTAATCCCCATGACGCCAACGACCTCAAACAATCCGGCAAATACTAATGATACCCATGTCATGCTACATCACCTTCTTTTCTTTGCGGCTCTGCACTGTCGTGTGTTACCAGCTTCAAACCGAGAATACCTATCAAAAGCAAGGCGATCAGCCCAACCTTGGCCCAGCTGAATGGTTCTCCAAAGACAGCCATCTCACTAATCACAGTACCCGCTGTCCCCAAGCCGACAAACACAGCATAGACCGTGCTAGTAGGCAGTTTTTTCCCTGAATAGACCAGTACACCAAAGCTAATGATGATGGCAATAACGGTTACCGTCCATGTCAAAAAGCTATCTGCGTGTTTCAGTCCGGCCACCCACATCACCTCAAAAACGGCAGCAACGACAACCAGCAACCAGTTTTTTCCCATGATGACAAGCTCCCTCCTTTAGTTTATATGGTTCCCCAAAAGATCAGCGCAGCTGATGATGGCTGAGACTTTTTCACATGCAAAAAAAGCCTCGGGTGGAATACCATCACAGATATTCTCCCGGGCTTTTATCCCTCCGTGTACACGACCGCAGTCGTGGGTTTTCTCTCGGTCCAGACCGGCATTCAGACTCGTCCGCGGAACCCTAGAAAACTCAAGTGTATGCAATTAATCGTTGGGGTAACTGACGCCCATTATAGCAAACAGCGATTATTTTGGCAATGACGTATGGTATCCTTACATACATAGCCTGATACAAACGGTAAGAAGAGAGGAGTATCGCATGACACACGTACTGTTCGTTTGTCTGGGGAATATTTGCCGCTCACCTATGGCCGAAGCTGTCTTTCGTCACCTCGTGGAAAAGGAAGGATTGGCTGATCAAATCTCGATTGATTCATGCGGGATTGGCGGCTGGCACGCTGGAGAGCGACCGCACAACGGCACCCAAAAAGTATTGACGCAAAAGGGAATTTCGCACGACACACTACGCGCTCGTCAAATCAAGCGCCAAGATTTTTCCGATTACGATTACATCGTCTGCATGGACGAAGAAAATCTGAGTGAGCTGAACCGCATGGCTCCATCAGGCAAAAAGGTGTACCGCCTGCTCGACTTTGCTCCAGATGCTATGGAACAAAATGTAGAAGACCCTTATTACACTGGACGCTTTGAATACGTGTATGAGCTTGTCCAGGCAGGCTGCCAAGGGCTGCTTGATGAAATCAAAGCGAAAAAAGGATAGCTCCATCCGTCCATAACAAAAAACGCGGGACGTATATCCTGCGTTTTCCCCCATTATCATTACACCGCGAACTTCTCCACTTCCATCTGCCTGCCCAGCCAGCTCACTGTGCTTGTGATCAATCGATTGTAGCTGTCAGCCGAGGAAAACGTATGATCTCCCCCAACCACAACCTCTGTCTCGCAACGTCCTCTCCTGCGCAAATGCAGCTCATGCTCATAGTGGAACATCGAGTCTACCGCTATGACATCGTCCCGGTTTCCATGCAAAAGCAATGCATTGCCTTCAAATTGCTTGGCTTGGCGCAAAGGATGTGCCCCTTTTAACGATTGGAAAAAGCGTTCCTGTAACAAATAACCGCAGTGATCCGTATAACCTGTTGAGAGCGCATCCTCATATTCCCGAGTACCCACGATCCGCACGATATCGTCATAAGGACGCGCAACCGCCGCCCAAGTAACAAGGGAATGAATCCGTTTATCCTGGCTCGCTGTCAATACGGCGACGGCTCCGCCCAAACTGTGCCCTAAGAGACTCACACGCTCATGGTCGATTTGCTCCTGAGCAAATGCGTAATCAAGAACATCACGGGTTTGTTTCAGTAGCACATCCAATCCGCCTGCTCCATAGTCTCCATCGCTTTCGCCGCAGCCGCCGTAATCAAAGCGCAATACAGCAAAGCCTTGGGAGGCGAGCTCTCTGGCGGATTTCACAAACAAACGGTTCACTCCGATACGGCTGCCGATAAAGCCATGGCAGATGATCACCAGGGGAGACTTCACGTTCTTGTTCCTTATTAACATATCAGGCTCGTGCCACGTAGCTGCTAACGAAATATCACCGCTTGGAATATGAATGGTCCGTTCCAAAAAGCTCACCTCTTTATTTTTAGTATTCCGAGTAGTTTACTGAGTTATTACGTTCATTATCTCTTTTTCATATTGAATTGTCAAGGATATGCACGTCATAAACTACCAGATCGCTATCCATTCATAATCATCACAGAAGACACGCTAGAGGCAACCTTCTTACCTTCCTGGGTAAGCTCTGCTACCAGGTACGCTACGGATTTGCCCAATCGCTCTACTTTGGCTTCGATCTCCACTACGCCCTCAAAAACAGGCCGGTGGAAAGTCGTTTGCAAATTGATAGATGCAAAGCTTTGTTGATCATTCAATAATGAGGCGATCGCATAAGCCATCATAATATCGGCTGCTGCAGAAAGAAAGCCGCCCATGGCTACTCCGTTCCCATTGATAAATAAAGGGGCGACCTCCCATCGCCCTTTGGCTACACCGTCCTCGGCATAGTCAGCATACACCTGGAGCGTGGAGTCACATGGCGGGGGAACGTCTCCTTTTCTAGCAACGTCGAGCAAATCGGAAATAGTATACTTTTTAGTTGTCATCAGTAACCTCCACGAATATTTCGAAAATAATTTCTATTATAGCAAAAAGCAGCAACCCTGAGCTTTTTTCAAGCTCTGGACTACTGCCTTCACACAGTCGGATCTGTTTGTTTTTAACCTACACTAGCGCGTTTACCTGCTTTACAAACTCTTTCATCAAAGACGGCAGGTCGTTCCACGCGTGACCAGAAATCAGGTTGCGATCTACATGGAAGCGCGTCTCGATGTACTTTGCGCCTGCTGCTTCTACCTCTGGCCGACATGCGAAGTAGGCAGTCATTTCGCGCCCCTTGATCTCGTCTGCAATAACGGTAAGTGCTACACTCGCATGACAAAGGATCATGATAGGCTTATCCTGTTGAAAGAAATGGCTTGCGATTCGTGCAAAATCTTTGTGCAGTCGAATGTGTTCAGGAGCACGTCCGCCCGGAATAATCAGAGCATCGTACTGTTCTGGATCGATCTGTTCAAAGGATGCATGGGCTTCTAGCTGATAGCCTCTTTTTTCTGTGAAGGTCTGCCAGTCTTCAAAATCATGGACAACGGTATGCAACACCTTGGTATCTGTTGGAGAAGCAATTACAGCCTCAAATCCTTCCTCCAGACACCGATAATATGGATAGTAGGCTTCCAAAGCTTCTACGGCATCGCCTGTTACGATCAGTACTTTTTTC
The DNA here is from genome assembly GCF_002897295.1 of Brevibacillus reuszeri. Lineage (GTDB taxonomy): Bacteria > Bacillota > Bacilli > Brevibacillales > Brevibacillaceae > Brevibacillus > Brevibacillus reuszeri_A. The sequence goes on from NZ_BEXF01000011.1 coordinate 45,222, forward strand.
GACATTGCTGCGACACTCCTTTAAAATAAAAGAATTCTCTCCACACGATTTATTATAGGAGGCAGCAGCGAGCAACATAAGAATGCACTTTTTTGTGCGGAGGTTACAAAAAAGGTACTATTAAAGTAACAGCTGAAATGCGAGGAGAAACGAATGTCAGATTTACGAAAAGAAACACAAGAAAAAATCAGGAACGGAGACTTTACTTGCTCCAAGGAATTGACGTTGTCTATCTTTAGTGGAAAATGGAAAGTCGTGATCCTCTGGCATTTGGGCGTAGAAGGTCCTCACCGATTCAGTGAGCTTCAGCGTCTCTTTCCCAAGATCACACATAAAATGCTGACCAGTCAGTTAAAAGAGCTGATGGAGGACGGGATTGTGCATCGGGAAGTCTTCCCTGAGGTGCCGCCACGAGTAGAATACTCTATGACCGAGCTGGGCATGAGCCTTTTGCCCATTATTGAGATGATGTACGAATGGGGCGAAAAGCGTATGGAGGAGTTAAAGCTGGAAATCGGAACTCCTCCGTCTCAGGTCTAATAAAAAATCCGCCGATGGATCGTTTTGGGAAAGCCATTCCTTTTTCATAATGGAAAAGTGGTCTTCCCAAAATGATGCGGATGTGAAAGATGTGTTAAAGAATAAGAAACATGTTTACATTGTTCTTTCAGATACTGGTACAATAATATTTACGAGATTACTTTTTTTGAACAAGCGGGTGCCAAACTGGGCATAAATGTGCCGCTCTCACCACGCCAGCCGATTTGGAGCAGTCGGGTGAGCTGGAATTGATAGATGGAAAAAGGAGAAATAGATGGTTCAGAACACTTTGGATTTTTTAATGGAGTATGGCATTTGGGGAGTCTTCATCCATTCATTTGCTGACGCGATCATCTTCCCCATTCCGGTTTTCTTTCTTCAGGTATCACTCAGTATGATTGACCCGTCACATGCCTTATGGATTGCTACCGCGGGATATATCGCCTGCCTGCTGGGTACTCCCGTTGGCTATTTCCTCGGAAAAGGGCTGGGCCACTCCGTACTGTACAAAATTCTCAAAAAAGAATGGATTGATTCGGCAACTGCGATGTTTCAAAAAAGAGGCGAGATGGCCGTTTTCATTGGTGCCTTTACGCCGATTCCTTTTAAAGTGTTCACCATCATGTCGGGTTGCTTGAAATTTCCTTTGTGGAAGCTGATTGGATATGCTGCGATCGGACGGGCGGTTAAATTTTACCTGGTCGGATTTCTGTTCTACTTTTACGGCCGCATGGCAGAAAATATGGTACACAATGCTTCTCTGTACGTCTTCCTGATCATGATTCCGATCTTGCTGATTGGATTATGGATTAAGAAACGCTGGAATAAAAGACAAGAGCTGCTTATGATGAACAAACAAACGAGTGATGACTCCTCCAAATAACAAAAAGAGGGATAGCAATTAGCTACCCCTCTTTTTATTATTATTGGGTCGAAACCTGCGCCATACTGTTTTTCGGAGGCGAAGCCAGGTCACGTAAAATCGCAACCTCTACCCGTCTGTTTTTGGCTCTTCCCTCTGTCGATGTATTAGGAGCTACTGGATGGTATTCTCCCATTCCTGTCGCACTAAACTTGGTTGGGTCCAAGTTACGATTTTCGAGCAGTACCTTCAGGAAATTGACTGAACGCTTGGCACTCAAATCCCAGTTGGAAGGAAACTCAGGTCGATGGATCGGAACATTATCCGTATGTCCGGTCACCGTTACCTTTTTTGGATGCGGTACGAGCATGGCTGCCATCTCTGCTGCCAGCTTTCTCGCTTCCGGCTTGAGAACCGCACTACCTGAGTCAAACAAAGCATTGTCCAAAATCGTGATGAGCAGTCCCTCTTCTGTCAGCTTCGTTTGCAGCTTGTCCTGCAGCTTGTTCTGCTGAATGTATCCTTCTAGCTGAGTCTGCAGTTTTTTGAGATCTTCCGTCTCTTTGCGGACTGCCTCTTCCAGCTTTTTCTCTTCCTCGGACTTCGCACGTTCCGCTTCTTGTCCACCTTTATGTATGGTTTGCTGCGCCAAGAGCGGGTCAAGTGGTACCGGGCTTGGTTGGTTGAGCACACCCACACCACCATTTAAGGCAACGTTAAAGGAGCGAACCATTTGATCGAACTTTTTCGCATCCATCTCACTGGACGCAAACAAAACGATAAACAAAGCGAGCAGGAGAGTGAGTAAGTCAGCGTAGGGAATCAGCCAGGACTCATCCATATGCTCTTCGTGTTGAGCATGTCTTTTTGGTCGCTTAGCCATTTACCGCCGCTCCTTCCTCCTTCTTCTCTTCCTTCAAATCAGCACGCTCTTGGAATGGAATGTAGACGACGAGCTTTTGCTCAATAGCTGCTGGGGATACCCCTGCTTGGATAGACAAGAGTCCCTCTACCATGATTTTCTTGATTTCAATTTCTTGCTTGGACTTGCGCTTCAGCTTGGTGGCAAATGGATGCCACAGTACATAACCCGTAAAAATACCGAGCAGGGTCGCTACGAACGCCGCCGCAATCGATATCCCGAGCGCATCAATGTCGCTCAGATTACCCAGAGCAGCGATCAAACCAACTACCGCACCCAATACCCCGAGTGTCGGTGCGTAGCTACCAGCTTGGCTAAAAATGAGTGCTCCTGCCTGATGACGCTCTTCAATCGCATGAATCTCTTCATTCAAAACATCGCGTACGAAATCTGGTTCCCCACCATCGATGATCATCTTCATCCCGTTTCTGAGGAATGGATCTTCGATTTCATCAGAGGTGTTTTCCAAAGCCAGCAAGCCTTCACGACGGGCAATCGACGCCCAGTTCATAAACTGACCAATCAGTTCCTTTTTGGCAGGGAGTTTCTCCTCTTTAAAAAGAACCTTGAAAAGGGCAGGAACCTTTTTGAGTTCAGACATAGGAAATGCGTTTAAAACTGCAGCAACAGTACCTACGATGATAATCATAAACGCTGCTGGATTCAGCAGTGCACTGGGACTGGCGTGCTTCAAAATCATCCCGACGACTACTGCAACAATACCTAGTACTATACCTATCAAGGTAGACTTTTCCATCGTGACACTCCCTACTTCCATAATCGAAATCTATCTATTTATGGTTTCGGTATTTTTGGCTTGTTTTGTGAGGGAAAGTTACATAAAAACGTGACTCTTTTCGAAAACAGGCTTAACCGAACCACTGAACCATTCCGATCATGACCAAAAGTCCTAGGATGAACGAAAAGGTAGCCGAGCGCGCATGACCGTCGCCATGACTTTCGGGAATCAGCTCCTTATAGACGATAAACAGCATGGCACCTGCTGCAAAGGACAAGCCGTACGGTACCAGCCCTTCTACGACACCCGTCAAATAGTAACCGAGGATGGCAGACACAATCTCTACCGAACCCGTCATAGTCGCCAGCAGAAATGCTTTTGGCTTGCTCACCTTTTGATTGATGAGAAAAAGGGCGACCAGAAATCCTTCCGGAGCGTTTTGCAGACCAATAGCAAAAGCGATCAAGCCTCCCAAGCCTGCCTGCTCGCTCGAATAGCTCACTCCTACAGACAGCCCCTCTGGTATATTATGCAAGGTGATGGCTGACAAAATCAGCAGGGCTTGCGAATCCATCGAAATGTTCACACGGGTATGCTCCAGATCGATATGCGGGATCATGCTCTCCAGAACGGTCAGCGCCAGCGTTCCGGTAATAACTCCCAGACAAACGATCAGAAAAGGCGCATTATTCATTGCCTGTGGGATCAAGCTAAAGGTTGCCGCTGCCACCATGATTCCTGCAGTAAAGGCGAGCAAAATGTCGCGCCATCTATGCGTAACCGTTTTGAAAAAAAGTATGGGCAGAGCACCCGCTCCTGTCGCCATCGCGGACAAAAAGCTCCCCATCAAAAGTTGTTCCATTTGGGTACCTCCACATCTAGATTACGCTTATACAAATGATACCACCAAGCCTAATCAGAAGGTAATGAAAATGGGCGTGAGCTGTCATCCGTTAAGAAAAAAACGCCAAGAACCTGGCGTTTTATGTTTCGGAGCGGTAGGTCTTGCCCAGCTCGCTGCCTAATCCGTAATAATGACGGAAATTATAGATTAAAGGATTCCATGCTCCCGGATTAATGTGATGCTCACCTTTTACCATCTGTTTATGTGCGTGAACTTTTGTCACTTCTGTCTCTACAATTGCAAACATCTCTGCATACTCAGGAATGCGGATATTGCGAACGATAGCCTCCAATTGAAGAGAGCATTCCCCGATTCGCTGCGGACGAACCGTCTCAGATGACACCCGAGTGAAATTCGCCGCCGTGAACTTGTCGGGTTCATAGCGAAAGCCCAGCTCTTCTTTATAGGCAGGCATGGGATCACGACCTGTTAAAGGAGCAAGTGCCTCTACCTGCTCCCAAAGGCTAGCGTCTGCCAAATTGATTACGCATTCGGGTCTATGCCGTAGATTCTCCAAGCCCTGTGATCCGAGTCCCAGGCCTAGAATGATGTAGCTGCCTAATGCCCACGACGAAGAAATGGGACTGATATTGGTCGTGCCGTCCTCGTTTTCTGTAGTCAACAGAACAACTGGTGTACCGTAATACAATATTTTCGGTGAAATGGTTACATGGCTCGTCATAAACGCAGCCTCCTTTAGCTAGAATGAAGCTCTCGTGTTCATTCTAGCCGAAGGTCGTTTCCACCCTGATCGAAGTATGGATGTCTTTTTCTATACCTTAAAGCGCCCGATCATATACTGCAGCTCTTCTGCCATCTGGGACAGCGCTGTAGCTGAAGAGGAGATCTCCTCCATCGCTGCAAGCTGTTCTTCTGTGGCTGCCGAAACATTTTGGGTTCCATCCGCAGTAACGGCCGACACCTCCGACACCTGTCTGATTGCATCTACTACCTGCTCAGAGTGAGCCGATACCTCCTGCGCCGCCGCTGAAACATCGTGAACCTGATCAGATACCATGCCGATCGACATCTGAATTTGACCAAATGTTTCTCCGGCGCGATGAACGACCAGAATCCCTTGCTGTACCTCACGCGTACCCGTTTCCATCGAGCTCACCGCTTGCTTGGTATCTGTTTGAATCGTATGAATCAATTGACTGATTTGCTCTGCGGAGCGGGAAGATTGCTCTGCCAGCTTTCTCACTTCGTCTGCGACGACAGCAAAGCCTCTGCCGTGCTCTCCTGCTCTAGCCGCTTCAATCGCTGCATTCAACGCCAAAAGATTCGTCTGATCAGCAATGCCCGTTATGACCTCGATAATTTGTCCGATTGCCTGCGAGTGATTCCCGAGTCCCTCCACCACACTGGACAATTCCCGGATGGAGTCATGTATAGCATTCATTTGCAGGACAGCTGCCTGGATCGATTGATTACCTTCGCCCGCCATAGAAGCCACCTGAATAGCCAAGGTCGAGGCCGCTTGAGATTTCGATGCGATGTGGGATATTCCATGAGAGATATCGTCAATCGATTTGGCTCCTCTCCCCACGCTATCCAGCTGTCGATCCGTTGCGGAAGCAACCTCTTGTACAGTTACTGCAATTTGTTCAGTCGCCTGACTCGTCTGCTCTGCACTTGCATTCAGCTCTTCAGCCGATGCAGCAACCTGCTCTGATGTCGTTCCTACCTGACGAATCAGTGTTTGCAAGCTGCTCGTCATCTCGTTGAAGGAATTCGCCAGATCATGAACCTCATCACGGCTTTTTACCACGAGCCGCTCCACACACAAATTCCCTTCGGATACTTCCTTCATATTGAAAACCAATCGCTGAATCGGACCACGGATGTTGACCGTCAGCCAAAAGGCAAGCAGCAGGCAAGCGACAATCGAGGTGATTCCAAGCGTGATGTTGTATACCTTGCCCGTTTCATACAAACTCGCGCTTTCCTCCCCTGCTCTTTTCGCTCCTTCGCTGTTGTATGTAATGATTGCATCGACATATTTCCAGCGCTCCGCAAACAGATCGGAGGATTCTTGCTGAAGCCGCTCTAGCTCTGCCAGCTCTTCTGGTGCCGCTTGGCGATTGATATCGAGCTTTTTAGCGAATGCCATAAACTCTGGATTAAAGCTTTTGTAGCTCTCCATTCCTTTCACGAGTCCTTCAAAGTTTTTCCGATCTTCCTCATCCACGATCGTTGCTTCGTATTCGGACAGTCTTTTATCAATATATGCAAAGCGCTCATCAATCTGGCTTGCAAATTTCTCTTTTTGTTCCGCGCCAGTCGAGTTGAGCATTCGTTGACTATATCCAAAGATACTTTCCAATGCCGTATTGATTTGTAGAATTTCTTCGAGTCCTGGACGCCAAACTGTCGTTAGCTCTTCTACCTTTTGGTTCATTTTATGCATTTTGTACATGCTGGTGGTTCCCATAACTACCATGAAAATCAAAATAAGAGCAAACGCACCACTCAGTTTTTTACCAATTGTCCATTTCATAGAAATCCCCCGTTTTCTACACATAGTAGACAGTGTACTCACCTATTCCCTCGCATTTTTGGAAATAAACATGTTTATATTTACCATGTTTTCTGATTTGCGAAAAAGCGATCCTCGATTTTTGAAAGTACCTGTAAGATAATAGTAGAAACTCATAGATGAACGTGTACGATCGATCACAGCGAGCAAATGGGGGAGGACTGGTCATGCAGCATTTTGACGTCATTATTGTTGGAGCAGGTTCGATGGGGATGGCAGCCGGCTATTATGTAGCCAAGCAAGGAATACGCACACTTTTAATTGACTCTCATGACCCTCCGCACACGATGGGAAGCCATCACGGCGACACCCGAATCATCCGGCATGCGTATGGAGAGGGCAAACAATATGTACCGCTCGCCTTGCGTTCACAGGAATTGTGGAGGCAGCTGGAGGAGGCTTCTGGAGACAAGCTTTTTGTGCAGACAGGTGTGTTGACAGCAGGACCACACAATCAACCATTTATACAAGAAGTAAAGGAGAGTGCTGAGCGCTACTCACTGCCTTTGGAGATACTCAGTCCCAAAGAAGTACATGAGCGCTGGAGCGGCATCCAATTACCAGACGATTTTTCTGCTTGTCTGGAACCGACCTCGGGTGTTCTTTATCCTGAAAAATGCATCACTGCTTATCGTCAGCTGGCAGTCGCCTCTGGCGCAACCTTGCTTACCGATACACGAGTAATTTCTCTGGAACCGGATGGCGATGGCGTCATCGTGCAGACCGCGAATGAACATTATCGTGCCGGGAAGGTACTGATCTCTGCCGGTGCATGGAATCCTGCCCTGCTCGCCTCTCTCGGCTTGTCTGTTCCCCTCGCACCTACGCGAAAAACAGTCGCCTGGTTCGGCGCAGATGAGGAATTGTACAGCTCTGATCGCTTCCCTGCCTTTATTTTCAATTTGGGAGATTCCTCGTACTACGGATTCCCAAGCTTTGACCAAACAGGCGTAAAAATCGGTCGACATGACGGCGGACAGGTGATTGATCCCGATCGTCTGGAGCGCACCTTTGGAACCTATTTATCTGATGAAGGAGATGTCCGCTCCTTTTTGGAAACGTATATGCCACAAGCAGCTGGCCCGCTTTGCGCTGGCAGAGTCTGCATTTACACGATGACACCTGACGAGCATTTCGTCGTTGACCGTCATCCTGACCATCCGCAAATCGTGATCGCAGCCGGCTTCTCGGGACATGGCTTTAAATTCGCTAGTGCAATCGGAGAGGCTACCAGTCAATGGCTAGTGGAAGGCTCCTCTACGCTTGATCTCTCGATGTTTTCCCTCTCTCGTTTTTACTGACCGTACGCAGACATGATGTAAGCCTCTCGCCAGATGGCCAGAGGCTTTTTAATTGATACCTAATCTTCACCATTCCCATGAACGGGAACCGATTTGTACGGTAATGGGTCCTCCAGAGTGCATGGATTGCGGTGAGATACCCACTCCCGGCCGACTGTTATTGTAAGGGAATAAATAGGCAAAGCCAGGACGTGTCGCCTGATGTACCAGATAGGCGGAGCGCATGGCCCCCATTCTTCTTTCTTCATTTAAAAAATTGATCAGCGAGTCAGCTGTGCGTATTCCCGCACCATGCCCATAGTACAGCCCCCTGCCGAGATCGACTACATTCTCCCCTTGCCACTGTGGCGTCTCAGGATTGTAATCCGGATTGGCAAAATAAAGAATGTCACCAGGCAAAAACGTATTGGTTCGATTTGTTTGCAAATCCAGATCCTGATCGTACCGCCAGTCATAGAGAAGAATATCTGCAAACATTCGTTCAAAATCAGGTAAGCGGATCGATTGAAGAACAGCATGGTATAAAATAATGACCATCGCAGTGGCACACTCGGTCGCGTATTTTCTGCCCTCTTGAAAAATATTGATGATCCCCTGTGAAGGCGGAACTCCTTGTCTTAATCGAAACCCTCCCAGCTCTGTCCGATTCCAATAGAGCTCGTTGCACCTGGAATTCTCAAACGTGGAAAAAGCCAATCCGCTACTATTCAAAGCAAGTGCAGACCGAACCAGATGGTCCCTCATCTTCAACTCAAATTGCAGCAGCTCTGGAGATGGATATTCAAAAACCTCCTGACTAGCTGCCATGATTCGCACAGTTTCACGCTGCACGGCGTTCAATCCCCACTCTGCCACCAGGGTAGAGGGGTTGACCTGTCTTCCAGCTATCAAAATCATCGGATGGGTAACCTCCTTTACGCACGCCATCCTTGTTATGTGTATGCATAAGCCCATGTCCATGTGAGAAGAAATCGGGACCTCTGTATGAAAGTGCGCTTCTGTTTTGACCAGCCCCCATAACGCAAAAAATCCCCCGCTCACCTAAAGAGCGGAGGACGATTCTTTATTTACCCTTCGACCTGATTCATCACGGGGCTTTTCTTTACTGAAACAGATTTGAGACGGGAAAACAAATAGCAGCCTACAATGACAATCACACTGCCCAGTAGCTGGATTAAGGTCATGCGCTCGCCAAGCAAGAGAAAGGCGAGAATGGCTGTGAAGACTGGATTGAAATTCAAAAACATTCCTGCTGAGGTAGCCCCTACCTTTTGCACACCGATATTCCACAATACCATACTGACAACAGTCGCCAGTACACCTACATAAAACAAGGCCAGCCAAAACGACCAGTTTGTATGACTAATTGTGAACGTAGTCACATTAAACGGCAGCATGACCGCCACACCGAATATGCCTGAGTACAAGGTCGACATTAATGGCGATACCGTCTTCATCGCCCAGCGCCCACAGACAGAGTAAATTCCCCACATCGCTACAGCCGCGAGCATCCATAAATCTCCTGAATTAAAATGCAGCTGCGATAAGTGTCCGAAATCACCTTTACTGAGAACTACCAGCACGCCTGCAAAGGAAATGAGCATGGCGAGTATTTGCAGCGGGCGAATTTTTTCTCCGATGAGCAAAAAGGAGAAGATCGCAATCGAAACTGGGTTGAGCGTGGACAACAGCCCTACATTCGTCGCGTCTGTTCGCTCAAGCGCCCAAAACATGAACAGATTGAACAAGGCGACACCCGTTACCCCCATCAAAATCAAGGGGATGAGCGCCTGACGAGTGGGCAGCAGCTTCTTTTCGTAAAACCAGACCATCGGCACCAAACAGGCAATCGCGATGAGCCAGCGCAGATTCGTTAGAGTCAAGGATGACGCATGCCCCACAAGAAATTTACCGACAACAAAGTTTCCTCCCCAGAGGAAGCTCGTACACAACAATAGAACCATATAGAGCGGTTTCATGATGCCTCCTGCCAAGATGAAAGATGATAGTCATGCTAGTCTGTCCTCTATCATACACCTTTCTTTGCAGCTTTGGCGGGCTCAATCCACTTTTCCATGAAAATAAGCTCGTCTGCTGTAAAGCCCAAACGTCCGTAGAATGCTTGTACACCGCCATTGGACGGCTCGATCAGCAGGTTGATTTTTTCGCAGCCGAGTACAGCGAGTCTATTCTCCAGCTCTTGCATCAAACGACTTCCCAGGTCTTGTCCCTGATAGCCTGGGTCGACTGCCAAATGGTTTACCCAGCCACGGCGACCATCGTAGCTGCCCATGACAGCGCCGACTATATTACCTGCTTCAGTAGTAGCGACTAAAAACAACTCGGGGTCACGCTCCAGCTTTTGACGGAGTCCCTCGACGGTATCGGATCGTGATAATTGCAAGCCTGCTCGTAGCCACAGGTCGATGACTTCAGCGTATTGGTGCAAAGAGAATGGGTGAATTTGCATGACGTCTCACTCCAGATTTAATGTATTTTTATTAATTGTATTGTATATTTATTCGTTTGTTTGTAAAGAAAAAAGAGACTTTCTAGAAATTCTAGAAGCCCCTCCTTTCTCAAGCCTGGCCGCTTGTTATACAGCAGCGAGCCACGTTGTTATGACTGGCATTAAGGTAAACGCCCAAATCACAGTAATGATGGCACCCGCGATGACGGCGAGTGTTGAGCTGCTGCCTTCCAGCTCGCCTCTTTCAAAGGACTTGACCATCCCCAAGGCATGAGCGCCCATGCCATACATCAAGCCGATGGAAACAGGCTGGCGCAGCTTGAGCCGTTTGATAATGGTTGGAGCCAAAAAGACACCCGCAAAGCTGGTGAGCATCCCGAATACAGCTGTCATGGTCGGCATTCCACCAATCGCCTCGGACACGCTGACGGCGACAGGGAGTGTGATCGAGCGCGGAATTACGCTGATCGCTGCCGCTTTTCCCAATCCGAGAAGCATGGTTGTGGAGACGCCAGCGACGATTGCAATTAACGAGCCTGTAGCTAGGCTATAAATTATCATGCGTCGGTGAGCCATCAAAACGGACCAATTCCGGTACAATGGCACCGCAAATGCTACAGTAACGACCCCCATCATTTCGCTAATCGCGGAGGTTCCCTCGCTGTAAGCCTGATACGGAATATCTGTAAGAAGCAGCAGCAGAATCAATCCCGCTGGTGCCACAATCGCCGGGGAAAATAGCATTCCTGGCTTCTTTTTGTTCAGCTTTTTTGCCGCATAGAAAAAGACAATCGTCAGGAGAAAGCTACACGTTTTCAACAGGATCACTCTGCTTCACCTCGCCACGCTTGGAATTGAACACCCGCTCAGCAACAGCGCCTGTCGAAACCATCACAAGCGCAGAACCGCTTACGACGACGATGAGAACCAGCAAGCCTTTGATCCCAAATAACCACGGGTACTGCATGATGCCTACAAGCGATGGTACAAAAAATAAGATTATCTGGGAAAACAGAAGCGTTGCTCCAGCCTCTACCCACTGTAAGCGGACCCAGCCCATGTGCAAGCATAAAAACAGCAAAAGAAGTCCAAGCAAGCTGCCGGGGATCGGAAGGTGCAAAGCATAGGCTACGCCTTTTCCCAGCCAAGTAAACCCTAGCAGAAGTCCAATCTGCAAAAGAACAGACAGCCATTTTTTCATCGAGACCACTCCGGTTCCTTCTAGTTGATACCTTCATTCTAATCGGTCTCGTTTCCATTCGTAAAATACATAATCATCATAAAGTCTATTCCATTTGGTTATGAAGATAACTGTTTATCGATAAAGGCGATAAAGGCGCGAACGGCATGTGAAAGATAACCTTCTTTGCGATAGATCAAGGCGTACTGCCAGTCGATGACAGGAGACGAAATGTTGACGGTATGCAGATTACTGTTGTTCAGTCGGCGAACAATCGAGCGTGGGACAAGAGATATCCCCTGCTGTGTTGCGACCATCTCTCCTACAAAATCCCATAGAGAGCTCATATACGCGACACGTGGCTCAAACCCGGAGCGCATGCAAGCCTGCTTGACGACATCATGAATGGCGTATTCCTCTGTGAACAAAATGAATGCTTCGTCCTTTAGTGCCTCCAGTCTTACCTCTTCTTGGTCTGCCAGCCAATGCTCCTGATAGACGATAGCAACCAAGTCCTCTGCGACAAGTGGAACAGCAGTAAATTTCGTCGTATCCACGGGAAGAACTGTCAGTCCTACATCAATCTTGCCCTGCTCCACCTGAAGCTCCAGAGGCCTCGCACTGTATTCCTTCATTTCAATATCAATACCCGGATACTGCTTTTTGAACAAAGCAATGGCATTTGGCAGCAAGAAGGAGCCAACCGTGGGCATCATCCCCATTTTGACGCGTCCACGCTGCACATTCCTCATTTCCGCGATTGACGAAGACATGCTGTCCATCAGCTGCAGCACCTTTGTTGCATGCTCAAATACGAGCTCGCCTGCATCCGTCAGATCCATTTTCCGTTCTGTCCGATCCAACAGGGTCACACCCAGCTCTTCTTCCAGTGCCTTAAGCATTTTGCTAATGGAAGGCTGAGAAACATGCAGAGTATGCGCGGCCTTCGTAAAGCTTTTTTGCCTTGCCACTTCTACAAAATAGTGCAGTTGCCGGATGTCCATTTTGATTTCCCCCGTTGCTTATTCTTACGTCCAGCTCCCTGCCAATGGAGCAAAATGCTGCATGGCCAATGCACCCGCTCCCATCACAATCGCGTCTCCCCTCAGCTCGGAAGGAATGACCTTAAATTTGCCTTTGAACGGCTCCCAGATGACTTGCTCGCTATGCTGATCGACCAAATCAACAATCTCCCGGAAATTTTCCACCAAATCGCCACTCAAGATGACCGTATCCGGATTGTACATGCAGACGATATTGTTAATCGTAATGCCGATGTAAAGCGCTGTACGGGAGACGATCTCTTTTGCCCAGCGTTCATCGTTTCTGGCTGCTGCGAACACTTGTCGTACATCCGAGATATCCGTCACTCGGCGCGCCTCCAAAATGAGCGAGTTTTCGTCTATGTATGTTTGCAGACAACCACGCTTGCCACATTCGCATAGATTTCCGTTTGGATCGAGTGTAGTATGTCCCAGCTCGCCCGCACTGTTGGAGCCGCCCCTAAAAACTTCTCCGTTAATGATGAGCGCTGAACCGATTCCTGTTCCGATTCCGATCAGAGCTGTCTTGTTTGAGCCTTTGGCTGAGCCGTACAAATACTCCGAGAGAATTTTCACTTTCAAATCGTTATCGATCACGGTTTTGATCCGCAGCTCCCGTTCGATCAGGTCAGCAAACGCAACACCCTTCCAGCCGAATGTGGTAGAAAGCTGGACGACTCCGTTCTCATAGTCAATGACGCCTGGGACACCAATGCCGACACCAATCACTTTTTCGTACGGAATTCCTTGTCTTTCAATCAGCCCGCGAATCTCCCGACAGATCAGGTCTGCTGTTTCTTCTGGATTCGCCTTTTGCGCCTGATAGTCGATCCTGTGGTACACAATGATGCTTTCGCTAAAATCCATAATGCCAAAACTGATCCGCTTTTTCTCAATATCCACACCAATGGTATAGATCGCACCTGGCTCAATATCGAGCATGATCGCTTTTCTGCCTACCCCGGAAGAGGTAAGCTCCGTCTCGCGAATGACCCCTTCCTCGCAAAGCTCACTGACAAACCTACCAATAGAAGTCGCACTCATTCCTGTAATTTTCGTAATTTCAGCGCGCGAGATAGGCCGCTGCTTTTTAATAATGTCGAGAATCATCAGCTTGTTGTGCTGCTTGATTACATCCTGATCCTGCTTCACAATTTTTTTCATGCAAATAACCCCTCTTACATTTATCTTTCTACGTACACTCACTATCTATTTTATCCTCACACTACCTGCCAGCTCTCTTTTCGTCAACGGTAACGATGCCAGCTTGGATGCTTCCAAAGCTTTTTCAAAGAAAAAACCACCCGATCAGCTCGGATGGTTGCCAATTTGATGTTATTTTTTGTGGTTCAAATCGTACGGTGTCTCCTGGTAAACGTAATAGTTCAGCCAGTTGGAAAACATCAGATTGGCATGGGCACGCCATGTGACGATCGGCTGACGGGTCGGATCGTCCTTTGGATAGTAATTCCTCGGAACGGCAATATCCAAGCCCTTGTTCACGTCCCGTTGATATTCATCCTGCAATGTCGTCGGGTCGTATTCCGAATGTCCGGTTACAAAAATTTGACGACCGTCCCGAGTCGCTACAAGGTAAACTCCTGCCTCCTCGGACTCTGACAAAATCTCCAGCTCCGGCACCTTTTCGATGTCCTCCCGGCGATTTTCCGTATGGCGAGAATGCGGGATACAGAAGTAGTTGTCAAAACCGCGCAGCAGCTTGACGTTTTGCTTGTTCAAGGTGTGTGGGAAGATTCCGAACATCTTTTCTGGCAGCGGATGCTTAGGAACGCCATAATGATGATAGAGTGCAGCTTGTGCCCCCCAACAGATGTGCAGCGTCGAGGTCACATTCTCCATTTTCCAATCGAGTATTTCCTGCAGCTCAGGCCAGTAATTGACCTCTGTGAAATCGAGCTGCTCCACAGGTGCCCCTGTGATAATCATGCCGTCGAACCGTTGATCCTTGATCTCATCAAACGTCTTGTAAAACATGGATAAGTGCTCTTCTGACGTATTCTTGGACGTGTGGCTGGACATATGCAACAGCACGATTTCCACCTGCAGAGGCGTATTCCCCAGGAGGCGAAGCAGCTGTGTTTCCGTCGTTTCTTTTACAGGCATGAGGTTGAGTATGACGATGCGCAACGGTCGGATATCTTGTGTGAAGGCTCTGCTGTCCTTCATGACGAAGATGTTCTCCTGGGCTAATATTTCCGTTGCTGGCAGCTCGTCTGGCAGTTTAATTGGCATGTGAATCCCCCTTTCCATCCTTGTGCAAGACAGGTAGAAAAACAATAATCCGACAAATTCGACAAAAATTCTTACCTTCCTGCTAGGGATTTAATTTGAATGATAAAATTATAGTGAAACCGTTTCAATATTCTGCCTCTTATTTTTCCATCCATTATACTCGTATTCTGTGAAAAACAGCAGGTCTTTCTCTTGATTGGAAATCTTTTTATGAAGTTCTCGATCATGAAGCAGCATTCAAATTATTTTCCAGGACAAAAAACGTATTATAAACTCCCAATACTTTTATTGATCGTTTTGGACTTTCAGAAGTATTGGTTTCTGCTATCATGAGAAAGGGTAGCATTGTAATTCCTTCTGAATAGTAATCGATACATCCACTTGAATCGCAATTTCTTTTGATCTTATATTGGGCTTCCAGCCATTTGTGATATTCTTCATCGCTGGGAACCGTTTCCACCATGAGAACCCACAGAACTGTAATTGCTATTACGATATACTCCCATACCTTCATCTTTCGCATGTTATCACTCCCTCCAACCACTCACACCCAGATTACCACCTTTAACATTATTTGTAAGTGAAAAAAATAACAAAGACCCGATGCATCTCGCAGACACACCGGGTCAAACCTCGAGCCTTACTTCTTCATATACGCTTTCATCAATTGCGTTTTTGTCTCCCACAGCTCTTCACTGATATACAGTCGATAGTGCTCTGGATTGAGCATACGCAAATATTCCGGCCAGAACAGCTTCAGTTGTTCCTTGTGGTAGTCGCGGATTTGCTCCAGCGTAGGGAGCTCATATACTTGCTCCCCATCCACAAAGACTGGAATCAACAACGATTCAGCCTTGTAGTTTTCCAGCTGCTTATTCAAATACGGATGGCTAGGATTAACCAAATGCACTGGTGCTCCTTCTACCACCTGCTGTTCTTCTGGGTAGCAGAGGTAATCTGCAATCGCTTTGCCCGTTTTCGGGTCAATCAGCCTGTACATATCCTTGATTCCGGGTGTCGTCACTTTTTCCGGGTTGGCCGAAATCTTGATGGTTGGCTTGAACGTGCCATCTTCGTCTTCACGCGCTACCAGCTTGTAAACACCACCGAGCGTTGGCTGGTCAGCTGCCGTAATCAGCTGTGTACCGACGCCCCAGCTATCGACACGTGCCCCCTGTACCTTGAGGTTCATGATGGTGTGTTCGTCCAGATCATTGGACGCCACGATTTTCACTTCTTGCATACCAGCCAGATCCAGCATCTCACGAGTTTTGCTGGACAAATACGCCAGGTCTCCGCTATCTAGTCGCACCGCAGATAGCTTGATTCCGTGCTCCTCAAGTCGTTTGCCTACTGAGATCGCATGCGGAACACCGCTTTTCAGCGTATCGTACGTGTCTACCAACAGGGTTACTTGACCTGGCAGCGCTTCGGCAAAGCGTTCGAACGCTTCTTCCTCACTCTCAAAGCTCTGTACCCACGAGTGCGCATGTGTGCCCTTGGTCGGAATTCCAAACATTTTTCCGGCCAGCATGTTGGACGTCGCATCAAATCCAGCCAAATAAGCTGCACGAGTTCCCCACAAGGCCGCATCTGCTTCCTGTGCACGTCTTGTTCCAAACTCCATCAATATATCATTGCCCGCCACATTTTTAATGCGCGAGGCTTTGGTTGCGATCAGTGTCTGATAGTTCATGTAGTTCAACAGTGCTGTCTCTACCAGCTGTGCTTCTATGACACGCCCTTCTACGCGAATCAGCGGTTCGTTCGGGAATACCAAAGTACCTTCTTTTACCGAATAGAGCGAGCCTGTAAACCGCAGCGCGCGCAGCTCCTCCAAGAAGGCTGGATCATAGTTCTCTTCCTGCTGCCGCAAATATTCCAGATCGCTCTCTTCAAAACGAAGGTTTTTTATATAAGCGATGATGCGTTCCAAGCCTGCTGAAACAGCGTACCCATTACCAAACGGGAGCTTGCGGAAATACGCTTCAAAAACGACCTTCCGATTATGTGTCCCGTTTACCCAGTGGGCGTACATCATATTGATTTGATATTTATCCGTGTGCAAAACCACACCCGATGATTGCATGTCACATAAGCCTCCTGTGTCTTCCCTTTCCATCATCATACCAGAACCATTCGTTTCTGTCCCATCAGCGGTGTAGGAATATAAGGGATATGCTATAGTATGTAGTAAATTGGAATGAAGCGCACATCGTGGGAGTGGATAAAATGCTGGATAGAAAAATTGCTTACATAAGTAAGGGCTTACCGAAAAGCAGCCTCTATAACGGACAGGAATTCGTCTCCGGAATTTGGAAAGAACAAGCAGATACACTCGTTGTTCGCTCCATAAAAATTGATGAGGATGACGTCGCAAACCCAGCATACCATGGTGGCCCTGATCGCGTCGTTTGTGCATATCCTTATGAACACTATGCCCATTGGGAAAAGCAATTTGGACAGCAATTAACTAGGGCGGCTTTTGGAGAAAATCTGACCGTCGTAAATATGAGAGAAGATCAGGTATGCATCGGGGATGTTTATCAAATCGGAGGAGCAATTCTCCAAGTGAGCCAGGGACGTTATCCCTGTGCGACCATTAACAAACGAAATAACAACAATCTACTGCTCAAGGCTGTTGTCGAAATGGGCTATACCGGCTATTTTTTCCGCGTTTTGCAGGAAGGAACTATTTCGAGCGATTCTACCATTACGCAGCTATCAGCGCACCCCTCGCAAGTGACGGTCGCCCAGATCCATCACCTGTATTTCCATGACAAATCACCTGATCCAAAAACGCTCGAACGGATGCTTGAGATAGAAGAGCTTGCTTTGCCATGGCGCAAAAAGCTACTAGAAAAACAGCAGAAATTATGAAAGGAACCATCCATGCGAATCAATAAATTTATTAGTGAAACCGGCATTTGTTCACGCAGAGAAGCAGACAAGCTCATTGACGCAGGGCGTGTCACGATTAACGGAATGAAGGCGGAGCTGGGCAGCACGGTTCAAAACGGCGATGACGTGCGAATCGACGGAAATCCGCTCGGGGCGAAAAAAAAGGATGTTTATATCGTCTTGAACAAGCCGGTAGGCATTACTTGTACAACCGAATTGCATGTCAAAGGAAACATTATCGACTTTGTGAACCACCCGGAGCGTATTTTTCCCATTGGACGGCTGGACAAGGATTCCCAAGGGCTCATTCTGCTTACTAATAACGGGGATATCGTGAACAAAATTTTGCGCGCGGAGCACAACCACGAAAAAGAGTACATCGTCACCGTAGACAAGCCGATCACTGCAAACTTTTTACACGGCATGGCAAACGGCGTGAGAATTCTCGGGACAGTCACCAAGCATTGCAAAGTGACCAAAGTCAGCGACCGTGTCTTTACGATCATTTTGACACAGGGGCTCAATCGCCAAATTAGACGCATGTGTCAGGCGTTTGGCTATCAAGTGCGACAGCTTCAACGTGTGCGGATTATGAACATTACCTTGGGGAATCTGAAGATCGGGCAATGGCGCAATCTTACCAGCAAAGAGCTGAGCGATCTGGAAAAAAACTTTTAGCTCCCCAAACCCGTATGGAACATAAAAGGTACTCCACGGCCATTAGTAGCTGGAGTACCTTTTTCATGATCATAGATCAAACACAGCTGAGCTCAATCTTTTTGCTGTTTTCCAAATGGGTTTCCATCGCCCAAGTAGCAGCCTTCACATCATTGGCTTGGATTGCCTCTACAATACTCCGATGCTCCTGCAACGACTGGCGCAAAAGATCGGGATTTTTCTTATAAACGAGACTGCCGTGATGGAACAGTCTTTCTCTGATGTTTTTAAATGCGGGATCAATAAACTGATTGTCCGCAAGCCCAATGAGGTACGAATGAAATGCGGCATCATTTTTCATGAACGCCATCGGGTCTTGTTCATCAAGTGCTTTTTGCTGCTTGACCAGCTCCTGTTCCAGCTTCTCCAGCTGCCCCGAAGTAATGCTCGATACAGCCTTTCGCAATGAAAACGTCTCGATCGCAATGCGCATGTCAAACAAATCATTCACTTGCTTGACCGACAAATCTTGAAAGAAAACGCCCTGATTCGAATAAATTTTGACCAAGCCATCGTACTGAAGTCGCTGCAATGCCTCTCTGATTGGAGTACGACTCATTTGCAGCTCTTTGACCAGCTCGTTCTCGGACGTGCTTCCTTCTTCATAATACCCCTGAAGGATGCGCTCTTTTATTTTTTCATATGCGATATCTTTCAAAAACTGCTTACTCACAAAGCATCACCTCAATTGTATACAACTCGTATTTTAATCCCAACATCCGCAAATATCAACACAAATTAAATTATTCAAAAAATTAAGAATAGTTCTTGACACATGAAAAGCCGACATACTAACATATCACTTGTATACAACTTGTGTTCAGGAGGTGATTTGTTATGCTCCACCATCTTCATGTCTACATCTGCTTCCTAAACTATTCGAATTGTGAAAGCGCTATCGCCACAGTACCTCCGTAGCGATAGACATACCCCGTCACTCGCTGCATGTCTCCTTGCCGAAATCACTCAAAAAAGGGGGATATACACAAATGCACGTAACTGAGGAAAGTATGTCGGGGGACAAAAGTACAGGTCTAAATCGCAAACTCGCTGACTCACTAGACCGAATTGGGGTCACCCGTGCCCACCATTTGATCATCAGTCTGATTCTATTGGGCGCCTTTTTCGATGTTCTTGAGCAGCACACCGTTTCACTTGCGGGTCCATCACTGAAGCAGCTTTGGAATTTGACCACTGCCGAGATGGCTATGCTGAACAGCGTCACCTTTGCCGCGATGGCTCTCGGCAGACTGCTCGCAGGGGTTATCGCCGACAAGTATGGCCGCAAGTTTGCCATCAGCTTTAATCTCGCATTGTTTACCTTTGGCGCAATCATTTGTGCTGTTGCGCCCAGCTATTTTATTCTTGCCATTGGGCGCATCATCGTTGGCTTCGGCCTGGGTGGTGAGCTGTCGAGCGCCATTACGATGCTCGCTGAGGTCAGTCCAACGAAATTTCGCGGCTCCGCGGTTGCTTTGTTGAACGTCGGAGCGGGCGGATTTGGGAATTTATTGGCTCCTGGTTTTGGTGTCCTTGTTTTCGCTCTGTTTGGAACTGATCCTAATGTCGGTTGGCGCTGGCTGTTTGGTCTACTCGTGCTGCCCGCTATTTTGATTGTATTTTTCCGTCGCTACCTCCCGGAGTCGCCGCGTTATCTGCTCGCTCAAGGAAAAGTGGACGAAGCCAATCGGGTACTCTCGATTCTTGCCTCTGGTAAGCTAGCATCGAAAAATCTGACTGTAACGCCTTACCTCTCCGCTGATGATCGCGTAGAGCTCAAGCGAAAAAAGGTACCGTTTGGCGACATTTTCCGTGGCAAGCTGCTCCGTCCCACGCTCACAGTCGGTATTGCTGAGTGGATGACCGTTGGTGCACAAATCTCGATCCTCGTGCTTATGCCAACGATTTTAGTAGAGCAAGGCTTTTCCATCGTCAAAAGCTTGATGTTTACCATGGTGATGAACGTAGGCAGCTTGCTCGGTGCACTTGCAGCATCCTGGTTTGGTTATCACGTTCGTCGGCGCAAGGTTCTCATTGTAGGGTCCATGCTAGCATGTGGTGCTGGGCTTGCCTTTGGCCTACTGTCCAAGAGCATCTTCCTCATCCTGTTACTTGGTGCCACATTCCAGTTTTTCGTCTTGCTGCTGAATACAACGATTTGGATTTATGCGCCTGAGCTTTATCCAACTCGGATTCGCGCTTTTGGCACGGCATTTATCACGGCGATCGGTACCGCTGCTGGTGCAGTCATGCCTTTGGTTGCCGGGTTCATGTTTGATCAATCGGGTATTGTAGGAGTCTTCTCCCTCGTTGCGGGGATGTACGCTCTGTTCGCCATCTCGATCTTGTTTGCGCCCGAGACACATGGACGCTCACTTGAAGAGCTGCATGAGGATGAAAGGGATCAGGCAGCAGAGTCTTCAGGCTCAGGCTCGGGCTCGGTAACTGCCTCGTAGATTTTGCACAGTCGATATAGCTGCTCCCCTCCATCGCTTGGTCAAGAAGAGGTCACCATACCAAAGGAAAAGGAGTCGTTTTACATGGACAAATTTCATATTTCCTCGACAGGACATGCGGTCAATTACTTTCCAGAGTACCTGGCCAGAGAACTCGGATACTACGCGGATGTGAAGCTGGAGGTGACAGCCGACGTTCCGCAGATGTGGACACGCGTACTCAATGACTTGAATACAGGTACAGCTCAGGCTGCTCTTGGCGGCATTTGGGTACCATCGATGTATCGCTCTCGTGTGCGGGATTACTACGCATTCGCGCAAATATCCGCTCGTTGTCCCCTGGCTCTGATTACACGAGATCCAATAGAGTCGGAGTCGTTTGAATGGAGATGCTTGGAGGATAAAATTATTTTGGTACCCGGTGGCAATGGGGCAAGCCCGTTTCTGTTTTTCGATGGCCTGCTCAAGCGAGCCGGATTTGACGTAAGCCGGGTAAAGTTTGTACACGATCTCTCATCGCCCATGCTGTCGGAGCTTTTTGCTGGAGGCATGGGGGATGCACTCGTAGCCGATCCGATTACAGCTGCGCTTCTGGTCCGCAAAGGTGTCGGCTATCACGCCGCGAGCTTGGCTGAGATTGGCGGTGCCATCCCTTGGAGCGTTTACTACACGCTGCCAGAGGTGATTGAACGAGATGACAATCTGGTTGGCCGATTCACGTCCGCGATTCAACGTGCCACCACATGGCTTCGTGAACACAAAGCAGAAGACGCGCGTGAGGTTGTACGTAAATACTGGCCGAATACCGACACGGATCTGGTCATCACGATTATTGATTTCTTCCGGGCTAACGGAATGTGGGCAGAGACAGTCCAGGTAGAGCCACAACCACTCAACGGTTGGCAGGAGATCATCGCGGATGCCGGCTTGGTTGATAGACCGCTTCGGTATGATGAGGTAATCGATACGAGGCCCTACGATTTTGCGGCAACCGTACTTCGCTAATAACGAACCCCCACTCTTGGTGAATGGAAGAGAGGGGGTTTTGTACATGTGTTTTGTGAATATTTCGCATTTATAGCAAAGTATGATTTACATCCCCCACTTCTCCTATTACTATAAAGGGCATAGTCGACTGCCAGACGGCAGACAAATATAGAGAAAAGAGGTGGAGAGATTCTCCCATGCTCTTTTTCGGGTGGATCTCATGGCAATGAAATTGGTTTGTGTAGACTGCAACAAAGAAGTATCGGCTGACCTGTTTGACTATCAATGTACGTGTGGGGGTTTGTTTGACATCGTTCACGACACCTCTCACGTTGATGCAGAGTTTTTAAAGCGCATCTTTCATGATCGTCTTTCGGAGCGCATGACCCCTTATGCCAGCGGTGTTTGGCGCTACAAGGAGCTCATTTTTCCTGAGCTTGCAGACGAGTACATCACTACTAAATACGAAGGAAATACCGGGCTCTATGCTTCCGAACAAATCCAAGCGTATACCGGCAGCAATCACAAGGTCTTGCTGAAAGCGCAAAGTGAGAACCCGAGCGGCTCGTTTAAAGACAACGGGATGACCGTAGCGGTATCACACGGTCGCTCTCTCGGCTATAAGCGCTTCACCTGCACATCTACCGGGAATACTTCCTCGTCTCTTGCCATGTACGCGTCTTTGGCACACCATGAATCGTATGTATTTGTACCGAATAAAAATATTTCGTTAAATAAAGTGCTGCAAACCCTCGCCTACGGGGCAAACGTCATCAGCTTTGACGGCACCTACGACGACGGTATCCGTTTCTATGAGCAGCACAGTAAGGAGCTTGGTCTGTATATTTGCAATTCGATCAATCCATTCCGCATCGAAGGGCAAAAGAGTATCGTCTTTGAAATTGCTCAATACCTAAACTGGACTTTGCCTGACTGGGTCGTGATTCCTGGCGGTGCCCTGAGCAATGTGACTGCTTTGGGAAAAGGCTTGCAGGATTTGAAAAATCTCGGCTTCATCGACAAGCTGCCTCGCGTTGCGCTCGTACAAGCTGAAGGTGCCAGTCCGTTTCACCGAATGGTGGCAGGGGGACATGCTGAGCTCGTTCCAGAACCTAACCCGTATACCCGCGCCTCCGCTCTGAATATCGGAAATCCGCCAAGCTGGAAAAAAGCGCTTCGTACCTTGGAGGAAACGAACGGCGTCACTTGCTCCGTGACTGATCAGGAGATTTTGGATGCCAAGGCATGGGTAGACAAAAGCGGCATTGGCTGCGAGCCTGCCTCTGCTGCTACTGTCGCAGGACTGCGCAAGCTGATCTCGCAGCAAGTGATCGATAAGGACGAGACAGCCGTGTGCATTCTAACCGGAAATATGCTGAAGGATACGGATGCGCTACACGAGTATCATTTGGGCGAATCCACGACAGCTGGGTACGCAAATAAAATTGTTCCTGCCAAGCTTACGTTTGAAGAGATCGACGCGATGCTTTCATAGTTATCGTCTTCGTGAAAAAGAAAAAAGACCAGGCTTTCCTGGTCTTTTTTTGTCACTCTTTTATTTCAACTGATTGATTTGTTCTGCCATCTTGATCAATTCTTCTTTCGTGCCTGCCCCCATCTGTATTCTTAGGTTATAGCGCACCTTTGTGCCATTTTTCACCCATTGCAAAGAGTGAAAGGATTCTCCATTATTAGATGATGGATGGAAATAGACAGCTTCATTGTTGCCAATCATGACCTTCTCAATGGTCGAATCTATTGCACCTACACTTGCCTTCTCGTCATTTAGGATAGAAACATCTAAAAAAGTACTCCCTTTTTGTCCCTGGTATTCAACCTCAGCATTCCTGAACTTATCTGATAACGGAATCTGTTTTACCACGTATTCTTTTTGAGTGTTTTTTAATTCTGCCTTCATTGCTTCCTCATCGTATTTGTCACTAGGCTCGTAGCTTACTTTCCCTTTTGTAAACTTGAAATCAGTCCCTATCTCTACCGGGATCTTGAACAGATGACCGACCTTTTGCTCCATTTCCTCCAAGGTTGAATAAGTGAAAGGCTTGGCTCGAACATCAATGAAAGGCTTGCTGTATGGATTCGCTTGCAACTGAAACTCTGTCAGTGGCCAATAGATGGCAATAGCATCGCCAGGATTTAATCCTTCAATAATTTGCTCCCCAATATCTAGCTGTCTCATCAGCTCTTCACTTCTATTAGTGATGCTATCCTTTTGTGCGGGTGTTAGTTGCTGCTTTAATTGCTGCTGTTGTACCTCACTCATCTTTTCAATCTCTAACACAACTTCACCCTTCTCATTTTTCAACTGGACGATTTCCATTCCCGCCCAGACGGACGAAGCTCCTGCCAGTAATCCAACTGTGAGTAACAACCCAATTTTCTTTTTCACGACTTTTTCCTCCTGTTTTTTCTTGGCATAAACTGCTGCCATGACTTTATCTTTCACATCGACTTTAGGGATTGGCTTTGATAAGAGCATCTCTCGCATACGATTAAACCGATTTTTGTCCATTATCTGCCACCCCTTTCATCGTTGGAAAATAACGTTGACACTTTTTCAGGAGACGCTCGAACTGCTTGCGAAGTGCCGCAGGTTTTTTATCAACGAGACTCGCGATTTCCTCGTACTCTTTTTCCTCCAGCACCCGTAAAATCATGAGTGTTCGCTCCTCGGCGGACAATCGTCTCCAAATGCGTTCCAA
Organism: Brevibacillus reuszeri; assembly: GCF_002897295.1. Taxonomy (GTDB): domain Bacteria; phylum Bacillota; class Bacilli; order Brevibacillales; family Brevibacillaceae; genus Brevibacillus; species Brevibacillus reuszeri_A. The sequence goes on from NZ_BEXF01000011.1 coordinate 69,756, forward strand.
AGGCTCCCCAAAGTAACCACGATCAAACTGATCCTCTACGTAGTTGCGTCCATCCTGATCCCGGTTGTATAAATAGGGCAGCAGACGGCTCAACTTCCTACGCTTCAAAACATTTGCACAATGATTGTAGGCGATTCGATAAAGCCACGCGGCAAACGACAACGAGTACGTATACTGATCAAGACGCTCATAAGCACGGAACAATACTTCCTGAACCGCATCTTCGGCATCCTGACGGTGACCGAGCATATGATAGCAGTATGTAAAGATAGGCTGCTGATAGTGGTCAATAATCACTTCGTATTGTTCGAGAGCACCTGCTTTTATCTCTTTTAGCAGACGCGCAATCTCTGTTTCATCCACGGTTGCCCCTCCTCTCACTATGAATAACAACCGACGCCGATCAAATGTGACACCTTTTTCCAAAAACAAAAAGGCTGTTCCATACGTCTCGTAAAGACAGATAGAACGCCTTTATTAGTAAAGTAGAATTACAGAACTAATTAAAATGTCATCGACAATGTCCACTTGTCGAATCAGTTTTTATTCTTTCCCGGGAAATCGACAACGCCTGTCGTCTCCCTTTAGAAATGCTCTCCATTAGCATAGTAGCTTTCCTTTTGGTAGGCTACAAACGCCATTTCTACCTCCGGAATATCAAGGGAAAGAACGTGCTTGGTCACGATTTTGGCAAACTGGTCACGAACCTCTTGGCCGCGCTCGAACCAAGCTACCTCAATAAATGGAAACGACTCCACAATCTTTCCTGCAAAAACACCTGTCGTCTGCAAGCATTCGATTGTGAAATTATCTGTGCCGCAATTGCACAATGCAGCCAGCTCGACTGCCAGCGGTTCACTGATTGTTGCCATTTGTTCTGCTTTGATACCTCGAACGATGAGATGTGGCATGATTTTATCTCCTTTTTATGAAAAATCGGTTTTTACCATCATACCGTCCAAGGGGGTATTCTGGGTAGGTCAAAATAGCTGATTACAAACGAGTAACAAAGATGTAAATGTTATATGAAGTGCTTACTATTTCCCGCTTTTTGTATTAAAGTGTATGAGGAAAGCACGTTATTTGGAAAGGTGAGTAAGCATGAACCTTTGGGAAATTTTTGTTGCATTCGTGCTAGGTTTAGTAGAAGGACTTACAGAATTCGCTCCTGTCTCTTCTACCGGGCACATGATTATCGTCGACGATATGTGGTTACATTCAAAAGAATTGTTTACACAGGAATTTGCAAATACCTTCAAGGTGGTTATTCAGCTCGGATCGATTTTGGCTGCTGTCATCGTTTTTAAAGACCGTTTCCTCAGTTTACTGGGGCTAAAAAAGCTTTCACCTGATGGCAATGGTCCCGGACACAAGCTGCGCCTGACTCAGGTAATTGTAGGGCTTCTACCTGCCGCTGTATTGGGACTGCTGTTTAACGACTACATTGATGAGTATCTCTTTTCCATCAACACAGTGCTGATCGGGCTCGTTGCTGGTGCCCTTCTCATGATCGCTGCAGACTGGTTCAGGCCAGGACGCCCCAAAGTGGCCACTGTTGACCAAATTTCGTACAAGCAAGCACTCATTATCGGATTATTTCAATGTATCGCCCTATGGCCAGGCTTCTCCCGTTCTGGCTCAACCATCTCTGGTGGGGTATTGCTAGGATTGAGCCACAGAGCTGCATCAGACTTTACGTTTATCATGGCTGTTCCTGTCATGGCAGGTGCCAGCCTCCTGTCTTTATTGAAACACTGGCAGTATATCACCATCGAGTCCTTGCCCTTCTTTATCGTCGGGTTTATCAGCGCGTTCGTCTTTGCTCTATTGGCGATTCGCTTTTTCCTGAAGCTGATTAACAAAATCAAGCTGGTTCCGTTTGCCCTTTACCGGATCGCATTGGCTGCTATCATTTACTCCTTCATCATGTAAAGGACCGCCGTCATCCGCTCTATTAACCTAGATTTACACAAAGCTGCCCTTCCTTTCATCCATGGAGGGCAGTTTTTTTATTATAGTGAAAATACCTTTTCTTTTCTGCTTGGATTGCCCGAGTGGACAATCATACAAGCCATCAATCCCCCTCGCCAATAAAGTATGTAGTAAGAAGCTCGAGGGAGGTGTTACGATGGCAAAAAGATTCCAAGCTTTATTGCGAGGTTCGGAAGAGGTACCTCGAGTAAGAACAAATGCAACAGGGAATACCCTGTTTCGATTAAGCGATGATGGGCAAAGACTTGAATTTCGCCTGGTCGTCAATCAATTGCGCAATTTCACCCAAGCCCATATTCATATTGGCGCCAGAGGTGTAAATGGACCTGTGGTTGTATTCCTGTTTGGGCCGGTAACTCGCGGTATCAGTGTAAATCGCGGAGTAGTGATGGGAACGATCACGCGAGATGACCTAGTCGGTCCGCTTCAAGGAAGATCTCTGGCAGAATTGGTTCGACTAATGAATAGCGGGATGACGTATGTAAACGCACATACGACCCAAAATCCGAATGGAGAAATACGCGGTCAAATCAGACGCACGATTTCTCGCAGACGATAATGGAAATGCCTATAGCCTTGGTAGCTGGTCTTTACCGCTGTCCAAGGTTATTTTTATGGAATGATGACTCTGCATTTTGCTAGCTAACTTTTTTTGGTATGATAACCCTTATGAAGTTTATTCAGGAGGCCATTTATTTTGTTAACGTCCAACCAGAAACGTCGTTTGACTTCTGTGCAAATCATTGTATTTTTTTACGTGGGACTGATTTTGATCTCATCGTTTCTATTGCTGTTGCCCTTTTTTCATAATCCGGGTGTGCATCTTACGTATATTGACTCCTTGTTCACTGCAGCGAGCGCGATTAGCGTGACAGGGCTGACCGTCATTACGATCCATGAGGTGTTCAACCAGTGGGGCATTCTATTTTTGACCTTGCTTTTCCAGGTTGGCGGGATTGGAATTATGACGCTCGGAACCTTTTTCTGGCTCCTGATGGGACAAAAAATTGGGTTGGAGCACCGTATGTGGATTGCTACGGACCATAATCGTCCCACGTTGTCCGGACTAGTTGATTTGATGCGCAATATTCTCGTGATCGCCATCATGATTGAGCTGGTAGGAACCATTCTATTGGGAACTCATTTTATGCTTGCAGGGTATTATACAGAGTGGTATTCCGCTTATTATCACGGGTATTTTGCAGCTGTCAGTTCCTTTACGAATGCCGGATTCGACCTTTATGGAAACTCTATGATGGACTTTACCCATGACTACGTGTTTCAGTCAATCGTCATGCTCCTGATCATTTGCGGGGCCATCGGTTTTCCCGTTCTTGTGGAGCTGCGTACGTATTTATCGTATAAACGGGCCAAGATGCGCTTCACCTTTTCCTTGTTTACGAAAATTACGACCCTGACCTTCTTTTCGCTGATCGTCATAGGTGCTGTGCTTTTGTTTTTGTTCGAACACAATAAATCATTTGCAGGCCAATCGTGGATCGATGCGTTATTTTTTTCCTTGTTTCACTCGGTATCTTCGCGAAGCGGCGGCTTGGCGACCATGGATATCAGCTTGCTCTCCACACCATCGCTCCTCATGCTCTCTGGCATGATGTTTATCGGAGCATCTCCGAGCAGCGTTGGGGGTGGTATACGGACGACGACATTCTTCGTTCTCGTCGCCACTGTTTTTGCCAACATGCGCGGCTTTAAAGATGTTAAAGTATTTGGTCGCGAATTAGTGGAAGATGACATTATGCGTTCATTTGTCGTATTTTTTATTGCGATCATCATGGTTTTTACTGCGGTGATTCTACTTGTCTGGCTGGAGGATTTGCCGTTCCAGCACATCTTGTTTGAGGTTTGTTCTGCCTTTGGTACTACTGGCTTATCGACAGGAATTACCGCCAATATGAGTGCGGCAGGCAAAATCATTCTAATCGTAACTATGGTCATTGGGCGGATCGGAATCATCAATCTGCTGCTCTTCTTGAAACGCAAGGACCGCATGATGCGCTACCGTCATCCAAAAGAACGGGTTATAATTGGACAGTAATGGAAAAAGCCTGTGCGACAGCCATCGCGTCTGCACAGGCTTTTTTGTGTTGCTTTGTATACAAAAAGGCCGTTGTCTCCCTGTATGGGGGCAACAGCCTGGTCGGTAGTTTACTTTTGAGTTCCTTTGTCTACAGAATAGGCTCGACAGGGATAACAATCTGAGGGCTTGCGGTAGTCGCCACAGTCAGGATAGGCAATTCCATTACGTTCCGATGCTTTCCCGGTCCGTAGTAGTCTTGTTCCGCCTGTGCGAGACGGAATCCGAACGCCTCCAATGCGCGAATAGACGGCATGTTCGTTTCGCTCACCGTGACCCGAACCGTGCGAAGGGTCGGAAACTGGCGCAGTGCTTGCAATCTTGCCTCGATAAATCGTTTGCCAATGCCTTGGCCCTGGAACTCTTTACGTACGTTGCTGAACAACAGCCATCCTGTGGATTGGTACATATCAATCCCGGCGCAGCTGAACCCGATGAGCAGATTGTTACACGTCGCCTTGAAAATCAATTCGGGAAACAGCTCCATATACTTTTTCAACTCATGCAGGTTCATTCGATCCGGAAGCGTCACATCCGCAAGCGTTATCATTTCGGCAAAGTCATCTCGCTTGGCACGTTCAATTTGTACGTCCATCATATTTCCGCCTCCAAATTCAAATTCCCTACTCCTTTACTCTAACAAACAGGTTTAAAGAGAAGATGGATGGCGTATGAACGGATTGTAAAATTATGATTTCAACGGTATGTAGATGCTCATTTTCATTTGATTGGGGTATCTGGAATTGCATACATCTGTTACCTCGAAATCTGGTCCTTCTTTGCGCTCGTAATTGGAGCTAGGCAGCCACGTACCATAAATGTATCTGCGTGTATTCTGGACCTGATCAACAGGACCATCCACTTTGAATTCTGCATATTTGCCTGCTGGCAGTGTCATCGTCACAAAGCCGTTCGGGATAGCTTCTGGAAACGAATTCACAGCCTCCCCTACGACAAAGGAAAAGCTCCCGTCATTTTCAAAATCACACGATATGCCATATGACATGTCTGGGGCTGCTTTATCAGGAATCCGCATGAAATCTTGATTGACACCAAATGCCTGATAAAATCCCGGTATTTCCTCATAGTACTTTTCATCATGCAGGCTCGTCTTGTGTGAGCGTCCCATAATGCGAATCTCGTCTAGCATTATGATTGTCGGCTTGTTCATCTTCATCTCTCCCTTGTTTTTCAGGCGGAACGTCAAAAAGTCCATTTTCGTCTGGTAGACAATTGGCGGGTCTGACTTGCGAAACTTTCCTGGCGTCATTCCAAAATGCTTTTCGAATGCGCGCGTAAAAGCTTCCTGGGATTGATATTGAAACGTAATCGCTATGTCGAGTATGTTCATGCCAGTTTCCTTCAATAAAATTGCTGCTTCTGACAGTCTTCGTTTGCGAACGTATTCTTGCACGCCAATCCCGCAAATTGCTTGAAACAAGCGTTGAAAATGAAAAGCAGAAAAATGTGCCTGTGCTGCAATTTCAGTAATTGGCAATTCTTCTGTCAGATGCTGCTCCACATAGTTAATCGCCGCTTGAATACGCATGTAATGGTCCATGATCGCTTCCTTTACCTGATATATTTTTCTTCATTATGTAGGAGATCGAGATTGTTTTTTTGATCATTCGTGCTATACAATGGGAAAATGTCCTAGTTTAGGAGGATGACTGACAGTGAAACCAAGTAAAATCGTTTTGCCGATGCTGTTATTGATCGGTATCGTCATATCACTCTGGGGCTGTTCCTCAGCGCCAGCGCTTGTAAAAACAAGTGGATCTGGCTTTGCCCAAAGTGAATATCATAAGCTTTCTCGCGAAGTAAAAGAAGTGGTTCATTACCGCCCGATGGCTTTTCAGGATATTAAACCGCTTTTACCGGAAGCATTGGCTGAACGCTTTCGCACGATCGACAAGAGCAAGCTCCCTTTTTCTGTAGACAGGGAAGCAGCAAATCTCGTTGCTTTTGACTATGGCTCTGATCAAGAACCACATCATCAATTGCAATTGTTGTACAAACAGGACCAGGCTGACAACAACTTTTTCGTGATCCGCATGACGCAGACGGAAGAAAACCCACTGCCACCGCTTGCTCCGTCTTTGGAGGCGTTAGATACATTCGGCAATATTGCCAAAGTCGAGCAGCTGCAGGAAGGCGTGCCTATGATTCATCATATCATCCAGACAAACAGCTCCTATACGTACAGCTATTACGACTATAACGAAGAAAACCGTGTCGCTCATCTGGTAACGACAGCCGCAAATGAAATCGATTTTTATGACGACGGCATCCTGTATCACATTGGCTATCATATCAACGGCAACAAGCCTGACGAGAATGTTCAGAAGCAGATGGTTGCTTTGGCGAGAGAGCTGACGGGGCGTTCGTAAGGAATGTATACCGTTCGACTAACAAAGCTCATAAAAGGATGTGATATTTTTGATACAAAAGGAGCTCTTTTTCTCCAAAAAGTTTTGGGATCGCTACTTTTGGAATCTTCATGATGAGTTCTCCTACGAAATTCTTGGAGATAACCCCATTTGCTTTCATTTGACTGAGAACCATACTTTGCTGCTTGATCCAGGTGAAGACTTAGCCTACATCTCGCTCTCTTTTCAATATAAGGCTGAAGACGAGCTAGAAATAGCATGGGATGATGAAGCTCATTTCCATCCATTTGTTTTGAGATTTCACGAATTTCAAGTAATGGTGGATACAATAGCTGCGGTGCATAACCTGGAAAAATGGATTCCAGCCCTGCTGTTAAGAAGATTTGTAGGCATTGAGAGCTTTTCCGAGCTCCAAACGATTTCGGCATGGGAATTGGAGATGCGAAAAGCATCAGGTTTGTTTACGGAAGTCGAATTGCAAGCATGGTTTGAAAAAAGTAAACAGGATCATGAAAACTTTTGGGATAGCTGTGATCGAAAATGGAGCTATCAAGAACCTTTTGGATGGGTGTTTGAAGGAAATGACGCCTACTCCTTGCGAAGCTCTGCCGACAGTCATTTTCCATTTAAGCAATGGAATCGCATGTTAGCTGAGCTAGGTTGTTAGCTTACGGATTTCAAAAAAAGCCAACAATTCCACGAGTCGGAACTGTTGGCTTTTTTTCGTTTTTTGTTATTTTTTCACAGAAGGCATGACACCCTCAGGAATTGGGTTTACATAGGTGGTATTGCCCAGACGTTGCTTCAGCTCAGCTTTCGCTTTTTCGATCAGCTCTGGGTTTTTGAGCATGTCTACTGCAGTAGAAGCCATGACTTTACCCGCATGGAGCATGCCTTTGTGCGCCATGGAAGTGGCACCAAGTGTAACCCACTGCCAGGAGTGCAGGGTAGATCCATTGATGAAGCAAGCAGTCGTACATTGGGCTGTCGGTGTAATCCAGCTGACATCCCCTACGTCAGTAGAGCCATTGAGCGGAATGGTAGCACCTGTGTACGGATTGATCCAGGAAACCATGTCCGGATCAGGTGTATCCGCAGACAGTCTTTCTGCTGTTTGTCTCTCTTGTTCGGTCAATGTCGCACGTACGGCTTTGGCGAGCTTCAGCTCTTCCTCGTCATGTACTGGAACGCCCAGCTCCTGGAAGTTTTTATACATCACTTGTTCGATCGTTTCATTTTGCACCACATTGGAGCAAGCTTTGTCGAATACGATCTCTACTTCGGTTTCGGTCATGAGCGCGGCACCTTTGGCAATCTTGCATACGCGCTCGTAGATTTCCTGTACTTGATCGACCTTCGGCGCACGTACCAGGTAAAGCACCTCTGCATACGGCTGCACGACGTTTGGAGACAAGCCGCCGGAGTTTGTAATGGCATAGTGCACACGGGCATCCGTAATGATATGCTCACGCAGGTAGTTGACCCCGACATTCATCAGCTCGACTGCATCCAGCGCGCTGCGTCCCAAGTGTGGACTTGCTGCGGCATGGGCACTCTTGCCTCTGAACTTGAAGTATACCTGGTAGTTCGCGAGCGATTCGACCGCCATGATGCTGTTGTAGCCCATCGGATGCCAGCAAAGCGCGAAATCTACGTCGTCAAACAGACCTGCTCTTGCCATAAACGTTTTGCCGGAGCCGCCTTCTTCACCAGGGCATCCGTAATAGCGAACCGTACCGGACATGTTATTCTCTTCCATATATTGCTTCACTGCAACTGCTGCCGCCAGAGAAGCGGTACCTAGCAGGTTGTGGCCACATCCATGTCCATTTGCCCCTGGCACCAATGGTTCTTCTTTTGCTTGTCCTTTTTTCTGGCTCATTCCGGAGAGAGCGTCGAACTCACCCAAAATCGCCACTACCGGACTTCCACTACCAAAGCTCCCAATGAAGGCTGTCTGGATACCGCCTACACCTCTCTCAACCTGGAAGCCTTCGCTTTCCAATGTCTCGGCGAGCAATTCAGCCGATTGGTACTCTTCGAAACGCGTCTCCGCGAATTCCCAGATACGGTCGCTCACTTTGATAAACGAATCTCGTTTGTTCTCAATCATTTCTGCAATCTGTTTGGTATGCATGAAGAAACATCCTCTCTATGTCGTTGTTTGGCAGATTGGAGTTTGACCAATAGAAGGGGTTTCCCTATGTCAGAAGCCGTCTTGCAATGCGATTCAAAAGCTCTACGCTGCGCGGTAAAATTTCCTCTTGAATATCAAATTTTGGATGATGGTGAGGCGCCGGAATATCAGTACCGATAGACATATAGGTTCCTTTTCCGCCGCGATCCTGCACGCGCTTGATCAAAAAGCTCGCGTCCTCGCTTCCCATCGCGTTATATGCACCGTTCACAAAGGAGTGAAAGCCCTCTACTTGTTTTGCTTCTTCGAGAGCAAGCTCAGCCATATCGACGTCATAGTTGATCGGAATAGCTCCGCCGACTACCTCGATCTCATGCTCCAGCTCATGCATCGCAGCACTGTGCGCGATAATATTGCGTACACGCTGCTCCAGCTCTGCATTGACCTCTTCTGATACGGAGCGGGTTTCCACCACCATTTTGGCGTATGCCGGAATGATGTTGGCTGCTGTACCGCCCTCCAGAACCCCTACATTGATACGAGTGGAGCCAGTGCTAAAACGTGGAATCGCATGAATGTTCAATAAAGCAGTTGCTGCTCCGAGTAATGCGTTTTTCCCTTGCTCAGGCGAAGCACCGGCATGGGAGGAAACACCGTGGAAATGAGCCAGCATTTTGGTCGTTGCCAAAAAGCCATGAGAGCCGCCATGTATTTCACCGAGTGGTACACCGACACCTAGATGGTGGCAGAAAATGTAGTCCACGTCATCGACAATCCCTTTTTGCACGATCGAATACGCCCCGCGTACACCCTCTTCAGCCGGTTGAAAAATCAGCTTTACTGTACCGGAAAAATCTCCATCTGCCAGTTTTTCTGCCAGTCCCAAACCAATCGTGGTATGACCGTCATGCGCACATGCGTGCATGTTTCCTTCGTAGTGCGAGCGAAAGCCATTCGCTTGTGGAAAATGGTCTCCATCCTTGCTTTCTAGGACTGGCAAGGCATCCATGTCAAAACGGAAAGCAACAGTAGGTCCCGCAGACTTTCCTTTTTTCACACCGATAACGGCTGTGTACCCGCCACGCATTTTTTCTACAATCGTCGGGTTTGCACCATCACTCAACGCTCGTTCATATGCTTTTTCCAATACCGCCTCGGAAGGCAACCCCCGACGGGAGTCGCCATCCATAGCATCTTGCCCATAAATTACGTCAAATCCGAGTGAAGTCAATATTTCAACTACCTTAGTAGCCGTACGAAACTCCGTAAAACCCACTTCCGGATGCATATGAAAATCTCTTCGCAGCGTAACCAGATCCAACATCATCAATTCCTCCTGTTATCTCTGGAGCAATCACTATTTCAAAACTGGATATACTCCAGGACCAATTGGTAAGCCCAAGAAATACCATACCACAAGTAACAGTGTCCAAAGTACGAAGATCGCAATCGGATACGGCAAAATCAATGAATAGTACGTACCCAGCTTGGCATCCTTTTTATATTCCTGCAAAAAGTTCAGGAACAGCGGGATAAACGGCGAGACGATCGCAAATGGAATCACGGACGAGTCAGCGACACGGAATGCCACTTGCGCAAATGCCGGGTGGAAGCCAAGTGCCATGAACATCGGAACAAATACAGGTGCCAGGAGCGACCAGATCGCAGAGCCGCTGGCGATAAACATACAGAGAAACGCAGACAGGAACATCAAGCCGATAAAGACTGGTGCACCAGTCATATTCATTTGCTCGAGCACATCTGTAATGGACAGCGCGAGGAAGCTTCCCATGTTGCTCCAGTTGAACATCGCTACAAATTGAGAAAGCGGGAAGATCATCACGATAAAGCCAGCCATGCCTTTAATCGGATCAGTCAACAGCGCCGGAATGTCATTTTGCTTTTTGATCACCCCTACCTTGATCCCGTACGTAATCGCTACGGTAAAGAAGAAAATCAGGATGACAGGGACGATACCCGAAATGAATGGCGACGGTACGATGGTACCCAGCTTAGGATCACGCAGGATACCGTTCGCAGGTACAACCAGAGCAGCCAGAACCGCGATGAAAACAAGCGCTGCAATACCTGCTGCACGCAGGCCCTTCTTTTGCACGTCAGATAAGTCTTCGAGTCTCTTGCTGTTATCCCCCTTGTAGACGCCAAGCTTCGGTTCTACAAACTTGTCAGTGATAAAACCGATGACAGCTGACAAAAGCAAAACAGATACGGACATAAAGAACCAGTTGTCGAGAACGCTTACAGTAACATTCGGGTCAACCGATTTGGAGATCTCCGAGCTGATACCGGAAAGCAGTACGTCTGTCGTTACAATCAGGATGTTGGCGGAAAAACCGGAACCAACACCAGCGATTGCAGCCAGCAAACCAGCAACCGGGTGACGTCCGACTGCCAAAAAGATCAAGGCTCCGAGTGGCGGCATGATTACGAAAGCCGCATCAGAGGATACGTGGCTGAAAAACGCGATAAATGCTACCAGGTAGCTGGCGTAGCGTGCACTTACACGTAGAGACATTTTGCGAATAACCGCTTCCAAAAGTCCAACCTTTTCAGCCAGCCCTACACCAAGCATCAGCGTCAGGATTGAGCCCAAAGGCAGGAATCCTGAGAAGTTCTTGATGATGTTGGGCAAAAGCCATTGCAGCCCTTCCTGGCTAAGCAGGTTTTTCACTTGAATCTCTTCGTTTTTAATCGGATCGATTGCCGTTACATGAAAAATAGACAATATGGCAGTGATAATCATTAGAGCCGCGATCAGATATAGGAACAGCATGAATGGATTCGGCAGCTTGTTCCCAACCCGCTCGACCCACTTTACCAAGCCCATTCCTTGCGACGCTTGCTCATAATGGTCTGTGTTTGCTTGACGTGCACTCATCTGGCATCCCCCTTAGGCCGTATCTTTTTACGTGATAATCATCATTCCGAATGTTTCAGGATCGAAACAAAGGCGTTCTGAATGAGTGATCAGTCTGGTTGTTGGCATTAAAGTGAAAGCCCTTTCAATTTAACTTCAACGTTCACCAATCATTCAAAACCGAGATGTTGCTTCGTGATGAAATGAATACTCCTTTCGATATATTCGGTCCAAGCTCTTAATTTAGCGAATAGAAAGAGACAATTTCGTTTAAATAAATTATATAGCTAGATTAACATTTTTTCAATAGAGTTGTTTGACTTCTTGCAAAATAGAAAAGCTTCCATAATTAATTCGAGTCGCATGAAACCTTGATACTCCTGCATTTTTATTAAGTTTGTCACGCCTGAAAATTGGTTATAGTTTCCCCTTTTTCTCCGGATTCCTCTCGCCAGCTTTTTCTGCCGCAAATAAAAAAACACCCGACATCATCGGGCGTTTGCGCTCTCGCTTCGTTCTTCACATTTTTAACGCATACATTTTCTTCGGCCTTCCACGAACGGCCTGTTGCTCTTCGCCTTTTAGCTCAGCGAGACCGTATTCGCACAAGCTGCCCAGGATGCGCTGAGCGTTGCGCACCGTCATCGACAAATACGATGCGATATCTGTCGTGGTAAATGTACTCCAGCCCATGCGCTGTACGAGTGCCTTGATCTTGTTGTAGGTTTTGACGCTAATATTGGCCTTGTTTAACAGGTCCAAAAGCTCGCGATCACTGGAGCGGTACGAATACGTCAGCTGCTCGCTCTCGCCAACTGACTCGATCATAACCCCGTCATCCTGCACAATGACAATTCCGAACTCCGGTCTTTCCTTTGCGTGCTGGATCGCTTTTCTCGCATTGTTTTCAGCAGAAAAGGCTGTCTCGCCAAATCCGACCCCTACTGCTACGGGAACATCTGCCTCCAATGACAGCTGTGCAACGGTATGGCGCAGCATTTCAATCTCTCGCTGGATCGCTCCGCGTGTACTGAAAATCTGATAGCGTCCATTCCCGTTTGCAATGAGAGAGCCGTCCATTCTTTCGCAGAGAAGCAGCAGAATCTGCCTGATTTTTAACTCCAGCTGCTGCAAGTGGTAGCGAGTTTGCGAGCGCTCCGGAATTTTGTCGAACTGCTCCAGCTCGATAAATTCAACACCGATCTGTGTGTCCTTGAAGTACGTACTTCTCGCTCTCTCGATAACGATTTTCATGGCCTGTCTGATTTCCATTTTGGTAATCAAGACGCGATAAACAGGAATTCCTTCCTCCTTCAGTGCGCGCTCGACAGATGACAGCGTCGTAAATGCGCCTTGAGTTTTTCCTTCCCGCCAAAGAGAAACATGGTAGTTGGTAATGATCTCAGGGTCGTAGTGCTCGTCATACGTATGCAAATACATTTTCTCGTCGTTTAGATCCAGCTCACTCATGGCTTCCCGCAAATTGGGTCCCTCGGTATCAATCATATCAACAGAGACACTCTTCACTACTTCATTATGATCAATCGACATCTGGATGAAACAGCGGTACAAATTCGAACCAGTCGGCGGGCAATACACAATATTGGCATCTGGCCCCACAGCATTTTTGGCAATCGTATAAGGGATCGGTCCGGAACAAAACCAGCCATTGCACTCTGCATTATGCTCCTGAACGATTTTGCTCACTTCTCTTGCGTCCTCATACGTAAATGGGACAAATTCGATTTCATGCTCAAACTCATTGGCAATCGCCAATATCCGCTCAACAGAAGGGGGCGGTCCCACAACACCAATTCTATACATGCGTATATTAACTCCTACCTGTTTTGATAGACACACTAGCTACATTTATATTATACGGAATCAGTGGCCTAATCCAGTTCATTTGCTACTCCCTGCCATTTACGATCATACTTGGCCGCTAGTCTCTTCAGTCAGCCAGGATTTGCTGGACTGCTTCGTAAAGCGGTATAGCTGGCCTCTGGATGAGGCCCTCCAAATCTTTCGTCGTGCTCGTCGTATCGATCCGGCTCAAAAATCGGTATAGCCAGTTATCCGAGCTGGGGTCCTCGCGATGAGTAACCGCTACTCCCGTTAACTCGCTCAAAGCCTGAACAAGATCTGCAAAATACCAAGGGCGCGATGCCGTTAGCTCATAGGTTTGATTCTCGTGGCCACGATTTGTGACGACACTCACTGCTGCCAAAGCCAGGTCTTGGCGAGTCACGCTATTGAAGCCGTCTACACCAGGGTACGTGATTAATTCCCCAGTCCGAATAGCTTGCTCCAAGCCGAGCTGAGCGATAAAATCCGTATAGAGAGCATTTCGCAGAAACGTATAGGCAATCCCTGTTGTACGAATGGCATGCTCTGTCGCCAAATGCAGATGGGTCAATGAAATGTAGCCTTTGTCGGGAAAGGCAAAGCTGGTATAAATAATTTGCTCAACTTTTGACTTTTTGGCTGCTTCGATGACGTGGCTATGCTGCCGCATCCGAACCGTATCGTCCATGTGGGGACTGGAGATGAACAGTAGCTTCGATGTATCAGCGAACGCATCTTGCAACGATTCGGGGCGATCGTAATCAATCTGGCGCAGCTCAACCCTCTGCTCTTTTTGTGACCATGCCCTTTGCGGATCACGCACACAAAGAGTGACTTTGCTGGCTTCGACCTTTTCCAAAAGCTGTTGGACGATAAGACTCCCTAATTTGCCAGTAGCACCTGTAACTGCGATGGACATATGCTTGCACCCCTTCTAATTGGCATTCATATAGTTAAGCACTTAACTATATGCACAAAAAAAATCATCCCTCTCTTCGTTTTATTTTTCCAAGCAAAAATAGCAATTGATTTAGCTCCTGCTCACTTAAACCCGCTAGCGCCTCAGCAATTACCTGACGATTATCAGGAAGATGCTTGAATAAAAGCTTTTGTCCCTCTGCTGTAAGCGATAAGACGCTTTTTCTGCCGTCTTCCGGATGACTGGCCCGACTAATCAAGCCGTCCTGCTCCAAAGGAGTTAACAAGAGGCTAATATTTGCTTTGGTCACACCGATGTTTTGAGCTAACAGGGAGGGGAGAATCCGCCCGCCTTCCTTGGCGATTTCCACCAAAATCCGAATGCGCGCACCGTTAATACCTTTCGACTGCCAATATTTTTCTGAGATGCCCACAAGCTCTGCCGTCGCATCCACTAAGGCAAAAAAAGCTTGTGTAGGCAAAGGTGGCTGCTTTACAAATGCTTCTATCATATCTGCCATGTAATCACCTACCAAAGTAGTTAAGCGCTTAATCACTTAGAATATTACATAGCTCTTTTGCTATTGTCAATTTTATGTTCAGACAAATCGTCATATTTCGCCTATAAAGAAATTTTTTGTCGAGAAATTTAAAAATTTCATTGCCTTTAAAAACATAAACGAATATTCTGAATATACGTATGCGTGTTTACTATTATCTAGGGGGATTTCAATGAAAAAGGGTCTTGCACTGGCGACCTGTTTTACCTTGCTTTTCGGGGTAATAACTGGCTGTTCCAGCTCTCAACCAGCACCTGCACAACCAGCGGGGCAAACCTCACAGCCCGCTACAACACCAGCAGAAGGTACAAAGGCAGAACCAATGGTGTTGCATTGGAGTATCAATAGCGAACCACCTTCCATGGACCCAGGTATTGCAGTCGACGCTGACTCGTTCGACATGATTTACGCTGCTTTTGAAGGCTTGACAAACTACGATCTGAATGGACAGCTGACAAATGCAACCGCTGAGAGCTTTACCAACTCTCCAGACTACACCACCTATACGTTTAAAATTCGCAAGGACGCGAAGTGGAGCAACGGCGATCCTGTTACCGCCCACGACTTCGTCTATGCGATCAAACGCAATCTCGATCCGAAAACAGCGTCCGAGTACGCCTATCAGCTTTACTACATTAAAGGCGGAGAGGAATACAATACTGGCAAAGGAAAGCCTGAAGACGTAGGCGTAAAAGCCCTCGATGACTATACCGTTGAGTTCAACCTGAAGTCTCCTACGCCGTTTTTCCGTGAGCTGACCTTCTTCCCAACCCTTTTCCCGTTGCACCAAAAAACAGTTGAAGGCAACCCGAAATGGGCAAATGAAGCAAAAACAATCGTTGGTAACGGTCCATTCATCATGGATACATGGGAGCACAAAAGCAAAATCATCTTCACAAAAAACCCGAATTACTGGGATAAAGACAATGTCAAGCTGGATCGTCTCGAGATCGTCATGATCGAAGACAACAACACAGCATTCTCCATGTTTGAAAACGGTGATATCGACTGGGGCGGATATCCAGCCTCCACACTGCCGACCGATGCGATCCAGTCTCTCAAGGACGCAGGCAAGCTGATGGTAGCTGACAACCCTGGTACGCAATCTGTCGTGTTCAATACGAACAAGCCGCCGTTTAACAACAAAAAGATCAGACAAGCCTTTGCTTATGCAATTGATCGTCAGGAGCTCATCGACAACATTTTGCAGACAGGTGTTCCTGCCGCATATGGATGGGTACCTACCTCCATGGGGCTGAACAAAGACGGTTACTTTAAAGAGGATAAAGAAAAAGCGAAGCAATTGCTGCAAGAAGGTATGAAGGAGCTGGGTCTGACTACATTCCCGTCCGTCACCTACACATTTGATACAACCGATACGAACAAAAAAGTAGCAGAAGCGCTCCAAGACCAATGGAAAAAAGCACTAGGTGTCGATGTAAAGCTCTATACAGCAGAGCTAAAGGTATACCGCGACATGAGATCGCAAGCGAACTTTGACATGATCCGCTTCCAGTGGGGCGCAGACTTCAACGATCCAATCAACTTCCTGGAAATGTTCCGCGACAAGACAGGTGGAAACAACCATCCTGACTGGGAAAATCCGAAGTTCAAAGAGCTGATCGATCAAAGCTATCACGAGCCAGATCTGGACAAGCGCAAGCAAATCCTGCTAGATGCAGAAACCATCCTGATGGATGAAATGCCGCTTGCTCCAATCAACTTCCGTGGAAGCCCTTATGTGAAAAATGACAAAGTGAAGGATTTTGTCATCTTCCCACTTGGCGGTGCTTACTTCAAGTTTACGTCTGTAACAAAATAAACGGTATGAAAAACCCGGCTGCACTTGTCATCTCGACGGTGCAGCCGGGTTCTTTATTTCCTTTATTAAACCGTTACAGACTGTGGCTTTGTATCATTAAACGTATTTGTATCCAGTTCCTTTGTTGCTTTGCTCGTCAGTACGCCAGCCGTCATGCTTCCGCTCACATTCAGCGCTGTACGTCCCATATCGATCAATGGCTCTACGGAAATCAGCAAGCCTACGATGGCAATCGGCAGATTCATGGTAGACAGTACAAGCAGAGCTGCAAAGGTTGCTCCTCCACCCACACCCGCTACCCCAAACGAGCTGAGCGCGACCACTGCGATCAGTGTCAGAATAAAGGAAGGAGACAGCGGATCAATCCCCGCAAGTGGTGCTACCATCACAGCGAGCATAGCTGGATACGTACCCGCGCATCCATTTTGACCAATCGAAAGACCAAAAGATCCGGCGAAGTTGGCAATTCCCTCGGGAACGCCCAAATCCTGTGTTTGTGTTTTGACGTTCAGTGGTAATGCACCCGCACTCGTACGAGAAGTGAACGCAAAGGTAAGTACAGGGAATGCCTTTTTCACGTACGTAATCGGATTGAGTCCTGCAAAAGCCAGGAGCAGCAAGTGAACGATAAACATGATCGCGAGTGCGACATACGAAGCAACCACGAATTTGCCCAGCTGCCAAATCGCATTGTAATCACTGGTTGCGGCAACTCTCGTCATAATCGCCAGTACCCCGTATGGAGTCAGGCGCAAAATAATCGTAACCACACGCATGATGATAGCGTGGAATGCATCTACGATTTTAGCAAACAGCTCAGCATGCTCTGGTGTTTTCTTTTTGACCCCTAAATAAGCAATTCCAATAAAGGCTGCAAAAATAACAACTGCGATCGTTGATGTCGCGCGATCCCCTGTCAAATCGAGGAACGGATTCGCTGGCAGAAGCTCCAGCACTTTTTGTGGCAGGGTCATGCTTTGGATATCACCCAAACGCTGCTCCACCTGACCAATACGAGCTGTTTCTGCCTCTCCCTGCTGGAACTGTGCTCCATCCAGATTAAAGGCCAAGGTAGAAGCAATACCAATCGCTGCAGCTACTGCCGTTGTTCCCACCAGCAATCCGATAATCAACGTGCTGATTTTTCCAATGTTATTGGTGAGTTTCATTTTGGTAAACGCAGAAATAATCGAAATGAAAACCAATGGCATTACGATCATTTGTAGCAGCTTTACGTACCCTTTTCCGACGATGTTGTACCAGTCGATGGTCGCTTTTAAGACGTCGGATTTGGTTCCGTAAATGTATTGCAGGACTAGACCAAGCAAAATCCCGACTCCTAGACCGACAAACACCCGTTTGGAAAACGAAATGTGCTTCTTCTGCATCGCATACAATCCAATAATGATAGCAAGTAATACAACAATGTTAACAACCGTCAATAATGTCGACACTTGATTTCCCTCCGTTTCACCTGAGAAGTAAGTTAGAAAATAAGTAATGAGAATAAGCATACTATATTACCAATAATCCCTACTGGTCAAGTGCGAATTTATTATAACTGCACTTGGATAAAAATAACCCTTTTTCCTGCTCCCAGAGCTCTTCGCATTTCCCTTTTTCCAATTTTAATCAAAACCAAGTAAATTGGTGCGGATAAAAAGGTAAAAATAAAAAACCAGGGTGCGCTGGTAAGGCGCTCCCTGGTGTCCCACTGCTATATTCATATGCTTACTTCAATTGCTTGCTCATCAAATTCCACAGCCAGGTCAGCACGATCGCGCCGATTGCCCCAGCAAGAACGTTGAAGCCTGCCCACATCCACAGCCAATTGCCCAGAATGAGGTCGCCCAGCCAGCTGCCCAAAAGCGCGACGATGAGCGAAGCCCACCAGCCTGTTCCACCTGCTTTTCCTGTCATCAGCATATTCATGGCCCACCAAACGACTACACCTACGATTGCCCATACAACCCAAAACATAAGGAAACACTTCCCTTCGCATGATGGTGACGCTTTCATAAGGACCTTAATGAATTATATTTATCTGCTATTATCATATTGAAATCGGGTGAATGTGTGCCTGTGCCCTAGCCTGTTTGAACCAGAAAAAAGCGCCTGCTCCCCGCTTCTTACGCGAGGTTACAGACGCTTCGGACTGCCTATCTAATTCGTGTACATCTCCGGTCGACGATTCGCTACACTTGGCAGCTTGCCGCGTACACGCGAGATACGCTCTGGGTCCAGCTCGGCTACTACCAATGCCTCTTCTTCTCCAGCGCTTGCCATGACAACTCCCATCGGGTCGACGATCATGCTGCGTCCCGCAAAAATGTTGCCCACCTGATCTGCCGCACAAATGAACATTGTATTTTCGATTGCGCGCGCCCGGACCAGTGTCTCCCAATGATCTTCCTTCATCGCACCCGCTACCCAGCCTGCTGGCACGAACAAGATATCCGCCCCTTGCAGCGCAAACTGTCTAGCAATTTCCGGGAATCTGACTTCATAGCAAACCATCAGCCCGATTTTGCCAAACTCGGTGTCCACCACTTGATACGGATTATCCCCTTGGGCGATATAGTCCGACTCTTTGTAGGAAAAGGCATCATACAGATGTGTCTTGCGGTAGGCATGAATCAGCTCTCCTGCGCGATTGAGGAAAACGGTTGTATTATAGGCGCGGTTTTCGTCGCCCTCGATGCTCTCAAACACACCACATACAACGTAGACGCCATGCTCCTTCGCTGCCTTGGCCAAGCCAGAGACAAACGGACCGTCCATTGGTTCCGCTACTTCCGCAGGCGTGACTCCCGACTTCGGTGTTGCCGGCGCACTGTACATTTCCGGCAAAATGACAAAATCAGCTCCTGCTGCCTTTGCTTTGGCAATATACTCTTCTGCTTTTTGCAGATTGATTGCTTTATCCATCGTAGCCGTTAGCTGTGCGATTGCTACTTTCATGGCTCCTCCACCCTTCCCGGTCTTTTCCTGATTCATCTGCTTTCCATACCACTCAGTATAACTGATTTTCTTTTGTCGATGATGATTTTGCTTGTATATAATGGACATGTCATACTATGGTATCCTTATTCCCCTTTTTGAAGTGAGGTGAGCGTATGTCTATCCGCATTAAACTACTGCTGTCCTACACGGGCATGCTTGTCATCAGCTTACTGGTATTTGTATTGACTGCCAGCTTGTTCACGATTGCTGCTACCGGCGACATCCACAGCTTTCGTGATTTCTATAAGGTTCACTATCAGCTGAACCCGCTGACGGAACAAGAGGAATCTATTTTTCTCGAATTAAAATATCTCGCCAAAAACGAGCCGGATGAGCTGCAAAACCAACAGCTGTTGCTCGACTACGATTTCAAGCTGAAAACAGAACGGGCAGGTCTCTATGTCCGCCGTGAAAGCAATCAAGTATTTGAATCCCATACATTTAATCAGCCCGAATTAGAGGCGAATTTGCCCCCTTACGATCTGAATAACAATCAAATACGCAATACATTCAACATCGGAGAACGTTTTTATGCCTACGCTAAATTCGATTTCCGGTTTTCCGATGGGGCCAAAGGCAGTGTCTTTGTCATCCGTGAACGCAGTCCTTTCGGGGAAGTCACCCGCAGGCTGCTACCGATCCTCATCTTTATTCTCCTCGGGGTCATCGTGATTGCAAATGTACTGTTATACCGCTGGATCACCCGAAGTGTCGTCAAGCCGCTTGATTTGCTGCGAAATTCTGCAGAGCACATCAAAGAAGGCAATCTGCAGTTCTCCCTCGATCTGCACTCCAAGGACGAAATCGGTCAATTGAACGAAGCGTTCGAGAATATGCGCAAAAGATTGCAGGAATCCGTACAGCTCCGCTTGCAGGACGAGGAGAACCGTAAAGAGCTCATTTCGAACATCTCTCATGATTTGCGCACACCCATCACGAACATTAAAGGCTACATCGAAGGAATTCGTGACGGGGTCGCTGACACACCAGAGAAAATGGACAAGTACGTCAACATCATTTATTCCAAAGCAGTCGATCTGGATAAACTGGTAGACGAGCTGTTTCTTTACTCCAAGCTGGATTTAAAGCAGGTGCCGTTTCAATTTGAGCATGTAGATATCGTCCGCTTCCTCGATGATTGTATTGATGAGCTCCACTACGTTCTGGAGGAAAAAGGTATCACACTTGAGTGGGACGAGCGTCCAGGCTTAAGCATGGAAGTCATCGCCGATCTGGAAAAATTAAAGCGAACCGTGCTTAATATCATAGGAAATGCCCAAAATTTTATGGACAAAGAAGAGAAAAGAATTCGTGTCTCCGTGCAAGAATCACCGGAATGGGTCACAGTCGAAATCAGAGACAACGGGATGGGCATCGCTCCTGAAGCCATTCCGCATATTTTCGAGCGCTTTTATCGTGCGGAGCAGTCTCGCAATTCTTCTACGGGCGGCAGCGGACTCGGACTCTCCATCGCGAGTCAAATCATCGAGGGACACGGAGGCAGGGTATGGGTAAAGAGCGAGCTTGGCGCCGGTACAAGCCTGTTCTTTACGCTAAAACGGACAACCAACCAAGGAGGGACAGATTCCCATGACGACGCGCATCCTCATCATTGAGGACGAGACTACCATCGCTCAGCTGGAGCGGGACTATTTTGAGCTGAATGGATTTCTCGTTGATTTATGTCATACAGGCGATGAAGGCTTGCAGCTCGCCCTGCATGGGGACTACAGCCTGATTATTGTCGATTTGCAGCTTCCCGGTATGAACGGGTTTGATTTGTGCAGCCAAATTCGGCAGACCAAGGAAGTTCCGATCCTGATCGTCTCAGCCAAAAAGGAAGAGATTGATAAAATCCGCGCCTTTAATCTCGGTGCTGACGATTATATTACCAAGCCATTCAGTCCTAGCGAATTGGTAGCGAGAGCCAAAGCTCACCTGACGAGATACGAGCGGCTGCTGGGAAAAAAAGAGCCGGCTCAAAAGTCAGAGATTTCTATTCGCGGGCTAGTCATCGATAAAGTCGCCCACAGGGTTTATGTCCGTAATCAGGAAGTCATTTTCACGACACGCGAGTTTAGTCTGCTTGAATTTTTGGCAAGCCATCCGAATCGGGTTTTTAGCAAAAACGAGCTGTTTGAACGAATTTGGGGGATGGATTCCAGCGGGGATATCGCAACGGTAACGGTTCATGTGCGCAAGCTGCGGGAAAAGATAGAGATCGATCCTTCTAACCCTCAATATATTGAGACAGTCTGGGGCGCCGGATACCGGTTTACGGTGTAATCCTTGTATTTAATAATTTGTTAATATCTATTTTAGAATCTTTTAAGCCCAGGTTTCTTGGGAGTTTAGCAGTCTCCTTTATCATACAGGTAAGGCAAGCAACTACCATACCTGTATGATCATAAGGAGGCTTTTTTGATGAATAAAGTTTCGAATAAACTAGCTACACTGATGCTCGCAACAGTACTGGGTACAGTATCTCTTCCTTTGGCAGCCCAAAACGTATCCGCTGCAGGAGCGCCACTGACCGCACAAGAAATTCAGCAAGCTGTAAGCGAGCTTTCCCAGCTTCGTGTGCTCCAAGGCTATCAGGATCGCTCCATGGGAATTCACAATCAAATCACTCGTGCAGAGCTGGCCAAAATGGTCGTCCTGACATTCGGCTTGCAAGGCAAAGCAGAGAAGCTCCCTACCTTTTCTGATGTAAACCAGAATGCATGGTACTACAAATATGCAGCTGAGCTGGTCGGACAAGACATCGTGCAGGCTGACGGCGGTAACTTTGACCCTAGCGGAACCGTAACAGATGCTGAGCTGGTACAGGTCGTATCTAAAGCGTTGAAGCGTGATGTAAAATCCGTTAACTACTGGATGGAGCGCTTTTATGCAGCAGATAGCAACGCTACTCGCGGTGAAGTCGCATTCCTGTTGAAAACGGCTCACAAAGCAATCCCTTCCGCAAACGCAAAAATCAAAAGCGTTCGTGCAATTAACGACATTACATTGATTGTGACGTTCGACGCTCCGTTGACAGCTGAGAATGAAGTGTTTGCCAAAGCAAAAGAAGACTTCGTGTTTACGAATGGACTGACTTTGACCAACATGCCTCGCCTAAAAACAGGCTCGACTAATACGTATATCGTTCCTACATCTGTCCAAACACCAGGAACCACCTACACCCTGACCTATAAAGGTCAAAAAGCTGGCACATTTGTAGGCAATGCAACCAAGCTAGCGATGACAGAAGCAAGACAAGTTTCCTATGATACATTCGAGCTGGAATCGCTGCAAGAAAATGGCGTAGTTGACTACGGATATGTCATCGCCGCATACAGTGGTGGACGTGGAGCCGATGCATTTGTTCTCGACGACAACAACCGTGCGGACGGCAAGACCTATCAAATCATCTCTTCTGGCCAAGCGCGTCAAGTAACGATCACACCTGCTGGCGGTCAGCCAATCATTGCTAAATACGTGCCATTCACACAATCGACTGACGGCAAGCAAGAACCGAAATTCCGCCTGCCTGAGGGCCAAGTACTGACTCCAGGCGTTACGTACACCGTAACTTCCGATTGGGCAGAAATTGCTAAACCAACATTCGTAGCCGAGAAAATCGCTCCATTGGAATTGACCGGAGCAGAAACACTTAGCGAAACCTCTATCAGCGTGACTTTGTCCGAGGACCCAGGCGATGAGCTGTTCTCTGGTCGCAGTGTAGAATTGACTAGTGCAGACGGTCAGAAGCTGATCGCTACCTATAAATTCTCCAGCCGCAAAGGTGCTGTGGGAGTGTTTGATCTGACTCAAAATGGTAAACTGACAGAAGGTACTACTTATACGGTAACTCCAGTTGGCGATTGGGCTGGAAAGTCCCAAATCGAGCTGACTGTAGAATAACCCTATAAGTAAATGCGGCTTTTGAATCTACGAGAAAGGTGTTGGTTCGCTTTGCTGCGCGTTAGCCTATTGGCCTTCGCTTTCGCTCTGGCTGGATGTGAGTTCAATATGGATACTTTTCTATCAAACTCGGAGCAGCAAGCAACCCAAGCGGTGAACAAAGAAATGAACGAGATGAACCACGCTTTGTTAACAGCTGCAAATCAAGGAGACAAGGAAACGATCACCAAGCTGCTCACGGATGGTGCGGATATTGATGCAACAGATGAAAGAGGCCGTACCTCTGCCATGATCGCTGTACACACGAACCAACTGGAGCTGTTTAACCTTTTAGTAGAGCACGGTGCGAATATCAACATCAGAGACAACCGCTTGGATAATCCACTGCTCTACTCGGGAGCAGAAGGCAAGCTCGACTTTGTAAAAGCAGCGATTGCCGCAGGCGCGGACACGACCGTTACGAACCGTTTTGGCGGGACCGCCCTCATCCCTGCCGCTGATCGCGGGCACGTGGAGATTGTCAGGGAGCTTCTAACCACCTCTGACGTAAATGTAAACCATGTAAACAACCTTGGCTGGACCGCATTGCTTGAAGCCGTCATTTTGGGAGACGGCGGAAAAAATCATCAGGCTATCGTCAAGCTTTTGATCGAACACGGAGCTGACGTAAATTTGGCGGATAACGACGGAGTCACCCCTCTCCAACACGCCAAAAAACGTGGCTATCGGGAAATGATTGATGCTTTGACTAGTGCTGGCGGGAATTAATGAATGAAAAAGGATAGAGTCGTCAGATTATCTCTGCGGCTCTATCCTTTTTGCATGTCAGGTGCGAATTATGTGGCTAGAACGCTGCGGAATTCTTCCCTCCGCGGTCAGAGTACAAATCCGTCCACGGACCGAATTTGAGTTCAATCTGCTGCCTGTTTTTACCTATGCTTCCTCCCTGTAAAGTGAGAGTGGGAATACCAAAACTTTATAGAGAGGGGAAACTTACTTGAAGAATCAATCCTTGGCTGGACATCCGCCCATCAAATTTTTTCAGGGTGAAAAATGGTTAGTGCTTACCGGGCTTCTCGGCTTCATGCTTGCGGGCGTATGCGCGATATGGGTAATGCTGTATGGAGGCTTCGTCGCTCCAAAAGGCGATGTATCGAAAGCGTTTTCGTTCAATGCCGCTCTTGGCGTATTTCTACTGTCTACAGCTGCAATCATTCCGTTTTCTTCACTAGGAAAGAGAAGTAGGGCTTTCTTTCGCTGGTCTTATATTTTGCTTGCCCTTTACTCCTACGGAGCAGAGACTATGCAAAACTTTCGCGGAGTCGATCCAAGGTTCGTCAAAAATGGCACCCCTTTTGATGTTGCGGTTGGCTCCATTTTTACTTTTGTTGCCCTTCTTCTGGTTCTTTTTTACGGATTTCTCGCCGTTCAGTATTTCCGCAAAAAAGCTTATACACTACAGCCAAAGCTCGTGATGGGCATCCGCTATGCCATGATTGCAATCATGCTTTCTTTTGCGGCGGGCGTCTGGATTTCATTCAACGCCGGGCGAGTTGTTGGGCAGCATGGGAATATCATTTGGCTCCACGGGGTTGGTTTTCACGCTCTGCAAGCCGTTCCTTTTGTCGCTTGGTTATGTGAACGCAAAAAACACCTGTATGCTTCTTGCCATCGACTCATTCATTTGACAGGTATCGCATACTTGATCGGTTTAGTGGCAATCGGTTGGCAAACGTTCCTCGGACATGCCGTTTTGGAATGGTCTGTGCTCCCACTTCTCGCCGCCTGTAGTTTCCTCGTCGCCTTCATGCCTGTAGTGCTTCTGCTCCGCAAAAAAACAAGCACGGAGATGACTCGAAATCTATAGTTCAATTTGCAGGGTGAAGACCGGAGCGCAGATCGTAAACAAAAAAGACTCCCTCTCAGGAAGTCTCTTAGCTCCGATCCATATTTTTTCCGTAGTATATCTCGTCCATCTCCATGTGCAAGCGCTCTGTTATTTCACTCTGCTCCTCCGGGGTGAGCTTATCCTTTGTATAACCAAACAAATAATTGTTCAGATCAAACTGCCTCAGCTTGCACTTCGTATGAAAAATGTTTTCTTGGTACACATTCACGTCAATCATATGAAACAAGTCCTTCACTTCATCTGGAATGTAATTTTGGATCGAGCTGATGTCGTGGTCAATAAATAGCTTATGACCATAAATATCGCGGGTAAAGCCACGCACACGATAATCAATCGTCATCATGTCCGTATCAAAGGAACGGATTAAATAATTCAGCGCCTTGAGCGGTGAAATCTCCCCACAGGTTGATACATCAATATCTGCACGAAATGTACTGATTTCCACATTGGGATGGTACTCCGGATACGTATGAACCGTAATATGACTCTTGTCCAATTGCATGACCACATTGTCTGGCAAAGGCCCTGGCGACTCTTCATAAGACTCCGTCGGCACCTCAACCACAGGACCCTCCGACACTAGGAAAGTAACACTTGCCCCTTGTGGCACATAGTCTTGCTGGGCAACATTGAGGACGTGTGCCCCAATAATATCCGATACATTTTTGAGAATATGGGTCAAGCGCTCCGCATTGTACTGCTCATCTATGTATTCGAGATACGCTTCCCGCTCTTCTTTTGTTTTTGTATAACAAATATCGTACATATTAAAGCTCAGCGATTTGGTCAGGTTATTAAAGCCATGCAGCGTAATATGTTGATTCGGTGTCCATTCCAAGCGAGTTTCCCCCTGTTTTGATGATGGTCGAAGCGACAGTTCCTTTTTCATCATTTCCCAATTGCTGTGATAAAACTCATGGTCAAAAACAAAAAAGCCCCATCCCCTCTCGGATGAGACCTTTCGTGCTAGCACATTCGCGTATTGGTTGTAGCCGTCCACGTACCTGTCTCGCCTGCTCGTATAGAGGGTGGCTTCATCCGCACGTTTCCATGCAGCACATAGTGGCGAAGACTGATTTGCGGATCATCTCGAAAAGCTAGCGTGCCGACGAATGTAGCATACGGCGATTCAAATGACAGCTGTCTCGTTCTCTCATCCCAAAAGCCTTGGATCGGAATAAAATCTCTGCGAAAGCTGACTGCACCACTTACCCTGTTGCCACTGACGCTATGAATGACGAGTGTTCCAAGAGACGCAGGTCTACCGCCAAATCTAGCCTGTACTTCCCAGGTCGAGGGATACGGCAAGCTTACCCTCGTCATTTGTCCAATTGCCACGGGTAACCTCTCCTTCTTTTTAGCTTGAGGTATTCTCCAGTAGGTACCCTACAGTATATGTACCTATAGATAGGAGTCCCGTAGGCAAGTGTACAAATTTGCAATTTCCAGCCTATCCCTCGATGCTTTTTTTGCGGAAGGCCGTCTCATCCAGCTTTTTCACCTTAATAAAGAACGCCGTCAAAAGCAGGGCCACACCATTGATGATGAAAATGACACGAATCGGGATCATTCCACCGAGAAACCCGCCCAAAACCGGGCCAATCATATTGGCAAACTGCATAGCAGATTGATTTAACCCAAACGCTCTCCCGCGAAAATCGGGCTCGATTACTTTGACAATCAGGGCATTGATCGCCGGATAGACAGCCGCAAAAAACAAGCCGTATAAAAAACGCAAGATACCAAACCCGTACAGATTTGTAAAAAAGAACTGCAGCACACTGCCAATCCCGCCACCCAGCAATCCGAAAAACAAAATCTTTGTGTAGCCGATTTTGCTCCCTACTCGCCCCCAGCGCGGAGCAGCGATGACCGTCGCAATCCCGATTGCCGAAAAAATAATTCCAGAGCTAAGCGAAGCATCCTGCTCTGAAGCACCCAGCTGAAGAACGTACACGGTTAGCAGTGGCTCCAGCAGCATCACGGATACAGTCACCATCATACTGAGTCCGAGCACCATCATAAAAGGGCGGTTCATTCGCGCCACCCGCAAGTCTTCTCGTACCGAAGAGCGTTTTTTCAATCGGACATGTACCTCCCGAACGAAAAAGGTAGCAATCAGTGCAGCAATCAAAACGAGCAACGCGGAAAAAAGAAAGGCCTCGCGATTGCCCCACAAATGGCTGACAACCCCACCCACCAGCGGTCCGACTATGCCACCTGTCGCGCCGCTTGTCGCCATAATTCCCAAGGCATAGCCAGCATGTTCCTCTGGCGTATTGGTAGCGACCAGCGCGATGGCAGAGGGAACGAAGCCAGCCAATAGCCCCTCTAGCATACGAACACCTAAAAAGACATATGGGTCAGTAACCAGATAGTACAACGTATAAATCAGAACAAGACAAAAGCCCGCCCGAATCATCATCAGCTTGCGCCCGTACCGATCTGCAAGCGATCCCCAGTACGGAGCGATGAACGCTCCGGTCAAGAATGTGATCCCAAAGGAAATGCCCGACCATGCTTCCAAATTTTCCTGAACACCCAACGTGTTATACAGGAATAGCGGCAAAAATGGGATCGACAGAGAGTAAGCGGTACTACAGAAAAATACACCGATCCACAGTACGGCGAGATTTCTTTTCCAGGAGAACGACATGGCTGTACAATACCTTCTTTCCTGCAAAACCGGCATTTTTTGATGCAAACAAAATAGAAAAGGAAGCATCGCGAACTGCTATCGCAATGCTTCTCCCGATCATCTAACTACACTTCATCCCAAAAACGTCGGAGGTTATCCATGCCGATTTTAGAGCCTTCCCGGCAGTCTTCCATTCCTTCGAATTCAACAGTGATATAGCCGTCGTAGCCAGACTGTTTGACCAGCTTGACGACTTCGCGAATATTGATATCCCCTTGGCCCACGATCGCCCCGCGCAAGTAATTGCCGTTAACGGTCTTGAACCATTTTCCGCCACCTGGCTCATTGTAATAAGGACGGAAGTAAAAATCCTTGAAGTGAACAAGCGACGCGTACGGCAGATTTTTCTTCACACCAACAAGCGAATCTTCATCGACACACATAAAGTTTCCAATATCTACAGTCGTTTTGAAATTCGGACGGTTCACCGCCTGGAGTACACGCTGCACACGGTCGCTCGCCTGGACGAGCCAGCCATGGTTTTCAATCGTCGTCGTAATTCCGAACTGCGCAGCGTAATCGGCAATTTGACGGCTTCCTTCGACCATGACGTCCAGATTGTTTTCAAAATACTCGATCGTTGTTTGCTCCACAGGAACGGTAAAAGTAGAAACGTCGTGGCGCATGTGCTTGATGCCCATACGGTTCAAAAGGTCCACATGCGTCTTCACACGTGCTACCTCTGCCTCGAAAGCTTCCTCGCTCTCCTGAATGAAGTTGGTTGGCATCGAGTAGTTGGACAGCTCAATCCCTACCGCCTTGGCCTTATCACGAACAGCATCAGCCAAATCGTAGTTATCGACCAGTGTGAAGCCGTACGGCACGATTTCCATATGCTCGCCGCCATTGTCAGCAATCCATTGTACAACATCCAGTACGTCCATCTCACCTGCTCTGATTGCAGTCAACAAGCTATACGTGCTTAGTCCAATTTTCATTTCATCCACCTCATTATTTGTTTTGTTGTGAATAGTTCTCGACTCGATCTCTCGGGATGGCTTAAGAGAGAGGCAGCCTCGTGATTGTTACAGCTTGTTTTGCATGATTGGACTCATAGGCGGCTTTGACAACCTCCAGGGTACGCAGCCCGTCCTCTCCAGTAATCGAAGGAGCGCGCCCATCCTGAACGCATTGAACAAAATCTGCGATCAGCCGTTCATCCATATCTACTGCCCAAGGCAGATGCTGCCATTTATTGCCGCGATCATTATAGTAGAGGGCGTGCTGCTTAAACACGTCGATCCACAGCGTTCCTTTTGTTCCGATAATATGCATGGTCACATCGCCCCATGTAGGGAATGTCTTTGGTCTCGACCAGCTCGGATCGATCGTCACGATGACTCCCGACTCCAATTCCAGAGATACCATCCCGCAATCTTCTACATCGATATCATAAAAGCGGGTATCCAGCTCAGCGTATACACTTTTCACTTCATCCCGAAGCATCCAGCGAACGAGATCCATTAGATGCACGATATGATCCGTAGCCGCTCCGCCCCCGGACAGTTCTTTGTCAATAAACCATCCGCCAGGCATTTGCCCATGATTCGTACCATTGATGGCGATTACCTCTCCAATTGCCTTGTCATCTAGCATCTGCTTCACTTGTTCCATCACTGGTGCGAAGCGGACAGGATAAGCGACCTGCAAAATGACTCCTTCTTCCTTGCATGTACGGATCATTTCCTCTGCATCCGCTACTTCCGTCGCAATCGGTTTTTCACATAAAATATGCTTCTTTGCTTTGGCGCTGGCGATCACGTGCTCCTTGTGCTTTGCATTTTCCGAACAGACGATGACTGCTTCGATATCTGTTTCCAAAAAGGCTTGCAGATCCTCGTAGTAATCGACCTGATAAGCAGCTGCCGTCTTTTGTCCCCGTTCTGCGTCTCCATCCCAAATCGCGGTGAGGCGTGCATCAGGGTGCTTTTGCAAATAAGTCGCGTAACTATGTGCATGCATATGTGCAAAGCTGATGATTCCGACCTTCATATGGAGTCACCTCCGTCCATGAGCTGGACCGGTTGTCCCGATTCAGCAGATTGCCTAGTAGCCTGCGCGATTTTTTGTGCCTGGAGAATATCTTCTGGAGCTATAGCCAGAGCTTCATGCTTGGATAGGCACGAAACCACATGCTCTCTAAAGCTTCGCTCGCGTTCCAGTTGAGCCAATTGAGCAAACCTCTCCCAGCCCAGTACTTTTTGTTCCAGACGTTTATTCGTTTGCCATAAGATCGGCTGACTATCATGACTGTCATGCTGAATCATGCCGGCATCTCCCGTTATTTCAAAAGCCGCTCGCTCAGAGGCTTCTGCCCACGAAAGCTCTACATGTGCAATCGTGCCATCTTCCATTCTCAGCATGACCAGTGCGTATTCGAGCTCTTGACCAGAATCGTCCGTATGCTTGACTCGTCTAGCCATGACACGTACAACATCGCCAAATGTCCAACGCAGCCAATCAAACTCCGCTACGCCTAGCTCGTGAAAAATACAACCTTTGGCACTCCCTGCTTCGGGCGCAGGCGCACTTCTGCGGACACGGATGACGCCTGGGTTTCCGATCGCACCTTGTCGGACCTGCTCGCGCGCCTGCACGTATTCCGGTGAAAAGCGCAAGCTGCTACCGAGCACCAGCTTTACCTCTCGCGCCTCACACAGCTCGTTGGCCTTGCGAAGGGCAATCTGTCCGAGCTGCCCGCCCGCTCCGCAAATGACATGCTTTTTTTCTTTGGCAGCGAGCGCAATCCATTCGGCAGATTCCTCTACGGATGAAAGAATGTCCACAATATCGACTTCCTTTTCCTGCAGAAGCTCCCGCAGCTTCTCTAAGCTGCCTGCATAGCCTACTACCTCTGCCGCCTTGACCCCTGACCACGCCTCGCAGCATGTTTTCCCAGTTTCCTGTGACCCTGCCACAACTACTTTCACCATGAGCTTCCCACCTTTCGTTGATCACACAAGTTTTGATCCTTTTATAGTGAAAAGTGAAATCGATCCTGTAACAAGACTGCCGCCGCTCCAACCACTTCCACGTCTTCTCCGAGTGAATTGGGACGAATCGCAAGTCCCTCCGTCAAAATGCCGTGTGCATATTCGTTGACATACTCCGTGACCTTGGAAATCAACAGTGAATTTTCTAAAGCAATGTCTCCCCCAAGAATGATGACCTCAGGGTTAAACAGATGAACGAGAGTGACCAAGCCTGTTGCCAAATACGAAGCCGTTTCTTCCAAAATGCTTTCTGCAAAAGGATCATTTTGCGCCAATGCCAGGCAAAAAGTTTTGGAGGAGATGCGATTGATGTCATTTCCAGCAAGCTCCATAATGCAGCTTTGCTTTCCTTTGGCCAGCCCTGACAGCAGCTTGGAGTAAATCGCCGGCCAGCTCACATAATTTTCAAGACAGCCAATATTCCCGCAATCACAGCGAACACCAGCCCGATCAATCGTGGTATGCCCGAATTCGCCTGCACCACCGGCATACCCCCGATAGATGGAGCCGTTGACCAATATGCTTGAACCAAGACCATCTCCAATGGTTACGTAAAGCATGTTTTGATAATGATTGAAATCACCGATGCTTTTTTCTGCTAGCAAGTAGGCGTTCGTATCGTTGTCGAGCCAGGTTTTGATTTGAAAGCGGCTCTCTACAATCTCTCGCACTGGCGTATCCTTTAATTTCAGCTTTGGATTGTAGCGAATCACCCCGTTGTCTGAATCCACGATCCCTTGTGTGACGATCGAAATGCCCACACAATTGTCCAGATTCTCATAGGGTCGAACGAACTCTTCAATGATTTGCAGCAAATACGCAATGACGCTGTCACCCTGATATGACTTGATCGAATAAGCTTCCTTCTTACGGACCTTTGCTTCCAGGTTCATTTCCGCGATCGTAATTTTAGATCCACTAATCGAGATTCCGATCAAAAAATGACTATCGGGGGAGAACTGAAGCAAAATCGGTCTCCGTCCCCCATTCGACGTTCCTGTTCCCACCTCGCTGACGAGCGAATCACGAATCAATTCGCTGACAGCCGACGTCACTGTGGTAGGACTCAGCTTGTGCCGCTTTGCTATTTCACTCCGGGAAATGGGGCCGTAATGACGGATCGTATCTAGTATGATGGACCGATTCAACTCTTGAATTAGCTTTAAATCACCCGTCCTACGCATGGAACCCTTCCTTTTACTGAGTAGATTGATGAAAACCACTTTCGTCATGTTTGGAAGCAAGCATGGCGCTCTTTACAGATGACACGCGACGAAATGGTCGCTTTCAGCACTTTCCCTAAGCGGTGGAGCTGTTGTTGTACAAATATCCATCTTGTACGGACAACGGGTGTGAAACGCGCATCCCGATGGTGGATTGACCGGACTTGGCACATCTCCCTGTAAAATAATCCGCTCCCTTTTTGCACGTGGATCAGGAATCGGTACCGATGAGAGCAGCGCCTTGGTGTACGGATGCTGAGGATTCGCAAAGATCGACTCCTTTGGTCCTGATTCCACCAGTGAGCCTAAATACATGACGCCGATTTTATCGCTAATATGCTCAACCACACTGAGGTCATGGGATATAAACAAATACGTCAAATGAAACTCTTCCTGCAAATCCTTGAGCAGATTCAAAATTTGTGACTGAATCGAAACGTCTAATGCCGATACCGGCTCATCCGCCACAATCAGCTTTGGCTTCAAAATGAGTGCACGTGCAATCCCGATCCGCTGCCGCTGACCTCCGCTGAATTCATGGGCGAACTTGTCGGCATGGTAGCTGTTTAAACCTACGACCTCCAGCATTTCAGAAACGAGCTTTTCTCTTTCCGCCGTGGAGAGCTTGGTATGAATAATCAGCGGCTCCCCCACTACATCACGAATTTTCATCCGGGGATTGAGCGAGGCATACGGGTCCTGGAAAACCATCTGCACCTGCTTGCGCACCTCGCGCAGCCGATTTTCGTTCATTTTCGAGATTTCTTCATTGTTGATCCAGATTTTCCCTTCATCGGGGGTCAAAAGACGTGTAACCAGCCGCCCTGTGGTTGACTTCCCGCAGCCGCTCTCACCGACCAGACTGAATGTTTCGCCTTCTTTGATCTCAAAGGAAACACGGTTAACGGCTTTTACGCTTTTCTTGCTCCCCAGAAAACCACTATCAATCGGAAACGTTTTTTTGATACCGTCAACGACTACCAGTGACTTAGACATGCACATCCCTACTTTCCTCGCGATACAGCCAGCAGCGACAAAAACGTTCTGGACCTGTAGTGGTGATCGCAGGCTCTTCCTCCCAGCAGACGGGCATTACATCTTTGCAGCGCGGAGCAAACTTGCAGCCTTTTGGCATCTGATTCGGATTTGGCACATTCCCTGGGACCGAATCGAGTCGGGAACGCTTTTGACCCAGCTTGGGAACCGAGCCGATCAAGCCTTTTGTATACGGATGCTTCGGATCATCGAACAAATCGAGGACAGATGCCTCTTCTACGACTCGCCCTGCGTACATGACGACCACGCGATTGCACATCTCAGCTACGACACCCAAATCATGCGTGATCAGCAGCATCGACATATGCTCATCGGCCTGAAGCTGCTTCATGACATCGAGAATTTGCGCCTGGATCGTCACGTCCAGAGCGGTCGTCGGCTCATCCGCAATCAGTAAATTCGGCTGACACGACATCGCCATCGCAATCATGATCCTCTGCCTCATCCCGCCAGACAGCTGGTGCGGATACTCATTAATAATCTCTTGAGGTCTTGGAATCCCGACCTTGGTCAGCATACTAATCGCATGCTCTCTCGCCTGCTTATCGGAATAGCCCAGATGCAGCCGAATCGACTCCATGAGCTGCTCGCCGATCTTCATGACCGGATTGAGCGAAGTCATCGGCTCCTGAAAAATCATCGCGATCTCTTTGCCACGAATCCCGCGCATTTCGCTTTCAGAGATGTTCAGGATGTTGGTTCCGTTATACGTAATCTCACCGTTCGTAATCTCGCCAGTCGTGTCCTTGAACAAGCGCATGATCGAAAGCGAGGTCACGCTCTTACCACAGCCTGATTCACCGACAAGCCCGAGCACTTCCCCTTTTTTTATATGAAAGCTGACCTTGTCCAAAACAACAGTCTTTTTGTTATCTCTCGTAAACTGCGTTTGCAGATGCTTTACTTCGATGATGTTTTCACTCATCTGCCCCATCTCCCTCGATTAGTTCTTTGTTTTCGGGTCCAGGATATCTCTGAGGCCATCGCCAACCAGATTGAATGCGAGGACCGACAGGAAGATCGCCAAACCAGGAATCATGACAACGTGAGGCGAGGTAGCCAGATAATCACGCCCCATGCTTAGCATCGCTCCCCAGTCGGGACTTTCCGGCTTCGCTCCCAGTCCGAGAAAGCTCAAGCTGGATGCAGCCAGAATCGACGTACCAATACGAAGGGAAAAGAAGACAATCATGCTGGATACTGTTTCAGGAAAAATGTGGCGGAAAATGATCCGACTGCTTTTGGCCCCCATCGATCTCGCCGCTTCAACAAATACTGCTTCCTTGGCTGCCAGTGTGTTCCCCCGAATCAGTCGGGCAAAGGACGGAATACTGAACACGGCTACCGCCACGACCACATTCGTTAAGCCTGGTCCCAAAATCGCCACGATGGCAATCGCCAAGAGCAGATCCGGGAAAGCAAACATGACGTCACTTGATCTCATAATGAGCCGATCCATCCAGCCACCGTAGTAGCCGCTGCACAAGCCCAAAATCGTCCCGATCACCGCTCCGACCAAAACCGAGGTAAAGCTGACACTTAGCGAGATTCCGGTTCCGACGATGATTCGGCTCAGGATGTCTCTGCCGTACTCATCTGTTCCCGCCCAATGCTTGGCGGAAGGGGTTTGCAGGATCGCATCATAGTCAGGCTCATATGGATCATACGGGGCAATCAAAGGTCCAAATATCGCAATGAAAAGTAGAAAGAGGATAAAAAAACCAGCCCAAAACGCCGTTTTTTGTTTCTTCCACTTGGTCCAAAACTCACTCATCCTGGAGCTTTTCTTTTCCATGGAGACCTGCGAGCTATGGCTCACTTCCTTTACTGCTTCCATTACAGTCTCCTCCTCTACTTAGCTTTCATAGCGAATCTTAGGATTTAGCGCTTTATACAAAATATCAACCAGGAGATTCACCAGAATGAATTCCAGCGAGAACAGCAGAATGACCGCTTGTACAACTGGATAGTCACGGAAAGCAATCGAGTCGATCAACAATCGCCCCATACCCGGAATACTGAACACTGTTTCTACCACAACTGACCCGCCAAGCAAAAAGCCGAACTGCAAGCCAGCGATCGTAACGACAGGGATCATGGAGTTTTTCAGGGCGTGCTTGCGAACCACCACGGATTCTTTCAAGCCTTTTGCCCGACCAGTTCGAATGAAATCCTCTTTTAACGTTTCGAGCAGCGAAGATCTCGTAAAACGGGCGAGCATCGACATAATTCCCGCTCCTAATGTAAGAGATGGGAGAACGTAGCTTTTCCAGCTTTCTGCCCCGCCTGTCGGAAACCACCCGAGCTGCACGGAAAAAATCTGTATAAGAATGAGTCCCAGCCAAAATCCAGGTAAGGAGATGCCTGATATCGCTGTCAGCATCCCTACGTAATCGGGCCATTTATTGCGGAACACAGCCGAAATGGTCCCGATCAGCAAGCCCAGAACTAGCGCCCAGCCTAAACTCATAAATGTCAAATTCATCGTAATCATGTAGCGATTCGCAAACATATCGCTAATCGGAAGTCCTGTCTTTAGAGAATGACCCAAATTGCCTGTGAACAAGTTTTGCATATACGTGGCGTATTGAACCAACAACGGTTTATCTAGTCCCAGCTCTTCGCGAACGCGTGTAATCTCTTCCAGTGTTGCGTCCTTTCCCGCCGCCAGACGGACAGGATCACCCGGGACCAGGTGAATAAAAAAGAAAATGAGCAGCGACACGACGAAAATGATCGGAATGATCTCGATAAGCCTCTTCACGATATAACGGAACATATTTTGTGTTCCTCCTAAATAAGAAAAGTAAAGCAGCGCTGGGCAGCAGGCAACGACCCAACGCTGCTTTTCTGGTATTATTTAAATTCCGCTTCTCTTACGTAGATGCCGCCGCTTGGCGTGATGTAAACACCTTCTACGTTGCTGCGCTTTCCATACAAGATTTCATCGACAGCGAGGAAAATCCACGGTGCTTCTTTAAATACATTTTCCTGTACGACTCCATACAGCTCTTTTTGCTTCGCTTGGTCAGAGGACTGAGTCGCTTCCTTGATGCTCTTGTCTACCAGATCGTTTTTGTAGAATGCAGTGTTCGCTCCAGCCGGCGGGAAGTTCTCGCTGCTGAACAGAGAGCGCATCGCGTTATCCGGGTCTGCGGACGACCAGCTTACATACCACATGTTCATTTTTGCTTCCTCAGGCGATTTGATGCCGTAAATCTCATCGGACAGTGTCGCTTCTTCCATCGAC
The DNA here is from genome assembly GCF_002897295.1 of Brevibacillus reuszeri. Lineage (GTDB taxonomy): Bacteria > Bacillota > Bacilli > Brevibacillales > Brevibacillaceae > Brevibacillus > Brevibacillus reuszeri_A. The sequence continues at coordinate 106,431 of NZ_BEXF01000011.1, forward strand.
TTCACTTCAACCGTGATGCCGACCTTTTGCAATTGCTGCTGGATGAATTGCATACCCTTCATCGTATCGGAGTTGGTATTTCCCCAGATGTCAGTCGTGAAGCCATTCTCGTAGCCAGCTTCCTTGAGCAATTCTTTCGCTTTTTCAATGTTGTATTCATAGACGCCCTGCTTGGCGTAATGTGCAATCGTAGGAGACATGACGGATTCCAGCTTCGCTCCGTATCCTGCTTTTACAACCTTGATGAAGGCATCCTTGTCTACCGCATAGTTGATTGCTTGTCTCACACGCGGATCATCAAACGGCTTTTTCAGCATGTTGATGGAGACGTAACGGGTGATCGTAGAAGGTGTGCGCTCTACTTTTACTCCGTCCGCGCCATTCAAAGTTTCTACTTGTTGCTCTGGCAGCGGATAGATGACGTCAGCCTCTCCCGTTTTGAGCATCGCTACGCGGGAGCCATTTTCCGGTACTGGCTTGTAGGTGATTTTTTGAACCTTGGCAGCACCCTTATCCCAGTGATCCTGATTCAGCTCGACAGTCAAGTGATCGCCCTGTACCCACTCCACGAATTTGTACGGCCCAGTACCAACCGGATTTTTCGCGATGTCCTTGCCGTATTTTTCAAGAGCTTGCGGGCTAATGATTCCCGTCGTGAATTTGTTGATCATGGCACTGAACGGTTGGTTCAGCGTCACCTTTACAGTGTAATCGTCTACGACGTCTGTGCTTTTGATGTACTTGTAGTTGCGGTAGGCACGCAGATTGTTTTCCTGATTGCTCATGCGGTCGAAGTTGATTTTGACTGCTTGGGCATTGAACGGCGTACCATCATGGAACTTGACGTTTTGACGCAGCTTGAAAGTGTATTCGGTCGCATCATCATTCACCGAATATTCAGTCGAAAGTCCTGGTATAAGCTTCAAGTCTTTGTCGTAAATCAATAGGCCCTCAAACATGGAGGTCTGTACCCCACTTGACAGGGCATCCCCTGTATTTTGCGGGTCCATCGTAATGAAGTTTTCGTTGACTGCCACCACCAGCTGCTCTTTTTGTTTTGCTGGCGTCTCACCTGAGTTGGCAGCTGGCGGAGCAGAAGTACCTCCTGTGCTGCCTCCTGTGCCACTGTTGCCACTGGAACACCCAAATAGTAAAGCTACTGAAAAAAGGAATACAGATGCTGCTCGCAAATAAGACACTTTTTTCATGACCCAATCCCCCTTACAATTTTTATCTGATAGATGCAATCTGGATGTCCCTGGACTCATTTTCCCCGGCTATTTACGAAAATGTGACTTCTTTGCCGGTTTGCGCTGATTCGTAGATTCCACACAGAATTTTCATCATCTCTACTCCGTGCTGTACTGGGCTGAGAGTCTCCTTCTCGCCGAGAACACATGCAACGAAGTGATCGATTTCGTTTTGGAAGCCTTGTTTAAAATCAAAGGAGAGCTTATCCAGCTGTGGGCTGATGTTCAGGATCGTATCGTGTTTTTCAGATATGATCGACAGCTCAGGCTCTACCTCTGCACCGCCCTTGTCGCCATACAGCTTGACGGACAGCTCTTCTTTTTTGGCGTGTAGTGTAAAGCTGACATCTACCATCAGCGATGCTCCGTTTTCAAAACGAATGAGTGCGTTAGCCATGTCTTCCACTGTATTTTTAGATGGATCATAGTCTGCTGCTTTGTAAAAGGAGAGGTTCTTGACGTTAGCGCGGTTTCCCAGCTTGTTGTATGTATTGCCGCTGACTGTCTTCACTTTTGGACAGCCCATCAAGTACCAGCAAAGATCGATGACGTGAACGCCCAGATCGATCAGTGGTCCTCCGCCGGATCTTTCCTTATCTGCGAACCAACCGCCAGGATTTCCTAACCGGCGCAAGCAGGATGCTTTGGCGTAATAAATCTCTCCCAGCTCGCCTGCATCGATGAATTGCTTGAGCAATTGGGCATTCGTATCGTAGCGGCGAACAAACCCGACTTGCAGGACCTTGCCGCTTTCTTTTACCGCTTCCTCGATTTGGAGAGCGCTTTCAATTGAAGTGCACAAAGGCTTCTCGACCAGTACGTGCTTGCCCGCCTTCAGTGCTGCAATGGAGATTTCAGCATGCGTGTTGTTCCAGGTGCAAATGCTTACGGCCTCTACCTCTTTGTCTGCAAACACATCCTCCAAATTGCTGTAATACGTTTTGGCGTTGAATTTTTGCGCCTTTTCCTTTGCTCGCTCTTCGTTGAAATCAACAACGGCATGGAGCTCTACTCGTTCGTTGTGCTGATACGACTGCAAGTGCATGTCCGAAATAGAACCGGCGCCGATTACCGCAACCTTTACTTTGCTCATGCTTTGCCTCCTACTTATCTAATTTCTTGGTTAGTTAGTTTTTTCAGTGGAGTTATTAATTGAATGATACAAAATAATCTTAATCTTTGCAATAAGCATTTCGCTATAAAATTTGCAGTGTTCGCTCGTGCTCCCATTCCGAAAATAAGAGACCTGCCGCCCCAACAACACCCGATTCCGTACCTAACCTGTTCAGCTCTATGCGCACCTGGCTCGCCATACCCGGGATGCAGCGCTCGCGGACACTCTTTTCGATTTCTTGCAAAAGGATGGGTGCTGTACTCATGACTCCACCACCAAAAACAATCACCTCCGGGTTGAACAAATGGATCAAGCTTGTCGCTCCTACCCCCAAATAAAACCCTGCCTGCTTTAAAATGTCGATCGAAAAACGATCCCCTCGCAGGGCTGCTTCCCCGATTTGCTTTGCCGTCAGGTCTTTGCTGTCTTGCAAAAGGCTTCCAGAAATTGCTGGATCTCCCTTGGCAAATGCCATCCGCGCTGCATTTTCGATCGCTGTGCCAGACGAGTAGTTCTCTATACACCCTCGATTCCCGCAAAGGCAGAGCGGTCCATTCCAATCAATCGAAATATGCCCGAACTCACCAGCGCTCCCATCAATTCCGGACAACAGTCGGCCATCGCTAATAATGCCAGCTCCCACACCCGTGCTGACAGTGACATAGATCATGTTTGCCGTGCCTTTGCCTGCTCCCCACATCCATTCTGCAACCGCAGAAGCATTGGCATCGTTCATCAGGCGAACAGGGAGATTGAACTTGTCCTCGATCAGCTTGCCAATCGGGACATTGCTCCAGCCCAGATTGCTTGCAAAGATGATTTCATTCTTTTTGCTGTCGATCACTCCTGCTGAGGCAATTCCTACACCGCGTACGCGTCTGCGGTTTACGTTTTTGCCTGCCATGACTGACTCAATGGCAGCCAGTACCCGCTCGATTACTGCCTTTTCTCCATCCTCCGAAGCAGTAGGGAGCTGTGCCTGACTGATCATTTGCCCTTCGCTATTTACTAATCCCGCAAGGATTTTCGTACCACCCAAGTCTAGCCCAATCGCATACTCGTCCATTTCCATTGCCGACCTCTCCTTCCGGTCATTCTTTGTCTATTGCTGTTTGGTGAGTTACTTTCTCCAATGGTTTTATAAACTCATGTAGCTTTATTTTAAGCACACTATTCTGATTTCGTCCAGATTATTCTGAAAAAAATCGCTATTTTGCCCAAAAATAAGAACCCCTATTCTGCCGAAAACAGAAGTGGGGTTCGTCGCTTTCTCTTCAATTGTTTACTTAAACCAGCCTTTTTCCTTGAAATGCATGATCGCCTCAATCCGGTTGCTCACACCGAGCTTGTCGAGAATGACGGAAATGTAGTTGCGCACAGTGCCTGTTGTGATGTACAGCTGACTTGCGATTTCCTTTGTATTTTTGCCATCTGCAATCAGCAGAAGGACTTCCTTTTCGCGCTCAGTCAGCGGGTTTTCCTGCCCGTACGCCTCATCTACCAGCTCCGGAGCGTAAATACGTCGCCCCGCCATGATGCTGCGAATAGAGGACGCCAGCTCTTCACTCGGACTATCCTTGAGCAAATATCCGTTGGCACCCGCTTTTAGCGCACGCTCAAAATAACCCGGGCGGGCAAAAGTCGTCAGGATCATTACCTTGCAGCCGCAGCCTTTTAGCTCCTCGGCAGCGTCAAGTCCGCTTTTGACTGGCATCTCGATATCCATGATGCAGATGTCCGGCTTGTGCAAATGCACCAGCTTCACTGCGTCTTCCCCATTACTTGCTTTACCGACGACCTTCATATCCTCTTCCAAATCGAGCAGGGAAGCCAGAGCACCGAGCAGCATCCTCTGATCCTCTGCAATCACTATGCGAATCATGCCCCCGCCTCCTTTTCCGGTTGTTTGAAGACATTTGGTACGCGAATAACGATGGTAGTTCCGTTTTCCGATGAAACGATCTCCATACTGCCATTCACAAACTCCAGACGCTCCTTCATCCCGCGCAGCCCGTTTCCTTTCGTGCAGACCGTTTCCTCGATCATCCCGATTCCATTGTCTTTCACCTGCACAATCAGATCGGTTCGCGATGGCTCGATTGAAATCGAGCAGCTGGTGGCACTGCTGTGTTTGACCACATTGGTGACCGCTTCCTTCAAGCACATGCTGAGTACGTTCTCTGTCATTAGCGAGGTATTGGTCAGATTCGGATTGCCCTCCAGCACGAAGTCAATTTCAGCTGCCTTTAAGATTTGTGTGATCCGAAAGATCTCGTCCTCTAGCCGCGTGCCGCGCATCTGTGTGACCATTTCCCGTACTTCTTTTAAGGCGATTCGTGCTGTTTGTCTGATCTCCTGCAGCTCTGTCTGAGCCTGGGTCGGATTTTTCGTGATCAGCTTGCTGGCTAGATCCGTTTTGAGTCCGATCAAAGAAAGCTTTTGCCCCAACGTATCATGTAGGTCACGGGCAATCCGCTGCCTCTCCTCCAGCTTGACCAGCTCTGAAATCCGCTTGTTTGCATGCTCCAGCTCACCTTGCAGCTTCTCCCGCTTGTTCCAGTTGTACGTAGTTACTGGCAGCAAAATAACGGCAATTAGACTAACGAGAACAAACGGCAGCTGGTTGATAAACGACGAATTTTTCGCGATGAAGCCCATATTGATCGTGACGACGGTGCTGATCAGATGAATCGTGTATAGCGTAATAAAGCCAATCTTGTTTTGGATGTTCCCGATGAAAAATGCGAGGAAGAGCGAGAAATACACATAGCCAAACAGCACAGTCATGGCAATGGATATGATAATTTGCAAGCTCGTCCAAAAGTAAATCAGCCATCCTTTGGAAAGAAAGGAGAGCACGTAGCAAATAAAAAACACGAGGATCATGACGATCCCGATGACGATCTCATAAGTCGAGGACGACCGGAAAATAAAATAGAAGGGTAGTATGTAAAAAACTACCCAGACATAAGGGCTAAGGCCCGTATTTTTATGGAGAATGTGATACCACTTTTGCATGGCTGCCCACCTTTTTTACACCTTGTCACCTTAGTGTAGCGGAATCGAAGGGTTTATGGCAGAGTTATTTTCCTTCCAAGCTCGGTTTGCGGCTATGAAGTACATCCATGATCGACTCATTTTCAGCAGGCATCTGCTTTAACTCTTTGAAGCTGATAAATCTTTTGCCCTGCTCATCCCACAAGCGAAAGCGCAATGCGGCCAAGCTAGTAGCAAACGTAATCGTTGTTGCCATCTGCAAGGGAGGTGTCTCATTATGTGCTTTTTCCAGGTTGTAGTTCGGTACTTTTGGACTCAGATGGTGTACATGGTGGAAGCCAATATTGCCTGTCAGCCACTGGAGTACTTTCGGTAGCTTGTAATAGGAGCTGCCTTCTACAGCTGCTTTCACATAGCTCCACTGCTCTTCATTTTCAAAATAAGAATCCTCAAACTGATGCTGGACATAAAACAACCAAATGCCAAACACAGCAGAAAGATAAAAGATCGGGCCTTGCACCAACAGGAAATCCTTCCAGCCAATCAACCAGATCATGAACCCGTAAGTTCCGACGATCAGTACATTCATCAAATAGTTGTTCAGCTTCTCATGGCGACGTGCGCCTTTGCGGTTAAAACGGTATTGAAACACGAAAACATAGATCGGACCAAGTCCAAACATCACGAGTGGGTTGCGGTAAATGCGGTACGCTATTTTTAGCCACCCAGGAGCAGCCAAATACTCATCTACCGTCATAATCCAAATATCGCCTACTCCGCGCTTATCAAGGTTGCTGCTCGTTGCATGATGGATCGCATGCGCATTTTTCCACTGCTCATACGGAACGAGTGTAAATACACCTGTTATAATTCCGAGTATATCGTTTGCCAAACGGCTTTTGAAAAAGGACTGATGGCAGCAATCATGAAAAATAATGAAGGTACGAATCATGAAGCCAGCTGCGATGACTGTGAGTGGAAATGCCAGCCAGTAAGAAACAGACAAGCTCAAATACGCACCGTACCAAAGCAAAAGCAGCGGAACCATCGTGTTGATGATCTGTCTGATGCTCGATTTGGTATCTGTTTTTTCAAAGGGGGCTACATTCTTTTTCAAATGAGCGATGTTGGATTGGTGCATGTATATGTTTCCTCCTCGATATGAAGCGCGCGGGTGGCGATTGACTTTGCCAGACGCAATTTTCTATCTATATTGTAGAAAATTCAGTCAGGTTGCTGTAGTCATAAACGTCAAGTCGAGGGTATGACAAATGTCATGGTTGAACATGTATTTAGGGGGGATAAAAATGTTGGCGTGGGTTTAGTGGAGGGGAGGAAAATGGAGAAAATGCTCCAGCTTCTTGGGTACCTTGCTGTGAGGTCGTTCCTGCACGTCTACATGAAAAAAGCGAAACCGCGTCCAAAGTGGAGGGTTCAGGAAGCTTTTCAGAGGTGGACGCTTAAGGGCGTGTTTCGCTTTTTCTCCATTTTCCTCTGCCAGCTGGTTCTTTATGCCGACATTTTTAAAGAGTGGGTGACGATAAAAGCAAAAATCCCTGACCTATCTATGATGGTCAGGGATTTTTAAACCACTGTGTATTACTTCTTTTGCATCGCTTCCCACTCTGCTGCCAGGATGCTCATCATGATTCGATCGTAGCTTTTGCCTTCGCGCAGGACGGCGGAGCGCATTCTGCCTTCTTCGGTGAAGCCTGCTTTGGTGTAGGCGCGGATGGCTGGCTCGTTATACGAGATGACGTCTAGTCCGACGCGGTTTAGGTTTAATTCATGGAAAGCGTAGCGGAGGAGCATTTTCAATGCATCGACTCCGTACCCTTTTCCCCGGTCACTCGGGTTGCCAATTCCCATTGCCATATGAGCAGCGCGGTTGTTCCACTCGATTTTGAATAGGGCGACAAAACCAATCAGCCGATCATCCTCTAGCGGACGCAGCATGAACTCGACACTGTTTGAGCTGCGTGAGCCCGTGGCTGCAAAGGCAGACGGCTGCTGAGGAACAACAAAATCTGAATCCAGCCTGCGCAAATAGTCGAAGTCCTCACTAAAACGCGCCATTTGTTCGGCATCGCCTGGATACGCCGCAGTAAAACGTAGAAATTCACCGCGAAATAAGCTTTGATTGTTAGCTGTCATAGAAACGCTCCTTTATTAGTTGTTCTATTGATTTTGATTGTACGCACGATACCAATAAAAAGGCTGCAGCTCAGCAAGCGTTTTATACACGAGTCCACCCTCTGGCACATAGACGGCTGCTTTTACTTTTGAGCCCCAGTAAAAGAGTCTCTCCTGACATACTCCACATGGCGTCAATATTTTAAATGCTGCATTCTCGTCATCACGCACCACACAAATCGTATGCGTAACGGCCTTTTGCAGCTTGTGCGCCTCACAGATCGCCCCTGTCTCCATACATAGCTCGGTCGAAGCATTCAATACCTCTGGCGCTACACTCGTCAAAATTGTTCCGTCTTCTGTGTACATCGCTGCAGCGCCACCCCAGCCGGTAGGATATCTCTTTTGGATCAGCTCAACTGCCGCTTCGAATAAAGCTTGTTCAATGTTCATTTCTGTTCTTCCTCCGTCATGATTATCTACTTCTCTATCGTACAGGAACAAAACGGTAAAATCATAATAAGAAAACCTCTATCGAGGCTTCCTCAAGGAGGAGCGACCGCGTTTAGCGGAAAGTTTTCATGCGCTCCGGAATTCATAAGCATCACGCTTATAAATTCCTATACGTTAAAAAAGGAAAAGGATCTCATCCAGCTAGCAGATGAGATCCTTTTGCCTTGCTATCTATTCGGGTTACTTCACATCAAGCCGCTTCATGAAATCCTCCAGCAGCAGGTTTGCCGCTTTGATTCCCCCTGCTGTATTCCAGATCGTTTCGTTTACCTGGAATACTTGATTGTTTTTCGTTACGTTCAATGACTTGAAGATCGGGCTATCCATCCATTTTTTCGCCATCTGTGTAATTTCCGTAGAGCCTTTTGCCTCGGAAACCCAATAGAACAAGATGTCGCCATCCATCGCGGACATGCCTTCCTCTGTCAAAAGCTCCGCAAAATTATTGACATCCTGCGATGCCGGACGCGCTACGCCCAACTGTTCAAACAGCACACCGCTGAACGTATCCTTTTGATAAATCTGGACGCCTTTTTTGGAGAACTTGGCTACGGATACCTTCATTGCAGCCTTCGGACCGAGCTTTTCTTTTGCAGCCGCTACGCGATCATCGAACTCCTTCATTACCTTTTCGCCCTCTGCCTTTTTGTTCAAGGTTTCGGCATACAGGGCAAAGTTGGTTTTCCATCTACCAGACAGCTCTTCGGAAAATACGGTTGGCGCAATTTTGGACAGCTGATCGTATATTTTCTCATGACGTACTTTGTTGCCAATAATCAAATCTGGATTCAGGTTGACGATCGCTTCCAGATTCGGTTGGTCCTCGTAACCGAGCGCTTCTACACCATCCATCTCAGCCTTGATGTGGTCGTGCCAAGGCTCGCCTTCCCACGACTGTACGGCTCCGACTGGCTTGACACCGAGTGCGAGCAGAGCTTCTGTTCCTTCATTTGTCAAAATGATCACGCGCTTCGGCTCCCCTGTGATTGGGGTTGTGCCCATGGCATGCTTGATCTCGCGAGTCCCGCCCGCATCAGCTGGTGCTGGGGTGCTTGCGTCTTTCGGTGCTTCAGTTGCTGCTGGCGTTGTTGCAGCAGGTGCTTGTGTCTGCTGCGCCTGATTAGCAGTGCCACCGCAGCCTGCCAAAACAGCTAGCATACTTACCAGAAAAGTGCTAAGCAGTACGTGGCGAATGTGCTGAACTTTGGTATGTCTTTTCATCTCGATATTGCCCCCACTTCTATCAATGATCACATTAGTGATAACCATTATCAATTGATAGTATATAGAGACTCGCCCTGCTTTTCCATGGACGTGATTGCCCCGTTTATATGGAGAGAATTATCCGTGACCGGCTGCTTGGAGAAAATAGGACGTGCTTTTTTGGATCATGCACTCTCTGCCTAGCGGTCCCCACGGGTCCCAATCCCGGCTGTCCGGGTAGTAGACTTGATTTTCCCGTACCGCACGCAGCTCTCTCCATAGCGGGTTCTGCTCCAGTGCTGTCACATGACTCTGTTCGCTCCAGATCAAAATGATCCGCTCCGGGTCGAGCGCGAGCAGCTCGGAAAATGCATCTGCCTTGTAGCTGGCATGTGTCACGCGCGGATCAGGCTGGAAACCAAGCTTATGATAAAACAGGTCGGTCAAGGCATGCCCGTAAGCTCCGTACATGCGTATCTCGTCTCCGAGCACACGCAGAATCGTCCATCGTCCCTTGCGTGTAACGGAACTCAATGCATCTTTTGCCTGCTTTTCCACAGTATCAATATGCCGGATGATGCCCTCGGCAACGCACTCTTTGTGAAACATGGTTGCTATGTGCATTTGATACTCGTACCAATGCAAATAATCATTGAATAAAAGGGTTTGCGGCGTCTGCTTCCATTCGTCTGTATCCTCTCTTCCCTGCACATTCATTCTGACGATTACATCTGGAGACAGAGACATGATCTCCTGCGGGTCGATTGTCTGCTCGGCATTCAGCGCTTTTGTACCTCGCAATCGGTGGTGAAGATGCTGGGGAAAGCCTGATTCCGTTGTGTAGTAGTTGGGAAAGGACGGCGCTACAATCGGCTGAATTCCCATCGCCAGCAAATGATCCTGTAAAAACAGCTTGCTCACCACAGCAACACGCTGACCTGCTTGCTTCATGTATATATACGGGGGCAGACCCTCCCGCTTTTTAAACAGGCGACTGAAGTAGAGCTCATCGGAAAAACCAACGCTACGCGCCACATCCTTGACACTATACTGGGAGGAGGCTAACAATTCCTTGGCCTGCTTCATCCGCAGATGAGTCAAATATTCGCTCGGTGTCATCCCTGTTGCTCGTTTAAAAGCACGACAATACGAGCTTGGCGTCATCTGGGCAATACGAGGCAAAATACCGACATCCAGCGGCTCCCGATAGTTTTTTTGCATGTAAGCAAGCGTCGCTTCCACTGATCCGATTCCTTTTTCCGCATGCTTTAGTTGCTCGGTATGGACGAAAGAGAGCAGCTCATAAAACAATAGCTGTCCGTGTAAAACAGAGGTGTAGTCCTGGTTGGAAATAGCCGCAGCCAGTTCCTCCAGCTTTGACAAAAGGGTAGCTGGCAAACTGATCGGAAACGTGATCGAATCCGTTCGTAAATCAGCAGTATGCAGCCCAGTTTTGGTAATCTCCACGACCTGATGAGTTGGCTGCAAGGCTGCTTCCACATACGAAAGCACATAAAAGACTAAAGGCGCCTTTTCTGCTGTGAGCGCTTCTATTCTCATCCCCGGGGTAAGCAGTACCGCTGTCCCCGAGCTGATCTCTCCCGTTTTTTCATTAATCGTAGCCGTTCCGCATCCCTCTGCCACATAGCACAGCACATGCGTGGGTACTCGTCGTGACGGCAAGCGAAAGCCTGCTTTCCAGCTATGCTTTTTTACCGATATAAGAAAATGCGACATTCTTTTATGATGGGCTGACATTGACACGCCTCCTTGCGTTTCATGTAAACCATTGCTTCTAGAACAAGAAGAGTAGACAAGCGGATATAAGCTTCCTGGCTAGTCTACTCTTCTATGATAGGAGTTGCGTATTTGTATTTAGGAACCAGAACGAGTCGAGCGGAACATCAAGAGGAATAAATAAGGTGCCCCCAAGAGTGCTACGACAATTCCTGACGGGATATCTTTTGGAATCAAAATGGTTCTACCAATTAAATCAGCTGCTGCCAGTAGCAAAGCACCGAGCAAGGCTGATATAACCACTGCCTTGCGATGATGTGAGCCAACGAGAATTCGCGCAGCATGTGGAGCGAGTAAACCGATAAAACCGACTGCCCCTACACTCGCTACTGCCAGAGAAGCGAGTAATACCGCAATCATCGCTACGTACAGTCTTGTGCGGCGAACGCGCAAACCGAGTCCCATCGAGCTCTCGTCATTAAAGGATAGCAAGTCTACGCGACGTCCCAGCCACCATGCCACTGGCAACAGCACGAGAAGCGCCGGCAGCAAGCGGCTTACTTCTACATAACCGCGACCATACGTGCTTCCCGCCATCCAAGCGAGGGCCGGGGCTGCCAAAAGCTGCGCCTGTACAATCAAAATATTAATGAAGGCTGCGCCTGCTGCAGCTACCGCAATCCCTACAAGGGTCAAAATGATAGGATTGAGCCCTCGTCTCCACGATACGGCATATACAATCAAAGCAGAAGCAATCCCACCGACCAGGGCGCCAAGCGGCATCCAGTCAGACAAATGTGGAAAGACGAGCAAGAGCAAAATCGCTCCAACGCCAGCCCCACTTGTCACACCGACAATTTGTGGATCGGCAAGCGGATTGCGAACAGCACTTTGCATCATGCTGCCGCTCACTGCCAATGCGACACCCGCCAATCCAGCCGTCAAGACTCGAGGCATCCGTAGCTCGAACAACAATTGGCGGTAAAGATCATTTCCTTGTCCCATAAAGATTGCCCAAACCTCTGACAACGGAATGTACATGTTTCCGCTCGCCAGGCTGATCATCCAGACGATAACCAAAAGAGCGCTGAACACCACAATCCAGACCGAATAATGGACCCGTGAACGCCAGCCGCCTACACTCATGGATGTGCCAGCTCCAGTGCCTGCACTCATTTTGCGAGAAACCCGCATCGCAAGCCAGATCAGCCAAGGTCCACCGATTGCAGCGGTAATCGCACCCGCTGGAAGCTCGCCATACGCATTGACAAACGTCCGTGCGATCGTGTCTGAAGCAACGAGCAGTGCTGCACCCCAAATCGCACTGACCGGCAGCAGCAAGCTATGTCTTGTCATTCCGGATAAGCGAACCAGATGTGGGGCAACAAGGCCAATAAAGCCGATAGGGCCGACAACACTGACGCTGACACACGTAACGAGAATCGCAATCAGCATGGCCAGCAGGCGTGTCTTGCCTACCTTTTGTCCCAGGGAGCGTGCCGTTTCTTCATTAAATGAAAGCACGTCCAATTGCCTTGCCATCAGGCATCCGACAACAATTCCGCCAATGATGAGGGGCCAGCTAAATGCTACACCTGACCAGTCATTTTGTTTGAGGGAGCCTGAGCCCCATAAAAATATCCCTTGTGTCGTTTCTTCGTTAAATAAAATGATAGCACTCGTAAGCGAGGAGAAAACCAGCGTGACGATCATCCCGGACAGAGCTACACGAACAGGACTTCCTTTTCGTCCGCCTGCCATAAAGTAAACAGCAACCGCAGCGAGAATTCCTCCCGCCATGGCAAAGGGAAGCGGATATTGGTGCAAAATCGCAGGCCAGAAAACCATACCAAACACGACAAACAAGTAAGCACCGGCATTTACGCCCAGTGTCGTTTCAGAGGCAAGCGGGTTGCGAGTCACGGTTTGCATCAAGGCACCCGATACGGCCAGCGCTGCCCCTGCCAATAGGCCCATGACGGTTCTTGGCAGCCTGACCCCGCGTATCAGCTGATGATCAGCAATGTCTTGTGGGGAGATAATCGCCTGTACAACCGAGCGGAGCGAAATATCAGCCATGCCCTGTGTCAAGCTCACAAACGTCAGTATGAACAGGACCACTAGCCCTCCCACTAACATCCATAACGGCTTCCAGCCTCCTCTTGGAACAGAAGGGGCTGGATGAATGTCGGCTCGGGCTATCGTTTCACGCTTGGCGAGACTCATTTCGTCAGCAGATCAGCTGCTTTTTTCGCCATAATTTCTGCTGACAATGGACCGCCGTAAGGCCACATGTCACCGCCCAATGCATAGATGCGATTTTCTTTTACAAAAGTGAGACCGTTCCATACTGGATTGTTCTTCAACTGATTTTCAATCACGTTATCATCATCCTGGATGATATGCAGGAAATTGGCATCCTGCAGGGCTGGAAGTGCTTCAACGTCTGTAGTCGTCATTCCGTTTTGCTCGAACTTCTTCGGTTTATAGGCATTGGTCAGACCGATGTGCTCCAGGATTTTCACAGCTGTGGAGTTGTCGGTAGACAATCGGAATTCAACCGCATTCTGGTTGCTGTAGCCCATGGCGAGAACAAATGGAACCTTGTCTTTGCCTGCAGCAACGATTTTTTCTTTGGCTTCGGCATACGTCTTGTCGAGGTTTTGCAAAACCTTGTCTGCCTCTTCCTTTTTCCCCACAATATCCGCAATTTCTTTAAAAGTATCAATCATTTGGGAATACTGGTCACCCTGACCCTCTGGTGGGTTGGAATCATATGCGATCGTAGGTGCGATCTTGCTCAATTCATCGTAGTTTGCTTCTACATTCCGTTTCAAACCGATGATCAAATCTGGCTTCAAAAGCATGATCGATTCCAGGTTCGGCGCAACACGACTGCCTACATCAACGACATCTGGAGCGATTTCTACCGGAAGCTTCACCCACTTTTTCATGTTGGTAATATCCGCAATTCCTACAGGCTGTACACCAAGTGCCAACAAGTGCTCAGCGCTGCTCCATTCCAATGCTACGACTCGCTTGGGAACCCCTTTAATCGTAGTCTCACCCTTCAAGTGCTTAACCGTGCGGACCTGCTCTTCTCCCGCTTTACCTGCATCCGGCTGAGCTTGTGGCGCTGGCTGTGAGGACGAGCCTGCTTGTGTGCCTGTGCCAGTATTTCCGCACGCAGCAAGCAGCAGTAGTGCAGACAAGCATACTAGAAAAATTGGCAGCTTAACAAAACGCATGTAATGATCCCCCTTACTTTTTATCGATCTAAGCTACAGTGAGCGTGGCTGCTCACATGGAAATATGTACATGTCTTCCAAGGATTTATGATAATGATTATCATTATCTTTGTCAATGAGCAAAATGCAAAAAATCCCCCGAAATCGGAGGATTCTTGTTTGATGCTTGATTACACTTCTTTTGGCAAAACGATTCCGCGATACAGTCTTACCGTAATAAGATAGTACAGTGCGTAGATCACCACGAAAATAACGGTTGGTACCCAAATATTTACGTACGGCTCTAACAAGATAAACGAAAACATCTGCATGCCGACAAGCACATGTGTCAGTCCCATCAATGCCGGGAACAAGAACACGAAGAGCAGCTCTTTATAGATGGAGCCCACCAGAAGTGACTTGCGTACGCCAATCTTTCTTAGCATGCTGTAACGGTCACGGTCACGTGTAGCACCAGACAAGATTTTAAACATCAGGCAGCTCGCCATCATCGCCAAAAACGCTACACCCAAGAAAAAGCCCATAAACATCGTCCCGCTGGTAAAAGCATAGACAGATTCGTAGGTGCCATATTTCGTCGTGAGATACACCTCGTCGTCCTCTGAGGCTGGCTTGATCTGCTCTTTTTGACGCTGATTCATTGCCTTGATGTCTTGCTTATATTTCAAAAAGTCATCTACTTTGGCAATTACAACGGTGTGTTCATTCCCTTTTACACTCGCAAATGTTGCCTGATCCACGACACGCACCGGCTTGCCGTCATACATTCGGTAGCTGATCGTGAACTCCTGCGAGATCACTTGATACCATTCATCAGGCAGTTCTTCCAGCTTCTGCCCTGTCTTTTCATCTTTGTCTTCGTTCATCCCATACAGATTTGCAGGGAGTGGTTCAGTAATTCGCTTAGGCTCTTTGTTTGGATCGTACTTCTGCATGTCGTTGGTAGAAATCAACGGCGGATGCGCCAATAAATCATCCTTGACGTAATACACTGCATCCTCATTCACTTTGTAGCGATACGTATTTTGCTCCAGTACCGTCATCTTTTTCAGTGCTTCCTGATCCTCACTGACCGGATCATGTAAAGAGATATCATAGACATGCCCGACATTGGCAATCAAATCAACGTTTTTTTGGAAAGCAAGTCCGCCTGCCATCGCCCCTACCCCAAGAGCGATCAGCATAGCCACTGTACCGAGAATTTTGGTCAGGTTATTTACCCGAAAACGCAGCTGGGCAAAAGTAAAGGCATTCAAGCTCTGATCGTTCAGCTTTCGGTTTCGTTTCAATGCTTGCACCAATACAGGTAAAAGCGAGATAAATAGCAGATACGTCCCGATCGTTGTTGCGATCGCCCCTATCAGGAAACCTAGCAGCTGAAGAGTCATGATCTCTATCAATCCGTAGTAGCCGACCGCTACGAGAGCGACCCCTAGTATAGCTACCAGAATCGTCCCGAAGCCCTTTGCTTTTACATCGTCGGTTTGCTGTTCAGCGCGGATGAGATCCAGTTCCGTCGCACGTGCCAAGCGAACTGCATTGATCGTGGACGTCAATAGAAACAGCACCATGAAAAAGCCCCATGTCATCCATACCGAAGGCAGGTAAAACGGATAGTAGCCGTCTGCCGAAATCTCCAGCAAATTCATGAGCAGCACTCCAATTCCGCTCGACAATGCAATCCCGACGATCGTACCGATCACGAGCGAAACAATCCCCATCGTCAATGTCTCTAAAAAGAGAATCTGGCTGATCTTTCCTTTTTTTGCCCCGAGCACCATGTACATTCCAAGCTCTTTGCGACGCAGCGAAAGCAAGAAGGAATTGGCGAAAAAGATATAAAAAATTGTGATCAGCGCGAGCAGAAATGCCCCGACGTTAAAGACGATCTGAATCGATTTGATCACCGAATTTCCTTTGGTGAAGTCTGAATTCAACGCTAGAGTCTGGAACATGTAAAAGATCGAAATCGAGATGACCAAGCCTACCAAGAGCACGAGGTAGTCTTTCATCATCTTTTTCATACTAGACAGTGATAGCTTTAGCAGCATCTTTTGCTCCTCCTAGCGCACATCATGAGATGCACCAAGCTCAGCAAGGACATCCAGAATTTGTTTGAAAAATTGCTGACGATCTCCAGTACGATGAATTTCCGTGTACAGATTGCCGTCCTGAATGAACAAGATACGTTTGCAATAGCTGGCACTGAATGCATCGTGGGTAACCATCATGATCGAGACCTGGTGATTTTCGTTCAAATCGGTCATTGTTTCGAGCAAGCTTTTTGCATTTTTGGAATCGAGTGCTCCCGTCGGCTCATCCGCCAATAAAATCGCTGGGTCATGCACCAGTGCACGAGCAGCAGCAGCACGTTGTTTTTGCCCGCCTGAAACCTGAACCGGATATTTTGTCAAAATTTCTTCGATGCCCAGTGTCTGTGCTACTTTCTTTACTTTGATCCCAATCTCTTTGGAAGAAACGCCTTGGAGCGAAAGCGGCAGGGCAATGTTCTCGTAGATCGACAGGTTTTCAAGCAGATTGAAATCCTGAAAAATGAACCCCAGCTTCTGCGACCGGAAATCAGCCAGCTGGTTTTGTTTCATTTGTGTAATGTTCGTGCCTGCAATCTGGATAAACCCACCTGTAGGCCGATCCAGTGTGGATATGACATTAAGCAGAGTCGTTTTCCCGGAACCCGACGGACCCATGATTCCGACGAACTCCCCTTTCTCAATTGTCAGCGAGACCCCTTTTAGTGCGTGGGATTGGCTTTCTCCCTTTTTTCCGTATACTTTCTGTACGTCTTTGACTTCTAGTACAGCTGCGCTCATCATTTATCCTCCATTCGTTAGTAACATCCGATTGCCATCGTTGTTTCTCCTCGCTACTAAATGTACCGAGTTTTGAGTGGAGGTGCTATTGATCTACCTTACAGTTTGCTTTACGTTTTGTAAGATTTGGGTGTTGGGGGAGAAAAGACGGGTAATGTTCAGGCTGTTGTGGTGGAGAGGAAAACGGAGAAAACGCTTCAGATTCTTGGAACACTAGCATGGGGGATTCACTGGACGTCTCCGTGAAAAAAGCGAAACCGCGTCCAAAGTAGACGGTTCGGGGGGCTTTTCAGAGGTGGACGCTCAAAGGCGTGTTTCTCTTTTTTCACTGCGCCTCGGTTCGTGTTCCAAAGATCTGGCGCTTATTTCTCCGTTTTCCTCGGACCGTTTTGGGTGGTGTATCCGGCTTTTCTTTTGTAAGGTTGTCAGGAAGAGTAAAAGAAACCAAGCCCTCCTGATGAACATGACTAACAGGAGGGCTTGTCTTATGAAATCCATGCCTTTTTTAACAGACCGACACCAAGCTCAATTTCATCACAAGAAAGATGACTAAATCCAAGCTTAATGATTGGGTAATCGGATTTATTTTTAATAAAGTAGAGGGAGGTGGGACACACTTTTACACCATAAGAAAAAGCTCGTTTGATTAACCATTCTTCCGTACGATCCAGATGTAATTTGATTAATAAGTACAAACCAGACTGCTCGCCAATAACAGAAATATTTTGGCCAAATTGCTTTTTTAATTCAGAAACGAGGTGCAGCATTTTCCGCTTATAAACAAGCCGCATTCGTTTCACGTGCCGATTCCATTCTCCCAACTCCATAAATTTTGCCATTGTGAGCTGGCTGAAAAGCGAAGTAGGACTCTCGAAATGAGAGTAATACTTTTTATATCGATGTAATACTGACTCTGGGAGCACCATATACGTTAAACGGATTCCCGGAAGAAATGATTTTGAGAAATTCCCTAAATAAATGACTCTTGCTGAATCAATAGAGGCAAGAGCAGGAAACGGTTTTTGTGTATAGCGGAATTCACTATCATAATCGTCCTCGATAATATATCCACACATCTTGTTAACCCAATGAATTAGCATTTGCCGTTGTTGAATTGACATGCTTACGCCAATTGGACTTTGATGTGAAGGGGTGATATAGATTAATCGAGATTTCATTTGCTCTATTTGTGAAAAATCAGCTCCTGTTTCATAAACCGGCAACATTTCAAACATAAAACGATGGAATTGAAAAGCTTCTCTAGCACCGTCGTAACCAGGGTCTTCAACGATAATGCTTTGGAACTCCTCCTTCAGAATCTGCCCAAGATATACAAGCATCTGTTGGGTACTGCTTCCGATAATGATTGCATCGGAATTTGTTTTCACTCCGCGTGATTGAAACAAATAGGTGGAGATTTGTTCGCGCAAACATGCTTCGCCAAACGGTTCTCCATATCGATAGCTATCCGGTAACGTTAAAACTTGATTCGCGATCCTCCTCCATATTTTCAGTGGGAAATTCGTTTGATCAACGGCATCCGATCTGAAATTAACTACCGGAGGTTTTACTGACTCTGTTTGCTTTGGATGCGGAAGGATGAATGCCTCCTGAGATATGAGCGGCTCTAACTCATTTACAAAATAACCTTGTCGGCCCTCTCCGCGAATATACCCTTCCGCAACTAATTGTTCATATGCCATTAAGGTTGTATTACGGCTTACATGTA
Organism: Brevibacillus reuszeri; assembly: GCF_002897295.1. Lineage (GTDB taxonomy): Bacteria > Bacillota > Bacilli > Brevibacillales > Brevibacillaceae > Brevibacillus > Brevibacillus reuszeri_A. Next base: position 125,186 of record NZ_BEXF01000011.1, read on the forward strand.
AGGAATCTGCCAGTTGCCGAATAGAAGGCAGCTTTTCATTCGTCAGAAGGTCACCTTGCTCAATAAATGATTTAAATTTCTCGTAGATTTGTTTGTATTTAGGAGAGTGATCTGTGAAGGTAAAAATAGTGTTTTTCATTTGCACCCCTACTGACATGTCTATTTGTTTATTATTGTATCTTTTTTTATGTCAGTTTGAATCATATTATTTTTTTACAAGGATTTATTTCTAAAGTGGAGAGGATGATTACGATGTACATTCCTAAGCAGTATCGTATGGAGCATGATGAGGCCGTTCAAATGATGAAGTCTAACCCTTTTGCCTTGTTGATTACTACCCATGAAAATCGCCCGTTGGCTACGCACATACCTGTAGAGATTCGTGAAGAAGATGGAAAGATTTACGTGACTGGGCACATTGCATACGGAAACATGCAGAAGAACACTTTGGAAAATAACAGTGATGCGTTGCTTATTTTCCAAGGACCGCACGCTTACATTTCGTCAAGCTGGTATGAGCGGGAAGAGGTTCCCACTTGGGATTATCTCGCAGTACATGCGTATGGAACTGCACGTATACTCGCTTGGGATGAGCTGAAGTCGGCTTTGGATTCTATGCTTACACACTATGAATCTCACCGAGAACATGGAAGGCTGTGGGATACGTTTCATCCTGAGTCGCTGGAGAAGCAAATGAAAGGAATCGTTGGGTTCGAAATTGAAGTCACCTCTATTCAAGCTGCAGCCAAAATGAGCCAGAATCGCAACGACACCGATTATAAATCGATTGTTACAGAGCTGGAAAAATCAAACGAACAAGGGGATAACCAGGTTGCCGAATGGTTGCGAAAGCAGCGGAAAGAGTTATTTAAATGATCGACCAGAGGTAAATTATTTGCACAAAAACAACGAGGAGTTGCAGTTCATGGATTTTTCAACTATTTGGCTATTTATAGTTGCTGCTGCTACATTGTTAATCATACCTGGGCCAGCTGTGTTCTACATTATGGCAAGAAGTATAGATCAAGGGAAAAAGGCGGGTCTGGTATCCGTTCTTGGTGTATCTCTTGGTGGTGCAGTTCACGTTTTAGCTGGAGCAATTGGAGTGTCGGCGATCCTTATGACATCCGCAACAGCCTTTACGATCGTGAAATACTTGGGTGCTGCTTATCTGATCTATCTGGGGTGCAAAACTTTATTTTCTACATCGGATAGCTCGACTTCAGAAATTCCAAAAGCCCCTCGCAAAAAATTGCTAAAGATTTTTTACGAATCAGCGCTTGTAGAAGTAATGAACCCTAAGACAGCACTCTTTTTCTTAGCCTTCTTTCCGCAATTCATATCGCCTTCTGCTGGATCAGTCTCCGTACAATTTTTGCTTTTAGGAGCGATATTTATTATCCTAGCTTTTATTAGCGATGGTTTGTATGCCTTTCTTGCAGCAAGTATTCGAAAACGGGTTGTGGGCAGTAATGCGAGTCCAAAGCTACTGAACCGGATGACTGGTTATTTATATATCGCGCTTGGAGTCTTCTCTGCTTTTGCCAGCCCGTCCAAAACATAGAGGTAGATAAGGAGAGATATGCAATGACGAGATTTATCATTGAAGATGATTTTTGGTCGTTATTCCCCCACGCAAAAATAGGCACCGTTATTTGTCAGGGGCTTGATAATTCAATACGAGACGTTGAAATCTACGAGAAGCTGCTGCAGGATGCAGAGAAAGAAGCACATAAATTCTTAAATCTGGAGGAATTCAGTGCGAATCCAGTCATATTCGTATGGCGAGAGGCTTTTCAAAAATTCAAGACTAAAAAAGGGGCACGGTGCTCCATTGAAGCTTTATTAAAAAGAGTAAAAAATGGCAATCATATCGGAACCATAAACCCGCTTGTTGACATCTATAATTCCATATCATTGCGTTATGGATTTCCATGTGGTGGCGAAGACATCGATACTTTTGCAGGCGATATTCGGCTAACGCAGGCAAATGGCAACGAACCTTTTATCCCCTTGGGCAGTGAGGAAAATGCTTCGCCATATGAAGGTGAAATTGTTTATAAAGATGATGACGGAGCCATATGCAGATGCTGGAATTGGCGCGAAGCTCAGAGGACGATGCTAACAGAAAATACGAAAAATGCATTCCTCTGCATTGAATTAATGGATGAAGCAAGAAGCGATGAATTTCATATGGCGCTAAAGGAATTGTCTGATTTGGTGTCGCATCATCTTGGTGGTACTGTGAAAATAGAGGTATTGGATATTCATAATAGGGAAATTACGCTCTTGGGTTAAGGGGATACTGCGTCACTAGAAAGCACTCCAACTCGCCGGAGAAACAGGTTTCCAGGCGGAGCGACTCGCGTAACCCCGCTTAGCGGCGCAGTGATTTACGGGAACCAGAAACATCACCCCTGTGTAAGCTACAAAGCGGCTACCACTTTGACGTTTCCCCGGAAATCAACTGCGGAGCGGACAGTTTTCACTCCCTCGCAGGGTGAAGACCGGAGCGCAGATCGGAAACCTGTTTCTCCCCCCCCACAGCTATCTTTGTGCCACAATAAAATCCCCTTCTACGCACATGATCTGCGAAAAAGGGGATTTTCCATCTCGACGCTCGATTATTTTTTGGCTTTGTTCTCTTCGTGTCTTTTGATGATCATATCTACGAACATGTCGATCTGCGCTTTGACTGCGATCGGGTCATAGCGGTAGAACGTATCGAAATCGTTGAAGAAGATCTGATTGTTTTTGAACGCAGGAAGACCTTTCCACACCGCTGATTCTTTCAGGTTTTTCAGAGCATCGCTGTTGTTCTCAGGGTTATAGAAGGTCAGGAACATATAGTCCGCGTCGTATTCTGGCAATGTCTCCATGGATAGCTGCACGGTTTGCTCAGGCAAGTCTTTGTGCGGCATTTTCAGCTTCAATGCATTGTACACCGTTTGACCACCGCGCCCGGCATTATCACCGAAAATCCACAAATCTCCTTTGTTTGTCAGCTCGTACAATCCGACAGTTGTATTTTCGTCTGCGATGCCTTTCAGCTTCTCACGGCCTTCAGCAGCTTTTTTGTCAAAATCAGCAATGAACTCATCGGCCTTTGCTTTGTCGCCTACGATATCACCAAACAATTTGACGGTATCATAGATGTTCGTTGTTGTTCCGTATGGAATAAAGATCGTGGGTGCAATTTTGGACAGGGCTTCGTAGTTGTCTTCATACATGACAACGATCAGATCAGGAGCGAGCTCCAATGCCTTTTCCAGATTCACGCGAGTCCCTACATCTTGTGCTGATTTCAATTGCTCTGTAATGAAAGGGTTTTGGAAAGCCATGGTTTCTGCCCCGATGACATTTCCTCCAACTGCCACGAGCTCACCCGCATAATAGTCTGTCACGATTCTTTGTGGTTTATCAGGAATTTGAACGGTTCCCTTTTTAGTTTCAAAGCTGCGCATTTTTTTCTCGGCTGGCGCTTCTGTCGCTTTCTCAGCAGGCTCTGCCGTTGAACCTTTTGCTTGTGTTGTTGACTGAGCGGTGTTGCTAGTTGAGCTGTTTGTTCCACCACATGCAGTTAAGAAAAGTGAGAACATAAGAGCAAGTGCAAGTACAGCCTGGAGTGGTTTGTTCCGTAGCATGAAAGCCTCCCTAGTATGTAATTTTTAATGAAATTGATTATCATTATCGACAAAAAATATACCAGAGAGCCTTTTTTCTGTCAATCACACAATTGCCGTGCTCCAAAACAGCAAAAAAAATCCCTTTGCAAGAAAGGGATTCGTTCATTAATGCTATTCTGACTGCTCCACAAGCTCTGTCATTTTGACAAGGGTATACCCCTGCTCCTGCAGCCCTTCTATAATGCGTGGCAATGCTTCAACGGTACTAATGTCATCGAGCATATGCAGCAGAACAATGCTTCCGCTTTTCGTTTGTTCCAGTACGGTTTTCACAATATCGTCTGCCGTTTTACTTTTATCATGATCGGAAGGGATAACATCAAACAGAGCCACGGTTTCATAGCCTGTCGCAGCAATCGCCTTTAGCACTTGCTCGTTGACTGCCCCCGCCGGTGGTCTGTAATACATCGTTGGCTTTTGTTGTATCGCTTCTGTAATAATCTGATGGGCTTTGACAATTTCCTGCTGCAGCTGCTCCGTCGTAATCTGGGTGTTGATTGGATGGGAATACGAGTGATTCGCTACATCATGTCCTGCCTCCAGAATCGCACGCGCCAAATTCGGGTTTTTGACTGTCCCGTCAGCCCGTAGGAAGAAGGTAGACTTTACATGATACTTGTCCAGGATATTGAGAATCTTTGTAACCGTTTCGTCGCTACCCCAATCGTCAAGTGTAATGGCAACCTTCTTCTCATCTGTTTCGACACGCTTGAATGCTTTATATGTCGCACCACTAAAGTCTGGATTGATTTTCGCTGCGTCATGTCCCTCGATAGCTGTCAGCGGCTTCTTCTCCGCCCCATGTGCAATTAGCGTCTGCAGTGGAACGAACTGGTATCCAGCATCGGCAGCGGCCTTTGCAATCAACGGGATCGAGATGGGGAGATGAATATTTTCATCGAGATCGAGCGTGATAATGCCTCCGCGATTGATATATCGTCGTACATATTTGCTCTTTTGCTCATCTGTCTCATCTTGCCAGTTATGCAGGAAAAAGCTGTACCCGATGACTGCTTCCTGTCCATTGTGAGCTGCTGCCAGACGAATGTCGTCCGTGTAGGTGCCTATCCAGGTACGAACATATTTCGGAGTGATTCCCGTATGCTTCACAATCTGTTCCTTACTTTGCTTAATCTGTTGATAAATCTGTTCATAGCTCAGATTCGCCAGATCTTTACTGGTCACTGCGTTGTTTTCAATTTCATGCCCTTTGGCTACAATCAGCTTTGCTAGTTGCGGCTGCTTGGCCACTTTATCGCCTGGTAAAAAGAAGGTCGCCTTGATTTTGAATGTATCCAGATCCTTCAATAGCTGATTCAGTTTTTTCTCGTCTCCCAAACCGTTAAACGTCAGCGCCAGCTCAGGCTTTGCTGTATATACCATCGATACGCCTTTGCTTTTCTCCCCTGTATAGCGAACGACCTTTGGAGCTGTCGTAGCTGGAGCAGGTGTGATTTTTCCAGGTTTACTTTCGGCTGCATAAACCATGCTCTCCATCGCTGTTCCGCTCAAAAGCATTACGACTGCCGTCGCCACTCCAAACGCTTTTACCAGCAAGCGCTTCTTGAATCTGATTTTTTCCACTATCATTGCTTCTACTCCTTTTCCCTCATTTTTGAACACTCTCTCACTCTTACTCGCAAAAAATCCAGTCCGAACACAAGTTGAAGTGTCAGACTGGCTTTTGTGATTACTGTTTGATCAGATCTGCCATCTTCACAAACGTATAGCCTTTTTTCTTCAAGCCTTCGAGTGCGATTGGTAGCGCCTCAATCGTGTGGATGTCATCGAGCATATGCAGCAGTATGACGCTTCCGTTTTCAGTTTTGGTCATGATGCCGTTGACGATGTCGCTCGCTTTATTTTTGTTGTCCCAGTCAAGGGTGGTGACATCATACATCGCAATGTCGTGATACCCTACCGCCGCAATGACTTTCCCTGTCTGATCATCCACAACTCCCGTTGGCGGTCTGAACAGCATTACTGGTTGTTGCTGAATGGCTTCGGTAATTACCTGGTGAGCTTTGACCAAATCTTTCTGTAATTCTTCGGGGGTCAAAGTTGTTACCACCGGGTGGCTGTAGGAGTGGTTGGCTACGTCGTGGCCGCCCTCCACCATCGCTCTCGCCAAATTGGGGTTGTTTTCTACACCGGCAGCACGCAAGAAAAACGTCGCTTTCACATCATGCTCCGCTAAAATATCGAGGATTTTGGTCACCGTTTTGTCGCTGCCCCAGTCATCAAACGTAAGCGCAACCTGCTTTTTATTCGTCTCCGCCTTATAGATCAGCTTGTAGTTCGCATTTTGGTAATTCGGATTAACCTTGACCGCATCGTAGCCAGGAATTTGTTCCAATGGCTTTCTCTCTCCGCCGTTTTTTACCAGCTCACTGAGCGGAATAAATTTGTAGCCAATATCCTCGGCAGCTTTGGCAATCAGCTTGATTGACGGAATTACCTCGGGGTTTATATCGGTATTTAACGATACGATACCTCCCCGCGAGATATATCTTGTCACATAATCACCGATCGTCTTGGCATCCTTCATATCACGATCCTTTGGATTGATATTGTACGTAACGACTCCAGCCATGCCGAGATGAGCCGCTGCCAAACGAACATCATCCGTGTAGTCTCCTGACTTGGTGCGGATAAAGCGCGGCTCGACGCCCGTTTCCTTTTTGATGACCTCATTGCTCAGTTGAATTTCTTTGTAAATTTGATCGTAGCTGAGCTTTTTCATGTCCAACTGATTTAGTGTATTGTTTTGAATATCATGGCCTCTCGCTAAAATATCTCTGGCGATATTCGGCTCCTCTGCTACCCTCATCCCTGGAAGGAAAAACGTTGCCTTGATATGATTAGCGTCCAGTTCATTCAAAATCTGTGTCATCATTTTTTGGTCACCCATGCCATTGAAGGTCAGGCTTAGTTCTTTTCTTGCTGTATAGACGTACGGGATCACCTTGCTCTTTTCACCTGTATATCGCGTGATCTTTTCAACTGGAGGCTCCACCGTCTGCGATGCCTCTTCCTTCCCGCCAAACACCGAGCAGCCAGATAATAGCCCTACGACCATCATGACAGCGGCGCTTTTGAAGATGAAGTTCCTTTTTACTGCACCAATACTTGCGATCATCCGTTTTCTCCTTTTTTCCAAAACATCACTCTATGCTAGTTGTGCCGTTCTATCCGTCTTGAAACGATTATCTATCTTATCCACTAGTATAAAAAAACCTTCTCAACAAGTTCTGAACAAGCTACGAATCGCGAAGAAAGGTCAGCAGCAAGCTTTTGACCATCCGGAGCGGAAGAAAGGTATTGCCAAATAGCTCACTTGTCATGACGATGACGAGCTGCCGCTCGGGAGCAACGAGAATGTACTGCCCTCCATAGCCCATGGCGAAAAAAACAGCGGGTTCGTATGCCTTGTTGTTTTCATCCGTTAAAATCCACCAATGATAGCCATAGGAACCGACGTGATCATATGTATGGTAGTAGGCACGCGTGGAAGCGGAGAGCCATTCCTCAGAAAGCAAACGCTTCTTCCCCCAAAAACCCTTGTTCAAGACGAGTAATCCCAATTTCAGCATATCCGCAGCACGCAGACAAAGCCCGAAGCCCCCGATTGTTATCCCTTTGGCATCCTCAGGCCAGCGATATTCTTTGATGCCTAGTGGGGCAAACAGCTCTCTTCTCGCATAGGAGGATGCCTGTTCCCCTGTAGCCTTTTGCAAGATGGCACTTAAGAGATGAGACGCCCCTGAATCATAGTTCATGGCTTCTCCAGGTGTGCGCACCATGCCATTTTCCAAAATAAACTTGACCCAGTCCTTGCTGTACATCATCGGAAACGGAGTACCACCCCAACTCGTCCATTCGGGCCACTCATAGCCAGGTGTCATGGTGAGTAAATGCTCGATCGTGATTGTGTTTTTTTCCAAAGGTACGTTCGGCAGGTAGGTGGAGATCGGGGTATGTATGCTTGTAATTTGACCACGCTCGATTGCGATTCCTATGAGAAGGGACAGTACGCTTTTCGTGACGGAGTGTATTTGAAACAGCTTGCTGCTCATTTTGGGATTGCGGAAATACGATAAAATGACTTCTTCTCCCCGCTGCACCAGACAGGCATTAATTTTCTCTTTGCTTATTGCTTTTTGGAACTGATTCAAGCTTGTGGCGGAATCATTCAAAAAAAAACCTCCTTGCGTGATCGATTCTTTGTGCTAAGGAGTAAGTTTCTCTGGAATAGTTCTTCTTTATTGCCTTTTTTATCTATTCTTAACTATAGCATGAATAACAATTTTGGGTTAGCGTGCAAATATTTCCTGGCTTTTCTCTTGCTTTTTTCCTTTGACACGCATAAAAGGCAGCAAGGAAAGGAAACCAAGAATGGCAAGGAAAGCACCAACCCACACAGGTGACACAAGTCCGTATCCCGCGTCGATGGTTAATCCACCGATTGCTGAACCGAAAACGATACCTAAGTTAATGATAGAGGTATGAACCGTCGTAACCAGCAATCCAGTACCAGCGACACGAGTTATGCGGGTTGCCATGGCGGGATTCATAGGGACCCCTACCAGGCCAATTACGATTACAGCGATCATGACTATGGTTGTGCTGTGCGGAAACAGCCCGAAGACAACGAATGCAGCTGTCAGTGTGATAAGCCCGACAGTTAGAATTGACATCATATAATGATCGGCGAGCTTGCCTGTAACGATATTTCCGATGACCGTTGCCACACCGTATATACCCAAGAGTAAGGGAACCATCGTCGTCGCAAAGCCAGTGACGCCAGTCAGGATCGGCGAAAAGTAACTGAATGCAGCAAATGTGGCACCGATAATCAACATGCTTGTCGCGTACGCCGCCCAAAGATTGCGATTTCTGAAGGCTGCAAGTTCACCTCGAATACTGGCTGATTCCGGCTTTGGAGAAGAAGGGATGGAAATTTGACCCAGCACACCTGACAGAAGAACTAAGACGACCACCGCCCAGAAGCTGGCTCGCCATCCGAAATACTGGTCAAACAACATTGCTGCTGGTAGCCCGATAGCGGTTGCGACCATCAACCCACCAAGGACGATGGAAGCTGCACGGCCGATTGACTCGGGACGTACAAGCGTAAAGGCGATCGCCAGGGACACACCAAAAGAAGCTGCCGAGGAAATACCGGTAATCACCCGCGCCACCATCATCATCTCATAGCTGGAGGCTAAGGCGCCAATGGTTTGCCCGACTAGAAATACGCTAGTAAGTGTAAGGAAAGCTTGTTTTCTAGGCACTTTCAACATTCCAATTGTCAGTAATGGACCGCCAACAATCATCCCCGCCGCATAGCCAGAAATCAGGTATCCAATGGCTGAGACCGATACCCCGAACTCTTCAGAAAGCGAAGTCATCATCCCGGCTACCATAAACTCGGAGGTAGTCATGGAAAAAATCATGAGACCTAACACATAGATTGCAAATGGCATGAAAACATCTCTCCTGCTTCTGTATTCATATTTTGTAATGATCTGTACAAAATTAGGCGCAAATTGCCCATATGTGCAACTTGCGAATCAAACAGCCACTGAAAAAAAAACACGTTTCAATCTGAACGCGCGTTTTACAGGGCTGCCAGCGTGCCTTCCACTACATCCTCCAGCATATTACGGTCTTCTATGACCTTGCCTAGCACACGCAGTCCGTAGTAGCTACTCAGAAAGGATCGAGCCAGCTCGAGAGCAGGACGCTTTGACGTGATTTCGCCTGAGCGTTGTCCAAGTGCAATAACATGGCACAGTGCCTGTTCCAGCCTTCCAACATGACCACCGACCAAGCGAGCAACCGCCGTATCCTTTCCACCGAGTTCAATAGCGGCATTGATGGCTAAACAACCACGACTTACTTCCCCATTAAAATCTTGATCGATTGCCCACTCCATCAGTGCGCGTAGCCTGTCTTTTACAGGTCCGGGTTGTTCCAATATTTCTATTTGCCCCTGAATGCCCAGTTCCTGATAACGCCCCAAGGCCTTCTCGTAAAGCGCGTGTTTGCTACCGAACGCATTGTACAGACTTCCCCGTCCAAGCCCTGTTCGCTCGCATAGCTTCTCTGTTGAACTTCCCTCGAAGCCATGTTCCCAGAATACCTCCATAGCAGCGTCAATCACTGTTGTATCTTTAAATTCCCGAGGTCTGGCACTCATGCAATCAACTCCTTTAAAAGACCGGTAAGTTCCCTTTTCACATAAGCTACTCAGAATGGGTATCATTATAGATGTTTTGTAACGTTCAGTCAAATATCGATGAATCTCAAAACATTAGCCCCTTAGTTCAAAGCGAAGCAGAGGCAATTTTCTGTCTGGGATTACCGTGGATTCGATTTCGCCAATCCTTACAGCTCCCCTGGCCAAATAAAACTCTTCTGCATAAGGATCACTGTGGATCAGGACAGTTCGCATGTTCAATGACTTCACAACCTGTATCATGTGCTCCCATAGCGCTTTTCCGTAGCCTTTGCCTATTGCATCTGGATCGATAAAAAAGTATCCCAATAAAATATGGTCCTCCCCGCGTTCCAGTCCCATAAAACCTTTGATACTGTCGTCCTCTTCTATCACGTATACCAGTGATGTTTCGATGTAATTGGCGGCTATAGTCAAATCATCGCGACAGGCTTCCATAAACTCCTCGCTGTACCCCCAATGTGCTTTGGAACGAAAGCAGAGATCGCTTACCAGATCTGCCTCATGTATCGTGGCTTTACGAATTTTCAAGATAGACTCCTCCTCAATTTGCTTCGATCTTTAAAGGAAACAAAAAACCAGCCAAGCACGCTAGAGAGGTGGGTTTGACTGGTTAGCATCGTGTGCCTTATTTCTTTAAGCTTTCGACGATCTCACTGAGACGCTCTTTACTATTTCCCGTACAAACGCCCCCGTGATACGCGATCACGGTTTCGATATCGAAATCAAGCAGCTTGGCGATGGACTGCGCAGCCAGCTCCTTGTCTGGAGTAAAGTCGGGATTAAACGACATAAGCACTCCGTCTTGAGCGGTCAGAGCATCGCCCGCAACCAACGTCTTGCTCGGAATGTGATACAACGAAATATGATCAGGAGAATGTCCAGGTGTATAAATAACCCGGATACCGCCGGCATACGGCAACAGATCGCCATCCTGCAGAGCACGGTCTACCTTTACTGGTGTTGCCAACGCTCCACTTTTGACCAAGGGCGTCTGACCTGCAAGATACGGGATCGCTACCTCATGAGCAAGCACCTCTATGCGGCCATCCGCAGCGGAAACCAGATCAGGCAAGCTGCCGATATGGTCCCTGTCTTGATGCGTAATGATGACTTTTGTCAGCTTTTCAAAAGAGATAGATTCCTCGGCGAGCACGGATTGAATTAATTCCAGCTGCCCCGGGATACCGGTATCCACCAAAATCGCCTCATTCTCATCCCAGAACAATGCAGTATGAACAACAAACGGATTGCCGCCAGCATTCATCTCCAGTTTGATTACTTTGATTCCTTCTGATTGGGCCAAATCAGACACCTCCTGCGATTTATTCAAAGGTTTTTTACCATCCACCTAATTCCGCAATAAAGAGAAGAATCCTGCAACAAGGCCGCCGCAAAAGTGCGACGACCTTGTTCTTTCTTATTTTGCTTCCTTCAGGCGATAGACTTCTTTTCCTTCTACCAAGGTCAGGACTACAGCAGTGTCCTTGATTTGGGTAGCCGGGATGTCAAACAGGTTTTTGTCCAACACGATAATATCTGCTTTTTTGCCTACCTCGATAGAGCCGGTAATCTCGTCTACATGGTTGGCGTAAGCACCATCTATTGTAAAGCTGGCAATCATGTCAGCCAGAGTCGCACGCTCTTCTGGATTGGCAATTTTGGCTGCATCGGTCTGTCCTTCTTCGATGCGGGTAATTCCTTGTTGAATGCCGTGTAACGGATTGAATTCCGGTGTCACGATGTAGTCAGAAGAAGACGCGATGTGTACTCCCTGGTTCAAGAAGCTTTTCATTGGATATTCTGTCTCGGCGCGTTCTTGGCCGAGGTATGGTACTTCGATCTCATCGTAGTATCCTTCTTCCTGCATAAACCAGAATGGCTGTACGATTCCGACAGCACCCAGCTTTTTGAAGCGTTCGATATCTGACTTATTTACGAGCTGCAAATGAACGAGCGAGTGACGAGCGTCATGCTTGCCATTTTGCTGCTCTGCGTACTCCATTCCATCCAAAACGATGCGTGTAGAAGCATCTCCGATGGAGTGAACATGCAGCTGGAAGCCTGCTTTATCAGCAGCGGCAGCGGTTTTTTTGTATACTTCTGGCTTCCAGATCAATTCGCCATTGGTGTGCTTGTGCTCATACGGTTTTTCCAAATAAGCAGTTGCACCTTCAACGACACCATCCATAAAGATTTTCACAGCGTTCACTTGGAATAAAGGATTTTGATTGCGTTCTCTGATTTTTACGAACTCTGCGATTTGCTCAGGTCCTTTGTCCGGATTGGCAGTAATCGCGTTGCGGAAACGAATGGTCAGCTTGTTTTCCTTCGCCAATCCCTCATATGCTTCCAGTACATTTGCGTAGCGCAGCATATCCGGGTCACGCACGGTTGTTACGCCGCGTTCAACCGCCTTGTGCTGATACTCTTCAATGCCCGCTTTGTATTGCTCGACGGTGTAGCCGCCAATTTTGGACAGCACCAGATCCATTGCTTTTTCACGGAGCGTACCGGACGGCTCTCCTGCTTTATCGTGCTCGATGATTCCACCCTCTGGGTTTTTCGTGTCTTTGGTAATGCCCGCCAGCTTCAATGCTGCCGAGTTGACCCACAAGGAATGGCCGTCATCGGATGTGAGTGCAATAGGCTTGTCAGCTGAAATCTTGTCCAGCACTTCCTTCAACGGACCGATGCCTGGCGCTACCGGATTGCTCCAGCCGCGACCTTGGTAGTTTTTCTCCGCTGGATGCTCCTTAACAAATGCCTGGATAACCTCTACGTACTCATCCATCGATTTGGCATCAAACAAATCGATCGAAAAGATCAAGCCTGTCGTTTTGCTAGCGTGCGTGTGGCTATCGATAAAGCCTGGCAGCACCATTTCTCCTTTTAGATCCGTAACCTTGGTGTTTGTGCCAATGTACTTTTTGGCGCCTTCATCACTGCCGACGTAGACAATCTCTCCGCCGCGAATTGCTACTGCCTGAGCCCAGTTTCTGTTTCGATCCACGGTGTACACGGCACCATTGGACAATACGACATCTGCTGCTTGTGTTACTGCTTTGCCAGATGCTTGTCCCGCTGCTGGAGTGGTCCCCTGTGCAAATGCAGACAACGGACTCATCAATGCAGCGGCAAGCAAAAGACTGGTTAACTTCTTCCCTACCAACAAAATCCCCACCTATCTATGCTCTAAGCTGAAAAAATATACAACAGATTAGATTGTAGCATTGCAACTCTGAAAATTCCACGAAATGTCTTGATTACCAATCATACAACTGTAAAATAGTTTGACTGTAAAACTAATTAGCTGTATACTCGATATTGTTTCATGTGGTGAATTATTCACTACATATATTATTCACCCACAAAAGAAAAGGAGGGTACGGCACGATGCCCAATAAACAAGGCCTTACCGAGCTTGAAGAGCTGTACATTCAAGTACAGCGAAAAGTTTCAACACAGTGGCACAAACGCTTGGACTCACTCGTTTCAGGGTCTCAAGCCTTGATCTTGCGTATCCTCGATCGTAACGGACCACTAAAGGTATCGACCATAGCGGAGCGATTGGATATTACACCAGGAGCAGTAACCAGTCTCTCCGATAAATTGATTGCTTGTGGCTATGCAAACCGAAATCGTGATACGGCTGATCGCAGAGTCGTTCATTTGGAAATCACGGATCAAGGAAGAGAGATTTTAGCGAAATATCGAGAGGTGCTCAAAAGCACCGTGGAAAGTATTTTTGTTGGCTTGTCTGACGACGATATCGCGCATTTGACCCGCATTTATCAGCAGGTGCTTGCGAATATCGAACAACCTAGAGAGGAGAAAATGAAATGACGAACCTCACAGAAAAGCGGAAAATTACGATCATGATCGCGATTATTACGGCGATGTTTTTCTCCGCGATTAACCAAACCATCATCGGGGTCGCCATGCCGCGCATTATCGCAAAATTAGGAGGCATGGATTATTATTCATGGGCGATTACGATTTACTTGCTGACCTCCACCGTCGCCTCGGTGCTCGTCGGTAAGCTCTCCGATATATATGGAAGAAAGCCTTTTATCCTCGCAGGTATCGGATTGTTTAGCCTTGGCGCACTGCTATCAGGCTTCTCAGGCGATATTTTTCAGTTGATTACATTTCGCGCCATCCAGGGTGCGGGTGCTGGTATCATCATGTCCACTGCCTTTACCGCAATGGGCGATTTGTATGAGCCCCGCGAACGCGCCAAATGGACAGGTGTCATGAGTGCCGTCTTCGGCGTATCCAGCGTGGCTGGACCTCTGCTTGGTGGATACATCGTCGATCATCTGGATTGGCATTGGGTGTTCTGGATCTTCTTGCCGATCGGTGTAGTGGCATTTCTGTTGATTTTGCTCAATTTCCCACAGGTTGAAAAACGAAAAGGAGAAAGCGTCGACTACTGGGGTTCTCTCTTTTTGACAACAACGATTGTACCGATGCTGCTCGCATTTTCGTGGGCAGGAGAAGGAGCAAACAAATACGCATGGGGCTCTTGGCAAATACTCAGTCTGCTTGCCATCACAGCCATTTCCCTGCTCATCTTTATTGGGGTAGAGAGCAAAGTAAAAACACCAATGCTCCCGCTCGGCTTGTTTAAAAACAGTATCTTTACCGTATCCAATCTGATCGGATTCTTCCTCAATGCAGGAATGATGGGCGCGATCATCTACGTCCCGTTCTTTGTTCAAGGGGTAAAAGGAATTTCTCCAACGATGGCTGGCTATGTCACCATGCCGATGTCGATTGCGATGCTGGTTACCTCAGCACTGTCCGGGCAGATCATTACCAAGACGGGCAAGTATAAAAAAATGGCGATCAGCGGTCTTTTGGTGATGACACTCGGAATGGTTATGATGTATTTCATGGTTCCATCTACACCGATTTATTTGCTCGTGCTGTACATGATCATTCTCGGTCTCGGAATGGGTATCGCGATGCCGGTCTTCTCCTTGACCGTGCAAAATGCGGTTGCCCCTCAGCAATTAGGTGTGGCTACAGCAACCTCCCAGCTCTTCCGTAACCTCGGGGGAACGATCGGAATTGCAGTTATGGGCAGTGTCATGAGCGCAGGAATTGCTACGAAAATGAGCAACATGTCCGGTGCGATGGGTCAAGGTGCCCCGTCCGCACCCACCGATCCAGCCCTGGCTGAAAAGCTGGCTCTGTTCGCCAATCCGCAAAACCTGCTGGATCAGCCGAAAATCGAGGCAGCCCTGCATAGCCTTCCACCAGAATCACAAGCCGTGTTTACGCACATGCTTGATCTGATTCGCGGGGCGATGAGCTATGCTATCACGACTACGTTTTTGACAGGTGCCATCGTCGCAGGCTTTGCTGTTGTGCTTGCCCTGTTCCTCAAAGAAATCCCGCTTCGTTCGGGAAGTGGAAAAGCGGAAAAGAAAAACGGAGCTAAAGCAGAACAACATGCGGATGCGACAGGTACTGAAGGTGCAAGAGCATAACGAATCGAAACAGGAGAAAGAGGGCTACTTTTACGCAGCCCTCTTTTTTACGCGTGAAGCTATGAAAATGATCTTGCCAGACATCTCCTATGAATCATACGCATTCAGCGCATTTACACTATGGGCCAGAGCAGAGCCTGCCTTTAACGCAGTCGCTACAAAAATCGCTTCAGCCAGCTCTTCCATGCTCGTGCCCAGCTGCTTCGCCTTTTTGGTGTGGACCTCGATACAATAGGCGCAGCCTGTGACGTGAGCGACAGCTACCGCAATCAGCTCCTTGTCTTTTCTGCTGATCAGCCCGGCTTTCAACGCCTCCCGGTCAAACGCATTGAAGGCTTGGAAGGTGTCTGGACCCAATTCCTGAAATTCCTTGAATCGTGCCAAATTCGAGCGTTTATAGAGCTCCTCATCGTCCGTTTGGTCATACGCATTGAGTGCATTCAGCCCATGCGCCAGGGCAGATCCGGCTTTTAGAGCAGTAGCTACCATGACAGCTTCCATAACTTCTTCCTTTGTGGCTTCCAACCTTTTCGCATTCGATACGTGGGCCTCGATGCAATAAGGACATCCGGTGACATGCGCAACGGCGACTGCGATCAGCTCTTTTGTTTTCTTCGGGATGACTCCCTCTGCGAGAGCCAGCTTGTCAAATGCCAGAAAGGCTTTGAAGGTATCGGGAGCAAGCTTCCCCAGCTCTGGTAATCTGCGAATATACGACTTTTGGTACAAGCTATCATTTGCCATACGATGTTTCCTCCTATCGTGATTACGATACTTTTTCTACAGGATTGATTATAACCGTAACACCTTTTTGCGTAACGATACTCACGACCAGGCTCACAATAATGTTGACCCCGAGTGCGATGAAGCCAATATTGATATCCTGAATGGCTGGCGGAAAGCTTGGGAACAGCGAGCTCATCGTCGCTCCAGTCACTGCCTGCCAGCCCACAATGATGACTCCCGCCGTGATACCTGCGAAAACGCCCTGCTTCGTTAGCGGATTCTTTTTCAGGAAGTGACAAACGATTGCCGGAGCGAATTGGGTGACGAGACCATATCCCATCAAAAACAGCAAGGTAATGGCTGCACCCCCGCTAAACGTGTTGTACAGAGCAATAAGCGCAAAGACAGGGACCATATAGCGAGCGAGCATCCCAATTTGTTTATCAGTAGCATTGGGTTTGACTACCTTGTAAATGTTCTTCGCAAATAAAGTCGCTGCAGACATCAAGATCAATGAACCCGGTACGATTGCGGTCAGCAGCCCAGCAGCACCAATAAAGCCGACAATAACGGGGTTAAAGGTTTGGGTTGAGATTTTGAACAAGGCAAGGTCTACATTTCCCCCACTCAAGCCGGGAACCTGCAATATAGCTGCCGCTCCAGCAAACAGGACAAACAAAATAAACAGTGCGTAGATCGGCAGCATGATCGCATTTTTTCGCAGGGCATTGCCGCTTTTTGCTGAATAGACAGCGACGAAGGTATGTGGCCACATATAGAAGCCAAGTGAAGTCAGCATGATCGTCGAAATGTACCACGAAGCACTGAAGCCTTTGTCCGGCAAGGATAAGAATCCGGGCTTGGCCGCCTCAATCGCTTCCCACATCGGCTGAATACCGCCGTAGTAATGGACAGGTAAATAGATGCCGAGAAACAGGACGACACCCAGGATCAAAAAGTCTTTGATGACAGCGGTCCAAGCTGAGCCATGTATCCCTGAAATCATGACGTACACAATCATCGCAATCGTCCCCAGCCAAATCGTCAGCTTTGGATCAATTGCTCCATAAGAAGCTTCCGATACAATAATTCCGAGACCCTTTAATTGAATAACCAAATACGGAATGAGGGCAATCAAACCGACCACCGCCACTAATATCCCCAGACCTTTGCTGTTGTACGCTTTTGTAAAAAAATCGGATTGTGATAAGAGCTGATGCTTTTTTCCATAGCTCCATATTTTCGGAGTGAGCCAATACGCGATAATAAAATTGAGCATCGTGATGTTATAAAAGGCAGCTCCCCCTTTTCCATACACCCAGCCACTCGTT
The DNA here is from genome assembly GCF_002897295.1 of Brevibacillus reuszeri. Classification (GTDB taxonomy): domain Bacteria; phylum Bacillota; class Bacilli; order Brevibacillales; family Brevibacillaceae; genus Brevibacillus; species Brevibacillus reuszeri_A. The sequence continues at coordinate 142,668 of NZ_BEXF01000011.1, forward strand.
CCGAGAAAAGCATTGGTCGTATAGATCTCTCCTGCCATTAATAAGAAGATGAATATCGTTCCAAATCCGCGGCCTCCAACACTCCACTGCTCCAGGCTCATATCTTTGCCCCTGCGTGCCATTATTCCGAGTACGAGGGAGACGATCAGAAAAAAAGTAATAATTCCAATGGAAATGACCATTATTCTACCTCCTCATGCACATCCGGATTCAAGCGATGAACGATCATCATTACTGCACTTCCTAGCAAGATCCACAAAACCATCCAGAACAGTAAAAATGGGAGACCGAGAATATACGGTTCGGAGCTTTTAATAAACAGCACCCCAATCGGCATTCCAAAATAAGCGATGAGCGACAGGATGTAGCAGATTCGTTTGCGTGTCATATAATCTCTCCTTTTTCTTTTTCGGATCGTGATTATATACAGAACATTCTGTCTTTTTCATGTTGCAGAGGGCTTAATAGCCCATTGCTTGAAATAAATCCTCCACACTCCTTTGCTCTGGTGTAAATGCTACCTCCTGCTCGCTACCCAGAAAATCAAGAGTATATTGAACCGTTGCAGCAACACCCAGCTTTAACACATCTTCATCGATATCAAAATGAGCATTATGATGCTCGGCTCCTGTCCCCTTCTCCCCGTTTTCAATCCCTACGAAGGTAAACACGCCCGGGAAATATTTTTGGTAAAAGGCAAACGACTCAGAAGCCATCCAGGCTGGATACGTATATAGGGCATGTGATCCGATTGCTTTTGTAACAGCATTCTGGGCGATCGCCGCACAATCTGCCGGGTTGTAGACAAGTAAATCAACTGCTTTTGGCTCATGCAGGAATTGGTAGGAGCAGCGGTGCAGCTCACATGTTTTTTCTAATAGGCGTCTCAGCTCCTGCTCGGCAAGCACACCTTGGTCATAGTGCAAATAACGAACGGTACCACTGAACTCCAGTGTATCGGGAATTACGTTCCAAGCTGATCCTGAGCTAATACTGCCAATGGAGTATGTAGTCGTCTTGAACGGATCGAGTGACGTTAACCGCATTGCTTTCAGATGGGTGTAAAAGTCGGTAAAGCAATCCAACGGCGAGACAGCCAAATCCGGTCTTGAGCCATGTCCGCTTTTTCCGGTGATTTGTGCCTTAAATCCGAAAGCACTCGACATCCTCGGTCCTGCATCTACCGATATTTTTCCAGCGGGAACATCTGATTTGAGATGGATGCCCCAAACGCCATCCGCGCCGATTTCAACCAGTCTATTGACCAGAGCAAAGATGCCTTTTCCGATCTCTTCGCCTTGCTCAAAAACGAGGATGACTTTTCCTTTTATTTTGTCTTTGTTTTCGGACAATATTTTTGCTGCCCCGAGCAGCATGGCTGTGTGACCGTCATGACCGCATGTATGAGCTGCGTCGTCATTTAGGGAGACTACCGTTTTCTTTCCTTTCAGGTTCGTTTCTGCTTCCTGCATGGGCAGCGCATCGAGGTCCGCTCGCAGGATTAACGATTTACCCTCCTGCTCACCGCGGATCGTCCCGATGATGCCTCCGTTTGGAACGATTTCATACGTGATTCCCAGCTTCTCCAATTCATCTGTAACGACTTTCATCGTGCGTACTTCCTGCATACCGATTTCAGGATGCAAATGAAGATCTCGCCGGATCTCTATGACGTATTCCTCAATCTGCTTCGCAGCCTCGAAGGCATTTAGCGCCGATCCTGTAGTGGTCATTCGCTACACTCCTTTGTTAGGGGATTTGAAACTCTCGCGCTATTCTTTCTAGCGCTTCTTTAATGAGCGGTCTTGGAGAGGGAACGCAAATTCGCTGAAATGGCAGCCCTTCTTGCCCAAACATGCTTCCGTCTTCCAATATGACGTTGGCTTTGTGGTAAATCCGTTCATGAACCTCTTCAGGTGATAAACCGTATCCGCTAAAGTCCATCCACATCACATACGTTCCTTCTGGAATTCTCACTTTTACTTGCGGCATGTTCTCAGCCAAAAATGCTTGGACATAGTCCATCGTTTCGTCGATATATGCTTTTACCTGCTCCAGCCACTCCTCCCCCTCATTATACACGGCAATCAAAGCAGCGATGGTGAATGGCGATGGCAAGCTCATGCCCTGCTCCTGCTTGAAACGGTTTCGCAGCTCCATATTGGAAATGACGACATTGGTACAGTGAAGCCCTGCTGTATTAAAGGTTTTGTTGATGGCTGTGCAGGTGATGATGAGCTCAGAATGATTGGCAGCAGTTTTTGCCAGGGGAATAAAGTGCTGATCCCGCCTGATCAGGTCCCCATGAATTTCATCTGCTATGATCAGGACGTTGTTTCTTACACAAATCTCAGCTAACTTTTGCAGCTCCTCGCTCGTGAAAATGCGTCCAGTAGGATTGTGCGGATGACAGAGAATGAACATGGTGGTGCTGTCTTCTTTTGCCCGCGCCTCGAAATCGTCAAAGTCGATAGAATAATACCCTTCTTCATTGTAGATAAGTGGGTTGTTGACGACTCGTCTTCCGTTCCCCTCGATTGCCGACGTAAAAGGTGGATAGACAGGACGCTGAATGATGATTCCATCACCTGGCTCTGTAAAAGCTTTTACCGCAACATGCAAGGCATGGACGGTGCCAGGGCTGTAGACGATCTCTTCCTTTTTGATCTCCCAGTCATGTCTTTTTTTGAACCAATTGCAAATAGCTGCATAGTACTCATCCGGTATGACTGAATATCCGTATATACGATGATCAACCGTTTTGTGCAAAGCGTCTATCAATGGCTGCGGTACCGGCAAATCCATATCTGCCGTAAAAAGTGGAATCGTCTCTTCATCGTACCGATCGGTGAAGCCTAGCTCCTTTATGAGTGACTCGCCATCCCATTTTAACGAATACGTATTTCTCCGATTTACTACCTCGTCGAAGTTGTACTTCACAAAAAGTCTCTCCCTTTCTGACGGATGTAGTTGCAAAATCATTTTATTAACGCTTACAAAGCAAGAATTCGAAATCAGTTTAGCACCTAAACGATTGGTCGTCAAATGATTTTTGAATTTTTTAAAAACTTGATTTTGATCCTAAAAATGAGCCAAAGAATGGCACTGACAGGTTATGGTATACTATTTATAGCTACTATTCGGAATGATAGTGGCGCCATATATACGCGAGGAAAATGGCTAAAAAGGAGAAAAAATGACAAGAGAAGAAGTTTTTTTTGAATTGATGGAAACGATTTATGAGCTGTCGCGGAAAACGAGCTCGTATGAGAGCGTACCGAGAAAATACGGTACAGAAGATGAGCTGTATATGGTGGAGGCACATACGATTAATCTGATCGGCAATCTGGTGCAAACGAACACATCAGAACTTTCTAAACTTACCAACAAGACAAAGGGTGCCATCTCGCAAATGGTAGACAAGCTCATCAAAAAGGAGCTTGTCACCAAATACAAAAACCCTGAAGATAACCGTGAAGTCATTATTGAGCTGACCGAAAAAGGAAAGACCGTCTATGAGTTTCACAAGGAGCTGGATAAAGTGGAATACGCTAGATTTTTAAACCAGCTGGACGAGTTTACGACAGAGGATTTTCAGAGATACATTGAAATATCTTCGATCATTATTCGGGGGATACGCGCTGGGAATGAATGAGGGCATGAGACTACGATCAGGAATGGTCGCTCACAAAGCGGTTTACTTTTCTTTCGGCTGCAAGTATCACTTCAGTAAGACCGCTCTCGTTTTTGTGGAAATCCTCTCTCTGTCTAAAATAGAGGCTGCGTAAAAAGTTTTTAGTGTTCACTACTGCGATTCCTTTACTTCGGCTTCTCGGCCAGTCAGTGCACCCCGCAAGACCACTTATCCAATTAGCTATTTCCGCTTGTGGGAGCAGATTGTTTGTCAGCATGGTAGATACGATGGTTGCGATCCTCTCATCCTCTTCGTCGTGGAAAATATGCTTCCCGTTATGCAGCATGCCACTAATCGCAGCAAGAACCTCAAGCTGCAGTGCTTCGTCACTCTCCGGACACTGCACCAGCTCATCCAATGCATCTGCTCCGTGAGCGGCACTATGCGCCCACCCGCCTTCGGTCAAATAGCCTCGCAAGTCTTTTTCTTCCTTGTAGTAACGAATCAGGGACTCTTTTACATGCAGGAAATCAGGCTGCTCCAAAAAAGGCCGCTCACAATGTCTCCGCAATATCAATGCGACAGGCAAAACGGAAAACGTTCGAGTAAATACTGACGGCTCACCGTCACTGCCAATATCATAGAACAAATGCTGTTCATCGATTAAGGTCGCCAAAAGACTGCGCAGCTCCTGATCGGTGAATTTGTTTTCTATCGCGATCCAATGGTGAAATGTCGGATAGATCAGATTATCTCTAAGCTCTGGCTGTTGATCACCGATGTATTCCAGCATGAGTGTGACAAAATCTTGCAGCTGCTCTCCTTCACGAAGCTGATAATTCTCCGCTTCAATTCGTTCCAAGTCCCGCATGAATTTTGTTCGAATGTCGTTGTTCATTTTGCTCTCCCCTTTATCATCATCTCGATCTCCTCTATCACGATTTCTGGCTCATCGTGGTGAATATAATGCCTGCTGTGCTGGGCAATTTTAAAACTGCTTTCAGTTGAGAGCTCTTGCATTTTGGCTTGCAAGCCTTGCTCAATTTTCATTATTTCTTGCTGAGGCCAGCCATCTTGCTCATGGTCCGGCAGCCCTCTTGTCAGAATCGATAGCGGAATATTTCCTAGCTGTGAATGCTCTGCGATTTGCTTATAGCTTTGGAGCTTATCGATTTTCTCGCGGTTCAACATCGGATTTTCGAGGTACACCCTGTTTGTTGCCTGCAGCTTTTTCGGTAGTGCTTTTTCATAAGCGAGCTCTTTATATTCCACTGCCGCATCAACGAGGACGAGGCCAGCCACCTGACCTGGATAATAGCTGGCAAACAATCTGGCAAACAAGCCCCCAAAGGAATGGCCAACTACAATAAAAGGCGGCTCGGCAGATACGTGCCGTAACAGCTCGGCAAGCTCCTGCACGAGATCATGACATGTCCGAGGACTAGAGACGGTATCACTTCTTCCAACACCCGCCCTATCGTAAGAAAAGGTACTGGTTATTTGCGCGATCCGATTTTGCACCACATTCCACGTCTCGCAGCTATCTCCCATTCCCGCCAGGAAGAGAACACTTGGCGTTCCTTTTCGCGAGTATTTCGTAAACAATTTGCGGCCACCACAGGTGTAGAAAACCTCTTCAAAGCCCATCCTGCCCTCTTTTCTTGCGCTTTCGAAAGCATCACTTATTCGGGTTCCCAATACATATACCCCACTATAAAGCAAAATGACTGACATCAGTATGTCAGCCATTGTAGAAATTCATGAGTTCCTTCACATATTCTTTTAATTCCTCTCGCAAAAAAAGAGGCTCAATTACTTCGCACTCCTTGCCGAAGCTTAAAATATATTTGAGCAAGCCTTCCTCATATGGAAACTGAGCAACCACCATATAGTGATCGTCTTCTGTTTTTCTGATGGCTTCTTTGGAAAAATACTCTGTAAGCTGCTCACCGATTCGATGAGAGAATCTTAATGTGACCTCGATGCCACGTTTGCTGTAGCTTTCCTCGATTATCTTTTCGATTTCTTCCCAAGACGTCTCTCTTTTGTGAAAGCTTGTGTCCACCCTTAGCTTCCTGATTCGAACCAGCTTGAATCTTCGGTAGTCATTTCTTTTTCGGCAAAAGCCCACCAAATACCACTGACCGGAAACAAAAGCGATATGCACCGGCTCCACTTCTCTTTCGGAATACTCCATCTCTCTGTTTATATAATCAAAGACGAGCAGCTTGCTCTCCTCAATGGCCTGATTCATCAGAAACAAGTATTCCTTTAATTCCTTTTCCATGCTGAAATGGGACATCTGGATGCTCCACTTATCGCTGTCCCTTTTCTCTTGTTTATACGTATTTTCGAGCTTTAGCACGATATCATTGAACTTCTCGTTTTTTCCGAAGAGCACGTCGAGGTTATTCAATACCGCCATAAACGTGTGGGCTTCTGATCTATTGAAAAACAGATTGTCGACCTGATAATTTTCCATCAGGTAGTATCCTCCGCCTTTGCCACCTATCGCGGCAATCGGAATACCAGCTTCCCCGATTTTTTCGATATCTCGATAAATGGTTCGCAAGGATACTTCAAAATGCTCCGCCAGCTCTTTACCCGTAACCATCTCTCTTTTGGACAGGATCAGCAGCATGGAGAGTAAACGATCTACGCGCATCTTTATGTATGACGTTGATTTTCGCAACGTCTCCTCCTCAACATTGCTAACAGCTTTCTTCGATTAAAACACAAAAAACGATACGAGCATAGGCACCTCATTTTACATAAACGCCCGCAAAATGGGTTATCGTAACCGATAGTGATTATTGGGAAAGAGGTGTTCGTGCTTGAATACAACAGATGCGATCTGGTCCGCTTTGGAGGAAGTTCTCGATCCTGAGGTAGGCGTAAATATTGTGGATCTGGGGCTGGTATATGAAGTGGAAGTGGATGAACAGGGACATGCAAACATTGAGATGACGCTAACGATTCCGGAGTGTCCATTGGCAGATGAAATTGTAAGCAATGTAAAAGAAGCAGCAGCGGCCATTTCCGGGGTCAAGGATGTAAACGTCTCGCTCGTTTGGGAGCCAAAATGGAGTCCCGCCAGAATGAATGACCGCGCTAGAGAAGAGATCCGAGCACGTCAACGCATGCTCTGATTACTTTTTCAGTATTCCTAAATATTCTTCCCACGGTCCCACGTCTGTTTGATAGCGCTTAGCCATGACACGTACGATTTGCGCGATATGCGTCAAGTCATGTACTGCCCATGTGGAGATTAATTCTCTTACCTTTACGGAGCCAAAGGCAGGATGCATCCCGGTCAATTCGAGGTGCTGGTCAGGATCAATCAGCTTCTTCAGCTTGGCGATATTTTCTGTTCGAACCGTTTTAAATTCGAGCAGCTTTTGTTCGAGGGTTTTATCTGTTTTTTCATTCAGATGCGAGAAACGGTCAAACGGAGGAAATGGTTTGCTTTCTCCATCCTGCAAAATCATTTCCAGTCTCGGTATCCAGTTGGTTCTCTCACTCTCAATCAGGTGCTCAATCACTTCTGTGGCATTCCATGTTCCTTCGCCCTCGTTGCATTGCACCCACCCTGCTGATAGGCCGGATAAAAAAAGCTCCAATGACTGGGGTGTACGTTCAAGTATTTCGATGACTTCATGTAAGCTAAAATTCATACAGCTGCTCCTTTCTGTAGGGAATACAGATAGCTGGATTAAAAGTCAGTACTGTATTCCATGCAGCCTTGTTCATTTCCTTCCCTTCTCCTGCATAGAAGTGTGCTTACCTTTGGCTGATTACAAAAGCTCCTTGTGCTTCATCAAGGAAAAGAGGCTGTCCAATCGAAGTGATTGAATCAGCCTCTTTGTTATGGTCGCCGGTCGCCCCAAGCCCCGCCGAAAGAGATATTAAACAGTCAAGCTGCCATCTACACTAACCACTGCCCCAGCCATAAAGCTCGCTTTATCAGAAGCTAAAAACAAGACAACCTCAGCGATTTCATCTGGTTGACCGTGACGGCCCATCCGCATCGGGGAAATTTCCTCTGGAACGTATCCACCACCTGCAAACGCATCCGCTACTGTTTTAAAGATGGCTGTCTCGATACCACCCGGGCATACTGCATTGATCCGAATTCCCTTTTTCGCGTATTCAATGGCTGCCCCCTTTGTCATTCCAATGACGGCATGCTTGCTGGCCGAATAAACGGCGATGCTGTGCTCAGGCCGAATACCAGCAGATGATGCTGTATTGATAATTGCCCCTTTTCCTTGCTTTTCCATGATCGGCAGAGCGTATTTCATTCCGAGAAAAACACTTTTCACATTCACGGACATAATCCGCTCGTACTCATCGCTATTGACACTCGTGAACGGAGCGAACATTTGGATGACTCCTGCATTGTTAAACAAAACATCAATGCGTCCATACGCTTCAATTGCCATTTTCACATAATTTTCTACATCCGCTTCTTTGGAAACGTCGGCTTTTACAAAGATTCCCTCACCGCCATTGTTTTGCACGAGCGCCAGTGTCTCCTCTCCTAAAGCCTGATTGAAATCGACCAGGACAACCTGATACCCGTTTTCAGCCATCTTTATGCTGGTCGCTCTCCCGATTCCGCTTGCTGCTCCCGTAATGATCGCTACTTGTTTTGTATTGTTTGACATCATCATTTCTCTCCTTTTTCATCCTTATTTTTGTGTTACTGTTGGAATAGCTGCTCTCGTTTTCGGGCCTCCATGTAGTCTTCGTAATTGCCTTCATAGACCATGGCGCGGTCCGAATGAAGCTCCACGATCTTGTCCGCCAGCTTGTTAAGAAAATATCTGTCATGGGAAATAAACAACAGAGTACCTTCGTACTGGCTCAACGCTGACTCCAATCCTTCCTTGCTAGACAAATCCAAATGGTTCGTCGGCTCATCCAGCACCATGACATTCGCTTCTGCCAGCACCAGCTTGGCCAGGGCTACACGTGCTTTTTCGCCGCCACTGAGTGAAGCTATCTTTTTAAATACGTCTTCTTTGGAGAACAGAAAATTTCCGAGCACTCTCCGAATTTTCGACTCTTCTAACTGAGGAAATGGACTCCACACCTCGTGCAGGATCGTTGCATGGGGCTGGAGGGAAGCCTGCTCTTGGTCGTAATATCCGATCTTCACCTCCTTTCCCCAGATGATCTCTCCGCTATCTGGTGTGAGCTCACCGATGATGGACTTTAGAAGTGTTGATTTACCGATCCCATTTGGCCCGATCAGAGCGACCTTTTCCCCGCGGCTCAGTTGAAAGCTGATGTTCTCCAGCAGCGGCTTATATTCGGGACCATTCCCGTAACCAATCGAAGCATCTCTGACCTGCAACACGTTCTTGTGAGAGGTTTTCCCGACACCAAGCGACAGCTTTGTTCGTTGTAACTCACCAAGCGGTTTGTCGATTCGCTCCAATCGCTCCAGCTGCTTGCGCTTGTTTTTCGCGCTTTTCGCCGAAGTGGCACGCACAATATGTCGTTCAACATACTCTTCCATGCTGGCGATCTGTTCTTGTTGCATCGCATACCTTTTGGCATGAAGCTCTCGATTCCGCTCCTTCTCGCGCAAAAAGCTGGAGTAATTCCCCTCGTAACGCTGGACTTGGGCTCTCTCTACCTCGTATAGAGAAGTGACGAGTCCATCCAGAAAGTACCGATCGTGCGAAACGACCAGAATCGCCCCCGCGTACGCGCGCAAATACTCTTCTAGCCACGCTAGAGCGGTAAAATCCAAATGATTGGTCGGCTCATCCAGTATGAGCAAATCCGGTTCAGCAAGAAGCAGCTTCGCAAGTGCCAATCGCGTTTTTTGACCTCCGCTTAGCTGATCGATCCGAGTATCCTGTGGGATATTTCCAAGCCCCATGCCATGAAGAACACCCCGGATCTTGGACTCTACCTCATAGCCTCCATGCTCCAAAAACCAATCCGATTTCGTAGCGTAACGGCTTAGCAGCGCTTCATAGCTGCGTGTGTCTGCCAGCAGCGCTGGATCACCCATCTGTCTTTCCAGCTCTCTCAGCTCTTTTTCTGTTTGGAGAATATCCTCGAAGACGCTCAGCATTTCATCTTCAATCGAGCTTTCCAAGCAAAGCCCACTATTTTGGCGCAGGAAGCCCATCTTTGCACCTTTTGCCAGATAGATTTCTCCCTGGTCATATGGCAGATCGCCTGCAATCATCTGCAGTAGAGTAGATTTACCCGCCCCATTTACTCCGATTAGACCAATGCGCTCCCCGCGCTCAATTTTCATGGACACGCCAGAGAGTATAGGTGTGCCTCCATAGCTTTTGCTGATACCATTTAGTTGCAGTAACATCTTCCTCACTCATTTCTAATAAAATAAAATCCTATCCTTTCATCACCCTTTTGCCTGCCTGGAATCCATAAAAATGTCGTATTCATCTCGTTTTTCCTCCTTTTTGAGAACGCAAAAAAGACGCCTAATAATACCGGCGTCTGTTGTGTTTCCATTTGTTTTTAAGACATGGCAATCATGGTAGGGTCATGGTTGCACCTTTTACTAAAAGTAGGCTAAAAGTACCGGCACCTGTTTTCGATATGAAGTTTGCTTGCCTAAAAAAGGGCAGACTGGTCCCGTTGCAAGCAAATCTCCGCGCAAAATAGGTGCTTTTACCAATTTTGGTACGTTCTCGAAAACAGTGAACATCACTTTAGCCTCCTTTCCCCAAATGAAAGTATTACTTAATCCCCTTAACAATAGGGGATCGTCCAGCAAAAATCAAGCTGTTTTGCATGGAAGCCGGAGGACTACTTCCTCCCCGTGCCGTTCTCCTGTCTCTTCAAAGCCGAGATTTCGGTACAGCTTGTAAGCGGAATGGTTGTCTGGATAGACAGTTAACCGTATTTCCTGACACTGAGAAAAACGGTTGGTGATATAGGCGATCATCTGTTGCAATGCCGCCTTCCCGTAGCCTTTTCCTTGGTACCTGGCATCGATCAAAAATCCGTTGATCCAGTACATATCGGTTGTTTCTTCCACAAAGGCATGCATCATAAAGCCGACCATCGTCTCTTCATGGTAGATGGCAAAGGGCAAGTATTCTACGCTGTCTCCATCGGGCTTGATGTGTACTTTTGCCAAGGAAATGGCCACAGATGGCACAAATCCGGCTTGCTCCTGCTTTACTTTTAGCTCAAGTGCTTCTAACCAGTTATCTCGTGTGACGGGAGATAATGAGATCGTCATTCGTCTGAGTTCCCCTTTCTATTCCCGATCCGGTATCTCGAACGATACGGTCGTTCCTTCCCCCAGCTTGCTTTGGATGGACAAGCCTTTTCCGTACATCTGGATTAAGCGGCGGTTTGTATTAGACACACCAATCCCGCCCTTTGCCCTCATTTCTTGCCCGAAAAGAAGCTGTACGGTTTCCGCCGACATTCCCTTACCATTATCCTTCACTTCAAAAAGCGTCGAGCTTTGCTGACGAGCGATGCGAATCAGAACGGTGCCACCCTGCATTTGGCTGAGCAGACCGTGCTTGACCGCATTTTCGACGAGCGGCTGAATCGTCAGCGGTGGAATGCGCAAATTGATTTCGGAATCAACGTCCCACTCGACGGCTAATCGGTCCGGGAAGCGTTCTGTTTCGATATACAGGTACGCTTGGACGAGCTCAAGCTCATGTGCGAGCGAAACATGCTCCCCTGAGTTGAGGAAGTCAAAGCTGATGTGCAAATACGAAGTAAAAGCGTCCCCGAGCCTTCTCATTTTTTCCGTATCAATATCGCTTAGTGCCATAATTGAGCTAAGTGTGTTGAACAGGAAGTGCGGATGGATTTGTGCCTGCAAATAAGCGGCTTCCATACGTAGGCGCTCATTGATCGTTTGCTTCAATGTGGTCAACGACCAGACACGGTATTTCAGCTCCATTGCATCAACAGGCTTGGTGACATAATCGTTCGCACCCGATAAAAAGCCGGTGTACACATCCTCTGGCTGGCTGCGAGCTGTTAAAAGTAAAATCGGCAGCTCCGAAATGTTGAAATGCTCACGCACTTTTTGTGTCAGCTCATAACCCGACATATGGGGCATCATTACGTCAATAATAAGCAAGTCCCATTGCTGTTTGCCTAAAAGCTCCAAGGCTTCCCTGGCAGATGTAGACGTACAGATATTGTAGGCAGATGACGAGAGAACACTTTCAATTACCTTTAAATTAACTGGGTCATCATCGATGGCAAGTATATTCGGCTTCCCTTCCGCGATAGCTGGTGCTGCTTCGTGCAGCGCGGACCACATACTGCCTGTGCCATCCATACGGAGCAAATTGTCTGGCGTGATGTGATCCACTCTGACCTGCTCCTCGTAAACGGAGCTCTTCACTGCTGCGCGGCTTTCTGGTGCGGCAAAAGCAAGCTGGAAGCTGAACGTGGAGCCTTTTCCGCGCTCGGATTGAACGGTCAATTCCCCGTTATGCAGCTCCACCAATTGCTTGCAAATACTCAGCCCAAGACCGATGCCTCCCCCCTCACTCATCCCATGAGAACCTTGCTCGTATGGCAAAAAAATACGCTTCTGCGTTTCCACATCCATGCCTATTCCTGAGTCGGATACCCGAATGACCGCATACCCTTTCTTCGCTTTGGCTGAAATCACGATAGTTCCTTCCTCTGTGAATTTCAGCGCATTATGCAGTAAATTAAATAAAATTTGGATGAGCCGTTTTTCGTCAGCGAGCACCGGTGGTAGTGAATCTGGTATGTCTATCTTCACTTCAATCGACTTTCCATCTACTAAATACTTGAGCATGCTGATAACGCCGGACGTTACGGATTGCAGGCTAAGCGGCTCTTTCTTCAGTTTAATATGCTTGTCCTGAAGTCGAACCACATCAAGCAGGTCGTCCAGCAAATGCGACATACGTCGGCTAATTGTGATCAAAAGCTCCATGTCCTCAGCACTTCGCCTGTCCATGGCATGCGCTTCGCTCGTCACAACGCTTTGGGCAATGTTCATAATGCCATGCAGCGGCGTTCTTAATTCATGAGAGGTTTGGGCCAAAAACTGATCCTTCAGCTTGTCGGACTTTTTCAGATGCTCGTTGAGCTTAGCATTTTCCTCCGAATTTCGGAAATAGCGTTTAAACCAATAGGCTGAAAAACCGACGATCGCAGCGATTACGTCAATCGGATAATAGATGTTATCCTTTTCAAATGAATACGTAAAGACACCCCAGAGGACACTGGATAAAATGCTTGTGGCCGCAAACAGCAAAAAGACAGCATCGTGCTGATTAGTGATGACCATTTTGCCGATCAAATAAACAAACCATGCTACCGGGAGTAAATAAAAAATAGCGAACAGTTTGGCCGCTGTTGTCATATAGATGAGTTGCACAGGCGCTACTAGCACAAACAATGAATACAGACAAAGCAGAAAAAGAAAAATCGGAAACACTTTCCTGCCTGGTACTGGTCCTGATAAATATCTGGCCATCAACAATATTAAAAATGACAACCATACGTAGGAGAGCATCTTCACCTTTAGCGCCCAGGAGTAATCAAGTGGCAGCCAAATCAACAGGATGTTGTCGTGATCGGCTACGATCGAAATACTTACGGACAAAAGTAGCAAGAAAAAAACCAAAAAGCCTTTATTTCTTGGATTAAACGAGTACAAAATTCCCGCATACAAGCCATGCAGCAACAAAATAAGGAAGGTCGTCAACTGAAAACCGATCGAATACATACGTTCATTGTCTATGGCTGCCTGCGATCCGAAGCGTATCGATTTCATGATCCCGCCTTTAAAGGGATGATGAAAGTTCGCGACCTGCACCAGCACTTCTACTTCCGTTGCTTCTTTTGCCGTGTAGGAGGCCGTATAGGACAACACCCTTGGCTTATACTCTGACGCCTGCTCTCCAACAACTCCAATTACCGCATCTCTGTTACCGTTTATTTCTACAACAGAAGACGCCTCGATCTGTTGGATCCAGAAAGCGTAAGACTGCTTGGGGTGCTGATCAACGAGAATACGCAATCTATATGTCCCATAGCCATATGAGGAATCATTTCTCGGAGAAAAGCCGCTTCTCCAATCTCCGGGCACCTGTATATAATTCGTGGTGTACCTCGATTCATTGGTCGTATCTTCATGCGTGATAAGTGCCTCGGGATAAAACTCCCACTCACCATCCAAAGGAATCGAGCGAGATTTCTCAAAGTCCCATCCACGCAGATCAATAACCCCTTGCGACACAAAAGGATGCTCTGGTGTCGCGTGAACCGAATACCACAACCATCTGATCGCAAGGAGAAACGCGAGAAACAGGATGACCATTCCTATGTGCTTCAAAATAGATCTAAATACTAATTTATTCCACGCCAATGTCATAATAAGGAAGGTTTCGACACTGCCCTCATGAATCCTTTTTCAGAAGTGCTAGCCGATTCACCTCACAGCTCTGCTCTTCCATAACGAATAGCATAAGCGTAGTCACTTCTATTGTTTTCCTCCGCTCTTTTGGCAGCCTGCTCAAAATCATAGGGAATGTATACATGCTCCACCCTCCAGCTATTATTAAACGGCGCTGCAATCACGTATTTGGCATGTGGACTCTTTGATTCCATCGTATGAGGGTGAGGTGTTTCCTCAAAATAAGCAGGGAGACCAACACTTCCCGGATTCACAATCAGCTTGCCATCCGGCAGCCAAACTGATTTTGGCACATGAGTATGCCCACAGAAGATAATATTTTGCTCTATCGAGGACAGCTCAACCATCAATGTCCCCACGCTTTTGTCAGCACTGCCGAACGGAGCCACTTCCTCAAGCATGTAGACGTCATCGGCAAAAGGGGTTCCGTGGCAAAATAGAAAATCATCCTGTGCCCACTGTTTGTGAAAGGCTCCAATCCAGTCAAGCATCTCTTGCGTGAGCAATGGCTTCACATGCTGAAAGGTGATGGAGTCCATTTGCTCTTGCAGTAAATATCTGTCACAATTGCCCATAATATGAATCATTTCAGATCGTCCCATTAGTTTTTCTGCCGTTGCAATCGGATCAATCGGACCAAACAGTGTATCTCCTAAATTGACGATCGTTTGAATTCCGCGCGAATCAATATCCCGCAGTACAGCTTCCAGCGCATAAATATTGCTGTGTATGTCTGAAATGACGGCGAATGGCTGCTGCAATTTCATTTTCATGAGTTCGTTCACTCCTAACGAATTTGGTAGAGGTGTATTCTATGAAAAACATCGTGAAAGCAATCGAAGGATTATTCAAACAAGAGACAGACGTGGCACCCAAAAGTGCGTTTATTATGCAGGTAGAACAAATGCTGGATCAGTACGAGCGTTTGTTTGAGGATGGAAGCCCATACGTTCTGAATAACAAGCTGACCCGTGCGCAGGTTGGACAGTTTGAAGCGATGGCAAACATTTCTCTGCCTGCAGATTATAAAGAATTCCTGCTGCATATTGGTGATGGCGCTGTACGTGACAGGCAATTCCCTCTCTCCCTCTCGCACGCCAGGGATTGCTTGGAAACTAGTATACGGAATTCTGCAGGCTTTGAATATATGAGCCTTCCTTTTTCCGTAGAGAGCTGCAACCGTTATTACGGAGAAGAGTTTGACGAGATTGATGATGACATTTCCGACGAAGAGCTGGACAAAATCCGGTTCGAGGCATCACAAGGAATCCTGACCGTTCATGATGATGGCTGCGGCTACTATATCGTTCTCGTTGTCGCAGGCGACTTAAAAGGAAAGCTCTATTACATCGACACATGCCATGGACAGGGAGCCCATCTGGTTAGCAATTCCTTTAGCGAGTATTACCTCAAATGGCTGAATCGAAAAATAACCGAACGTCTCGCTTTTTTAGAACAGCATGACAAATTTGAATGTGTTATCACCCATGTAAAGCTCGGGGGAAATGTCAGAGACCTGCATGTCCGCAAGAAGCAAAACGATTTTTCCTTTCAGTTTGAATTCTTTTGTCCAGGTGATTTCGTGCGTGAGGGTGGCCATACGGAGTATACAAAGGTGGATGATCAGCTCGTCGTCTCCCTATCTATGGAGCATAAATCGTACAGTCCGTTGGTGCTGGAAAAGCTGGAAGAAAGCTTTGAGCTGGATGGGGCGCAGTCCCTTACGCTCATGGGGGATCGCTCTGTACATACGGTTATCGGACATGTGAATCGTTTGTTTGAGCATTCGACAGGCGAGAATTGTTTCCCGATTTATGTGGAGGGTCTTGAGCAGGAAATCTTGATCAAAGCGCCAAATGATCTTACGGTTTCTGTTGGGGATGTGTACAAGGTGACGGGACAATTGAATGGCGAGGTTTACAGGATTATGCGGTACAGCTGACAAAGGTTGCTCTTCTCTTACAAACAGAAGAGCATCTTTTTTTATCATTTTTGTAAAAAGTTTGAGAGGGGTAACCCTCCTCCATCGTCTATAGTAGTGAACGAACAAAAAGGAACGGCTGCGCAGCACCCTTTTTGCAAGGAGGTAACAGCATGCAAGACGATCGGGAGATCATTGCGAAGGTTCTTCAAGGAAATAAAGAGGCTTATGCTCTGATCGTCAACAAATACAAAGGCAAAATCGCTTCGATTCTTCAAAAAAGCTTACAGCATTCTCATGACGTGGAGGACATCGTGCAGGAAGTGTTTATTAAAGCATACTACTGCCTGCCAGACTATAATCCAAACCACTCCTTTCCTGCCTGGCTGTATCGGATTGCTATTAATCGCGGGATTGATGAGTGGCGCAAGCGAAAACGAGCTCCTTTTGTGACAGAGATGGACGTAGAGCTAAAGGACGATTGTCCTGCTCCAGAGGATGCCTATCTGGTGAAGGAACAGCGTAATGGTCTCAGGCAGCAGATGATGGTTCTCGATAAGGAGCATCGAACTGTTCTGGCTCTTCATTATCTTCAGCAGCTGAGCTACAGGGAGATCAGCAACAAGCTGTCTTTGTCTGTAGATACTGTCCGAATGCGTCTGTCTCACGCCAGAAAAAAGCTACGCGAGCAGCTTGTCAAAACGGAGAAAAAAGGAGGGCATCCGCTTTGAAGTGCCTTACGCAAGATCAACTGATCGCTTACACAGAAGATCGTTTATCAGCAGTGAACACACAGAAGTTAGAAAGTCACCTCGACCACTGTACCTTTTGCCAAAAGCAGCTGGAGCAATGGGTTGATTATATGCAAGAAACAGCTGATGCCTATTGGGAAAACCCCCTCTCAGAGGATCTGGACCGTAAAATTATTGGCACACTCTCCCCATATCCAGTGAGAGTTTTGAATCGTGTCACGACTATACCAAACACATCCTTGTGGAAGAAAAGGAGTATCACTATCATGAAAAGAATGACATTTGCAGCCGCCGCCTTAACAATCGTAGTTTCGTCGGGAATGCTCATTTCTCCGACCTTTGCCAGCTATGTAAATGCCGCTTTCACAAGCGAACCAATCGATAAGAAAGCTGATCCCGCAGCATCTGTGAACAATCCTATTTTGCAAAAGCATATAGACCCCGGTATTAAGCAAGCTGCCCAGAATGGATTTGCCAAAAAAGTTCTAGCAAGCGCAACTGATCAGGGAGTCACTTTCACAATCAAAGAAGTAATGGCTGACCCTCTGCGAATCAGCATGGTTGCTTCCCTGACCGATCAAAACGGAAAACCACTCGATATTTTTTGGCAGAACATGTTTGATAGCTCAGATCAGGACCCGATTTTTACGATCCGGGACAAACAAGGCAACATTCTCCAGCCTGCTCGTCCTATTGACTCTGGAAAGGAAGAAACGGCCCATAATCCTAATGAAGACTGGGACAGTATAAGAAACACAGACGGCTTCCTGTTCTTGAATCGCGAGCTCCGCAGCTATTTTGATGATCTAACCAAGATTCCAGACGAGCTGGTTGTGGAATTCGATGTCAAAAAAATGGGGGACACAAAAGGAAGCTGGAAGGTGTCCGTACCTGTCGACATGAAAAAGGCAAAGACCGCGACGAAAACCTATGACATCAACAAATCCTATACCACTCCGCAAGGGCTCAAGCTGGATGTCAAGCAAGTAACGTTTGCACCTAGCGCAGTGGAAATGATCATTGATCGAAGCAATACGGAAGGCAATGCGAAAAAAGACTACAGCTACGAGCTTATAAACGATAAAGGTGCGATTCTTGGGGCATGGGATTCCAAAAATATGCTAGGAAGAGCCAGCAAACAAAACAATGTGATCAATCGCTTGAAGTGGCGCAATACATTGCAGATGGAAAACGGGGCCAGAGACTATCATTACTTCCAGCCTATCGACCAGAGTAACACGATTACTTTTAAGCTTGGCTCGGTTTATACAGAAGAAGCTGCTGCTTTTCGCGCAGTGCTAGACCTTGCCCGATTGGAGAAAGAAGCCATTACAGAAGAAGACCAGGGAGACCTGTTTACCTTCAAAAAATTCGTAAAGGACCCGAACAGAGTAGTCGATGTCCCAGGCTTTGATGATGGTGTCTACAGCTTCAAACCCGATGGAACTCCGATTAAGCTGGAAGGATATCAGCTTGCCTTTAAAGGAGAGCTTGGTGAAAACACAGCTCCTATGGCCATGGTTTCCTACTACTGGTCTGTCACCGACGAAAAAGGGAAGAAATACGACGATATTCAATACTTTATTGATCGGACCGATTATCAAAATGGACGGGCCACGTTCGAAGGATCGTTATTCGTCCAAAATATCGAACCACTTCCAAAGCAATTGATCATCACCGCTTCGAAAAGAATGGTTGAGCACCGCAATATAGACTGGGAGGTTCCGATTCTCCGGGGAAAATAAGAAGAGATAGATTGAGTTGTGTCACGATTTGTAGGTAGTTGGCAGTTGGCGGTTGGCGGTACGAGTAGCAAGCCCTCGCACCGCCAGCCTGCTCCCTGCGTAATCATAAGCGCGATTGTGATACAAATTAGCTGCGCACTTTGCTCAAGCAGGATATAAACTCCTCCTGAAGAATGCCCATATGCACGAGGTCATGCCATTTTCCCGCCCGAAACAAAAACTGTCGTGAGGTACCCTCATGCTGAAATCCGATTCTTTCATACAGCTTAATCGCTTTTTCATTAAAGGAAAATACACGAAGTGAGACACGGTGCAAATTCATTTCCAGGAAAGCGTAATCGAGCAATAGTTTTAATGCTTCGCTTCCATACCCCTTGCCCCAGTAGTCCTTTGCCCCGATATCAATAATGCACTCGGCATTGCGGTTTTTAGAATCGATCTGGGTGAGTGCAGTAACGCCAATAGGGGTCTGTGTTTGTATGTCTACGATGATGTAGC
The DNA here is from genome assembly GCF_002897295.1 of Brevibacillus reuszeri. Classification (GTDB taxonomy): domain Bacteria; phylum Bacillota; class Bacilli; order Brevibacillales; family Brevibacillaceae; genus Brevibacillus; species Brevibacillus reuszeri_A. The sequence goes on from NZ_BEXF01000011.1 coordinate 161,647, forward strand.
TCTTCGATGAGCTTGAACCTAAAATCACCTGACTGACAAATTCCTGCGTACTCTCCCATGTATGGTTATCGATGAATGGACTGGTCGTCTGCATGACCTCTACATCATTTCGCCATGCGTGATAGACGTCTGCATCCTCTGCTGTCATTTTTCTAAGAGCGACTCTCGCCGATCGAAAAAGCATACTAGCTCCTCCTTTTTGCCATTCTTTTGCTTATTTCTCCTGAACGGGCCTAAGCATTTCTCGCAATGAAAATAAAAGAGCCTCGATCTGCTCAGCTACCCTCGTTTTTTCTGGGCCCAAATGTGCCGTATCCAACATCAAACCATCAATAAAAGAGACCAGATAACGGGAAATCGTCTCTGCGGGAAGTCTCGGTTGAAGCTCTCCTTTTTTTGTCCCGCTCTGGAAAAGCACCGTCAGAGTATTCACAATCCGGTCGTAACGAGTCGTACTATATGTAACGCCCTCTTGCTTTTTTGAATCGCGGATTGACAAAAAGTATTCGGAGTTCGCTTGTGTCAGCGTCTGTTCAATTTGGTCAATTTCTTTTTGCTGCTTGTGGACCCAATTCGTTATTTGCTGCCAGCTCGTTTCGTCATCGTTTGGGCTGAAAAACAGCACATCCTGCTGATCCTCAAACTGAAGAAGCTCCATATACAGATGCTCCACATTATCGAAATAGGCATACAACGCGCCTCTTGAGATGCCCGCCTCATCCATAACGTCCTGCATCGTCGTTTTTGTATACCCTTTTGCTAGAAAGACACGCTTTGCCGCTTGCAGCAGCATTGTTTTCTTTTGATTTTTGTAATCATCGCTTACTTTTGGGGACACGGGGTTTCGATCCTCCTTCCGCTTTAAATATACATGAATGTCGTTTTAGGTATTATAAACGACACTGTTGTCGTTTTTCAACTTTTAATAATTGAGGCGTGACAAATGAACAAAAAAAGATGACTCCTGAGGAATTCAGAAGTCATCTCATAACTGCTTAGGTTTCCAAAAAACTTTTTAAAATTATATTTCATCTACTACTCAACATCTAACTCTACAGAAGCCAACGGATCAAGATTTTCGAACTCGGTAATGGAATATTTTGAATTTTTGTTTAATCTGACCGGGCTGTACAAATTAACGACTAAATTATAATCCGAACCATCAATTCCAGCCTTCAATGTACTATTTACTTTAATTGTAGCTTGGTCTCCATCTTCAAAATTCACCCCATAAATCTCAGAGTGGATACCATAGAACAATACAGATCCTGCCAAGTTAGGCTTTGCGCTCTTCAAGCTTTCATCACCGTCAAAAAACTTTGTACCAGGATTAGATACATCTACCCCTGCATCTGCTTGACTACGAAGGCTTGCACTTCCTCCAATAAAGTCATGGACGTTTCCGCTACCTACTGTTTGAAGGCTAAACGCTTCAAATACTTCCGCAAATTTTGCTGGTTGACCATCCTTCGTTAAAACAAGCGTATAGAAAGCTCCATCTGTTGTATAAGTGAAGCTACTTTGCGGCCAATCCTTCTTCACATAATCAACGTTTTCTTGGCCTTGCGATCCAATGTTTCCTGTTATGGATACATTAAAGCCATCACTAACTTTACTTAGATTTGCACTTGCATCGCTATTCTCACCTAACTAACAACATTGCTAGTTTTCGGTCGAGCCTACACCGTACAGGCACCTTTCAGCGCATACGGCGTTCCACCAGAAGTAAGAGCTTTACTAAAATTTACAATGGGCACCATTAATTTACCATAATATTATGAGATTGTAAATGAAATAATAGTCTTATTTACCTATTCATTTATTGAAAATCCAAAACAAAACGATTCAATATAACTAATTAAAGAAATTGTTTTTAGGTACATTTGATTATCCCAATAGAAACTTACATCTTTAATAAAATAAAAAAAGCCCCGGAATTACTTCCGAAGCTCGCCAACCTCCAGCACAACCGGACAATGATCACTCCCCATCACCTGCGCGTCAATCCCCGCACTCACCAGCGATGGAGCAAGTCTTTCTGAGGCAAGAAAATAATCAATACGCCACCCGACATTCCGCTCTCTCACTTTGGGCATAAAAGACCACCATGTATACGCATCCGCCTGATCTGGATAAAAGTGCCGATACGTATCCACAAACCCCGCTGCCAATAAGCGCGTCATTTTTTCACGCTCTTCTGGAGTAAAACCGGAGTTGTTGCGGTTGGACTTGGCGTTTTTGAGATCAATCTCTTGATGCGCGACATTCATATCTCCGCAGACAATTACTGGCTTCTGGGCATCCAGCTCCATCAGATACTTGCGAAACCGATCTTCCCATTCGAGGCGATAATCAAGTCGCGATAGATCACGCTTTGCATTTGGTGTGTACACCGTTACGAAATAAAAATCTTCAAACTCCAGTGTAATGACTCGTCCTTCAGGTTCATGGTCTTCTTCTAGCCCATAGCGTACAGATAGTGGTTTCATCTTGGTAAAAATAGCCGTTCCCGAATACCCCTTTTTCTCTGCGTAATTCCAATATTGATGGTACTCATCGCCGATCTCTACTTCAATCTGCCCTTCCTGCAGCTTAGTTTCTTGCATACAAAAAATATCTGCGTTTGCTTCCCGAAAATAATCGTAAAAGCCTTTATTCACACAAGCACGGAGTCCGTTTACATTCCATGAAATCATTTTCATTATCGCAAGTCTCCTCATCACCATTCGTTCCTACGTAAAATCATATCATATTTAGGGATGAGCCACGCCTTCCAACACCCTCTATCGCACATTCCCTACTGAAAGCCGCCAGAAAACATGGTATACTGACGTTGTTTCTGAAAATGAGGAGGTAACACAATGGGCATCGCATCCATGAGACTTCGTTAAGATCGACAATACCCCATCTCGACTCAACCATTTTGAAATACGCAAATGGTATGGGTTTATTTGTGTTTGTCTGATCATTAACTATTCATGAATGAGGTGTATTTGTTATGTCTACAATCCTTTCTGAAAAAGTTGAACGTATAATCGCGATCGCGAAAAAGAGTGGTATAGAAGTGGACACCGTCACAGTGAAGGCCAATGAATCCGGTTTGGATTTCCTCGCTGTTTTTGCAAGTACGATAGCTGGCGACTCCTGGATATTACGCTCACCGCGCCGTGATGATGTAGTAGAGTCCGCTCGCTACGAGAAACAAGTGTTAGACCTCGTAGCGAAGCATCTGCATGTAGAAGTGCCTCACTGGCAGTTACACACTCCTGAATTTATCGCTTATCCGAGATTAAGCGGCACTCCAATGGCTACTGTCAATCCGGAAACAAATAACTATGACTGGTACCTCAATCCAGAAGCGCTGTCTGATCTCACGCTGCAATCATGGGCTGACGCATTGGCAGAGCTTCACGCCATTTCTCATGATGCTGCCCTGGCATCCGGATTACGGGTCAAGCAGCCAGCAGAGATACGAGAGGACCTCTCCGAAAAGATGAATAAAATCAAACGCGTCTTCGGCGTATCCCAAGATCTATGGGAACGTTGGCAAAAGTGGCTTGCCGATGATTCGTTCTGGCCAAATCACACCGCTCTCGTACATGGTGATCTTCATCCGGGTCATATTCTGGTTGATGAAAAGGGAAAGGTAACGGGGCTGCTGGACTGGACGGAAGCAGAGGTAGCTGATCCGGCGATCGATTTTACAGCCTACTGCCTGTTGTTTGGAGAAGCTGCCTTGGTTGATTTTATAAAACGATACGAAAAAGCAGGTGGCCGTATCTGGCCGCGTATGCATGAGCATATCATCGAATTGACGGCTGCGTTTCCTATCAATCTTGCCCTCTTTGCCTTGAAATCAGGGCTTGAGGAGTTCATGACCATGGCACAGCAAGCACTGGGTACCCATGAGGGTTAAACAATAAAAACCACCGTCTCCAATCTATTGCTACGTGATTGGGGACGGTGGTTTCCTTTTTTATTCCTGCAAGCCTATCAATAATACGGAGAGATCATGATGTACACAATCACGCCGGTCGCGCTGACATATAGCCACATCGGCATTGTCCAGCGGGCAATCTTTTTGTGTCTGTCTACTTGCATGTTTAAGCCGCGAGCGGTCGTAATCAGGGCAAATGGAACGATAATCGCGGACAACAAAATATGCGATAGCAAAATGAAGTAATAGATCGGCCGCAAAATGCCCTCTCCACCGTAGGAGGTGCTCGGTGCCATCCCATGATAGACCAGATAGGAAATCAAGAAGACAGCCGTCGTGCTAAAAGCTGCAAAAATGTATCTGCGGTGAAGCTGAATATTTTTATACTTGATGATCGAGACAAGCGCGGCAACCAGAAACACAAATGTAAAGCTGTTCATTACAGCGTTCAAAAACGGCAAGAACGTCAAGTCGATATGACCGAAATCGTTATTCTTCGGCATAAAGTACATGATAGCAATGATCGTGTTAATCGCTATGCTCAGAATGACGATTGCTGGCGTGTAGTTTCGTTGTTTCATCTGTATACTCCTTTTTTCTCTGATCATTTTAGAGTATAACCGTGGTTCCTACAAACCAGCAACCCAAGCAGCCTATCGGTCACACAATGATTACATTTTCACGTTCAAAGACTTTTCACAGACGCTACTTCCTTTTATGTGGCACTCCGACCTTACTTGCTTTCTTCATCTGTATGAGCGAGATCCATTGGAACCGCTTTGCCCACGCCAAAGGCGTAAAAGCTGACCACTACAATCCCGAGGAAAACAATCCCCGCAATCAGTGAAATGCGCGTCTCATCATTGATCCACATACCGACTAATACCATCAGCAAAAAGGCAATCGTTACGTAGTTGGTCACTGGTGCAAAAGGCATTTTGAATGGATGCTTGTCCAATTCGGCCCCTTTCGCTTTTCTAAAATTGATTTGGCTAATCAAAATGACAAACCACGGAACCATACCAGGAAGTACACTTGCACTGTACACGTACACAAACAAATTTTCTGGAGCGATGTAGCTTAAAATAACCCCAACGCCCAAGCCTATCAGAACACCAATCGTTCCGAGCAGAGGCACACCATTATGAGACAGCTTCGTAAATACTTTCGGTGCCTGTCCATTTACTCCCAATGTGTAGAGCATGCGCCCTGCACTGTAAATCCCGCTATTACAGCCGGACATCGCTGCCGTAATGATGACAAAGTTAATGATCCCCGCCGCTGCTGTAATACCAATTTTCGCAAAAGTGGCAACGAACGGACTGCCGATCGTTTGCAATTGATCCCATGGATAAACTGTAACAATGACGAAAATCGCGCCAATGTAGAAAATCAATATACGCCAAATGATGCTTTGAATTGCACTCGTAAGCGTTTTCTTTGGGTCCTTTGCTTCACCCGCTGTAATCCCGATAAGCTCGACGCCTTGATAGGCACCGATGACTAATGATAGCGCAAAGAAAAATCCAGTCCAGCCACCGGTAAAGAAACCGCCATTCGCCCACAGGTTAGATAATCCGATTGCATTTCCTCCGTTACCAAAACCAAAGAAAATCAGGCCCAAGCCAGCAATAATCATTAATACGATCGTAACGATTTTAATCATCGCAAACCAAAACTCAAACTCACCAAATGATTTCACAGAGAACAGGTTCGCTGCGCCTAGAATCACCATCGCTATGATCCCTGGAATCCAGGCAGGCAAATCCGGAAACCAATATTTCATATACGTCCCAACTGCAATAATTTCGGACATCCCGACGACTACCCACTGAAACCAGTTGCTCCAAGCCGTCATGTACCCAGCCAAAGGATGAATGTACTTATGGCCAAAGGTCGCAAATGATCCGGTACTCGGTTCTACGTACAGCATTTCTCCCATTGCTCGCATGATAAAAAATATAAAAATTCCTACAATTGCATAAGCAAGCATGACGGACGGACCAGTCCATTTAATCGTACTTGCCGAACCCATAAACAACCCAACACCAATGGTTCCGCCTAAAGCAATCATTTGAATATGACGTGCTTCCAGGCCTCTCTTTAATTCTTTGTTTGCCACTGTTGCCCTCTCTTCCTCTCTGCTGCTTCTAGCGGTATTTTAGGAAAGCTGTCGAAGCGGGGCTTCATCACTCTAACACAATGAAGCGTAAACCTATTTCGTTTACCAAAAAACGTTCAACTACCATCTTCCTGCACTTCTTAGTAAGTATTCCTAATCGTTCGTAAGACTATTCTTTCCTTCCGTCGATCCGATTTACTCCTGTAGCACTCGTTTATTGTAGTATGTTTCTTTGATAATAACAATTATATTAATTAGAATAATAGTTGGAAAATCTATATTTTCTGTCTATATAAAATATATTACAGATAAATTTTTTTCTCCTTACTTGGCAATCGAGAGAACGCAAAAAAGAGCGTTAACGTTTGTACGCTAACGCTCCTTGCTTACAGGTTTTGCAACGGTGTTACCGCTTCTTGGGCAGGGGCAGTATTCCTGTACACACTGGTATCCAACTGCTTGGTGACCTTGCTCGTAATTAATCCTGCTGTCATGCTTCCACTTACGTTCACGGCTGTGCGTGCCATATCGATCAGTGGCTCGATGGATATTAACAGCCCAACCAGAGCAACAGGCAGGTTCATCGTGGACAGCACAATCAGTGCGGCGAAGGTTGCGCCTCCACCAACACCTGCAACCCCAAAGGAACTGATGGCTACGACAGCAATAAGCGTCAAAATGAAGGACAAGCTCGTGGGATCGATCCCTGCTGCAGGTGCCACCATGACTGCAAGCATCGCCGGGTAGATTCCCGCACATCCATTTTGTCCGATAGAAATTCCGAATGAGCCTGCGAAATTTGCGATTCCTTCTGGAACTCCCAATTCTTTATTCTGGGTTTGGACGTTAAGTGGCAAGGTACCTGCACTGGAACGCGATGTAAAAGCAAAGGTCAGAACAGGGATGACTTTCTTTACGTAGGTGACCGGATTTAAACCTGATAACGTAATCAGAAGCAGATGAACACCAAACATGATGAGCAGAGCGACATACGAGGCCAATACAAACTTGCCAAGCCGCCAGATGGCCATCAGGTCACTTGTTGCCGCTATTTTTGTCATGAGCGCAAGTACCCCATATGGAGTCAACCTCAGAATCAGGGTCACTACTCTCATAATGATGGTATAGAGAGAATCGGTAATTTTCGCAAACAGTTCTGCTTGGTCCGGCTTTTTCCTTTTAACCCCGATATAAGCCATTCCTAAAAAGGCAGAAAAGATAACCACAGCAATCGTCGAGGTCGGACGTGCCCCGGTTAAATCGAGAAAGGGATTACCAGGCAACAGCTCCACCAGCTTTTGTGGTGCAGACATATTTTCGAGATTTCCTAGTGTATTGCCGATTTTCTCAATCTGGGCAGACTCTTTTGCTCCTTGCTCCAGCTGGAGGGACTGTAAGTCGGCCGCAATCGACGCGCCAATGCCGATGGCCGCTGCGATCGCTGTAGTGCCAACCAATAACCCAATGATCAAGCCACCGATTTTGCCGATGTTGTGCGAGAGAGTTGCTTTCGTGAATGCGGACAGGATGGATATGAATACGAGTGGCATGACGACCATTTGCAGTAGCTTGATATAGCCATTCCCCATGATATTAAACCAATCAACAGACAGTCTGACTACCTCAGACCCTGACCCATACATAAATTGCAACAAGAGGCCAAAAACAATCCCTAAACCAAGTCCAGTAAACACCCGCTTGGAAAAGGACACGAACTTCCTTTGCATGTATAGCAAAATCAAGATAATGACTGCCATGCCTAAAAGATTTAGAAGCACTTGATAGATCACGAGTGTTCCCCCTTTTCACGATTTATTTATATCTTTGCTGGATAGCTCTAGCCATTCGATTAAGCCCCTCTTCCAAGACAGACCTTGGGCAAGCAATATTCACCCTCGTAAAGCCTTCGCCTCCAGGCCCGAATTTATAGCCCTCGTCAAACGCCACCTTGGCCTCTTGTCGAAAGAACTGTTCAAGCGACTTTGCATCCATTCCCAGTTCGCGGCAATCCAGCCAGACCAGATACGTCCCCTCCGGTTGAATCACTTTGATTTCCTTCATGTGAGTTTGGATAAAGTCTGTCAGGAAAACGAGATTGTCTCCCAGATACGACATGCATTGATCCAGCCATTCATCGCCGTGCCTGTAAGCGCTTTCTGTCGCTACAATTCCAAACGTGTTTGATAGATTCAGGTGAAGCTGATCCAGCATTTTTGTAAACGTCCTTCTTTTCTCTTGGTCCGCAATAATCATGTTGGACATTTGCAGCCCAGCCAGGTTAAATGTTTTGCTCGGTGCTGTACATGTGATGGACCCTAGCGCAAATTCCTCCGAGATGCTCGCGAATGGGGTGTGACGGTATCCACTGTGAATCAGATCGAAGTGAGCCTCATCTGATACAACCAGTATGTTATGCTCGGCACATATCTTGCCCAATCGCTCAAGCTCTTCTCTTGTCCAAACCCTGCCGACCGGGTTATGCGGATTGCAAAGGATGATCATTTTTACAGCAGGATCGATTTTTCTGAGCAAATCATCGTAATCCATCTCATACCGACCATTTTTGAAAACAAGTGGATTGTGTACCAGCTCCCGGTTATTCTTCTGCACAACATCCGGAAAAGGATGATACACTGGCGGTTGGATTACTACTTTGTCTCCCGGCTCCGTAAAGGTTTGAACGATCATACTTAAAGCGGTCAAAATACCTGGACTGCAGCGTATCCATTCTTTTTTGATCTGCCATTGATGCCTGCGTTCTACCCAATCCACAAAGGACTGGAAGTAGTCGGACGACCTCGCTGTATAGCCAAAAATCCCATGCTCCGCTCTGCTAACCAGCTGCTCAATGACAGGTGTCGGGCAGCGAAAATCCATGTCAGCTATCCACATGGGCAAAATATCTTTATCACCAAACAGCCGCTCTGTTTTATCCCACTTTAATGAATCCGTGTTCAACCGGGTATGGACTTGTCCAAAATCGTACTTCATGCTCTCTCTCCTCCAAATCCTATCTACTTTTCTTTAGAAAAATGGCACTCTAATAAACGGAATTTTCAAAACAAAATTTCCCGCTGCCTCCAGACTATGATGCTCCTCTGGAGGCAGCAGCTTCCTTACTTTGTGATCGGCAAGCCTTGCTTCACCCACTCGTCATAACCACCAGTCAGGTTGCGCACATCCTTGAAGCCGTTTGCTTGCAGAAAGCTCACGCCAATTGCCGATCTTCTCCCTGATTTGCATTGAACCAGAATCGGCTTGTCATGCGGCAGCTCCTGCAAGCTCATCGGCAGTAAGCCAAGCATAACGTGCTTCGCTTCGGGGATATGCCCCTCGGCTAGCTCTTTTTCATAACGGACGTCAAGAACATACAGCTCTCCTGTCTGTACGTGATCATGGACCTCCTCAGGCGCTACCTCTTCATAGCTCACAAGCTTTGAATCGTCAGCCAGCTCGAAGACACTCAGGTCCATTGCGCCAGCCACCTGATCCATTCCAATCGACTGCAGATCCTTCACAACAGCAGGAACGGACTCTTTTCCGGCCAACAGGTAGATTGGCCGTGCATAGTCCAGCAGCCATCCAGCCCATGTGGTGAATGATTGGTCATACGGGATGTTGATAGTGCCCGGAACATGCTTTTTGGCGAACATTTTGGCTGGGCGCGTATCCACGACAACCCCTTGCCCCGTCCATGTGTCAACTACGTCGATAGAAGCCGCTGCATACTCTGAAGCCGCTATCCCCTGTACGAGCTGCGGACCTTCTTTATTCAGCTGCTTCATCATCGCAAAATAGGTTGGCGGCTCAGGCTGGCCCACCAGCAAGCTCTGGATAAACTCACTCTCATCATCATGCTGTAGTGCCCAATTCATGCGTTTTTCATAGCCTACTGTCGATGACTGGACAGCCCCTATCGCCTTGCCGCACGCGCTACCTGCCCCATGGCCAGGCCAGACCTGCAAATAGTCAGGAAGCTTTTTAAAGCGTTGTAATGAGTGAAACATATTGCGTGCCATTTCTTCGGATGAACCACTTACCTTTGCTGCTTTTTCCAAAAGGTCCGGGCGCCCTACATCACCGACAAATACAAAGTCTCCTGTAAAAATGCCAATCGGTCCATTCGCGGATGAGCCCCCATCCGTCAATAGCAGCGCGATATGCTCTGGCGTGTGTCCCGGCGTATGCAGCACCTCGAATGTGAGATTGCCAATGTGGAAGGTGTTCCCATCCTTTAAGAAATGATGCTTATATTCATGTGCGTATTGGTAGCGCCAGTCAGGTCCACCTTCATCCGACAAATACAAGATGGCTCCGAGCCTCGACGCAATTTCCCTTGCTCCGGAGAGAAAATCCGCATGGATATGCGTTTCCGTCACCCCAACGATCTTTACACCGTTAGCTTTCGCTGCACGCACATACTGCTCGACATCGCGCGCCGGATCAATCACGATTGCCTCACCGGTAGCCTGGCATCCCACTAAATACGATGCCTGAGCCAATTTCTCGTCATAGAAATACTTGAGTAGCATAAGTCAGCCTCCCTTTTTCTTCACTTAGCCCCGTGAACCCCGATCAGCAGCATTATTTTGGGGAGGGGTGCCTTACATCGTTCCTTTGAGCATGCCCTTCCAATACATCAAAGGAAGCATCTCCTTTTTCAGCCAATACATGCTTCGTCTTTCACGGGATTGATCAAATGGAAACGTCTCTTTTGGATTCATATCATAATCAAATTCAGCCAGAATCAGCTTTCCGTAACCCGTCACGAGCGGGCATGAAGTATAACCGTCATATTTGCTGCCAACCTGCTTTCCGCCTATCAAAGATAGCAGGTTTTGTACGACGACCGGCCCCTGCTTGCGTATCGCAGCACCCGTTTTGGAGGTTGGCAAATTCGTGCAATCTCCCACGCCAAACACGTTAGCAAATCGCTTATGCTGCAGTGTATATTTATCTACATCGAGCCAGCCATCGCTAGCCGCAAGCGGACTATGCTTGATAAAATCGGGAGCGCTCATCGGCGGCACTACATGAATCATGTCGTAGGGCAGGATCACCTGCTCATTCGTATTCAAATTCTCAAAAACCGCCTGTTTTTTATCACCTACAATTTCAATGAGGTTATGCTTAAATTGTGTCTCAATTTGTTTACGTTCGATGACCTTCTGCAGGGCGTCGGCATACTTTTTCACCCCGAAAATGCTCGCCCCACCAGAAACAAAACGAATGGAGGACTGAGAGCGAACACCGGATTTGCGGAAATAGTCATCAGCCAGGTACATGATTTTTTGAGGTGCTCCGCCGCATTTTACCGGGGTATTGGGATTGGTAAAAATTGCGGCTCCTCCTTTGAAATGGCGGATATTGTCCCAGGTGCTGTCAACATAATCGTAGGAGTAATTGCTGCATACTCCATGCTTTCCGATACTCTCCTTTAGCCCTTTTACCTTATCCCAATCGATTTGAATCCCGGCTGCTACAACCAGATAGTCATAGTACAGTTTTGTCCTAGAGGCTGTGATAACGGCATTTTCACCCGGCGAAAATTCAGCGACAGCATCCTGCACCCAGATCGCACCGCTCGGAATGACTGCTGCTTCCTCCCGTTCTGTAACGTCCTTCTTGACTGCTCCTGCACCCGCAAGTGTCCATAACGGCTGATAGTAGTGCTTTGTTGCGAAATCGACGATCGCAATCTTTCCAATCAAATCTTGTGATTTACGAAGGAGACGTGCTGCCACTGAGATGCCTGCGCTTCCTCCACCTACAACCACTATTTTGTAATGAATCCTCTGATTGTGCTCTGGCATTTCCATTCACCTCATCCTCCATACATATAGCCTTTACAAGCTCAAGGCTTGTGCATTAATGAACAGCATGTAAATAGCAACAACCATTACTACGCCAGAGAATACATATTGCAGGGTCCTTTGCTGTTTGCTTAATCGCTTGGCTACGAATACACCCGCTATCCCGCCAATGATTCCACCCCCAACAAACTCAAGTGCGATCAACCAGTCGACCAGCCCAGACAAACTGTAATTCACTGCCGTTGTCAGCCCAAAGGTTCCAACAGACAGCAGCGATGAACCGATTGCCGCAAGCATAGGCATCTTTGTAGCCAGGATGAGGCCAGGGACAATCAGAAAGCCTCCCCCAATACCAAAAAAGCCGGATAACACTCCCACCAAAAGAGCTATGACGACAACCCGCAAATAATGAACCTGATTGTTCGCGCCATCTTGCTCATCCTTCTTTTTCTTCGGGATCGCCATTCGGACAGCCATGACAATCATCAAGATCGCAAATAAGAATAGTAGTTGTTTTCCAGGTACCAGCTTGCCGATAAATGATCCGATAAACGCTCCAATCGCGCCAGGAATAGCAAAAGCTACAGCCATTTTCCAGCGGACGTGACCTGCTCTGGCGTGTGGAATGAAATTCGCGTAAGCATTTACTGCAACAGCGAAAGCAGATGTCCCAATGACGACATGCGGATCCTGCACCCCAACAACATAAAGCAAAAGAGGTGTTGCAAGAATGGACCCGCCACCACCAAGCAAACCTAGAACAAATCCGACAAGCCCACCCGAAACGATCGCGAGAATCACTTGCATCGCTGTCATACCTGCGCATAGTCCTCCCTTCTGAGTTGCTCGCGCTCTTATAAAGCAAGCATCGTGCCAATTCGATTTTTCCCGTTACATAGCGATTTCTCCAACTTCACTCCATACAAAATTGTCACTATTGAAAACAATAATTTGTGGAATATTCAGTCATCACTTGAGTTTGTGCCGCTTTCAACCTTGATAAGCTTTTTTGCACACTTGGAAAAAGGCTACAAACAAGCACAAGAAAAAGCCGAGGAAGTCCGGAACGGTGTCCTGATTTTCCTCGGCTTGTCTTATTGCTGATAGGTTTTTAGCTCTACCAGATGCGATCTGGTATCTCAAACGACACCGTCGTCCCTTCTCCAGGCTTACTCATAATGGACAGGCCCTTTCCGTACGTTTGCGTCAGTCTGCGATTCGTATTAGACACCCCGATCCCTCCTTTATCCTTCATGGACAAGTCCAGGTTTTGCCTTACCATCGCTTCAGGCATGCCATTTCCGTCATCCTTGACCTCAAGCAGGGTGAGGTCATTTTGCCGGACGATACGTACGTGGACGGTTCCTCCCTCGCTTTTTGTCATGAGACCATGCCTAATTGCATTTTCAACCAACGGCTGAATCGTGAGTGGAGGAATGAGAAGCTCGATGTTCGGCTCCACGTCCCACACGACCGTTAACCGGTCGCCAAATCGCTCCTTTTCGATGTAGAGATAGGCTTGAACAAGCTCCAGCTCATGGGAAAGCGGTACCTGCTCACCTGTATTCAAAAAGTCAAAGCTGATATGCAAAAAGGATGTAAACGCATCTCCAAGCCTGCGCATCTTCTCTGTATCAATTTCACTTAAAGCCATAATGGAGCTGAGCGTATTGAACAAGAAATGCGGATGGATTTGTGCCTGCAAATAAGCTGCCTCCATGCGCAGTCGCTCATCTACTGTTTGCTTCAGCGTAGTTAGTGACCAGACACGGTATTTCAGCTCTAGTCCATCTACCGGCTTGCACACATAATCATTAGCCCCAGAAAGATAACCGGTATAGATGTCTTCCGCTTGGCTGCGCGCCGTCAACAGCAAGATCGGCAGCTCAGAAATAGAGAAATGCTCCCTCACCTTTCTCGTCAGCTCGTAGCCTGACATATGCGGCATCATGACATCTACAATGAGCAAATCCCATTGCTGGGTAAAAAGCAAATCCAGCGCTTCCTTGGCTGACGTGCATGTCCTGATGTTGTAGTTCGCTGAGGAGAGCATGCGATCCAGTACCTTTAGGTTGATCGGATCATCATCGATGGCCAGTATGTTTGCTTTCTTTTCCACAACCGAATAGGAATGCGCTGCTGCTTGCAAAACGGGCCATTCATTTAATGTATCCCGGCTTTCGCTCTTCGGTTTCGTCAACCCTAGCTCGCGCATATCACTCTTTTGGCTTGAGGAGAGCTCTGCTTCTGACAAATCATCTGCTGTTGCGAGTGGAAGCCGGAAACCAAATACAGACCCCTTCCCCAGTTCAGACTGGACACTCAGCTTGCTGCCATGCAATTCTACCAGCTGCGTACTGATAGCGAGTCCCAGTCCGATGCCTCCTCCATCGCTCATCCCTTGTGCTCCCTGCTCATACGGCAAAAAGATGCGCGCTGTGGTTTCCTCGTCCATCCCGATACCGGTATCCGATACATAGATCGCCACCTGACCATCCACCATCTCAGCGGAAACCGTTACCGACCCCTGCTCCGTAAATTTCAGTGCATTGTGTATGAGATTGAACAAAATCTGTACCAAACGCTTTTCGTCTGCCAGAATGCGAGGGATCGTTTCTGGAATGTCCATCTGTAACTGGACTGGCTTGCCGGTGACCGTATGCTTTAGCATGCTGATAATCCCCGAAACAACAGATTGAATATGCAAGGACTTTTTATGCAGCACAATGTGTTTATCCTGCAGGCGAACGACATCTAGCAGATCATCGAGCAAATGCGACATTCTACGGCTGATCGTGATGAGCAGTTGCATGTCCTCTGTGCTCCGACTCGCCATGGCATGCTTTTCATTGTTGACGATCGTCTGGGCGATATTCATGATACCGTGCAAAGGAGTTCGCAGCTCGTGAGACGTGTGGGCGAGGAACTGGTCCTTTAGCTTGTCAGACTTTTTCAGTTGCTTAGTGAGCTCTGCCTTTTCCTCTGAATTGCGGAAATACCGCTTGAACCAATACGCAGAAAAGCTGATAAGGGCCGCGAGAAGATCAAGTGGATAAAAGAAGTACTTGATATTCACAAGCTGATAATCCATTAATACGCCCCAGACTACATTGGAAAAGATACCTGTCGCCGCAATGAGCAAAAACACTGCGTCATTCTGATTTTGAGTCACCATTCTGCTAATCAAAAAAACGAACCAAACCAGTGGCACAAAATAGAGCAGATTAAAATAGGGAGGAGT
Organism: Brevibacillus reuszeri; assembly: GCF_002897295.1. Taxonomy (GTDB): domain Bacteria; phylum Bacillota; class Bacilli; order Brevibacillales; family Brevibacillaceae; genus Brevibacillus; species Brevibacillus reuszeri_A. Next base: position 176,760 of record NZ_BEXF01000011.1, read on the forward strand.
CGTTAAATAGTGGACCCACTCGGCTGTTGACAGCATAAGAATGAATGAATAAAGACCAAGTAAAAATAAATACGTTCGAAACAGTCTTAGAGATTGTTTCCCTTCCGGCTCGGAAAGGTTTCTTACCATCAAAATTAACAGCAAGGGCTGCCATATGTAGACAAGCATCTCCACCTTGATCGCCCACGAATAATTGATCGGAAACCAAAGCAGCAGCAGGTTGTCATAGTTGCTCACGGTCTTTATGCCCACGCAAGAAAGCAACAGGAAAAATACCAAAAACTCTTTTCGACGGGTGTTAAATAAAAACAGGATAGCTGCATACAGGCCATGAAGCAGGAGAATCAGAAAGGTAGCGAGCTGAAAACCGATAGAGTACCACCTGGTATTATCTATAGCTGCCTGTGACCCGAAATAAATCGACCTGACGATCCCTCCATCTCGCGGACTATCAAAGTTAGCACTTCGGATGAGCACTTCCATTTCGTTGGCGTCGCCCGCATTGTAGCTAGGAGTATATGATTGGTCTACCGGTTTATACTCTTCTGCTGAAGCCCCGACAACCCCTGAGCCGCCTATTACCTCTCCGTTCACTTCTATAGAGGAAGCTGCCTGTATTTGCGGAATCCAGAACATGTACGGCTGATTAATCGGATGATCTAGCAAAATTCGCAGCCGATACGTACCGTACCCATATGATGAGGTAGAGTCTTCCGAAAAACCGCTTCTCCAGTCACCAGGCACCTGAACAAAGCTGCTTGCAGGACGTGATGGCTTCTGTAAGTCTTCATGCCTAACAAAAGCCTCCGGGAAAAACTCCCATTTTCCATCCAATGCGATAGCCGGCGATTTTTCAAAGTCCCATCCTCGCAGGTCGAGTATGCCTTGACTCGCCCCCTGATGCTCCGGATTCATATTTGCCGTATACCAAAGCCAGCGTAGGCCAAGCAGAAAGGCTAGGAACAAAAGAATTATGACCGCTTGCTTAGCTATAGATGAAGTCACATATCGCGTGATTTGGTTTCGTAACATTCTCATAGTAAGCCTCATTTCGACACGATTCTCTTTATCCCTTGTTTATCTGTTTACGCGCGATTATTAAATTTGTTTGGAGCAGAAAAAGACGCGTACGAAAAGCCGTAAAAGGCTACGTACACGTCTTTGATTCTTATACAAACTGCCTGCTATCATTATTTCGCCCAAACCGATAGATCGCAATCAGTGCAAATACGACTGCAAATCCAACCAATATCGTCATGTTCATGGTTAAACTGCCAAGTGTTTGCCCTTGCTGGAGCTTGTTGATCATATCAAGCAGCCAGTGCTGCGGCAGGAAGTTCGAAATTTTCCTGACCGTGTCCGGCATGATATCCATCGGAAAATAGCATCCTGCCAGCAGACAGCTCGGCGTAATAATCAAATTTTGCAGGGCACCTGCGCCTGACGTGCTTTTCGCAAAGGCAACGATCAAAAGTGAGAGGGCCACAGCCGCCACCGCGAACAAAAGGAGTGCTGTTATCAATTGACCATAAGGGATTCCTGAATCGATATGAAAGACGTTTTTCATCATAAAGAGTGTCACCACAATTTGTACGAGCATGAGAAGCATGTTCACCACTACGTTTGAGATCACATACATTCTTGCTGACATCGGCGAGGACAGCAATCGCAAAAAGGTACGATTCTCTTTTTCCTTGAGAATGATCTCTGACATATTGACGGCGGAAAACATCATAAACGAGATAAGAAGGCCAATCGATTGATACGTCATTGCCTTTGTAGTTGACGTGTTAGGCAGCGCATTCTCCTGCAGCGTAAAATTTCGCTGGCTATATGCTGCGTAGATGCTGGAAAATGCTGCTTCATCCCCTTTTGCCTCTTTGCCGATGGCAGCGATATTGCTGATGTAGCTTTGCAGCATCGCTTTGAGGTAGGCAGTCACCTGTATTCCTTTCACGGAAACCATGTTCAGCTGACCCGGCTGACCGCTGCGGACACTATCCGCAAAGCCCTGTTTAAAAATGATTCCGGTGTCCAGCCTGCCTTCTGCTAAATCCGACTGAAGCGTTTTTTCATCCGTGACGGTAACCTTGACATGACTGAGCCCCTCCATAAAGCGGATCGTATCAACTGTGATGGGGTGATTCCCGTCCTGATTGATGACACCTACCTGAATGGTGCTCGTTCTCACGCTGCTGTAGATCAGCATGGAAATCAATATACCGATGATCGGCAATCCGATGTACATGAACCAGCTTCTTTTCCTACGAAAGGTATCCTTCAAGGTTTTTCGAATGAGCCACATCATTTCACTCATATTAAAATGCCTCCCGTTTACGGATGGAGATGACTGCTGCGATAAGGGCAAGCGCTGCAACCCCTACATTCAGCCCGATGGTAGACCATGCTGCTGTGGTATTATCGGCATAGATGATTTGCATCAAGGCAGTGTTGGCCCAGCGAATCGGCGACAAATGAGTCAGGAAGCCCATCACTCCATCTGCTCCATCGACTGGAAAATAAGCACCGCCAACAAAAGAAGCCACTTGCGTGAAAATCATGACAATCACCCCCGAGCTTTCTCCTTTAGCCATGAAGCTGACACCAAGCCCCAAGCTGACTGCAGCTAGAACTTCTGTCAGCAAAACAAGCACAACCATGCCATAATGGTCACCCCAATCGGCGTGAAGCGCGTATTTGCTAAACAAGACTACCAGCAGAACACAAATCAGATTGATAACCGTACAGCCAATAACTTTTCCTGCGAAAATGGTGCCTTTGCTCACCGGTGCTGCCATCAGGCGAATGGCGGTATTGCGAGTACGTTCTCCTCTAAACAAATTGCTAGCCGAAATGATCGAATAGAGCGCGATCATCGTCGTCATCGCAATAGCATAATAATCGGTCGAGCCCGGTCTTTTGGTTGGATCAAGCGAGGTCTCGCGGATAAAATCAGAGCTTTGTCCAGCGCTTTTGACAATTTCTTGGGCAATAGCAGGCTCTACCTGATAGGCCGCTGATGCAAGTGAATAACGATCCGCGAACACAGTTAACATGCCCTGCAAAATATTGCTCTCGATCGTATCCCTGCTGCTTCCATAAAAACGGATGCCATTACTCGTAATTTCTGCGTACGCCGTATAGCGATCGTTACGAACCTCCTCCTGACCGTTCAGGCTTGAATCGGCTTCAACAGCTTTGACCCCTTCTTTTCCAATCTCCTCTATAAATCCATGCCAATATGCTGTCAACTGCGGATCGTTCCCATTGCTTTTATACAACAGGTGCAAGTCCTCCATCTTATGACCGGGGGCAAATGCATTGGACAGCGCAGCTCCCAGAATGAGCATGAGCACGATCGGCATAGCCAGCATAAATACGAAGGTTCGTCTATCACGAAAATTTGATTTTATTTCTTTCACCGCGATGTTCCAGATGTTCATGGCCACGTCCTCCTCAGTCTCGCAGGTTACGGCCGGTTAAGGTCAGAAACACCGACTCCAGATTAGGCGCTTGCTCCTCGACCGATCGAATCTCGACCTGATCCTTGATCAGTTGCTGGATGATCCGATTCAAGTTGTTGACTTCGGCTTTGGAAATGATTTTGAGCGTATTTTCTTCTTGCAGCACGGCTCTCACACCCGGAATTGTTTTAAGTGAGTCCAGTGAGTGCATCTCGTCCGCTTTGAACCCGATCCAGATTTCTTTGGAGTCGGTAATAATTGATTTGAGCTGCTCCTTGGTTCCTTCTGCAATGATTTTTCCGTGGTCAATGATGGCGATACGCGTGCAGATTTCTTCGACTTCCTCCATATAGTGGCTCGTGTAGATGATCGTGCAGCCCATCTCGTTCAGCTTGCGAACGGAGTTCAAAATATAATTTCGAGAGTGCGGGTCAATCCCGACTGTCGGTTCATCCATGATAATCAGCTTCGGGCGATGTGCGATTGCACAGGCGATGTTCAGACGGCGCTTCATGCCACCGGAAAAATTTTTGGGAAAGCTTTTGTGCTTGTCAGCAAGCCCTACAAATGCCAGCGCTTCCTCGGTACGTTCCCGAAGCAAAGCTCCTCGCAAGCCATACAATCCGGCGAAAAAGCTCACATTTTCATACGCGGTCATGTCCTCGTAAATGGCGAGCTCCTGCGGGACGATGCCCGTATTCATTTTGGCGAATCTGGCTTCCTTGGCTATGTTTTTTCCTAGCAGACGGATTTCACCCTTGGTGCTGCGCAAGAGAGAGGCAATCATATTGATCGTGGTGCTTTTACCCGCTCCATTGGCACCGAGAAAACCAAATATTTCACCTTCTCGCACATTCAGCGACATATGATCAACGGCGATGAAATCACCGAATTTCTTGGTCAAGTTGTTGATTTCCAGCACATAGCTCATCTGGAGTCACTCCCTTACTCGTTATGTCTGTATTCTAATAAAAGAGGATGCTCTTATGTCAGTGCATAAGTTCATCCTCTGTGCATGAGAATCTTCACTTTGTTTTACATGAATGGTTTCACTCGTTCATGTAAGGAATGAGTGTCGTCACACGAAAGCCCTTTGTCCCGTCGACGATGACTGTACCACCAGCCGAAGCCGCACGCTCCTCCATCCCTAGAATACCAAGCCCTTTTACCACTTTTTCTGCGCCTACGCCATTGTCCGACACGATGGCTTGTATGAATTTATTCAGTACCCGGACTTCGAGATTGATCGCAGTCGCCTTGCTATACTTGAGGGCGTTCGTCGCCGCCTCGGTCGCATTCTGCTGGATGATTTGCCACTGAAACGGCGTTATGACATCAATATCCCCGTCAAAAGTCAGCGTAGCTGAAATGGTTTCCCTTGCCGACAGCTCATCCACGAACAGCCGAAGCCGATTGATTCCCATCTCCTCGGACTTTGGCTTTACTTCCTTCAGCGTCTGCCTGATCCGCTCCATCCCTTGCTTGGAAATGGAGATCGCATTGCCCAATAGCTCAGCCGCCTTTTCCCGATCCATCGAAAGCAGCATCCGCGCCGCTTCCATCTGAATCAGCGCACCTGCCACGGCATGTCCGACATCATCATGGATTTGCTGGGAGAGTCGGCTCCGCTCCTCTAGCTTGATCGTATATTCAGACTGTCGGATATATTCGTTGTTTTCGCTCAAGGTTCGCGTCAGCCTCTGCAGATCGTCTCGCATCCTCTCCCGCTCCTCCTCCAGCCTTCCAAGCCTTTCACCCAGCACACTGCTGCTCGAATACAGCAAAAAGCTAAGCAAGGCACTCAGCAAATATTGCGGAATCAATTCGGGTGTAGCGAAAAGAAGCGGTAGCAGCATCACGAGCAACGCGAGCAGTGAGCTTTTTCCAGAGAGAAAAATGAGCTCGTATATGCTGATGGGTAGTAATAAAAGAAACAATGGCTCCAGACTGACCGCGCATGCGATAACCTGCAGGGCTGATAACCCGGCAAAGACCAGCTTCAGTTTAGGCTTTTTCAAGATTGAAATCGTGATGTTCACAGCCATGTAAAGCAAATAGCACAAGATCTGCCAGGGGCTCAGCTCAGAAGCCATATTGGCTAGAAACGATGCCGTGATGATATAGCCGAGTACTGTCGCTTTATTTCCAATCGTCCAATATTCCATCGCAGCTGATTTCATTTGTCCGCCATTCTCGCTTCACCCGTTAAATAGTAGATTGCGATCTGGGTACGATGCTCCAGTCCGGTCTTGTTTAAAATTGCTGTGATGTAATTGGCAACGGTGCCTTCGGAAATGAACAGCTTTTTGGCGATTTCCTTGTTGGATAATCCTTGCGCAATGTGCTCCATGACATCAAGCTCGCGTTCTGTGAACAAGCTGCGGTCGATTTTGCTGCCAAGTGGAGCTGGAGATGATGGTTCAGCGGTTGGATTTGCTGAAGCACTTGAAGGCGTTTGTGCTTCTGGGCGCCCTGTAGCGAGATTTAATTTGATTTTATCCAGAACCACATCCTGCAAGACATGATGGTTGTTGTGAACGCTCTTGAGGGCGTCACGAATACGCTCTGGCTCATTATTTTTCAGCAAATATCCGCGTGCCCCAGCCTTGACGGCTTCTAGGATAAACTCATCATCATCGAACGTCGTCAGAATCATCGGCTTGACCGTCGTCTGCTCGGTCAGGATACGTGCCGTCTCCACGCCGTTCATATTTGGCATCCGTACGTCCAGGAGCGCGATGTCTACTTCATTCTTTTGGCAAAAAGCAATCGCTTCTGCACCATCCGCAACCGTTCCCACTACTTCAAATTCTGCGAAGGTAGTCAGGATAATCTTCATCCCTTCCCGAATAAACGAATTGTCGTCAGCGATCAACACTTTTATTTTCACTGTGGCCTGCCTCCTGTCGCCTGAGCATTCTGCCATGCGTTTGGCCGATGAACACATCCCCATTTTTTAGCAAACCAATTATAGCAGAAAAAGGGAAGGGAAATCCTCTGATTGCCATCAATAAAGCCACAAAATTCTCGGCCCAAAACTATGCGTTCCGCGACCTCTTGAAGGATTTGGTCTTCACTTATAGACTGACGGTCAGTCATATGGTAATATTTAACTAACAACTGACCACTAGTCAATGGATGGAGGTACCTATGAAACGAATCGTAAAAGATCCGCATACAAGACGTGCGGAGATACTCGAAGCTGCCGGAGAGCTTTTTCGCTCTCAAGGATACGTCCATACCTCTGTAGAATCGATTATCCAAAAGGTCGGCGTCGCCAAAGGAACCTTTTATTACTACTTCAAATCAAAGGAAGAGATACTGGACGCTTTTGTCCACTCGATAGTGGATCAGCTCTGCGAAGAATACCAAAAAATCGCCAATGATCCTGCGCTCGGGGTGATGGATAAAGTACGGCACATGCTGCGTGGACAGAGCCGTATTGAAGCACAGGAAAGTGAATGGCTGAACAGCCTGCACCGCCCTGATAACAGAGAGCTGCATGAGCGTGTAAACATCGCCATCGTTTTAAAAATTGCTCCAGTACTCGCACAGGTCATTGAGCAGGGGAATCAAGAGTCCGTGTTTCAGGTGGAAAATGCGTTAGAGACAGTCCAGTTTCTTCTGGCAGGGTCCCAATTTCTTTTGGAATCTGGTCTTTTCCACTGGGATCGGGATGATCAGCAAAAACGGATGCAAACGATGCAGGTCATTATTGAAAAGTCTCTGGGAGCAAAGCCTGGGTCATTTTCGTTTCTGTAAACCTTCGGGCTATTGCCATTCTCATTACAGATGGGAGAGAGTATGATGAACGGTCATGATAAAGCCTTTCGCAGCTTTCTAATTATTTGGTCAGGGCAGCTGCTTTCGGCAATCGGCAGTGGACTGACAGCATTCGCCTTGGGAGTGTATGTCTTTCAAAAAACACAATCGACCACGAGCTTTTCCCTGGTTATCCTCTGCTCCTTTTTACCTTCGTTTTTGCTGCTGCCGTTTAGCGGCGTGCTTGCAGACCGATTTGATCGCAAAAAGATGATGATCATCGGAGATTCTGGTTCGATTGCGGGCCTGTTGTTTATTTTGTTTTTCATGCTAACAGGGAGGATAGAATTGTGGCATATCTATATAGGTGTAGTGCTGAGTGCGATATCTGCGTCGATTCTCTCCCCTGCGTACAAGGCAGCCGTCTCCGATCTTGTTTCCGAAGAAAAGTATGCGCAGGCAAGCGGGCTCATTCAACTAGCTGGTTCTGCCCAATATTTGATCTCCCCGATCATTGCCGGATTTCTTCTCAGCTTCTTTGATATCAAAACGGTTTTAGTCATCGACATCCTGTCCTTCCTGCTGGCTGCCGCCGCTGTTTTTATCATCATGAAGCAGATTCACACCCCAAAACGGATTGAACAGCAAAGCTTTTTTAGTGAAATGGCAGAAGCCTTTCGCTACCTTCTTTCCCAGCGTGGCGTTCTCTGGCTTGTTCTGTTAATGTCCGTCGTTTGCTTTTATATCGGACTGATGCAATCACTATTTGGCCCGATGATGCTGACATTGACTGATTCCAAGGTTCTCGGTATCGCTCTTTCTATCGCTGCATCCGGTATGCTCATAAGCAGTATTTTTATCGGGATTTTCGGGACGGGGAAAAACAAGGTTTTCATCCTCTCCCTGTTTCTGACACTAGCTGGTCTCTTTTATGCCTTGATGGGTGTATTCACGACTGTCACCCTGATTGTCGTCTTTGGTTTCCTCTTTTTCCTCACGCTCCCGTTTGTGAACACAAGCCTAGAGGTGCTAATTCGGACGAATATCGATAATGAACGGCAAGGCAGGGTATGGTCTCTCGTTTCGGCTATTTCCCAGATCGGTATGGTTCTGGCTTATGGTTCAGCAGGTTTTCTGGCTGATCATCTTTTTTCACCTCTGTTAGCCCCGGATCGTTTGTTGGGGCAGACAGTAGGAAGCATCATCGGGACTGGACCGGGTAGGGGAATTGGGCTTTTATTCGTTGTTTCTGGTGTGATGGTGGCGATTTTGGCGATTGTCATTGGACGGGTTCGAAGGATAAAAGAGCTGGAAGGTAAAATGGCAAAGGAGAGCAACGTCTAGTCAGTCCAAAAGCATTCAGGATAGCATTCATGAAAAAGTACTCAGCCACTTCAGACACAACGAGAGCCTACTCTGCCCGCATCATCTGCTTCGTTCAAAATACAAGTATAGCGAGGGAATACGCTTGAAAAAAACGACTTTGCTCCTCTCTCTTCTTTTCGTCTTTTCATCGCTCATAAGCGGTTGTAATACCTCTTCTTCTTCGGAAACGCCACTCCAAAAGCAAGTACAGGTGGATAAAAATTATTTACTTGCACTTCGTACAGCCAACAACTTCTTGATTGCGTGGTTGAACAGAGATGCTGCGAAAGGTAGTGAATTGCTTACTGATAACGCTAAAAAATCAGTTAGCCCAGAAGATTTAACCATGTTTTTTTCAGGGTTATCAAATCCTCACCATCAAGGCTTCGAGATCATTGGACATGAAAATGCAGGTGAAAATACGGTGACGTTTCATGTTTGGTTATACGAGTATTATTCTGGCGAAACACCGGAACCAGAGAAACGTCCTGAGCCTTATACCATTGAAGTTAGTAAAGTAGATGAGAATACATGGCTGGTTAATAATCTGCCCAAATAGAGGTATACAAAAAAAGAGGGGATTCTCATATGGTAACAATCTCATCCAGGAGTTTCTTCACCTGCTTCCCTGCATCCTTTTGATCAGGTAAATAAGCAAGCGATCATAGTAAAATAGAGTAGCCTCCAAATGTTGGGTATAGGCAAGTACTTAGGGAGATTTGAGGAATTTAACGATGAAGAAAATCTACCGAGCGGGTATGTGGCTTTTGTTGACGATACTGCTTTGCACAGCTAACTTCTCAACGGCACGATCCGCATCGCAGGTCCATGTAGCCGTGGATGGGCAATATGTGTCCTTTCCTGATGGTGCACCATATGTAGATATAAAGTCCAAGCGCACGATGGTTTCAGTAAGATTTGTAGCAGAAAGGCTAGGTCTTCATGTGCAGTGGAACGGGAAAACAAATCAGGTGACGCTGAAGAAAAAAGACGAAACCATCCAATTAACCATTGGGCAAAACCGCGCGCAGGTGAATGGGAAAAATGTAACCTTTGATTCTCCAGCTGTGATCAAAAACAACCGTACAATGGTTCCGCTTCGTTTCATCAGTGAAGCCTTTGACGCGCAAATCGATTGGATTGCCGAACGTAATCTGGCTGTCGTGACTACTCCAGGGCATGCGAAAGTAGTGCCTCCAGCAATGCCACCGTCCACCATTGATCGTACTTCGCAGATTGAACGAGGTACATGGATTTGGAATTCCACCATCATCAAAACGGACCAAGAAAGCATCCTCAAGTTTGCTAGTGATAACCAATTGACTACGATATACCTGCAGATTAATAAAGACATCCCGGCAGCGGTATATCAAAATTTTGTTCGTGGAGCAAGGGAAAAACAAATCAAGGTGGAAGCACTAGAAGGCCGTCCCAATTGGGCATTTACCTATAATCAGAACCAAATCAAGGAGTTTATTTCATGGGTAACGTCATACAATGCAGCGGTTAGAGCAGAAGAACGGTTTGCAGGACTGCACTTCGATATTGAGCCTTATATTTTAGCTGAATGGAAAACAAATAATCAGCTGGTTATTGAAAATTGGATGGACAATATGCGGTTTATTGAAAGGGAAGCCAAAGGTAGTGGTTTAAAAATTACGTTGGATATTCCTTTTTGGCTTCATCTCGTCAAGGTCCCCAGCTCCAACTATAGCTTCAGTGCATGGCTATTAGAGAAGGTCGATTCTGTTGTCATCATGGATTATCGAAATGTTGCTTTAGGCAATGATGGAATTGTTGCCAACGCAAAGACAATCTTAAAGGAAGCAAGCACGCTTAAAAAGAACGTAATCGTTGCGGTGGAAACTGCCCCTAGTTCAGAAGGTGCCTTCACGACGTTTTATTCGTTAAGTACAGGGGCTATGAAAACCGAATTAATAAAAGCAGAGGAACAGCTGTCTCCGTATCCAAGCTACGCAGGATACGCGATCCATAATTATGAGAGCTGGACGGCTTTAGATGCAAAATCGAAGTGACCGTTACTCGTCACTTGTAAACGTTAATTTAGCTGTTGTACCTTTTCCCACCTCTGATGAAAAGCTCAGCTCTGCTTCATGACTAACAGCAATCTGCTGACATAGCGTCAAGCCCAATCCCGCTCCGCCACCCGCGCGACTGCGGGATGGGTCAACACGATAAAAAGCCTCCGTTATATGAACGAGATGATCCTCTGCCATACCTCTACCGTTATCCTGGACGAAGATCACCTTATGTTTGTCCTCCAGATCAGCTACCAGCCTGATCACACCGCCTTGCCCACATGCCTTCATCGCGTTGTCGAGCAAATTAACGAGCAGGATATGCATCAGATCGGCATCACAAAATAACGTATCAAAGCGATACTCATAGGTAATCTGAATGTTTTCTTCTGCTGCCTTCATGAACAGGGCTTGCTCGACCCCACGTACTAACTCACTCATGTGAACCTCGTTACGCCCAATGTTATTTCCACGAAGAGTTGCCATATCCATCAAACGATACGCGATATTTTGTAATCTACGGCTTTCCGACATGATGTAATTCGTTGCAAACAGCTTGTCTTCTTCGGTACGTACAACCTTTTGAATATACTCGGCATACCCATAAATGGCGGTCAACGGAGTTCTCAGCTCATGAGCCAAATTATCTACAAATTGCTGCTTCTGCCTAGCAGCTGTCTCCAGCTGATGCATCTGCCCCTGAATTTCTTCTGCCATATAATTGAAGCTTTGCGCCATTTCCGCCAGCTCGTCATTTCCCGATACCGGAAGTCTGGTTTCATAGGCACCCGCCGCGATATTACGGGATGTTTGAGAAATCTGGGTGAGCGGCCTGAATATTCGATTAAGCAGTAACAATAAACCTGCCGCGAACAAGCTGGAGAGCACCAGTCCGGCGAGAAACAGCATGTTTTTCATTTGCTTCCATGCGGTGATAGCATCAGTCGTATCGTATAAATAAACCATTGTATATAAATCATAGGGCGCCGGAAGCTTCCCCGAGACGATGACATGAGTACGCTCGTCTGTTTCTTGGATCGACACTATGCGGTCTCCCTCTGCTGGCGGCTCCAAAAAATGGCGCGGCAGCTCCACTTCCTGACGATTGGAATAGAGAAGCTGATTCCCTTTATACAGGGCCAGCTTTACCTTTTTATCACTGGACAAATAACTGTACGGCTGCAGCAGTGAACCCAAAGAATCCTCGATTTTAATCCCTCGGCTTTCTACTGCATAAAAATCCTTTACGAGTGCAGACGTTATAAAATAATGCTCGTCCAAGCTTTTTTCCTCGGCCCGATTCACCGTATCTTTGAATGTCGTAATCGAGATAATTACGATCCCCAGGTTGAAGGAAAGGAGAAAAAGCACCAGTGTGGTTAAAAAGGTCCGATTTTTCATCGAAAAAATCACCTCTATCTATCATCAAATGGCTGTATGCATGCGATTATACAAGAGGAAGCCGCCAACTTTGTGGCGGCCGAGAAACTGCTTCTCTAATAACACCCCTAATCCAAGTCCAAAGCCTTTAGAAAAGGTTGCCCGTTATCGCTGGCAGCGGGCGCTGACTTTTCCAGCTCCTTCACTTTTTCCTCCACACGCTTGATAAGCTTTTCATGTGATTCCAATACTTGCTTGTATTCCCCACTGTAAACAATACCGAGTAGCGCCTTGTCATGGCGAGAGAAGGTCATTAATGCAATTTCTCCATTTTCACCCGTGATATCTAGTGAAATGGTTGGATCATTGTTGCTGTACCCTTGGCCGTTGTAGGCAACAGACTTGATCTTGCCATGAACGACATTGTATTTCTCCGCTTGTAGCTTTGCGAGCGCAACATACTCCTGCGGATTTTTATCCAGAGCTGCATCAAAAGCGACGGAAACTGTTTCATTCAGCGTTCTTTCACGCCCGATGTTAAATACTTCACCTGTTACCGAGTCCACAGAAAAGCAGTAGCTGCGCTTACCGTTTACGACCACATCTGCATACCAGCTCGAACGAGGGAGATTTTCAGTTGGCTGCTGATAGCCCATTTCAATTACCTGTCCCTCTAACCCAAGCCCAAAAACGTTCCAAAGCGTCTGAGCACCAATTTCTGCTGCAGCTTCTTTCGGCATGTCTTTGCTCGTTGGAGATTGATTTTGGTAATATTCCAGGTTGATGTTTCGAATCGTATAGTTTGCTTTTTGGTAGCCAGCTGGCACGCTATTTTGCGCCACTTGAGAAGATCCGGCTGCGAAGCTTGCATAGCTGGTAGAAACCATATTGGTTTTGTTATACTCTGACGCTGTCGCAGCCAGGATGAATCCCTGGAACAGCAATGTGCTGGCTCCCGTGATCAATGCTGCCGCTACTACCGTTTGCTTCCATCCCTTTTTTACCATTCGATCTACTTTCACGCTAAATCTCTCCTTCATTGTTTTGTTTGTGATCACAAAAGCAGTATAGAAGGACAAAATCATAGAACCATCATCAAGTTATTAGGAAGTTATAAAAATTTCTCCGTTACACCTCCAGACGGTATCCCAGCTTGTAAACCGTTTTAATTCTGGAATCCATCTGCAGCTTTTTTCGCAGCTTTTGAATATGAACATCCACTGTGCGAGTATCCCCTACATAGTCGAAGCCCCAGGCAAGCTCGATCAATTTTTCCCGCGACAAGGCAATATTGCGATTGGTTACTAGCACCTCTAGCAAATCGAATTCTTTTGGGGTACAGTCCACCGGTTTCTCGTTCACAAAAGCTTGTCTGCTCTCAAAGTCGATCCTCAGTGCATCCAGTTCAAAGCTTTTGCCTTCCTTTTTCGTGCGCCGCAGTACCGCATCTACCCGTGCCAGCAGCTCCAGCATTTCAAACGGCTTGACCAAATAATCATCTGCGCCAAGCGTCAAGCCCTTCACCTTATCGGATAAACTGCTGCGAGCGGTCAAAAAAATCGTTGGCGTGCCTCGAAGCTGCTGAAAAACCTCAAACCCATCCAGTTCCGGAAGCATGATATCCAGCAATATAAGATCGACTTCTTTTAGTGCCTGTATTTGAATGGCCTCTTTTCCATCAAATGCGGAAAGGCATGTATGTCCCACAGCTTGCAGATTTCTTCGGATCAATTCATGGATCGGGATTTCATCCTCGACAATTAAAATGGTTGCCACGGGGGATCACCTCTCTATTAGCATAGCACGGTGTTGTTATCGAGTTGTAAAAGCACCCCTTCATTCCTATTGATTTGATTACTGTCGATAGCAGAAGGAATAAAAAAAGCCCAAGTGGTTTCTTCACTTGAGCTCTGTAGATCATTCACTTAGATCAACTACTCTTTTCAAACTTTCTATAACGATGCCCAGGTTTTTTCAAGCCACTGATCAAAATCAGTCTCTTTTTCACCCTCGTACGCATCATATACATCTGTTCTCATTTTCTGTAGCTTCTCTTTGAACTGTTCAAACGTATGATCTTTTGGCAAACTCTTCTTTATTCTTACCAAGGCTTTCGTTGTGCCTTTAATCAAGTCGCCTTTTTTCTGTGACGGTAATTGGACATCTTCGCCAAATTCTTTGAGCTTCGTGTACGCAGCCTTTTGTACCTTGTACACAGGATCACTAGTCATGATTCGCTTTAATATATCGATGGTTTGGCTGTGTTTCCACTGACCTAACTCTTCAACAGCATCAAAACGTTCTCTCCAATTCGACGTTCGATTAGCCGATTTTTTTAGCTCCTCGTAGTTTGAGGGTAACTCATTAGTTGCTCCATTATGATTCAAAAAGATCAATCTCCTTCTATTCTTGTCTACTCTATTATAGCACTATAACTACGCTCCAAAACGCTGACGATACCCGCATCTCCTGCATAGCTCCTCGACAGCCTCTCTGCGCGAAAAGCCTTCGATAAGATTATTCGCACGCTCGCCATCGACGATATCCGAAAATGAAGTCTGATTGATATTTCCCAGATTAATGACGCCTTCCCCGTCCAGACAGCAGGGCACGACCGTACCATCCACCAATATAGCAGCCTGACTTCGCAGTCCATGGCAAAAGCCTTTACCGTCATCCTCTGGAGCTGTCATGCTCGGCCACTGGAATTCATGGTCCTGGTTCAAATAAACGCGGTCCGCGATTTTCACGCCGCTGCCCGGCTCTACTTTCTCTTCGATTTTGTAATCAAGGCCAAATTCCTTTTCTACAATTTCGAGTGTCTGGCGGTTTCTATTCTTTTGAATGTTTGTCGCATTGTCCTGTGTTAAATTCCAGAGACGGAACGAGAAGATGACTTTATGCTCCTCCGCTTCTCGGACGAAGGAAAGAATTTCCCTTAAATAGCCTTCGCGGTTGGTAGAGCCCTCATGTCCGTCAAAGCTGTGGAGTGAAAAATTCATCTGTCTCAGTGCTGGCTTGCCAAGCAGCTTGTGCCGATTTTTTGCGATCAGGGTGCCGTTTGTCGTGATATTGACCTTAAAGCCTTTTTCGTGGCTGATATCAAGCAGTTCATCGATTTTGGGGTGAAGCAGCGGCTCTCCTTTTACGTGCAAATAAATGTACTTGGTATGCGGCTTGATCTCGTCCAGCCTTTTGGCAAAGTCCTCGACCTTGATAAAATTGGCTTTGCGCTCCGTCGGCGGGCAAAAGGAACAGGCAAGATTGCAGATGCTGGTGATTTCTATATAAACTTTCTTAAATGTTTTCAAGATATTTTCCCCATTCTGAATATCTATGATAGGATGACGTTTTCTTAATCATACCCCACATAGTACCATAGGAGAGCTTTTATAGGTAACGGTGCATTCTGGTGGATTCCATACTCATGGCATGACCAGCGTCATCTCACATAGTCTTCTTTCAACATACTGTAAATCTCCAAATCAACAATCCCTTTTCCTGACCAGAGCGTTGCTTGTCTGAGTGTTCCCTCTTTGATGAAGCCATTTTTCAGCAGTACCTTCTTGGAGACTTCATTTTGAGGCATCACTTCTGCCTGAATCCGGTTGATGTCCGCTTCTGTAAACAAAAAACGGATCAACAGATTTACGGCCTGAGTAGCTATCCCTTTTCCCCAAGTGGATTCAGCTAAAAAGTAGCCGATTGTCACTGCGTTTACTTTTTGATTGAAATCAAAGGCTTCGATAATACCCAGCAGTCGATTGGGGGTCGCCTTCGCGAATATTCCCCACTTGACCCTCGTCTTTTTGCTATAGTCTCTCTCAAAATGCCCAATCATGTTTTTTACCGTAGCTTTATTATGCTTGGGAATGATGCCGCAGTATTCAAATACGTTGTCATTGCTGTAGATTTCAAAAACTTTATCGAGATGCTGGTCTTCGATCTTCTTCAAGGTCAATTCTTCTGACTGAAGGACTGGAAATTCTTCGAAAATAGCTTGTACTTTCATCCCCATGGTCCACTCCTTGTTCTTTTTCACGCCCTATTCCATACCTGCCATTCATGTAAGTACGGATGGCTTGTGATTAATCGTTTTGCTCGATCGCTTGCAGCGGGTTCTTTTGGTGTACCACCACGTCTAGCGAGCAATAGCCATCTCAGGCAAGCTAACGCTTCAAAAACGTCAAGGTCTTTGGGACAAATATCAATTTCTGATAAATACGCGGAGCGAAATGCCTCTGCAGACCGCTCTGAAATATATATTTTTTGCAAAATAAACGTCCATGCAAAATCGTATCGGGGGTCACCTAATTGTCCGTTCGTCCAATCGATTACAGTACATCGTCCGTCTTCTTCCACTATGTTTTCGAAATGAAAATCGCCATGAATCAGTCGTTCTTGCTTGAATTTGACTAACGAAAGAAGAGAATCTAGGGCCTGATAAATATCTTGATGTTCACCTGCCCCTGGGAAAAAATAGTCCAGAAAATCGTACTTCGGGAGCCCTAGCTCTTTTACATCCATTTGATGCATCTGGGCTAATAGATTTGCCATATGTACCATGAGCTGTTCATTTGCTTTGCGTATGGGCGACCCGTTAAAGGTAGTCAGCAGCATCTGATGGGAGTTCGAATTGATTCCCCACCCCACTGGCAAAGGGACTGAAAATCCACGCTCTACAAGGGCGTGCACCAGATGGAATTGAAAGCGAACATCAGGTTTGGACTCTTTATTCCATACTTTTAATACATAGCTTTCATTTTCTGAACTGATCTTTATCACTTCGGCTTCCAATCCCTGATTCATAGGATGTACAGTTAAGATGTCTTCTTGGCTTAGCAGCTCGTCCAGCACCTCATTTTTTTCGATCCAATGTACTCTGCTTAAAGGAGCTTCCAATCAGATTCCCCTTCCGTTTAAATGCGCTACCAAAATTATACATGGTCTAGTATTTCTTCTTTCACAATTTTAGCTGTACCAATCCCAGCTTTTCCCCTGCCTTCGCTAACTACAACTGAATCTCAACCCTAGTCCCATGCCCTTCCTCACTATGAATCGCAATCTCACCATCATGTGCCTGAATAATATCATTCGCTATGGCCATTCCGAGTCCGGAGCCTTTATGCGCCTCTCCCGTATTGGTCCCTCGATAATAACGGTCAAAAATTCTATTCAGTTCTTCTTTCTTGATCCCTTTTCCATCATCTTGGATGATCATGTACGCTCGTTCTCTCATTTCGATTTTCACAACGATTTTTACATCGGGGTCATTGTGAACGATCGCATTGTATATTAAGTTGGTAATCGCCCTCCTCAGCAAAATTTCATCCGCCTCTACGGATATGTGCTCTTCCGTTGGCTGAAATTGTATTTGTCGATGGGCGTATTTTGGATCATTCACTATGTCGATCACGATGCTTCTCAGCAGTGTCACCAGGTTAATGGTTTTCTTCTGAATAGCTAGTTCTTTATTTTTCAAGCGTGTCGTCAAATGCAGGTCTTCCATGACCTCTTTTATATAGAGTGACTTTTGCTCAATAATCCCTGCATATTCCCGAATTTCATCCATGGTAAAATCGTAATCCGGGTCTTTGATCATTTCCGAGTACCCCTGGATCGAGGCAAGCGGTGTTTTTATATCATGGGAAATGTTTGCGATCCATTCCTCTTTTAGCTGATCCAATTTCTTTCTTTCCTTCTCGTTTGCTTGTAACTGGGTGGATAATTGATTCACGTTATCAAACACATTCTCATAAATCCCTTGCGATTGCATTGGAATAAAGAACTGATGATTGGCCAAGTTTTTGATCCCATCAATGAGAGCGTGCAGTGGCTGAGTGAGGCGCTTGCTAAACATGTATCCAATCCAACAGGCAATGAGAATATCGATGACAAATATGACGCTTCCAATCTTGAACATTTGGAAAAGAACGTGGTTGTCATAAGAAAGGACATAGCGGTTTAAATTTGGGTTTTCGATCCCAATGAAATAGCTGTAATGTCTGTCTCCGCTACCTTTTTCTCCAATAAAAACAGTGGTGTCCCCATTCACTTCCTTATACTTGTACATCTGAATGATATCTGTTGGCGTATATTTGGTCTTGACACCTTCTGGAACTCGATAATCGGCAATTACCTTTCCATTTTCATCCATAACCTGCAACCATGCATTCTTGGCCAGCAGCTCATTTTTCCCTGCTTCGCTAATGGTCACGACATGATCTACAATTTGTATCCGATTCTGAAACCCCCTCGTAAATTGCTCAGGAGATGTTTCCTTTTCCAGAACGATCGGTATATCGAATCCCAGCTGAACAATTAACAAAGCGAACGAAATGAATACATTCATGAAAATAACGAGTACTACAACCAAAACAACCGACAGCAAATACCTTCCTGTTAATTTCCATTTCATCGTTTATGAATCCTCTACCGTTAATTTGTACCCTAAGCCTTTTATCGTGATCAAATACTTTGGCTGGGAAGGCTGTTCTTCAATTTTTTCCCGCAATCTCCGAATATGCACCATGACGGTATTATCAATGCCCGTAAAATCCTCTCCCCAGACCGTATCGTACAGCTTTTCCTTACTGATCACTTTGTTGACGTTCTGGAGGAAAAACTTCATTAAACCAAGCTCCTTCGGTTTTACATCGATGGGCCTGCCGTCCTTTAACAGCTCTGCTTTTTGCGGGTTCAACTCAAAAGGACCCGCTTTTAAAATCGGATCTTCAATCGTTTCTGCTACGGCATAATCGGCTCTTCGTAATTGTGCCTTCACGCGATAAGCAAGCTCTTTGGGGCTGAACGGCTTGGTTATAAAATCGTCTCCCCCGATGGCAAAGCCCAAAATTTTATCGATTTCTTCCGTCTTGGCAGATACGAACAAAATCGGTACTTTGGAGACGTTCCTCATTTGCTTGCAAAGCTCATAGCCTTCTCCGTCCGGCAGCATGATGTCTAATAAAACCAGGTCTGGCTTGCCCGCTTGAAATTGCAGCCATCCTTCTTTTGCTGTCGTTGCCGTTATGACATTCTCTATCCCTTCCTTGATGAGGACCGTTTTTATGAGCTTCAAAATATCTTCTTCATCATCGATAATTAAAACCTTTTTGCTAGACATTCCATGCTGCCTCCTCTACTGCCCAAACCTTTTTATGTGAGAGTATGCCTGAGCCTCGGGCATATATCAAGCTCGGTTCATGGCCCTTGTATAGAAGAATGCGCAAAAAAGCCATTTTCCAAGCCTTCCTGCGCATTCCGCGTTCAACTACTTTATTTTTTGCTTGCCATAGGTCATAAAGCGCCACATCTTTTCCAAAGGTCCCATGGTGAAAAATTTGAACCACAGACTGCTGAAGATGATTTGTACGATAAAAATCAGGCAGGCAATGATGACTACATTGACTGGAGAAACGGTTTCCAGCCCCATGATGGAAATGATCAGCGACCCGATAAAGCTTTGCGCCACATAATTGGTAAGAGCCATCTGCCCCACTCTCGAAACAGGCGTAAGAAAAGAACGAATCTGCTCACGCTCCAACAGCAAAAACAGGGAGCTTAGATAAAACAAGACAGCGGGAATAGTGCCAAGTGAAACGATCAGCTTCAGCTCATCTACTCCATTCTCCGCTGCAAACCAGGTCCAGATTGAAAAACCAGCAACGATCGGCAATGATCCAATCGCGACTTGCCTAATTTGATTTTTCCATTCACCGACTCGTCTGATCAAATCCGATTTTGCTGCAAGAAATCCCGCCAAAAACATAAGAAAGATCAACGTGGAATCGGCAACTATTACGTCTAGTACACTGGACAATAAGCCAGCTGCCCCTGTAAGCTTCAGAATCAACGCAAGCAGGTACACGCCTGTGATCCCCGCGAGCCATTTACAACCTGTCGCGACTTTTGCTCGGTAAAAGGGCAGTAGGAGAAACCCAATTAGCGCATAAAAAGGCAGGATCGTTCCCCAAAAGATAAATACTTGTACAACCCCGATGACAAAGAGTGTCAAAAGGCGTCGGGAGAATCTTCTCAATGGCTTATCTCCCCGCTTTTCCGCCCGTGAAGCGAAAATATAAAATCCAACGCCAAACAGGAACGAGAAAATAGAGAAAAACTTCTTTTCCACGAAAATGTTGATCAAAGTATCGATCACTGCATTGATCCCATTATAAACAGGGATTTCTACGCCTTCTGTCAAAAGGATATAGCCTTTCACATTAATAAACAGGATTCCGAACAATGCGAAACCGCGAATGATATCTAATGCAACGATCCGCTCTTTTTGCGGGATGGATGATGTGCTCATTTGCTTTTACTCCTTTCTTTCTTGCAGCTTTTCCATGACTTTCTCTGGCAGCTTTTCTTTTGTCACTTCCTGATAAGAGGTCACACCCTTGCCCTCTTTCACGTACAAGCTCAAATACGCTTTTACCCGAAGCTGCTTGTCCGCATTAAACTTCAAAGTGGTTTGCGTTCCGTCTTTATCAAAAGCCGGCAATTCATATTCATATCTGACCAATGTCTCTCCATTGCCGACTCTGTCTGTCAGTTCCTTTCCTGACCCTTGGATCTGCGTATAAAATACGTCTGCGCCAATCCGGTTTAGGTTTACGTTTTGAATAATGAGCAGACCGCCAAGTAAGATGGCTACGATCCATACACAAGTGATGATGTTATTTTTCATGTCTCTCTCCCGTTTTTTCGTGTTTGCTTCGTACTCAGCTGATTATAGCCCCCTGCACCTTACAGCGTTTTAATCCGAAACTTAACTAAACCTTAAAAAAATAAAAACAGCATATCTCTGAGATGAGATTTGCTGTTCGTAACGAATTTTTAATTCCAATTATCGATTCTAAGACTGTTCTACTTGCTCTTGCTCTCTCCGTTGCCAGCTCGTGAATACCAGGGTTAATGCAACGATGGCGAGGATCACCCCCAGCAAACGAAATCCCTCAGCGCTAAGCCTATCTCCCATTACAATGCCGAGCAGCAGTGAAGAAAGAATGGTGCCCAAGTATCTTGATGTCATAAATAACCCGGAGGCCACACCAATCATTTCTTTCGGAGAGCTCTTGAACAAGGCAGCTTGCATGCCGACATTGTTCAACCCGTTGCTAATGCCAAATGCAGCTAATGCCGAACAAACACTGACAACTGGTGAATTTTCATTCAATGTCACGATCCACAATGATCCTAGCGTCATCAATATGGCAGAAACGAGCAATGCTGGCCTTGGACCTGATTTATCGATCCATCTCCCGGCTAGTGGAGACACAACGAGTGAGCACAAGCCCAAGCTCAACATGAGCAGCCCTGTATCTACCTCGCTGACATGACGCACCATTTGCAGATAGGATGGGAAGCCGAAAAAAAGCGAGTAATAAAGCAGATTCACGAGTATGAATTCAACATTAACCAAAGTCATCGCAGGATATTTCGCAAATGCACGTACAGGAATAAAGGGTGATGCCGCCTTTAACTCATGTCGTACGAAAAACCCTAATGTAACGAGGCCAAGCAGCAAGGCAATGACAACCCCAAATGAGACATGCCCAGATGATGTTGCTGACAACAATCCAATGAGGACGCTAACTAGCCCCACCGTAAAAAGCAGAACCCCTGGCCCATCGATGAACTCTCCCCATTTTCGTAAGGACATGCCTTGTGTAGTAGATTTTGGCGGTGCGTCATCTGGAATATACCTCGACGCAAATAGAAAGCTCGCCACCACAAACGGAATATTGACGAAAAAGATGGCTTGCCAATCCCACCAATGAAGCAAGATACCGCCGACAAAAGGCCCAATCGCTGCGGCTCCTGATAGGAACATGGACAAAACGGACAACGCAGTCGCCTGTTTTTCCGTGATATGAACACGAACAATCGCCATCCCTACCGCAACCATCATGCTTGTTCCAATAGCTTGCAAAATGCGGAACACAATGAGCCACCCGAAGCTGGGTGAGAATGGAGCTGTTAAGGATGCTACAGAGACGACAGCTAGCCCCGTAAGGAATATCTTTTTGCGGCCAAATAAATCGCTGGCCTTGCCCATCACAGGTTGAGCGATACTGCTTGCAATGTAGAAGGTAAAAATAATCCAGGAAACCTGCGTAAAGTCAAGGCGGTACACATGCTGCAGCCTCGCAATCGCCACTGCAATCATCGAAGAATTTAAAGGGTTGAGTAGTACCCCCAGTCCAACAGAAATTAACAACCACCTGCTGCGAGCATTCATTTTCGGTCCCCCTAAAGCTTGTTGAGGATAGCGTATATGATATCTCACATTTACTCCAACGCATTTTATGCTATGATTTCATTGACTGAAAGGAATGAGTGGAGGGGAACTCGATGAAGCTTCTTCAATTAAAATATTTTCTTGCTGTCGCTCGATCAGAGCATGTGACCGAAGCCGCAAGAAGTTTGCACGTGACACAATCGTCTCTAAGCAAAACGATTCAACGTCTAGAAGAAGATCTCGGGATGCCTTTATTCGATCGAATCGGAAGGAAGCTGCGGTTGAATGAGTACGGAAGTAGATTCCTTCGCCGTGCGGAAAGGGCTTTGTTTGAATTGGAACAAGGGAAACAAGAGATTCGTGATTTATCCAGCCCGGAACACGGCACGCTTGAATTGGCGGTCACGACCGCAAGCACGTTACCACACATCCTTCGAGAATTTCGAAAAAAACGACCCCATATCCAATTTCATGTGCAAATGCTGAGCACATACGAAATGGTTAAGGTGCTTCAAAGAGGCGAGGTCGATTTTTGCTTGTCCTCACCTCCCATTTACGAGGATGATATCGAGTGTCAAATCGTGTTCCTAGACCCTATTCATGTAGCGGTTCCGAAGTCGCATCGGCTTGCAGACCAAAGCAGCGTAGCCTTGGCAGAGCTGGCAGATGAATCGTTTGTCGGTGTAAAGAAAGGCTACGGTACACGTGATTTGGTCGAGTCGATTTGCAAATTGGCTGGGTTTGTACCCAATTATGTGTATGAAGGAGATGAACCTGCCAGGCTGATCAGTCTTGTAGAGGCCGAGATTGGAATAGCCTTCATCCCAAGTACGGCAGCCTCTGCACACGAAAAAATCAGCTATCTTCATGTAGAGGATCAGGAATTGGTACGGGAGATCGCTTTGCTTTGGCATAAAAGTCGGTACATTTCGCGGGCTGCTCTGGAATTTCGAGAGGTAGTTGTCAGCTATTTTGAGTCGATATCCAAGGAAATGAATGACACCTCCAACTGTTAAGTGAAACCAACAATTGGAGGTGCCGCGATAAACCCGCTTTTGGTCAAAACCATTCTCTACCCATGTCTCTACATTACTTTTCAAAAAGATAAAGCTTCCCATTTTCCGCATGCTTAAACGTCGGGCCCTTAAATCCCCTTTTAATCAGCTCTTTTCGCATAAACATCATAAGAGCTGCATGACTGACGATTAACACATTCTCTTTTTCTTGGGAAATAGCCTGATCAAGAACCTCATTAATTCTTGATTTAGCTTGTCTAATCTCTTCGCGAGTTTGGCTGTTAAAAAACATAGAAGATCGAATAAGAATAGCCCATGCAAAAAAGGGAAGCTTTACTCTCATCGTAAATCTAGGTGGCGGAACTTCTTGTAGCTCTGCCATTTTGCATATCGGCCCTTTATATATGATCTCCGCTGTTTTTACTGCTCTCGGCAAATTACTTGTGAAGCACTCATCCCATTCAATTCCTTGTAGGTCCGTATATCCCTCTTCAATCTCTGCTTCATCATAGGTTCGGAACCATTCATTTAGTTCATCTGCATTTATTGGTGTGCCAGTTGGATACTCTTGCTTTACCTTGTAATGCCTTACTAAACCTATTTTCACTTCAGTCATCCTTCCAAGCATAAATTTTTACTGTCATAAGGCGAGCACTCCTATGAATCTTCGTCCTTTTTAGGGTTCTTCGCTTGGCCTGGCCCCGCATTTAATACAGAAAGAAATCCGATTACAGCAAAAGCGATACCCACAAAGTATCCATGATTAATAGAAGCTCCTAATGAATCGCGAAGGAACAAATGAATAGCTGGATCAATCTGTGTGGTGGCCTGCATTACTATTTCAGGGTTTAGTAGACTCTCTATTTTATCAGATGAAATCCCTTGTAATGGCTCTCCAGCTGTGATGATCGTTTTATAATTTTGGTTAACAACAGCAGCCATAACAGACGCCCCCAATACTCCCCCCATATTCCTGCTGAAACCAACGATTGAGGAAGAAATACCGATATATTTTTTGTCAACGGAATAGGCAATCGCGTTCTGTGCAATGCTCATGAGCGGTCCAATCCCTGCAAAACCGAGCAGGATCATGAGTAATGTCAGATGCAAGGTTGAGATGGCAGGAGACAGGTTCGTTAAGAAAATGCTAATGCCCAAGCAAGCCAGCATGGAGAATGTCATGAGGGCACGAAATGAAAATTTGGTTTGCAGCATCGCAAATACTACGGCACCTGCCATTAAGGAGAGCATCAATGGTGTCAAAACACTATTAGCGTTCGCGTGACCGAGTACAGCCACCGCAAAGATCGGTAAATAAGTAATCGCACCAAACATAATAGCCCCTTGTGATAGACAGGCGATGCAGGTCGCGACCACCATGCGATTCTTAAATAAGATCAGAGGGAGAATGGGTTCCTGTGCCTGACGTTCAATGAAAATAAAGGATACTCCGACAACGATTGAAACAACAAATAATCCGATAATTTGCCAAGAAGACCAGGCATACATCTTGCCACCCCATTCGAGTGCAAGCATGATCGCTATTGATGAGATGATCAATGAAATGGTTCCTAAATAGTCAATCTTTGGTTTCGCTTGTGAGCGAGATTCTTTGAGTGAGACGAGGAGCGTCACTAGAGACAATAGACCGATGGGAATATTGACATAAAAGCACCAGCGCCATCCCAGAAGCTCAGAAAGCAAGGTTCCGATTTGAGGTCCAGCAACCGAAGAAAGCCCGAAGATGCCGGCGAAAACCCCTGAAATTCGTGCAGTATATTTGGGATCAGAGGAAAGCGTAAACAGAATCGTGAAGGTGATAGGAAAAAGCGCCCCGCCACCAATTCCTTGAATCGCACGGAATGTAATGAGCTGTTCAATGTTTTGAGCGACGCCACATAGCGCAGAGCCGATTAAAAAAACGGTAATACCGATTAAATAAAACAGCTTTCGTCCAAAAAGATCTGACATTTTCCCGAAGATGAGCATCGTGCTGGTTGCCGCTAATACGTAGGCTGTAAAGACCCAGCTCATGCTTTCAAAACCGCCAATCTCCTGAATGATATGAGTAATGGCTGCTGAGGTGATCGTATTGTCCAAGGACGACATCAGCAGTCCCAACGCCATGGCGAGGATAATAAAACCGTTTCTACTACTGGATACTGACATAAAAATACACTCCTATTCTTGCGTGTGTTCATGAACACCTTGTCTTCCAAGGCGGATTATCAGAGGGAATCACCATAAAAATAATTATTAGAGAATGACACAGCAATGAATAGGTAAAGAATCGTTATAAATCAAAGTGTGCATGGATCTCTTCCTTTCGTTTAGCACAAAAAAAGGCAGCCACCTAAGTGACTACCCCTATATCGGAAGTATAAGCTTCTATTCAACGCTCTTCAATGACTCAATCATATTGATATTGGTTACTTTTCTCCTCAGCAGCAGGTTAGAAAGAATCGTAAGTACATAGGCAAGAATAACAGATACCAGCAGGACAAGCATATTTAATTGATCGGGTATTTGTTGATGGCTGCTAGACAGTGCCTTTACTACGATCGAGTAAACATAGCCACTTATCGGCAGAGCTACAATGACCGCAAATGTAGTCAGGATGATATTTTCAAAAAAGATCAGCCTGTTTATTTTATTTTTTTGATAGCCTAACACCTTTAGTGTTGCGAGCTCGCGATTCCTTTCATAAATGTTTATTGAGGATATCGTATAGATGGCGCCAAAGGAGAGGATGACAGCACTAATGATAAACATGATAAATACAAAACTATTTTGCTTCAAAATGTATTCAGCTGATTTCTTTAAATCATTCTTGTCTGTAATGGTATCTACATGCGGATCTTGTTCAAAGTAGCTGCGCACATTAATCCGATCTACAAAGCTGTCTGCTTCAACTAAAAGCGAGGTTGGACTGTAATCGATGTCGAAGCTCTTTAAATAGGCTGGTGTGCTATAAAACGACGGATTTGAATACTGGGTAGATATATGTAAAACCTTCATGTCTACCGATTTATTTTTTAGCTCTGGTGCTACGAATTTTATTTTGATGCTATCCCCTACTACAATCTGATATTTATCGGCATAGGATTTGGGTACGAGCACGCCATTATCCTCCAAAAATATCCGATTGTCATTGTCGTCAAAGAAATGGATGAGATTGTTTTCTTTTTCCGTAACAACGAAGGTGGCCTTTTCTTTTGCATCATTTTTGATGAATTCAACAGGATAGGTCGCTAAAGAATAGCTACTTTTTATGCCAAAGGGTGGTTTAACCGCATTAGAAGCCGTTCCCACCGAATAATCTACTCGTAAATCATAGGTATAAACATCTTCAATTTGGTTCGCTACCTTTAGCAACGCCGTTTGTGTGCCAAAAGCCGTTATCAATAAAACAGTGCTTACGACAACACCAATTGAGCTCGCTAAAGCCTTTTGCTTATTTAAAAATATATTTCTCAAAATGAGCTTGTAGCTGTAGGAAATATGGCTCCAAATGCCCGGAATTCTTTCAATCCAAAGCTTTCTCATCTTCTTTGGCGGTTTCGGACGCATAGCCTGAGCGGCACGTTCTTTTAAGATGCTTCTACCACTGAAGTAACACGCCAGAATCCCAAAAGCACTGGAGAAAATCATCGGAGGAATGAAAGAAAAAACAGAAAGGGAGTAAGTAATGCCAGGCAACGAGTAGGCTCTTGCGCTCGACGCCGTTACGAGTGGAATAAACACAATAGCAGCAGTGACACAACCGACGACGGTGCCTACTATGCCGGCAAGCACTGGGTATCCCATGTAATGAAGCATGATGCTCCTGTTTTTAACGCCCAAAGCCTTCATAATACCGACTTGATTTCTTTGAGAATCGATCATCCTCGACATCGTAAGAAAGAGAATAATGGCTACAATCAAAAAGAGAATGAAAGGGATAACCTTGCTCATCAATTTATTATTATGTATCGTTTCATTTATTTTGGAATAACTAAAAGACCGTTCTTTGCTTACTTGGTTTACATAAGAAAGCCCTTTGGATTGTTCTTCAATTGATTTGCCTACTAAGTCAATATCGTAGCCTTCCTTTGCATCAATCATGATTTCATTGTAGGTAAACCCATCTGCGATTTCAGGTATTGCCTCTTCCGCAATATAAGCGATTCCGTACGTTTGATGGTCTTGTATTTCGTTCTTTTTGGCATGTTCAACATTCTCACCCAAGCCGCTAATGGTAAACGTAAAATCTTTTTCATTTGCTCTTAGACTGATTTGATCACCCACATGATAGCCATGTTCTTTTGCATAGTGGGAATCGAGTAAGATCTCCTCTTTTTTGGATGGAATCCTGCCCTCGATCATTGTAGGCGTATTGATTTCATTTTCGTACGGGATGGAATGAATTTTGATGGAAGCTTTGTAGCCATCAAAGGCTTGCGTGGCGTCAAAGGTATAGCGTCCCTCTATTTTTTGGATGCCCTCCACTTTGCTCAAAGCAGCCACATCATTTTGGGAGATTTGACTGTAATACACATTTAGATCGCTTACATGATGTTCTTTAAAATAAGCCTCCGTATAAGCACTAAGATTATCGCTATAAGTGACCAGCCCCGCATAGAAAAAAGCTCCTACCGCAATAACCAAAACAAAGGCAATAAATTGCCCGATCGATTGTTTGATATCTCTGCCTAATTTTAAAAATAATTTCATCCTCACCACTCGATCCCTTCAACGCTTTGTTTTTCCGTATTTATCGTAATGCTATCGATCCTTCCGCTTTTCACCTTAATCACTTTATCAGCCATAGGTGCAATCGCAGAATTATGTGTGACCAAAACGACGCATTTTTTCGTTTCCTTGTTCAAATCTTGAAGAAGCTTTAAGACGGACTTACCCGTCACATAATCCAAAGCTCCGGTTGGTTCATCGCAAAGTAAAAGCAAAGGGTTTTTGGCTACCGCTCTGGCTATCGCAACTCTTTGCTGTTCTCCACCAGAGAGCTGAGAAGGGAAGTTTTTGATCCGATCCGAGAGTCCTACTTTATGTAAAATATCTTTCGCATCCAGATGGTTTTTGCATACTTCAGTGGCAAATTCCACATTTTCCAGCGCGTTTAAATTCGGAATTAAGTTATAGAATTGAAATACAAAGCCAATCTTCTCACCGCGATATTGGGTTAATTTTTTTTCGCTCAATCGCGTAATTTCTTGATCACCCACAAAAACTTGACCTGAGGTAGCCGTATCCATCCCGCCAAGTATGTTCAAAATCGTACTTTTACCAGCACCACTTGCCCCCAAAATAACGACGAATTCTCCCTCCGAGATGGAAAAATCTACACCGTTCAGAGCTTTGATTGGCACTTCTCCTATTTTGTATTCCTTCGTTACATTTTTGAATTCGATTAACTTTTTCAATGATTACGTCTCCTCGAATCGTATTTTATGGTTCCGATGTGGCACCCGAGTCTGTAAAAATGCGGATATTGTCGCACTTGTCCCTAAATTCCATTATATACCAAACAGGAGCGGTTGAATCGTGCAGACGATGTATTTTGGAATCGGTCTCCAGACCGAGTTTGGTCAATATCTACTTCTAAAAACACCAAAAAGGATCGACTATCAGAAGAAAATGACCGCCGATCCTTATGCTACAGTTAGGTGATACCTTTATTTGACCATAAAAATCGGGGCAGACGGCTGAGTGTAGCGGGAAGAACGCTCACATGATCTTCTCCCGTAAATTTTATCCACTCCAGATGCAGCCCTTTGTCTACGAGCGGACTCAGAGCCTCGGCGACCTCTTCGGCACCTTTCAGCATATCCTCAAGTTCCTCTGCGCCAATGGTCAGCAAGAGATGACGCTGCTCCTCACCTTGCCAGTGTGCTTTAAACTGTTCCAGCTCCTTTAGCACCTCGTTATTACCCCACCAGACGGAAGGGCTACCAGAAGCATAATGTGTGAACAGATGCGGTCTCGTGAACAAGGCATGCAGCGTAAGCAATCCCCCAAGGGAATGTCCTACAATTAATTGCCGGGCGGGATCAATTGGCAATTCCTTGGCGATGGTGGGCATTAATTCTAACTCGAGAAAATCAAGAAACTGATCTGCCTCTCCAGTTGGCGGCCACGGCCTGCCACCCGGTCGCTCGGGAAGCGCTGCTCGGTCGACCTGCATCGTAAAGTCGCGGCAACGACGCTCCATATCAAATGGCTCTTTTGATGGATAACCAATCCCAACCACCAAAATGGGGTCATAGCCCTTTGGCTTGCGTGTCTGCAGCTTGACTGCCTCGGCAAGAGTCTGAAATAGCGCATCACCGTCCAATGCATAAATGACTGCGTATCCGTTTGGCGCCGGTTCTTCTGTTGGCGTGGCAATCAAAATCCGATAATCCAGATTCTTGCTCGATGTCATCTGATATTCAAAGCAATGCTGCGGGATATGAGGTCTTTCTGTTATTTTGCTCATGGCTGAAGGAACCTCACCACATCGTCAATCACTTTTCCGTGTGCAATAAAGCCGCCGCTCAGCCAATAGTCCTTTGACGTTTCAAATACGTGACCGTTTTTCACTGCGGGAACATTCTTCCACACTTCACTTTCACGCAGCTCATTGAAATAGCGATCTCCCTGATTGCCATCGTTGACGAGAAAAATATAATCAGCATCCAGCTCAGGCAAAATTTCAAAGGAAACCTCCAGAGCCCCGTCTTTCACTATGTCGCTTTGCTCGAAGCCCAAATCATGCTTCAGCACATAGCCGCTGAAATAATTGCTATTCATGAAAAACATGCCTTTTGCATTAAAACGAATGATCGCTGCTTTTTTCCCCTTTATTTTCCCTTCCAGCATTGCCCTTGCACTTGCAGCCCTGTCGGCATAGTTTTTTATCGCCTGCTCTGCCTTGTCCGACTCATCAAGCAGTTTTCCTAGAGTACGAAGTGAGCTGTTCAAATCAGTTGTTGCGCTCTTGAATACATACGTCGGAGCGATCTTCGCATATTTTTCATACGCACCACTCTCGGATGCATACGAATTGTGCAAAATAATGAGCTCCGGCTGCGAATCCAGAACCGCCTCAAAAGAAGGCAGCCCGCCAGCAAAGCTAATCTGCGGCACACTGCCGAGCTGATCCTGCAAATATTCTTGCGGGCTTACGCCGTTGGACCATTGCATCGTCGGCTTGATCCCCAGCGTAACCAGGGAATCCTCCATGATCGGGGCAAGGATTTTAGCTGGCTTGGATGGAAGCGTCACGTCATGACCAAGCTCGTCCTTTATCGTCAGTGGGTAGACGCTCGCTTTTTCTTCCGTATTCTTGGCCGCATCTGTCGACTTGGTCGGTGCTGCTGCCTCCTGTTTGGCGCCTTGCACGTTGGCTGTATTCGTGCTGCATGCGGCAAGCAGTCCTGATACCAGCACCAGGACCGAAGACACGACGAGCAACTTGCGAGTATTTCGCCGCCGCTGGTTAACCTTGTTTATCATAAAATGCCCCCTCTAGTGATAACCATTCTCACACAAAGGAATTATAAAGGCATCCCCCGTGTAACTCCATGGACAGGAACAGGGGAGGGGGCTGGATTTTTCCCTGTTAGCATCAGTGACGTTTCTTCAAGTATCCGATTGACCGCAATCGCCGAATATTCGAACCACGGATTGGAGGGGATGACATACATCTGCCCACTCTTGATGGCATTCAGCCCTCTCCACTGTGTGTGATACTGCAAGGAAAGCCAGAACTTTCGTGTATCCGCATCCGGGCAAATCAACATGAGCATCCGGTCAGGATTAATGTGCAGCAACTGTTCGAGCGTGATTGATTCATTGCATCGTTTCGTGAGCTCGGGAATCGTCTGCAGTGCCAGATCCCGATACAGCACGTCGCGAATTCCTCTGTTGCTGTAGAGAAAGATTTGCTCGCCTGAGATACGCAGCGTGACAAACAGATCATCTCCGACAGCGTGGCTTATACTCTCCCTAGCTTGAACAACTCTGGACTCATAAGCGTCAATCCAATGCTCACAAAACTCTTGCTTGTCTAGTACCTCCGCTATTCGTCGCAATTGCTCTGGCCACTTCGTCGCTACCATTCTGACGCATTCGATCCCCGAGGTCATAAAACGATCACGAATACGGTCATCGTGATCATGCTTTACAATCAGAAAGTCAGGCTTTGCGGCAATCAGCTGCCTGAAGCTTTCTTCCTCCCTGTCCATGTCGGGTCCGGAAGAGCCTACGCGCACCTTGATCCTGTCCCGGTAGTAATAGTGATAATAGGGGCTCCATTTGGGATCAAGTGGAGCTGCCACCGGGACGACGCCAAGCGCAAGCAGATTTCCGATGTCTGCCGAGGATGTGACGGCTACCCGCTTGCGGGCAGCCCTGCTGTATGCAGAAGGAGAGATGCCCACTGCCTTCTTGAACTTTCTGCTGAAATAAAACTCATCGGTGTAGCCGACCTTGCGCGCGACCTCATGCATATACAGATCCGAATCGCGAAGCAGCTTCTTGGCGTGCCCAATGCGCATCTCCGTCAAATAATCCATGACACTGTGCCCATATGCTTTCTTGAACGCTTCTCCGAAATAGTTTGGACTGAGTCCGGTCAACTGCGCCAGATCATGGATTGACATGGCTTTAGCGAAATGGCCAGCCATGTACGTACGAACCTCATCCAGTGACATGCGAGTAGTGGTGCCGTGCGCTTCGTTTTGGCTCTGCTCTTTTTTGGTCATACATCCCCACCTCCTGTACGTTTCGATCGTAGCTACCAAGTTACTACTCTCTGATATTGATAATCATTATTATAAATACTACATTAGTCCATTGCTCTGATTATGACAACCTTGGACAGTAATGCGCGGCGGACAAGCAAAAGGGGCAGTCAACTTAGTGACCACCCCTCTTCTTACAGTTGATTCATATTTTTCTCGGCTCACTCCGCAAGCCGTGTGTACTTCTTTTCTACATTTTCACCAGCGTCAGCCCTACCACAACAAATCCTAATCCCAACATAGCCTTCAGGGAAGGTACTTCTGCAAAAAACAAATAGGAAACGACGAGCAAGGTCGCAATTTCTATTCCTTTTCCGACAGCCATAACAACAGTCATATTGTTTAAATATTTGTATCCGATTTTAAATCCCACACCGAGTAAAAGGTTGACGATAAAAAAGACAGGCAGTACATACAGCTGGTACTTTACAATATCCGAAAAGCCATCCCCCATGTACTTCACCTGAAAGGCAAATACTGAATTCGCCAGCAAAAAGGCAACAATCAAAATTACACCGGATAGTAGCATGGCATCCTCTTTATCCGTTCCTTATAAATATCCGTCCTTCATCATGTTGGCGATCGGCGTGTCCATTTTATGAAACGAGTCTTTCGCTCTTTCCGCCAGCTCTGCTGCCGCTTCATGCGCTTTTCTCACCGCTTGCTTTTCATTGACTGTTAAAACCACGCGATTCTCCATGACGAACTTTCCGTCAATAATCACTGTCTCTACTTCGCTTCCTTTTGCAGAATAGATAAGATTCGGAATGATATTGCGAATCGGCTCCTGGATGATCGGAACAAGGTTGGGGCTGTCGAAATCAACAATGATGATGTCCGCCTTTTTGCCTTTACGCAAAGAACCGATCTCATGCTCCAAACCGATCGCTTTTGCAGAATCGATTGTAGCCATGCGCAAGACCTTCCACGATGGGAAAACACGCGGGTCCTTCGATTTGCATTTGTTTAATATTGCTGTAAATTTCATTTCATTAAACATATTGTTGCAATTGTTGCCTGGCGCCTGATCTGATCCAAGTGCCAATCGATTGCTTACCTCCAAAAACTCGGCTGCAGGTGGAACGATCCCGTCGATAATCCCGATGCTGCCTGAACACAGGATCATTGCGGCACCGGAGCGCCCAAGTACATGAGTTTCCTCGCGCGTGGCCTCTGTGAGGTGCACAGCCATGAGACGCTCATCCAGATACTGAAGCTCTTCTAGGAAAGGAATGCTCCTCTTTCCATACCGTTTTACCATTTGATTGATTTCCCGATCTCCCTGAGCCACATGCATATGAATGTTTGTATCATATTTGTTAGCCAGCTCTTTTATTTCGAGCAGGAGCTCTTTTGACATCATATCTGGCCCCTGGGGACCCAATAAGCAAGTGATGCGCCCATTCTCCCTTCCGTGCCATTCCTCGATGAGTGCAATATTTTCCTTCAGCTTTCGTTGTCCGATCGCCGGGTCGAATGTGTACAGCTCTCCCACTTTCACATCGCTCAGGTCATCTGGAAGCTCGTTCACCATATCGCAGACCCTTGCTCTTGTTCCAATCATGGCATGATTTTTTACAATCTCGCGCATCGGTTCGTCATAGTCGCAAAAGGTGGTCGTTCCCGCTTTAAGCCCTTCGATGATGTTGACCAAGGAACCTGCTACCCGATCTTCTGGTGTCAGCACTTTGTGGAAGGGCCATAACCCTTTTTCCATCCAATTGTCCGTATCTTGAGACAAACCTCTCAGTAAGGCGATTCCAGAATGGGTATGGGCATCGATGAGTCCCGGCATGACGACTTTGTGATACGCATCTACATAGCGGTGGGCTTTGTAGTTTTTTACTACTTCTGACGTTTCTCCCACGACTTCAATGAGATTGCCTTTGATCCCAACAGCACCATTTTGAATGGCACCTACGCCTTCCCCTTCCATCGTAATCACGGTACCGTTGTAAATGATAATATCCAGCATGTAAAAAAACCTCCTTTTAATTTCGTTCCATTCCGTCTTACACTATCGTTCCAACGCTTTGCTTTACACTTGCCTTCCTTCTCACTTTTTTGTTCAAGATCCAGAATACAATGACGATTAAAACAGCCTGTCCGAACAGACTCGGAATGGCTTGGCCTGTCATTCCTCCGATCAAAAATCCGCAGACTGTTGTCGCTGCAATAATGAGCGCATAAGGCAATTGCGTACGGACGTGCTCGATGTTGTCGCATGCGGCTGCCGTTGCGGTCATGACGGTGGTATCCGCAATTGGCGAGCAGTGGTTTCCAAACAGGCCGCTGCTGATCACCGCACCGATAACTAACGGAAGCGACAAATCAAGGCTGTGTGCCATCGGAATGGCAATCGGCATGAGAATGGCCCAAACTCCCCACGAGCTTCCGGTCGCAAACGAAATGAGAGCTCCAATCACAAAAATGCAGGCTGGAACGATACTGACAGGTAAAAATCCATCAATAAGCTGGGTAATATATACACCCACACCCATTTTGCTAGTGACAGAGCCGATCGACCATACCATGACCAGGATCAGGGGGACATTCATCATCTGTTTGACCCCTTTTACCCAATCATCTACAGATTGCTGAAAGGTTCGCAGACGAGTCACTATCGCCATCGTGGACGCCCCAACAGCTCCTGCCAAAAAACCGATGGAAATAGCAGTAACAATGTCTCCATTCAAGAAAGCGCCTACAAATCCGTTCTTACCAACCTCGCCCGTCCAAAAAATAACAAAGAAAATGCCGACAAAAAGAAGACACATAGGAACGAGGAAATTCCACAAGCTGGGACGATAGTCGGGAGGCAGCGGATTTTCCTCTTTTTCTGAGACCATCGGGATATCATTTTCTCCAATTAATTCCCCAGTCTCATCAGCCCTTTTTTGGGCTTTGTACATTCCGCCAATATCAAAACCGGTGAGCACAACAAAGGAAACCGTAAGCATCGCAAACAATCCGTACAAATTAAAAGCGAGCATATCAAGGTAAACCGACCATGGATTGTCGCTTAACTGGAGAGCGACAAGCTGGGGAGCAATCAACCCTATGATAAAGGGTCCATAGCTGCTGATGGGAGAAAAGGAAGCAAGCGGTCCGCCCATCGAATGAAGAATGTATGCCAGCTTTACCCTTGCGACTTTTACCTTGTCTGTGATGGGCCGCATCACTGTTCCCAAAATCAGAATGGGTTCTGTATAGGAAAACAAAAACGCGCATGCCCACGTCATCAGTTGAGCTTTTTTCTTTGTGTTAATTTTTTTGGTAATGATCCTGGCAAACGATTCGGCTGCTCCCGAAACTTTCAAGCTGTAGATAAATCCCCCGGCAAGGCAAACGAGAATGAGCAGCGATGCGTTTCCCTTATCACTGACAGATGGGACCACGAAGTCGGAAATGACTCGGATGAGCCCTTCAATCGGATTCCACGCATGGAGGATCGTAGCGCCCACCCAAACACCTGCAAATAAGGACAATAAGGTCTGCTTCGTTTTCAGAGCAAAGACAATGGCTACTAGCGGTGGTATGAGCGACAGAATACCGTACTCCATTTAGTTAACCTCCCTTATGATCGTTTGATCTTCCTACGAAAAAGTTGTTCTCTCTTTCGGAGATGCGGCTCCTTTCGTTGTCGAAAAATTAATTACATTTAATATAATAGCAATTTCATTGTGTAATTCAAGATAAAAATAAATATAATTAATTTTTTATAATCTATATTTATATTCTTTTTATTCAGCTAATTACATCGATACTTTTCCCAATTTGAGCGAGTCTTGCCGTACAATTACGATTCCGGCCTAGGTATCTGTCTGCTTCACTGCAACAAAAAACCCTCGTAGCCGACAACGTAAGCCTATCCATTCAGACAGACTTTCCTCATCACCACGAGGGGCACATACCGATTTTTTGTTCATGCTCGGCCATATCGCACATCAGCTTTCATCTACTGGTCCCCACGGCGTTCCCGTCCAGATGGCAACTGCGGGATCTTTTCCGGGATTCCGAAATGAATGGGGCTTGGTGCTGTCGAAATAAATACTGTCGCCTTGCTTCAAGACATATTTTTCATCGCCGATCGTAACCTCTATTTCTCCTTGCAAAACGATACCGCCTTCCTCCCCTTGGTGGGGCAGCAGCGGGACTTCTTCCCCGCGATCAGGGCTAACGGTAATTTCAAAAAACTCAAGCTTTGTACCCGTTAGTGGAGCCAGCACTCGATATTTAACATTCGGATGCCTCATCGTCAGAATCTCTTGCTCTTCCCGTTTGGAGAAGAAAACAGAGTTTTTTTTGATTCCCTCAAAAAAATAAGAAAGGGATACATCGAAAATGATGCTTAATTTCCACAACGTATCCAGGGAAGGCTTGGCTTTTCCTCTTTCCATCTGGGAAACCATACTCTGGCTTAACCCGATTTTTTCTGCCACCTCATCCACTGTCAAATTCGACTCTTTTCTTTTTGAACGAATTCTCTCTCCGATGACACCAATCGGGAGTGCAAACTGATGTATGTCATTCATTCCATTTATTTCCTCCTAATTAGGTTACCAATTTTTCACAAGGCAAAGTAGCAGACCGCAAACCACTACAGATAACCTTGTCCATCCGCTGATCAGCAGCCTAATCCGCATAACCACTTCACATATGTATTTAGGTTTATATCAATCAGTATACCATTTGTTAAGTGACGATAGCATTACGGTAAAAATAATGCTCCTCGTAAATGGAGAGCCAGAATGCCACTCGACAGCCTGGGCTTTATCCATACAAATCCATCTGTCTGACGAGTGATACCTGCTTTCCGTAAAAAAGAGTGCTGACCCAGACGGGTTCGAGCACTCCATATTCTTAGCTGCCTATGATGGCGCTTAGACTTCGTATCTATCAATCATCGTTTAACACCTTACATATTTGCGTTTGAAGCCAAGCTGGTTTTTATCTACTGCCTTTTGAATATTTTCAGAAGCGCTCAGAAACTTGCTTTTTCCATTGCCTTGCATGACCTCTACCGGACCTACGGCCTCTGCGGTCTCGACCGCCTTATCATGTAACGGCGTATAGGATACCGCCACGGTGTACATAAATTGATTCATCGCGTATTTCGCTCGCTCAGGAGCTTCGTGAATCGTATTTTTTACCGTCTCAAGCATACCAGCAATTTTGCTTTCCGAAAATTCATTATCCTGGCGATTCCCCAAAAGCCAGCAGTAACAGCTCCAGCCCCCTGACATTCTCAGCTCTTCGCCACTGGCGATCCATTTATCGGCAACCTCCTGAGCAATATCTGTTTCTGCCAAGGTTACGGCAACCACATAATCGGACAGCATGTAAAAATAAGCTGCATCTATCCAACGCTCAAAATCCGCCTCCGTCATTGCTTTTGGGTCTGCAATGATGCCGGCAAAGTACATGGCGTCGTAATTCCCTGTGGCGTAAAGCTGCTCAGCCAACGGTTGATTAATTTTTATCTTCTTCGCGATCGGTTTCATCTGGCCAGTCGCTACCCCAAAAAGCGGCTCATGGGCACCATTAGATACGTATATTTTCTTTGTTCGTTCCTTGCCCAGAGCTTCAAGCTCCTGCAAAACCGTTTCTACGTTCATGGTTTCATACTCCCTTCTTTTTTGGCGGTTTTACTCGAATCGGACACTACTAGGCTGCTCTAAAAAGCTGAACTCCGGTTCGACTTATAAAAGATGCATCTTAGCTTCTGCCTCGTCCCACGGCACCGAGTAGCCGGCTCCTTTGGCACAGAAGATCGAAGAGGAGGTATAGAGCGGATCTGCATCCTTGTTGTAGCCTTTCCTCTCAATCACTTCCTCCGCATTATGGCAAAGATCGTAGCCGCCAAACACACAGCGGATGCTGCCTCGTCCATGTGTAAAGGAAGCGAACTCGGTGCTGTAGTTCATGAATGTCGACACGGGCACCCTTCCCGTAATGACCGCATGGGTATCCGATGTCTGCGGCGGCTCAAACGTGCCTGCGAAGCGCTGAATATCAGACAGCACCCTCCCGATCTGCTCGATCCCTACTTTGATTTTAAAGTCATAGTACGGCTCCAACAGGATGTTATCCGCTTTTTCCAGCCCTTGTCGCAGCGCGCGGAAGGCAGCCTCACGGAAGTCGCCCCCATGAGTATGTTCCTTATGCGCAGCACCTTTTACCAGCGTAATCTTCATATCGGTAATCGGCATGCCTGTCAGCAGCCCGTGATGCTCGCGCTCGTAGAGATGAGACCCGACCAGATTCTGATAGTTATAGCTTAGATCATCAGGATGACATACGCTAGCGAAGTGAATCCCGCTGCCTCGATCCCCCGGTTCAAGCAAAAGGTGCACCTCCGCATAATGCCTGAGTGGTTCGAAGTGTCCATATCCCGTCACAGCAGACCGTATCGTTTCTTTATACAAGATTTCCGGTTGGCCGAAAGAAACAGCGAAACCGAAGCGCTCCTGCACGATCTGCTCCAGCACTTCTAACTGGATCAGCCCCATGACACGGATGTGAATTTCCTGCAGATTCTCTTCCCAAACCAGGTTCAGAGATGGGTCTTCTGCGTTCAAAATGCGAAATGCACCGAGCACCTGCTGTACGTGAAGGGAACTGTCGAATTGTACCTTCGACTGTAGCGTCGGCTCGGTCTCGTAAGCAAACTTATCTGCGTATTGCCCCACGCCTTGTCCAGCCTCTGCCTCAGACAAGCCGACGACTGCAAACAGATCGCCCGCTGCCACTTGTTCAACCGACTGCGTTTTGCTGCCGTTAACCGATAAGATTTGAGTAATTTTCTCCTCGTATCGATTCTCGCCGCTCTCATACCTAAGCAAATCCCGGACCTTTAGCGTACCGCTCAACGCTTTGATGAACGTTTGTCTCAGACCGTTTGCGGCGTACCGA
This sequence comes from Brevibacillus reuszeri, assembly GCF_002897295.1. Taxonomy (GTDB): domain Bacteria; phylum Bacillota; class Bacilli; order Brevibacillales; family Brevibacillaceae; genus Brevibacillus; species Brevibacillus reuszeri_A. Next base: position 215,730 of record NZ_BEXF01000011.1, read on the forward strand.
ATTTTATAAATCCGGCCCCCGAACGGAGCGGTTTCCTCATAAGACGCCGTTGTCAACAAGTGCAGCTGATCCAGGAATTCAGCTACGCCCTCATCCTGTAGTGCCGAGCCATAGGCGCAAGGGAAGAGACGACCCTCTCGTATATTTTCCTGCAAGGCACCTAGCCAAAAAATGGGGTCATCCATCCCCTCCAGAAAGGCTTCCAGCAAAGACTCGTCTCGCTCCGCCAGCATTTCCCGTAACTCCTCACCGATGATACCGCCCGCGAAGCTTTCCGTGATGGAACAGACATCTCCGGTCAACTGACGACGAATCTCCTCCATCGTTCTGTTTGCATCCGCGCCAGTTCGATCCGTTTTGTTGATAAAAAAGAACGTTGGAATCCGATGCTTGCGCAGCAGCTGCCAGACTGTTTCAGTATGACCTTGAACGCCTTCTACCGCACTGACAATCACGATCGCGTAGTCCATTACCCCCATCGCCCGCTCCATCTCGGAGGAAAAATCGACGTGACCTGGCGTGTCGATCAAATAATAAACGTCGCCTTTATAGTTCATAACCGCCTGATCGGCGAATACGGTAATTCCCCTTGCCCGTTCGATGTCGTGGCTGTCCAGAAAGGCATCTTGATGATCCACCCTGCCCCGCGACCGGATGCTGTTCGTATGGTATAAGAGCTGTTCTGCAAAAGTCGTCTTGCCCGCATCCACATGAGCAAACAAGCCAATCGTTAGACGCTTCATGTTATCCCTCTTCCGTCATGCTCGAACTAAAATTTCTTCCTTAATTAAAACATAATAGGTGGAAGTGGGACTAGGGCGGGCAAGCCGTGTAGACGTAGAACTAGATACTGTCAAAGTGTCAAAGCGGCTTTCCGTAATCGTGTTTACTATCATTATGCTCGGCTTGTACCACGCATCCCTATCAGTCCGGACGCTCACACGTAGCCGTGCTGCTTCAGCAACCTCCAGTGCTCAGCGTCGAGGCCTGACTTCATCGCCTTCAGCGGGTCCACCTCACCGGTATTGTCAACAAAGGTCACGATGAAATCGTCGGTCATTGGCAGTCCTGCCTTCTTTGCCATTCGGAGAACCTCTGGCGCCAGTTGTTTCAGAACACGCATCGCCGATGTGTTGCTTTGCTTCATGTCCATCAGTTGGACATGAAGCAGGCAAGCTTCCCGCAGCTCCTGGTCATCGAACCAATATTCGTGATCTTCGCCCTGCACGTCTCGGATTTCATCCGGCGCCCACAAGTAGTAGGGCACGTCCTCATCCCGCTCGACAACCGATTGCCGATAGGATTCCCGGCCCCAGACCAGGAACGGCGGCCACGCGGCGCCCAGATCCTCATGGGTATAGCACAGAAGCAGGCAGTAGAGCTTCTCATCCTGTGGAATATTAACTAGTGAGGTTTCAATGGCCTGTAGCAACAGCGATTTCACCCTGGCCTCGACGGTTGTAAGCGATTCCCCCTTGGGCAGGCGCAAATAGATGAGCCGTTCCTGACCCGTCGGTTGACCCTGATCGTCGGTGTGTTGCAAAACAATCCGTTCCAACTGGTCCTGTGCATTGTAGCTGAAGACGTATTGGCTGTACCACGGCTCATCCTCTTCCTGCCAGTGACGGCTGAAACTGCGTAGCAATCGGCCATCCTCGTACTCCATGAGCGTATCCGATCCACGGTAGCCCATGTGCAAGTGATTGGCTGCCAGTCGCCCATCCTGATAGCAATATTGTGTTACCGATCCGATGCTCACGTCATCGTTGTGAATGTACCACTGCACACCTGTACGCCAATCCACCTCGTGCAGCCAGACCGTTTCCTGTGTGCCGGGACCGCACTCAATCACGATGCGGCCTTCTGCATCCAAGCCATGTCGGACGTGCGATTTCGGGTTGGCACGGTCATCGGCAATCCATCGTGGATTGGAGCCGCCATACAGCTCACGGGCGAAGGGCATTTCAAAGGCCATCGATTCGGTCGCCCAGCGCCATGTAACGGCTTGAGTACGTGCTTCTGCCCTCAGCTTTTCCCATAAATTCTCGTTATCAAAAAACGATTTCAGAAACTCTGAAATGGCTTCATCGTTTAACATGCATTTTCCTTGTTCCATTGGCTCTGAGCCCCTTTAACTTAGAGATTGTTCTTGACACTTATTTTTACAAGCCATTAGCTGCATCCTCTTTTCGTTTTTTAAATTATTTTGTTGAACAAAAAACGCTCACTAGAAAAGGAGCGATGTGGCTCTCCTTAGAAATAAAGCTTTCCTCATCAAAAGGAATTAACCTGCAAATCTTTACCCACAAGAGGGAGAGGCGACGCCATTGATCCTAGGTACACAAAAAAGCCTCTCTTTTTTAAAGAGAGGACTGTGAGCATCACTTTATATATGTGGGTTGAGAAAAATAGAAAACTACCGATATGGCAGTCCCACTACTCCCCACATAAAATTTAGACCCTTAGCGAGCCGCGGAACCCTCTTGCGGCATAGTAGGATTCAGCTCCGTTGTGGTACATGAAGACAGTGTCGTATCGACGATCGCAAAAGATGGCCCCGCCAAGTTTTCGAATACTATCGGGCGTTTTCACCCAGCTCGAAGACTTCAAATCGAAATGTCCAAGTTTTTGTAGCTCCCGGTATTGTTCCTCTGTTAAAAGCTCAATGCCCATAGCCGCTGCCATTTCAATCGCATTATTTTGTGGCTTATGCTCCTTCCTTGACTCCAGCGCTTCACGGTCGTAACAAACACTTCTGCGCCCTTTAGGACTTTCCGCTGAACAATCGTAAAAAATGTATTCGTCTGTCTGATTGTCATAATCAACAACATCTGGCTCACCGCCAGTTCTCTCCATTTCATGGAGCGACCACAGGTTTTCGGTATGAGCTTCGAGCCTTTCTTGTATGCTTGCCCATTCAAGTCCTTGATGGCGATTCATGTTTTTCTCAAAACGAGCTTTTAATGTCTGGAGTAGTGCTTCGCGTTGTTCCGGCAATAATTCCTTTACATGGTTGCTATCACTATGTGTCATGTTATTTTCTCCCTTCGAGTATGAAAATAAAGCCATATGATGCAATCTGTTAATCTACTTTCACTGTCATTAAAAAAATCAGTTATTGACTAGCACAATCTTCCCTCGAACTCTTCCTGTTTGACTGGATGAATGAGCTTTTCGGACACCCTCGACAGTTAATGGGTACATTTCTGTTAAAAATGGCCTTACTTTTCTCGCTTCCACCAGGTTTCGAATATGGTTCATGTTTTTTCCGTCTGGACGTGTAAACACATACATTACGGACAAGCCCATTTCTTTTTCCAAAGTGTCAACGTAAGCAGGCCTCTTTGCATCACGCTCGCTGATAATCGTTGCCACTTTTCCTTTCCGTTCCATTAATTTCAATGCTTCCCCGTAAGACTCGCCTCCAAGCGTGTCCAGCATGAAAGAAAACTTTGTTGTCGTATGAATTGTCCCTTTATCGTAGGCCAGAACCTCATCAGCCCCTAACTCTCTGACATAATCCATATTTTTGGAGCTTGTCGTTGTGGTTACATGGGCACCTAACGCTTTCGCGACCTGAATGGCCATGGACCCGATTCCACCGCTCCCCCCTAAAATCAGAACCTTTTCCCCTGTTTGTACCTGTCCCACTTCAACCAACGCCTGCCACACCGTGAGTCCAACCAACGGGAGTGACGCTGCTTCTGCATAGGTCAATCCATCTGGCATGGGAGCAACGAGGTTTGCGTGCACCACGATTTCATCCGCATACGTCCCTTCTCTCACGAGTTCTGGTCGAAAGAAGACATCATCCCCGATCTGAAAGTGTTTTACACTCTCTCCGACAGCTGATACTTTTCCTGCTGCATCCCAGCCTAGAACAAGAGGCAATTCAAAGGGGAAATCTGCTTGAAGCAGTCCTTCCCTCACCTTCCAATCCACCGGGTTTACCCCACTCGCTTTTATCGACACGAGCAAATCATCTGGCCCCAGCTTCTTTGTAGGGATGCGAATTTCTGTTAATTCCTCTATACCTCCATATCGACGAATCCCAATTCCATTCATGGCACAACCTCCTTCTACCTGCAGAGAAAATCTATCTATTCATTCACCACATTCAGGGGTACTTCCTGTTTTAACCATTCTAGGCTTCCCTACCTATTTGCATGCCCATACTCTTCTGCTACCCCTCATCATTAGCTATAATCGTAATCATTCTTCGCCATCGATGTGTGCCGGAAAATATCTTAGAACTTCCTGCCCAAGCTCCTGTATTACATCGTCAATGGGACGCTTACTTGGGAATAGTGCAAAAAACAAATGATTGACACCCACATCTTGATACAATGCCAAGAGCTCCAAAAGAATATTTCTACCTACTCGATACCCTAGGCGAATAGGCGTGGCTGATTCATTTGGATTTTCTGCTAGATCCAAATGAAGGGGTTGAATAAACGGTTTGAACACCCCTGGCTGATATTGCTGGACGAGGTCACGCCATTGTTGGATGGCTTGTGCCTGACTGTATGGATCTTGTGGATAATAAATCCATCCATCTCCGTTTTGTGCGAACCAATCCATTGTTTGCTTACTAAATCCCGTGATAAACGTCGGAATTGGAGCAGTTGGCTTCGGCACTAGATTTGCACCGTCGATGGTCCCGATTGGGAAATGGATTTTCGGAAAATGCTCTTCAATCACCTTTTGCAGGAATTCATACCCTTCCTTGAATAGCTCCGCGCTTTTCTCATGCGGGACACCCAACCCACTAAAATCTGCTCGTCTGTCACCTGAGGAAATACCCATCATCAAGCGCTGTGGAAACAAATTTTCGATCGTCGCCGCTTCTTTTGCCACTCGCAATGGATGCCGCAGCGGAAGGACGATGCTGGAGGTACCAAACGCAATTTTTTTCGTTTGCGTAGCCAAGTAGGTCAAGTAAATCATCATGTCATAAATCTGGCCTGTTGCTGGATCTCCGAAGGCAGGGTCTTGCAGAAGCACATCCCGCAGCCAGATCCCCGTAAAGCCATGGTTCTCAGCAGCTTGTACTAATTCAACCTGCCTCTCCATCGTTGGTTGATTCCTTTCGAAAGCCTCCAAAGGAAGATGTAATCCCAAGGTCATCTTTCCTTCTTTAAACATGCGTTGGTATCCATAATGACGCTCAAAAATACGCATCAGCACTCTCTCCTAAATTTGATATCAGTTAGAAACTAACAGCAGACACGATGCCTGGAATTCGCTTCGTCTGCCGTTGCTCATTAAGGGTTAATAACTATTCCTTAGGATTGGCCCCACCCTGGAAAGTAAAGGTTACAAATGTACCACCATAGCCAAGTGTAGTAATGGCAGATACAAGCAACAAACGCATTTGTGATAATTTTCACTTGGCTAACAGAACTAGGTTTTGCTTTTCTCAAGTTACTTGGCATTAGGATCGCGGTAGATCCGATAGCTTATATGATGTATCTGAGTGCTATTATGTCGAATTCATACCAAAATAGGAAGTACGTACTTTTTAGTAGCATAGGCACCAAAAAGTACCCAACCTGCGTAGAGACCCTACTTGTTACATTTTCAACCGATATTGATCTCGTCTGCACTCGAAATTGATTTTGCTATTCTATGCTACGGGTATCTTGTAAGAAGGGGTTAATTGGTATGAAAATGGTACAACGATGGGTAAGCATTTTTCTGTCAGGGGCGATACTATCGACCCTCGTAGCCTGTGGTGCGGCCAACGACAACAGTCAGACTCAGCTCGCTACGACGCAGGCGCCTGCAGGCAGCGATCAGGAATTGTTCGGCAGCAGCTTGTTCGTTGGCGACTCCATTATCGGAGGGCTGACTAACGATGACCTGCTGCCTGAAGCGAATGTTATGGGGGGATTGGGCGCAACGGTCCAATCTACGCTGGACAACGTCGAAGAGATCGCGAGCCGCAAGCCGTCACATGTGTTCCTGTCAATGGGGCAGAACGATCTCGGTGAACAGCCGGACAAAGAAAAGACGTTCGTACAGCAATATACCCAGTTGGTCGATCGTATAAGGGAACTGCTGCCGTCGGTGCGCGTCTACGTGCTGTCGATTACGCCGGTAGATGCCGCATCGCCGGTCGGTGCGTTCATGAACCCACAGATTGAAGCCTTCAACACAGCCCTGCAGAAGATGGCGAAGGAGAAGGGAGTAGACTACATCGACCTTGCCCCTATTTTCCAGCAGCACAAGATTCAATACGATGAAGACGGCTCTCATTTCACGAACTCATTCTACCCAATCCTGCTCGGCTATTTGAAGGAGTCGACGGATTTGGCCCATCAGCCGCGCGGTCCGGTGCTCACCGATCCGAACGAAGCCTACAAAGCAGCTTTCAGACACAGTGTTTTCCTGGGGGACTCCATCCTGGGGGCGTTGTCCTATCTGAATAAACTGGATTCGGCGAATGTCATCGCCCCGAGCGGCGCGACGCTGGCTCTCGCCCTCATGAACGTCGAGAAACTCGCCAGCCAGGCCCCGGAGCATGTATTCATTCTGCTGGGCAGCAATGACATTCGGTTGTCGGACAAGCAGGAATTCGTCGAGCGCTATCGCCAGCTGATCGGCAGCATCCGGAGCAAGCTCCCGAAGGCCAAGCTCCACATCCTGTCCATCCCGCCAGTCGCCGAGAAAGCCCTGAAGCAAGAGCCGCTGTATACGAACATTACGGACTTCAACCAATCGCTTGAACAGTTGGCCGATGAGGTCAAAGCCGATTACGTTGACTTGTCACCTCTCTTCGCCGCTAACAATATCCATTACGCAGACAACGGCGTTCACTTCAAGCCGAATTTCTATCCGCTGCTCCTCGACTACTTGAAGGGGCTTGTAAAGTAGGGAAATAACCGTTAGTTGGCAAGCGTCAAACAGCCCCCACCTTTTTATCTAGGATAGGGGCTGTTTATCCAAGAGAGGATCTCTCCAAATCACCACCAGGATGGAGCTTGAGACACATCCCGCCGTTCCTCTGTCCTCAACTCCACCGGTATATTGACGCGTTTCGCAATCGCAAACAAATGCTGTAGAAACGAGTCCCATTCGTCTGCAACTACGCGACAGGACAAGGATGCGATTGACTTTCCTTTATCGTTATGCTGCATAAATGAAATATACATATTGGATGAACCTTGCCCGCTAACTGTTGGGTCAACAACAATACGGCTGACTGCCGATAAATCGAGCTGTTTTTTTCCCAGCATGATCGCGGGTGGCTGCTGCTCAAAAATAATGCGCTCCAGCTTCGTACCGAAAGCCACCCGATCCGAGGCAAGAAACGCTTGCTTAGCTGCCTCCCACTCGCGAACCTTTTCCATATTACGTATCCCATTACAGTGCACCAGCCAATTTCCTGCACCGTTGTCTCTCTCGTAGCATGTCAAATCAATTCGGTAGACTCCCTCAGAAGTTTGAACATCGTATACTGCTAACCACCTAAGGATATTCCCGTGGCGGTTTCGGAAATAGTGCTGGTTCACTCCCAAAATACTGCTTTTCGTCAGCTCTACGTCTTTTCCCCCGAGTCGAAATCTCAGTACCCCACCCTCAAAACGCATTTGTTCTGGTTCCAGGGCACGCTTTTTACAACGCCGAAAACCGAGAATAACACTCAAACTAAAAACACCAAGGCAAATCAATAATGTAGCAAACTGAATCTCCAAAAAAGCGTTGAAATTCCACGATCCTATAAAACCCAGCAGTTCAATCACCAGCAGCACAGCATAAAGGAAAATCGCAAACACCATGCTTGCTTTACTGGCCTCTAGCAAGCGTTTAGAGAACGGATCACGCTGAAATACTTGATCCACCATCCATGCCTCTGGCTGCCAGTTTCTCCTTTTTTTCTTCATTCGGCTCCTCCTGCCCCAGTCAATCCTTCTTAAGAATCCACCGCTGCAGCTGCTGCTCGATGCGATCCAGTGCTTGCTCTTCTTCTGATGATAGACTATCACAAAATATACGACGGTAGGCTAATCGCTCCTGAGCATATTTCTTCTCCACATACTGGATTACTTCATCGGATGCCTCCTCAAGTGAGAGCATTGTTGTTCCGTCAATAAACCTGGCAAAGACAAGTACATCTTCTCCATCAAGCGTAATCGTAAGTAAAGGAACATAAACCTCTTCGAAGCCTGGCGATAAGTCTTCTTCAGATACGGTATAGATGTTCGTCGAGAGATCGGGTACAGGCTCAAGTTCCAGTTCCTTTTTGTTCAGTTTCCAAAACATACACTTCACTCCCCGCTTTTACTGTGCAAAATAGCCCCAGATCTATTTGAGCTTTTTACCCGCTAGTATTCTGAACATTTTGTTTGGAGTGTTCAATTTCAGTATGATCGGCGAAAATAACGGACGCTGACATCCTTGACAAATTAATATTACATTTGTAAAATCCAAGTTGCACATTAAATTTACATTTGTAAATTTAAATTTTATAGCAATAGGAGGTGAAGAATATGTCCACTATTCCGAGAATATCCGAATCCGAGTGGGAAATAATGAAGGTCATTTGGAAGCAATATCCGAAAACCGCTGAAGAAATCGCAGCTCAGCTACCGCCTGAAATCGAGTGGAGCGATCAGACGGTGCGCACCTTTCTGAACAGGCTTGTGAAAAAGAAAGCAATCAGATTCGAGAGGGCGGGTAGAAGCTATCTGTACTTCCCGGCCGTTTCCGAAGAAGATTGTGTCAAAGCGGAAAGCAAATCCTTTGTAAACAGGGTATTTGGCGGCGCGGCAAAGCTAATGGTAACTAACTTCTTGGAAGATGGCGATTGGTCCGAAAAGGAAATTGAGCAACTACAGAAGGTACTGGAAGAAAAAAAGGGAGAAAAACGATAACGACAGAGGCTGCAAATTGCCAGAGTCCATCGGTGAGGGAAAAACATGGAGATCCTGTGTAACGTTTTTTTATGATTTTTCTATTCTACGCTAGCGGCGAGTGCAGTTGCCCTGCTTGTGATGGTTATTCAAAGATTGTTTCACCGTCATCTGAGTGCCCGCCTTCAGCATGCGCTGTGGCTGATTGTGTTAGTCAGGCTGCTTTTGCCTGATTTCCCAAGCAGCCCCGCAAGCATATTTAATGTTGCCACACATATAAAAAATGCTGTTTCGATGATTCATGTTGAAGGATACAGCCCCTCACATGATATCTCTCGAAACAGCCAAGAGAATAAAATACCACAAAATGATCATAGCATGACGCCTGAAAAAAATCATGCGCAACCTGAAACAACTGTGCTGTGGGACGAAAAACAAACACTCCATTCCTCGCAAGCTCGATATGCGCTCGGTGTACAAATCGTATCGGCGATCTGGTTGGCCGGAGTGGTAGCGTTCATTACCTACTTGTTTTCCTACCTATTTCGGATGAGAAAGCGACGCAGAACGCTTACTCCGGTAACAGACCCGCGGATTTTGTCTGTCATGGATGAGGGTCAAAGGAAATTCGGTATAAAAAAACCAATCTCGCTTTACACAGGCGACTATGCAAAGAGCCCGTTTATTTCTGGATTGATTCATCCGTGGATCTTTATACCGGAAGCGGTCGCGAAAGAATTGCCCGCTTCTCAGCTGCTGCATATTTTGTCACATGAACTCGCCCATTATAAAAGAAAAGACATGTGGTGGAATACGCTCAGCAGTTTTGTCTTGATAATACACTGGATGAACCCGATCGTGTGGATATGTATGAAAAGAATGAAAGCGTCCAGGGAGATCGCGTGTGATGCCTACGTCCTGGAGATTCTCGGAGAACATGAAGCAACTCCTTATGGCTTGACAATGATTAATTTCCTGAAGCGGTTTTCGACCAAATCGGATCAGCCCCAGCTGCTGTATTTTTGGGGAACGACGAACAAAAATGAAGTGACGAGGAGAATTACTATGATTAAAGCATTTAGAAAGGGATCATATAGATTTTCGACACTGGCGATTGTCTGTGTGGCAAGTCTAGGGGTCGCGACGTTAACCAACGCCGCCACACCTGGTCCGACAAGCAGTTCCGCAAACGTTGTCCAGACAGGAGACGAACACATTCTCTTCGATTCCTCCTATCGTACTTATGGGGATTTGGAAAAAGCGATAAAGGTATCTCCTATTCCGTTTAAAGTACCTAATTTTTCAGAGTTACGTTTTGATTCTGTTACTCTATATCTAGAAGATAAAAAGTTATCCAAGGCGGATATCAAATTCAATAGATATATAGGAAATAGCCACAGTTTATATAATCTAGTGATTACTCCTGCTGAAGCTGATTTTGGCGATGCATTGTGGGATAATCAACAGTCTTCAGGAATCCAGAAAGAAACCCTGAATCTAATGGGAAGGAACATCTTAAAGCTAACCCGGGTATCAGACTCGCTGACTAACTATTACTGGGAGGAACAAGGCCTTCGTTATAAGCTCGGGGATTGGGATAATTCTCAAGAAGCGATAGACGTGATTTCCTCTATGAAATTCCCCGACAAGGACATGTTGAAACGATACAAAAACGATGTTGCCAAAGCACATGGCAAATCATCCGTCTATGACACAGAAGACTTGCGCGCCGTTCAAGATACACTCGGATTTGCTCCAAAGCTTCCCATGGAACTGCTCGGGACATTTAAATCGGCCAAAGCCGAGTTTTACTACAGGGATACGGAACGTATATCTAAATCGTTCTTAGTAACATATGAAAGAACCAATAAGCCAGGAAAATGGAAAGAAAGCTTCTATTTTGATCAAATGAAAGACACCAGCATCTATCAAGAAATGAAGAAGACGGGTACATATAGTTACGAGATCCTCAGACCCGATTATAACAACGTGAAAACGACTCCTTTGCAAATAGCGGGGAAAGAAGTATTCAAAACAGAAAAATATAAACAAGATGGGCGATATAGCTCGGCAGATGAGGCTGACCAGATCAGTTATTTTTGGGTAGAGAACGATATGGGCTACGAGGTAACGTTTTTAGAAGAGATTCCGCAGCAGCAAGAGATTGTTGCTGAATTGATGAAAGCAAAACAGGTAGATATCAACCAATTGAAATAAGGCAAAAGGGAATGGTATGGATCTTTTGTACAATTCCCTTTTGTTCTAGTGTAATGAATGGGGCCAGCAAAAAATTGCAAAGAAGCTTATAAACCCGAGTTATTGATAGGACAATTGCTCGGGTTCTTTTAATTGGGCTGGGCTTGCTGTTGCTGATAGCAACTTCTGTATAACTTCTAAAAACAAACTGTCCCATAGAAAAACATCCTTATTTATAACGCACTTAGATACCTGTCTCACTTCTTTCCAACAACGCTACACTCTCCACATGTGACGAGGTGACAGGGAGTACAGCAAAACTAGGAATGACATTTGCTCAAAGTAAAAAAAAAAATTATAAGAGCATTCCTGTACCTGATTTAACGTCCATATGTGAATGCTAATCTAATTCTTGACCACCTAGTGGTATAACGCTCATAAAAAAATTGACCACCTGAACACCTCTATCCTGTATCTTGGAGTTGTCGAGACAACAAGATATGGGAGGAAAGGAAATGC
>NZ_BEXF01000012.1 GCF_002897295.1 Brevibacillus reuszeri
GCCGCCAGCGTTCGTCCTGAGCCAGGATCAAACTCTCCAATAAAGTTTGTTACTGGTTCAAAGCTGGCAAATCATTTAATGATAGACTCATTAACGCTTTCGCTGTTCAGTTTTCAAAGAGCATTTTCGTCGTAAGCGCTCGTGGCGCCGACCTCTTAAACTATATCAGGTCTTTCTTTTAAAATCAAGGGTTAATTTTTAGAAGTTCAAGTTTTTTTCATTCTCTTTAAAAATACCCTCAAAAGCGACAAGGTCTATCTTAACAAGTTCCAAACAGAAATGCAAGCAAAAGAAAGAATAAATTTTACCCCCCCTTCCACGCACCTAAAATCGTCAATAGTTCTTCTATAGAATGAATCACCACTGCAGGTATCAATACACTCGAAAGAGCAGTAGCAGTGGTGTTTCTACTTTCTTTCTTCCACTTCTCCAGGCACCTTGTTCTCATTCTCTGATCACTCGAGCGCTGGCGAGGATCGAACTCTTTTAATTCATCAGGGAGATTTCGATCAATGAAAACAGAAGTTACATTTTTTCGATTGGCCATTTGAACATCGTGATCCAGCCTATCTCCAACATGAGCGACTACCTCTCCTGTCAGCACATCAATCATTTTCGGATCAGGCTTTCCCGTTCCCACTTTTTCAGGCGTCAATATTTCATCGAAGTAATCGAGTAATCCCAAGCCCTCCATTACTGGGGCTTGGAACTTGTAAAACCCATTAGTTACAACCGCCAGCGAATAGCCACGGGATTTGATCGAACCCAATACCTCTAAAATTCCTGGCTCCAGCAAACTAATCTTAGGTGCAACCGCATGCTTTCGCAACAACGGCTCTATCTCAAAGGGCGCTTCCATACCGAACTGCTTACATCGCAAGCCTAAAATATCATCCCAATCATACGCCTCTACATACCTGCCTTGCTCCATCCGAAGCTCATGCTCGGCGACCATCTCCGAAATAATATCGATCGTTCGCCCAAGCTTCCCGGAGATCACCTCTGCGATCTCCGGAAAAACCCATGCCCCAAAAGGATTTTGCATAAGCGTGCCATCCAAATCAAAAGTTACCCACCGCTTGCTCATTTTATCGCCCCCGACGTCAATCCTTCGATAAACTGCTTAGAAGCAAACAAAAACGCAATAATCATCGGCAAAGATGAAATGGTAAGGCTGGCAAAAAGCAGATTCCACTCTGTATCGTATTCACCAAACAGAGTAAGCACCCCCAAAGGAATAGTACTCAGCTCCTCGCTTTTCAAAAATATCAACGGGTAAAAGAAATCGTTCCATACTCCGATCAGATGAACAATCCCCACAGTGGCAAGTGCCGGCTTCATGAGTGGCAAAATGATTTTGTAATACACCTGAAACCCATTACATCCATCCAGTCTTGCAGATTGATCCAGTTCTGTAGGCAGCGTTCGAAAAAATCCGTAGAACACAAATACCGCAAAGGGAATGCCGCCCGCCACATACAAAATCACCAGCGACGTAAGCGTATCTAAAAGCTGCAGCTTAAGCATCATCATGTACAGCGGCAAAATAGCAAGCTTCATCGGCAGCATCAGGCCGATCATAAAAAAGAACAGGACGTACGAATTCCAGCGAAACGTGTAGCGCGACAGGTAAAAGGCTGCAAGCGATGAGATAAACAGGATGAAAAAGACAGACAGCCCACTCACATAGATGCTGTTCCACACATACGCGCCGAAGTTGACCTTCTCCCACACGGAAACGTAATTTTCAATCGATAAAGAATGGGGCAACCCAAGCGGTTCAGTGAGGATCTCCATATTGCTTTTAAAAGAAGAGACAATCATCAGAAAGATAGGGTAAAGCGCTAAAAAGGCAAAGAACGACAGCAAAAGATACTTTGCATACTGCCCGAGACGTACCGTCATGTTCTCCCTCCTACTGTTCATATTCCTTTCGTTTAAAGAAAAAGAGCAGAACGGCCGTTGCACTCGATATCATGAGGAAAAGCACTACCGCCAATGCCGATCCAAGCCCAATCGACTCCCCGCCAGCTACAGAGCCAAATGCCAGCCTGTAAAAATAGGTAGCCAAAACATCTGTTGAAAAATAAGGTCCTGCCTGCGAGCCCTGCATCGCGAAAATAAGCTCAAAGGTCTCAAAAGCTCCAATAAAGCTAAGAATCGTCATCACCATGATTGAGGGCATAGCCAGCGGAATCGTCATCTTCCATAGCATGGTAAGCCCAGAGGCACCATCGATTTTTGCAGCATCGTATATTTCTGTAGGAATTGCCTGCAAGCCTGCGAGGAAAATAAGCACTGCAAACCCCAGACCATACCAGCTATTCACCAAAATGATCGTATACAAGGCAGTATCAGGGCTGCCAAGCCACGGTCTGGCCCATTCCTCCAGTCCAATAAACGCAAGAAAGGTATTGAGGGCACCGTAAGTAGGATTGAGAATCAGGCTAAACAAGAAACCTACCACAATTACCGATAGTAGCTTTGGTAAAAAGATCACCATTTTGAAAAACTCTTTGCCACGGATCTTGCTGTTGATGACGAGCGCGATCAGAAAAGCCACTGCCAGCTTGGTGATCACGATTCCGATAAAAAAGATAACGTTATGGCCCAGTCCACGAAAAAACGTCTCTTGGAAAGGAGATTCGGTAAACAGCCGTACGAAGTTTTCCAGACCGATAAATGCCCCTCGCTTTAGTCCGTCCCAAGCAAAGAAGCTGTTTAGAAATGCTGATAAAATTGGATATACCTGAAACCAAATGTAGAAAAGCAGAGCAGGTAACAAAAACAAATGAACCATGTGCTTTTTCCAATTCACGCTCCGCGCGCTAGCCGTCTCCGTTTTGATCGCAGTCTTTTTTTCCAGTACAGGCATGGTAATGGGGTTCCTCCTTAAAATAAGGTACAGCCAAGCAGTCAGGCCCGACTGTACCTCTATATTCCTCGTTCCAGCCTTACTTTTTCGGTTTGAACCATTTATCAGCAGAAGCTTGGGTATCTCCTGCTACTTTGTCGACATCGATCTTGTTGATGTACAGCCCTTGGAGCGAATCTTCAAACGTGGTCTTCGTTGTCGGAGTCCCCTCGCCAAAGTGAACCAGCATCAGGAAGGGAGCCATGCTCTTTTCACTTAGCTGTGTCATTTTCTGCACCAATGGATGTTTCGGAGTGACTCCAGAAATCGCGCTTAGTCGATTCAGATCATCACTAAACATCTGCCCGAATTCCTTAGATGCGAGCCACTCGACAAAGACCTTTGCCTCTTCTGGATGCTTGGTGGACTTGGCAATGCCATAAGAACCATCCACCCAGTTAATCATAGGAGTCTCTCCGCCCTTTTCCTTCGCTAAAGCCGGCAGGATATCAATCGGCAAATCAGGGCTTTGTTTTTCAAAGGTTTCCAGACGGTAGCTGCCGTTGATATACATGGCTGCCTTTCCCGTGTAAAAAAGAGCTTGCGCATCTTTGTCATCAATACCTATAAAATCAGGCGGGAAGAAAGGAGCCAGCTCTTGCATCCGCTTAATTGATTCCGTAAAAGCTCCATCGGTAAATTTGGCTTGCCCTGCTAAGAGCTGATCGACGTATTCGTTTCCGCCATAGGAGCTCGTCCCGATAACACTATGGGCAATTGACAGCAGGTAGGATGCCTTGCCAGCCTGGGCAATTGGAATGATCCCCTTTTTCTGCAGCTCCGTGGAGACCTGGAGCAGCTCATCCCAGGTTTGCGGCGGGACCAAGCCATTCTCCTCAAACAGCTTCTTGTTGTAAAAAATGACAGCGGAGTTGATCGAGAGTGGTATCCCGTACACCTTCTGATCGCTGCCACGAGCTGCATCCAGGTATGTCCGCTCTATTTCTGCTACTCCTTTTAACTCATCCAGCGGCAGCAGATATCCTGCGTCCGCAATCGAGGTCGCACCCGAGTATGGACGGAGCTGTACGATATCTACACCTGTCCCTGATGTGAGAGAATTACTTAAAATCGTGTTGTATTCCGTTGATTTAAACGATTTGAATTTTACCTTGATGTTGGAATGCTGCTTCTCAAACTCAGCAATAAACTTGGCGTACGCCTCTTTATCCTCTGTACGCCAGCTGTACATGACAAGCTCCACCGGCTCCCCTTTTGCCGGCTCTGTGACAGGTGCCGTCGATCCTTCAGTCTGCCCTCCTGACGCAGGTGCTGAAGTCCCACCATTACACGCAGCCAAAACTAGCATCAGCACTACACAAAACAACCAAACCCCTACACGTCTCATCAAAAGATCTCCTCCATGCAAGATTTATGCTGCTTGTCTTCTGTGCAATTCTCTCTATGTAGTAATATTTTACAATCTATTATAGAATTCGGAAATATTTTTTCAACAAAATATTCGTATTTTTCAGATAATAGTTCATAAGAATCATCCTCGTGCACATCAGCTGACCCAAAGCCCATAGCAAAAAAAGAGAGACAGACGATTGTCTGCCTCTCTCTCGAAACGGTATTCCGTTTCTTACATCATGCCCATACCGCCCATGCCACCCATATCTGGCATGCCCATAGGAGCTTTGTTTTCTTCTGGTTTGTCAGCAATTACCGCTTCTGTAGTCAGGAACATAGCTGCTACAGATGCTGCATTGGACAGTGCCGAACGAGTTACTTTCGCCGCGTCTACGATACCAGCTTCGAGCATGTTTACATACTCTTCGCTAGCAGCGTTGAAGCCGATACCTACAGCTTCTTTTTTCAGACGCTCTACGATTACAGATCCTTCCAGACCTGCGTTCGCTGCGATTTGACGAACTGGCTCTTCCAGGGAACGGAGTACGATTTGTACACCAACAGCCTCTTCGCCATCTACTTTGATCGCTTCAACCGCTTTGATTGCGTTGATCAGAGTAGTACCACCACCAGGTACGATACCCTCTTCTACTGCAGCGCGAGTAGAGTTGAGAGCGTCCTCGATGCGGAGTTTTTTCTCTTTCAGTTCGGTTTCAGTAGCTGCACCGACTTTAACTACTGCTACGCCGCCAGCCAGTTTAGCCAGACGCTCTTGCAGTTTTTCACGATCGAAATCGGAAGTAGTATCTTCGATTTGTTGACGGATTTGAGCTACGCGGCCTTCGATTGCAGCTTTGTCGCCAGCACCTTCAACAACAGTTGTGTTTTCTTTGGTAACCACGATTTTGCCAGCGCGGCCCAATTGTTCCAGCTTGGTGGATTTCAGATCCAGACCCAGCTCTTCTGTGATCACTTCGCCGCCAGTCAGAGCAGCGATGTCTTGCAGCATAGCTTTGCGGCGATCGCCGAAGCCAGGTGCTTTAACCGCTACAGCTGTGAAGGTACCACGCAGTTTGTTTACTACGAGAGTAGCCAGTGCTTCGCCTTCAACATCTTCAGCGATGATCAAGAGAGGTTTGCCGCTTTGTACCACTTGCTCCAGTACAGGCAGAACTTCTTGGATGTTGGAGATTTTTTTATCAGTGATCAAGATGTATGGGTTGGAGAGAACTGCTTCCATCTTGTCAGTGTCAGTGATCATGTAAGGGGAAGCGTAGCCACGGTCAAATTGCATACCTTCTACAACTTCCAGCTCTGTTACGAATCCTTTGGACTCTTCCACAGTGATTACGCCATCTTTGCCCACTTTTTCCATAGCTTCAGCGATCAGGTTTCCTACTTCTTGATCGTCAGCGGAAATAGCAGCAACTTGCGCGATGGAGGATTTGTTCTCAACCGGCTTTGCGATGGATTTGATTTCTTCAACAGCAGCGCGAACTGCTTTTTCCATACCACGGCGGATAACCATCGGGTTAGCGCCAGCAGTTACGTTTTTCAGACCTTCACGGATCATTGCTGCAGCCAGAACAGTTGCAGTGGTAGTACCGTCACCCGCGATGTCGTTTGTTTTGGTAGCAACTTCTTTAACCAGTTGCGCACCCATGTTTTCGTAAGCGTCTTCCAGCTCGATTTCTTTCGCGATGGTTACACCGTCGTTTGTGATCAATGGAGAACCGAATTTCTTTTCCAGTACCACGTTGCGGCCTTTTGGACCGAGTGTAACTTTTACTGCGTTTGCCAATGTTTCAACACCGCGGAGCATCGAGCGGCGAGCGTCTTCAGAGAATTTCACTTGTTTTGCCATCTGAACTCTACCTCCTGTTATGTGTTTTTCGTTCTACTTCCTATGTCAAGAGCCTTAACCGATGATCGCGAGGATATCGGATTCGCGCAGCACGAGGTATTCCTTATTGTCTACCTTTACTTCAGTACCAGCGTATTTGGAGAAGATTACTTTATCGCCGTCTTTTACTTCCAACGCGATGCGCTCGCCGTTGTCAGCAACACGACCAGAACCTACTGCGATTACGCGGCCTTCTTGCGGTTTTTCCTTTGCAGAATCAGGCAAAACGATACCGCTTGCAGTCGTTTCGTCTTTGGAGATAGCTTCGATTACCACACGGTCACCCAATGGCTTAAGCACTAAAAACACCCTCCTCAAAAAATGTAGGTAAACAAATTTGCTGTTGTTAGCACTCGACTTGTATGAGTGCTAACACCCAATTCCTATAATAATTGAATCACTATGTACTTTGCAAGTAGTTTCCCTCACTTTTTTCCATTTGAAATCTCTAAATCCTTTTTTCTAGCAGCCACCCTAGTATTCAGTTCTAGTAATCAGACCCTGTCATATAAATCAATCATAGAATCATAATAGAGCTACTCTCAAGGAGGGAACCCTCACATGCACAAATGGCTTTGGATTGGGATCGTCGTCCTCTGTGTCTTGGGGATTGGCCGCTTCTTCTCATCCGATAATACTTCCTTTATTCGTGTCAATATTTATCCTGCCTCGATTTATTGGGATGGGAGGGAAATCGCCACCAGCGAAAAGCCAGGCTACTATAAAGAAGGCGGAAAGGAACTCCCTGCCACCATTGAGTATCGCGGTACCGTTTATGTCCCGTTGTCCATCATTGGCCGCCACCTGAACAAGCCAGTAGGCTGGGATAGCTCTACCCATTTCGCCTGGGTTGGACAACCTCCCGCATTTGTCGAGCCTACAGTCGCTCCTACCCCGCCCACGGATGCTGCACCAGCCGCTCTGCCACCAGCCGTACCCGCCAGTACAACCGCCAAGACACCTAGCGACTCCACGGCTCCTGCTACCGGGAAAAAAACGTCTCCCCATACTCTATTTGGATTGACACTCGGCATGTCATCAGAGGAAGTAACCAAAGAATTAGGAAAGCCCGTCCGCATCGAACCGAGCAGTCTGGGCTATCAATGGTGGATCTATAATAGTGACCCGGCAAAATACATACAGGTAGGCATAGCAAACAACAAAGTAGTCGACCTGTACTCATTGGCTCCACAAGCCACACTGGGCAATGTCGGTGTCGGCACGAGCCAGCAGTCGCTAGAGCGTCAATATGACCTGCAAAACATCGTCTCCTTTTCTTATATGGGTGCCCAAATCCAGATGACAAACCAAAAACAGCAGCGCCCGCTGGTTATGCAGAACGGCACTCCCTTTATCTATTACTTGGACAAGCAAAATGACAATAAAGTAACGGCTGTCCGCATGATCGACACACAGATGCTATTGCGCGGGGGCTTTTACGATACCAAATGGTCTTATCAAGGAAAGGCTCCTGATTTTAACCCTCCTGCCCTCAGCGTGGGAGAGCGGGAATTGGTAAACGGGGCATATGAGCGTCAAATTCTTGATCTGGTTAACGTTTCACGCTATCGCTACAAGCTGCCTGCGCTTCAGTGGAATGAAAAGGCTGCCCAGGTAGCAAGAGGTCATAGTCATGACATGGAGGCGAACAATTTCTTCGATCATGTCTCCGCTACGACTGGCACCAGTCCTTTTGACCGTTTAAAGCAAGCCTCGATCCCCTACAGTATGGCAGGCGAAAATATCGCAGCAGGCTATCCCGATGCGATTGAAGCCCATGAAAGCTGGATGAATAGCCCTGGTCATCGCAAAAACGTTTTGGAAAAGGACTTTACCCACTTAGGTGTTGGAGTGATCGCAGACTACTACACACAAGCTTTTTTGACACCTCGCAACTAAATGGTTTGGCGCTTGGGACAAGCTCGGCACGCCTCTTTTCGGACGGGCCGGGTTTGTCCTTGTTCTTATGCTTATGGAAGCTGAACCTGTTTTCGAAGCTGCTCCACTTTTGCTCCAAACTCTACGACTACCGTCTCATATTGCTTGGTATGTAAAATCATCCATGGCGGTCGGCTTCCCTTTTTCGGCATAATGACAAACATCTCCGCGATATCTGTATCAATCCCCGAAGAGGAATGCGTCAAGTGCTGCGGAGGAGCTAGCGGTATCCTGACAATCATCGCGTGCTCAAGTGAAGGATTCAGCTCAAGCACACGTCCACTCACACTGTGCAAAAGCTTTTGTGCCTCAGTCTGAAACACCTCGGTATTGGCAAATGTCCCGACGACCTTTTGTTGATCAGAGTCAAACAGCTCTACCTGCTCCGCTGCTTGTGCTGTCCCGCCGGAAAAAAACAACGCCAAACAAAGAATCAGCCACATCTTGTTGGAATGCACCTCCCCTCAAATAGCTTTCCTAGTATTTCCCATCTCACCGTTATATACATCCATGCGTAAAGAAATCGAACCCACCACAGAAAGAACAAATAAAAAAAGCCTCCCGCTTTAAAAGCAGGAGACTTCATAAGTATTTAGCGAACAACCTCGTCCGCTTCCAAGCTGTATTCACTTTCCCATTCCTCTTGCTCCTTCAGCTGTTTGCGGTATACAACTCGCGACAGCCAAATGCTCAGCTCATATAGAAGCAGCAAAGGGATGATAACCAGTACATCACTCACAATGTCTGGTGGCGTCAACGTAACACCTACAACCGTCAACCCGAAATAGGCAAACCGGCGTACCTTTGCCAGCCTCATCGGATTGAGAATACGCAGACGTGTGAGGAACATGACAATAATCGGGAGCTGAAACAACACGCCGAAGGGAATCACCATGTTGAACATAAATCCGTAATACTCGCCGATGCCGTAGTTAGGATTTACCCCGATGCTGGCAGACGTCGAGGTCATAAACTTCATGATCATTGGAAAGACCACGTAATAACCAAACAAAATGCCAGTCACAAACAAAAAGCTTGCAGCCGGGATAAAATAAAGCGACCCTCTGCGCTCGTGAATCTCCAAGCCTGGTGAAACAAACCGCCATACATGATAAAGTGCCACAGGAAGAGTGGCAACAATTCCAATGAGAAATGCAAACTGCATGTACACGCGAAGTGCGTCCGAGGGATGCAAGGAGATGATCGGCACTCCATCTGCAATCGGCTCTTGCTTCAAATACTCAATGAGCGGACCGGCACAGAAGAAGCCGGCAATCAACGCGACAATAAATACGGCCAACACCCAAATGATACGCTTGCGCAGCTCCGTCAGGTGTTCAACCACTGTCATTTCTTGATCCGTCATGGCAACCACCTTACCCAATTACGCCTTTTGCTGTTCCTTTTCTAGCTGCGTGCGCTCCATTTCCAGCTTTTCGCGGATTTCCTTTTCCAGGCGCTCGCGTTCGATTCTCTCGCGTACTTCACGCTCAATCTTTTCGCGGTCAAACGCATCCTTTTCTGTCACAACCGCAGCCTTGGCAGTAGTAGCGTCCTTGCTTGTATCCTTTGCAGCCAGCTCCTTGCGCTTTGCATCATCATCGTCTTCCTCATCGCTAGTCAGACTGCGCGTCGCATTCTTGAATTCTTTCAAGGTATGACCAACAGCACGTCCCAACTCTGGAAGCTTTTTTGGACCAAACAGGACAAGCGCCAAAATCAAAATTAAAATTAATCCAGGAATCCCGATACTGCCCATTTGCCTTCACTCCTTTTTCCTGTTAATTGTCAGTCTAACCAGCTAACACTTTCGTAAACCACCATAACCTAACCTCGTCATGTCAGAAGCCTCAATTCTCTCTCCTGCCAAAATCCGTGGTAGAAAAACGTCAAACGAAGTAAATGACTCATGCATAACAGCCCCAGGCAAGCCCAGGATCGGGGTTTCACCTTTGTAAGCAACCATCAGCATGGACCCCGGAAGCATCGGTGTGCCATATCTTACCACTTCAGCTCCTACACCTGCAATTGCTCCTGGTGTACGATCATCAGGGTCTACAGACATGCCGCCTGTAACCAGCACCAAATCGACACCTTTATCGAGGAAATAGTGAATCTCCTGCTCAATCGCGTCTTTGTCATCAGGTGCAAAACGCTGCTCCACAACCGTTGAGCCGAGCGCCTCTACCTTGGAGCGAATCACCGGACCGAATTTGTCTGCAATTCGTCCAGAAAAAACTTCTCCTCCCGTGGTGACAAGACCAACCGATTTATCCAGGAAAGACTTTACCTGCACGATCGGTTCACCAAACTGCTTCGCCAGCTCCTCCAGCTCTATAATACGCGCCTCTTCCATGATCAGCGGGATAATCCGGGTGGCTGCCAGCGTATGACCGGGATGGACCACCTGATCTCCATATGTGGTAGAAAATGCGATACCTTCCAATGCATTGAGCGCATGAACAGCTTCCTCGTTAATCTTGGCCAAACCGGAACGCGATGCTTTCATCGAGACTTTGCCTTCGTACGGCTGTGTCAAGGTCAAGCCTTCGCCGGAAACAGCTTTGGCAATACGAATCCCCGCTTCTTCCTCATGAATGTAGCCCTCTGGCATTTCCAGCACGTAAATATGTTCTTTTCCGATCGACAAGAGTGGCTCGATGTCTGCTTCCGTAACAACATGACCCTTTTTAAACAGGCGGCCCTTGAATTCTCCGGGCAGAATTTGCGTCATGTCGTGTGGCAGCATCATCCCAATCGCTTCACGTACAGGCACTTCACGCATTTGTGGTTTTTCTACCAACCCAATCCTCCCCAATCTTCATTGGCCTCTCCTGTTCCCTGCAAAATGTGCAAGGCATCCGCCAGCATATCGCCGATGGCGTTGAAACAGATCTCTACGCCTTTCGGATTGCCAGGAAGGTTGATAATCAACGAGTTTCCACGCGTACCCGCAACCGCACGCGTCAACATCGCACGACGAGATTGCTGCAGGCCGGCACGGCGCATTTCTTCTGCCAGCCCCGGAACTGGTCTGTCCATCACCCATGCTGTCACTTCCGGGGTGACATCGCGCGGGCTAAGACCGGTCCCGCCTGTTACGATCAATAGGTCACACTTTTCCCGATCTACGAATTCGATCATGTTTTCCTTCAAGTCTTCCATATCATCGGTAACGGCACGGTATACAGCGACGTCTACGTGCAGCCATTCCCTTGTCAGATGACGAATGATCGGAATACGATCATCTGTCCGCTCTCCTCTGGCAATCGAATCACTTGCCGAAATTACGCCTACCTTCCATTTGCCCACAGCTCATTCCTCCGTTTTTTCATTCGATAGTATTGTACACTTTTTTGTCCGTGCTGTAGATAGTACTGTCAGAAAAGAGAGTTCCTGACACAAAACGTTCACGAATGAAAAAGACCTTCCTCGGTCACCAAAGCATCCAGTGGTATATCGTGCGGCTCAAGCGGTACATGGTCTACTACCTGCATGGAGAAACCTATTCCTAGTAAAAATGGGCGATGCATAAGTCCTGCAAGAAAGCGATCGTAATAGCCGCCTCCATAGCCCATGCGTCCTCCTGATCGATCAAAGGCCACACCAGGAACAAGCACCACGTCGAGCTTTTCTACTTCTGCAGGCACCGCTTTTTCCGGATCAGGCTCCCAGATACCATATACTCCCTGCTTTAACATTTCCGGTCCGCTAAATACGTATGGAACCAAACGCCGCTCAGACGGGAGCGTCAGGGGCAGCCAGATTTCCTGTCCTCGTTTTTTCGCTTGCTCGATGAACGGGAGAATATCCAATTCAGCTCCAAAAGGATGAAAGGCCATAATTGCTTTGCTGCTCACCACTTGCTCGCATGCCAGCAAATGACTGCAAACTCTCTCAGATCGAAGCTTGCGTTCTACTGGAGACATCGTTTTTCGCGCCTCCATAATATGGGTTCGGAGCTGTTTTTTATCCGCCTTTTTGTCCACTTTCAACCGCTCTCCTTTTGCACGGGTTCAAACAACGCCCCTCTAGGCTTGTCCCGTACACTCTCTCTAGGCTACACTTGCATTAGTATATAAAGAGGTGAACCACATGATCTTGCTACAAGCTGAACATATAGAAAAAACGTATGGTGTCGAGACCATTCTACAGGACATTTCCCTGCAAATACAAACGGGTGAACGTGTTGGGCTCGTTGGTGTCAATGGTGCCGGAAAATCTACCTTGATGAAGATTCTCGCTGGCGAGCTTAGCTACGATGGCGGAATTGTGCGGATTCCCAAAGAGGTAACGATCGGCTATTTGGCACAAAACAGCGGGCTGGAGTCGGAGAGAAGCATTTGGGACGAGCTGCTTTCTGTATTTGCGCATCTGCAGGTCGAGGAAAAGGAGCTGCGCGCGCTGGAAGCAAAAATGGGCGATCCTGCTATCCTCGCTGATGAAAAGCGTTACCAGCAGCTTTTGGAAAATTACTCTCACCGCTCGGAAGCATTCAAGGAGCGCGGAGGTTACAGCTATGAGGGAGCGATTCGCGGAGTGCTGCACGGTCTTCGCTTTGCCGACATGGATTACCAGACGCCGATTCGTACGCTAAGCGGCGGACAAAAAACACGTTTGGCTCTGGCCAGGCTGCTGCTGCAGGCTCCAACGATTCTTCTACTCGATGAGCCGACCAACTACCTGGACATTGAAACACTCACCTGGCTGGAAACCTATTTGCAAAACTATCAGGGAGCAATCCTCGTCGTCTCCCATGACCGCTACTTCCTCGACAAGCTGGTGACCGTTGTCTATGAAATCGAGCGGACACGCGCCACTCGTTACGTCGGCAACTACAGTCAGTTCCTCGATCAAAAGGCTGCGCGGTTGGAGCAAGATTTGAAGCGATTTGAAAAGCAGCAGGACGAAATCGCCAAGCTGGAGGATTTTATCGCTCGAAACATCGCTCGTGCGACGACAACCAAGCGCGCACAAAGCAGACGTAAGACATTAGAAAAAATAGACCGCATGGACAAGCCGATCATGAAAAACAAATCAGTCCATTTTTCCTTTGATGTCTCCAAAATGAGCGGAACCATCGTGATGAAGGCAGCGAATGTCGCTATTGGCTACCCGGATGCTGTCCTCTCTTCGGGCATTACGTTTGAGATTGAACGCGAAGAGAGAGTCGCGCTGGTCGGACCTAACGGGATTGGCAAATCCACCTTGCTCAAAACGATCGTGGAGCAGCTGAGCGCGCTTCGTGGCAGCATAGATTTTGGCAGTAACGTCACTATCGGCTATTACGACCAAGAGCATCGCAATCTGAACGAACAGAGTACGGTGCTCGGTGAAATCTGGGATGAGTATCCACAAATGCTGGAAAAAGACGTGCGTACGCTGCTAGGCAACTTCCTGTTTAGCGGAGACGATGTGCAAAAGCGCATTTCCGACCTGTCTGGCGGAGAACGCGCACGTGTATCCTTGGCAAAGCTCATGCTAAGGCAAGCCAACTTCCTAATCTTCGACGAGCCTACAAACCATTTGGACATTTTCAGCAAGGAAGTCTTGGAAAATGCGCTCTACGATTATCCAGGAACCATCCTGTTCGTCTCCCATGACCGCTACTTCCTGAATAAAATCTCAACCCGGGTGCTTGAGCTGACAGGTGATGGCGTGACCAGTTATTTGGGCAACTACGACTACTATGTAGAGAAAAAGCAAGAGCTGGCGGAGCTTGCAGCCGAACAAGCAGCGCTCCCTGCCAAAAAGCAAGGCACTGCTGCCGCGGTTCAGCCTGAAAAATCAGCCTACGAGCTGGATAAGGAAGCCAAGAAGCGGGAACGCCAACGCCAGCGCCGTCTGGAAGAGATCGAAGCCACGATCCAAAAACGGGAAGCTGATATTACCAAATGGGAAGAAGAGCTATGTCTTCCTGAGATCTATAGCGACCATGTCCAGGCAAAAGAAAGAAACGATCAGATTCATGCCGCAAAAGTCGAGCTGGAGCAGCTGTATGACGAATGGAGCGAGCTCTCCGAGGCATAACCTCACGTCGAGCAGCGTTCATGTGCCGGCTCCTCCAAAGCCGCATACAGAGCGGGAACGACAAGAAAAACAATGCAGGTGGCTGCTGTAACGATACCGGAGTCATTCAGCACCAGTCCTGCTAGCGAGCCTGCGATTACGCCTGCAAAGCCTTTGACCAGAAATGGTGTATCCATCGCCAAATGACGCAGGAACCGATCATTTCTAAGTGCCAGTAAGCCAAGCACGACGAGAGATACGACAAACACCTTACTCCACATGGAAACCCTGATTAACCGCAGATTCATAGCCAGCTTGCGCTCCAGCATCTTGCCGACCTCAGCCCATTCCCCTGACACGATCTGCTGGGAGACACGCCCTACATGTGTTAAGGGCTGATCAGTCAGCAAGCTTCCGGCTATCAATACAGCAACACCGAGCATTAGGCCGCCTGCTAGCACCAGGAGGCCTTTTTTGCCTATCCGTAAGCCCTGCAGTCTCGCAAAGGCGACGAAAAACCCAACTAATCCGGCAAGAAAGCCGCCTGCATCCGTACCCAAGCCTGGAGCCACCATATAGTAAAGCACCAGTCCGAAAAAAATGGCAGCCACCCCCGGCAACAGGATGCTGTTGCGCGGCGAGTCATATTTATCCGACTGCTTGTAGGCCTGATAAAGCGAAGCCACAAACAGGATCGCACTACCGATCAGAACCCCCTCGTATTCATTGCCTAATCCATAAAAGCGAGCCCCGATGACAGGGTCATAGCCGAGGTACGAATGTCGCATCATCGTCGCCCCACTGCACCCGTCGATTAAAATTGCAAGTGCCGTGGTACCGCATATGATAAGTGTCGTGTGCGAAAGTGAGCGATGCTCCTGTAGAAAGGAAGCCAGCAGCGCCACGGTTATGAGCAAGCCTAATACAACCTGTCCGGAGGCATTCCAGCCGAGCATCCCTTCCACCAGCAATAGGAAAGGAAACCAGAGAAGTGCCAATAACGCGAGACGTACCCCTCTGCGCAGCCCGGAGTATATAGCGCCCGCCCTCCTTTTCCCCCATAACCACAATAGTGCCGCACAGGCAAGCGTAATGATTTGCAGCATGACGTATGTATAGATGACGGCAGGTCTTGTGGCATATGTGTGATGAATTTGCTTTACTTGATCCAGCAGTTCATTCATCGTTTTTCTCTCCAAGTCTACCTTCACGGCATGTCCAGCCAAATCACTAGGTGGCGGTACGTTTAACCAGGCTAAAACTGTTGGCAAGATATCTACTCCGCTAATGAGCCCGGATTGACGTGTCGTCGCAGATGTAAGCAGGCCTCTGTCTTTGTTGTTCCAAATGAGAATCGGAGATAGCAGCGCTTTTTCCTTTGTCGCCACCACATGGACCGCTGGTGATGTCAGAATGATGAGCTGGTTCTTTTTTTGTCTCTGTAGCACTTGATCCACAAAATGAGACAAGTCCGTTAACACCTGATGATAGTGACGGGCAAACTGTGTAGGCTCCATATCATTTGCCAGCTGGTAGAGGCGCGCCAAATCGGAAAGCTGAACCGTAACAACCCCCGACTTTTGATCATCCTGGATTTGGTTGAGTATATGCGTGTAGTTTGTTTTCACCCCATACGGATATTCCTTGGCTGGCAGCAGACTATTTGCTGATATATCACCATGCGGCACGCGTCCTTTCCTATCCATCGCAAACAGGACACTGTAGCGCTGCCTGGCGTCTTCATAATCTCCATTGCCGTAAGCCGACACCCGAATTCCTCTAGCAGCAAGAGTATCTCCCAACAGACCTATCCTCGCCGAAAACGGCTTGTCCTCATTTTCTGCCAGCAATCGATATATCCCCGGGTACACAATCGATGACCCCAGATTGTTTTCTGCTATTCCGCCAAGCTCTCGCACCCTGTCTCCAGCTGTTTCTCTAGCAGACAACGATTCGGTAGTGTGATAGGCCGTTCCGCTTTTTACACTGTATTGTGCTTGTCCGCCACTTCCCATAAGCAAATAGCCGTTAGGGGCAGTCCGTGCTCCAGGTGTGCGCATGGAGACAGCGCCAGCAGATGCTTCCTTTACCCATTTATCCACAGCTGGATTACCTGCGAAGGTCTCCATGTCTAAAAAAGACATTCCCTCTACAAATAGCACAAGTACTTGCTGAGCTTCTTTAGCTGTGGCTGTGCGATTTCCGATATTTGTAGCTGCAAACAATATTAGGGATGCAAGTAAACTGAGCAAGATTTTTGTCTTCACGAGATGCCTCCTGTTGATAACTATGCTTGTCTTATCCACATTTTCCACAGAATAATCCACAAGCTTAAATTGTTTCATCCGGCGATTTTCCCGGTCGTTTTTCATGTTATCACCAGTATTCACAGGTGGGGATGTGAACAACCTGCAAAGTTATCCTTCCTTGTGGATAATTATTGTTCTGCTCCAAATTCAGCCGATCAATCAGCCGATACAGTAGATAAACGATAAAAGAAGCCTTAATACTGAACCTTTTCCTGCAAAAGAGCGAATATAGAGTTGTAACACTTTCGGGAGGGGCCCCCATGAATGATAAAGAGTTACTACCACTCCTAGAAAAAATGATTCTAGGAGACGAAACGGCATTTCCATTGGTTTATCGGGCGACGCATCAGGACGTCTATCGCACAGTCGCCTTCCTCGTCTTCAACAAGCAGGAGATCGAGGACATCGTAAGTGAGGTTTACCTTCGCATGTGGCGTTCCTACCACACATATGATCCCAGCAGGCCTTTTCGCTACTGGCTGCATGGTATTACCGTACGACAAGTCCAGGATTGGAAAAGAAAAGCCTGGCGCCGCTTGCGCATATTTGAGCGCAATCGACTGCTCGCTACGCAGCAATATGACTGGACAGAGCGAGTCGTTCTGCAATCAGAGTCACAGCTTGAGCTGTTTCGATCTGTTCGCCAATTGTCGTACAAGCTACGGGTAGTTGTGATACTCCGCTATTTTCACGATTACTCTCTAGAAGAAATCGCTGACCTGCTGAAAATTCCCTTGGGTACAGTCAAGTCCAGACACCATCTCGGACTGAAGGAATTACGAAAACGATACCCAATAGCGGAAGGTGACCTATATGCCCATTGAAAAACAACTGCGTGAGGAGCTGCTTCAAGCAGGCAAAGAAATGCCGATTCCGCATGAAGTAGAGAAACGAGTCCACCGTACATATCAACACTTTTTGCAGCAAAAGAAAGGAAGACAACCACTCATGAAAAAAAGACTGCTTGCCAGCATCGTTGCAGTAGCAATTCTGATCCCTACTGCTGCTTTAGCCACTCCCTATCTCGCAGATGAAATCTTTGGTAGCTCAAAAGCAATTATGGAACGGGGAGGAACCCAGCAAAGCTACAACGAGATAGAAGCCTTTCTTCAAGAAGCCAAAGGAAAGCTGACAGACGAGGAATTTACAGAATATGTGTCCTTAACCAAGCAGCTGATGCAGCTAAAGCTGAAGATCACGGATCAAAATGGTGTCCCTCACGAAGACAAGATGACAGCAGAGGAACAGGAGCTGTACCAGCAGCTCGCTTCCAAGTTGAGTCCTCTTTTTGAAAAAATCAAAGGCTCCGCGCAGTAAAAAGAGTTCCTGTCAGATGCAAGCTCTTCGCTCTTTCATACAGCAAAAAGGAGTTATCCCAATGTGGATAACTCCTTTTTGCAATCAGACATTACTCTTCAGTTAACGACAAGCCAGGTACACCATTTAGGTCCAACTCAGCAAACTGTCCTTTTTCATATTTGATATAGCCTGCAGCTGCGATCATGGCAGCGTTGTCCGTACAAAGTGAGAACGGAGGAATAACGAGTGGAACTCCTTCTGCCTTGCACCGCTCCTGCAGCCGATCTCTTAATCCCCGATTAGCTGCCACTCCTCCTGCCAAAAGCACCTGCTTCGCTCCGTATTCGCGAACAGCTCGGAGTGTTTTTTCTACAAGTACCTCTGTCACGGAGTCCTGGAAGCTAGCCGCGAGATTCGCTGGCTCAATCGACTCTCCGCGCTGGGCGGCATTATGCAAGGTATTGAGTACAGCTGATTTCAAGCCACTAAAGCTGAAATCGTACGAGCCTGGCTCCAGCCACGAGCGAGGAAGCGGTACATTTGCTTCGCCTTCGTGCGCGAGCCGGTCAATGTGCGGTCCCCCGGGATACGGCATATTCAGTGCCCGTGCTACCTTGTCATATGCCTCACCTGCAGCGTCATCACGCGTCTCGCCCAAAATCTCAAACTGACCGTGCTCCTTCATCCAGACCAGCTCCGTATGGCCTCCCGAGACGACCAGCGCAATTAACGGGAAATCCATTTCCTCTACCAGACGGTTCGCATAGATGTGGCCTGCAATATGATGGACACCGATCAGTGGAATCCCTCTCGCTAAAGAAACAGCTTTAGCAGCCGCCACACCAACCAGTAGCGCCCCCACGAGACCTGGACCGTACGTGACAGCAATCGCCTGAATATCAGCCAGTGTCTTGCCTGCCTCGGCCAATGCTTCTTCGATCGTCAGCGTAATGTTCTCGACATGCCTGCGGGAAGCTACCTCTGGCACTACCCCGCCGAATCGTTTGTGGATATCTGCTTGTGAAGCAATGACATTGGAGAGCACCTCGCGCCCGTCACGAACAACGGATGCGGAGGTTTCATCACAGCTGGTTTCAATCCCCAAAATATAGGTCGGAGCCCCTGACTCCTTATGTGTTTGATATGCTTCTTGTACGCGCGTTTTGTAGCGCGAGCTATTTGTCCTGTTCATTACAATGTCACCCACATAATTATTGCGTCCTCGTTATTGTCCGAATAGTACCCTTTGCGTACGCCATGCTCTTTAAATCCGAGCTTAATGTACATATTTCTCGCTACGACGTTGGAAGTCCGTACTTCTAGTGTCATGCTCTGTGCACCAAACGATCTCGCTACACTCATCATTTTGAGCATAAGTCCGAGCCCGATTTTCTTTCCCCGAAACAACGGATGGACCGCAACATTCGTGATGTGTGCTTCATCGAGCACAATCCACATGCCGCAATAAGCGACGATTCGATTCTGATGAACGACAACGACATATCGCGCATTCGGATTCATCGTCAGCTCGTTGACGAAAGCATCATGCGGCCACGGTGTTGAAAAGGACAACCGCTCCAGCTCGGCGACTGCCCCGACATCCTGCATCGTCATAAAGCGGTATTCCAAATCTGTATGTTGACTCATATGATTACTCCTTTACCAAACCCTCCTGCTTTTGGGCCAGCCATTTTGCTTCCGCTTCCGCCAATTGGAGATACTCTGGAACCAGCTCATGCACATTCGTCCCATCCTGCAGCTTTTTCATCGCCAGATAACCGATGTGGGCTGCTCGGGGATGATTCGCAGCGGGAGAGGCAAACTTCGCCTGCTCACCCAGCGCCTGTACAATCGCTTCTTTGTGTATCCGAACGTCTTCGCCAAGAAACAGGATCTCCTCTCCCTGTGCCTGATCACGAAGGTGTGGAAGCCACTCCTCGAGCAGAATGATTTTTTCGTTTTCACACGCCCGTACGCTCTCCATGCCGTCTGTACGATAGCATCCTGTGTAAACCTGTCCTCTGCGGGCATCAAACAGTGGCACAATCATTCCTGGAAAGCCAAGTGCATTCATCGCCACTACCTGCAAGCTGGAAATTCCGATCACGGGAATGTCTAATGACCATGCCATGCTCTTTGCCGATGCCACCCCAATCCTTACGCCCGTGTAGGAGCCAGGTCCATTGGCTACTCCCAACCCGCTGAGCTGCTCTGGCAAGGTACCTGTTGCGTCCAGCAATTCACTGACACAATCCATGAGTCGAATCGAGTGGTTCTTTTGCTGGTTGGTTGTCATCTCTGCGAGGACTCTCTCTTCCTCTACGACAGCTACACTTAACACCAGATTGGATGTATCAATCGAAAGTAACCGCATCAAAATCAAACTCCTCACACAAATTCACATATCTTGCCCCCAGAGGCACCAGCTCGATCGTCCGTTCTTCTGCTCCTTCTGTACGCAAGTAAACAGTCAATCGCTCGTTTGGAAGCACATCTTCGATCAAGGAAGCCCACTCTACCACACAGACTCCTTCGCCAAAAAAGTAATCGTCTAGCCCAAGCGAGTCTACATCATCGCCTACCCGATACACATCCATATGGTATAACGGCAAACGGCCCTGATATTCTTTTATGATTGTAAACGTCGGACTGTTCACTACTTGCTGTACACCAAGCGCTCGCCCCAGACCTTGGGTAAACGTAGTTTTGCCCGCACCCAGATTGCCTTCGAGCGCGAGCAAGTCGCCGGGCTGAAGCTGGTCTGCCAAGCAAGCAGCGAAGCGCTGTGTTTGCGCTGCACCCGAAAGCCTCCATGTATATGTCATGTTCGTCATCACTCCTTATCCACGCTGCCCAAAATGGTTAAAGCCAGCTTTAGGCAACGGAAGCTGCAAGCCATCTTGAATCAGGGAGAGCGCAGGCACTCCGACCTCACTCTTTGCCTCTACCCGGCCAATAACAGCAAACGGAATACCAGCGGATGCAAATTTCTGTGCAATCTCGTCTACTTTGTTCGACTCCACTGTGCCAACAAGCTGGTAGTCCTCGCCTCCATAAAAAGCCCATTCCAAAGGGTCCTTGTTTACCTGTGTTGCATAAGCGCGGACATCTTCCCTGATGGGGATCTGCGCAGCATCGACAGATATCGCTACTCGACTCGCTTCTGCAATCTCCCATAGCTCTGATGCCAAGCCGTCGCTCACGTCATTTAGGGAACTACATGCGCCAGAAGCGAGCAGTAGTCTCCCCGCAGCCACCTGAGCCAGCGGACGCTGGTGAGCTATCTCCAGCTCCCTCCACACGCCAGAGCTGCTGCTGGCTCCGTTCTTTTCCTGCAATAGCAGGTGAAGCCCCGCTGCCGAGGTTCCTACATGCCCGGTAACAAACACGGTGTGCCCCGCTGCTGCCTGCGAGCGACGAATCGCCCTGCCTTTTTCCACTTCACCGAGCACGGTCACTGACAAATGCAGGGCATCTGGTGCAGACACCGTATCTCCGCCAATGACACGCACACCATACCGCTCACAAGCCTGATAAATGCCATCATAGATTTGGCTGCATTCCTCTGGCGACCAGTTGGGCGATACCGCAATACTGACCAATGCATACCTCGCATATCCGCCCATGGCTGCCACGTCACTAATGTTACTCATGACTGCCTTGTACCCTATGTCGCTCGGGCTCATAGTTGTTTTTAAAAAATGGACGGTTTCCACCATAGCATCACAGCAAGCAACGACTTCCATCGCGTGCCCTGGCGTAAAAACGGCGGCATCATCCCCGAGCCCGACGGTCAAGCCGTCCCCTTCCTGTCCGTCCGACCGACTTGTCCATTGCCGGATCAGGGAAAATTCATCTTGTGCCACCTCAAACGCTCCTTTACTGCATAGTGAATTCATTATACCTCTGCTGTCAAAATACGTGCAAGAAAGCCCCGGCAACGCGTACCTTAGGGCTGAGCTACCTCTTTTAGTTCGCGCAGCATCAGCTTGCCGCTACAACGTCCGCACCGATACTTTGCAGGGTTCATTTTGCGTTTGCGCTTGTAGCTCATCCCGCATGCCCCACAAACAAGCTCGTAGCGATAGGGCAAAACCGTGCGACCATTGCCTACTTGCTGACAGTATCGACTTCCTCCCACCTGTTTAAGCAGCACCTGAAAATCTCGATCCACATGACGGTACCCTTTCTTGGCTATATGCAGATGATAGTGGCACAGCTCATGCTTGATGATCGCTGTCAGCTCTTCTAAGCCATGCTCCTCCAAATGCCGAGGATTTAGCTCAATATCGTGCGAGCGCAGCAGGTATCTTCCACCAGTCGTGCGCAATCTGCTGTTAAAGCGGGCCTGATGGCGAAAGGGCGTGGCAAAAAACTCGCTGGATATTTCCTCCACCAGCATTTGCAATTCCTGATCGGTCATCTCATCTCCTCCGCTTCTCTTCTTCTTTCACGATAGCAGTTAATGTTGAAAAGTGCTAGACAGATAGGCTACACTGGGTGGAAGAAAAGTAGAATGGTGGAGGAGCTCATGCGCTATTTGATGTTGCAGGAGAACACAGGGCTGCATTTTGTTGCACTCCCTGAATCGCATATGTACCAGCTGGTCGCGCTTTTCAAGCGGCTACATAAGGAAATTGACAAATTGACGATTGTGGATCGACCTGAGCTGCCAGCAGTTCTGGCAGAATGTGCTGATCTGGAGCTTTTGGGAAGCGAGCTTTCGGTCACTGACGGACTGGCTTACGTAAGTGGGCTGGAGCGCCGCTTTGCCTCCCTACAGGAGAACGAGTACCCACTAATCTCCTTGTTGACGGAGATTCGTGCGCTGCAAGCACAGCTGGAGTTTTTAAACGAAGAAGAATAAGTTTTACAAAAAGAGGTACCTCCTGCTCGTCCGTTGCATACATTGCCAATAGACGATTAAATCCAGGAGGTACCTTCATGCCACAATGGATGCGTAGGCAATTGCAGCGTGCCTTCATTGGGAAGGACATTCGACAGATTCGTTTGTTGAACAGTTGTTGGTTTCTATATTGGGAAAAACATGGCGGCCGCCCACAGTAAATGAGGAGGCCGCCTTTTTGCTGTATCTAAAGCGAAGCGATTAGCCTTCTGCCGGAGCGATCATCGTCATGCCAACACGCTGGCGCTTCTCATCAATCTCAACTACCCACACATCTACGATATCACCTACCGTGACCACATCAAGCGGATGCTTGACGAAGCCTTTTTTCAATCGGGATATGTGAACCAGACCGTCATTTTTCAGCCCGATGTCGACAAATGCCCCAAAGTCCACTACATTTCGCACCGTACCTTGCAGCTTCATGCCCACTGCTAGATCAGACAGTTGGAGTACATCGCTGCGCAGCAATGGTTTAGGGAGTTCATCACGCGGGTCGCGCCCTGGACGCAGCAAGCTCTCTACGATGTCATGCAGCGTTGGCTCCCCGATCCCCAGCTGGCCTGCTGTTGCAGCCACATCCAGTGCTTGCAGCCGCTCCCGGCACAGCTCGCTGCCGATCTGCTCCGGCGCAATACCGATCATCGCAAGCAGCTTGTGGGTAGCCGTGTAGGACTCAGGGTGAATAGGAGTCTTGTCCAACGGGTTATTTCCATCGACGATCCGTAGAAAGCCAATGCATTGCTCATACGTTTTGGCGCCAAGACGAGGAACTTCTTTGAGCTGGGAACGCGTAGTGAATTTCCCGACCTCTTCGCGCTTCTTCACGATATTGCCCGCGACCTGCCGACTGATCCCTGACACATACTGCAGCAGGGAAGGCGATGCCGTATTGACGTCCACACCGACATGGTTAACTGCCGATTCGACGACAAACTGGAGGCTGTCCGCCAGACGCGACTGGGATACGTCGTGCTGGTATTGTCCTACCCCAACAGACTTTGGATCGATCTTGACCAGTTCAGCGAGCGGGTCCTGCAAACGCCGAGCGATGGAGGCTGCACTGCGTTCTGCCACATCCAGGTCTGGAAACTCTTCCTTGGCAATTGCAGAAGCCGAATAAACAGACGCTCCAGCTTCATTGACGATGATATACATAACGTCTCGCTTCAGTTCCTTCAGCAGTGTCGCAATAAACTGCTCCGTCTCTCGTGACGCCGTTCCGTTCCCGATCGCCACTACGGTAACACCGTATGCTTCGATCATCTGCTTCACCTTGGCCGATGCCTCCGCCACTTTGTTTACGGGTGGAGTCGGGTATACGACGGCAACCTCCAGAAGCTTGCCGGTTTCATCTACTACAGCCAGTTTACAGCCTGTCCGAAATGCCGGG
Source organism: Brevibacillus reuszeri (assembly GCF_002897295.1). Classification (GTDB taxonomy): domain Bacteria; phylum Bacillota; class Bacilli; order Brevibacillales; family Brevibacillaceae; genus Brevibacillus; species Brevibacillus reuszeri_A. Next base: position 24,025 of record NZ_BEXF01000012.1, read on the forward strand.
TCGACACCAAGCACTACTTTGCCTTTTACAGGGGGCTGAAGCAGTAAATTGCGGAGGTTCTCTGAAAAAATATGAATCGCACGTTCTTCAGCCGCTTCTGTTAGCTCGGTGCGCACCTCGCGCTCGATGGATGGCGCAATCAAGCGTTTATAGGCATCCTCTACCGTCGTCTCCAAAATAGAGCGTACGACTGTCTCACGGGAAATGACGCGGCGCTGGATCCAGGCCAGGATTTCTGGCACAGGAGCTTCCACCGCTACCTTAAGAATGCCTTCGTTCTCTCCGCGATTAATCGCCAGCACTCGATGAGGAACTACCTTTTTCAAAGGTTCATTGTATGCATAATACATTTGATAAACATTTTTCTCGTCTGCTTCTTCCGCTTTTTGCTCGGATACCAGCAATCCTTTTTGCATGGTACGCTCCCGAACCCATTGGCGTATATCCGGGTCGTCAGAGTATTGCTCGGCGATGATATCCATAGCACCTTGCAAAGCTTGTTCTGCTGTCTCTACTCCTTTTTCCGGGTTAACGTAGCTCATTGCCTCTGCTTCAGGCGCTCCTGATTTCGGGAGGCTGAGCAGGTAAGTAGCAAGTGGCTCCAGCCCTTTTTCCTTTGCCATGGTCGCACGCGTACGCCGCTTTTGGCGATAAGGACGATACAGGTCTTCTACTTCCTGCAGTTTCGTTGCACGCTCAATAGCTGCCTTCAGTTCTTCTGTCAGCTTGCCTTGTTCTTCAATGAGACGTACGACTTCCTCTTTGCGTACAGACAGGTTACGCAAATAACGAACGCGTTCTTCAATGGCTCGAATCTGCGTCTCGTCCAGCTGCCCGGTCATTTCTTTTCGATATCGGGCAATAAAAGGAACCGTGTTTCCCTCATCCAAAAGAGCAATCGTGCGTTCCGCTTGATGAGGCTTAACGCCCGTATCATGGGCAACGGTCTGGATCATCAACGTAAGCTCCATACATATCCTCCTGCGCTCGTACTTCGCCGTTTATTGTACCATATTTGCTTGCAAGGACTGGAAACCTGAAACAGAAAAAAGGTGCCAGCCGACACCTTTTTTACGTGCTCACTCACGTTGCCGTTTCCAGTTGCTCCACTCTCAATGCTTCTCGCAGCTTCCCCAATGCCCGTCGCTGCAGCCTCGAGATATGCATCTGGGACATCCCCATGACATCTCCTGCCTGCTTCTGGCTCAAGTTTTGATAAAAAGTTAAGTGAATGATTTCTTTTTCCCGTTTGTCCAGTACATGCAGGGCTCGGTCCAGCATCATGTGCTGCTCGATCTGGTCGTAGCCCGGCTCCGCCGAGCCTACGAGGTCTAACAGCGTAATGGTATGCCCGTCGTTATCTGCTTCCAGCTCGCTGTCCATGGAGAGGGAATGGTAGCTGCGCCCCATTTCCAATGTCTCTAGTACGGCCTCTTCGGTCACACCCAGGTGCTGCGCGATATCTGAGATTTGGGGAGATCTTTGAAGCTGTGTGGTCAACTCGTCAACGACACGCTTAATTTTTGGACTCAGTTCTTTTACTCTTCGCGGCACATGGACACTCCAGGTCTTGTCCCGAATATACCGTTTGATTTCACCCACAATCGTGGGAATGGCAAAGCTTTCGAAGCTTCTCTCAAAGGACGGGTCAAATCGACGCAGAGAAGCTAGCAAGCCAATCATTCCGACTTGAATCAAGTCTTCGTGCATAATTTGTCCGCGAACAAATTTTTTGGCCAATGTCTCTACGAGAGGAGTATAGGCCCTCACCAATTGCTCCTGCAGATGGGCATGTCCGGTTTGCCAATATTGGTGGGTAAGCTCCTTTAACTCCTCCGCACTATACTTCTGCTTTCGAGATTGTCCAGTCATCATCACCAGCCACCCCATCCCGACGAACATACTTGGTCATGGAAATTGCCACGCCTCGGTCCGAACGAATCACGACTTCATCCATCAGCGTATGGATCAGATAGAGTCCCAGTCCGCCCTCTTCCAGATCATCAATGTCCCTGCCCGAATAAATCGGGGTCAATTGATCCGGCTTCAACTCTCCTGCAAATCCAACTCCCTGATCAGAGATTTCAATTACCAAACGATCGGAATGAACGTGGCACGTCATGTGAATCGCACCAGGCTCTTCGTCTTCTCCATAGGCATGTTCAACCGCGTTCGTGCAGGCTTCTCCCACTGCTAGCTTGATGTCTTCTATGTCCTCGTAGGAAAATCCCATGCGATTGGCTACACCAGACACAGTCAGACGAGCCACTCCCAGATACTCTGTCTGGCTAGGGAAGGTCAGCTGAATCACATCTGCCTTAGGTCCATTTTGACCCATTACTCGCTCTCTCCTTTGTGGATGGCAATATGATCGTACAAGCCAGTAATGCGAAACAGCCTTTCCACGCGAGAAGACAGCTTGTCTACCCGAAAGGTACACTCCGTCTGCTTGCAAGCTTTCATGACCGCGATGAAAATTCCTATTCCCGTACTATCCATGTACTCTACTGCTTCCAAATTGACGCTAATCAAAGTCGCATTCGGCTGCTTGGCCAGCGCCATCAGCGTCTCCTTCACTTGTGTCCCTGTATAAGCGTCGATGTCGCCCCTCAAGGTCACATAATGCTCGTTTTCTGTGCTCGTTGTTTCCATTGTCAGATCCATCCTCAGGCTCCCTCCCGAGCTTTGCTCAGTTTCTTCGTAGTACAATCATGGTGTAATCATCTGGCAGTTCAAACTGGGAAAGCAGAAGCAGCCTGCTGTAGATTGCATCGGCCATATGCTGTGCCGATGAGCCTACCTCTGCCTGCAAATAGGATACAAGCTCGTCCCTTTGCAAGTAATATCGGTTAATTTTGCGTTCAGTTACACCATCAGTCAGAAGAATCAGAACATCTTCTTCCTCAAGGTGGATCTCGTACTCTTCGTACTCCGTGTCAGGACAAAGTCCGAGCGCCGCACCCTGGCCCTCCAGGTCGTAAAAACGGCCCGTTTTCGCCCGGTAAAGAAAGCCTGGTTCATGTCCTGCTACCGCATAACGAAAGCGATGAGTATTCGTATCGTAGCTTCCCAAAAGCATAGTGACAAACATACTACTGTCGATATTTCGCTCCACAACCCGATTAAGATGGCGAAGCATATCGTTTGGACCCATCTGTATTTCCCCGAGACTGTCCATGGCATATTTCAGCATGGACATGCACATCGCTGCCGGTATTCCTTTTCCCGTAATATCGGCAATGGTGAGACAAAATCTCTGGTCGTCCTGAGCAATCACATTATAAAAATCCCCTGAAATCTGATGAGCTGCTACGCTCACCAAGCCGATCTCGATGTCTGGATAGACAGGAATCTCACGTGGCAAAAGCGTCTGCTGCATAGCGGATGCTACTGCAATCTCCGACTCCATCTGTTGATGCCGGTTTCTCCAGCTATTCACTGATCTGTGTTCAATTCCGTATTCAATCATTACTTCGGTCAGAATGGAAAAGGAGTCCCGCACAAACTCTGGTACCTCCCCCAGCTTTTCCAGTGCTCTTCCGTGCAAGTCAGTTAGTTCCTCTGGCGAAATATCTTTGGAGAGAAGCCATTTCCCTAATTGCTGCGCACCGTACAGCTGGTCTTCCGAGAGGCCACTCAGGTAATCCCGAAGAATTTTTACATACTCTTCTTCCAAGCTCCGGGCTACCATTCCCGTCCACCTTCCTCTGGTTGGTTGTGCCACTTCACAACGACGACGCGGGTCCCTTTTTCTGGCGAGCTCTGAATGTCAAACTCATCCATCATGCGCCTGACTCCTGGCAATCCGGCACCCAGTGCACCAGAAGTAGAAAATCCATCTTCAAGTGCCTTGCGAATATCACGAATTCCAGGTCCCGCATCGACGGCTGTCAGCTGTAATCCGATCGAACCGTTGCGTTCTACCGGTGATATGGTGATCGTTCCTTTGCCTGCGTACAAATAAATATTGCGAGCCAATTCTGAAATGGAGGTGGCAATTCGGGACTGCATGATTGTGCCAAAGCCAAGCTGTCTCGACATATTTCTCCCTACTTGTCTAGCTGCCACAATATCCGTCTCTTTTTCAATATTGATTGTCTCAGGGTAACAGCACTGCCACAATCAAAAAACCCCTTCCGCCCTCACTTGATAGGTAGAAATAAAATGAATGCGAAGCGAAGTTTTTCTCTACCTCGGAATATAAAGCAAATCGTGTCACATTTTGTCTACAATTCTTCTCGAACTAAATTCGCTACATGCGCAGGGATTCCCTGCCCCCCGCATCAGAAAAACTTGACATATCACTAAATGCAATAGCAAAACCTTTATCATTGAGCGAAAATGAATTCATTTGAACAAGCAAAAAAGCCACTTGCATTACTCAAGTGGCTTTCCTCTCCAAGGGTCTGATCCAGTAGTTAAAAGTCAATAAGTCCCAAACTGATTTGCAAGGATTCATTAACTCGATCCATCATTTCATCATCTAGATGGGTTATCTTATCGGTCAGCCGTTGTTTGTCAATGGTTCGAATTTGTTCCAACAGAATGACGGAGTCACGATCAAATCCATATGTTTTTGCGTCAATCTCAACATGCGTAGGCAACTTTGCCTTTTGTATCTGCGCCGTAATGGCTGCGACGATGACCGTCGGACTAAATCGATTTCCAATGTCGTTTTGAATGACTAAAACAGGCCGCACGCCTCCTTGCTCAGAACCAACGACCGGTGACAGGTCCGCGAAAAACACATCGCCGCGTTTGACAATCATTGGTTACACCCCGCTAACTAAGCGGACAAGAGTATGGTCAGCCTCTTCCTCTGCGCCAAAAGCCTCCGATGCCATTTTCAGATTGATCTTAGCCATCTCCATGTACCCTTTTTGCATCGTCTCACGGATCGTGCGTTTCTTACGCTCCTTCAAATACAAATGCATCGCCTGGCGAATAAATTCGCTGCGATTGGATTTTTCCTTTTGAATGACGCCATCAACTTCTTGAAGCAAGTGTTGTGGCAAACTGATCATGATGCGTTTCGTGTTTGACTTCGACAAGACAAATCCACCTCCAACCATGACCGTAACTTCCATCCGCTACGATTGCTCTACTGATAAAATGTGTCAGTACGAACAATACCATTATGTCGAAACCATTGCAAAAATATACCTATCCATACGCTCTGAAACAAAACGGTCATGTCCGCTTTGTAAACCGCTAAGCGGCCACATCTACCTATAATGAAAAACAACGATAACGTTCTTCACATGAATAGCCTGTTTTTGCGCTTAACTAGTATTCGCGTTTCGGATTCAAATTCCTGCTGGATTTCGCTTGCTAGTTATTTACAGTTTTTTGAGCAGCCTGCTTCATCGTAAGGGGATGAAAAACACCGACCTCTTCCTGGTTGCGGAAATAAACGCGAGGAATCCGGTAATTCAGCATGCAGGGAACCTCGTAATTGATGGTACCGATTCGTGCTGCCACCTCATCCAACGAGATTTCCTCATCGCCCGATTTTCCATAGAGGACGATCTCATCACCTGGTTGACCCGTCCCTTGTTCCAGTCTCACCATAATTTGATCCATACAAACCTTGCCGATAATCGGTGAGCGAGAACCGTTGTACAGTACCTCTCCCGAGTTGGACAGAAGACGCGAGAAGCCGTCAGCATACCCGATCGGCAGAGTAGCTACCTGTTCGCCAGGCTGCGCACAATACGTAGCTCCGTAGCTGATCGTCATTGGCTGTGTAGCTGTTTTCACATGAGCAATTCTTGTTTTTAACGAGAGGGCTGGAACAAGCGAAACATCCTTGCGCTCTTTCATGTAAGGCGAAGGATACAATCCGTATAAACCTATGCCCAAACGGATGCTATCATACCCCCATTCGGGAAAAGCAATGGCAGCAGCCGTATTGCAGCAGTGAATCATGGGCAGTTTTTTGCCAGCATCTCGCAAAGATTGTAACAAAGTTTGAAACGTTTCGTGTTGTCGTCGCACATGGGTAGTATCTGGCTCATCTGCGCAGGCAAAGTGAGTAAAAATGCCAGACCAGTCCAGCTTGGGAGACTGTTCTACAGCAGTTACTACCTGCATCAGTTCCTCTTGTGTACGGACTCCGAGGCGTCCCATTCCGGTGTCGACCTTGATGTGCAATCCAATCGATTCCAAATTCGCCTGTTGTAAAATGGCGTTGGCCTGGGTAATCCATTCACTGTTGTAGGCTGTCAGTTGTACTTTCAATCTACTGGCAATCTCCACTGACCGGGCAGGTGTGAACCCAAGCACAAGAATAGGCGCCTGAACCCCCGCCTCACGCAGTACGATCGCTTCATCGAGCATAGCAACAGCCAACGAATCTGCTCCACTCGCCAACGCTTCTTCTCCCACACGTACAGCTCCATGGCCGTAGCCATCTGCCTTCACCACAGCGATAATGCCTGTGCTCTCTGGCAAATGACGTCTGAACGTCTCGACATTGGCCCGGATGGCGTCCAAATCAACCTCAACCCAAGTGTCACGACAAAACGGTTTCATTTTTATCTCCTCTTGTTCCCTTTTTTATAGTAAAACAAGCGCTCATTTAAGTGTGTGAGAAACTGCCGGGAAACCATTAGCGATTCTTTTTTGCCCGCCAGTCTGTAAAAATGACGTCCTTCGTAGATCTGCTCCACCTCAGATAACGGGTAGCTGGTCTCTTGCCCAGACATGGTAATGATCAGATGCGTTTTCGTCAGCTTGTACATCGGTCTCAGAATCGACTTGTACAAAAAGGGCGACAGACCAACGACTGCAATCGCAATGGAAAAAGCAAGCACCTTGAAGGTTGTGTTATTGGTTGGAAGAATCTGTGCCAGGATCATCATCCCAATAACAAACAGGATGGTTTCACTAATGCGCATGCGCCATGTTTTTCGCAATAGCATGTCCTTGTAGCTCGATTCCTCCTGGCACAAAACATCGGTAGTCGGTTTTTTCATGTAAAGCATGCCACCTCAATCGATATAAGTTACTCTGAATGTATCCTTTTTTGCTGTCATGTGTCAATTGACAGAAATGCAAAAGAAACCCCAAATGAATGGAGTTTCTTTTATTTGTTGGATCAAGCGAATTACGCCTCGCTGTTATCTGCTTTTGTTTCTTCTTGATCCTTGTCATGGCGTGGGAAGACTACTTTTTCAAAGCTTCCATCAACCATTTTTTGAACCATTTCTGTCAGCTTCTCGTTGCGCTCGTCAGCTTGCTCCTGTGTCAACTTGCCTGCAGCTACCGCCTCTTTTACTTGTGCCTCATGCTGTTTGACCAGTAGAGCTACGACATCGTCTGCATCTACACCTTGCTCCTCTGCGATAGTCGCAAGGGATTTACCTGCTTTCAGAGCTTCTTGCAGCTTGTCAGCATCCAGCTTGAGGAGGGAAAGTAGTTCTTCATTTTTGTTCATACCAAAGCCGAAGCCCATGCCTTTACCCGGTCCTCTGCCTTGATGCGTGCTCTCCACCATCTCTTTTACCCGGACGCTTGCGTTTTCATTCATTTTGTCAGCTTGCTCCTGTGTCAGCTTGCCTGCCTTTACGGCTTCTGCAAGCTTTTCCTTCTGCTGTTTCACCAGAAGAGCTACCACATCATCTGTCGATACTCCCTGCGCTTGTGCTACTGCTGCGAGTGATTTGTCTGCCTGGAGCGCTTCTTTTAGTCCGTCAGCGTCCAGCTTCAAGAGGGTGAGCAGCTCTTCGTTCTTTTCAAATCCTCCGCCGAAAGCCTTGCCAAAGCCTCTGCCCTGGTGCGTATTTTCAACTTGCGCTTTGACATGCTCACTTGCGTTTTCCGTCATCTTGTCAGCTTGCTCTTGGGTCAGCTTGCCTGCTTTTACTGCCTCCGCCAGCTTTGCTTCCTGCTGCTTCACCAGGAGTGCTACCACATCATCTGTATCCACGCCCTGAGCCTCTGCTACCTCTGCCAAGGACTTGCCTGCTTTCAGCTCTTCTTGCAGCTTGTCAGCATCCAGCTTCAGAAGGGAGAGCAGCTCTTCGTTCTTCTCGTAGCCTCCACCAAAGCCCCTTCCTTTGTCAAAGCCTTTTCCTGTATGCATGTTCTCTACTTGCTCTTTGACACGCTCACTTGCATTTTTCGTCATCTTGTCAGCTTGCTCTTGGGTCAGCTTGCCTGCTTTTACTGCCTCCGCAAGCTTTGCTTCCTGCTGCTTCACCAGGAGTGCTACCACATCATCTGTAGCTACGCCCTGCGCTTCTGCTACAGCTGCCAAGGACTTGCCTGACTTCAGCTCTTCTTGCAGCTTGTCAGCGTCCAGCTTCAGAAGGGTAAGCAGCTCCGTGTTCTCCTTGTAAGAAACCTTCACGCCGAATCCGCCGCGGTGGTCCATTTTGCCTCCTGCAAAGTTCACGTTTGCAGGTTTATTCCATTTTTGATTTTCAGTTGTTTGCGTTTTTTGTGCCGTATCTGCCGCCAAGGCACTGCCCAAGCTACCCAGACTCAGAACTGCTGCCATCGTTCCCAAAAGCATCCCCATTTTTGCTTTGCTAAACATATACACTCAATCCTTTCATCTGCTGTTGTGATGTACCGTACCTCTTGGGTACATGACTAAGTGTACAAGTGGTTTTTTAGATTCCCCTTTGATAAAAGTGGAAAACTTGAGGGAAAGTCACGAAAAAAAAAGAGAACGGCTTTGACCGTCCCCTCTCCCATCATTATTTGCCGCCGACACCGTACGTAGACTGTGCCACGGAAATCATTTCTTCTTCAGGCAAGTCTCCCGCCAGCATAAACTCTACGCCGTCCAGCTCCCATGTGAGAATACGGCGATTGTCGTCCGTCTGCGCCAGGACTCCTACTGTAAAGCCCAGGTTAACTGGCATACCCTGCTCATATGTGACCGAGACTTCGGTCGGACGTGCCTCAACCAGCTTGTAGTTGTAGGTGCCTTTGTAGTTCAGGACGACCGTCCGCACACCATTTTTGGTCACTGGCTCTATATTTCCTTGTTTCACGCCTTCTGGAACATAGGTAGGCACAATCACACCAAACTGACTATTAGGCTGCTCCATGACCTGTCCGTTGGTGCCCATGGTTGGGATCGAAGGCAGTGAACTGGTTGTCATGTTGCGATCCTTGTCAAACGCATCCTTATCAAAGGATGGGTTGAACACAAATTCAGTAAAGTTGATTTTTACCAGTGGCTGCATACTGGAATCCATGATCTCTGCATGTGTAGGTTTGAAATCTTCTGTCAGCCAAATTTTTTGCTTCGTAAGTGAACGATTGCCGCTGTAGTTGGCTTTGACCTCGAATACATATTGCTTTTCTTCCATCTTCATTTGTCGCTCAGCATCGTCAATAATACTGCGAGCGAGTGTTTCATAAAGATAGAGTGGTCCGTTGTTTTCTGGCCAGCCACTTTGGAAGCGGAAGCTCTTGTTCAAATGAGGCGTCAGGACGAAAACCCCTTCCCCATTTCTCAAGATAATCTGTGTGATGCCACGCTGCTTGGAGGTGAGTGCAACCCGATAGTTGTTCGGCTTCTCATACCAGACCTGAACATCGTACTCCATCGGCGTAGAGCCCGTCTGCATAGTCAAAACCGCTTGAGACTTGTACCCCGACATTTTCCCCAGCGTACCGCTCAAGTCGCTCACCACATCTTCTGGTGTTTTCTGACCAAAGCAGCCGCCGAGCAGCAGAGAGAAGACCAACAATAACACCAGTGGTAAAGCTGCTCGTTTCATTTAATGAATTCCTCCTTGTCAAAATTTTCGACAAAGAAGGGCATCCCTGTCTATTTCCTGGGAAATCTGTCAGTCTATCGCCTCTTGCAGCGTTCATCGTGTCACTTGTCGCTTTTTGCCTATGGGGACGCGATATCGCTTGATCGGCTAAAGACTTACTCTTCCTGTAAGAGCAGGTAGTCCCTCCTGATCTACGCGATATAAATGTATGTCCATCCTCGTCCCAATATGCAGACAAGTTTAAACTTGTTCCACAACGACTTGCGCAATGGCATAAGAACTGCTGTGTGAAATGCTCAGGTGTACCCGTACATTTGAAGGGTCTAGCCCAAGCCTATGGTAAACCTCCTCTTTTATTTTCATTTCCGGTTTTCCGAGTTCGGTCGGCAAGACCTCCATATCAAGAAAGCTAATCGTTCCCCCGATCCCCGTGCCAAGTGCTTTTGAGCCCGCCTCTTTGGCTGCAAATCGTCCGGCAATAAACTCAGCTTGCCTCGCTTCCGGCTTGCCTTGCAAGAGCTGTTGCTCCTCTATCGTTAAGAATCGGCTGATCGCATTTTTTTGGCGCTTGACCAGCTTAGAAATCCGTTCAATCTCCACTATATCTACACCAATGCCAACAATCATCGACTAGGCTCTCTCCCGTCTTTTGGATTCACGCCTCACAGTATCATTCGTATTTATTGTTGGCAAGCTGCAACGCAAAAAAACCCCCGCAAATTGCGAGGGTTCGTTATCCACTGGCTACTCAGTAGCTTGGCCACCAGATTGTCGAGCAGTAGACTGCGCAGCAGATTGTTGGTTTTGACGACGAACTTCAGCTGCGTTAGTCTCGCTTGCGAATTCAGTAGCTTGGCTAGCTGTTGTTTGAGAAGAAGACTTCGCAGCGGATTGTTGGTTTTGACGACGAACTTCCGATACGTTAGTCTCGCTTGCGAATTCAGTTGCAGTGTTTTGCGCTTGATTCGCTTGGTTCATTCCAGCTTGATTGTTTTGCTTAGGCATTGTTCCTTTCACCTCCTCGACGTCACTGAAGTTAATTTGTACGTTGGCCCCCGATCGTATCCATCCTCATTTTTCCAGAATACTGGTAGAAAAAGCGGGTTCTACTTTTGGGCATCCTAAAAGTCGTCTCGCCATTTTCTCAAAGCTGAAAATTGAGCTTTTTGAAAGCGCACTATAAGTGTTGACGTGAGCAGGATTTTTTGCGTCGTACGCGAATTGATTTGTTTCCATTCCGTTTTTATCGAGAGAAAGGAGAATATACCATGGCCCATACCGTAATCATTTACACGCAAACAACCTGCGGTCCTTGCCAGGAAGAAAAAATGTGGCTGACCCAGCAGCAAATTGCTTTTGAAGACAGAGATATCCGTAAAAACGATACCTACTTCCAGGAAGCCATTAACCTTGGTGCAAGCATGACTCCCGTCACACATATCAAAAAAGAAAATGGCGACGAAATTGTCGTCCACGGCTTCGACAAGGAAGAATTAGCAAAACATTTATTGTAAAAGAGTAGGAAAGAGCATCAACTTTCCTCTACGAAAAAAAGCGTTGGATCATGTTTGATCCAACGCTCCTAAGACGCATCAGCCGAAGGATGGTTCATTCTCGGCTGATTTTTGTTTGATGACTGGTGACATATCCGGCAAGTGTGAAAGAATCTGCTTGACTGCAGGAGCGCACTCCGTATTGACCGAGTAAAATACCCACGGTCCTTTTCTGCGCTCTTTGACCAAACCATGTGTCTTTAGCTTAGCTAAGTGCTGGGAAACCGAGGGTTGGGACGTTTGCAGAATCTCCACAAGATCACGAACACATAAGGACTGTACTTGCAGGAGGGCCATGATCGTCAAGCGCGTCTTGTCACCAAGCAGCTTGTAAACCTCTGACAAAAACAGTACCTGCATCAAATCCATTTCCATACGAACCCACCTTTGCCTTGCATATCTGTATCCCAGTATACTATATGCCTTATAAGGTCGGGAAGATATGAACGTAAAAGTTCCGTGAAAGATCGCTAAACATCTCTACGGGACATAGCCTCCACCAGCTTGTCGGCAGTACGCGCAGCCAGCGCCATCACTGTGTTTGTCGGGTTACCTCCACCAGATGTGACAAAGGTAGAAGCACCTGCTATGAAAAGATTGGGAATGTCGTGAGCTTGACCAAAATCATTGACGACTGAGGTTCCCGGGTCATCTCCCATGCGGCAGCCCCCCATCAAATGAGCGGTATCGGAGACGACATGCTCGGGAGTTCCTCCAACAGCCTCGATGATTCGCTTCATTTGTCCGATGGCATGCTGGTATAGCTTGCGGTCGTTTTCCCCGTAGCTGAATGTCACCTGTGGAATCGGCATCCCGTATTCGTCCTTTTTCCCACTCAAGGTCACAGCATTATCTGGATTCGGCAAAACCTCACCTACAAGTGTAATTCTCGCAAACTGGTTGTAGTCGAGCATTGTCTCTCGCAGCCTTTTTCCCCATAAAAATGATCCGTCCTCCCGCTCTGCCGAGATCGCGCCTGCCATCCCGACCGGTCTTGCGCCGTGAGCACTCAACGTATACCCCCTGGCAAAGCCGCGCTTCTGATCCGTTTCGTAAAAATGCTGGGTAAGGGCCAGAACCGGAGTTCCTTTGTACAGACGAACCTCATCTGGCAAACGCCCGTAGACATCATGACTCGAGTGAGGCATGATCGCTTTCCCGACCCATCCGCTCGAATTGGCAAGCCCGTTTGGAAAACGTGAAGTAGTAGACTGAAGCAGGAGTCGCGGTGTCTCTACGACAAAGCCAGCAAGAATGACCACCCGCGCCATTTGACGATGAGTCAAGCCCTCATGCTGAAATAGCACCCCGCTCACCCGGTCACCTGCCAGTAAGATTTCCGTGACCATACAGTCAGAAAGCACTTCGGCCCCGTGGGCAATCGCTTTGGGAATATGGTGAATCAGACCGCTGTATTTGGCATTGGGCATGCACCCCTGATTGCAAAAGCCTCGATTGATACAAGGTGGCCGCCCGTCAAAGGGTGCGGACAAAATTGCTAGCGGAGCAACGACACTTTCAAAGCCAAGCTTGTCACACCCTTCCCTAAACAGCTGGGCATTGGCACTGATTGGCTCCCTTACCGGATACGGATAAGGACCTTGGAAAGCTCCCCAGGGAAAATGATCCGGGCCTGACACAGCAATTTCTTTTTCAATTTTATCGTAATAAGGAGCAAGATCTTTGTAACGGATCGGCCAGTCTTCCCCCACCCCATCGATCGTCCTCGTCTGAAAATCACTTTCATGAAAGCGCAGGAAGACACCGGTAAAATGTACAGTTCCTCCGCCTACGCCTCGCCCGGAATTGTTGTGCCCCAGCTTGAGCGGATCATTTCCCGCCACCAGCCGCGTCTCCTGCCACGCTAACCTGCGCATCGACAATTCATCACTGGCAAAGTCATTTTGCGGGTCCCAAAACGGACCGGCTTCAATCACAACGACACGCAGACCTGCTTTTGCCAGCTCGTTGGCAAGTACCCCGCCTGCTGCTCCGGCCCCGACGATGCACACATCCGCCTCATCCGCATACTTGCGCTTGTCCATTCCTCGCGAGCGGTAACCATCGTAATGATCACTGTTATGTGTAACCCGGTCATCCGTTGCCATTCGCTTTCGCCTCCCATGGGTCCGTCAAACCTTTTTCTACACGTACATACCCGCGTGGATAAGCAGGGCCACCATAACCGATATCCGACCAGACCAGCGGATGAGAATAGTAAGCTCCCACAGTGTCTTGCAGCAGCTTCTTGAAAAAATCAATGGGATTAGCAGCGGTCCATGCCTGCTCGCTTTGTGTTTTTCCGCTTGCTACCCGCTGAAGCACTAACTCTTGCTCCTCTGGCTTCAAGGCAACAAAGCTGGCTCCGTATGTACTGTGACTCTCTGCTTCTACGCCTGCCAGTCCAAGACGGTACAATTCTTTTTTAGGCGGAACTCCGACCTTTCTCTGCGACTCTCCGATCGGGCTTGCAGCCGAATCATCCAGATGCTGCGTAACAAAGGTGAGAACCTCCAGTCTGTGATCATCCACGATCACGCTCACGACTGTTTGCAGCAGCAGCACTTCGGTCTCTGTAAAAAATTGATGGGAAACCTGTGGAGATCTTCTTTTCCCGACGATTTTTTGCGTGTGGGCGTCCCATTCCTTGTGCTGGTCCCATACATCGTAGGATGGGTAGTGACTATGCTTGGCCATCTCGTTCACCCCCAAAACAGGGCGAGAAGCCCTAATGCCGACATGGCTGTAATGAGTAGGGGAAGAATAATTGGCGGACCTACGAGGAAATTCTGACTTTGCGAGTAGCCTCCTACGCGCTGCCGGACACCAGCCGCATGCAAAGAGGCTCCAATTACTCCGCTCGCAAGTCCGATGACCATCATAAAAGCAAAAACCCAGCGAAGCCAACCTGCATTCATGAAGGATAAGACAATTGCCGTTACGGCAAACACGGGAAGCTCAAGGACAGGTACCCACATTGCCCAATGACGAAAATTTTGCCTTGCGTGAAAAAGCGTGACCTGAACCGCGATCAACGCAAACGCAAGTCCTGCAAACAAAATCAGCACGCGTTCAATCGGCCAACCTTGCCACATTGGAAGCATCCTCCTTTTACGGTATGATGCGCCTATTTTCTCCGAGCAAATGGTCTCCTATTCGTTGCGCTATCCGATGAAACGAAGCGTCACGTATAACCCGAGCAGGGTAAAGAGCAAAGTAGGCACCGTCAGCACGATCCCTGTCCGAAAGTATTGCCCCCATGTGATCTTCACATCTTTGCGTCCTAGCACATGCAGCCAAAGCAAGGTCGCAAGCGAGCCAATCGGTGTTATTTTGGGCCCCAGGTCACTCCCGATGATATTGGCATAGATCATTGCTTCTCTGAGTACCCCTTCTGCATGTGTTCCTGTAATCGCAAGGGCATTGAACATGACGGTCGGCAGATTGTTCATTAGCGAAGAAAGCACCGCTGCAATAAAGCCTGTCCCGATCGTCGTAGCCAGGAGGCCATCCTCCACCAGCGTATCGAGCATCATCCTGACCAGATCAGTCAGCCTCGCATTATGCACACCCCAGACAACCACATACATCCCGATAGAAAAAATGACGACCACCCATGGCGCTTCTTTCATGATTCGCCGCATCTGGATGACCTTGCTGGTCCGCGCAGCCAGACAAAAAATCGCTGCGGCCCCAGTAATAATGAACGAAACAGGTGTATGAATTGACTCACTGATAAAAAAGCCAACCAAAAGCACGCCAAGAATCAGCCAGGACAGGCGGAACAAGCCCTGATCCCGAATCGCTTCATGCGGCTGCTTCAATTGGGTCAGATCAACTCGTTTAGGAATGTCCTTGCGAAAATAAAGAAACAGGACCAGTAAGCTACCAACCACAGAAAACAAATTCGGCAGGACCATGCGCGCTGCATACTTAGCGAACCCGATGTCAAAGTAGTCGGCAGAGACGATATTGACCAAATTACTGACCACAAAAGGCAAGGAGCTCGTATCAGCAATAAAGCCGCTCGCCATCACGAACGCAAGCACCATACGTGTATCTAGCTTCAGCGCCCGAACCTGCGCCAGCACAATCGGGGTCAAGATCAAGGCTGTGCCATCATTGGTGAACAAGGCCGAGACGACTGTTCCGAGCAAAATGACATAGACAAACATCAGCCGCCCATCTCCATTGGACAGTCGCGCCATGTGCAGGGCCGACCATTCAAAAAAGCCGATCTCGTCCATAATAAGAGAAATAATAATAATACCGATCAGCGCAAAGGTCGCATTCCAGACGATCGACGTTACCTCTGCTACATCTGTCATTGTCACGACACCAGTGAGCAGCGCCAAGATGGCCCCACCTACCGCCGGATAGCCAATCGACAACCCACGCGGCTGCCAGATGACAAGCGTTAGCGTGACCACAAAAATGAACAAGGAAATCCAAACCACTGTACCTTTCACCTCACTATTAGAAACCCTGTCGAAAAAAAGAAAAAGAGCAGACCATGATGGTCGCTCTTTTTACCATACTACAATAAAGAATTATCCGAAACGTCCGGTAATGTAATCTTCTGTCCTTTTGTCACATGGGTTTTGGAAAACTACTGGGGTGTTGTCAAACTCCACAAGCTCCCCGTTCAGGAAGAAGGCGGTCTTGTCGGAGATACGCGCTGCCTGCTGCATGTTATGCGTCACGATCACAATCGTATAAATGCTTTTAAGCTCCTCTAGCAGCTCCTCGATTTTTGCAGTCGAAATCGGGTCCAACGCAGAGGTTGGTTCATCCATCAACAAAATTTGCGGCTGAACCGCCAAGGCACGAGCAATGCAAAGACGCTGCTGCTGTCCGCCTGACAATCCCGTAGCTGGCTTTTTCAGCACATCCTTGACCTCATCCCAGAGGGCTGCTGCCTTGAGGCTTGTCTCTACAATCTCGTCCAGCTTGTGTCGATCCATCAGGCCGTGCAATTTCGGGCCGTATGTCACGTTGTCATAAATGCTTTTCGGAAACGGATTCGGATGCTGAAAAACCATCCCGATGTTTTTACGCAGCCTTTCCACTTCTACATTGTAGCTATAAATATCCTCATCAAAGACTTTCACAGATCCTGTGATCTTTGTATTAGGAACGGAATCATTCATTCGATTCAACGTCCGCAAAAAGGTGGATTTCCCACAGCCCGATGGCCCAATCAAAGCAGTAATGGAATGGGAATCTACGTCTAAATTTATATCATAGAGGGCTTGCTTATTTCCGTAAAAGAGGTTTAACTCTCGCACCGAAATAACGCTCATAGGGTCCTCGCTCCTTTTCTTTGTTGCAACATTCTTCACCCCATCACTATAGCGTCAGAATGTTGTGCTTCTATGTGATGTTTATTAAGTTTCCATAAAGATTTCGAGCTAGGTAAAGTTATGGTAAATGTTGCAGACAAATCATATACGCCCCCTCTGGCAAAACCTACAATAAAGCTGAACGTTTTGTCAAATAAGGGGAGAGCACTTGATGCTGAGAAAAAAAAGTACATTAGGCAACTCGTCATTTCATTATCGTTCTATTTTTACTAGGCTATTTTTTGGAATCATGACAATGGTTATCGGGATGATGGCAATTACGGCCTTTTTTATCAGTTCCCAATCTGAGGCCATGCTTAATGAAAAAACAAAACAACAACTGCAGGATGCATCCGGCGCAGCCCTGCAAGAGGTAGACAGCCGGGTAAAGACAATCGTCACTGCCTTACAATCGTATGCTTCTACATACAAGAATGGCAAAATAACGAACGGTCAATCGTTTGGCATTTTTTCCGAAATCGTAGCAAGCAATCCTACTATTTCTGAATTACAGGTAGCAACCAACGACGGACGCTTCGTCACTTTTCCCGGATCTCCGCTCGATAGCGAATACGATCCCAGAAAAACAGATTGGTACAAGGGAGCCTTTGACAAACCAACAACCTACGTTTCTGATGTCTTCCAATTTTCACAGACTGAATTTCCGAAAATAGCAATCTCGATTGCCTTGCGAAACGAAGATGAGGAGTCTGTTGGTGTCGTTGTCGCTTTTGTCTCTGTGCCAAAGCTGAGTGAATCGATCGGTCAAATCAAGCTAGGGGAAACTGGCTACGCCATGATTGTCGATCAAACCGGGAAGCTCGTGGCCCATCCAGATCAAAACTACGCCCTGCAGCGTCCAGGACTGTATCAGCTGCCAGTCGTGCAGCATGTGCTATCCGGTCAGACTGGCGTGCAAGAAATGCTCATGAATGGTACGAACTACTTTGCCGCCTATCGCTTCGACGACTCTCTCCGCTGGGGAATTATCGTCGTCCAATCGGTCCTCGAAGTAAAACAAGTAGTGAATCGACTGCAGCTGACGATCCTGGCCGTCTCGTTGATTGGCCTTTGTGCACTGGCCCTGCTTTTGTACTTATTCGTCCGTAAAATCGTTCAGCCTATCAAGGAAGTTCAACAGAAAATGGCTGCGTTCAGCGAAGGCGATCTATTTTTAACGATGCATGTAAAAAGCAATGATGAAATTCGGCAGCTGGCTGACAGCTTCAATCGAATGAGTGGGCAAATCCGCACCATTATCGGGAAAATTCAGTACGTCATCTCCGACGTCAAGGAAGTCGCCCAGCATGTCGGAAAAAGCTCACGCCATTCTCATGCCATGCAGACTGAGGTCGTCTCTGTCACAGAAAAGCTGTCGATGGAGATGGATCAGCAGCAAGTACAAATCGATACCATTCACTCCATCATGGAAAGCATTACAAACGAAATGTCGGAGATCAACGACTCTATGCAAACAGCCGTAATCAAAAATCAGGAGTCGCGCGAGCAAAGTGCGAAAGCAGCTCTATCCATCGATCACTTAAAGGAAAACATGCAAAAAATTTCAGAAGACATGCGAGCATCGCTTCACGCCATGTCCTCCATGAAGGAAAGCATGAATGACATCAGGGAAATTCTTGATTTGATATCATCTATCTCAAAAAGAACCAAGCTCTTATCGTTTAACGCACGTATCGAAGCTTCAAGAGCGGGACAGGCGGGACTCGGCTTTGGAATCGTCGCAGACGAGATTCGCCAGCTGTCCGAGCAAACAGAAGAGGCAACAACCCGTATTCAACAAGCTCTCAAAGCCGGCGAGCATCGCATGGCTAACGTCTCGGAATGCTTGGAAACAACAGATCACACTACTGTCGATGGAATTAACACGCTTCACGAAGCTACCGATATTTTCACCAAGACCGTACAGATCAGTGAAATCCTCACAACTCAGTTTGAATCCATCGGCCAGCTGTCAGAATGGATTTACGGCCAAAGCAGGACCATTCAGGAGCGAGTCGACAGTCTCGCCCTATCGGCTACAGAGGTCGTCTCAGGAACCCAGCAAGCGGTCGCAGCCAATCAGGAAAGCCTCTCCCTCTCAGAGCAGTTCTTGCACGACTCAGAGCGTCTGACAGGGATCGTTGAAGACCTGGAACAGGAAATACGCTTCTTCCGCACAATCGAAAAGCCCTCCGCGTAGAGGGCTTTTCCTTTTCAAAAACAATTTCAAACGCAAAACCCCCTCCGACAGCAGCTTTAGCACTGCAAGGAAGGGGTTTGTCTCATCCGAATCGGCCGCTAATATAGGCCTCTGTCTTTTCATTTGCCGGAGAAGTAAAGATTTTGGACGTTTGATCCATCTCCACTAGCTCACCTAACAAAAAGAACGCCGTTTTTTCAGAGATGCGTGCTGCTTGATGCAAATTGTGCGTCACAATAACGATGGTGTACTCTTCCTTGAGCTGCATCACCAGCTCTTCGATTTTCATCGTAGAGATCGGATCAAGTGCAGAAGCTGGCTCATCCAAAAGTAAAATCGTCGGCTGCATGGCGATGGCGCGTGCGATGCAAAGGCGCTGCTGCTGTCCTCCTGAGAGCGACAGAGCTGAATCACGCAAACGGTCCTTGACCTCATCCCACAGCGCAGCCTTGCGCAAGCTGTTTTCTACCAATTCATCCAAGGCGCGTCTATCAGTCAAGCCATGGAATCTAGGCGCAAACGCGATGTTTTCGTAAATCGATTTGAAGAATGGATTGGCACGCTGAAAGACCATTCCGACGACTTGACGCAAGCCCTCGATGTTTACCTGCTCACTCGTAATGTCGATGCCATCAACTACAATCGAGCCTGTTACACGGCAAGACGGGACAAGATCATTCATGCGGTTCAAGCTTCTGAGCAGCGTTGATTTGCCACAACCAGACGGTCCAATAAAGGCCGTGACGGAATTTCGTTCGATGTCCATGTTAATACTGTTAACTGCGCGTTTTTCCCCGTAAAAAACCGAAACATCCCTTGTCTGAATGATCGTATCTTTCATCGCGTCTTGCACTGTATCTTGCATTGTGAGTACGGACATGCTTACCACCTCTTCCTAGTTTGATCCTGACGTCATCTTCTTGTACACCCATGTACCAAACCAACGGGCCGAGACGTTAAAGAGCAAAACAGCAATAATGAGTACGGCGGCTGCTCCATCCGCAACATCGCGTGCATCTGGCGTCAATCCTTCGCTGTTCACCTTCCAGATGTGGACAGCCAGTGTCTCAGCTGGACGGAACGGATTGAGCGGCGAAGTAGGACTGTTTAATGTGAAATCGGTGAAGTTCAGGTTTGGCGAAGACATACCCGCTGTAAACAGCAGCGCTGCCGCCTCACCAAAAACACGTCCCGATGCGAGAATTGCTCCTGTAATAATACCAGGCAAAGCTGCTGGCAAAATGACGGAGACGATGGTCCGCCATTTGGTGATGCCCAGTGCCAGGCTCGCTTCCTTTTGGCTGCGTGGTACGTTGCGCAGCGCATCCTCTGTAACGCGAACCAATAGCGGTAAATTAAACACTGTCAGGGCAAGTGCACCCGAGAACAGGGTGTATCCCCATCCAGTCATATTTACGAATACCAGCAAGCCAAACAAACCGACAACAATCGAAGGAAGGGAAGACAATACTTCTATACTCATCCGGATAAACTGTGTGAACTTGTTGTCCGGCGCATATTCAGCCATATAAATACCTGCACCAATGCCAAGCGGCAAGGCGATTAGCATCGTTAGAACAAGCAGGTACAAAGAGTTAAACAGCTGTGGTCCGATCCCGCCGCCTGCATTGACGATATCAGGTGGTGACGTCAGAAAGTCCAGATTTAGCTTGTGCCACCCCTGCGACAAAATAAAGCCGAGAAGCCCTACCAGTGTACCGATAATCAAAACGGCAATCAGTGTCAAAATAATCGTAGCAGCGCGGTCCATTACTCTCGCTTTCATCTATTTCACCATCCTTTTTCTGCCCAAGATGCGCAAAATCATGATGAAGATGAAGGACATGAGCAATAGCAACAAAGCCATCGACCAAAGCGCGTTATTGTATGGGGTGCCTTGAATCGTATTCCCCATGTTGAGCGTAATTCCGCTCGTCAGCGTACTGATTGGGTCCAATATGCTACCTGGCAGCTTGGTTGTATTACCGATAACCATCTGTACCGCCAAGGCCTCACCAAAAGCGCGTGCCATCCCCAAAACAATCGCGGTTAAACAGCCTGGAAGCGAGGAATGCAAAACTACATTCCAAATCGTTTGCCAGCGTGTAGCACCCAAAGCCAGTGATGCATTGCGCAAATCCTGAGGCACTGCCTGAATCGCATCGGTAGCCACACTCGTGATCGTTGGCAAAATCATCAGAGCCAGTACAAGACCCCCAGCCAACAAGCTAAAGCCTAAAACATCAAACTGCTCACGAATAAAAGGAACAAGCAGGGTAAGTCCTACGTAGCCGTATACGACTGATGGAATTCCCACCAACAGCTCGATCACCGGCTTCAATACTTTTTTACCGAAGTTCGGGAAAATCTCTGTCATGAAAATCGCAGCACCAATGCCAAGTGGAGCAGCAATCAGTGCAGCCAATGCTGTAACTAAAAATGAACCAAGAATAAAGGGAAATACACCGTATACAGACGGCTCACCCTCTGGATCCCATTTAAGCTCTGTTAAAAATTCTGTGATGCTGACCCCGTTCACAAAGAACGTGGACAGTCCTTTGGATGCAATGAAATAGGTGATGGACAAAACAACTACGACCAGCAAGGCCGCACAGACCAATGCTATAGTTCTACCTGTCAGATTCTCTGTAAACTGACGCTTATTGTACGTCAGCATTTTTCGCGCAATCATGGATTGCCGTTCTGTCTTTGACCCATAGGTACGATGGTTCATGTTCTCCCTCCCGGAAAGAAAACGACTTAACGTAAGAAAACTTCTTGTACTAGCAAATAATTATTTACATCTTTACAAGCAAAATGAGGGGTAAGCGCCCCCCCACCCCTCTATCTTGCTTCAACTGCTTTGAATATTTATTTTTGTGTTACTTTTCCTTCTGCGTCGCGCTCTACTTTCATGTCAGTAATAGGCAGGAAGCCGAGCTCAGTGATTGTTTTCTTTTGTACTTCTTCAGTCAGGATGAACTCCAGGAATGCTTTCGCGCTGCCAGTAGCTTCACCTTTCGTGTACATATGCTCATATGCCCAAACTGGGTATTTGTTTGTTGTGATATTTTCTGCATTTGCTTCTACGCCATCCAATTTCAGTGCTTTAACAGTATCGTTGAAGTAGGACAGAGCGAGGTATCCGATTGCACCTGGTGTTTCAGCAATAATTTTGCGAACTGTACCCGAGGAATCCTCTGTGATACCTTCTGCTTCTTCTTTTCCATCCAATGCGAATTTGCTGAATGTTGCACGAGTACCGGAAGATTTTGGACGGTTTACGAGCGTGATTTTCATATCATCGCCGCCAACCTCTTTCCAGTTTGTGATTTTCCCTGTGAAGATGTCGATCAGCTGTTGTTTTGTGAGATCGTCTACTTTTACTTTTGGACTTACTGCTGCTGCCATACCTACAACAGCTACTTTATGGTCAACCAACTCGTTTGCTGGAATTCCTTTTTTCTCTTCTGCAAAAATGTCGGAGTTACCGATCGTTGCAGCACCGCTTGCTACTTGGCTAAGACCAGTACCGCTTCCTCCGCCTTGTACTTGAATTTGAACGCCCTCATTTTTTGCCATGAAGTCTTTAGCTGTTTGTTCTACGAGAGGTTGCAACGCGGTAGAACCTACTGCTGTAATTGGCTCACTAGAAGCTGCTGGCTTGTTTGCCTCTGGTGCTGGCGTAGATGGTGCTGGTGTTGTTGTTGCTGGTTGTTGCGCTGGTGCAGGGGCAGCATTATTGCTTCCACAACCTGCGAGCAAAGCTCCTACAAAAGTCAGCGCCATAAACATTTTGCTGAGTTTTTTCATTTGATGAAAATCCTCCTTAAAAGGGTCGGTTTTTTTCTCTCTTACAAGTACAAACTATACAGGTCGAATGTTGTTGTATTGTGTTGCCATTGTTAAGCTTTCTTAAAGATGAGAGCAAAGTCGTATGAAATGGACTTACTGTGGAGATACTTTGCCTACTCTTTATACGAGGTGATCATGCGTGAATAAACTGGCCTTAATTCTTGTCATTATTGGTGCTTTAAACTGGGGGCTTATCGGGCTCTTCCAATTTGATTTGGTCGCAACCCTCTTTGGTGGGGCCGACTCTCTCATGAGTCGAATCGTCTATACGCTAGTCGGTTTGGCGGGGATTTACGCCATCAAGTTCTTGGTTGGTGACAGAGAACGAGCCTGACCTGATCACGAAAACAAAAAAACGGCCCTTCCTGAGTGGTTCAGGACGTGCCGTTTTTTCTATACGAGCTTATTTGACGCTATCACGTGTAAATGGTTCAGTGATCTCTACGTGACCCATCAGCGATTCTGTCTTTTTCCCGTCTTCCAAGATCACAATCTTTTGTACTTCTGCATATTGGAAAAAGGTTTTCAGCAGCGCCGAAAGTGCCATACCTTCGCCACTAGCTCCGAGATTATACTGGTTTTTACTGTCTGCATCAATGGTCAACGTCCCTTTGTCAAATGCCACGGAATGATAGTGGAAGTCTTTCCAAAGCGGAAAATGCTCCTCTGTCTTCTGGGGCTTTTCTAGCATCGAGAGCGTTTTTTTGTACTTTTCGATGTCCTCGGCAAACGTTATTTCCTGCTCTTCCTTTTGCAAATCCATCAAATCGGCATCCGAATAGTAAACGGAAATGTTTTGCTTCGTCAGCTTCGGCTCAGGTGTCGATGGAGTCGAGCCAGACGGCTGTTCTACCGGAGTCGTTGGCTGCGGCGCTGGAGCCGCTTTTTGCCCACAACCAGCCATGAGCACCATGGCAAGAGCTGCCATCCAGATCATACGACTTTTTTTCATCGGAATAAACCTCCCTTACTGATACGACTGATAGTATTCGCGGATCGCCGCTACAAGCGCTTGGGCAATTTTGTCCTGGAAAGCAGGGTTCGTCAGCTGTGCGTTTTCTGCCGGATTGGATAGGAAGCCTGTTTCCGTCAGAACGGCTGGCATATGCGTGTTTTTAATCACGTAAAAGCCGCTTGCCTTGACACCGCGATCCTGGAATTTTGTCGCGCCTTGCAGATGTTTATGTACGACTTCCGCAAAAGTTTTACTGTTAGCATTATAGTAGAAGGTTTCTGTACCGCCCGCCTTCGCACTTGGTGCTGCATTTGCGTGAATCGACAGGAACAAATCAGCCTCTCGATCGTTCGCGATAGCTGCGCGCTCTGACAGCTCATAAAAGACATCTGTTGTGCGAACTGGTACCACTTGAAACTCTGGGTACTGCTTCAAGAGCTCAACAACCTTATTGGCTACGGCCAAATTATAATCCTTTTCATGGTTGCCTGCAGTACCTAATGTACCTGGGTCTTTACCACCGTGACCCGCGTCGATCACAATCAGGTACCCGGTTTTCTTCGGCTTCGGTGTCAGCTTGACCTCAATGCCGTCCTCTGTATTAACCAGGCTGTATTGGCTTTTTTGATTCAGTTCAATGACGACACGAACAGTATCAGGTGAAGCACTGTATTGGCTAAAACGCAGCGCCGAGATCAGTGGTTCATCTTGCTGTACATCTGCTTTTGCTGCCTGCTCGTCCGAAGAATAGGACTCTTCCGTATCCTCATCCATGTCCTCATCCTCGTCGTCTTGCGAGGCCCGCTGCACCTCTTCTGTCTCACCGATGCTTCCGATGTTGCTGTTCTGCTCGCTCAAGAGATCCACGAGCTTGTCATCCAAGGAGGTTTGCGGCAAGTCCAGTACAATGCGATGTGGACCTGTCAGCACAAATGCTTGAGCCTGGACTGGCATCGACGTCTTAATACTCACACGATCTCCATCCATCGATAAATCCTTCAGATGATTCAATCGATCGATCTCAACCATGTTCTTTTTTTTATTCCAACTAAACGAGCCTCCAAGCTCACTTTCGATTTGCTCTAATGGAAGAACCAATTGGTCGTCAATCGTCATACCACGTTCGGGTCTTTTCCAGGCAAATCCTTTTTGTCCGACTTGTTCTGCTACTGCCTGTGCCGATACATACATCGCGCTTGACACTTGGTACGTCTTGATCGCTTGCGAAGGGGCATGTCCATTCAACAGAACCTGCGGCGTTTCGTTTGCGATTACAGTACGGCTGCTGTTATCCCAGCCCACTGTCACACCTAGAGATTCTCCGACAAAGCGCAGCGGCAATAACATGCGCTGCTTGGCGATGACAGGTGCCGTATCAAGAGTCACCTGCTTGCCGTTCACCACTGCTTTTTTTGAATCCAGCGTGAGAGAAAGCTGCTGTGCTCCCCGCGTAATGACGGCTGTTCGGGATTTTTCGTTCCATGCAACCTCAGCCCCGAGACCTTCCGCGATCACACGAACAGGAACCAATGTACGTCCATTTTTGATGACTGGCGGCACATCAGGCTCAGTAGCTTGTCCACCGATCATCAGCTTGACGGCTTCCTCGTTCGCTGCCTTTGCAGCTGTTGCCCAACCGGGGATCAGCAGCAGGACTAGCATCGCTAGAAGTAACGGGTACAATCGTCTTTTCATCCTGTCCTCCTCCGTTGATGTCTGTTTTGTTTTTTGGCCATATGCAATTGTGCAACGTTCACCATTTTATTAGACGCATCATGACCTGTAAAGTTTGTAGTCTTTTGGTACCAAATCTGTCGAAATAGAAAAAAGTGCCGATTGCCGGCACTTTCGTCTACTTTTTTTAAAAAATTATTCCAATTCTCTTTCCTCAAAATCATAATCGACAGGCTTTGGAGCAACGTGCGCTTTTTTCAATGCTGGGGTATCAGGACGTGCGATTTGATAAACAGCTGCTCCTACGATCTCAGCTACTTCCTGAAGCTTGTCCTTGCTTATTTTATCGATGCTGTCTTCCGGTGAATGGTACCAAGGCTCTACCGGTGCATGGATAAACAGTGCTATAGGAATTCCCGCCTCGGCAAAGGGAACATGGTCGCTTCGCCCTTCTCTACCATAGTTTACAGTCTCAGACGAACGTGATCCGGCCGCTGCCCCCAAGTCTGTGACCACATTTTTCTCCCCGTCTACTGTATACATGATCAATTTTCCGGCATCCTTACTACCAACCATGTCCATCTGGAACATGCCCACCGTATTTTCGACTTCTTCTTCCGACATTGATTCTACGTAGGCATAGGAGCCGAGAAGTCCATTCTCTTCTGCTCCAAATGTAATGAAGCGAATTTCCGTATCTGTCGGCATATTTGCCATAACACGAGCCAGCTCAAGTGTTGTCGCTGTACCAGAAGCATCGTCGTTAGCACCAGGTGCTCCTTCTACCGAGTCGTGATGAGCACCGACTATGATGATTTGCCCATTATCTTTGTTTTTATCCGGTTTTTTAGTGGCGATGACGTTATAAGATGTACTTTCCTTCGTCTTTGCACCTTCTACGGTGACTGTTGCGGTCAGCGCTTCACCATTTTGCAATCGGTACAAAAGTTCCTCACCTTGCGACTTCGTAAGCGCCAAAACTGGAACATAGCTGTCATCTGGCCCCCCAAGTGTCCCGTTAATGGTACCGGAGCTATTATTGAAGATAACGACAGCTTTTGCCCCTGCCTCTGCCGCATTTTTCACTTTATCCGCAAAAGAGATCTCCCCGCGCTTGATCAGCGCGATTTTGCCATCCAGGTCCACATCGTCCAGATCGTTCTCTCTTCCCAACCCCGCATATACGATTTCGTCAGTCACGCTGCCGTTCACTCCATAGGTAAAGGAGCCCAGCTCCCAGTCCGTATCTTCAAAACCGCTAACGGAAAAAGAAAAATCGGTCGGTCCTGAATAACTGTAAAACTCAAATGGCTGCCGTTCTGTATCATACCCATATGATTGAAACTTCTTTTCTATATATGTAACAGCATCATGCTCAGATTTTGTTCCGGCTACTCTAGGTTCCTCTGATAATTCCTTGACCATATTGTAGATGTTGTCTACTTTTATTCTTTTGACGATCTTGTTGTCAAATGCACTGCTCGATGGATGTGGTGCAGCGTAAGCAGTTATTCCGAACGTCAAACTCGCCACAAGGCAGAAAGGAATTACCGTTTTTTTCAACATGCTTGTCCTCCTCATAATTAAGAAGTATATATTCATAAATAATTATGTGGAAGATCAATTTTTTGTATAGTGAGAAAAGTCTGATATTAATATCCATCAAAAGATATAGATCTCTTCTCCAGAAAAAAAGAGGCGTTTCCTTAATTGAACGCCTCCATGACTTGCTACCGAAACAATCCACGCCTCTCTCTCCTGCTTACCTGCTCAACAGTTCCCGATCCCTTCAGCATATTTAATCCGCCACTCGCAACAAACTGCTGGATCATCGACAGCACAGCTGGATTAGACAGGACCTTGATCGAATCCGCCACTTTAGGGTTCTTTAATTGGGGGATCGCCCCGCTGAGGTGTGGCAATAGTGGAAGTAGATCTTCGAGCGAAAAGGCAGGCTTTGCTTTTTCCGGCACAGTTTGTACCGGCGGGCGACGGCGAGCTCCAAACAGTATGCCTCGCCTTGGCTCGATTACCGGTCTTGCTTTGAGCCGTCCGAGCGTATCCTTCATATCTTGTAGTTCTTGACGCACCTGGTTCATCTCGCGCATCATCTGTGCATTGTTCAAGTTGTTAGCGTCTGTAAGCTTGTTCATTGATTCAATCAGATGATTCTGAGAGCCGGTCAGCTTATGCTTCCTTTTTGCTTTGGCAGCGATAGTCCCACCTCCCTCCTGTTAACCTGACTTTTGTCCCTTATTTAAAGCGTTTCTTGATGTTGTTCAAATCTTTCGCATCGATGCCTTTCTTGGACAGCTTATTCATTAAACTGCCGACGTTTTCCGTTTTCGACATCTGCCGAAACTGTGCGACATAGCCGTTTAATTCTTTATCCGTGAAATTTTTCCCTACCTTTTTGCCCATATCACGAATGACATCCTTTAAACCAGCATCTGTTTTCAGCTTATCCTTAGGAATCGACTTTACAATGCTCAGCAATTTGCCAAGATCCACAGTTATCCCTCCTGATCACAGTTTGTTCCCTTTCACTCTATGTCAGGAGTCGCTTAGTGGATTGGTCATTTGTCCAGCATTGTGCAAAAAAAGAAGAGAGGCACACAAAGCGCCTCTCCCCTTTTTGATAGCATTTCTAAATTACTTGATGTCAGCGTATTTGTAGTCTACGGCACCCAAACCATCGATGATTACGCCGTCAACCTTGTCGTTTTTAACCCAAGATTGAGTGTAGTAGTAGATTGGCATGATCGGCATTTCATCCATCAGGATTTGCTCAGCTTCAGCCAGGATAGCCTTACGTTTTTCCAGATCTGGTTCCAGAGCGGATTGGTTCAAGAGTTCTTTGTACTTCGGATTTTCCCAACGAGTATCGTTGTTTCCGCCGTCTTTATCCTTGAACATTTCCAGGAAGTTGATTGGATCGTTGAAGTCACCCAACCAGCCTGCACGCGCTACCTGGTATTTACCTTGATGCACGTCATCCAGGTATACTTTCCACTCTTTGTTCTCCAATTTCACGTCTACGCCGAGGTTTTTCTTCCATTGGTCTTGGATTGCTTCAGCAATCTTTTTGTGACCTTCGGAAGTGTTATAGGAAAGAGTGATTGCTGGGAATTTGCTGATGCCAGCCTCTCTCATACCCTCTTCGAGCATTTTCTTAGCAGCTTCAAGGTCTTTGTCTTTGAAGTAGCCATCTTTGTTCAGTGCCATGCTCATTGGTACATAACCGGTTGCAGGCAGCTGACCAGCTTGCAGGATGTTGTCGATCAGGCCTTGGCGATCAATCGCGTAAGCAAATGCTTTACGGATTTTCGCGTTGTTGAACGGTGCTTTTTCCGTGTTGAAACGGTAGAAGTAAGTACCCGCGATTGGTTGAGTTGTCATTTTTCCGGATTCTTTCAAAGCCGGGATCGCGTCAGTTGGCAGAGCGGAAGTCGGAGAACCTGCCCAATCCAGCTCACCATTTTCAAACATGGACAGCTCAGTATTCTCGTCTTCTACCATGGAGAACTCGATTTTGTCCAGTTTCACATTGTCTTTATCCCAGTAGTTGTCGTTTTTCACAACAATCAGCTTGCTCTTGTGCTCCCATGTTTCCATTTTGAATGGACCGTTACCAACGATGGTTTTCGCATCCGTTGCCCATTTTTCGTTGCCTTCAACTACTTTTTGGTTAACTGGGAAGTATGTTTTGAATGCAACCAGCTCCAAGAAGAACGGAGTTGGGTTGTTCAGTTCAACTTCCAAAGTTTTGTCGTCAACTGCTTTTACGCCAACGTCTTCTACTTTACCAGTGCCTTTGTTGTATGCTTCTGCACCTTTCACATAGTACAGCTGGTATGCGTAGTTGGAAGCTGTTTTCGGATCCAATGCGCGTTTCCAAGCAAATTCGAAGTCTTTAGCGGTTACAGCGTCGCCGTTGCTCCATTTGTTGTCGCGGATTTTGAATGTATATTTTTTACCGTCTTCAGAGACAGTGTAGCTCTCAGCTGCTGCTTCATGTACTTTGTTGTCTTTGCCAACGCGAGTCAGACCTTCGAAGGTAGCTGTGATGATTGTGCCGGAAGTAGTATCTTCCGCAATACCTGGGTCAGCTGTTGGTGGCTCAGAGTGCAGGTTCAGTTTCAATACTTTTGGACCAGCTGCATTTTCAGTTGTAGCTCCTTGAGATGCATTGTTGTCTGCTGGTTTAGCTGCTTCATTACCCGCGCCACCACAACCTGCGAGGGCTGCACCAAGGACGAGGATAGAACTCATTGCTACGAAAACATTCTTTTTCATACAAGTAATCCCCCTTTTCTAAATCTTTTTTCAATATACATGCTTTTATATTATTTTTAAACATGTTTTAGATTGATTTAATAAATTTTTATTTATTTATAAAGATTGTTAATCAAATATAAAAATAAATTTATCGATAAAATAAAACAGAAAAAGATTCCACCCTTCTATAAATGCCAATAAAACCTTATAAAATAAGGGTTTATGAACCTTTTTCATTTTTTACTTTCTGAAAGTCAGCCTTCAGAACTGAATGTGACGACAACTTTATCTTCCTTTAGTTATAAAATTTTGAATAAACAAAAAGTTTATCATTCAATTATGCAAACAAAAAAGAAGGGCGCATTTGCCCTTCTTCTCTCATACTTATTTGGTTGTTCGATTATTGAATGTCTGCCCATTTCCAGTCTACGAAGCCCAGACCGTCGAGAACAACACCTTTTACTTTGTCGTTCTTCACGTAGGAATGAGTGTAGTAGTAGATTGGCGCTGCAGGCATTTCATCCATAAAGATTGCTTCTGCTTCAGCCAGGATTTGTTTACGTTTTTCTGGGTCCTTTTCAAGAGCAGATTTGTTCAGCAGCTCCTGATATTTAGGATTTTCCCAGTTGGTATCGTTGTTGCTGCCTTTTTTGAGCTTGAACAGATCCAGGAAAGTGTATGGATCGTTGTAGTCACCAGTCCAGCTGGAACGAGCGATTTGGAATTTACCTTGGTGCATGTCATCCAAGAATACTTTCCACTCTTTGTTTTCCAGCTTCACGTCTACGCCCAATACTTTTTTCCATTGGTCTTGGATCGCTTCTGCAATCTTCTTGTGACCCTCGGAAGTATTGAAGGACAGAGTCAGAGTAGGCATTTTGGTGATGCCTTCTTCTTTCATACCTTCTTCCAGCAATTTTTTCGCTGTTTCAGCATCGTTGTCCTTGAAGTAAGGGCTTGTTGCTACAGCCATAGTTGGAGGTACGAGGCCCATTGCTGGCTCTTGGTTTGTTTGCGTTACGTTGTCGATGATGGATTTGCGATCGATTGCATACGCAAACGCTTTACGGATTTTCGCGTTGTTGAAAGGCGCTTTTTCCGTATTGAATTTGTACATGTAGGTTCCCGCAATTGCACGAGTTTCCATTTTGCCGGAATCTTTCAATGCTGGAACAGCGTCAGTAGGGAGTGCGCTCATAGGAGCTCCTGCCCAGTCCAGATCGCCATTGTCAAACATGGACAGCTCAGTGTTTTCGTCCTCAACCATGGAGAAATCGATCTTGTCCAGTTTCACAGCATCTTTATCCCAGTAGTTGTCGTTTTTAGCGAGAACGAGCTTGCTCTTGTGCTCCCAAGTATCGATCTTGAACGGACCGTTACCTACGTGGGATTTCGCTTCCCCAGCCCATTTTGCATCGGACTCAACTACTTTTTGGTTAACAGGGAAGTACGTGTAGAAAGCAGTCAGCTCCAGGAAGAATGGAGTTGGATTTTTCAATGTCACTACAAGAGTTTTATCATCTTGTGCTTTTACGCCAACATCGTCTGCTTTCGCTTTGCCCATGTTGTACTCTTCAGCATTTTTCAGGTAGTACAGCTGGTAAGCATAAGTGGAGCCCAGCTTCGGATCGAGCGCTCGCTTCCACGCATATTCAAAGTCTTTTG
Source organism: Brevibacillus reuszeri (assembly GCF_002897295.1). Classification (GTDB taxonomy): domain Bacteria; phylum Bacillota; class Bacilli; order Brevibacillales; family Brevibacillaceae; genus Brevibacillus; species Brevibacillus reuszeri_A. The sequence continues at coordinate 55,287 of NZ_BEXF01000012.1, forward strand.
CCGTTACAGCATCGCCATTGCTCCATTTGCTGTCACGCAGGTGGAACGTGTATGTCAAACCATCTTCAGATACATCGATTTTTTCAGCCACAGATTCGTGTGGTTTGCCGTCTTCATTAATACGAGTAAGTCCATCAAATGTCGCACGCAGAAGCGCACCGGAAGTAGAATCCTCAGCCAACGCAGGGTCAGCTGTTGGTGGCTCGCTGTGCATGTTCATGCGCAATACTTTTGGACCGCTAGTTTGCTCGTTACCAGTAGAAGCTCCTTGTTCACCGGTTTTTTCACCGCCGCCACAGCCTGCCAGTGCCGCACTCAAAACCAGAATAGAACTCATAGCTGCAAATACGCTTTTTTTCATTGGTGTTGACCCCCTTTTATATCGGTAAAACTCCATTGAAAGCTACTTCAACAATATACTGCATTTTTAGTAATATTGAAGACATTTTAAGTAAGTTTAATTATGTTTTATTCGAATATCAAATTATATTAAGGGAAATAAATTCGAAAACTTCATCAAATGCAGTATGCCTCAAGCAAGAAAAACTATGCAAAATAGGAGAATTCCTCTACACTGGGAGTAATTGGATTAGGTAAGTATTGGTTGCCAGAAGGGGCGTGGCAGCATGTACGCGAAACAGAAGCCGGAGATTTTTATCGGATCGTCCGTCGAAGGTCTATCCGTTGCCTATGAAATTCAGACAGCACTCGAGCATGATGCTGATTGTATCGTCTGGCCACAGGGGGTTTTTGACCCTAGCAGTGTCACACTTCACGATCTGATCGAAATGACCAGAAGGGTGGATTTTGCCGTCTTTGTTTTTACACCTGATGATCTGACCACCTACCGAAAACAGGAAGTCAAAACAGTACGCGATAATGTAATATTTGAATTTGGTCTCTTTGCAGGTCGGCTCGGAATCGAACGAGTCTTTTTCTTGACCCCGCGTTATGTCGAAGGACTGCATCTGCCAACTGACTTGCTCGGGATTACCCCCATCACGTATGAGCACCCGACTGATCCCTCCCTTTTCCCAGCAAAAATCGGTTCTGCCTGTCATCAGATCAGACGACAGCTTCGGAAGCTTGGACTAACAGAGCAGGGGTTATCTGAAAAAGAAAGCCAGGGCTATATCCGCAGCCTGGAGTCCCATGCGCGGTTCCTTCTCTCCGCGATTGAGTCCAGCGACCAGATGATTCCTCGTACTCATGCTGTGCTGGGCGCCCTGCATAACGAGTTTTGTCCCATGGCAGATTTTCGGGTCAAAGGAACAACGCTGTTTCAATTGACAGAGGACGGCAAAGCGTTGTTACAAATCGGGGTCTCAGGCGCGATAAAAGATCATGCAAAAACGTACTTTTTGGAATACAATGTAAGTAACAGTCATCCTCGCAGCTACGTTGTCGATTCCTTTTTGACCAATAAAAAGGTGATCTCGTACACGGGCAAAAAGTATGGGAATGATAAAGAGCTGATCCTCAGCTTTACCGTGGCGAAAATCTTTGTATTCACGATTCACCTGCTAGCCAAGGATGTGCCCATGGAGCTAAATGAAATCGCAGAAGAGCTGATTCGTATGAATGAAGATCTCTTCTATTACTTTGAAACCATACTAGAAAGGGGAACGATGCCATGCCATCTCGAAAACCGAATGCCCACATGACCGTATCCGGCCACGTCAGACCCGTATCCAGACATGTAGCCCGGCAAGTTTGGCGCTCTTTGTTGGCACAGCGAGCGAGAAAGGTGCATGGTGCCATTCCCTCTCTTCAGGGAGTCATCTATCATGATGGACCGTCTGTACTCGACTCTGAAGAAGGAATTGTCGTGATTGCTACCCAAGAAGCCGGCTTTAAAAGACCGCGCTACATCGGCTAACAAATAGAAGAAAGAGCTGCTCCATCCGTTTGACAGCGGAGGTCAGCTCTTTTTACTTTTTACCTGTATTGGCGGTATTCTTCTGGTGAAACACCGACGATTGAACGGAAATCGCGAATAAAATGCGAATGATCATAATAGCCAAGGGCGATGGACAAATCCAGCCAATCCCCTGCGGTTCCCTGATCCATACGCTCAGCCGCCTCATGCAGGCGATAGCGCTGAATGACCGACTTCGGACTGACGCCTACATACCGGTCAAACATTCGCTGCATGGTGCGCTTATTCATGCCAGAGCTGCGTACTACATCCTCTACCCTCAGGATCGTCCGGTCTTGCTGGATCATCTGGACGATATCGGCAATCAGTGCGGTGTTTGGATCACGTTCTGGCAAATGGGTAGTTAAAAATTGCTCGGCAAGTCTCAGCATCGTGGCATCATCAGGCTGGCTTAGAATTTCAGTTTCCAGCCGCGCTGTATCGATACCGAATACTTCCTCAAGGCCGATCACACTACCCGTTAATGTAGAGACAGGCGCCTTCAGAAACGGATAAAAGCCCCCGGGCTTGAATTTTATTCCGAAGACCCAGCCCTGCTCTTTCAGCAAGTGGGAGGAGGTCGTTTTAGCTACGCCGAAAACTCCGCTAGCCCCTTTTTCAAATACGAGATTTACGTTTGGATGTGCAATTACTACCTGGGAATAGGGGGCTTGACCGCGCAAATCCCATCTGACAATCCAGTAATGCTGCACAAAATAGCCAATTTCTGCTGATGGCTGCAATCTGGTGAGTGAAAACTTTTTTTCTGCGATCAATGCATGCAGAACGCCCTTCGGAAACTTGTCTATGATTTTGTCCATGCCCGGCCTCCTGTCGCGTTTTTACAATACGGCCTTCCAATTCCTGTTTATACTTAGAGTAGTGGTTGAAAGAAACGATTTCAATTCCAAACTTTTGAAATCACAGGAGGTACGCACATGGATCTTCATTACGATTTTTATATCGCCGCTACGCCCGAGGAAGTATGGCATGTTCTTGTTTCTGATGAAGGTGTATCTGCTATTTTCTGGGGATGCACGATTCGCTCTACTTTTCAAGTAGGGGAAGAGCTTGCTTATGTGGGACCAGGAAACGATGGTGACCAAACCGTACATGTATATGGTAAGCTGCTGGAGTTTGAACCAAACCGAATCATCAGCTACCTCGAGCATCCTGGTCCTTCATACCGTGAAAACCATGCTGAACTGGAGACACGTGTTACGATTACACTAGAGCCGGTCGGCAAATGCACAAAGTTAACCCTCATTAACGACCAGTGGCAAGAGGATCATCCCTCTTACGCCAGTACAAGCCTGCATTGGCCAATGATTCTCTCCAATATTAAAACCTATGCAGAAACAGGCAAAACGCTCGATTTGGGATTTTAATTCACTAGTAGGCATTCTCTCTGACTAAAAAACGCGGGACAAGAAGATTATTCGGCAGCCTTTTATCAGTGGCTGCGGAATTCCACTTCTTGCCCGCTTTTTTGTTACGAAGCTTTCAACGGTTTATTCCGTTTTGCTAGCCCACTTCAAATCAATGAATCCGAGTCCATCGACTTGTACATCTTTTATCTTGTCACTTTGCACCCATACGTCTACATCCGTAAAGAGCGGGATCACAGGCATAGCATCCATGAAAATTTGTTCAGCTTGGGCAATCAGTTCTTTACGCTTCTCTGGATTTCCTTCCAGAGCTGATTGCTTCAACAGCTCTTGGTAGCGTGGATCCTCCCAGCCGGTATCGTTGTTCCCTGTATTGGCGTCACGGAACATTTCCAGGTAGTTGATCGGGTCGTTAAAGTCTGCGTTCCAGCCGAGGCGTCCTAGCTCGTATTTCAGCTCATGCATGTCTTGCAAATGCACCTTGAATTCCTTGTTGGAAAGCTTCACATCGATGCCGAGGCCTTTTTTCCACTGGTCTTGCAGTGCTTCGGCGATCTTGGTGTGACGATCCGTCGTATTATACGACAGTGAGATTGGAGGCAGCTTCGTCAAGCCCAGCTCTGCCATGCCTTCTGCCAGCAGCTGTTTGGCTGTCTCAACATCATGATCCTTGAAGTAGCCTTCTGGCTTCACAATCATCGACTGCGGCAAGAGGCCCATCGTAGGCACCTGCCCTACCTGTGTGATGTTGTCTACAATCGTTTGGCGATTTACAGCATACGCCAATGCCTTGCGAATCTTTGCATTGCTAAGCGGTCCTTTGGTCGTGTTGATCTTGTACCAGTACATGGTTGCCTTTGGATGAATGACCAGCTTTCCGGATTCCTTCAGGGACGGAATTGCATCTACTGGCAATCCCCCCAGCGGTTGACCTGCCCAGTCCAGCTCATTATTTTCAAACATGGCCAGCGCTGTGCTGTCGTCCTCAATCATCACAAACTCGATCTTATCTAGATTAACCGCGTCTTTATCCCAGTAGTTTTCGTTCTTTTCCAAGACGATTTTGCTCTTGTGCTTCCATTCCGTCATTTTGAACGGACCATTCGCTACGTGTGTCGCAGCTTCGAATGCCCATTTCGGATTCGCTTCCACCACTTTTTTCGGTACAGGATAATACGTATAGAAAGCAGTCAGCTCCAGGAAAAATGGTGTCGGATTCTCCAGGGTTACCTCTAATGTCTTGTCGTCGATGACCTTCACGCCGAGCTCATCAGCTTTTGCCTGCCCTTTGTGCACTTTTTCGGCATTCTTGATGTAATAGAGCTGATAGGCATACTCCGCTCCCAGATTAGCATCGAGCACTCGCTTCCAGGCAAACTCAAAGTCTTGGGCAGTCACCGGATCACCGTTGCTCCATTTGGCATCACGGAGCGTGAAGGTATAGATTCGGTTATCCTCCGAGACCTTTACGTCTGAAGCCATCGAATTCATCGGCTTGGAGGCAGCATCCAGACGAGTCAAGCCGTCGAATGTAGCCCTTACGACCGTTCCTGATGTGGCGTCCTTGGCTAACCCAGGGTCAGCCGTCGAAGGCTCGCTCGTCAGGTTTGCACGGAAGATTTGCGGCGCTTTCGATGCAGCCACCTGTGCTGCTTCACCGGAGCTTGGCGAATTCGGCTGAGGCTGCTGCTGCGTTTGTCCCCCTCCTCCACATCCTGCTAAAATACTTCCCGCAATCATAATCACACTGGCAACGATAGAAATTTTCTGTCTCATTCAAATATTCCCCCTTATCAAATATTTTCTATCGCCACCAATATACTCGACAGAAATGGGCTTGAGAATGGGGTTTGAAGAGATTTAATTTAATTTTATGAATATTTATTCTATTATAAAAGAAAATAAACCCAACTTGCCGTAGTAGGCAGATTGGGTTTATTTGATCGTTCAATTATCTTGTTACTTAGAACGCTGGGATGATCGCGCCTTGGTATGTGTCTTCGATGAATTTTTTCACCTCAGGCGAGTTCAGTTCTTTCGCCAGCTTTTGCATTGCTTCGGAGTCTTTGTTGTCAGCACGAGCTACCAGGAAGTTTGCATATGGAGACTCTTTGTCCTCGATGAACAAAGCATCTTTGGTTGGTACGAGCTTCGCTTCCAATGCATAGTTCGTGTTGATCAGAGCCAGATCTACTTCATCCAGAACGCGCGGCAGCATAGCAGCCTCAACTTCTTTGAATTTCAGGTTTTTCTTGTTTTCTACGATATCTTTTACAGTACCGCTGATGCCTACGCCGTCTTTCAGCTTGATTACGCCATTTTTTTCGAGAAGAGCCAGCGCACGACCGTTGTTGGTTACGTCGTTTGGCAGTGCAATTGTTGCGCCATCAACTAGCTCATCAACGCTTTTGATTTTTTTGGAGTAGGCACCGAACGGCTCAACGTGTACCGCAGTCACAGGCTCCAAAGTCATGTTTTGGTCTTTATTGAATTGCTCCAGGTATGGTTTATGTTGGAAGAAGTTTCCGTCTAGTTGTTTTTCATTTACTTGTACGTTTGGTTGTACATAGTCAGTGAATTCTTTAACTACCAAGTTTACACCTTGTTCCTTCAGCTTAGGTTGAACAAACTTCAGGATTTCCCCGTGTGGTACAGCAGTAGCACCAATAGTCAACGTAACTTCTTGTTGTTGTCCACCCTGAGCGCCACCTGTAGATGGAGCAGGAGCGGTTTCTGTTTTGCTTCCGCAAGCTGCCAAAGAAAATGCCAATACAGTAGAAAGTACAGATACAACCAGTTTCTTCACAGTAGATTTCCCCCTTTATTTGTAAACCACTTCTAAAAAGATTTATGGAAAGACCTTACTTGCGGCTGTATTTGAGAACCAGACGGTCCCCCAGCGATTGTAAGATCTGAACCAACACTAACAAAATAACAACAGTAACAATCATGACATCAGTCTGGAAGCGCTGATATCCATAGCGAATCGCCAGGTCACCCAAGCCACCGCCACCGATAACCCCAGACATCGCCGTATAGGAAACGAGGGCGACAGTCGTAATTGTAATCCCTGCAATCAGACCCGAGCGCGCTTCCGGCAAAAGTACGTTCCAGACAATTTGCCAGTTCGAAGCACCCATGGATTGCGCTGCCTCAGTTACCCCGCGATCTACTTCCCGCAAGGAGGTTTCGACCAGTCGGGCAAAAAATGGCGCTGCCCCGATGACCAGCGGCGGGATGGAGCCAAGTACGCCCAGCGAGGTACCTACAATCGCTTTGGTAACAGGAATTAATAAGATCATCAAAATGATAAAAGGAACGGAACGCAGGACGTTCACAATAAAAGATGCGACGAGATAAAATCCTCGGTTGGCCAGAAGCTGCCCTCTTGAGGTGAGAAACAGAATGATGCCCAGCGGCAATCCAATCAAGATGGTAAACAAGGTTGAAAAGCCAAGCATGGAGAGTGTATCTACGGTCCCGATTCCAATCTCAGACCAATCCACATTTTTTAATTCCAGCCACTCCATCTAGATCACCTCCACTTCCAGGCCACGCTCACGCAGCTTCTCGATTGCCTGCTTGTTTTGTTCTGCATTGCCTTCCAGTTCGACAACCAGTTGACCGTACGGGGTGTCCTTCATCCGAGAGATCGTCCCCTGCAGAATACTGAACACGGTACCTGTCTCTTGCATCGTCTGGAACAGAATCGGCTTGTACGTCTGTTCCCCCAAAAAGGTGACGCGTGCGATTGTGCGATTACCGGAAGCCTTCTCATGCGCTACTGCTTCGCGCAGTTCGTGGGAATCAGCCACCTGCTCCACAAATTCCTGTGTGGTCGGGTGCTTCGGCTTGAGGAATACTTCGAGCACATCGCCTTCCTCGACAATCACACCACCGTCTATGACACCTACACGATCACAAATGGAACGGATGACCTGCATCTCATGTGTAATGAGTACGATGGTCAGTCCCAGCTTGCGATTAATGTCCAGGAGCAGCGCCAAAATGGAGTTGGTCGTCTGTGGGTCGAGCGCCGATGTAGCTTCGTCGCACAGGAGTACTTTCGGGTCGTTCGCCAAAGCCCGTGCAATTCCTACCCGCTGCTTCTGTCCGCCTGACAGCTGTGCCGGATATTTGTCCCGATGATCCTCGAGGCCCACCAGCTTTAGCAGTTCGTCCACCTTTTGCTTGATTTCGGCCTTTGGTCGCTTCGCCAGCTTCAGCGGAAAAGCGATATTATCTCCGACCGTCGCTGATGACAGCAAATTAAAGTGTTGAAAAATCATGCCGACGTGGCGACGCTGTTCCTGCAGCTTCCGATCATCCAGCTTCGTCAAATCAACACCGTCAATAATGACCTCACCTGTAGTTGGTCGCTCCAGCAGGTTCATACAACGTATCAACGTACTTTTCCCCGCGCCGGAATGGCCGATAATCCCATATATTTCTCCCTTTTTGATAGAGAGGTCGATACCCAGCAATGCTGGGATTTTGTTGCCCTGTACCAGATAGCTCTTATGCAGCTCACGCAGTTGAATCAACCATTTCCACCTCCCGTTAAAAACAAACGAACCCCTTTTTCATCAAACGAAAAAGGGGCTGCAACGCAATTTATACGTTCGCATCCACCCTTCTCATCTATCAAGATCCAATTAATCTTGTAGGAATTGGCACCGCGACGTCTATTCGAAAATAGACCGGTTGCCGGGCTTCATAGGGCCTGTCCCTCCGCCTCTCTTGATAAGAAAGATTTCCACGTATATTATGTTCGTTTTGCATATTTTCATGATACAAGTCGGATTATATCGCTTTTGAAAATAGTACGTCAATAGAAATAGTAGGTAAAAGTTTTTTCTAATCCATCACGCCATTTCTGATAATGGTCGCTTTTACGTGAAATGTAAACTGCGCCTCCTTAAACATCTTTCTCCATTCGTTTATGCTCATCTTGGACATCCCCCTTTGATTCGCACGATACACGATGCCGAAGCCAGCAGGATCGACATCGATTGATTGCAGTTTTTTAATTACCTTTTGCAGCTCCTGTTCGATCTCCTGCTCCAACGCCCTCTCCATGATCTTCATCATCTTGGGGTCCTCCAGCTTCAACGGAAGCGTCATCTCAAGAATACGTGCACGTAAGCGAACATGGACATTAAAGTGCGGAGGAGATGCTTGCTCCAGCTTGATTTTGGAGACACTTGAGATGGTATCAAAGACGAGCTGTACTTTCTCTTTTTTATTACTTGGATCCTTTGGGGTCTGACCGAAAATTTGAGCAGGCACCGATGTATCGTAGCTACCTATTTTGAATTTGCCATGTATAAGCTTTATCAGAAAGGCTTCCTTCGGCGAAATCCATCCCACATAGCGATCGCCGCGAAACAAGGCGACCCCTTTAATCATTAATTCGTCTCCTTTTCGCGTGATATAGGGCATGATTGGGTCGATCCCTGAATCGTAGTAAGCCCGGAAAAATTCATGCATGGTAGACGAAGGTATTTTTTCTCCTTTTATATTTTGTTCAATCATTCTATACATATAGATCCCGATATTTCCTTCTTCCTTATACGGGTATGTCAAAAGATCGTAGGTATCTCCATCATATACACAGAGGTATACTCTGCTGGAAAGAGAGGAATCCCGATACAGCGTATCAATAATGCTGCCAATTCCATTTCGGGCAAAATGCTCGTTGTACAGGGCTACGCGTATTTGCCCTCCCAGTATCCGCTTATCTGATTGCAAATTCGTACGGTCGCGAATTCCTTTACTGGTTTCGCCCACAGCAGAAATCACTTGAATTTTTTCTTTTGCTTCCGGATTGATCGAGGGCATTACGATGGTGGCGCGAATATTTTTATCTTTCAACAGGTCATAACCAACTACGGTAGCGAGGCCCGTCTCGTCAAAAATCTGCCTGTCCGAGCAGCCTGTCATCATCAAGATTAGGGAGCACCACATAGCCCAATAATGCATGAACCATTTTTTCCGGCTATTCGGGTATAGATGCATCTGACGCACCCTCCTTCGCTCGCTTGGCACGCTGCTTTATGATAACCATCAAATACAAAAAATACGGATATATGTAGGCGACATACATTCCGATTTTGGAGTAAATATCGTTGAGTCGATTCATCTCCTGTCTGGTGAGAAGTGCCAGTGAAGCGATGTAAATGATAGGTAAAATCCAATACAACGATCTGCGCAAATTGCAGCCAAACAATCGTTTGATCCCACGTGCAGAAGCCCAGAGAAAGATCATGATGTTTGGCAGAACCACGAGCAGCCATACGGAAATGCCTACAAGCTCAAACCTCTCCATAATAGGCAGGTACACCATTTTTTTCAGATTGAGCGTCGCCCAGATCGTCCTCATTAACTGTCCTTGGCTAAAAAAGACCAGTGACACGACCATGACTAACGTATAAATCACATAAGTTACGAGTATAGCCCATTGGGTGCTGCTAACCACTCTTTCCTTATTTTGCACATACGGGTACACGGCATAGATGACTTCGAAGCCGATACTGGTCAACGACATGGCTACCATGCCTTTGAAAAGCTGCTCCATGTTTGCATCCAAAATCGGAAATAAATACTCCCACTGTGCAAATTGCAGTGGAAAGTACAGGTCACAAATGAGCCAAATCGTGACCGCCACAGAAAAGAACGTATAGCCAGCAACTACACGAATCCCTCCTAATACCGTGTAAAAAGCGAGAATGAGAATGATCGCTGACAATATCCATGTCGGTAAATTGGGAAACACCCAGGTCTGTACCACTTCGATGTAGGTACGTAATACTACACCCGCTGACATAAAAAAATAAGTCAAATAAACGACACCCAGACTCGTCCCTATCCACTTTCCAAACACGTCCACCTGGATTCCGTAAATATCGGCAGAAGGGTATTTTTGCAAGGTCTTCACAATCACCCATACGGTCAGATGGGTAACCAGCCCTGCCATAATGACTGATATCCACGCATCATGTCCGGATTCCTTTGCGATGATTCGCTGAAAACCAAGAACCCCGACTCCAAGTTGCGTACCATGAACCATAAAACCAGCCAGAAATGCTGATATCGTGTTCCCTTTTTTCACCTCAATATTGGTGTCCATAAGAGCCTCTCTTACTCGTCGATGTCTTTCTTTTCTTTTGCCTTGTCAGGATTAAAGCGGCGTACTTTTTTGGGCGAGAAAAAATGGTTTCGCTCAGCCAGGGAAGATAGCGGTGCACGAATAAAGCCGTCTTTCCAATCGGCGAAACGTACTGGGTAGATCGGATACATATACGGCCGCCCCAAGCTAGTCTGGCGAAGCAAGTGACTTGCCAAAAAGCTAAAGCCAACAACAATGCCTAAAGCTCCCAATAATCCTGCCAGCAGGATCATAGGAAAGCGGATGACACGAATGGTGGAGCCAATCATGTAGCTGGGCGCGATAAAGGACGAGAGCGCACCGAGAGCCACGATAATAATCAGGATGTTGCTCGTAAATCCCGCCTGCACAATTGCCTGACCGATAACAATACCACCCACGATACCGATAGTTTGACCAACCTTGGTAGGCAATCTGGCTCCTGCTTCCCGCAAAAGCTCAATGATGAGCTCCATCAGAATCGCTTCCCATAATGGTGGTAACGGTACACGCGAACGTGATTGGGCAAGGGAAAGCAGCAGGTCCGATGGAATCATCTCGTAATGGTATGTAAGTGCCGCCACGTAAACAGGGGTTAGAATGAGCGACAAAACCATGGCAAATACACGCATCGTCCGGTTGAAGGTAGCCAGACTCCAGCGTAAATAATAGTCATCCGGCGACTGAAAAAATTGAAGCAAGGTCGTGGGACCGAGCAACGCAAACGGACTTCCTTCTACCAGAATAGCGATTTGTCCCTCTCGCAATCCATGAATGACGCGGTCCGGGCGCTCTGTCTGTTGAAGTGTTGGAAATAGTGACTTCTCATTGTCTGCAATGTACTGAGCCAGGATAGTGGAATCCATACTGCTGTCCAGCTCGAGGTCCTTAATTCGTTGCCGCACGGTATTCACATTTTCCGTGTCAGCTGTACCCTCCAGATAGAGGATCGACACCTCCATCGGGATCGTATTTCCTACGGCCAACTTTTCATGGAACAACCGCGGAGTCGACATGTATTTGCGAATGATGCAGATATTTACCTGAAGCTCTTCCACAAAGGCTATTTGGGGCCCTAGGACAACCGTTTCGATTTCTGGAGCCTGAATATTTCTGCCTACGGTACCGTCGCTCGGAATGGCAATTCCGTAAGCTGCCCCTTTTACGTGAATGTAAATGTTTCCGCTGAGTAACCGCTTGATTGCTTCCGATTCCCCATAGATTCGGTTGCTGCCAGCTCCTCCTAATTGCCGCTCGATTTCTTCGATCCCTACATTGCCCAGACAAATCTCTCGAAGCTTTGGAATGAGCTCACTGTAGACGACCTTGGCGTCCGCCATGCTGGATAAATAGTAAAGAGACACACGTCCCGTTGGCTCATCAATTTGCTCGGTTACCAAATCACCTGTATGGGTAAACCATTTGCGTGCGCCCTTCTGATCCATCCACGCTCACCTCAATGCATAGAAAATCATGGATTAGTCTGCCCCAAACCTTTCATCACCACACACAAAAAAAGCAGCACGCTCAATTTGGCGTGCTGCTCTTGTTTTCATCCATCGGCTGCATAGCTTCCGCAGTGGGCGGCTGAAGCTTCTCCTGAATAAAGGATTGAACTTGATCTACATCGGGAACCAGAACCGATCCTGCCTTGTGGGATTCACGAAACATTCCCATCGGCGGCAGCTGATAATTTCCTGGCGACTGTGTATTCAAGCTGAGTCCAAGTGCGGATAGCTTCAGCATATCCATCGAGCCGATATTCGTTTGGACATACGGCGTAACTTCTTTCAAAATGCTTGGCAATTGGATCAAGGTCGTACCGTTTTTCATCTGATTTGCTATAGCGGCCAATAATTTACGCTGCCGCTCGGTGCGCGTATAATCTGAGGTAGCATCATGACGGAAGCGAACGTATTGCAACGCTTTGTTCCCATCTAACTGCTGCAAGCCCTTTTTCAAATTAATGTCGTAGACACCCTTGTCGGTCGGATCGTGGTAGTACATATTTTTCTCCACATCCAGCTCAACACCGCCTACGGCGTCAATCAGTGCCTTAAAGCCTTCAAAATCAGTAATAACGTAGCGGTCTACAGGCAGTCCCGTAAATTGACTCACGGTCTTCATCGCCAGCTCCGGTCCTCCATCGACAATCGCCGAGTTGATCCGGGAGCTTCCATTTCCCGGAATATCCACATAGGTATCCCGCAAAATAGAGAACAGATCATAACGCTTCGTCAACGGATCTACGCTGACCAGCATCATCGAATCGGAGCGCGGGAGACCATTGTTTTTCATACCTCTGCGGTCTACACCCATCAGTAGGATATTGACTCGCTCTTTGCCATCCCACTGCGGGATCTCAGCTGCCTTAGTGGCGGCTCCACCATCTAGTGGCGGCGGCGTAATCACATTGGGCTCTTGAATATTTTGTGCAAACTGATAAAAGGAATATCCGTAGTACCCTGCTGTTGCAGCGATAACTACAAACATCAGGAGCAACACTCGTTTCCATATTCGCATAAAGAACTACTCCACCTTTAGTCTTCGTGTCCGTGTAACTCAACTCTCCACTTTGTCTAGTATAACTCGAAACCGCAGAAAGTGGAGCAGCCTTTATTTGGTTCGATTCAACTTATTATACATTTTAATTTACAATGTTTTTAATATTCGTTATACTACTTGTAAACCAATCCACCAAGGGGTGAGTCACCGTGTTTTCCCCAACCTCCCTGCTTAATCGTTACCCACGGGAAGCGCTGTTTTTCCTGGTCGCCAGCTTTATCAACTCATCTGGCAGCGCCTTCATGTGGCCCCTGACTACGCTATACGTACATACGATTTTACAACGCTCCATGACAGAGGCCGGCTTTGTATTAATGATTCAATCCTTGGCCGGAATCGTAGGACAATTCGTTGGCGGATCACTTTTTCATCGGCTTGGAGCCAAGCGCCTTATTGTAGGAGCACTAGTTGTGCAAGGACTCATTCAGATGTCTATTCCTTTTGTGCATAGCTGGCCCCTTTATTTGGCACTTATGACTGGACTTGGCTTCACATTCAACCTATCCTTTCCAGCCATTCAGGCATTTATCGGGTTTCGCTGGAAAGAACAGCGTAGGGAATTGTTTAACATTGTCTATGTTGGTAATAACTTAGGGATGGCAATCGGCACCTCCTTGGCCGGTGTCATCGCAACATTTTCCTTTCAGCTTACTTTTTTGTTCAACAGTGTGAGCACATTACTTTTTGCCTTGTTTTTCTTCCTATTTATGAAAAACATCTCTCATCAAGAACTGGTTGGAGATTCCGCCAATGAAGCTGCGCAGGATAAAAAACGCACGAATTCATTTGCACTGCTGCTTCGCTATCAGCTGTATTTGTTCATGGCGCTGGGTGCTGCCTTTATTTTCTTTTCGAATACGGTTTGGAATACAGGAGTTGCTCCTTATATTACCGAAAAAGGCATGCCGCTGTCCTCTTACAGCTGGCTTTGGACGATCAATGGAATCATCATTTTCGCCGGTCAGCCGATTACATCCTGGCTCAAGCGTATTATGCGGCAAAATCTGTCTGCCCAGCTCATTGTTAGTGCGGTTCTGTATGCAGTAGGCTTTGGATTTATGTTTATGTACCATGACAGCTACTCCGCGTTTGTCGTCGGGATGATCATTACGACTTTTGGCGAAATGCTGATCTCTCCTACTATTCCTACATTTATTACGGAAAGAACCGGGGAGTTCGCGCCGTTTTATTTAGGAGTGGTGGGGGCAATCACGACAGGAGGGAGACTGCTCGGACCGCTTGCGATCGGCTACATGTACGACCAGGGTGGGGTTGAGCCTACCTTGCTGCTGGCAACACTTGTCGCGACAGGCTCCGTCCTGCTCTGTCTGCTCCATTCCTTTTTCCAGCGCGAAAAGCCTAGTCAATCAGCCAGCTCGTCGCTTTAGACATTTTTTTGCTGAAAAAGCCGCCCGAGTCCTTTTCAGGAACGAGCGGCTTTTTTGTAGATCCATGTATCAACACGAACGATTACTTTTCTGGTTGAAGTGGAATTTCCCAGTCCACCTTGTGCTCTTTGATCATCTGGTCAAACGAAAGCGTAACCTCTTTCAAGTCTTCCTTTTCGCTAAAGATACCGAGTTGGCCACTGAACTCTACCCTACCATCTTTCTGTACTCCTTTTTTGGACATGTACCCTATCACTCTCGCGGCTTCTTCCCCATGCTCATCTGTTGCTTTCCAAGTTCTCATAGCAACAGCAGCAATGTCTTTGGCAAGCGTTCCTTCTATCTTTATTGTGTAAATGATATGCCCGCTATCACTTTGCTTATTAACCAATTGGAACCTAAATTGATTTCCATCACCCTCCGCTTTTATCGGCTTTTTCTCCAGTTCAGCAAAGTTCAGTTTTGTACGGAAAGAGGACTTCTCCTCCGTAAAGACAGCATCCAGCTTCATTGTTGCTTTCTGCGTACTGTCAATTGGGGTCAACATGTGAATCCATTTCTTCGTTACATACCAGTCTACAGCTTCGGCATTCCAGATCATATTTGTATCAGGGTAGTCGTCACCTTCATAAAATCGCTCTCTTATTTCTTCCCAGCTGCCAAGATTTGTACCCTTTTCATCGATTAACTGATAATGAAGAAAGCTTTTTCCTTTCCCTGCTTTGTTCTCAGAAAACACGAATTGTGTACCGCTTGGCGCATACCGCACCTCCTGTAGAGCAACGAGCGTTTCTTGCGGACCAGAAAACTGCTTGTTGATCGCTACTGTTTTCGAAGCAGCCTTGGCTGGTCGCATATCAATCGGAATATCCAGATTCCAGGTTCCTTTTGTTTCACCCATGTGCTTCACTCGTAGCTCTACAATGAGTTCGTCTGGTAGCGGATTCTTTTCATCAAAAAAATTGGTTAGGTCTCGTTGAATCAAAAAATTTTTACCGTTTGGCAGTACCATCCAAGCGGATGACTCGCTCTGTTTGTAGAATGGAGTCAATACTTTCCCGTTTTTGTCTTTTAGTCGAAACTCACGGAATTCGTCTACATTAAAAGTGTTAATCATCATATGTGAGTCTTCCACTAGTGCATCTTGCTTCGTCACAGATCCCAAAATCGCCAAGCGTAATGGATCAGCCAAAACTGCCTTTACTTCCACAGTTAACCCCTGATCTGTCGCTTTCAAATCGAGTGGTTTTACAAACCCTTTGGCAGCGGCTGCAAGTATTCCCCGATCCGTCTCCTTCTCATCGAATAAGCTGACGACTTGATTACTAACATTTGCATAAGGTCCCTTGATCTGGCTTACAGGGCTCGAGATGCCTACGGCTTGATACAATCCACTTACATAAGAAGCAAATGTAGGGGAAACAGCCGTTCCGAGTGTTACGATTACTGCCAATCCAGCAACTGCTATTGTCGTTTTCTTCACTATATCCACACTCCGTTTTTTCCAGTTTTTTTGAACGGATGATTGAGGGTCAATCGTTCTGAGCACCTTCAACGGATAAGCGGGGAGTTTTTCCATGACATTTTGGACGATTGTCTCTGTCTGCCATTGTTCTTCTACGTCATCAGTCATGTCCAGTCCATCCATGTATTGTTCAAACCTGTTTAAGCATGAGCTGCATGTCATCAAATGATGCTGTATCTCTTGCTTCTTCTCGAAAGAGAGCCGGTCTTCCAAAAAAGCGTCCAGCATGACTTTATCCAAGCATGTCATAGATAAAAGTCACCCCCTTTTCCTGTTCTCGTTATGGAATCTCTTAGCTTCGATTTTCCTCTAGAGATGCGTGTTCGAACGGTACTAAGCGGAACACCTAGCTTTTCACTAATTTCTTCATAGCTCATAAATTGGAGGTATCGCAGTTCCAGGACGATGCGATATTTTGGCTCGAGGGTCATCATCCGGTTTTGCAAATAGGCTCTTTGCTCTTTCGCCAGATACTCTAGTTCAGGTGTCTGAATCGTAGACAGCTCCACTTCTTCGCTTGTTACTGGGAGAGATCTTTTTCGCTTGCGCAATTCATCGAAGCAATAATTGGTCGCGATCCTGTACAACCAGGCGCCAAATGCGAAACTATGGTTGTATTCGCCCAAGTGATAATATACCTTGATGAAAATTTCTTGAGCCATATCCTGCTCATGAAGGGATTGCCCAACCATTTTGCGGATAAGCAAACGAACTCTCTTGTTATATTTTTGTATGATTTGAGAAAAGGCTTCCTTGTTCCCCTGAAGGACCTCCTCAACAATCATCCTATCGTCCTGCATCTGTTTAATCCTCCTATAAGCAAACCTCTTGTCCAGGTCAGTTTCTGAATAAGCGACCGCGTTTTAGAGGTAGGCTGTTCTTGTTGAACCAGGATGAGAGTACGAGAAGGGTATACTTTCTGATTCATTCAAAAAGGGTCGCTGCGCAGCTATCCGCCTTTTTGCTCCTACATCTATAGAGGACGGAAAATGATGGGAAAAGATCGCAACTTTTTTCGTTGGTAAGGGAAATCTGGGAAATAATAGCTGTTTATAAATGAAAAAAGCTGCCGAGAAATTCTCTGACAGCTTATCTATCCACGATTCATTAGTTTACTGGCGGGCATGTGAGCGACTTTCCGTTATCTTCTGAACCCAGCCCAATTATGTAAGGAACTGCAACATGGCTCCACGCATCCGGATTCAGTGCAGATGCCACTTCATCCGGCGAGCATGAACGAAGCATGGAAGTATCGATGCTTCCTCCGGGATCTAGTACCACCGCTGCCATTCCTGCAGGTAATTCTGCGGCAAGCGACTGGGTCAAGCCTTCGATGGCAAACTTGGAAGCACAGTAAGGGGCTAGCATCGCTTCACCATATCTGCCCCAATAAGAGCTGATATTGACGATAACTCCCCCCAGCCCACGCTGAATCATCTCAGGTAAAAAAGCCCGAGTAACATGGAAAACACCGTTCACATTCACATTCATGACTGTGGAAAACTCACTCGCCGTGAGGTTCATGACAGGACTGTTGCGATTCACAATAGAAGCGTTGTTAATCAGCAAATCAGGAACACCAGCTTCAGCAAAGACATGCTCTGCCCATTTTTTTACCTGTTCCCAATCCGCTACATCGACTACCGCAAAATCATGCTTATCTCCGAATTGGCTGCGAAGTCTCATCACTTCTTCCTCAGAGCGTCCGCAGCCTGCTACTGTCCAGCCGGTTTCATGGAAGCGATCTACCATCGCCCTGCCCAATCCCTTGGTTACGCCTGTAATAACCACAAGCCTACTCATGTGTATCCCCTCACCTTTTTCTATATATTAAATATTTTAGTATAATAATAGACAGAAAAAAAGCCCTCTTTTCCACATTAATGGAAAAAGGACTTATCCACTCACTTGTCTTGCTGCTTCAGAAAAGGCAGCTCCGGGAGCTGATACCATTCTCCTGACATCCACTCACGAGCTTTCCAGCGAAGGACATCCGGGCGAACCAATGGCATGATTTCGCGGAACAGCTCCACCCGTTCAATATCTGTCATCGGCACGAATGCATTTGCAGCAGCAAGATCGGCTTCTAGCTCCTCCATTTTGCTGACACCCAAAATAGATGTCGCAACTGGGAGGCTCCATGTATACCGAAGCGCTTGCTCTGTCCACGGAGCCAGCTTTCCAAGCCCCATCACCTTCATTCCGATAACAGCAACACCATTCTCTACGGCTTGCGGTACAAAATCGTGAGCGAAGCTGTAAATAAAGTGATCGAGGGCAGAAAGAGCTACCAACGCACTGTCGAACGGATAACGGCGAATGGCTTCTGCCAAAAGACGCGGGTCCGTATGACCGCTGATGCTGATTTTTTTGATCAGCCCTTGCTCCTTTGCTTCCAGCATGGCTTCAAGCGCCCCGCCCTTGGCAAAAATCGCTTCCAAATCGTGTGGCTGCATAATGTTGTGCATGCGCCATTCATTGACATAGTCAGTCTGGAGTCGTTTAAGGCTGCCCTCCAAATCCTTGAGTGCCAGATCACGCGTCCTGCCACCAGTTTTCGTTGCAATCCATACCTTGTCACGCAAGCCCTTTAGTCCAAGACCAACACGTGTTTCCGACTGGCCATCACTATAGCTGGGAGCTGTATCAAAATAGTTGACGCCTGCTTCCACGGCATGGCGAATAATGGCGACCGCCTCGTCCTCTGTGCAGTCATGCTCATCAACAATTCGCTGGGCCCCGAACCCAAGTATTGAGACCTGATGGGGGTCACGTCCAAATGAACGAGTTTTCATCCTGGTTCTACCTCCTATCTGACAAACAAGACGCCCGTTTCCGAGCGTCTTGGTGTACGTTCTATTCGATTACTCGCTGTACTTCTCGTAAGCACTGGTCAACAGGTTGGCGATCGTTTGCAGATCGTTGTTCTCAATCTGGTGACGCTCGATCATCGTCATGATCTTGCCATCCTTCATGATCGCAAAGGACGGGGAAGATGGTGCATAGCCTTCGAAATACTCACGAGCTTTTGCAGTAGCTTCTTTGTCTTGTCCAGCAAATACAGTGAAGATATGGTCTGGCTTTGTGGAGTGATTCAGGGAATGAACAACCGCTGGACGAGCAAGACCTGCTGCACAGCCACAAACGGAGTTCACTACAACCAGAGACAAGCCTTTTTGGTTAGGCAGTGTTTGCTCTACCTCTTCTGCAGTGCGAAGCTCTTGGAATCCGTTGCGAGTCAACTCATCACGCATCGGTTGGATCACTTGGCTCATATATGCTTCATATGACATCATTGGGCAACCTCTCCTTTATCTAACGTATTTCAATACGTATATTATACCCCGATTATGCCTGTTGGAGAATCAGCAAGTGCGCCTCGGCTACACTTCCATCAAAATCGTCAGGATCATCGGATTACGGCCTGTCTTCTCGTAAATAAATGGCTTAATAACCTCGTTGATTTGCGATTTCAGCTCAGACCACTCTTTGATTTTCTTTTCCAGTGCTTCTTGCAGTCGTTGACGGACGAGCATAGTCGCTTCCTGGATGAGAGACTCGGACCCGCGCACGTAGACGAAGCCACGGCTCACGATATCTGGACCAGTCAAGATTTTGAAGTTTTTCATGTCCAGGCTGACAACAACTACCATGAGGCCGTCCTCAGCCAAATGCTTGCGGTCGCGGAGCACGATGTTTCCAACATCGCCTACACCGCTGCCGTCAATCAGGACGATACCCGCTTGTACTTTACCGAGCCATGCCTTTTCGCGATTGCAGTTCAGTACGTCGCCGTTATCCATGATAAAGATGTTGCTCTCCTCAATTCCCACCTGCTGAGCCAGCTTGGAGTGCGTCTTGAGCATCCGGTATTCGCCGTGAATCGGAATGAAATACTTCGGACGGATAAAGTTAAGCATCAGCTTCAGCTCTTCACTGCTGCCGTGTCCTGATGCATGGATGTCAAATACATGACTGAGTACTACGTTTGCACCTGCGCGATACAGCTTGTCAATCGTCCGACTCACATTGATCGTATTTCCAGGGATCGGAGACGCGGAGATGATGACCGTATCTTCCGGATAGATCGAAACCGTACGGTGCGAACCGGATGCAATACGCGTCAGCGCAGCCATTGGCTCACCCTGGCTGCCTGTGCAAATAATCAGCACTTGGTTATCCGCATAGTTGTCGATGTGCTTGATGTCGATCAGCATGCCCTCAGGCATCTGGATGTAGCCTAATTCTTGTCCAATCAAAAATACCTTTTCCATGCTGCGACCGATTACCGCTACTTTGCGGTTGCACTGCTCAGCCGCATCCACTACTTGCTGCAGACGGTGCACGTTGGATGCAAAGGTAGCAAGAATGATACGACCGCGTGCTTTACGGACAACATCGAGAATGCCTTCGCCGACAGTTCGCTCTGACATGGTAAAGCCAGGACGCTCACTGTTCGTACTGTCAGAGAGCAGTGCCAATACGTCGCCGCTTGCACCAATTTTGGCAATTTTACCGTACTCCGTTGTTTGTCCTACTGGTGTCATATCAAATTTGAAGTCACCCGTATGAATGACCATACCCTCTGGCGTGTGCAGTACAACCCCAAAGGAATCTGGAATACTGTGATTCGTACGGAAGAATGTCGCCTTCAACCGGTTGAAGGGAATTTCCGTGTCTTCCGATACCGGAATCATTTTTACATCGTTTTGCATTTTGTGCTCTTCCAGCTTCGCCTTGACCAAGCCCAGGGTCAGACGACCACCGTAGATCGGCACTTTGATTTGGCGCATAATATAAGGAATCGCCCCAATATGATCCTCATGTCCGTGCGTCAATAGCAGTGCCTTGATTTTATGTTGGTTATCCACCAAATAGGATACATCCGGAATAACCAAATCAATGCCGAACATTTCATTCTCAGGGAATTTAACCCCGCAATCAATGATAATAATCTCATCTTCATACTCGACGCAGTACATATTTTTTCCGATCTCGCCGAGGCCGCCCATCGCGAAAATCTTAACGTCGCCCAATCTCTTTCCTCCTAACTTCATCGTGCATGATTTTTTTGGGGAACCCGAACCAAGCATGCCATTCTTATTGTAACACAACGCGAGGCGTTCGTTTCATCCAGTCTCACCATTCTACACATATTAAGTAATTGGTATTTATTATCGACTGGAAAATTGTACCTAACCGAAGAGGTGAAAAGCAAGCTGGCACGCTGTCAGAACCGACCAGCTGGACTTTCGTTGTTTGTGCACACACTACTTTGTAGCGATACGATATTTCCTGTGTCGGAGGTGCCCTACATGTTTGTCTTCCCCAGATTCCCGCGTATCATCTCATTTGCTTCGGTCCTGATCGTTTTTCTGATGAGCTTGTCTTTTGCTCCACCTGCCGATGCTCAGCCCCCTTATGCCAAATGGGGCAGAATCGCCATGCAGCAAACAAAGCAAAAGTATCCTCACGCTCAAATCGTTGATTATTTGCACGTCGGACGCATAAAGAAAACGCCCACCACGTCTGAGGAGACGTTTAAGCTCTTGCTCCAGAAGGGCAATCGCAGGTGGGCGCTACTCGTTCATATTGAATTTGAAACCAAAACGGAAAAAATGGTGCGTATCACTTACGAAGAAACACGCTGAGCTAGTCGGCTAGCTGTACCATTTCTTTCATCATCTGATCCATGTCCATATCGGCTGCCATCCCGTACGCGCGACGCATGTTTCCGTCACCATCGACGAGGAACATGCGAGCAGTATGGGCGATCGTGCCATCTGGCTGCTTCAAAACAGCAATTCCGAAGTCCTTGGTCACTTTTTCTACAGCCTGTGCATCCCCACGCAGGAACTGCCAGCCGCTTTGGTCGGCTTTAAATTTATCCGCGTATTGCTGCAAGACCTCAGCTGTATCGAAATCAGGATCAAACGTAATGGAGATGAATTCTACTTTGTTTCCGAACAGGTTCTTTTCTTTTAGCTGATCCTGCAGCTTAGACATGTTGTAGGTAGTCGCCGGACAAATATCGGGACAATTGGTAAACATAAATTCAACCAAGCGGACCTTCCCTTTTCCTTCTGAAAAAGTAAAGGCAGACCCGTTGCTGTTATCCAAGGAAAAGTCCTGGATCGGCTTCATAACGGGAATTTGCTCTCTCGCCATGTATTTGTAGCCCAACACGCCAACGATTGCCAGAATAATAATTCCTGCCAACACAGTAAACCAGTGCTTTTGCAGCCCGGACGCCTGTTGTTGCTGTGCGCCTTCACTCACGAATGCTTCCTCCCCTGCTTTCCCAAGCGTTTTTCTCTATATGTGCCTATTCCTTCTCACCAGGCCATGCCAGCATTCCGCCTACCATGTTAGCCACGTCATATCCTTGTGCACTCAAATATTCCGTAGCTGAGTGACTGCGTGCACCGCTGCGGCACACCATCACAATCGGAGTGTCTTTATCCAGTTCCTCTAGTCGATGCGGTAAAAAACCAAGCGGGATGAGCTTTGCCTGTTTAATGTGACCAGAATTCCACTCCTCCAGCTCGCGTACGTCGATCACTTGTACATTTTCATTTGCCTCCAGCTTCTCCAAAAGCTGCTGAGGTGTAATTTCCTTTACGCTATTTTCCATGGTCATTTATCCTCCTATATGTACATTACACGCATCATGATCAACTCTCATCATATCATACGGAATTACTCATTTCTAACGGGTCCCACAGCGGAAAGTGAACGTCCAAAGGCAATTTTGTGACGTTTCTATATCTTCCCCTCACGAATCCATGTCACGATGCGAAACGTACCGTAGAGGGATGCCAGCAGCAGACAGACGAGCATAAACATCCATTTGCCAAACTCGTTGATTTCTTTGAGTCCGCTTCCGTTTTCGATGACAAACATACCGTAGTAGATGACTAGTCCATAACAAAACAGGTTTACAACGATCAACGCGATTCTCTTGGCTAATTTCTGTTGGTTTGTTGTAGGTTCATCTTGCATTCTCCATTCCTCCTCCCGTGTCAGACACAAAAATATCCTCTATTCCACCCTGATAACTTTCCATTTATGGATTGACAGCCATGCATTGTTTTTCATACAATTGTGACAACAATAACTAACACACATTTTCATCAAGAGTGGTGGAGGGACAGGCCCTATGAAACCCGGCAACCAGCATAGACTCATGCGTGGTGCCAATTCCTGCAGAATCCATAGATTCTGAGAGATGAACGCAAGCCCGCGCATGACCGGAGCCGTCTTCTCCTCAGGAGAGTGGCTCCGTTTTTTATTGCACTTATTCTACCATAGAAAAAGGAGAGATGATGATGTCGGATCAACAACAATGGAAGCCAGAAACACTTGCAGTCCATGGGGGACAAGAGGTTGACCCTGTAACGGGCTCACGCGCTGTCCCTATTTACCAAACGACCTCCTATGTTTTCCGCGATACAGAGCATGCAGCCAATTTGTTCGCTTTGAAGGAATTGGGCAATATCTATACACGGATCATGAATCCGACACAGGACGTTTTTGAAAAACGTGTCGCTCTTCTGGAAGGCGGCGTAGGTGCTTTGGCGACATCGTCTGGTCAGGCAGCCATTACGTTTGCCATTCTCAATATCGCACATGCAGGAGATGAGATCGTAGCGTCCAGCAGCCTGTACGGCGGTACCTACAATCTGTTTGCTCATACCCTTCCACGCCTCGGAATCAAGGTTCACTTTGTAGACCAGTCCAATCCTGAGAACTTCCGTGCAGCGATCAACGAAAACACCAAAGCACTCTTTTGCGAAACCATTGGCAACCCACGCATCAACGTAGCCGATCTGCAAGCGATTGCCGATATCGCTCACGAAAACGGCGTTCCGCTGATTGTTGACAATACCTTTGCCAGCCCAATCCTGTGCCGCCCATTTGAGCATGGTGCTGATATTATCGTCCACTCCACCACCAAATTCATTGGCGGTCATGGTACAGCAATCGGCGGTATCATTGTTGACTCCGGTAAATTTGACTGGAACAACGGTAAATTCCCTGGCTTGACGACTCCAGACCCTAGCTATCATGGCGTCGTTTATACAGAGGCTGTGGGCCCGCTGGCTTATATCATCAAAGCTCGCGTACAGCTCCAGCGTGACATCGGTGCTGCTGTAGCTCCTATCAACTCCTTCTTGTTCCTACAGGGACTCGAAACGCTGCATCTGCGCATGGAGCGCCATAGCCAAAACGCTCTCGCAGTGGCGAAGTTCCTCCAGAGCCATCCATCGGTTGAATGGGTTA
The DNA here is from genome assembly GCF_002897295.1 of Brevibacillus reuszeri. GTDB lineage: Bacteria > Bacillota > Bacilli > Brevibacillales > Brevibacillaceae > Brevibacillus > Brevibacillus reuszeri_A. The sequence continues at coordinate 79,501 of NZ_BEXF01000012.1, forward strand.
GCTATCCTGGTCTTGAGGGCGATGCCAATCATGCCCTTGCGCAAAAGTATTTGCCAAAGGGAGCTGGTGCAATCCTTACCTTTGGTATTCGCGGCGGCGTAAAAGAAGGCAAAACGCTGATCGAATCTGTGAAGCTGTTCTCCCATCTGGCAAACGTGGGCGATTCCAAGTCGCTTGTCATCCACCCAGCCAGCACCACGCATCAGCAAATGAATGAAGAAGAACAGGCTGCGGCAGGTGTAACACCTGGGCTGGTCCGCCTCTCAATCGGTACAGAAGCGATTGAGGATATTATTGGCGATCTGGAGCAGGCATTGAAAAAAGCAACGGAGCTTTCCACTGTCAGCTAATTGGACACCACCCCAAAAGCACGTAACTCGTTAAGAGAGTTACGTGCTTTTTCATGTGCGCTTCGATTGAATTCGAAAAATCTTGAATATCACATTCGAATATTTTATAATAACCCTATCATTCCATTTGGAAAGGGTATCCAGATATGAATCTATTAAATATTGGCACGGATCGCACAACCTATCATGTCGAGCTGTCGTTTTCCCCCCTTTTTGAAGCTGCGCTCGGTATTGCGGCTGTCACTTATGATGACATTCGACCAACACTGGAGCAGCCCGCAGAGTATTGGCAACAACTTATGGACGAGCTTGATCCCGTCACCCTGCGCGAATTGGACTATGCCAAACAAAACAACACGTGGAAAACCTTGTTGCAGTTCTTGCATCAGCACTCCTTTTCTGACCTGTCCGCCTTTCTCTCCTACGTCAAAGAGTTGCCATCGGAAGAGCTTCTTTATCAGGCTCTTCCCTATTTGGGCGAGGAGCTGCAAGCCCTGCGTCAGAAAGCTGCACGTGGAAGTGACGCGGCCAATTACGCACTCCAGAATGCCTGTCGCTCTCATCTCTTTTTCCCTGCCTATATCGCTCACATTGGCTCCACCGAGCCGGAGAAGCTGCGCAGCCACTTGCTGCTTCTGATGGAGGGCTGGTACAACACACATGTGAAGCCGCGGGAAGCTGAAATCAGCAGCATTCTGGAGCGTGACTGCGCACATAAAAAAGCGATGCAGGAAAGGCTTTCTGCTGAAGCTTTTGTCGAATGGGCGACACATGGCAGCTATCCGCCGGAACCCGCTATTACCCGTGTTCTGCTCATCCCGCACATCATATACCGCCCTTGGACCATTCACGCCAATGACGCGGGGACCAAGATTTTTTACTATCCGGTAGCTGACGAGAGCATGCATGACACTCTGGACCCGTATCGTCCATCCCAGACTCTGGTGCAAACGTTGAAGGTGCTGGGAGATGAGTACCGCCTGCGCCTGGTCAAAATGCTTTCGGAAAAAGAGATGAGTCTGCAAGAAATGACTGAGCGATTAGGCGTTGCCAAATCAACTGTCCATCACCATCTGTCTCTTTTGCGCTCTGCACACCTCGTCGAGGGAAAAGGGAACAAATACAGATTCAAGCGCAAAGCATTGGATAAAATGCCCGTCCTGCTGCAGCAATTTTTGGGGGATATGCCCGATGATAACTGCTGAACAGCCCGTTTCCGTGTTGCGATTGCGATCGTATCGCCTGATTTTGCTCGGTCAATTGATTTCAGAGCTAGGGGCTTCACTCGGTACGCTGGCTTCAAGCTGGTTGATCTACCAGGCTACCGGCTCCGAGGCCGCTGTTGGCGGGATGTGGCTCCTTTACTTCTTGCCCTCGCTTGCCCTGCAGCTGATTATTGGTCCTTATCTCGATCGCTTCGACAAAAAGCGTGTCATGGTCTTTTCACAATGGATGAGAAGCTGCGTGTTTTTCCTCACATTCGGTGTTATCCTCATCCAGCCTGAAGCCCTCTGGCCGCTGTATCTCATTTCTTTGATCAACGGTCTAATCCAGCCGCTCTATGTTCCTGCCAGCCAGGCACTCTTGCCTTCTATTGTCAAAGGTGAGAGTCTGGTGCAGGCAAATGCCTATTTGGACAGCGCCCTGCGAATCGCGATGATCGCGGGACCGCCTCTCGGTGGACTGCTTGTAGCATGGATCGGAGGCACAGCTGTAATCGGCTTGGTATCGCTTGGCTATGCTCTGAGTGGGGGACTGTTGCTACTTTGTCAAAGCCAAGCAGTGGAAGCTCGCCAATCGCAGTCCTGGGTAGCTATGTTTCGGGAAGGACTTGCTGTTTTTTACGAAAAGCCGCTTCTCTTTTGGCTGAGTATTTACGCAGCACTCGTTCAATTCGCTGTGGGCATTACTTTGGTTCTCAACCTCCCGTACATTACAGCTGAGCTCCTTGGTTCCTCCTTTCACGTTGGACTTTTTCTCGCTGGATATCCACTTGGCTATTTGCTTGGCTCCCTCGTCGTCCCACGGCTGAGCGGGCGATTCGAGCAGCACATTCTCATGCTAGGCTCGCTGGTGATTGGTGGCGCGACGTTTATAGCGCTGGGCTTCACACACAATCTGTGGCTGGCCATTGTGATCGAAGTAGTAGCTGGTATCTTCGCGCCCTTTTTTCAAGTACACAGCACAAGTCTGTATCAGCGCTCTGTCCCTTCCCACCTGATGGGGCGCGTCTTTTCGGTCAGGCTTTTAATCCTCCGCGCGACCATGCCTCTCGGAGTTTGGATAGGTGGTCAGCTCGGCGACACAGTAGGGATTCGCCCGCTCTTTATGGGAATGGGCCTGCTCATCGTAGGCGCCTCCTTATTCGGGCTCGGATTTCAAAAATTTGCAAAAAAATCTTTATTGCGGAAAGTCGATGAAGGAACGGGCACTTTTTAATAGAAGATTTTTAGACGGTACAGAAAAGTTTTATCACCCGACCACTTTTACTGATATAAAGGAGAATTACGATGGCCCATCCTTCTCTAGCTTCACTGCTTACTACCGTCAACCAAGTCATTGTCGGAAAAGAAAAACAAATTCGTTTGCTAGTCACCGCCCTTTTGGCACGTGGCCATGTCCTTCTTGAGGATTTACCCGGCATGGGGAAAACGGTGCTCGCCAAAACATTGGCGCAGGCAATCGGTGGCAGCTACAATCGCCTGCAATTCACTGCTGACCTTTTGCCCTCCGATGTGGTGGGGCTGCATGTTTTCAATCAGCGAACAAGCGAATTTGAGCTGCGCAAAGGTCCCGTTTTTGCGGATGTTCTGCTCGCAGATGAAATCAATCGGGCTACCCCTCGAACCCAATCTGGACTTTTGGAGTGCATGGAGGAGCGTCAAGTAACGATCGAAGGCATCACCTTGCCATTGCCCTCTACGCTGCTTGTGATTGCCACCCAAAACCCGATTGAGTCAGAAGGGACATACCCTCTGCCAGAAGCGCAGTTAGACCGTTTCTTATTCAAGCTGTCACTCGGCTATGGTTCACGCGCGGATTCCAAGGAAATCTTGAAGCGCTTCCGCAGCGAGTCTCCTCTGGAGCAGGTACAGCCAGTCATCACAGTGGAACAAATCGCTGCCCTGCAAAAGGAAGTCGCGGCGGTTCACGTCAGTCAGGCCGTAGAGGATTATGTGATTGATCTTACAGAAGCTACACGCACGCATCGCTCTGTTGAGATCGGAATCAGCCCACGCGCTATGCTCGCATTGTTGCGCTCGGCACAGGCGTTTGCTTTTTTGGCTGGTCGCTCTTATGTTTTGCCAGACGACGTCAAAGAGGTGTTTCCGAGTCTCACCACTCACCGCATTCGACTCTCGATCGAGGCTGAGCTGCATGTAACCGAGCAGGAAGTAGTCGAGCAAATTTTGACAAGTGTGCCTGCTCCGGTGGAAGAAAGCGTGTAACGAAATGAACACGAAGCAAACCTTTCATGTCATCGGCTTTCTCTTGCTGCTCTTTGCCCTGTTTTCCGGCAGCTGGTTTCTCTGGCTGTTTGGCGGCTTCTTCTTTTTCATGCCTGCACTGCAAGGCTGGTGGCTCTCGTCTATGTCGAGGTGGGTAAAGCTGGAATGGTCCTCTGATCAATACCGGGTCATGCCGGGAACAGAAGTCCATGTGACCGTACGCCTTCATAACCATTCGTGGTTGCCGCTGCCCGCTACCTGGATTCGCTTTTCGCTGCCTGAGCATGTTTCCGTAGAAGGGGCAGATGAGGTAAAGGTCAGTAATCAGCGGACAGTCGTTCGGCTTCGCTTTGATCTTCCCATGCGCCAGAGTGCGTCCCGGACACTCACGCTCGTCCCGCATAAACGCGGCACTGTTTGGCTCACGGAGGCGACTTCCGAGTCCCTGTCATTGTTCGGAGAGGAACGCAGCGATCTGACTATGCCACTTTCTTTTTCCTTGCTGGTCTATCCGCTGCCGCTGCCACTCCCCCCATTTGCACTAAGCGAAACAGAGCCGGATGGAGGCAGACTCTCTCGTCAAAGGCAGCTGGAGGATGTCACCTTTCAGCGCGGAGTACGGTCTTATATGCCGGGGGACCGCATGAAACACATTCACTGGAGTGCAACTGCCAAGACAGGCTCACTTCAGACGCGACTATTCGAGCACACCGCCCAGCCGAACTGGAGAATCGTAGGACATATCCTCCCTTCCTATGAGCCGATGCTGCAGCGCCACAACGATACAGTCAATGAACGTACCATTTCTTGTCTGGCGGCCCTCTCTGTGCTGTGCCGGAAAAAATCGTTTGGCTACGAGCTGTTCCTCACAGTAAGGCAACGGGGACGCGAGCATTACCATTTGCCGGCAGGCAGTGGCAAGAGCCATCATTTGCACGTGATGACACAGCTCGCTCAGATGCACCACTATGTCACCACCCCGCTCGCTCACCTGCTGCGCCGTCTCGAAGATAGCCCAGCAAAAGAAGCGATCCTGCTCGTCACACCAAGACTCGACGATGAGATTTACTCCTCCATCGAGCGATTGCTTCATCGCGGACACAATGTTGCTGTACTTGATGTATCTGAGGAGCAGGCGGTACTGCGCCGTTTTGAAGCGAAGAGACGATTTGAGAAAAGGAGAGTGATTGCGCGATGACGCTCTCCATAATAAGCCGCTGGACACTTGCCTTTTGGCTGGAAGCCTTGTTGATCGGCAGCAGCTTGATGATGCTTGGCTGGATGTCTGCTGGACTTTTGCCAATGCTCACTTTTTGTGTGGTCGCTTTGCTATTGCTCGTAGCTGGAAGCTGGCTCTACCATGGTGGTGGACGCAGTCTGCTTATTCATCTTTTGCTCTATCCTACTGTCGCCGGAGTCGGGCTGTTCAGTTTTTACATGTTTGGCTCCTGGCTAGTCGCTTTACTGTTGGCAGGAATCTTTTATTGGCGAATCCATACCGTTTCCGCTGACGGTATCGGGCACGCCAGCTTGCAGCGACGATTTGTCCTGGCACTAATGATTTGCTTGATGCAGCTAGTCGTAGCTGGACTGTATGGTTCCGTTGCCCATCCTGATACCTTTGACCCTGGCGCTTATTATTCGATGCTGGCTCTTATTCTCGGCAGCTATCTTCTCGTAGTCATGGGTGCTTACGTTATGCGTGTGGATTCATTACCCGTGCGCTTGCCTGCCAGGATAAAATTGATCCTCGGCGCTCAGGTGCTGGGCTCCCGCCTTCTTTTGACAGGCCTTTATCTACTCGTCGGCTCTGCTCTGCTTGGTTTGTTGCAGCTGCTGTGGTCATGGCTTAAAGGTCCCATTGGGTCAGCGCTGTATTTTCTATTTGAACCTGTGCTCCAAAAACTGACGGAATGGATTGAGGGCTTGTCTGAAAAAATGGGCAAGGACCAACGTGTGAATAATTTGCTAAACAATCCAGGACAAGCCGAAGAGATGCCTCACGAACAGGTGGCAACGGGTGAGCCTCTGTTTTCCTTGTTGGAGCCTTACTTGATCGGTACAGTCATACTCGTTTTTCTGATTGTTCTGGGCAGATACATGTGGAAAAGGCGCTATCAGGCAAGACAAGTCCGTGAACAGGAAACCACCGAAGCTTCTCCTACAGTCTATACCGCGGTCGCCAACACCCCCGAGGAGGCGAATGCTTCATGGGATGTCTCCAAGTGGTTTAATAAACCGGTAGGTCCAGCCGAGGAGCCTGCTCGCTATGCGTACTTTCAGTTTTTGCAGGAAATGGCGAAGCAAGGCTTCACGATTCATCGCCATGAGACCAGTCAGGAGTTTTTGCGTCGGATTCAGAAGCATCCTTTGCCGAATCCAACCCGGGTAGAGCTGGCAGCCCGGATTACCGGCTATTACGAACAGTATCGCTACCAGGAGCAATCGCTTCATGACGCTGATCTGGAAGCCATGCAGGAAGCTGTGCAAGCACTTCGTTCCATTTCGCCGCCACAAACCGAGACATAGCTTGATTGTTACACAACCGCGAGCTTTTTGAAGCAGCGGTTGTTTTTCTTTCCTTGACATCCGGCACAGCTTCCGGCATAATCTCTTCACTTTTGCCTACTCTAAAAATGAATTTACTAAATGGTTAATCGAAGAAATCACATGGTAAAAGAAAGGAGGAACTCATTATGCAGGATTTGCCGCTCTGGCTAAAAAAGCACCTTTCGATCGCGTATGTGCCTGGTCATGAATTTTTTCTCAGCCTGCATGTGATCGAAAGTCCTGAGCACCATGTTACGCGTCTCGGCTGGGCGCAGGAAACACTGGCTGCGTTACCCCGTCCACTCACGGAAAAGCTGCATTACTTCTCTGCCATGTCCTCCAAATTTCTTGACATCATGGACGTTCTGGTGCCTTGGGAAGAGATGTACCAGCACTCTGTTGAAGCAGGACTGGAGCGCATCCAAGCCCTGGACGCCAGTGAGTTTGCCGAAGCGATGATCGGGCCTGTCTATCATCCGAAGCAGATCAAGCAGTGGCTGGAGGGACGAACCGATGATGTGTTTGAACAGCTCAAGCCAGAGCATCGGGAGCTTTTGCGCCATCCGTTGGCAACCAAACGCAGCTTTCTGGAGTTTTGCTACGACTATCTCCCTTACTTCCAGGCTGAGGAGCGTCGCATCGAGCCGTGGCTTGTCCGCGCGGCACATGAAGCACAAGAGATGATTGCCGCTGATCCGATCCGCTTTTTATCCCAGGTGCACCCGCGCATGCACGTACATGAAGACGCCATTCATTTTCACAAGGCAAAAACGTATTCCTTTGCCTATCAGCAGCTCGCACATATTCATCTGCGTGTATCTACTTACGTTGCGCCCCATCTCTTACTGGGCATTTATGGCGATCAAATTAGTGTGGGCTTCCCCGTCGATGTCCCAGGGACGGCAGTCAAGTCAGCCATTCCCGCTGATTTTATTACGAAGATGAAAGTTTTCGGTGATCCTACCCGAACAGCCATCCTCAAGTCGCTGCTTGACCATCCTTACTGCACACAGCAGCTGGCAGATCTGCACGGGATTAGCGAGCCTGCTGTGAATAAGCATCTGAAGCTTCTGGTTGATGCCGGATTTGTCTGGAGCGAACGGCGAGGACGTTATGTGTTTTATCGCGGGATCACGTCACGCCTCGAACAGCTGGCAGTCGATTTGCACGAATTTATTGATATGCCTGCGCCAGGACTGACTCTATCCGATTGGAGGAAATAACGTGCTACAAGTTGCCAAGGCCACCTTTATCCGCAATACGCTGGTGATGCTGCGCGCCTATCCATGGTCTTTTGTCATCGGTCATATTTTATCGGGCGTATACACGGTGCTCTTTGCCTTTTTTGCCTATCACTATGTATTCGCCGGACAACTGGATGATCGTTTCATTTTGCTATCCGGTTCGTCCGACTATCTCTCGTACGCCATTTTAGGCGGGGCGTTCTATGCCTTTGCGGTATCGACTCTGATGAATGTCAGTCGTTCGCTAATCACTGAGCTTCGCGAAGGGACATTAGAGGCGCTCCTCCTCACTCCCTCCCCTCGCCGGGGGTACTTTTTGGGCAATGTCTGCCAACAGGTGATGCGCACTGTGTTTGAATTTTCGGTGATTCTTGTTGTCGGTGCCCTATTTGGCCTCACGCTTGCCAATACGAACGTTTGGAGTGCCGCTCTGGTCTGGATTTTGTCTACGATCGCCTTTTTCTGTCAGGCTCTGGTACTGGGCAGCCTGATGCTTCGTTTTCGCGATACGTATATTACGCAAAATACGTTGTTTGTCATCATGGCATTCGTTTCGGGCGTGACCTTTCCCATTCCCTATCTTCCGGAATGGCTACAGCCGCTGGGGCAGATCATGCCGCTAGCACCTGCCCTCGATGCTTTCCGTCAGTGTGTGATCCAGGGCAAACCGCTGATCGCTGTTTCCCCGCAGTTGTTTCATATGGCTGGGCTTTCCCTCGTCTATCTATGGATCGGGACATGGAGTATGCGGCGAATGGAAAAACGCATAGTAGAATCTATCTTTGGCTAAAAGGAGGCCAACATCATGCTCATCGTTGAAAATGTAAGAAAGGTTTATCGGGTAAAGGAGAAAAGCGGATGGCTTATGCGGAAATGGACGGAGGTGGAGGCCGTTTCTGATCTTTCCTTTCGCATGGAGCCAGGAAAAATCATCGGGCTGCTCGGTATAAACGGGGCGGGGAAAACGACGACGATCAAGATGTGCTCCACTCTGCTGACCCCAACGAGCGGCTCGATCACAGTGGATGGCTATGACGCAGTACGAGACGATCGGTTCGTCAAATCAAAAGTAAACATGATCGCCGGTGGTGAACGAATGCTGTACTGGCGCCTGACCGGGCGGGAAAATTTGCAGTATTTTGGCAGTCTATACGGGCTCAGTGGCGAGGGCTTGAAGCACCGGATCGATGCCCTGCTTTTGCAGGTTGGACTCATGGATGCAGCTGATACACCTGTCGAGCGTTATTCCAAAGGCATGAAGCAACGCCTGCAAATCGCACGTGGTTTGATTAATGACCCGCGCTATTTGTTCCTCGATGAACCTACACTGGGACTGGATGCCCCAATTGCCCGGCAATTGCGCAAGCATGTAAAAGAGCTGGCATCGGAGCAAGGAAAGGCAATCCTTTTGACCAGTCACTATATACATGAGGTCGAGGAGCTGTGTGACGAGGTGTACATCATTAACAAAGGGAAGCTGGTCGCCCACGATACCCCTGCGAATCTAACCCAATCGCTCAACCTGGAAACGACCCTGCATGTGGTCATTCCTGCACTCTCGGATTCGCTGGATCACGATCTGCGCCAGTTGGCCATGCGTTATGGCGGACACCGCCTAATAACCGAAACCGACGACAAGACATGGGAGGTCACACTCCGCGGCGAAAATGACATGACAACGCCACTCTTGTCCCTGTTGGCAGCACACCACTCTCCTGTACTGCGCTTGCACACCCAGCAGCCATCACTTGAAGACGTCATCCTGCATATGGCAGATCGGAGGGGAGCATGAGACAGCTATCAAGCTATCTATGGGCGGAAATTCAAAAAGAACATCGCCACTCCTTTCACAGCAAAATGATTTACTTCAGCTTGTTAGTGTGGCCAGTCATCATGTTTGTGACTGCCTACTATTCCTTTGCCCCCTTTCGTATGGGGCCTGATTCTCCGCTTGCCCGGTTCGTTGCCGCCGATCAGCTGCCGCTTTTTTTGCTGACTGGCTATCTCGGCTATATCTTTTACTGGTGCCTGGTACAATCCGCATGGCAAATGAGCTTTGAGCGGCAGGCCGGAACGATGGAAATGATTTTTATCAGCCCGGTCAACCGACTCGCCTTTTTATACGGGCGCTCGCTCTCCTCGCTCGTCGAAGGTGTCTGGCTTTTCTTTTGCTTTGTCCTGCTGGCTCTACTCTTCGTCGGCGGCATTCATCCGAGCGGCTGGTGGGCACCGATCCTCGCCTTTCTCATCCTGCTCGTATCGGCTGTCGTCTGGGGTGGCTTTCTCTCGGTTCTGTTCCTGTTTTCCCGTGACGCGAGCTTTCTGTATACGGTGCTGGATGAGCCGATGCTGATTTTTTCCGGGGTTCGCCTCCCCCCAATGGCTTTTCCGCTTTGGGCAAAGGTCATTTCCTTTTGCTTTCCTCTGACGTACGCACTTCAGCTTGTCCGTGGTCTGTTGATGGAGGGGGAAACACTGCTTGCGCTTGCACCCAAGGTCGGGCTCTTAGCGGCGGTATTGCTGCTGCTTGTCATTGCTACGATTATTTTGTTAAGGCACGCCGAAAAGCATATGAAGGAAACCGGAAACATGGTGATGTATTAATAGGGGTATGAGTAGACAGGAGGCGGGAAACATGGAGTCGCGTATTCGAATCGGACAGGAGCTGCAAAAGCTGTTTCGCATGGAGGAATGGAGCACCGACCCGGCCTTTTCCCGCTTCATCCCCATAGTATACGATCCGATCGGTTTTGACTGGCGGTCTTTTTTCACAGATGAGTTTGTTCAGCGGTTTAATGGCTTCATGCTAGAGGGACGTGAAGCCGTCCGTACAGTTTTCCTTGCCGTTTTTCCTTCTGATGATGTGCTAGAGCGTTTTATTTCTCAAGCACAGCCTGGTGATCTGTTATTTATGCACCATCCCTTGTTAATGGAGTGCGGCGATCCTCGGGGAGACTGGGGCAAAGGCTTTGTCCCGATTCGCTCGAAGTGGCTGGAAGCCATGAAGGAAAAGGAGCTCTCCGTCTTCACCAGCCATCTGCCCATGGACACCAGCATCCCCATCGGTACGGGTGGCGCAATCATCGAAGCACTCGGTGCCAAAATCATCCGTCCCTTTGTCCCTTATGGCAATGGGTATGTCGGGCATATATGCAGGATCGATGAGACAAGCACCGAGACGCTACTCAAACAAGTAACTGAGCTTTTTGACATTCCTTATGCTGATTTTGAAGGAAAACGCCACGACCTCTTACATACGATTGCGATTGTGCCAGGATGTGGTGATGTTGTGGCCGATATGCAAGAAGCCGAATTATTGGGGGCCCAGGCATACATCACAGGCGAAATTCATTGTCATATCGATAATCCATATGGCAAACAACGATACGCGCAAATGATGGACTATGTGCCAAGCACTTCTCTTTCCTTGATCGGCGTCTCTCATTCCGCTTCGGAGTATTTGGTGATGAAAACGCAGATGAAGCTGTGGTTTGAAAGGAACTTTCCTGCTGTCAACGTCAGACTTCTGCCGCAGGAAAAATGGTGGCTGTAATAACCTGAAAATAATTACGTATGGGCAGGCTTGTACGCCACTCCTAGCTCGCGTAATTTGGCAATAATCGATTGCTCTACCATTTGGTCCACGAAAATCCTTTCCTTTGCCCATGGCAGCAGCGGCTCATAGCCTCCAATCAACACAGAATAATGCGCCTGCTCAAACAGCGGCAAATCATTCATGTCATTCCCAAAGCAGATAAACGGCTCATCGCCAAGCCCAAACTCGCGCAAGGCCGCCATTTTATTTACACCTTTAGACGTAAGATCGAGAATCCCTTCTGCTGAGTGATAATGCATCGTGACATCGAGCTGCTTCATTCTTGCAGCCAGATCGTCAAACCGCTCGCTCGACAATATAAGGATTTTCAAGACGTGATTCAATTGATCGAAGTCGACGCGGCTTGCTGATTGCTGCATATCAATATTTTGCATAAAGGGATGCGCAATGTCACAGTTATGGGCGTAGTCCCACTTATCATCGATCAAAAATTGCGCGCGGTGATCATCCAGTATACTGATGATTTCATTCGCTAGCCGATGAGGGATAGGAGCATGGTGCTGGAGGCTTCCTTGGTAATAGGTCATAGCTCCATTTGCCCCGATAAGAAGATGATTCCGGAATCTCTCATCCAGAACTGGCAGCATATCGCGGCACGGTCTCGCTGAGGCAAACCCTATCGTATGCCCCGCTTGCTCAAGCTCCAGCAAGCAATCAAGTATGCGGGTTGAGATCGGTTGACCTTTGAAGCAAATCGTCCCATCCAAATCAAAAATAAAATTCATCTGTCCTTCCACCTTTTCTCTGTCGGATTCCTGTCCATCGTAACGGAACCGGCACCATTCCATGAAGGGACAGATTTTACAAGATGATTGGGACAGACAAGACGCGCATTACCCAAACCAGGCTTCTGCCAACAGCCTGATGCCATCACGAATATCCTGCTGACCGAGTGCGCCATACCCCAATAAAACCGTCGGATATTCCGTGTAGCTTTTTCGCATCTGCTGTAAATACTTATGCCAATATCCATCGGACAAATACGCAGACAGTGTCAGTTGGTCCAGTCGGGAAACGGGTTGGTCGTATTCAGACACTCGCTGGTGAAAAGAGGAGAGCAGCTCATACGGCAGGACTGTATAGCTCACGTTTGCGAGAGGCAGCAGCGCTTTGGACAGCCTCCCGATATAGATGACCTTTTGCGCAGACATGCTCTGGATGGAAGGAATGTAGCTCTCCTGATATTTGAACTCCCATTCGTAGTCATCCTCCATGATGTACTCTTGGGCATTGACCCATTCGACTAATTGCCTTCTTTTCTCCAGAGACATCGTCATTTTGTGGATAAATTGCTGGGATGGGCTGACGTACATCGCATTTGCCCCGCTTTTTAACAGCTCCTCGATGGAAACACCGTCCGTATCGAGCGAGATGCCTTGTACGCGGTAGCCGCCATGCAAAAATGTATTTCTCGCTCCATCATAGCCCGGATTTTCTACCCCGATAAAATGACGATCTCGATCCAAAATTTGCGTGATAAGTGAAACAAGCTGCTGTGGGGTAGCTCCGATGATGATCTGCTCCGGAGTAGAGATGACTCCCCGTGCCTCGTGCAGTAGTTTCGAAAGCTCTTTTCGCAAAACGTACTCGCCTTGGGGCAGCCCCTCCACCATATAATTGTGCTGATGCTGGGCGATCACTTTGTTCCGCAGCTTATTCCATTGGTGAAAAGGAAACGTCCCGAGCTCAATATTACCGTAACGAAAATCATACCGAATCACAGGCTGCTGCGGTTCCGTAGAACTGGTTGTGAGAAGAGTAGCAGGCGATTCAACCAAGTACACCACCTGATACCCTTTCTTTGGAATGCTTTTGACAAAGCCCTCTGATACCAGAAGCTGATACGCGACTTCAACCGTATTTTTGCTTACCTGAAGCGACTCGGCGCAGCTTCGGATCGAAGGGAGGAACTCCTCGTAAGACAAATGATTACAGAGGATTGCGTCTTTCAAAAAGTTATAAATTTGGCTAAATAGAGGTTCTTGGTCAGTAAAACGAATGGTAGACAGCTCTTTCAATGAACTGGGACCACCTTCCAGTCAAAGATTTTGTCTTAGTCTACCACAGAACCTGTTTGGCCTGTATGACCGCTCATTCCTACTTTTTTGTCCTTTCCCTGTCTCGTGTAAAAAAACAATAATAATCCTGCATGCACAAGAGCCAGAACAAAGTAAATATTGCTGAAAATGACGCCATTTGCATAGGAATTGACTGGATTCCAGGTAGTTTGCGAGCCAATATCAATGACTTTGCTGTAAATCGCCGAAGCAATCCCCATGGATATGAAATTCATCATTGAGAAAATCCCCATGCCTACTCCCGCCTGCTCTTTGGACAGTGTTCTCGATATGGAATTCGCCATTGTAATCTGCATAAAGGACTGACCGACATTTCCCAAAATCAGAAAGAGTGCAATTCCGATTACCGATATGCCGGTAAAGGAGGAAAGCAAGCCAAAGCAGGTCAACAGCAAAATGGAGGCAACATAGAACAAATAGGCGTTCCCTTTCACATCAGCCAGTTTTCCGCCCATTCTACTAAGAAAGGCAGAGGCGAGTGCGGCTGGAACCATGACAAAGCCAATCCAGTTTGTCGATATTCCTTGCACTTGAGCCAGAAACAAGGGGCTTAAATAGTAGAGCGAGACCCCCATTCCATTTATGAGAAAAGCCATGACAATACCGCCTATATACGACCGGTTAGTAAAAACAATCGGTGTCACGAATGGCTCAGAAGCTATACGAATCCGGGCAATGAATAGCGCCAGTGCAACCAAGCTGCCCAACACAAACCACCAAGAAGTGTTCGTCACTCCAAAAAGCAGCGAAGCTACGCTAATCGCGAGTAAACCGCCTCCCAGCCAGTCAAAAGCTCCACGAGAGAGCTGCTGCTCATCCTCCAAATATTTTCGGTATAACGGAACCGTGATGAGAATCAGAAGAGGTACGGCAAATAACCAGCGCCAATGGGCAAAGCTGACGATCAAGGCGGCTACGACCGGACCGAGTGCACCACCAATTGCCAGACCAACTGCCGTCATTCCCAACACAGAGCCTCTGCTCTCTGGCGGGAAGTAGCGTACTGGGATGAGCATCGCTGTCGCCGGAATAGCCGCCGCACCTACCGCCTGCAAGCATCTACCTGCGAGCGCCATCCAAAACGTTTGGGAGACAAGCCCGAGAAGTGACCCGACTGCAAACACCAGAAGTCCAAAGGTCAGAATATTTTTCAGCTTATAGCTGTCAGCGAGCTTTCCATAGGTCACTGTCCCAATCGCGTAGATCAAACCATATGCCGTGGACAACCAGCTCACCTGAGAAATGGTCAGGTCATACTCCTTGCTAATTTCAGGAAGAACGATGTTGAACATCAGGGCGCTCATCGAAGAGATGGTCAACGTAAGCATCAAAATCCGAACCAATACCTGTTTGTTTTGCTGCGATTGCTCCATTTGCATTCTCACTCCACCTTTCTGTTGTATCAAACATTTTTCCGGCGATGACTGTCAGTGCTGACTGACATTGTGTTTGTAAAAAAACTAGGGGGTTAAAGCCCTAGTAAAAATCTCAACACTTTCAACAATAAATGTCTCCAGCGATACGTTTAAAAAGCTGCCTTCGTCATCCAAATTGTTCAAGAAGGCACCAAAATGCATCATCATAAAAGATGCTGCTTGCGTCTCTGGATTGGTGCGAACCATTTTCCCTTTTGCAGACATCTCTGTGAAGTAATCCGTTAAGCCCGTCAAAAGCTGGCGCGGATGCTTTTGCGTACGCTCACGAAATCCGGGCAAATGGCCCGCTTCTTTGATGCTGATCCAAATCATTTTTCGATTCCGGTTCATCATTTCATGGTAAACATGACTGATCAAAAGCAGGTCTTCACGCAGCTCCCATACAAGCTTCTCTGCAAAAAGCTTTGTCATCTCATCCCCGTAATGAAAACGATCAAATGCACTTTCGAGCAGATTGCGTTTGCTGCCAAAATGGCGAAACAGCGTCTTCTCGCTCAGGCCCGCTGCTGTAGCAATCTCTAGCGTAGTGACGCCATTATATCCTCTTTCAGCGATGAGATCGATCGCTGCTATCATCAGTCTTTCACTGCTGCCGAGACAATTGTCGTTCATACTTCCCTCATCCTCAAAACGATTGTCAGTACTGACTGACATTCATTGTATTCCGCCTTCCATAAAGTGTCAAGGATGAATAAACCACGCATGAGGAAGGTAGAAAAAAGAGGCACTCGCCCAGTCATTTGCAGACTACGCCAGTACCCCTCTCCTATAGGCTTTTTGCTCGTTTAAAATGCCCGTGAATATTGCTTTGGCGGCTCTAGCTCATCTGCAGAAAGCGTCTTGATCGCATGGAGTGCCCAATATGGATCACGCAGCATGCCTCGGCCAACGGCGACAAGATCTGTATCTCCATTTCCGAGTGATGCTTCTGCCAGATTCGGATCATCGAGATTTCCGACTGCAATGACCGGAACGCCCAATGCCTGCTTGATTGCGCGAGCCAACGGTACTTGGTAGCCAGGATGAACTCCCGGACGTCCACCCGAACCGATCGGACCCTCTCCTCCACTGGACAGATGGAAAATGTCAACGCCGGCTTCCTTGTATCGACGGCACAGCTCTGTACTGTATTCCAGACCATAGCCACCATCTACATATTCAAGCGCCGAAACACGCATGATCAGCGGCATGTCTGCCGGAATCACTTTTTTGATCGCCTGGATGACTTCTACTCCAAACAAAGCTTTGTCCTGACCGTACTCATCATCCCGTTGGTTCGTGAGCGGAGAGTGGAACTGATGGATCAAGTAACCGTGGGCGCCGTGAACCTCAATCGTATCTACGCCTGCTTCAACCGCACGTCTTGCAGACTCAGCAAACTTGACGACCATTTGCTTGACTTCTTCGGTTGTCAAAGCACGCGGCGTTTTGTAACGGGACCCCGGAAAAGCGATCGCAGATGAAGATACGGGAACCTCAGCATCTTCTGCTTTTCGTCCAGCATGAGCAATCTGAATCCCGATTTTCGCACCGTACTTATGTACTTCGGAGATGATACGAGCATAGGCAGGAATTTGTTCGTCCGACCACAAGCCCAAATCACCATTGGAAATACGTCCATCCGGCTCGACATCCGTCATCTCCATGATAATCAGTCCGGTTCCCCCCACAGCGCGAGAAACATAATGAACAAAATGCCAGTCAGTAGGCGTCCCATCGTGTGCCTCTACCGAGTATTGGCACATCGGCGGCATGACGATACGATTTTTCAACGTAAGTCCTTTGAATTGAAACGGGGTAGCCAACAAAGCCATTTGCTCCACTCCTTACTTTTTTTCACTATCATCCCAAAAGTTAGCTCGTTCTGCAATGCCTAGCTGCACTTTCCAGCTTATTCGTAAATACCGCTGTACCATGAGCAAAGAAAAAAGCTACCCACGAGCAGCGGATAGCTTTTGTACGATTCCCCACAACTATTATTCCGGCATAGCGCCGATGTAATTCGATTGCGGACGAATAATGCGATTTTTAGCGGATTGCTCCAAGATGTGAGCACTCCAGCCCACAACGCGGCTTACAGCAAAGGTCGGGGTAAACAAATTTTCATCCAATCCTACCGCACGCATCACTGCAGCTGCAAAGAACTCCACGTTTGTATTCAGCTTGCGACCTGGCTTGTATTCGTCCAGGAGCTTCAATCCTACCTTCTCTACATGTGTTGCCAGATCAAACCACGGATCGTTGGCGGATAGCTCGGAGGCTACGACGCGCAAAGCAGTAGCTCGCGGATCGACTGTCTTGTAGACACGGTGTCCAAAGCCCATCAGGCGTCCACCATTCTCCAGCTTGTTTCTCAGCCACGATTCTGCATTTTCCTTTGTGCCAATCGCCTCGATCATCTCAGTCACTTCAGACGGAGCGCCGCCGTGCAATGGCCCTTTCAGTGTACCGATGGCTGCTGCAATCGAGGAAATCAGATCAGACTCTGTAGATGTGACGACACGTCCAGCAAAGGTAGATGCATTCATGCCGTGCTCCTGCGTCAAAATCAGGTACGCATCCAATGCGCGAACATGTGCAGGATTAGGCTGTTCACCCTTTAGCATGTACAGGTAGTTGGCGGTATGATCCAGCTTGTCATTTGGTGCCACTGGCTCACGCCCCTCCAAACAGGCGAAGCGATACGCGACAATCGTCGGCATTTTCGCAGCCAACGAAATAACCTCGTCGATGCTCGGAGGCCAGCCATTTGCAGAGCTGCCCAGTGCTGAAACACCTGTGCGCAATACACTCATCATATCGACATCAGCGGGAATTAGCTTGAGGATGCCTTTTACATGCTCAGGAAGCTCCCGATTTGCTTTCAGCTTATCCTTTAATGCGATCAGCTCCTGCTCGCTTGGCAAATGTCCAAACCAAAGCAAGTGCGCAACCTCTTCAAAGGTATGATGAATCGCCAGATCCCGCGCCCAATGCCCACGGTAAACCAGCATGCCGTTAATGCCGTCTACGAGGCTCAAATCGGTTTCTGCTACGGCGATACCATCCAGTCCAATTGCCAAAGTATGCTGTTTCGTCATGATCGCCACTCCTTTTTCCGTCTCTTTTCTTTCAGTATATTAATTCGCAAATACAAAGGGAAATAGAAGAAAAAAGGCCCATTGATTACAAAACACAATCAATAAAAAACATCTATCGAGGCTTCTATCATGCAGGGCGACCGCGTTTAGCAGAAAGTTTTTATGCGCTCCGGAATTCATAAGCGTCGCGCTTAAGAATTCCTATACGTTCAATTGAAACGACTGCTCCCCTGTACAGGAGGCATCGGCGAGTACAAGGCTTGCAAAATATCTACAAAACGCTGGGCTGGATCGCTAATCCCTCCCTTTGGTACAAGCAGATAGGAGGCGACATTCGGCACTTGCAAGCCAGGCGTCGGTAATTCAATAAACCGATTTTCAAAAAGCTCTCGATTCACTGCCGAACGCGGTAAAAAGGAAACGCCCAGTCCATCCTCGATAAATCTTTTCGTAATGTCCACCTGTGACACTGCCATCGTTCGCAGAAACAGCCCTCGTTGACGAAGTAGCAACAACAGCTCGTCCCAATACCCTGGATGGTTATGAGTTAAAAGCCGATTTGACTGCACCTCGGTCTCCCAATCCGGCAGTGGCGCTTCCATATCTCCACCACTGTGCGGGACAGCAAATACAATAGGGTCTTCGTACAGCATATATGTCGCTAGCTGAAACTCCCCTGGGACAATACGGGTCAAGCCCAAGTCTGCCTGTCCACTCTGAACAAGCGGACCGATTTCTACGGAATCCACTATTTTAATGGAAATATCAACGTCCGGATACAGCTTCGTATAGCGATGGAGCAAATGCGAAAAACGAGCGCGGGCAATGATTGGCGACACTGCAAGCTGCAGCTTTTCCCGATAGCCTTGCCTCCATGCCTGCAAATCCTCAATCCCGTGATGCCACTTCTCCAACAGCCCTTTTGCATGTGGCAGGTATCGCTTTCCGGCAGCTGTCAAACGCACGCGCTTGCCCACTCGCTCAAACAGATCGATTCCCAATTCCTTTTCCAGCTGCCGAATATGCTGACTGACGGTTGGTTGGGCAATATACAATGCTTCTGCTGTCTGATGGAAATTTTCCGTTGTAGCCGCCATCATAAACGTTTGCAGCACGCGAAAGTCCACGACGGTTCCCCCTTTTTAATACTGCTCGTGATGATGAGTGATCTTCTCTTTTTGGGTCTTTCTTCCTCATTTTTGAAAATTTTTACTGGAAACCCCTTTCATCACTCTGCCTTGTGGTACAATACGAAATCGAGTGCGAAAAACCTTTTTGCGAATCGTACTTCATTAGAGAGAGATTAGGGGAGGAAAACATGGAAACCACACCAAACTTGAACCCGCCACGTAAAAGTATGAAAAAAACACTGCTGATTGCCGGGGCGGCAGTTGTTGTTGTGCTAGGAGGACTAGGGACCGCCTACGCCAAGTTTGATTTGTTTAAAAGCTCAAAATCCATCTACCTGCAAGCCGAAGCGGAAAGCATGATGAAATTTTCTGCGGATGCATCCAAGGCGTATGGAGAATACGAAGCCTACATGAAGCCTTATTTGGAAAAACCCGTTCATTCAACTACCGAGTTGAGCGAAATTACAGTAGATGCTACAATACCTGATCCGCAAGCCCAAAAAATTCTTGATATGCTCAAAAGCGCCAAGCTCGTAATGCAGAGCAACATCGACGAGCAAAAGAATCAGCAAACCGGAAATTTTGAAGTTCATCTCAAGGACAAAAAGCTAGCTACGATTGAGTATTTCCTTAACGATACGCTGATGGGCTTCCGTCTGCCAGAGTTTTATTCAAAATATGGCTATATTGACCTCAAAGATCGCGATGCTATCAAGGAAAAGCTGGGTGAAGAACTACCGAAGCGCTTCCTCACTTATCGTGACCTGTACGATGCTGTTTCCATCAAGGAAGATGAAGTGAAGAGCGTAATGACGCCTTATGCTCTCCTATACGCAGATCATGTGAAAGACAGCCAAGTGACTCTGAAGAAGGATGCTTCATTCTCTGAGGAAGGCCTTCAAGCCGCTGCACGGGAAATTACAGTCACGTTTAATCAGGAAGAAGCGTCTGCTCTCGTAAAGCAGTTGGCTGAAAAAGCAAAAGCAGATCAAAAGCTGTTTGATTTGATCTACACCCGTTATAACAAAGTATCTACATTAATGAAGGACAGCGGTTATCCTGTCGAGGAAATTTCCAAGGACGAATTCAAGAAAAACTACGACCAGAGCTTTGACGACCTGATTGCTGATATCAACGAAACCGATAAGAACAGCAAGGATGAGATCAAAATGGTTGTACTGGTGGACGGCGATCACCAAATCCTGTCCCGCAAGCTGCTCGTGAAGGAAGACAACAAGGAAGAGCTCGTGCTCAGCACTGCTTCCTACAATAAAGGTGCAGATACGTACTATCGCTATACGCTTAACGCTCCTGAAGAAGGAAAAGAAGGAGAAGTATCCTTCACCTACAAAGCTACAGAACAAAATGGTAAAAAAGCAGGTAAATTCGGTGTTCTCGTAAAAGAAACAGCTGATCCTGTTCTCGATTTTAACACTACTTTCGAAGTAACGAAGCAAGACAAGAAGGAAACAGGCGTTTACGATTTCAAACTCGTGGCTGCTGATGAGTATTCAGCTCAGCCAGTTAAGCTCTCTGGTAATGTGACCCTGTCTGAAACAGCTAGCGACAATGGCCGTGATTCAGAAGGCAGTATCAAGCTCAACTTTGATAATCCTACACCTGATATGCCAAAAGGTGTGAGCATGAAGCTGAAATCCAAACAGGAATTCGGCAAGGCACTAGAGATCCCAGCTATGTCTGATGCGAATGCAATCAACCTGGCAACCATCACTGACCAGCAAATGATGGAAATCCAGCAAGAAGCTGGTATGGCTTTGGAAAAATTCATGGCTGAAAACGAAGCGTTGGTTCAACAATTCATGATGCCATAATCGTACGTGTACAGCAAAGAGCCCCGTCCCAAAAGGAGGCCACTGAGGAAACCAGGTTTTTCCATTAACCTGAGATTTTTCTAAAAAAATTCGTGACACCTATTCCGTTTCCCCTGGTAGGTGTCGCTTTTTTGTTACTACAGGTCCCCTTTTTTAGTCCGCTAGTTTCAGTATTCGCTTTACATTCACCGCGAATATCGCCATAGCGCCTTGGTTGCCAATGCGAGGGATATACCTAAACTCGCTGGACCGCATAAGCAGCCATACGCTTAGAGGCTCCAAGTCAAGCCGCAGCACGGACAGTTGCTAGAGTTCGTTTTACTAGGTTATACAAATTTCTTGACAGACTCTCTACCTCAGACTACATGGACAGATACAAATAATGAAGAAAACCCGTCTCTAATTAAAACAGAGACGGGTTTTCTTCATTAATGATTTGTAGTCAAGTCATCGTATTTCTTTTATAAATTACGTGATTGACTATTCCCAAGCTTGTTGTTTCAACTCTTTTTCTTTTTCATCAGAGATGCCAAATGCCTTTTTAAAATTGGGTACTGTTTGTTCTTCTAACGGTTGTGAGTTAATCCAATTTAAAAATTCTTCTTCCCCTACATAATTGATGAGTGTATCTTCAAAAAAGTACTCCTCACTATCAAATTTATGTAGTAATTCATCTTCACTTTCATGATATTCATTTTCATATGATTCACTTATGGACTCATTCGGAGCAAACGTTGGGCCATCGAAGTAGCGAGGCCAGAAAAATATAGGGTTTATTGTATTTGAATAGGTAATATATTTCCCATCATACTCCCCTTCATTGTTGACATCGACATGTAAATGAGGGCCAGTTGTGTCTGTACCAGTATTACCCGATACCGCAATTTCTCCCCCTCTACTTACAGAATCACCTGTAGATACAGATTTGGAATGTAAATGAAGAAACCTTATAACAAGCTTAGTATTAGTGTCAGGATCTCTATCTTTTGTCTCAATTGCCACATAATTCCCAGCACTTGTCCAATAACCAGCACTTAGAACTGTCCCCCTTTGAGGGCTATATACTGTTTCTTTATTGACTGCAATGTCTATTCCCTTATGAGTCTTACTATATTTTTTACTTATTGTAGTACCGTCTGTAACATAATACCAGTTAAAAGCGTTATATGGATTTTCCCCTGCTGCCTGGACCTTTCCAGTACCTGTACCTAATATGGCCGATGCTGCTAAAGCTAAGCCAAACATACCAACCAAGACTTTTTTCAAACCCCTAATTCCTTCATTTTATGGTATATTATCACAAAACCGCTTCTATCATATTATTTTATAAAAATAAACATTTTTTACAATATTACCAAAATAGGAGTGATGGTTAATGAATAAAAAATATCTTATTTCACTTTCCGTCTTGTTAATTGCTGGATGTACGGCTAATAACAATCAAGTACCAATGGTTCATACTGGTAACAATGAGGTGTCAATGGTACAAAATAATCCAAATCCAGTTGTAGACTATAGGAAAAAATTTGAAATCCTTGATCGTTTAGAAAACCACGACACTACCTTAAGTCGCATGATGGAATTACTTTCAATAGAATGGCACCATCTCTTTACACAAAAGGATGAAAATAATCTTTGGAATACATATTTTTCACTAACATGGAACATCCGTCCTGACGAAAAAGAACAAGTAAAGAGAGAATTATCGACAGTTCATAAAGAGTTCGCAAATTACTTGAACATGCAAAAACAAGGTATTCTACCTGCCAAGAATGTCACTGTTAATAATTTATCTGCTGAGAGAAACTCTACTGATGACGGTTACCTTGTAAAGGCAAGTTATCTCCTCACCTTAAATGACGGAACTACAAAAGAAGTAAAAGTAGAACTTAACGCAGACGACAATATGGAAACATTTAATCCACGCTTTAACACTATTGCTACAGGAGAAAATCTTCCTGAGCCAAAAAATGAGCATGAAGAATTGCGTCGTGAATTTATACTTAGAGCCTTAGACTACAACGTAATCAAAAAAATGACTTACGATGAAATCTTAGAAATGATAGATATGAAATAAAATTGGTTGATCCAGTGTAGCCTTAGTCAGTACAGTATATAAATATAGCCCTCCTAGGAAGGCTTTCAACTTGTTCTCCCTCTTCTCACTCTTGCTTTGCGTTCGTTCTCTCAGATATCGGTACATGCGGGTTAACAACCCTGCCCACGTCTGCTTTCATCTGATCTGATCAGAGCAAATCCTTTTTGTATCAGTTCTGGCAAATACTCGTATCACTCAAACAGTTCCTTCTCCATTGTTTCCTTTTTATTTTTTGGATTGTATAAATTAATAAAATTCACTATTATCTATATAAAAATGGAGGAAAAACGATGAAAGCAACCGGGGTTGTTAGAAAAGTCGATGAGCTAGGGCGACTCGTACTACCAAAGGAGCTACGAGACCTTTTTGATATTAACATCAAGGATCCATTAGAGAATTATGTTGATGATGAAACGTATCATATTGAAGAAGTATGAATCCGCATATGTTTTCTGTGGTAATGCCTTAAATACATTACACTTTAAAGGGGAACTGATCTGTTCAACCTATGTTAGTAAAGCAAAAAATGAATCGGAATAAACAAAAGAAGCCCTCTTTCGGATTTTTTTGTCCGAGGAGGGCTTCTACGTCAACTCCGACAAGCTCGCGTCACTGATAACCCGCATAGATGATATATCCCAACGCCGCATAAAAAACGATTTGATCTACCGCAGTGTACATCTTTTTGGATAGCGGGATTCCAATCCAGCCAAACCTGAGCGGCCATAGCAGCTGAATACGTCCTACGAGCATGTCACTGATCAGATGCGACAGTATTCCCCAGAGTGCAGCCATGGCAGCCGGAGAATCACCTAGCAGCAGGGCAGGAACGAGCAAAATGACCCATGAATGCGTGATCGTTCGATGACCAAAGCCTTTTTGGACAGCCCTTGATACGGTTCTAACCATGTTCCCAAGCTTGCTTCTAGCTTGATCAATATCGGGCAGCAATGCCATTGTAGCGCCAATCACACTGCCCTTCCAGGAAGGGTAGGCATAGTAGCCAGCAATTGCCCCCAACACGAGATGCGTTTTCCATAACATTTGCCTTTCACACCGACTTTCTTCTGTTTGTCTGAGGAGCTTGTACACGGTAGGTGGAACGGCTTAAAATGGCCAGACACGTCCGACTGTTACGAATCTATTTGTGGCATGAAGCTAGCCGGATCCAGTCCCTCGCCTTCGATGATGATCGCCGTCATTCCGGCTTCACTGCCTGATTCATGCTCTTCGCCTGTTGTCCAAAAAGCCGCCTGACCAGGTCCGACCCGGACCCTCTTCCGATCTTCACCGCATACCCAGCCCTCACCGTTTACAACGAGAAATAGCTGCGGGCATACTGCCGGATGGTACCCAACGACACCCGCTTCCCCTAAATGAATGCACCCGATCTGCACTGAGCCGGGTGTGCGCATGATACGCGAAATCGTAGCATTGACTGAATCAAAGCGGTCGATTGTTCTGCCTGCCAGTTGGTCAAAACGGAATAGCTGCATGATTATTTCTCCTCCGTCACTAAAAGTGTAAGCTCCATCTTAACGCAAATCATAGGCAATGTAACAGACACTCTCATCCTATCTTTACTGCTTGAACCAAATATTTTTGTACTCCACCAGACCCAGCGCATTGAGGGATACTCCTGCGAGGGCAGAATGATAGGCAGATTGCTGAAGGGCATGGTACACAAACAGCAAAGCATGCTGCTCACGAAGCAGGTCTTCTACCTCGCGAAGACGCTCTCGCTGGGCCTCTTTATCCTGCTCCTGCACGAGCAAATCCAGCTGCTCGTCCATCTGCGTCCGAGTAGTGGGGTCCCACATCATCCGCAGGAAACTGGCATCCGATTTGTACAATTCCACCAACCCCAGTTCCCACTGTTCATCGAATACTTCCCCCGAGAACACCATATCTGCCTGAAGCAGTATTTCCGGCTTTTTCAATTCTTCGATCGGTACCACAGTGACATCGAGCAGTAATCCGTATTGAGCAAAATGCTTCTGCAGCCATTCTGCATTATTTTCGTTTCCTGCTCCTTCGTATGTGAACAGCCTGATTCGTTCATCCTTGTCTATACTTTTTTGCAGTACCTCCTGCGCTTTTTGAATATCCATCGGGGCTTCACTAGACAACACAGCTTTTTCATCAGGCAAAAATCCATGGGCAGGAATGTGGCGATTCCCCCCTAAATCCGCTATCATTTTCTCCCGATCCAGCAGGCGATGGATCGCATGCCGAACCTCTTTTTTCTGAAGCGGTCCCGTGCGATTTAAATTAAAGGCAAGATAGGAAGAACCCCTCTCGATACGCTCTAGCCCTTTCCACTTTTCCAGAGGCTCCAGCGTGTTCCAAAACGTCTGGAAGTGCACCTCTCCCTGACTAGAGAAATAGTCCTCCCGCAGGCTGTTCTGAGGCACTACCCAGATTTCTACCCGATCCAAATGTGCTCTGCCGAGAAAATAGGTAGGAACAGCTTCCAAAATAAACATTTGCTCGTCGTTTCGGATTAGCCGAAAGGGACCGCTACCGACTGGCAGCCTGGTGAACTCCGTGCCTTTTTGGGCGACGACCTCGCCAGGAATAATCGACATTCGATCTGATGCCAAAAAGGAGAGCAGCATATGGTTCGGGCGTCTGAGCTTGATCCCTACTGTCGTTTCTTTAATAGCCACGACTGTCTCCACGTCCGAAAGCATATAGCGATAGGGTGATTTTGTTTTTGGATCAGCTATCCGCTCAAACGTCCAGACGACATCATGTGCAGTCAGCTCACGGCCGTGGTGAAACAATACCCCTTTTCGCAAATAAAAAGTCCACTGTGTCCCGCTCTCGTCAGCTTCCCAGTGATGAGCAAGATGCGGTACAAAAGCTTCTTGCAGCTCATCAAAACGAATGAGTGTATCAAAAATTTGTTTCACCATATGCGATTCTGTCCGTCTGCCTACAAAAGGCGGGTCCAGAGCCGGTATCGTTCTGTAAAAGGACATCCGCAGCGTATCGCGAGTACGCTTCTCTATCTCCTCTGAACGAAATCCGAACTGCCCTGAAAGCCACCCAAAAAAGCGTTTTTTGGCCCGAAGCGGTATCTTCGGGTCGGAGAACAGGTGCATCGCTTTATCAAGATCACCCTGTGCGACATGTGCTTTGGCCATAGACACAATCACCTGCTCCACGCTTCGCAAAAACACGATTCGGGATACGTTTCCTCTGCCCCTGCCAGGCATCCACTCGATCCAGTCCTGTTCTGCCAGCTGCTTAATGATCATCTTGGCATTACGGATCGTACAGAAAAAAACAGCAGCCAGTTCAGCCAACGTAACCTCTTGTTGCTCATTTTCTTGTCTCCCTGCAAAATGCTGGCGCAGGTGCAAGTAATGCTGGGCGATCTGCATGTAAGGGTTCACCTCTTTTTAAAAGGGGAAATCATATATAGATTACTCTACCCTTTTTCTTCCCCTTTTCCTAGCTACAATAAAGACGAAGAAGGAGGTTTCTTACATGTCTCTAGCAAAAACGTCCCCTGCGATGGGATCGGGTACACCCGCTAACCAGTCCATTTGGCGCAACCGCCCGTTTCTCATCCTCTTTTTCACATCAGCCTTTCTGGCTTGTGGTGCAAAGGTGTATGAATTGGCATTACCGCTCATTTTGTACGATATGACGCAATCACCCGTTACGATGACGACGATGAAAAGCATTGAGTTTTTGCCGAATTTGCTTCTTGCCATGTTCATTGGCGTGCTGGTAGATCGCTTCTCCAAAAAGCGGTGGTCCCAGTGGATGGTCTTTGGACAGATGATGCTATTGTTTATGCTGTATGGATTGACGGAAACGGGTCATGCCCAAGTCATCCATTATTACCTTGCAGGATTTCTGCTCATGGCCTTCAACTATGGCTTCAACAATGCACGGGTCAGCATGATCAAGCAAGTCGTTCCGACACCCTTGCTCACCTCAGCGAATGCCCGGTTTTCCTTCATGAGCACGTTTATCGAAATCATGGGTCCTGCAATTACCGGATTTATCCTGCTGTTATCCAGCCTGCACTCCGGACTGCTCATCACCGGAATTGCGTATTTGCTCGCTTGGATCGCCATTTCTCTTTTGGAACGTACCGATGTTTCCATGAAGTCCACAGGCGGCTTTTGGCAGGAATTCAAAGCTGGCTGGAAAGAGCTGCTTGGAAATCGTCCTCTTTGGCTGATTACGCTGCTTGTGATCTTTCTGAATGCCACATCCGGCATGTACGATGCGATGATTATTTTCTTTGCCAAGGATCATTTGAAGCTGGATAACTCCGAGCTCGGTCTCGTGCTCTCCGTCGCGGGAGTTGGCGGCCTGCTCGGCAGTTCTGTGGTAGCGCGGCTGCGCAGACGTTTTCCGATCGGCATAATCATGGGGATGACGATCCTGCTGCTCGGTCTCTCCTATTTTCTAATGGTGTTTGCTTCTAGCGCGTGGGTGCTTTGTCTGTCTCTGTTTCTCACAGGGCTCATCAGCACGATTGAAAATATCTGTATCTGGACGTTTCGTCAGGAGACTACGCCCGCGCATATGATTGGCAGAATCAGCGGGATCACCGGGTCTATTTTCAAGCTGGGGATCGTCTTCTCCATATATGGGTCCGGGTGGATGACAGTCTGGCTTGGTCCATGGGTCGTGTTTTTGACTGCTGCGTTGGGGAATGTGGTGATTTTTCTTGTGTATCGTCGGCTTTCGTTGTGGAGGCTGGGGTAAAAAGACAAACAAGCCTCAAGCAGCTATTTGCACATGCTGCTCGAGGCTTACTGTTTATTTCATAATGCCTAGCTGTGCTAGGATGTCATCCTCTTCGGTATAGTTGATCATCTGCATGACACCTTCCGGAGGATTCGCCATTTCCCACTCGATGGTTCGCCGCATGGCTTCCCGATCGGTGATCGTTTCCTGATAGCCCAGCTCTCTTCTGATTTTTCCTGTATCCAGGCAGATGTGCTGACGGTTATTGATCTGTGGTACGAGATGAACCGGCAGATCTGCGGCAGGCGCAATGATGACTTCGCCCTGCCAATCGATTTGCGCCGCAATTCTCTCGATCCATTGCTTCATCGTCAGGCAATCAGGCTCCGCCACATGATAAATCTGACCTTTGGCCACATCATGCGTAGCTGCCAGACGTATGGCTTCTGCTATATCTTCTACATAGCCGCGTGCCCAGCTCCATGAGGCAAAGCCCTCTTCCATGAGGATCGTCTTTCTGCCATCACGCATCTGCTGTAAATAAGGATATAAGCGATGCTGGTAATCACCTGGTCCGTACACCATCGGCAGACGCACAATCGTACCGGGCAATTGCTTGTGACTCAGCACGACCTTTTCAACCAATACTTTGTCATAATCACTTCGGTCTTCACGAACGCCACGCAATGGGTACCGCTTTTGGCAGAGAGGGGAATCTTCTGTGAGCGGTCCTTCTTCTGCGGGGCCTGCTTCTATTCCATTTACTCGCCCAAAGGCTTGATATACATCACAGATGCTAACTGCTACCACTCGTCCGGTCAAATCTTGAAATGTCTCCATCAATAAGTGAGCATCTGCTTCTGTATAAGGAAACAAATCGATGACTACATCAGGAGCAAATGAATGGAACGCTTCTCGAAACTCCCCCAGCTTGGAACGGTCTCCTTTAATCGAGACCGTTCCTTCTGGCAGAGGGGCTTCACCAGATGAAAGCCCCCGATTAAAAATCGCTAGCTCATGCCCGGATTCTGCGAGTCTTTTTACTACATGTGGCCCAATAAATCGTGTCCCGCCCAATAAAAGAATCCTCATCCCTGCCCCTCCCTTTGTCTCTACAGCTTCTCAATCACCTTATCAATCAGCCCGTATTCAAGCGCTTCTGCTGCGGTCAGGAAGTAATCCCGGTCGGCGTCTTTTTCAATTTGCTCGACCGTCTTGCCTGTACGTTCGGAAATGATCGTATATAGCATGTTTCGGTGCCTCATGATCCGATCGGCGGCAATCTTGATGTCACTCGCTTGCCCCTGGCTTCCGCCCCAAGGCTGGTGAAGCATGACTTCAGCATTTGGAAGTGCAAACCTTTTGCCCGGCGCTCCGGCTACCAGCAGCATCGCCCCCATCGAAGCAGCCATGCCTGTGCATATCGTAGATACATCTGGCGCAACGAATTTCATCGTATCGATGATCGCCATCCCGGCTGTAACAGAGCCTCCCGGGGAATTAATGTACAGGTGAATGTCCTTTTTTGGATCTTCTGCGGCCAAAAACAGCAGCTGAGCTACAACGGCATTTGCCACCTGATCATCTATGGCACTGCCCAGAAAAATGATGCGATCTTTGAGCAAGCGAGAGTAAATGTCATAAGAACGCTCCCCATAGCTCGTTTGTTCTACCACTACTGGAATCAGATTCATGAAAAACCCTCCTTGTTTGTGCCTAAAATGAATAGACTAGATTACGCTGCCATACTCATGCGGCTTGCTTGCGGTGAAGAAGCTCTGCCACCCACTCGGCTAAAGCCAGAGGAGACCTGTGTGACCACAGCAGGGCTGTCTGCAGGCCCAACTGTCCACGTCTGCACAACAGACTCGCCTTCGCTGGCACCTACCTGGGTGTTTCGGTTCGGAAGTGCAATCACATTTCCCCGCTGCTGCTCTGGTTTTCTTTCCCAAACGACTACAGGTTTGGACTTGCTTGTTACTGCTGCCTCTGCCTTCATGCCTTTTCTCCTCCTTCTTTTGGATACACGGCGAGAATGACTTGATACGTTTCCTGTCCTTTTGCTTTCGACTGATACTTTTCGACGAGCTGGTTCACAAGAGAGACGTACTCCTCCACAAAAGCACTGCGCTGCTCGGCACTGGCGAGACGGATGCTCGTGTCTAGCGTGGCACTCGGGATCTCTTGTTCCTGATCGGAGCGTTCCATCAACAAGAGAGCGTCACGCTTGATCCGTTCTGCTGTATTCACCAAGTGGGACAGCGCTCCCTGATCCTTCATCTGCTGCACGGTTTCGTTCGCCCAGTTCAATCCTTCCGAGAGCACGTAGGTCCGTGCAATCGCAAGGTACAGCACCTCGACCAGATTGCGTACCTGACGACTTCCCACCCGGCGAACCAGCCCCACCTTTTCCAAAGCCTTCAGATGGTAATTCACTCTCTGGGGAATTTCATTGATCCCACGCGCCACCTCAGCAGCTGATGCCGGCTCAACCAGACGGCTCAATATCTCCGCACGCAGCGGATTCAACAGCGCCATCGCTTGCTCCGGCGTCTCGACTACATACGATTCCAGTTGTTCATGTGCCACAAAAACACCTCATGACATTAATCATTTACGTAAAAATAGTTTATTACGTGAGATCTTATTTGTCAAATGGTGGGAGAGCCTAAAAATTCCTGGCTCGGACTTTTGGTTGAGGAGAGAAAAAGGGAGAAAACGCTCCAGGTTCGTAGGGCCACTGCTTACGCGGGTCATTCCTGTCCGGCTGCGTTTCAAAAGCGGAACCGACTCCAAAAGCAGCTCGGGCAGGGAGCCTCTCAGAGTTGGAGGCTGAGACCGTGTTCCGCTTTTTCCACTCCGCCTCGGTTGGTGTCCCTAAGACCTTCGCTTATTTCTCCCTTTTTCTCTGCCCAGCGTTTTGGATTGGTTCAGGCATTTTTTGTTGGGGGTGGACGGGAAAATGAAAAAGCGTTGAAAACGTTGAAAACCCCGTTGATTTAACGGGGTTTTCTCGTTTTCCTCTTGTATGTCTCTATTAAAAATCTAGGCCTTCGCCATCATCTGGTACGTGTACTTGCCCGGCGAGATTTTTCTCCGCTACATACTCACGCAGCTCCTCGCGTCTTAGCAGGCAGTGATTCCACGTCTCCATATGAGCGACGACGATCTGGCTGCCCTGAGCTGTCTGTGCCACTTTCGCTATGTCTTCTTTGGTCATCGTAATTGGATCGCCTACTAAAAAGCGAGCTGCTCCGCCAAATAGTGTAATGACTTTTGGCTGATCGGTCTGGAGGGTCTGTTCTACCTCTTCACACCAGATGGTATCTCCCGCGAGGTAATACGTCGGTTCTTCTTTTCCGCGCAAAACAAATCCCGAGACAGGTCCCATCTGCTTCCCGATCTCTCCTGTTCCGTGCTGACCGCCTGTTCGGCGGAGCTGGATGCCTTGCCAATTGGTTTCATCCTCCACAACGATGACCTGTTCAAATCCTAGCTGACGCAATTTCTCTTCGTCCGGTGGCTGGCAGAACAGCGGCAAATGCTTCGGCAGCTTGCTTACTGCCTCTACATCCAAATGGTCTGGATGTGTATGCGTCACGATGAGAGCATCTACACCCTCCAGCACTTCTTCCACAGAAAACGGCAGCTCCACAAGTGGATTTGCCACCTGGTTGGGCGTATTTGGTGTCGTTGGCAGCGTGTGCGCGCTACTTAGCATCGGATCAACCAAAAAAGTATGTCCCCCGTACGTAAGCTTTAGCGTAGCATGCCGGATCAGCTGAATATGCATGTCAGATCTCTCCTTCGTCGGTATAATAAGAATGGATTACCTTCATTGTACAGAGCTCCACGCTGATGCCGCGAAACAAAACAGGCATCTGCACTTTCATCGTGAAAGGAGAATAGCATGCTCGACCAGACTGATCTCTCCATTCTTGCCCTGCTGCGTGAAAACAGCCGTCTTTTGTGGAAGGACATAGGTGAACAGGTCCATTTGAGCGGCCAAGCTGTCGGCAACCGGATCAGGCGTATGGAGGAACAAGGAATTATTCAAGGTT
The DNA here is from genome assembly GCF_002897295.1 of Brevibacillus reuszeri. Taxonomy (GTDB): domain Bacteria; phylum Bacillota; class Bacilli; order Brevibacillales; family Brevibacillaceae; genus Brevibacillus; species Brevibacillus reuszeri_A. The sequence continues at coordinate 111,141 of NZ_BEXF01000012.1, forward strand.
ATACAACGCTTATTGACGATACGAAAGTCGGACCGCACCTCACTGCCATGATTACGATGTTTATGAGGACTTCAGATCATCAGCCGTTCATCCGTTTTATCAAAGAGCGCAGCGAGGTAGCCGATGCCCATCGAATAAGTGGTGAGGGCTGCTATTTGCTCGTTGTCCGTGTGCTAGACCAAAACGCATTGAATGCTTTTATAGAAGAGCTACTTGCCTTTGGGAACTACCGAGTCAATCTGTCGCTTGGAAAACTCAAATAGGAGCCTCATTATTTTTCACTATTGCCTGATTATGTGAACAGGAGTAGAATGGTGGATACTAAGAACAGGGTACCTCGTTCTTAGGCAAAGGAAAGGGGGGAAATCGCCATGGAAGACTTGCTACTGCTGCTTTCGCTGGAGGATTTCTTCGCCTTGCTCGCCCTGTTTGCGGGATGCTTCACGTCGCTTTACTACTTGAGACGGCGTATTCCCACAACAAAGCTGGCTTTGGATTGGCAACAGAGTGATACTTATCAACCTCCTATCAATCCGTGCATGATTGAAACCTACCCGATGGCGGCAAGGCAACCGATGCGCTCGCGATTATTCCGGCGCATGCAGCACTCAGACAGCGATGCCGATACATACGGTTACCGATTTTTGGCTCTATCCGCATAACGGATCAAAACCAAAAGGAGGTAGATCTTATGATCGCCAAGTACATCGGAGAAGCATTATTGTTTGTAGTAGGTTTGCCTATTTTCGCTTACCAAACTGCGGAAAGCTTGCACGCCTTGACAGACGCCTTCGCGGCAATGTCCGACTTTATGAACATGAAATAACTTCAAGAATATTCAAAACCCTGACCGCAGCTGTGATCAGGGTTTTGCTTTTCCCATCTATTCTACATGGATGCGGTCACCTCTCGTCGTTGGCTGGGAAATCACGAGGAATTCCACATCAGCCGCAGCCTCATTTTTCATTTGATGTGCTACCCCTGGAGATACTTCCACGCCTTCCTGTGCGGATAGCGTGTGCCTTACTCCCTCTACCTCCAATATTGCCACTCCAGAGAGCACAAAGAAAAACTGGCGTGACCTTTCATGATAATGGCGGACCTCCGCTGTATTTCCAGGCATTCTCTCGTGAATGACGCTCAGCTCCTGCCCCTTTACCAAGTGCCAGCCATCACACTGCTCACCCCATATGTAATGCTCTGCATTTGCCTTGCTGATTTTGCCTACCTTTTGATCAGGTGTCAAAGCGATTCTCCTCCTGCTTATATCATGTCCATCGGCTTCACGTATTGCATCTATGACTTATCATGACACGAACCCCAAGCGTTTGTCAGTTTGTATTTACTTTATTTGTCTCGCATGTTAAAATGTTTACGTAAAGCAACCGAATAGCTTATGTATTTCTGGAGGAGCCTGTCATCATAGGGTTCTTTTTGTCTTTTTTCAGTCGACATTTAGGAGCCTGTGATTACAGGCTCCTTTTTATTTTGACTAAAGGGGGAAACTACATGCTCATTTTTCAACTAGCAGTCATCCTGATTGCCTCCAAAATTGCCGGGGACATCAGCGTCCGGCTAGGTCAACCGTCTGTGCTTGGCAAGCTGTTGATCGGGATTGTTCTCGGCCCTACCGTTTTGGGGCTGGTGACAGACACAGAAATCATCAAGGAAATTAGCCAGATTGGTGTCATCCTCCTCATGTTCGTTGCCGGATTGGAAACTGATATCAATGAATTCAAGCGTACAGCCAAAGCCTCTACCAACGTAGGTGTTGCTGGGATCATCGTTCCGCTGGCTTTAGGCTATGGTGCTGGGATCGCGATGGGACTGTCCTCCGTTGAATCCATCTTTTTGGGACTACTGCTCTCTGCGACTAGTGTAAGTATCTCTGTACAAACATTGAAGGAATTGGGCAAGCTAAAGTCGAGAGAGGGCGCTACGATCATGGGGGCCGCTGTTATCGATGATGTTCTTGTGATTTTGGCACTCGCCTTCCTGATGAGTTTTGCTGGCGGAGATGTGAATCTAGGCATGGTTATTTTGAAAAAGGTAGCCTTCTTCGCCGTGATTATCCTGCTCTCCTGGAAAGTGGTTCCGTGGGTATTAAAAAAATTCGCTCCGCTGCAAGTCACAGAATCCGTGATTTCAGCCGGATTGATTATTTGCTTCCTGTTTGCGTACTTCGCAGAATACACAGGTGTCGCAGCCATCATCGGTTCGTACATCGCAGGCGTTGCCATCAGCCTGACTAATTACAGACACGAGGTAGCAAGCAAGGTTGAGACGATCAGCTACTCCATCTTTGTACCTGTGTTTTTCACTTCGATCGGAGTAACTGCACAGTTTTCTGGAATTGTGCAAAACCTTTGGCTGATTGTGATTCTGAGTATTGTGGCAATTGTTTCCAAACTCGTAGGTGGTGCAATTGGGGCTAAGCTGTCCGGGTTCCCGTGGAAAAATTCGATGGCAATCGGAGCAGCCATGGTATCACGTGGAGAGGTTGCATTGATCATTGCTGCCATCGGGTTGGAAAGCAACCTGCTGACCGAGGACATGTTCGCCGTATTGATCGTCGTCGTACTCGTGACCACGATCGTAACTCCACCGATGATGAAATGGCTGTTCTCCGACAAGCATCAAGGGACAGAGTCACCTGCTCTGAAAAAGAATGCGTAAGAAAACCTCTATATGCTTATAGAGTAAAAAACAGGCAGTTCCTCGTCTACGGACAAAAAGGAGCTGCCTGTTCTCGTTTTTATTTCGTTTCCCGGTGCAAAGTGTAGCGCTTTAACCGCGGGGAATACTTCTTTAATTCCAGACGTTCTGGATGGCTGCGCTTATTTTTCGTCGTAATGTAATTGCGATCTCCCGTTTCTGTGCACTGCAGTGTGATATTGACTCGCATAATATCCCTCCTGTCGATACGTTATACTGCTGTCTCTACAACCGTGTCTGCTGTCGGCAAAGGATCTGGCAGCTCGCTCCAGTCAGACGCGTATTCTTCATCTGTCAACAAACAAGCATCTAGCTGCTCTTCTACCGCTGCCTGATCCAGCTCAATCCCGATGAATACCAGCTCAGTGATCCGATCCCCATGTACTTCATCCCATGTCGCTCTCCAGTCAGGGTCGTCTGCCAAAACCGCCAACCTCTCTTCCTCCGGCAACGCCGCCGTCCAATAGCCTGCGGTGCCAATCTCAATAGAAGGACCTGCCTGACTCAGAGTCATCGCCAAATCATTGCGAGTCGCCAGCCAAAAAAATCCTTTTGCACGAACGACTTCCTCTGGCCAGGCTGTCAGCCATTCACTAAAACGCTCAGGATGAAAAGGTCTACGTCCGCGATAGACAAAGGAGGAGATGCCATATTCATCTGTTTCCGGCGTGTGCTCTTCCTTTTGCAGCTCCATCACCCAGCCTGCCGATTGACTAGCCTGCTCAAAATCAAACAAACCTGTATTCAAAATCTCGTGTGGGTCCACCTGTCCCCGTTTGGAGCGAATCAAGCGAGCATTCGGCTGCAGCTTGCGCAAAACGCCTTCCAGCTGCAACAAATCCTCCGGTGCGACCATATCGCATTTATTGAGAATCAGGACGTCACAAAACTCGATCTGGCTAATCAAAAGGTCCACCACTTCACGGGTATCCTCTTCCCCCACCGCCTGATTTCGGTCGAGCAAGCTGTCTCCAGAGGAAAAGTCGTGCCAAAAACGGTAAGCATCAACCACCGTTACCATCGTATCGAGACGGCATAGGGCAGACAGATTAATTCCGTTTTCTTCATCCACATACGTAAAGGTTTGGGCAACAGGCACGGGCTCACCAATACCTGTAGACTCGATCAGTATGTAGTCATATACGCCTGCCAGCGCAAGTCTCTCTACTTCTGTCAGCAAATCCTCCCGCAGCGTGCAGCAGATGCAGCCATTGGACATTTCCACGACCTTTTCCTCGACCCGAGAGAGTCCGCCGCCTTGAGAAATAAGCGCACCATCCACGTTTACCTCACTCAGGTCGTTCACGATAACGGCAACGCGCAGTCCGTCCCGATTGTTCAGCACATGATTAAGCAGAGTCGTTTTTCCAGCTCCCAAATAACCGCTCAGAACTGTAACCGGTATTCTTTTATCGTTCATGAGAGTAATCTCCTTTTCGTTATTAAAACGTAACAATTACGATTTAATCGTTATACTACTTCATGCAAGTTGAGTGTGTCAATACAAAACGTAATGTTTACGATTTAATAACCAAAAAAGACAACAAGAAACCCCCTTTTCACTTTGAAAAGAGGGTTCTCCTGCTTACTTCTGTTTGATTAGATTCATTGAAATGGCTTCTCCATACATACCGTTCACTGGTTGGTAAACTCCACGATCATTCAGCTTCTGCTGCTCCACAAGTGGTGCTGGATGATTGTCCTTCCATGTAAACAGACTGTAATTCTTGCCAGTCGCGGTCGGCATCGTCACAAGGATGTCCGGGACTTGATCGTGATTGGCATCACCAATAAACAGCTTAGGGAGAATACCACTATTCTGCTCTCCGACTGAAACGACGATCTGCTGATTATGCTTTCCTTCGCGAACGACAATTCGCAGATCCTCGGCAACAATATTCATTGCGCTTCCCATTTTATCACCGATCAAAAAAACGTGATCCTTTACTCCGTCTCCCGTTACATCAGCATACTTGGTATCGAGCACGTAGGTAGTATCCCGCCTCATGCTAAATCCGCTGTTGATTTCAACGTCAGGCGAAGGCATATTGTCCCAATCTCCCTGGTTGACGGTTACGCCGAGAAGCTGCGGCTGATCATTCACGATGTTCCACACACTCGTTGCTACTGCAATCCGATCCTCGCCATTCACACCCCAAAGGGTTTGCTGACCCTTCCAGCGCAAATTGCCATTTGCATCCGTAAAAGGCACTAGCTGAACGAGCTTTTGCGCAAAACCAGTGGTGTTTTTTTGCAGCTTGCCATCTCCTTGATAAATACCCAAGCTGAGATACTCTGGTTTGTTGGCAGATACATCGAATGTATTTACTGCTTTTGTCCGATTATTCGTTACCTTTACCTTGAATCCATCAAGAAACTGTATGGAAAATGGAATGTTATGCTGAGATTGCAATAAGACCATCGAGGCATATGTTTGTGTTTTTGCTGTATTCGCAAGAGCTTTATCGACTCCCAAGCCAGAAGCAATCAGAAGCCCGCTACTACACAGGATAGCTGCCAAGGTTTTTAACCCTTTTTTCATAATATCGTCCTCCTTTTTTACTTCCCTCTCCCCACTTCTTAAACGGAAAAATCAGGGGAAATGTTGCTAGTAAATTTTCCTAAGTTTCTTAGCACTTTTTTACCGGTTTGCAACAACTTTCACGGATGGTCAGGCTACAATAGAGTCAAATGGATACATCTATGGAAAGGAACAGATCGAATGAAAAAGGCCTGGCTTTACTCTGCCGTGCTTCTCGCCGCGCTTCTTGGCGGATGCGGATTTACTGATACACCAAATGAATTGATGCGCGCTCCAACAGCAGATGGCGATCAAAAATCAATTAATCAAGCCGTTATGCAGTTTTTGCCTCCCGGCTCTCAATTGACCGTGCCGCTTCATCCCAGTGAGGCGAGCGCAGTTACTCTCCAGGATTTGACGGGAGATGGCAATCCAGAAGTTGTTGCCTTTTTTAAAACAGAAAAAACCGATTATGAGATCGGTGTGCTCGTGCTCTCTCAAAAGCAAGGCAACTGGGCAAAGCTCGCCTCTTTTACGGGAATAGGCAGCGAGCTGGACTACGTCACGTTTGAGGACCTGAACGGAGATCAATTGCCCGAAATGCTGATTGGCCTTGGCGGAGGAGAGAATCTGAACAAGGAGCTCTCCGTTTACTCCATTACCCAAGGACAGGTTCAAGAGCTGATCAAACAGCCGTATTCTGTCATGGCAGTAGGTGACCTCACAGGCAATGGCCTCTCTGACTTGGCACTTGTCCTGCACGACCATAATAACTTTACATCCAAAGTAGATATCTACGGAGCTCAGGACGGAAAAGTAGCGAAGCTGACAGAGCTGCCGCTGGAAGGCGCGATCAATGGATATGAACAGGCAATTATTGGAAAAGCCTCTCCTACTCAGAATGGGTTATTTATCGAGGCGGGGCTTGGCGCACATTCCGCTTCTACTGAATTGTTAGTGTGGGATGAGGGAAAGCTGCACAACCCGCTAGCCAAAATTGACGGAGAGATGGACCTGACTTTTAAGCCGTATTCCTTGTATAGTGAGGATATTAACGGAGATGGCATCATAGAGATTGGGGTAACGACACAGCCTCCGGGAACCGATGATTTGTCGATGGCCGAGATTCCATGGGTCTCTTCTTATTTTCAATGGGATCAAATGTCTGGACTGAAGCCGATTGAAGAGCACTACCAAAACTTCTTAATGGGGTATGATTTCCGCATTCCTGACAAATGGGAAGGAAAGTACACAATCACTTCCTCTGCCCAAGACCCGAATTCCATGCTTACACGTTTCTTTTTCTATGCCGATAACGGAAAGACAAAGGCAGAGCTGCTTACTTTGCAGACTGTCCCTACGAAAGAGTGGGCCAAATTCGAGAGCATGCTTAAACAAAAGCAGGTGCCCTATATTGTGCTGAAAGAGGCAACCAAGCAGGTGCTGGTAGCCATCCAGCCGCAAGTCACCCCTACTCTAGGGAAGTCTGCCAAGCAAGAGTACAAATCCCTGCTGCTGACACCTGATGAAGTTCGCAAGCATTACAAACCGGTAACCATGCCGATGTAATAACCGCTGGACGTCCTATAAGCACCTATGAAAATGACCGCAACCTACTCAATAGCAAGGGGAATCACGTATGAAGGTATTACTGCTGGAAGATGAAAAATCGATTCGCGACTTTGTCCGCATCAATCTAAAGCGGGAAGGCTACACAGTGGTCGAAGCAGCAACTGGCGAAGAAGCATTGGAGATCGCGGAGAGCCAAGCTGATATCGACATCGCGATTTTAGATGTGATGCTGCCGGGCATCGACGGCTTCGAGGTCTGCGGTCGGTTACGCAAAAAATATCCTCGTCTCGGGATTATCATGCTGACAGCCAAAAGTCAGGAGCTAGACAAAGTAATGGGATTGGAGTTTGGGGCAGATGATTATGTAGGAAAACCGTTTAGCCCAGCTGAGCTGCTGGCGAGAATCAAAGCGCTGCACCGCCGACTCGCTCCTGTGACGATTATCGCGGAGCATCGAAATGAAATCGATATCTCCCCTTTCACCTTGCTCTTGGATGAACGGAAGCTGATTCGGGGCGATCAGGAAATCGTTTTGACGCCAAAGGAATTTGCGATTATTAAGCTGCTCGCTGAAAATGCCAATAAAGCGATTAGTCGCGATGAGATTTTGACAGCAGTCTGGGGACAGTTCTTTATTGGCGATCTGAAAATTGTCGATGTGAATATACGGCGTATCCGTCAAAAAATCGAGCAGGACCCAGCCCATCCTGCCTTTCTGGAGACCGTTTGGGGGTACGGATACTTATGGCGAAAGGACACTCATGATGAAAGGAATTAGGACCAGGCTCGTTGTTTATTTCGGCCTGATCCTCCTCTTGATCGTTCTATTGCTCGAAGGATTGTTCTATTGGGCGGTTCACTCCTACTATTTTGGAACTGCTACCGAGGCATTAGTGACTCGTACCACGACTTTTACCAACTTTATCAATAAGTACACGACCAGCTATTCACTTAAAGACAAAGCACGATATATTCTTGAGAACGTTTCGAATCAAGAGTACGCCAAGGTTGAAGTATTGGACATTGATGGAAGGGTCCTCCTCAACTCGTACGGCTTTCAAACAGGCGAAATCATCCAAACTCCTGATGTCATTGATGCCTTGAAGGGTCAATCCGGACTTCATATCGGGAGGAACCCGAAAACAAAAGAGCGGATCATCGCTGTGTCCAATCCGCTCCTTTTTGCCAATGAGTACATCGGCGTATTGCGCTACACGATCTCTGCAGAACCGCTCTACCATGCAGTAAATCGGATCGCCATGTACGGTGCTGGAGTCGGGGCTGGCGTGGTCATCCTTGCCTTTGCACTCAGTTTATTGATTGCCAAGCGCATCGTAGATCCGATCAAGGATTTGACCAAGGCTGCGACGCAAATGGCAAAAGGCAACTTTACCACTCGAGCCACCAAACGCTATGACGATGAAGTCGGAACACTAGCTGATGCCTTCAATTACATGGCGGCTGAGATCGGCAAAAATGAAAAGCTGAAAAATGACTTCATCTCCTCCGTTTCCCATGAGCTGCGAACACCCCTAACCTCAATTAAGGGCTGGGGTGAAACGCTGATCTCCGGGGGTCTGGACGAACCGGAAGAAACCATGCTCGGGCTGGAGGTCATCTCCAAAGAAACTGATCGACTCATCGGCTTGGTCGAAGAGCTTCTGGACTTCTCCAAGTTTCAATCGGGAGAAATGAAGCTATGCCAGGAGCGAATGGATATACGGGATGTACTGGACGATTTGTATCTGCAATTTACTATTCGTTCCCAGGAAAAACAGGTGGACCTGCATCTGGAGCTTCCCTCATCACCACTACTTGTCATGGGCGATCCCAACCGACTCAAGCAGGTCTTTGTTAACTTATTGGATAATGCCTTTAAATTCACCCCACTTGGCGGCTCCATCACTGTTTCTGCCGAAGCTACCGGAGACAGAGCCATTGTTACCGTCACCGATACGGGAGAAGGCATTGACACCGAGGATTTGCCACACATCACCAGAAAATTTTACAAAGGGCGCTCAAAGCAGTCAGGAAGCGGTCTGGGGCTTGCCATTTGCAAAGAAATCATTCAGCTGCACGCTGGCCAATTTCACGTCAGCAGCTCTGTAGGTCACGGAACGAGCATCACAGTCGATTTGCCGATGGAAAAGGAAAAATAAAAACAAGGGTAGGATGAGCCGTTGCAGCTCCCTACCCTTCTTTTTTACACAGAACCGACTAGCCCCGGCTTTTTCCCTTTTAACGGGTTTGTTTTTTCAATCGCATACCCTACATTCAATACCGTTCCTTCCTGCAAGGCCGGTCCAAAAATTTGCAAGCCAACTGGCATACCGTCATGCAGTCCGCACGGAACCGTCAGCGCTGGGAGACCCGACAGATTGCCCGGTCCTGTAAAGCGAATAATATGGTCAATCAAATCAACCTTTTCTCCATTAATCACCGCTTCATTATCCCCAATGTTCGGAACGATGAGCGGCAAGGTCGGTGCCAGCAATACGTTTACTTTTTCAAAGATTTTTTGGAAGTCCTGTTTAATTTGTCTTCTCAGCTGTTGTGCCTGCAAATAGTCTACTGCCGATGGAATCTCACCCAGCTCGAACAAGAGGCGAATATCTGAACCGAAATCATCCGGACGCTTGAGCAAATCCCGATGATGGATAGCCGCAGCCTCTGACAAAATCGTGATCATCTCCGCATACTCCGCATATTTCAGCGACGGAATGCTGACCTCCTCTACTCTCGCGCCCTGATCGACTAGCGATTGGATCGCAGCTCTCACCAGCTTTTCGACGCCCGCATCTACATTTTTAAAGAAGTACTCTTCATTGACACCAATGACGAGATTGCTCACATCTCCCGTGAGCGCCGCTGTATATTGGCTGACAGGCGCATTGACCGAAGTCGGATCATTCGGGTCATAGCCTGCAATAATCTCCAGCAATCCTGCGGCGTCCCTCACTGATTTCGTCATGGGACCGATATGATCCAGGGACCACGCGAGCGGGAAGCAGCCGTATTTGCTGACACGACCATGCGTCGGCTTCAAGCCTACAATCCCGCACGCTGAAGACGGGATACGGATCGAACCCGCCGTATCAGTACCCAGTGTGGCTACACTCATATCAGCAGCGATGGCAGCACCTGATCCGCCGCTGGAGCCGCCTGGAATTCTTTCGAGATTCCACGGATTACGGCATGCTCCGAAGTGAGGGTTGTTGTTCGTGATCCCCCACGCATACTCGTGCATATTCAATTTTCCGGGAAAGACGATGCCCGCCTCTCTCATCTTTGCGATGATCGTCGCATCGTAGTCGGATACAAAATTCCGATGAATTTTGGAGGCCATCGTGGTTACTTCATTTTTAAAGTACAAATTATCCTTGATACCCATCGGGATGCCGTGATACATCCCGCGATATTTGCCTGCCGCTATTTCCTGATCTACCTTTTCCGCTGTTTCTTCCGCCTGCTGCCTCGTAAAGCTGATATAGGCATTCACTGTATGATTAAGCGTCTCGGCATGATCCAATACCGCTTGCGTCAATTCCAGCGAGGAGACCTCCCTCTTTTCAATCAGAGGCGCCAATTCTTCGACCGATTTGCCAACCAGCTCTTTACTCAATGTGATCACCTCCTGGAATGTTGCGCAGCGCGATATCGTAATCATCCAATAGCGCTTGCTCCGTTTCCCGTTTTAAGTCTTCAATCGCTTGCCAGCGCGTTGCCAGCTCATCCAGGTGCTCTCTCGGTACCGTCACACCTTTGCTTTCCAAGACATCAAGAATAAATAATTTCAATGCAAGTCCTCCTCCTTTTTGTGCGGTCGAAAACTTTTGAAAATATTATTCGCTGTCTTCTCTACTGAACCCGCCATCCTCCTTTCCCTTTGAAGCTATGGTAATCGCAACTATCATGCCAATTGCCCGCCTTTGACAGGACAAGCAGGGAAAATGAAACGGTGTTGCAATATAAAACATAAATAACAAATATTCTGATTTTTGTTATATGATAAATGTAGTTTGACTGCTCGTCCCAATGTGAGACGGCTTTCTCAAAGCGGGACAAGATGAAACGGAGGGATCACGTGCATATCAAAGTGGGGTTATTGTTTTCGTTAACAGGCACAACTGCGCTCACCGAAAAAGGACAATGTGATGCAGCTAGATTGGCCATCGAAGAAGGTAGCCATGGACCATACCAAATAGAAGCGATCGTTCGTGATATTTGTTCCGATCCGAGAAAAAGTGCACAGGAAGCAGAAGCGATGGCCAAGGAAGGCGTCCAGATCTTCATCGGATGCTACACATCTGCCTGCAGAAAAGCGATTCTACCGGTACTGGAAAAATACAATTGTCTTCTAGTCTATCCCACTTTATATGAGGGACAGGAATGTCATCCAAACGTGATCTATACCGGAGAATTACCGAATCAGCAGGTACATACGCTACTGGATTATTTGACATGCCATTATGGAAAACGGGTTTATTGCATCGGCACAGATTATGTCTACCCGCGTGAAACGAATCAGCAGGTACATTCATTTTTACATGCTCGCAACGGTGCAGTCGTAAAGGAGCATTACGTCCCTTTTGGACATCAGCATTTTCAAGACGTATGGTGCGATATTCTCTCCCAAGAACCGGATGCTATTTTCTCCACCCTTGTTGGAAAAAGCATTATTCCTTTTTACCGGGATCACCATCGCATAGGGGCAAAGCGTAAAAGAGTCCCGATTTTTAGTCCGATCACGAAGGAAACAGAGCTGGAAGCGATTGGCACTGAATATGGTGCTGGTCATTACAGCTCTGCCAGCTATTTTCAATCCCTTTCTACCGCGGAGAACCTGGCATTTATCCGTCGTTTTCAACAATTCACAGGAGAGAGACGCGCGATCTCCTCTGTCATGTATAACACGTATCTTGGAACAAAGATGGTTTTGGACACGATCGTGGAGGCGAAGAGTACCAACCATCGGAAAATTTATGAGCATATGAGCAAAAAAACATTTGAAACGGCATGCGGAACGATGCTGGTGGATGTTCCTCATCGCCACTTGTCACGCCCAGTCAAAATCGGGAAATCTCTTCCCAACGGTCAGTTTGAGATCGTGTGGGATTCGGAGCGAAACATATTGCCGAGGCCTTTTCCCGCAAGCAACAAGCCCTCCCCTCCCTTACATGAATTGGCGCTAAAAGCATGGGGGCAACTAAGCGAGGAGGCTGTACTCGTCGTATCTGACCAAGGAACCGTCATGTACATGAGCAGCAAGGCAGAAGAGCTGACTTCGTTTACCCTCGGGCAATCAGTCACGCCCGCTATGCTCCAAACGATGCATCAAGCCTTTTTGGTCACTGCCCATCGCGAGCAGCATTACCAGTTTTATTTGTTGAAGCCAAGAATGACCTCTGTGCTCCCTACTCTGCGAGCTTCTCGTTTCGGTCGTATCCAGACGGTACATCTCGGCTATCAACGAGAGCTGGAAATAGCCAAGCTGGCTGCACAATCCTCTGCCAATGTGTTGATTCTGGGTGAAACTGGGACAGGTAAAGAAGTAATGGCTGAATCGATCCATCGGGAAAGCGAGCGGAGAAATGGACCCTTCATAGCAGTGAACACAGCTTTATTGCCAAAGGATTTAATTGCAAGCGAGTTGTTTGGGTTTGTGGATGGGGCTTTTACTGGAGCTAAAAAGGGCGGGGCAATCGGGAAATTTGAGGCCGCGCATAATGGCACGATCTTTTTGGACGAGATTGGGGATATGCCGCTTGAGCTTCAGGTGGTGCTGCTTCGCGTGATTGAATCAAAGAAAATTGTGAGGCTCGGCGACTCCAGAGAGCGTGCGATCAACGTACGGATCATCGCAGCCACTAACCGCAACCTCCCACAGGAAATTGCCGTCAATCACTCGTTTCGTCCTGATCTGTTTTACCGGCTGAATGTGTTGTCGATCACAATCCCTCCCCTCCAGGAACGACCGGAAGACATTGAGCACCTCTGCCAGGAATTTATACACGAATGCTTCCTGACCTATGGAGATGGACCACAATCCTTTCAGAAAGAGGCGCTGCACTCCATTGTGCATTACCCATGGCCAGGAAATATTCGCGAGCTGCGTAATGTAATTGAACGTGCTTTTCTTTTAGCAAGGCAGGAACAATCGGAAATAACGCTGGAGCACTTGCCTCCCAGCATGAGAAGCGGCGATTACATTTCGCAGCAGCCTGCTCGATCCAACTCGTTGAAAAGCCTGGAAAGACAAGTCATCGAGCAAGCATTGCAAAAAACAAAATCAGTAACCGAAGCATCACAGTTTCTGGGCATCGCCAGAAGTACGTTATATCGAAAAATTAAAAGCTATTATTGATAACCAGCTGGTCCAGACCAAAACGGGCAGTCGGATGTGCCTGCACGCTTGCTTTTCCAACCGTCAGCATTAATGTTGGCAAAAAGCGGGACGGGATATTCAATTCCTTGATCAACGCATCACGGTTGTATCCACCCATTGGGCATGTGTCATAGCCTTTTGCTTTTGCTGCAAGCATCAGCTGCATCGCTGCATACGAAGAATTGCGGATGGCTTCGTCACGGGCAATCTCCGGGTTAGCTTTGTAAGCTCCTTCGATTTGCGCAATCATCGTGTCACGTACGGATTCGTTCATTAGACCGTTTGCAACAGCCTCGTCATAAACAGGACGTGCCGACTTGTCTGCTTCCAAATCGCCCAATATAATGATGGTGGCGTAGGCGTCCACTACTTGCTGCTGATTGTATGCGATCGGGAGCAATTTTTCTTTTATCGCCGGATCAGTCACTACGAGGAATCGCCAGTGTTGCAGGTTCCAGGAAGAAGGAGCACTTGCTGCCAGTCGCAAGATTTCGTTCAGCTCTCCTTGAGGAATCGTTGCTGTAGGATCGTATTTACGTACGCTATGACGCGCTTCCATTACTTGCTCGGTTGTCCATTTGAGTTCAGTTTGCATGTGTATCTATACCTCCTGCGAGTATTAGCATGTGAAATTGATGAAACTTACTTTAATATAGTTAGGAACGATTTGCAACTATATTTTTTGTCCATATAGCCTATTTTTATTGTTTGAAGGAGGATTCCATGAGATACACGGATAACATTGTCATCGTCACGGGTGCAGGTCACGGAATTGGCCGGGCTGTAGCCAATATGTATGCCTCTTGTGGCGCACATGTAGTAGTCGCCGAACGCAATCGTGATACAGGAGAGGCTATTGCTCACGAGATCAACTCGCAAACCTCTGACGGGAGCGCTACCTTTTATCAGATTGATGTGAGCCAGCCAAAAGAGATTGAACAGCTGATGCAAACGGTTTTTGAACGCCACGGCAGGCTCGATGTTTTGATTAATAATGCGGGTGTGACCAAATGGGAATCTCCCTATGATCTGACGGTAGACGCTTGGGATTCCATCCTAAATACCAATCTGCGCAGTGTGTTCCTCGCATCCAGGGAAGCTGCCAAAATCATGCGCCAGCAAAAACACGGCTTTATCGTTAATCTAACGTCAACTCGCGCCCATATGTCTGAGCCTAATACCGAAGCCTACGCTGCTTCCAAAGGCGGCATTCTCGCTCTGACACATGCGCTTGCTGTCTCCCTCGGTCCTGATGGCATTCGGGTAAATGCGATTTCGCCCGGATGGATTGAAACGGGTGACTACTCCCTCCTACGTCCCGAAGATCATGAACAGCATCCTGCTGGTCGTGTAGGCACCCCTGATGATATCGCTCGCGCTTGCTTGTTCCTGACGCAAAAGGATAATGATTTTATTACGGGAACAGAGCTTGTCATCGATGGCGGAATGACGCGCAAGATGATTTACCTCCCCTAAGAAAACCTTTATCGAAGCCTTCTCAGGGAGGAGCGACCGCGTTTTAGTGGAAGCTTTCCATGGGCTCCGGAATTCATAAGCGTCGCGCTTATTAATTCCTACACGTTAAAGCTAAACCAATGCCCCTCCTGTTGAATATCTTAGATATACCAAGAGATAAAGGAGGAGTAGTAGTATGCCTTTTGAAGAAGAAGATCTCAGGCTTATCGCACTCTGGTTGCTTGCTATCGGGTATCTGATTCTCGCCTTTACCGAATTGGCTGCCCTCAATTATTGACGCAAAAGAAAGCCACTCGTTTTTTACACGAGTGGCTTTCTACTATTTCATCCCCCGATGGATTACCACGTTTTAAATGGAGGCGAGCCCGGCGCCTGATGCTGGATTTGCTCCATAATCGGATAACCGTACGCCAAAATGATCAGGAATGCGACCAGTCCGATCCATACAGGCCAACGCTCCAGAATACGCGGTACTTCCTGCTTGGTTTCTGTCTCTCCAATCGGATACTCGGTATTCCCTTTTGGTGCGTAAAAGGTCAGGTACAGCAAAATCAGAATCATGAGAATCGCCGATACAAACAACAGTCCGCCACCGAAAGCCATTACGCGTTGGTAGTCCATCCAGCCAAGTGCCAGCGGATGATCCATGTATGTTGTGTAATCTGTACGGCGCGGCGCTCCTTGCAAGCCCATGGTGTGCATCGCCAGGGACATCAGGAACATCCCTACCGCCCAAAATACGGTTTGCACCATCGCCATGCGATTTGCCGTCTTGGTCAACGTGCGACCTGTCAGGGCTGGAACCAGCCAGAAGCTGACCCCGAAGAACGTCATGGCAACTGCGGCACCTACTGTGATATGGAAGTGACCTGTTACCCAGATCGTATTGTGAACGACAGCGTTGATCTGGTTACTTGCGTTAATAATTC
Organism: Brevibacillus reuszeri; assembly: GCF_002897295.1. Classification (GTDB taxonomy): domain Bacteria; phylum Bacillota; class Bacilli; order Brevibacillales; family Brevibacillaceae; genus Brevibacillus; species Brevibacillus reuszeri_A. The sequence continues at coordinate 126,739 of NZ_BEXF01000012.1, forward strand.
CCCCTGCCCCACCAGGGATAAAGAACAGCATACCGACGAATGGAGCAAAGAAGCGAACATCAGTCCAAGGCAGCTTTTTGAACCAGCCAAACAGCCCAACTCCGCCCTTTTTACGTCCAGACGTTTCAAAAATCGCAAACATCGAGAAGGCTGTCATCAACGATGGTATAACGACGATCAGTGTGAGTGTTACGTGAATCATCTTCCAGCCTGCCGAGATACCTGGCTCCATCAGCTGATGGTGGAAGCCTACAGGGATCGAGAACAGCAGCAGCAAAATAAAGGCGAGACGGCTGAGCGAGTCACTGAATACGTGTCCGCCGATAATCCTTGGAATACATACATACCATGCCATGTAAGCAGGCATCAGCCAGAAGTATACGAGCGGATGTCCGAAGAACCAGAACAAGGTGCGGCTAAGCATGACGTTAATCGTTGGCGTGAGTCCAAGCGACCACGGAATGAGCTGAAACAATACTTCTGCAGCTACCGGAAGCGTAGCGATAATCCACATAATATAGGTGGTTACTGCCATGAACAGGAACAGTGGGGACATTTGCCCTTTGTTTTCCCGTCTCCATTTGCGATAGCTCGTAAAGACACTGATTCCCGCAATCCAGCTACCCACTACCAGCAGCGCTGCGCCGATGTAAAAGTAAGGCGACGCTTTTAGCGGTGCGTAAAAGGTGTATAATACCGAAGCTTCATTTCTTAAAATGGTGACGACAGCCATCGCTGTACCGACCACCATCATAATCCATCCAATCCAGCCCAGCTTCAAAGCTGTACCGTGCAAAGCACCGCCTGTCGTGCGAGCAACACCTGAGAAAATAAATCCAACGATGAAAAACGTGGTAAAAATAAGTGCCATCAATACGCCGTGCGCAGTCAAAATTTGATAGTAGTTCGTCCAGCTAGGCAGCTCCATGATGCCGCCCCGCACCATCCCTTGCAGCATTCCCGCCAATGCTGCGAGTCCGAATGCCACATACGCTACCCAGACGTAAGCCAGACTTAGCTTTGCTGTTGCTGGAGCGATCGGAGCATGTGAGATCTTTGTCTCTTCTTTTCGTGCGATTACCATCCATTATCACCTACCTTTTATTTCACAATAATTGTAGTCGCCATCACCTGATGACCTGCTCCACAATACTCGTTGCAAAGAATTAAGTACTCACCCGGTTTGTCAAACGTATAGGTGGCTGAGCTGATATGTCCTGGCAATACCATGAAGTTGACGTTTGTCTCAGGGATTTGGAAGCCGTGAATGACATCAGGACTGGTTACGTGGAAATTCACCGTGGAGCCAACCGCTACTTCCATTTTCGTGGGAGAAAAACCAAACGCGAAGGCTGTCATGTAGGCGTCAAATTCCTTTTCCCCTACCTGCTTTAAGCCTGGTTTATCAAAAGGAGGTGTCTCCATTACTTTTTCTGGATCAATCATCTCCATGTTACTTGGCGGAGCCATCCCCATCGCGAATGCATTGACGCACAATAAGACAATAAACAAGGCCAAGCCGCCTGCGCCAAGCATCAACCAAATTTTTTCAAAACGATGCAAATGCATAAGTACCCTCCTTCTCTATCCTCTTATGCCCGTTCCAGGAAAAGACCGAATACACCAAACCAACTGAGGAGAATAATACCTCCGACGATTAGCACGGCAGCAAACGTCCCTTTCAGGTTTTCCTCCGGCTGTGTCTTTTCTTGTTTGGATTTCTTAGTTTGACCCGGAGTGTTTGTTTGCGTCTCCATCGCGCTCTCCTCCTTTCCTAGTGCCCTTGTGGGGCGTGGTTACTTTACGCCTTCATTCTACCGCTGGGACTAGTTGGAAGTAATTCGGGGAAATCCCCTAAAATGGTCGGGGAAACTCCTGATATTCGGTGGTTTCGGACACAAGTTGGACATAAAGCCCCGGGGGGGCCGAACAGTAGTGGTGGGGAGGAAACGGGAGAAAACGCTACAGGTACTTGGGCCCCTAGCGCTGGGGATTGACTGGACGCCTCCATGGAAAAAGGGAAACCGCGTCCAAAGCAGACGATTTCAGGGAGCTTTTTCAAGGTGGACGCTTAAAAGCGTGTTTCCCTTTTTCCACTACGGCTCGGTCTGGGTCCCAAAGACCTTCGCTAATTTCTCCCGTTTCCTCTGCGAGCTGACACTTCTGTTCGTGACTTAAAAACATAAAAAAACGTCTGAAAGCATTTGCTCAGACGTTTTTCTACCTATTCTTATTCAAAATCTAGCCAGCCCTTTTTGATCGCATATCGCACGAGATCGGGGCGTGTACGCAGGTGCAGCTTTTCCATGATATGTGCTTTGTGTGATTCGACTGTTTTTACTGAGACAGTCAGCTGCTCGGCGATTTCCTTGTTGCTGAAGCCTTTGACGATGAGGACGAGCACTTCCTTTTCCCGGTCGGTGAGGATTTCGTATTTCGCCTGCTCTTCGCCGTTTTTGACCATCTGCAAAAACTCCTCAATCAAGGACTTCGTTGCAGACGGGTATAGATAAGCCATGCCGTTGTTCACCGAACGGATAGCAGCGATCAGGTCGAGGTCAGGTGCGCTTTTTAAAATATAGCCCGCCGCCCCTGCCTGAAGGACACGGAATAAATATTCCTCATCATCGTGCATGGTCAATACAAGCACTTGAATTTCAGGCGCTGTTTCCTTCAGTCTGGCTGTTGCCGTCAATCCATTTTCACCTGGCGGCATGCTCAGGTCCATCAGCACGACGTCGGGCCGAATTTCCCACGCTTTTTCACATGCTTCTTTGCCGTCAGCGGCATACGCGACAACTTCCATGTCTGCCTGAGCATTGATCAGCATGCCCAAGCCAGATCGCACGATGGCATGGTCGTCAGCGATTAACACGCGAATGGTCATCTTCTATCCCCTCCTTTGGCAACGGAATCCGCACAATTACAGTCGTACCCTCATTCGGCGCAGAACGGATATCTACCGTTCCGCCAAGCAGCTGGGCACGCTCCTTCATTCCGAATACCCCTAAGCCCTTGCCTGTATTGAGAGCTTTGTCTACCTCAAAGCCGATACCGTCGTCTACAACCGTAACCAAAATTTCTTTTTCCCGGTCCTCAAACACGATTCCAAGCTGGCTCGCCTGTGCGTATTTCGCGGTGTTGGTCATCGCTTCCTGCACAATCCGGTACAAGGCTGTCTCCATCGCTGCCGGATATCTTCGACGTGTACCTTGCGTATGCAGCTCTACCTGGATGTTAAAGCTCTTTTCCACTCGTTTCATCAGCGAACGAAGAGCCGGCAACAAGCCCAGATCGTCGAGAGCAGACGGACGCAGCTCCAGGGCCATCCGCTTTACTTCTTCCATCGCTTTGGATGTCATATGCAGCAGATCCGTTACGTGCTGTCTGATCGGATCGCTCAAATTTCCTTGCCCGACGACATTCAGACCGACCAAAATACTGTACAAGGCCTGACCTACCCCATCGTGAAGCTCGCGGGATATACGCTTGCGCTCTTCTTCCTGCGCCTGAATCGCAAAATTGGTCAGCTTATTTTGATAGCATTCCTTTTCAGCCCGTTGCTGTGCTGACATATCACGCAGAATCATTACCATTTTGCCGTTTGACTCTTTCGGCAGCTGCGCAGAGCTTGCCGCTACAGGGAACTCCTTGCCTTCCTTTGTGCGTAGTCGCATTTCGAAAGACGGCATTTGCACCTGCTTGAAAAAGCAGTCCGTACAAGTAGACTCTTCCATGCACGTCGCCATCCCGCGACATATCTCACATATGTGTTTGACCCCAACCAGCTCTTCTTCCGACCAGCCTGTCATCTGCTCCAACGCAGCATTCACTTTTACAATCAATCCATCACGGTCGATCACCAGGATCGCATCACTCACGTTGGCAAAGATGGACTGAATCAGAGAAATCGCTTCATTTGACGTACCCAGTTCTTCTTTCCACGTCCCCATGACGCTCCTCCTTGCAGACAATCATCTTAACGCTATTGTAGAGTTTACGCGCACGAAAGTGTATCAGGGAATTCCCTTAACCTAAGAGGTTTCAGCCGATTTTGAAGAAAACCTTTGCATAGTACAAAAAAACAGGACAGCCTGCGCCGTCCCGTTCTCATTATTATTGTTCTACAATCTCTACTACGATTTTCTCAGCAACACCGATTGGCGGCAAGCTGCGAGTCAGTTTAGGGCCATAAAAAGCGTAAACTTGCATGTCTGCTTTCAGCTCTTCTGGCTTCATCACCTTGTTGTCTCTTGCACTCACGATCACGGTATCCTTGTTAATGATCAGCGCTACCTTTTCAGGGGATGTCGCTGTCAGACCACGACCTTCTACCAGCATTTTGTAGGTGCCTTCCTGGTCTTTCTCGACGCTAACTACTTTGCCGGCTGTGCCTACTACTTCCTGAGCTTCTAGGCTATCTTTTACTACGATAGTGATCGCGCCAGTTTGCGGCGGCATGCTCATCGCCATGTATTTTTGGTGTGTTGCTTCGATCTCCATGCCCAGCTTCAAGTCTTCTGGCTTCAGCTCTTTACCCGCGGCATCTGTAATTTTGGTCTTCTCGTCCAGGTGCAAAACGATTCCAGTCTGGTATCCATCGATCAGAATCGACATTTTGCCATTCTCGGTTTTATTGATGTTTGTAATGGTGCCTGTACGTACAGGCGCTTTTTCAGCTTCTTCATCCACGACTGTCACCGCACTATCGGATACATTTACTTCTGCTTGCAGGATTTCGTCAACAAAGGCGACTGGTACATAGGTGCTGCCGTTTAACAGACGCGGTTCAGCTCCCAAAGTTTTGTACATTTTAGCGAATGGGTAGCGATCCTCTCCTGCCTTTGCATAGCTGGAAATCGCACCTTTTTGTACCTCTGCTGCTTTTACCTGCTCATTCCAGGCTACCTTGAATCCGAGTGATTCTGCTACTGGGCGAAGTGGAACCAGAACGGTTTGTTGCTGCTTATCGTAAATCGCTGCTTGTGTGATAGCAACTCCATTAATATTTACGGAGAGTTCTTTTACTGGTTCGGAGGTCGCCGATACTACGTTGGTTCCCAAAACGGCGAGTGCCGCCAAAGTCATCATACCTGTACGTATTTTTTTCATGCTGTTCCAGCCTCCAATATTTGTGTGTGTTTTAGTTTGTCTACTCCTTGGACGACAGCATTTCAAAAAACGTTTCAAAAAAATTTTATGGCTGTGTTTGCATCGTTGCATTCCGCGGCATCGGAACGTCCGGCTTCCCTGTCGGGTTGTTGTATAAATAGTTGGGAACCTTGCCGACGATCAGTGCTTCGGTAATCGGAATTTCCGTTGTAACGGTCTGCTGCTTGGTCGCAAACGGAATGATCACTCGCAGATCAACCTCGACATAAATGTAAACCGTCACCAGCACCATGTTGATTCCCGCCTGCTTAAGACGAGTCTCCAGCCGCGTCTTGACAGCCCCGATGGGGACAAACGATACCGGAATATCCGGTCCGAGGTGCTCCAGGAAAACGTTTTTGGTCGCCAAGCCGAGCGGTATCGTCGTTTTGACATTTTCCTGCTCGAATTCCTTTAGACGGTTTTGAATCCGCGCGGTCGTTTCACCGACGATGCGGGAGTACTCCTTGAAATTAAAATTGACCGCCTTGATGCTGCCTTCCCCGTCTTTTTCCATGATGACGATCTCGTTGAAATCTACGCCTTGCTGGGTCAGTCGTTTCGTCACTGCATCCGTAATCGCGAGCTTCGCCACCTGATCGGCCTTGGACTGGGCAATTAGCATAAGCGTTGGCTCAACCCGTTTTTCCGCAACAATAAACAGAATGAACAGACCAATGATCACGAATAGCGTAATCACTATGATCTTTCTGCCTCGACTTCGCCTACCCCCTCTTTTAAAGCGCACGTGTGACTCCCTTTCCCCCGCATTACGCTACGGCTTTTTCGTGAGTGATTTAGTCAGGACGAACCGTACGCATAGACGAGCGTTTTTGCTTGCTTGCGCGTGGGCGACCGCTCGTTAGCACTCCGCCAATTCCAGCCACAAACGTAGGGATACCGGATGTAACCAAAATCAATGCCCAATCCCGGAAATTCAGATCGGTCGTCTTAAAGATCGGCTGCAGTGCATCAATATAGACGACACCAAGCACCAGTACGAGTGAAGAAATAACCGCCCAGACGAGGTACTTGTTTTCAAATACATTTCGATGAAAAACGCTGTATTGGCTGCGGCAATCAAATACGTGAATGAGCTGTGCCATCACCAATGTGACAAAAGCTACAGTCTGTGCATGCACGAGGTCATTCGGGTCCTCGCGCAAGGTTAACCAGAAGGCAAGCAGCGTCATGGCTCCAATCAAAAATCCGCGACTAATAATTTTCCACCCTAAGCCGCGACTGAAAATATTTTCGGACTTGTTGCGCGGATGCTGGTACATCGTGTCCTTCTCCGCCTGATCCACACCCAAAGCCATTGCTGGCAACCCGTCTGTGACCAGATTGACCCACAAAATCTGAATCGGGACCAAAGGCAGAGGCATACCGAGAATCATCGCGAAAAACATGACGAGAATTTCACCAACGTTGGAAGCAAGCAGGTAGCGGATAAATTTTCGGATGTTGTCGTAAATGTTGCGGCCTTCCTCCACCGCTGCAACGATCGTGGCGAAGTTGTCATCACGAAGCACGAGATCAGCTGCTTCCTTGGTCACATCCGTGCCCGTGATTCCCATCGCAATCCCGATATCAGAGGTCTTGATTGCTGGTGCATCGTTGACGCCATCTCCCGTCATCGCTACCACATGCCCCTTGCTTTGCAAGGCACGGACAATGCGCAGCTTGTGCTCCGGGGAGACACGCGCGTAAACGGTTACCCGCTCAGCGTATTCTGCCAGCTGGGTATCGGACATGCTGTCCAGCTCACGACCTTCAAGCACTTCACCGTAGCCACGCATAAGACCGATCTGGCGGGCGATGGCTTCTGCTGTCACCTTGTGGTCGCCAGTAATCATCACGGTCTTGATGCCTGCTTGATGGCACAGGCTGATGGCGGGGCGCACTTCTTCACGCGGTGGGTCAATCATGCCTGCCAAACCGACAAATACGAGATTGCTTTCGACGGAATTGATCGGTTGGCCTGGTCGATAGCCTTGCAGTGTTTTATAGGCAAAAGCCAGCACGCGCAGAGCCTTACCAGCCATTCTCTCTGTCTGCTCCAGCACCTGATGGCGAAGCGTAGCCGACAACGGCTGCAGCTCCCCTTTCCAGAGAATGTGGGTAGACCTCGCCAGCACCGCTTCCGCTGCTCCTTTGGTCAACAGCGAGTAAACTCCATCTGTTCCCTTTTCCACAACAGACATCATCTTACGTTCAGAATCAAAAGGAAGCTCTTCTACGCGTGTAGACTGTAGTCCATCCTTTTTGCGATCTTGACTGCCTTGTTGTCCTTTTGCCGCCAAGACCTTGAGTGCTCCCTCGGTCGGATCACCGATGACCTGCCAAAAGCGACTCGTCTTCCCTACTCCTAATATATTTCGGGTGCTCGATTCCTCGCAGGTCAGACGGGCGTTGTTGCAGCGCTCTGCGATCCGCAGAATTTGGTTGAGTGCTCCATCCCGACCTACCGATACCGTCTTGCCCTGATAATGAAAAGAGCCTTCTGGTTCGTAGCCGCTGCCGCTCACCTCGTACATCGTATCGCTATGCCACACATGGGTAACAGTCATTTTATTCTGCGTGAGTGTCCCTGTCTTGTCAGAGCAAATAACAGAGGCGCACCCTAAAGTCTCCACAGACGGCAGCTTGCGCACAATTGCATTGCGCCGAATCATACGCTGTACCCCGAGTGCCAGAGCTACCGTCACGATTGCTGGCAAGCCTTCTGGAATTGCCGCTACTGCCAGGCTCACTCCGGCGAGGAACATGGTAAACAGATCATGCCCATGCCATACCCCTGCACCAATGACCACGATCGTCAGCAATACTGCGACGACTACGAGAATTTTGCCCATTTGCTCCAGGCGCATCTGCAGCGGCGTCTCCACTTCCTCTGCCGTGTTCATCAGATGAGCAATCTTCCCGATCTCCGTGCCCATTCCGGTAGCTACGACGATGCCGCTGCCTGTTCCGCCCGTCACCATCGTTCCCATAAAGCCGAGGTTCTTTTGGTCTCCCAGCGGCACCTGCACATCAATCGCATGCTCGATTGTTTTTATCGTTTTGCCGACAGGTACAGACTCTCCCGTGAGCGCAGACTCTTCAATCTCCAGCCGGTTTGCTGAGATAAGACGCATATCGGCCGGTACCCGGTCACCCGACTCTAAAAGCACGAGATCACCAGGTACTAGACGGGAAGCTGGGATCATCGCGAGGTGTCCATCACGCATGACACGGGCCATCGGCGAAGCAAGCTCCTTTAAAGCTTGCAGCGATCGCTCTGCCTTTGCCTCCTGAATAAATCCGAGAATGCCGTTAATGATGATGATTGCGATAATCGTAATCGCATCGAGGTATTCTCCGAGGAAGTAAGAAATCAACGTGGCGATGAACAAGATGAGAACCATGAAATCCTTGAACTGGTCAACGAAGACCGCGTAGAGAGGCTTTCGCTTGGTCTCAGCCAACTGGTTGGCACCGTGTTTAGCCAGTCGCCGCTCTGCCTCCTGCTGAGTCAATCCCTGCGCCGCATCGCTATGAAGGGCATCGGTCACGTCGGCCGCTGCCAGCGTGTACCATTTTCGAATTGGCTGTGTATCCACCTACATCTCCTCCATCCACTTCTCACTCCTTCTCATGTGTATGCAGACGAGCCAGAAAATAAAACAACCCGTCCCTCTACTCTGGGACGAGTTCATGTAAAGATCATATTAAAGGCTTTTGACAAGCCCAATAAAAATTAACAGAATCGGCGGCAGCCAGGTCAAACGTGTCAGCCACTTCATTTTCCCCGCACGGCGTCCGAGTGCGAGACCCAGCGCCAAAAGCAGAGCTCCCATAACCGCTATGCAAATGGCGACGAGAAGCGGTGTATAGCCGAGAAAGGTAAGACTGATGCCTGCTCCAAAGGCATCGAGTGACAAGGCGAGACCGAGCATGACGGCCTCCCAGCCCATAATATGCCCGGAACGGTCGGCGTCGGCTTTAGCCGGGTCGCGCAAGATCTGAATCATTACGCCAAAAATGCGAAACTGAGACAAGACAGTGCGCTCTGCTTCTTCCTGCTTTTCTACAGCAACGCTTTGGGAATCCTGTCTGGACACAGCAAGCATATCTCCTGCTGTTTCACAGGCTGAGCTTCGACCCACTTCCCCTGCCAAGTCGTGTTCTGCTTGGGCTTTCGCCCGTGGCGAAACAAGTCTCCACAGCGTAAACAATCCCATGATAATTAACACGGCAGCACCGATTTGTTTTCCAATCTCGGGCGTCAGCCAGTACGTGAGCGACGAGCCCACCAGCATGACCCCATACACGACCACAAACGAACAACCCGACACGACAATAAGAGACAACAGCGGCATTCTCATGTTACGCAAACCATACGTTAATCCTACGCTGACACTGTCCATGCTGATGGCCAGAGAAACGAGCAGGAGTGAGAGCCATCCGCTCACATGTGGTCACCTCTTTCTCTACGTGTAAGAAAGCTTAAGCACTCAATTGCTGCGAGCATGCTGCTTAAACCTTCTGAAACGCATAACAAGCCTTTAACAAAAACGCTGTCGCTTTTTCCCTGAGAAATCCGCGACAAAAGTTTCTGTATTGCCTATTAGGTATACGCCAAATGCCCGGGATATGTGCTAAAAAAGCGTAAAGGAAGGGACAAAACGGAGAGTGGACATCAAAATGAAAAACGCCAAAGCTCCGTCTGACAGAGCCTTAGCGTTTTCACGATTCTTTCAACCACTTATTGTTGTACAGGAGCTGCTTTCAAAGCTTCTTCTGGAACTTTGATTTCGCCGACTTCGTTATGCTTTGAGAACGTGCTTGTCGTTTCCATCTCGAGAGAAATTTTTTGACCTTCTTGCTCCATCTCCATAGTCATGTTAACGACCGAGCGTGTAGGCAAATACGTTTCTTTGTTTACAGCGTTCTGGATTTTGAGACTTTTGATATTCATCGAGTCCAGCATAGCTGTAGCTTGCTCGCCAGCACCTGCGCCTGCTTGGCTCATCAGTTCCTTCGCGAGCTCCTTCACATTGTCGCCAGACAGTTCTGCCGATATGACGTAGTCGCTGCCATCTTCAGCAATTTTTGTATCGCTGACGATTTTTTTGAACTGCTCCATCTGCTTTTCTGGCGCCATGGAAGCCTTCATGCTAGCCACAATTTGATCTTTCATCTCGTTAGGCAGCTTCATCCAGGTACCATTCGTCTGGGTGTAGATGCCCTCATTTGTGATGTATTGCTTAACCGCTTGTTCTCCCTGCGGCATTTTCATTTGAATCTCTTGGTACATTTGCAATGGCTCTTTTACAAAATCTGATTTCATAGTCATGTCCACTTTTTGCTCTTGCTTCTGCTCGCCTTGTGACATCACCATGTTTTGGTTCACTTTCGAATCCATAGAGAAGCTTTTCAATTCAGCGCTTGCTTTTGCTGTTTTTTCAATCATCTCTTCTACAGTAGGTATCGCAGCAGCTGCTTGCTTCGCCTCGTTTGTTTGAGCATTGCTGTTCGGCTTCTCTGCTGAACCACATGCTGTCACGCTGATCGCAGTCGCAACTGCCAAGAATAAAACTGACCACTTCTTCACTCCATTATCCCCCTATATATTGAACTATTAACAAGGATATCCAAGTCTAAATAGGGACCAAAGAGGATTTAGTCCCTAATAAATAGGCACATTTTCCCTTTTACATACAAAAAATGCCTTTTATTCATCAAAATTGGGACTTCCAGCCTCAGGTGCACACAAAAAGGAGTATCCTAATGGCTACTCCTTTTTGCCGTCAAAAGACGAGGTTATCTTTTTCTTTTCAATCTACTTCGCAGTCGCTTGCGTTTTTCCAACAAAGCTCTTTGCTTCTGTGACGGTGCTTTGGGGACTTTTCGCACAAGCTGATCTGTTTGTCCCCTGGTTGGCAGCTCCACGCGACCAGCATCAGATTTTGATTTTGTCCTCGATTTGCTTCGGCTCGTACTCGCTGAGAGGGTGATCGTGTAGTTATTTCTGGGCGCCCCTACTTTGAACCTCCGAAACCCTACATTTCTACATGTGGTACAGCCTGTGTTCCAGCACCAGTGAAATGCTTGCTGCGGCACGTCAGTATAGTAAGCACCGGACCATCTGCGACCAAAAGCATCCTCGGCGTAAAAATAGTAGGTACGTCCCCCAACGTTCCCACTTCTCACCAGTCTTGTCTGGCCTGGATCAATCCGGTACCAGCCGCGGTTCGCATAGGTGACAGGTCCACAGTCGAAATTCAGGTAACCGTAGGCAACATATACGGTTCTGTTCGTATTATTGCGAAAAAAAAGACCCATCTCCTCACCTCTTATTCTCGGATGTTTGTCTTACGTTTTATGATATGAAAGAGGAAGTGTCTGGAAATGGACTAACGTAGACTAGCATGCAAATTTAGTGCATCTATAACCTCCCAATTTTTCAAATGCTCCTGCCAGTCAGGCTCATGCCTACTGTGTCTATTGTCTTCAACGAGCTAACAACCAAAAGGACGGGCCCTTCAGAAAAGCCACCGCCTGCCGAAATTCCAGCAAGCGATGGCTTTTATTTATGCGTTTTCTTACAGATCCTCGTCAAAACCTCCGAAGTCGAAATCTGTGTCTTCGCCTTCTCCAGCTCCAGTGTCCTCCGAAGCCATTTCCTCGTCACCTGACATCAGGTCGCTGAGCAGCATTCCGCCGAGGACACCTGCTGCCATCCCCCCAAGCATACCACCCATACCACCACCGCGATGTCCGTGATGACCGTATTGTCCCTGCTGATAAGAGGCAAGCGACACGTATGGGATCGATTGTGGATCGTTGGCATAGCCGGTTATCGTCTCGATCAGATAGCGGGATAGCTCCTCCTCTTTTCCGTCTGCGAGCAAGTCTTGTGGGACAATGACTTCTGCCTTGTACTCTTTGTCACGACGCAGCAGCCCGGAAGCCAGGTCCAGATCTACGAGCAAACGAAGCTCTTCTGGAGCTGTGAAGAAGATAACCTCCAGCTCCTTGAGCGGAATACCCAAATCCGCGCCTGGGAAAAAGGAGAATTCCTGACCGTATTGCGTCAATTTGCCCGAGTCAGATTTTTGGCGCAGATTCAAGCGATCGAGTGCCTTCAAAACGCGTTCTACAGGTTCTGACGGCAATACCTCTACTCGATCAAAATCGGTCGGATCAAGCGCCATTTCAACATCCAGCTTGGTGTGAAGCGCATATTGAACGGCTGGAGTCGAGATCGGCAAGCCCTCTGGCATGACGAATGAAAAAGGAATCTCCTGCACGAATGGCTTCGGCTGTACAGTGAAATTGCGGCTGATCGGGAAGGCCTGTACCTGCCTGGTCACTTCCTGTCCTCTGAGCGTCACGCGCATCAGCATCAGGGCGCTTAAATCAGAAATGCGCTGCTCTACATTTCCACCCTCTATTCGAACAACACCCGTCATCGTTTCACCCAATCGGTATCCCGGGCGATCAAGCTTCAAATCAACCTTGGCTGCCCCTACTCCAAACTTAGCCATTAACTTTTTGAACACAGGCCTCTCCTCCTCATATAACCAATCACTTATATATTATAGCAAAAAGAGAAGTAATACACACTTCTGGGCACCTCGACATAGGCTAAGAACGGTAATAAGGAGGGACTCAAATGAATGAAGCTATCCGTGAAAGTGTATTGTTTGAGAATCGTTTTTGGCTGCAAATTCTTGGCGATCACTCCCGTTTTATTTTTCAATCGTTAGCACCTAATGAGCAAAGCGAGATTGAACGAGCCCATTACTTTATCCACTCTTTTGACAACCTGCTGGAATTTGCTCGAAATAATTTGTCTGACGAAGAAATCATGACTTTAAACCAACAGGCAAGCATTCAGACACAAAGCTTGCGCGATTTTAAACTATATCTTCTTGAAAGACAGCTAATCGGAAAAATTTCTCTCAGCCTTTCTCCTACCTTTATAAACCACATGGTAAACGAGCTAGAAGAATATGAGCGGATATTAAATGCTTACCTATCAGGAAACCTGCCTCCTGCCTCTAATCCAGTTGACATTCATCTGCTATGGCTCTCAGATGCTGCTGGTCATGCTGCTACCATCACTTCCTTGTTAGATATGGTCGAGTTCGACACGCAAGAGAAAAGCAAACGTTTTACCAATCAATTCGAGCATTTTTATCTAAAAGCAGTAGAGTTAGCTGGGTATCTACGAACAAACCTGCAAAATTTCCCTGCCTTAAACCGTTTTAATCATCAAGCGGAAATGGAAATAAAGCTGTTTCAGGTGTTCCTACATGAATTGGAAGAAATGCGGATGAACGATGAGTTGCTGGGGGTTCTCACTCCATTAATGGCTGATCATATGTCTAGAGAAGAGTGCTATTACTTAATGAAACTATCTGAAGTCTCTGATGTAAAAGCCCCTGATTGTTATCCGACCAAGCCGCGTAATGAATAGACGCAGCTTAGGAGTGACCCCAAATAGGTGTCACTCCGTTTTGCGATGTATGCCAAAAGAAAGCTAGCTTTGTGCACGAATTTGATTTGCAACAGCAGAAGAGATCAGCTGCACAAGTCTTTCCGCCTGTTCCCCGTCCGTATCCCGAAGCGCGGAGAACTCTGTCACTTCCATACCGACCACACGTGAATCACTCAAAACAGTATCGAGTACAGATTGTGCTTCCTGCAAGGACAAGCCCGTTTCACTCGGAGAATAAGCCGCAGTCATGGCCTGTTTATGCATCACATCGACATCTAAGTGTACCAATATTTTGGCATCTGCTGGGATCGATCTCATGACAGTTGTAATGCGTTCAACCAGATGATTACCGGACAGCTCATCCAAGGTTAATACATCCACACCATACGTCACTTCCGGCATCCGTTGACAGCCGATCACCTTTATCCGATCTGAGGTCCAGCCGCTCGGCATAATCCATGTGCCCGCGTCCTGCAGTAAAAACCAGAGTCCCATCCCTGCTGCCCCAATCGAACGCGAAGCAACTGGAATAACTGCATCAAAGTGACCGTCAATAACAACAAGATATGCCTTTTCTCCATATCGCTCCTTGTGAGCCAGAGCCGTTCCGACAATAGTACTGCAATCCCCGCCAAGCATCACGACAAAATCTTTGGAATCAAACCACTCATACGCTTCTTTTTGCAACAAATCCCATAGCATGCGCGGAGCAGGCCAATTGCGAACTGGCGGCATATTGTGCCGTGGCAAATACTCAGGAAGACGCAGATTGCCTATGTCCTCTACATCCAAACCGTACTTCTGTAGCTGCGTGATGAGTCCTGCCTTGCGCAGAGCATCTGGAGAAAGCTCCGTTCCCGAAACCAACGCTCCCACATAGTGAGGTATACCTACAACTTTAACTGGAATAGCCAGTCCCTCCTGTAACTTCGGTTTTGTGAATATAGCTAGTATATCACAGCCTACGTTCCAAAAAATGGATGATCTCACATACCGAAGGACGCAGCCAACGATCTGGCATGCTCACCGACTCCCCTCGGATTAGCTGGGTTGCGAGAGTATTGGGATGGACGTCAGCACTTAAAAAATAGAGCTGCTCCCAAGGCTTCGGGATCGCATCCATGGCTTCCACACATTTGCCTACATAGACTTGTAGTGCATCGCGATATGCGGGAGTAGTCAGCGCAGTCCCACTCCACACGTCTACTCCCGTCAATGCCTTGGCATGAGCAGCATCCAGACTTTTGGCGAGGGAGAAGACAACAAACAGCAACTGCTCAGGCGCTAGCTTGTAGCGTTTTTGATACTGCTTGGCAAAACGGGCGATGGTTGCATTCCACGAAGGTGTATCATAACTGCCCAGATCGGGAATGCATTTGAGAACCCCGACGAGCTGCTCACCCCTTTTGACAAAAAGCAGGCCATCCTGCATCTGAAAAGACAGTCTTGCCAATCGCTCAGCCAAAAACTCTCCTACTCGCTCATGTATAATCCGAGAAATACGTTGTGATGATTTTCGCTTCAGCTTTTGCCTCACCCGAACCTCTTCCTCCTCCAGATAGACGCGGGTCAGCTCAGAAAATAAAAGCGCCTCCATACACGGCTCAGCCTGCTCACCACAGTTGACGCTCTCTTTTGTCAGGCACTCCAAGCGGCTATAGGCCTCTGCCAAGCTTTGCTCCCATTGCCCTTTATTTGCTGTGCCCATGCCTTGCCCCCCTCAATTCGTATCTGGCACGTGATCGGCGACGACTAGCACATCCATATGCCGCACTTCTCGCAGCAGCCTTTGTATGACAGAGCCGTCTCGTATTTCCTTCCATCTCGTCCTCGCTGATTGACCTATTACTACTTGTGTCGCATGCTTCTCGTTCATGTGCAAAACCAGCTTGGTGAACACCTTTCGCTTGGATGCTGCTTCATATTGTTCAAAGCAGCCCCCCAGTCGCTCCGTCAATTTCTTCAGCTTTTCCAGCTGTATCCTCTCCTCACCGATTAGCGGCTGATGATCCTGGACATATGCGACGTGCCAGGATGCTTTTAACCGGTAGGCAATCCGAAATCCGCGCCGGATCAAGCGCTCACTGTCCGCTCGCAAATTGACACAGACAAAAATCACTTCCCGCTGCCGCCACGGTCCCCGCAGGGTTCGTCTCTCCCATGCTTCGAGTCGTTCATCGACGTCATCAGCCACCTCACGCAGCGCCAATTCCCGCAGGGCAATGAGATTCCCCGTTTTAAAAAAGTTGGCGAGTGACTGCTCTATTTTTTCCATGGCGTAAATGTTGCCCTCGCGCATTCGCTGCCGCAATGCCTTTGGTGAAATGTCAATCAGCTCGACCTCATCTGCCTGATGCAAAATCTGGTCGGGAACGGTCTCACGCACACGAATACCCGTAATTTGCTCCACACTGTCGTTCAGGCTTTCGAGGTGCTGAATATTCATCGTGGAAATGACCGAAATACCAGCGGATAAAATCCTCTCTACATCCTGATACCGCTTCTCCAGCTGGCTGCCCGGCACATTGGTATGCGCCAGCTCATCGACCAGCACCACGTCAGGGTTGCGCCGAAGGATTTCGTCTGTATCCATTTCATCCAGCGTCACGTTTTTATACGGGATTCGCTTCCGTGGAATGAGAGGAAGCGTGCCAACCTGTTCTGTCGTTTCTTTTCGTCCATGTGTTTCTAACAGCCCGATGACGACGTCTATGCCATTTTGCGCAAGCTCGTTTCCCTCACGCAGCATCGTATACGTTTTTCCCACCCCTGGCGCTGCCCCGACGTACACCTTCAAGCTGCCACGCTTGATCTTGCCGATTTCCTCCTGCATTTCCGCCTCGCTCAGGCGGCGAAAAGGATTGATGGGTGCAGCTCTGCGCTTTGTGGGCAACACTCGCTCTCCATCTCGCTCAGATCGGTCTGCCACGATCAAAATGTCGATGTTTTTCGTTTGGCGCAAAATTTTGTGGACGATGGAGCCGTACCAGATCTCTTCCCAGCGCGTTCTCTTGGACTGTCCCATGACGATTCTCGTTACCTTTTTGTCCATCGCATAGGCAACCAGCTCACTCGCAACTGCATGTGGCCGATGCAGAGACTGCTCCTCGAATACGCCCCCTACTTTGTCGACGAGCTTCAGGATCGCTCTGCGAAAAGTGGCTTCCTCCTTGGTCAGCTTTTTTCCTGCGAGACGGAAGCAGACAACCAGCAGTTCTCCCCCGAGCCTTTTGGCCACCTGCTGTCCCCGTCTGACCAATATCGAGCCGTTCCAATGATACTGAGCCGATACCAATATCCGTTCGGTTGCACCAGACGCGCCCACCATGCCATGTCTTTCCCGGTAGTCCTCCAGATCATCATTCACTCCGTTGGCTACAAAGCGCAGAGCGAGCTCGCGCAGCATGTGCAGATTGTCTCTGCGAAACAAAGGGTGCTTCGTACGCGACAGATTCCCCTCGTCCTCTTGCAATCGTTTGAGAATCGCCTCTGGTGTCACATCCAAAAGCTTAACCTCATCCGCCTGCGCCAATGTATCTTCGGGAACGCATTGCTCGATTTGTACCTCGAGCTTGGTTAATCGCTCTGCCAGCTCTTTCATGCAAGACAGCTCGTAAATATTGACCGTCGCAATGACACTAATATTGTGCTGAAGCAGCGTTTGAACATCCTCATACCGTGTCGCTCGCGGCGCATCCGGTCGATTCCGGTAGGCAAGACCGTCCACCAGGACCACTTCAGGTTCACGCGCGATCAGTGCGTCGACGTCCAGATCATGCCTCATTTGCCCGAGCCTGTTCCATTCAATAGACGGGAGTTGCTCCAGCCCTTCTCGCTTTTGCTCCAGCTTTGGATGCGTAGCCTCGCCTGTACGCACAAGCACAACATCGATCCCTTTTTTCTTCAGGCTTTGCCCTTCCATCAACAGGTGGTACGTTTTACCGGAGCCACTCACCGCCCCCAAAATGATTTTCAGCCGGCCCCGGTGCATTTTGGAGATAGACTGCAAGATTTCCTCCGGGGACTTCTTTCGAAACTGTTCGACCATCTTGCAGCCTTCCTTTTTTCCTGTCTTATTTCAATTGATCCAGAGCCAAATTCAGTTTGAGCACGTTTACCCGTGGTTCCCCAAATACGCCCATGCTTCTTCCCTCTGTCTGTTCCTCAATCAAGGTACGCAGCTTGGCAGGATCAAGATTTCTCTTGCTGGCGATCCGCTCTACCTGGATGAGTGCAGCTTGTGGAGAAATATGCGGGTCCAGCCCAGAGCCAGAGTTGGTCAGTAAATTGGCAGGAATGTCTTCCTTTTTCACAGCAGGATTCGCTTTTAAAAAGCTGGCGATGTCTGCTTGTGTACGCTCGATCAGCGCTGGATTAGATGGTGCATAGTTGTTGGAGCCTGACCCTGCTGCATTGTTATCAATAGAAGATACACGGCCCCAGAAATACTTCGGATCAGAAAAGGTTTGACCGATCAGCTCAGAGCCAACTACCTTTCCGCTTGCGTCTGTAATCAAGCTGCCGCTCGCTTTTGCCGGCATCGCGATTTGAGCAATTCCCGTCATCGCCAGCGGGTAGGCGAGACCACAGATCAACAGCAAGACCAAACTGAGACGCAGATTTGTAAGCAGCATATGCCTTCACCTTTGCTTTCTTTAAATATAGTTGGTTACACCAAATTCAACCCGACCAGCAACAGGTCGATCAGCTTTATCGCTACAAAAGGAACCACGATTCCACCCAAGCCGTAGATAATGAGGTTGCGGCTAAGCAGCTTCGTCGCACTCATCGGCGAATACTTCACGCCCTTCATCGCCAGTGGAATCAGAATTGGAATGATAATCGCATTAAAGATCAGTGCGGACAAAATCGCACTTTGCGGGGTTGCCAGCCCCATGATGTTCAATGCACTCATTTGCGGAATGGCAAGCATAAACATCGCGGGAATGATCGCGAAGTATTTCGCCACATCGTTTGCGATACTAAAGGTCGTCAAGGCTCCGCGTGTCATCAACAGCTGTTTGCCGATCGCCACGACCTCGATAATCTTGGTTGGATCGGAATCGAGATCGACCATGTTGGCCGCTTCCTTCGCCGCCACTGTTCCGCTGTTCATCGCCAAGCCGACATCCGCCTGTGCAAGGGCTGGAGCATCATTCGTTCCATCCCCGGTCATGGCGACCAGCTTGCCTTCAGCCTGTTCTTTGCGGATCAGCGCAATTTTGTCCTCTGGCTTGGCTTCCGCTACAAAATCATCCACCCCTGCCTCACGGGCAATAGTCGCCGCTGTCAGTGGATTATCTCCCGTACACATGACCGTCCTGATACCCATGCGGCGCAACTCTTCAAAGCGCTCACGCATGTCGGGCTTTACGGTGTCTTTTAAATAAATCAACCCAATTATATTTGCTCCAGCTGCTACAGCTAGTGGCGTACCTCCGGCAGTAGCGATTTTTGCCGCTTTTTCCTCCAAATCAGCTGGGATGCTTCCCCCTTGCGCCAAGACGTACTGCTTGATCGCGTCCACGGCACCTTTGCGGATACTCGCTCCATTCACCAGATTTGTACCGCTCATCCGTGTCTCTGCCTTAAATTCCACGCCCTCAGAACCTGGTAGCGCTAGCTCTGTGGCATCCACACCCAACTTTTTCGCCAGCTCGATAATCGAGCGTCCTTCTGGTGTTTCGTCGTATATGGAGCTTTGTGCAGCTGCTTTGTTCAGCTCTTCTCGTGTGGCTTTGCCTACTGCCACGAATTCCGCTGCCATCCGGTTTCCGAATGTAATCGTTCCCGTTTTATCGAGAATGATTGTATTGATATCTCCCGATGCCTCCACTGCTTTTCCGGACATCGCAATCACGTTGAACTGTGTGACTCGGTCCATCCCGGCAATTCCGATCGCGGACAGCAAACCGCCAATCGTAGTTGGAATCAGGCACACCAACAGGGCAACCAGTGTGGCGACAGGGATCGCTGCATGTACGTAGTTCGCGATTGGCGACAAGGTCGTGCAGACAATCACAAAAATAAGGGTCAGACTGACGAGCAGCGTATTGAGCGCAATTTCATTCGGTGTCTTTTGGCGCTTGGCTCCCTCCACTAGTGATATCATTCGATCGAGGAAGGATTCACCGGGATCTGTCGTCACACGTACACGGATACTGTCACTCACGACACGTGTTCCACCTGTGACAGAGCTGAAATCTCCCCCCGCTTCCTTGATTACCGGAGCGGACTCACCCGTAATCGCCGACTCATCGACAGAAGCGACACCCTCTATAATTTCACCATCGCTTGGGATCAGCTCCCCCGTATCAACGACGACTACATCCCCTTTTCTAAGTTCTGTCGAGCTTACCACCTGAATGGAGCCGTCCTTTGCGATTCTGCGCGCTTTTGTATCCTGCTTCGTTTTCTTCAGACTCGCTGCCTGTGCTTTGCCGCGTCCCTCCGCCAATGCCTCAGCGAAGTTGGCGAACAAAATCGTCACGAACAAGATGAGACTGACGACACCGTTGTAGATTGGAGCGGAGGCTCCCCCAAACAGACCGGGGAAAATCGTCAGCAATAAAGTAATCACAAATCCTACCTCGACTACGAACATGACCGGATTTTTCATCATCACACGCGGGTCCAACTTTTTGAAAGCCTCCACTAGCGCCTGACGGTATATATCTTTGGGAAGCGCAGCAGTGCGCGTTTTACTCATCGAACTATCTCCTTTGCCTCTAGTTTCATGGGAAAAGCCGTATCTATCGCAAGGTCAGCCACTCAGCGATCGGACCTAGTGCAAGTACAGGCAAAAAGGTCAGGGCACCCACAATCACAACGGTTGCGATCAGCAGCACCAGGAACACATTGTTATCGGTTCGCAGCGTTCCCATCGTTTCTGGCACCGGCTTTTTGACGAGCATTGAGCCTGCCACTGCCAGCATGGCGATGATGGAGACATACCGCCCAAACAGCATGACCAGTCCCGTCGAAATATTCCAGAATGGCGTGTTGTCGCCCAGTCCTTCAAAACCGGAGCCGTTGTTTGCTGCCGACGAGGTGAATTCATACAGCACCTGAGATATTCCGTGAAAGCCTGGATTGCTGATGCCAGCTGTCCCCATCTCGGTTGCCAGTGCAATCGCAGTAGGTGCCAGTATGATCAATGGATGGGCAAGAATCGCAATCGCAATCAGCTTCATCTCTTTGCCCTCAATTTTTCGTCCCAAAAATTCGGGTGTGCGCCCTACCATCAATCCTGCGATGAAGACTGCTAAAATCGCGTACATCAGGATGTTAACTGTACCTACTCCGTCTCCGCCAAATACGCAATTGAGCATCATTTCCCCGAGCGGCACCAAGCCGCCTAGCGGTGTCAGTGTATCGTGCATGTTATTGACGGTTCCAGTCGTTGCCGCTGTCGTTATCGCTGTAAACAGAGCACTTTGCGCAATGCCAAAGCGTACTTCCTTGCCTTCCATACTGCCCATCGCCTGAGACAAGCCCGCCTGCTCCAATGCCGGATTTCCATGAATCTCGCTGACATAAGCCGTAGTCAAAAAGACGAGAAACATTGCCCCCATCGCCCCAAAAATGATCCAGCCTTGCTTGCGGCTTTTTGCCATATGCCCAAATGCAATCGGAAGCGACGCCGGGATCAGAAACATCGAGAGCATCTCCAGCACATTGGTCCACGGTGTTGGATTTTCAAAAGGGTGTGACGAGTTCACTCCGAAAAATCCCCCGCCGTTCGTTCCCAAATGCTTGATCGAAACGAGAGAAGCAACCGGCCCGCGTGCGATTTGCTGCTCGGCACCGCTAATCGTGGTCGCAGTTGCTGTCTGCTCCAGCGTCTGCGGTACGCCCTGGGCTATGAGTAACAGTGTCACGACTATGGCCAAAGGCAGCAGAACCCGAGTATGCGCCCGAACCAGGTCAACAAAGTAGTTGCCGATGCTGCGCTGACCTGTCAGCCCTCGCATAAATGCCATGACTACCGCAATTCCCGTTGCCGGTGTCGTAAACATCAGGTAAATGATAACCATCATCTGCGACAGGTAGGACAATCCACTCTCGCCGCTATAATGCTGGAGATTTGTATTCGTTAAAAAGCTGACCGCCGTGTTGAACGAAAGCAGTGGGTCCATCGCAGCAATGCCGCTCGGATTACCAGGCAGCACCCCTTGAAGGCGAAGCAGGATGTACGCAATGGCAACCATGGCGATGTTGCTCATCAAAACAGCTACTGCGTACTGCTTCCAGGTCATGTCTGTCATGCGAATTCCGGACAGCTTGTAAATTCCTTTTTCCAGACCGCCGAAAACACGGTCCAGTCTTGTCGCATCAAGTGAAAACGCGTTAGCCAGGTATCGCCCCATCGGTATCGCCAGAATGAGCAGCACCACCAAAACCAACGATATTTGTAAAAAGTCCACAACCGCTCCTCCTAACATTCCTGCAAAATCAGTTCAAATCCGATGTATCGAGCCTCTATCATCACACATGCTCAATATTTTTCCGGGTAGATCAACGCATGGCCCAAATACACGGAAAGTCCAGCCACGATCACTAGCAGAACGATCATTTGTCTTTCCCTCCCTGTTCTCTGACCACCGCATCACAAAATTGGATGAGTGCGTAAAATACTCCGAATGATAATGCCAAGAGCAGTATGGAAACTACGTCCATCCCAGTTTCCTCCTTTTTTAAAAATTCACCCTTTATTTAAACCAAGCCACCACTATCGCTAAGGCGTCCCTCTCGCTTACCCTGTGCTCGTTTTCTTTTTGAAAAAACAAGCCTCCAGGTATAAAAAATAGACCAATGCTTACCCCTTCCCCGTAGATCAACACAGCTCACCAGCAAAGACGCATAGGCAAATACACTCGCCCACATCCAGCGGCAAAACGATCTTTTCTCGGAGAAAAAGTACTCATTGGTCTACCTAACGCCCAGCCGACAATGGCATTGCCTTCTTTGCGTTTTGTCTCCCGTTTCCTTTTTCGTCGCACATATATTCTGTTTTTGGGCAAAACGAAAAGACCTGCAAAATGATTTGAATCACACCTCTTGCCATCCGATGGGATAACAAAAAGGCCTCCTCAAATAGGCGGTCTTTAGACCTCCCTCGCTTTAGCCGACGAAGTTAGCTGACGGGTAGGATGGCGAAAGAGCTTCTCATCCCTTCCACAAATGATTCGTGGAATTAACCCCTACTGATTGGGTCCTCCGTTCCCGAGTGCCTCGGGATTTGGCCAGATTTGCAATTGTTAGTTACGAGTCTCATTATACGTCCGGCATAATCGGTTGTTAATGTCCTGTTTTTGTCTTTTTAGCACGATTTATTCATTCTTTATCGATGTAAGCGATTTAAAGCCAGTAAGCCTCATCCGCTCACGATATTTCATGGTTTCTCTTCTGTTTTCGCACAAGAGACTAGGTCGCTGACATGAGCTGAAAATCACCTGCCGGCGACCTTGTTGACAGCCCCACCAGTAGCTCGTTAAGATATAGCCATCTGAGCGCATAGCAAACCTATTGGCACAGGCAGGGCCTTCGATGTGCCCGATCAGACAAGGGAATGACACATGGGAGGAATATGGATTGGCCATCTCAAATAAAAAAAAGCTTGAAGCAGAAATCAGCGAAGCTTTTATCAAGTTCCAGCGCGATCTGATCGGCCGTGGACCGCAGGAGTCGAAAACGTACATAGTCGGAGACATGGTGATTGCCCGTTTTAAAGGTGTCCTCACCGTCGAGGAAAAGCACCTGTCCAGTCATGAAAAAGGGCGCCGTATCGTAAAAGAGATGCGTGAGCTGCTGCGTGAAATGTACAGCGAGGAGTCAGAACAAATCGTAGAGCGGCTGACCGGGTGCAAGGTATTATCCAGCCACAGCGACATCAGCACGAAAATGGGGGAACGAATCGAGGTTTTTGTGCTGGACAAGGATTTGGAAAAGCTACTTGGTGTGTAAACAACAAGCTCCGTCCCGGCAAACAGGCGGAGCTTTTCCTTTTGATCAAATTGTAGTTACACATGCACTTCTACAAGCACCTGCTCGTCGTAGGAAAACCGCTCATTCACGTCAGAGACGACCTCCCACTCCTCCTCACCTACCTGGATCGAATACAGCAGCTCCCGCCCTTGGAATTGGACATGAGTCACCTTTCCTACGACACCGTCCGATCCTTGGTGCCAAGCCTTTAGCTTTAGCTGATCCGGCCGCACCGGCAGTACGCGGTGAGCGTGAAACGAAGCATAGTCGCGCGACACCGGTATCGGCTGTGTCTGCCCCCCTACTTTGTCCAGCAAAAAGGTATGTGGATTCGACCAGCTGCCTTTTAAAAAGTTGGACCGTCCCACGAATTTGGCGACAAACAAAGACTCCGGTGCATAGTAAATCTCCTGCGGGGTACCCGCCTGCTCTACCCTTCCGTCCTTCATGACCACGATCTTATCTGCCATTCCTAGCGCTTCCGACTGGTCATGGGTGACATAGACGATCGACGTACCCAGCTCGCGGTGAATGTACTGAATTTCTTTTCTCATCTGCATCCGCAGCTCCGCATCGAGACTGCTGAGCGGCTCATCCATCAGCAGAAGCGTCGGATTAAACACGATGGCGCGCGCCAAAGCTACACGCTGCTTTTGTCCGCCTGACAGCTGGCTTGGAAATCGCTCCTCCATGCCACCAAGTCCGACCATTTCAAGCATTTGCGCCACACGCGCCCTCGGGTCTTTTTTATACGCATCGGGCACCTGCTTTTGATGGCGTAGAGGAAAGGCTACATTCTCGTATACATTCAGATGCGGCCATAGCGCGAATGACTGGAACACCATGCCAATCCGTCTTTCCTCTGGCGGTTTGCGTCCGTCTGCGTCAGCCACCCGTTCATGATTGATCCAAATTTCACCGCTCGTCGGAGATTCAAAGCCAGCGAGTAAGCGCAGCAGCGTAGTCTTTCCGCAGCCGCTCGGTCCCAGCAGGGCGACGAACTCTCCTTGCCCAATTTGCAAATCCAGATTATGAAGCGCAGTTACACTGCCAAATTTTTTAGAAACTCCTGCTACCCTCGCACTATTCATTGCTCTACCCTCCGCTGCCAATATCGTTTCCACAAGCCACCCGCTGTCAAAAGAAGCAGAATAGCTGCTACAATTAGCGTGGAAAGCGCCGTGCTGTAGGTCGTAGACCCCGCCTGCTCAAAGCCGAAAATAACGACGCCAATCGTTTCCGCGCCAGAAGTCCACAGGAGCGAGGACAGCGTCAGCTCAGTAAATGCCGTCAAAAAGACGAGGAACAAGCCCGTTGCCATTCCCGGTGCATAAAGCGGTACGAGAATTTTGCCCCATCTCGTCCAAAACCCACCACCATTGATTCTTGCCGCTTCCTCTACTTCCTTGCCTACCTGCATGATCGAAACCGTACTGCTCTTTACTTGGAGAATCAAAAACCGTGTCACATACGCAATCAAAATAAGCCAAACCGTTCCGTACAAACCGGGCTGCCAGCCGGGAATCGGCTCCATCCAGGTCAAAATCATCGCCAGACCAAGAACCATACCGGGCAATGCATACGGCAATGCCACAGCTCCTTCCATGATTTTGCCTGTAAACGAGGGGCGATTGACGCGCCAGTAGGCAAACCAAGTACCTGCGAGCACACACAAAATTCCCGTCAGACTGGCAAGCATCAGGCTATTTCGAATCGCATCCCGTGTCCCTGCATGGTCGAACAGCACAAACGCAAAGTGCTTCCACGTCAAATTTTCTGCGATAAACGGCAAGCCATACGCTTTTACAAAGGCAGTGGCAGCCATCGATAAGAGCGGCAATACGCCTGTTACCAGCATAAAGCCCCATACGCCCAGCTCCACCCAACCCCGTTTCGCACCCAGGTATCGCCGAATCGACTTGTCCTCCGCACTCGTCTGGTCAACCCGACTCTTGCGCAGCAAAAGCCACTGTACCCCGGTTCCAGCCAAAGCGACTACACCAAGCACAATAGACAGAACAGCAGCCTTGGCGAAAGCAGTCGGCCCGAATCCGATCACTTCTTCATAGATGAGTGTGCTGAGGACAGATATATTTTCTGGAATTCCTAAAAACGCTGGGATTCCGAAATTGTCGAGGCCGGAAATGAATGCAAGCAGCCCGCCTCCTGCGATGCCAGGCAATCCAAGCGGCAGCGTAACCTTGCGAAACACCGTGAGAGCACTTGCTCCAGAAGAGTGCGCTGCCCACTCCAGCTCCTTTGGAATCCGGTACAGAACAGACAGTGTCAGCATGTAAACCAGCGGATAATGGGTCAAGCCCATTACGACAATAATTCCGTCCAGCCCGTACACATTCCATATCTCTACAGGGGCTCCAGCCAGCCAGCTTGCTGCCCGATTGATGACTCCCTGCGGTCCCGCAAGCTGCGTCCATGCCAATGTCATGACGTAAGAGGGAATGAGCAGTGGCAATAGCGCGAGTACATGAAAGGCCGGCTTCCAGCGAATATCGGTATAAGCGCACAGCCAAGCCAATGATACCCCGATCACAAGCGAAATGATGGTTGATGCACCAGCAGCCGTAATGGTGTGACCAACCGCATCCCATGTACGCGCATGTGTCAGTACTTCTGCAAAATGAGCAAAACCGAGTCCTGTGTCCGTTTTCACACTGAGCGCCATCAGCTTCCACAGCGGATAGACAAAAAAGAAGGCGACTGGTACCAGCACCATCCATGTAGCCGCCTGTTCCATCGACAGAGAAGCGGCGAATTTACGCCGCTCTCCGATCTGCCGTTCAGTCACTACTGTCTGCCAGTTACTTGCCACCCATCATCTCTCCAAATTTCTTTTTATCCGCCTCACGGGATGCTTCTAGTTCATCTGTATTTGCTGAGAGCGCTTTGATCTGATCTTGGGCAAGCAGTCCTTCTGGTGCCGCAACGCCTTTACGAATCGGCGTGTAGCCCAGGCTTGATGCGAGCTTTTGACCTTCCTCCGAGAGCACAAAGTCAACGAATGCTTTTGCCGCGTCCTGGTTTTTCGAAGCTTTCAAAATACCGATTGGCTCTGTAATGACTGGCACACCTTCGCTTGGATAGATCAGCTCTACCGGTGATCCTTCTTTTTTCGCTCTGGCTACCAAATAATCGACGACCATGCCGTATTCTTTTTCGCCGCCCGCTACACTTTTGAGCACGGCGCCATTTCCTTTGGTTACGGTCATTTGATTGGTTTTGAGTCCTTGGATGAAATCCCAGCCAAAATCGCCTTGGCGGGTAAGTACACCGACGTTGTAGGCAGCTGCCCCGGAATAAAGCGGGCTTGGCATGATTGCTTTTCCAGCAGCCTCAGGGCTCGTCAGTACTTTCCAACTGTCAGGCTTTGTAGTTACCTTGCTTGTATTGACTGCGAGGACAGTCGCCATGACTTTCGTTCCTGTATAGACACCGTCTGCATCCTTCCAATCCGCAGGGATGTCAGCAGCTTCTGGAGAGTTGTAGCCCATGAGCAAGTCTTGCTTTTTCAAGCTGGCAAAGGTCGGCGCGTCAGCTACCAGCAGCACGTCTGCTTTGACCTGTCCTGCCTGTGCCTCAGCCTGTAGACGGCTGATGACCTCCTCTGTACCAGAACGGAACAGCTCGACCTTTACCTCCGGATACTTTTTCGTAAAGCTCTCGATCAAAGCCGCTGCATCTGCATCTGGCTGTGATGTGTAAAAGCTCAGATTCCCCGCTACTTTTGGTGCTGCCGCCTCAGTTGTGGCAGCTGTAGTTGTTGCTGCTGGTGTGGCTGGTGCCGGCTTGGCTTCTGGTTGCGGCGAAGTGGAAGTGGACTGTGTACCACATGCTGTCAATCCCAAAACTGATAGTGCTGTGAATAGAGAAAGAGTCCATTTGTGGAGTTGAACACGTTTCATTTTCTATTTCCTCCTAATCATGAGTGGGCATGCTATGAGCTTTGTTTCGTACCTTGAAACCACTTTCCAATCTTTGCTTTCATTGCCGTATTCGTCATATTCAGCTGAAGCGGTGTGATGGTGATGTAGCCATCTCGCAGCTTGTAATAATCAGATTCCTCGTCTTCAAAATGCAGCTCGGTCAAATGATCAGAGAGCCAGTAGCAGAGGTATCCCTGGGGATCATTCAAGCCGACATACTGATAGCGCAAAACGTCCATCGCAAGCGGCGTAACAGCGACTCCCTTTACCATTTCTTTTGACAGATACGGGAGATTGATGTTCAATACCGTTTCTGGAGTGAGCTTGTGCCTCAAGAGTGTCTCAAACACTTCATAAGCGAGCGGCTCCACGATCGAAAAGGATGGGTTCGGCTTCAGTGTCGCCAGAGAAATCGCAATCGAAGGAATCTGGTACATCGCGCCTTCGATTGCAGCTGAGATCGTTCCGGAGTAAAATACATCCCGCCCCAGATTAGGACCACGGTTAATTCCAGAAACAATGACATCGGGCTTTTCCTTGAGAATGACTTCAAGCGCCATTTTGACGCAATCGGCCGGGGTGCCATTGACCGCCCAAGCCTCTAATGAAGTATCGAAAAAGTTCACTTTATTTGCCTTTACAGGCGATTTCAGCGTAATCGCGTGACTGATTGCGCTACGTTCTTGATCGGGACAGACGATGGATACATTGCCAAATGGCTGTAAAGCCTGTGCTAAACAAAGTACGCCGTTGGAAAAGATCCCATCGTCATTCGTGACGAGAATATTCAATGTGTAATAAACCTCCTATCCAAATGAGACACAATCACCATGCTGTAGATACAACAGATTTTGCTTGAGTACACCTAAATCTCTCGCGTCATCGAAGCCTTCTACAACAACGGGTCTG
Source organism: Brevibacillus reuszeri (assembly GCF_002897295.1). Lineage (GTDB taxonomy): Bacteria > Bacillota > Bacilli > Brevibacillales > Brevibacillaceae > Brevibacillus > Brevibacillus reuszeri_A. Next base: position 155,215 of record NZ_BEXF01000012.1, read on the forward strand.
TCTTTTTCAAACAAAAGCGGCCAAATTGTCTCAAGATCAATCTCACCTGTTCCGAGTGGCACATGCAGCTTGGATGCAGTAGCGTCACTCACGTGGATTTTATCCACCCCTTCCAGCTCCCGATAAAATTGCGTCAGGGAACAGGAGAGCGGGACATGGGCGATATCAAAGGTCGCAGTAGTCGGGTATGCGATTGCCGCTCGCAAACGATTGAGGTCTTGTGGCGTAACAATCATCTCCTTGGGGAGCGGTTCAATATGCTCAATCGAGAGGATACAATCCTTTTGCTGGGCTTCGTACGCCAGTTCATTTACGCTTTCAATCAAGAACTCCTCATGCATACCCCTGTTTTTGGAGGTTAAGGTAAAGCGTCCTGGATGGATCGTCACACTTTTGGCTCCAATCTCAGTAGCCAGAGCAATCGATCGCTTTATTTCTGCAATGGACTGCTGGCGTATTCCGCTATTCAGCGAGCATAGATTCAAATCCCAGCTCGCCGCATGCAGGGTCAGCTTCATTCCTACACGCTTCGCTGCCTGCTGAATCTCCCGTGCATTGCTCTGATGAAACCAGACATGCTCTGCCCATACTTCCATGCCGGTAAATCCATACTGCCTTGCAATCAGAATGGCGGCCTCTACCGGGTACGCCCACATTAGTGTTGATGAAACATACAGCATGTCCACCACTCCTTTACTTCACGCGGCATCGGAACACTTCCAACAGGTGTAGAGTTGCGAGAGCCATGTCCGTGAAAGTCACTGCCTCCCGAGCGAATCAGCTGATGCTTTTTTGCCTGACGCTCCCAAAAAGCCATTTGCGCTGCTGAATGCTTCGGGTAATAGACCTCGATCCCGTCAATCCCGTATTCAAGCAGGGCATCCAGCTTTACCTCAAAAGGATATATCCCTGGATGAGCGAGAATCGCTATGCCTCCTACCTCGTGCGTTACCTCGATAGCTTCCTGTGCGGAAAAGACCGGTCTTGGCACATACGCGGGTGCACCTTTTCGCAAATACGCATCGAATGCTGCCTGTGGTGTTGAGCTGTATCCACTCTCTACTAATACTTCCGCAATATGTGTTCGAACGATGATCCCGCCTTTTGCACGGACCAGACAATCCTCGATGGTAATCGCCAGCCCCAGCTTGTTGCAGCGCTCGACCATCTCTGTGGCCCAATCAATCCGCTCCTGCTGTCTGCGATCCATCAGATGCAGCAGACGCGGATCGGAAATATCAAAGCCGTAGCCCAGTATGTGCAGCTCGTCTTCCGGCCCTTCTGTATTCCATTCGATTCCGGGTATCACTCCGATCCCCAGCCGCGTGGCTTCCTCTCGCGCCAGTAAATAACCGTCCACTGTGTCATGGTCGGTAATGGCCAGATGAGTCACGCCCCGTTCTTTTGCCTCTAGCAGCAGCTCCTTTGGCGTGAGCTTACCGTCAGAAGCAGTGGTGTGCATATGCAAATCCACAATGACCACCTCTTTCACTTGCTTTCATTGTAGATTTGAATTTTTAATCCCATATAAAGCGCTGAACAAGGTTTGATAAAAAGAAAATGCTGTCGTGGCGGGTTTTTGTATGGCTAGGCACATGCATTGTTTAGGTTTGGTTAACGATTTACACAATCTTTACAAAACAGGTGGGGGGGAGGGAAGTGATGCGATTAGTTCGGGCTGTAGTGGAGGAGAGGAAAAAGGAGAAAAGGCTCCAGATTCTTGGAACACTTGCTTAGGGGTCATTCCTGCACAGCTACATGAAAAAAGCGAAACCGCGTCCAAAAGTGGCAGGTTCAGAATGTATTTCAGAGGTGGACGCTTAAATTGCGTGTTTCGCTTTTTTCATTTCGCTTCGGCTGTGTTCCAAAGATCTTCGCTTTTCTCCTTTTTCCTCTCGACAGCTGTTGGCTGTCCTCGCAGCACTTTTTGATGGGCGACAAAATAAAAAAGCTCTTACCCGTGATTTCCGGGCAAGAGCTTTCGTTATTTTCTACTGTTTATACTACGTCGTAGCCTTGTTCTTCGATGGCTTCTTTAATAGCTTCGAGGGTTGTGCCGTTTTCGTCGTATGTTACTTCTACTGTTTTGGCTGCGAGGTTTACTTTGCCTTCAGCTCCCAGCTCTTTCAATGTTTTTTCAACGGTGTTTACGCAATGGTTGCAAGACATGCCTTCTACGTTCAATGTGATGTTTTTCATTTCTCAATCTCTCCTTTTGAGCTTTATGTTTATAGGGTATGCGGACATGCCGCGTGTTACTTCTTTTATTGGCTGCAGGCGATTACAGCTTTACCCGTTGCAGTCGCAGTGCATTGAGGACTACGGATACGGAGCTGAATGCCATCGCTGCTCCTGCGAGCCAAGGAGCCAGGAATCCTAGAGCTGCGAACGGAATTCCCAAAGTGTTGTAGGCAAATGCCCAGAACAGGTTTTGCTTGATGTTCCGGATGGTGCGTTTGCTCATTTCGATTGCGTCAGCGACACTCGTGAGCTCGCCGCGCATGAGAGTAATATCGGCCGCCTCCATCGCCACATCTGTTCCTGTTCCGATCGCCATACCGATATCCGCAGTGGCGAGCGCTGGAGCGTCATTGATTCCGTCGCCGACCATGGCTACCTTTTTGCCTGCTGCTTGCAGCTTTTTCACTTCAGCTGCCTTGCCTTCGGGCAGGACTTCGGCAATTACGTGATCAATACCTGCTTCACGTGCGATCGCCTCGGCAGTTTGCCGGTTGTCGCCCGTCATCATGATGACCGTAAGTCCCATTGCCTTCATACGTTCTACTGCTTGCTTCGAGGTTGGTTTAATCGTATCGGCTACGGCAATCAGTCCTGCCAGCTTACCATCGACGACAGCGAGCATCGCCGTTTTTCCCGATTGCTCCAGGCGAAGCATCGTATCGGTAACAGCCTGATACGAAATCTGATTTTGCTCCAACAGTCGGCGAGTACCTACCAAAACTTCTTTACCCGCTACTACAGCTCGAATACCAAAACCGGGAATCGCTTCAAACGAAGTGGTGTCCGTCAAAGCAATGCCTTTTTCTGCTATGCCGCGAACAATGGCTTGCGCCAATGGGTGCTCGGAATTTTTCTCGGCAGCTCCGACAAGTGCGAGCAATTCCTGCTCCTCGATATCAAAGGTAATGACATCTGTCAGCTCAGGCTCACCTTTTGTAACAGTGCCCGTTTTATCAAGAACGATCGTATCCAGGTGATGGGCAGTCTCAAGATGCTCCCCGCCTTTGAACAGAATGCCCAGCTCAGCCGCACGTCCTGACCCTGCCATGATTGAGGTTGGTGTCGCAAGACCAAGTGCACACGGGCAAGCAATAACCAGGACCGCAATAGCTTTTTCCAATGCTTCAGCAAAATTGCCGGGCATGACTGCGAAATACCAGACCAGGAAGGTAATGATCGCAATTCCGACCACAATAGGAACGAAAATCCCAGAAATACTGTCTGCCAAACGTTGAATTGGAGCTTTGGTACCCTGTGCCTCTTCTACAACCTTGATGATTTGCGCCAATGCGGTTTCTTTTCCTACTTTTGTCGCCTGGACCTTCAAGAAGCCGTTTTTATTGAGCGTGGCACCGATGACCGTATCTCCAGCTGCTTTATCTACAGGAATACTTTCCCCAGTCAGCATGGATTCATCGACAGCTGATTGGCCTTCCAAAACAATTCCATCTACAGGTACTTTGTCACCGGGCTTCACATGTACGATATCGCCCAGTCGAACATCCTCTACGGGTATCGTCATTTCGACGCCATCCCGAACGACTACTGCTGTTTTCGCTTGCAATCCCATCAGCTTGCGAATCGCTTCTGATGAACGACCTTTGGCCTTTACCTCGAATAGTTTACCCAAGAGGATTAACGTGATCAAAACGGCGCTGGTCTCAAAGTAAAGCTCAAGCATATGGCCATGAGTACCAATCGAGGAAATGGCTACATACAAACTGTAAAAGTAAGCGGCTGATGTACCGAGAGCGACGAGCACATCCATGTTGGCACTCTTGTTACGCAGTGCTTTGTACGCTCCCACGTAAAACTGTCCCCCGATAATGAATTGAACCGGTGTCGCCAAAGCCAGCTGCACCCACGGGTTCATCAAAAATTCCGGCAGCCAGATGAACGAGGTGAAGGAAAAGTGACTTACCATCGACCACAACAGTGGCAGTGAGAGCACCATGGAAATCCAGAACTTCCTCGTCTGACGCTGAATCTCTGCTGCGCGGCGGTCTACCTTTTCCGCATCATTGCCCTCTTCCTTGCGAGCAGCCTGGTAGCCGAGCTTTTCAACCTTTTGGATCAAATCGGACACGCCGATATGGGATGAATCGTACTCGACTGTGGCCATCTCCAATGCGAGATTGACGTTGGCCTTGAGAACACCGGGCATTTTACTCAGCCCTTTCTCAATCCGGGTCGAACAAGCGGCACATGTCATGCCAGTGATATTCAGCTCTACCTTGTCGGCTGCGACTCCGTACCCGAGCGATTCAATTTTTGTGCGTATATCATCGAGGTTAGTTATTGCCGGGTCATAGACAACTGTCGACTTTTCCAGAGCCAAATTGACATTGGCAGTCTCTACGCCACCCATCTTCTTCAAGCCCTTTTCAATTCGAAGCGCACATGCGGCGCACGTCATTCCTGTAATCGGAACAGTCGCCTCTGCTGTTTTGGCACTCATTTTTATTCCCCCGTCACAGATACCCTTGCGGGGTATATTTTATCGTATTGTTCCCCTGCAGGTCAATTCTTATCACACCCTTATAATACAATACCCCCCCAAGGGTATATCAAGTGGTTTTTTGCCTAAAAACAAAAAAATCTCTCCATAAGCGGAGAGACTGGCCATTCCTACTGTGAGAACTCATCCAGCCACGCAGATAATTTCCCTAGAGGTTCTGTATTCAGCTCGTAAAATATTCGTTTTCCTTCGCGATGCTCCACGATTAAACCCGCCTGCTTCATTTCCTTTAGATGATAGGACAGCTTGGAGTCAGATAAAACCTCCATTTTTCGAAGAATATCTTTTGGGCACAAAGCTTGCGGATTTTGTAAGGAGGCAGGAGACTGGCATTCTTCATCTCTTCCCTTTTTTAAAAGATGTATGATTTTCAGGCGAATCGGGTCACTCAGGGCTTTGATAACTGAAATGATTAACAGATCGTCATTTGTATTCATGCTTTTATTATAGCGAGAGAGCATTGACATTTCAAATTATATTGAAATATAATCATTTCAACTTATTTTGAAATAAAGAGAAAAGAGATGGTCACATGCCATTTATCCTTCTTCTTCTTGCTGGAATGATGATGCCGGTGCAATCTGCTGCCAACGTTCAGTTACGCAGTGCCGTTGCCTCACCTTATCTCGCTTTGGCAATTGCTTATTTTATCGGATTTCTTCTGTTGACTGTCCTGTGCCTCACACAAAAAAATACCCTGTCTTCCCTATTTCACGCTTTACAAGCAAAGCCATCTTGGGCATGGCTTGGAGGGGCAATCGGCGTCATTGCGGTTCTGGCAAATTTGGAGGCAGTTCCTGTTTTAGGTGCTGCTCTTACGTTTGCTCTCATTTTGACAGGACAAATGGTGATGTCTATCGTTATCGATCACTTTGGTTTTTTTCACATGACCAAAAGAAAGATAAGCGCTGCGCGCCTTATCGGGATTGCTTCCGTTCTGGGTGGTATTTTGCTCATTCGATTTTTTTGACCGTGAAAAGGAGGCTCACTTCCCATGCTGTTTATCTGTTTCGTCATTCTTGCCGGAGCCACTTTACCCATCCAGGCAGCGGTTAATGTCCGTTTGCGCCAGCTTACTTCTTCCAGCTATTCGGCGGCAATGATCTCGTTTCTCGTCGGCACCTTGACTCTCATTTTGCTTACACTCACTTCTGAACAAATCAAACCATCAAATTGGCATCTCTTGACGTCTTATCCTTGGTGGATGTGGATCGGCGGTTTTATTGGCGTCATCATGATTTTAAGCACAACCTACTGCTTGCCCAAACTCGGCTCAGCCCTTACCTTTTCTCTCACTTTAATTGGTCAGATGCTCATGGCGGTGATCATAGATCATTTCGGTCTGCTTCGCATGCCAGTTCACGAAGCCTCTTTGCCGAAAATAGCAGGAATTATCCTGATTATTACGGGTGTCTTTTGCATCCAGTACAAAAATAGTGCTACCAGCAAACAAAAAGCCCTCGGTTGATCCCGAGGGCTTGGTCTATCCTTTATTATTTGCTTTCGTTTGCTTTTTGCTGGTAAGCAACCGCTACCTTCGCAGCTACTTCTGCATTGTGCTTCACCAGTGCAATGTTTGTTTGCAAGCTTTTGCCTGCTGTCAGTTCTTTCACTTTTGCAAGCAAGAACGGTGTCACCTTTTTACCAGCGATGTTGTTCTCTTTTGCTTCCGTGAGAGCTTGCAGGATTACTGCTTCAATTTCTTTGTGATTCAGAGCGTCAGACTCAGGCACTGGGTTTGCGATGATCATACCGCCCTTGAGGCCCAGATCCCATTTTGTATTCATCAAAGCTCCCACTTCTTCAGGAGTGTCCAGACGGAAATCTACGCCATAACCGCTTTCGCGAGCAAAGAAGGACGGGAATTCAGCTGTGCGATAGCCTACTACAGGAACCCCTTGTGTTTCCAGGTATTCCAGTGTGCGACCGATATCCAGGATAGATTTTGCGCCTGCACATACTACCGCTACGTTTGTTTGCGCCAGCTCAGTCAGGTCAGCAGATACGTCCCATGTGATCTCACCATCGCGGTGAACCCCACCGATACCGCCGGTTGCAAACATGTGGATGCCTGCCAGCTCAGCTGCAATCATGGTAGCCGCTACTGTTGTCGCACCGATTTTACCGCTGGACAGGATGTACGGGAAGTCACGACGGCTCACTTTTTCTACGGATTGGTTGGTCGCAAACTCTTCCAGCTCAGCCTCAGTCAAACCGATTTTGATTTTGCCGTTCATAATCCCGATGGTAGCTGGCACTGCTCCGTTATCGCGAATGATTTGTTCTACTTCTTTTGCCATCTCGATGTTTTGCGGATATGGCATACCGTGCGAAATGATCGTTGTCTCAAGTGCAACTACCGGCAAATTGTTCTCCAGTGCATGGCGTACTTCTTCAGTAAAGGTTAAGTATTGTTTCATTTCTTATCGCTCCTTTTCGTATTGTTCAACTGTCCGTTCCAGTTGATCTGCTTTGAGTAATGGGGATACCGATTGCTCCGTTTGCAAGGTCAGGGCAGAAGCTGCCAGTCCAAGGCGACAAGCTTTTTCGAACGTTTCTCCATTCACAATCCCGTACAACAGCCCAGAAACAAAGGCATCTCCTGCTCCCGTCACGTCAACTACTTCTGTTGGATACGGGGTCAAATGCTCCGATACGTTTTCCGATTGATAATAAATTCCTTGCTCACCCATGGTAACGATAACGTGTTTGACGCCTCGTTCCCTGATCTTGGCGCACGCCTCGGCACATTCCTCGATCGAGCCGATCGTCATGCCGGATAACAGCTCCGCCTCTTCGCGATTGGGCAGTATCGCTTCTACTCCGTCCAAGCGCTGTGGCAGCTTTTTTGCTTTTGCAGAAGAGACTGGGTCAATGAACAGCGCAATGCCTTCCTCTCGGCACCGCTCGATGATGTAAGCCAGACAATCCTCAGGTACGTTTGTATCGAGGAAAATCGCGCTGGCTGCTGCAATATGCGACCATTTCTCCGCGAACATTTCTGGCGTCAGTGCATCGTAAATATCCATATTGGCCAGCGAGACGACCATTTCTCCGTCGATATCCAGTAACGCCGTGTAGGTGCCTGTCCGCTGAGCCTTTAAACGCCATACCTGGCTAATATCTACATCGTACTTTCTCGTCTCCTGCACGATCCATTCGCCTTCCTTGTCTTCACCAATGCTGGTAAAAAGGGAAGTATTGCAGCCGAGTCGTCCCAGATTTTCGGCGATGTTTCGCGCCACCCCTCCGCACGACTCCATGATCGTAACCGGATTGGATGAGTGCAGACGCACCTTTTGCTTCCCTCGCGCTTTACGGTCCAGATTCGCTCCGCCGATGCAAGCGATCAAGCCTTCGTCGCGCAAAATATAGGCACGTCCTTTGATTTCGCCGCGCTTGGTTAGCTGGGCAATATAGCCTGCGACAGCCGAACGGGAAATCCCGATCAGGTCCGCTAGCTCCTGCTGGCTAATAAAAGGATTGTGCCGAATATGATGCAAAATCTGCATTTCTTTGTCCACAGTCATCCTCCTTTCTCGTTTGTTAGCATTCACAGCTTTCGTTTACAAACAAAAGTTTATCACAAGGACAATTGTTTGTAAAATAAAAAATCGTAAAGTGCACACTTCCTTGGACTGGATACGGATGTTATTTTGCATAGTCGCAAAGACTATTCCATGAAATAAAGCCAAGGGGGATTCTAATGTCTGAAAAGCGTACTTCCATGAAGCAAAATAAGCCAAAGGAATACTTCTATTTTGACCTGTCAGATGAAGGACATGAAAAACTTTTGCAAAAAGAACTCACCGAAGCAAACGATAATCCCCTAGGCCCTTTAGATGAAGTAACGAAAATTGAGTACTAACATCCCCGCTACCTTTCAAGTCCTGACGGCCACAATTGCCTCAGGTTTTTCTTTTTTCTGGACCCGAATTGACAAGTTCACTCACATCGTGTACGATTATCTTAAATTAAAGATATTTAAATTTCCTTTGATCTGAAAGGAGGGGCATTCATGTCGGAGCAATCGATACGTAATGACTCCCTTGATCTTTTTGTCGTTCTTTCACGTTCATATAACTGGGTGATGGCACATTCCAATCGCAATATTCGTCAGCATGGGCTTAATCCAACGGAGTTTGGTGTTCTGGAGGTTCTCTACCATAAAGGACCACAGCCTTTGCAGCAAATTGGGGAAAAGATCCTGATCTCCAGTGGAAACATCACTTACGTTGTGGACAAACTAGAGAAGAAGCAGCTATTGATTCGCAAGCCCTGTTCTGCGGATCGCCGTGTCATCTATGCAGAGCTAACGGAAAAAGGAAACCAGTTTTTGGCTGATATTTTCCCCTCTCATCAAGAGATCATTGAACAAGCGGTGAGCGGTCTTACTCCTGAGGAACAGAGACAAGCGACTGAACTGCTAAAAAAGCTGGGGCGTGCTGCGCAGGATAGCTATTAGAGTAAAAGTAAAAGCTGAAAGCGCAAAAAAGGTATTGACAAAATACCTTGCTCATAATAATCTTAAAATCAAGATTTACATTTTAAAAGTTAGTGACTTACAATTCGAAAGGGGAATATTTACTTCATGAGTAACGTACTTTTTATTAAAGCAAATGATCGCCCAGTTGAACAGGCTACTAGCGTAAAGCTGTACGAAGCTTTCGTTAAATCCTATAAAGAGACTCATCCTAACGATACAGTTACTGAGTTGGACCTGTTCGCAGAAAACCTGCCATACTACGGTAACGATCTGATCACTGCAATGTTCAAAGCAGGTCGCGGCATGGAGCTGACTGCTGAAGAACAAAAAGGTGCAGACTACGTTAACAAATATTTGAACCAATTTGCTGCAGCTGACAAAGTAGTGATCGCGTACCCAATGTGGAATTTCACCGTACCTGCTGTCCTGCACACATACATGGACTACCTGTCCCAAGCAGGCAAAACATTCAAATACACTGCTGAAGGTCCAGTTGGTCTGATGGGCGACAAAAAAGTAGCTCTTCTGACTGCTCGTGGCGGCGTATACTCCGAAGGTCCAATGGCAGCAATCGAGCTTGCTAGCAAATATGTGAAAACAATCCTCGGCTTCTGGGGTATCAGCAACGTGTCTGAAGTGGTTGTAGAAGGTCACAATCAATTCGCAGACAAAGCAGAAGAAATCATTCAAGCTGGTGTTGTAAAAGCAGCTCAACTGGCGGAAACTTTCTAAAGGCCCGCCAGCCTTTTTTTCACGTAATATCTCAAATTCAAAATACTATAATTTAAAATATTTAAGGAGAGATGAAAAATGATGGATCTTGGTTTGCTTATTATTCGTTTGGTGATTGGACTGTTGTTCGTCGGTCATGGTGCACAAAAACTGTTTGGCTGGTTTGGCGGTTATGGATTAAAAGGAACGGGCGGATGGTTAGATTCAATTGGTGTAAAGCCTGGTGTCGCTATGGCGCTCGTTGCCGGACTTGGTGAGCTTGTCGGCGGTCTGTTGTTCGCAACTGGTGTTGGATTCTGGGCGGGTGCGATTCTGATTGCGATTACCATGCTCGTAGCCATTGTAAAAGTACACGGTCAAAACGGTCTGTGGGCAACCCAAAACGGCTATGAATACAATCTTACTTTGATTGTTGTTGCTATCGGTCTTGCTTTGGTTGGACCTGGCGCATACGTTCTGTTTTAATAAATAAGCAGTGAAATCCCGAATACGATCGTAAACGCTAAGGGAGGAAATGACCAATGGATATTCAAGTCTACACGCAAGCTTATCAAGCACAAGGACATTTCGGAAACGGAGAAATCGTAGAATACAAACCGATTGGCTTTCCTCGCGAAGACTCTGTCGTCAAACGGGTTGGACCACTGTTCTACTGGGCTTGGGCCAAATCTTTAAAAACCTTTGAAATCCCTCTGCACCCGCACTCAGGCTTTGAAATTCTTTCTTATGTACTGAACGGAACCGTGGGTCATCGTGATACGCTAGGCAATCTGCAAGAAGTGACTACCGGTGGCGTGCAGATTATGCAAACAGGCTCTGGCGCACAGCACGCGGAAGAGCTGGGTAAAGATACAGAAATGTTCCAAATCTGGTTTGAGCCGCATCTGGCGAAGAGCACAAAGCTGCCACCGACCTACAATCAATACGATCACGAGGACTTTCCTACTGACGAGGTAAACGGTGTCATTGTGAAGAAAATCATTGGGCAGGCAGCACCGATTCAACTGATTACCGACTCTTTGATGAGTGATATCACGATCCCGGCAGGACAATCGTATGAGCTTGACTTGCCAGCAGATTATGCACACTCTGTTGTAGTTGTCTCAGGTGCAGGTACAGTCACAGATGGAAAGGCACCTACAGCACATGCCGTTACGATGAACAAAGGGGATTTCGTCGTCGCCTCAGCTGAGAAAAATAGTACTGCTGTTTATCAAGCCTCTGCTGATGCTCCGCTCCGTCTGGTACTGATTCAAGTCCCAACGGAAGTCGACTATCCGCTCTACCGCAAATAATCTCGTTTACAACCATGCAATTCTTCCCTCTATCTTTTATGTAAGACCGTTCCTCCTGGGACGGTCTTTTTTGCATAAATTTCCTTTTGGTTTGAGACATTATGTAAGGAACTTGAACATGTGAGCATCGATTTGGAAAGGAAGCGAAACGTGGAAGATATCGTAATGACCAGAGCTGCTTTTGGGACAACTATGGCTTTTCACATCATCTTTGCCACCCTCGGTGTAGGACTCCCATTGATGATTCTGCTCGCAGAAATTTTGTTTTGGAGGACCAAGGATCGCGATTATGAAACCATGGCCAAGCGTTGGACAAAAGCACAAGCGATCCTCTTGGGAGTCGCAATCCCCTCGGGTACGATTGCAGGTGTGCAGCTTTCTCTCCTATGGCCGGGGTTCATGGAGGTAGTCGGTAAAGTGATTTCGCTCCCCTTTCAAATTGAGATCTTTGCCTTTTTTCTAGAGGCTTTATTTATGTCGATTTACGTGTACGCTGCACATCGCCTCTCCCCTGCCATGCGCCTACTCAGTGTGTTTATGGTGCTGGTTGGGGCCACAGCATCAGCCATCCTGATTACCAACGTCCATGCCTTCGAGGGCACACCTACCGGATTTCGCATCGCCGATGGAGAGATTGTCGATGTAAATCCGTGGGCTGCTTTTTTTAATCCCAGCTTTTTCGTCACCGCCGGGCATGTCACGGTATCCGCGTATATGACAGGGGCCTTTGCGATCGCAGGTGTGGCAGCGTGGAAAATGCTTCGTGCTGAAAAAGGCGGGCGCGTCTATTCCTATCATCAAAAGGCATTGCTGGCAGGCCTCATCGTCGGGGGCACCTTCTCCCTTTTAACGGCATTAAACGGCCATGAGTCCGCACAGCTTTTGCATCGGTATCAACCTGAAAAGCTCGCTGCCGCAGAAGGACTATTTGAAACACAAGCGTACGCTCCGTTAGCCATCGGCGGCTTTACGGACCCGCAGACCAAAGAAGTCAAATATGCCGTGGAAATTCCGTGGGCACTCAGCTTTTTGGCAGCCAACCGATTTGACGAGGTGGTAGTGGGCCTAAATGATTTTCCGAAAGAATTATGGCCTCCTCTCTATATCCACACGTTGTTCAACGGTATGGTCGGCATCGGCAGCCTGTTGATCGTCGTAGGCTTTTTAGGCTTTGCCTGGAAAAAGCTATTGCGCCGCTCCCAGTTCCCCCGCTGGGTGCTATGGGTGTTCGTCGCAAGTGGTCCTCTTGCCCTGCTCGGAATCGAATTTGGCTGGATTTTCGCCTGTACCGGACGCCAGCCATGGGTCATCTACCGCGTCATGAAAACCGCGGATGCCGCTACCCAAGCAGCTGGCGTCTCCACTTTTTTCTGGATATTTCTCGCTATCTATCTGTTCCTTGGTATTGTCACACTGCTCGTTTTTCGCAGCTATTTTGGTCGCCATCCACTGGAGCTCGAGCCTCTTCCCCATCCAAAGGAACGCCATGCCGAGTAACAACTATCTACTAACGGAGGACCGTGATGACCGACACGATAATTGCGATTACGCTGCTTTGGATTTTCGTTGTAATCTACTCTGTTGCCGCCTCTTTTGATTTTGGCGCAGGCTTTTGGTCGATGATTTACTTGAATCACGAAAAAACCAAAGCCACCTCTATCGCGAACCGCTACCTTTCCCCCTCGTGGGAAGTCGTGAATGTGTTCATCGTCTTAATCGTCGTTGCCCTCGTTACGTTTTTTCCCGGTGCTACCTATACACTCGGCAGTGTTTTGCTCATTCCTGGCAGCCTGGTACTGTTGCTAATGCTGATTCGCAGTGCCTTCATGGTCTTTAGCCATCTGATCCATAAATACGACAAGACACTGAGCATCGTATCCGGGATTACAGGCATCCTGGTCCCGGCCCTGTTGATCAGCGTACTTCCAGTGACACAGGGAGGCTTCATCCGCTCAACCGACGGTGTTGAGAACTTGGACTGGGGCTTGTTTTTCACCAGTCCACATGTCTATGCCTACATCTGTCTGGCTGTTAGCAGCACCCTGTTCCTCTCCTCCCTTCTTTTGGCGGACTACTCATACATCGCAGGAGAAAAGCAGGCCTTTTCCGTTTATCGCCGGGACGCCACACTCCTGGGGCCGATTACGCTTTTGATGGCGCTTGTAACAGTAGTGACGATGAAAGTAGAGGCGCAGTGGCTATACAGCAGAATCATTACCTATTTGCCTTTGCTTTTGGCATCTGTCGGCTGTTTTTTCATCGGCTATATCGCGCTGCTCCTCCCGCAGAATCGTCGCTATGTACTTCATCTGCCGAGAATCGCAGTAATTGCGGTCACCATTCAGTATTTGCTCGCCAGCTACGTGTACGGCGCTGCGAGATTACCGTATATCGTTTATCCACATGTGACGATTGAATCGAGCTTTACGCATCCCGATACGTTTCATGCGCTGTTTATTTGCTATTTGGTTGGTTTTGCTGTTTTGATTCCCGGATTTATTTACTTCTGGCGTCTGTTTATGAAAGACGAGCACTATGTCAGGCAAAAGTAGAGAGCGCCAGATATCTGCTCGAGCCCTCCCAAATAAGCGAGGCTGCGTCCCTTTAACGGCGCAGCCTCGTTTTATTATTAAATGATTTTCTCTTCGCCAATCATCATTTTTTGCTCGAATGGAGCAGTCAGCACAATCAAAGTATACGAATTGCCGAAGTCACCTGTGCGCTCTGAAAACTGAACCAGCTCTTCCGTAGACGCCGTGACAACCTTTAGCATGTAATTGTACTCTCCACTGATTCGATACATATCCGTAACTTCTGGTGCCTGCTTGCAAAAATCAATAAAGGCCGTGCACTGCTTCGTCCGAAACATGACAAAAGCCGTTGTAGTTTTACCCAGCTTGGCCTGCGAGATCGAGGCATGATAGCCCGTAATAACCCCCTGCTCCTCCAGCCTGCGAACCCGCTCCTTCACCGCGGGCTGCGTCATCCCGATAATTCTCCCCATTTCAGCGAGTGGAATCCTTGAATTTTCGTGCAGCAAACTAATAATTTGATAATCAACCTGATCCACTTGCATCATCCTTTCAATTTCATAAGCACACACTTCAAAACATCTTGCATCTATAAACAAAGTATCTCTAAATACCTTGATTCATGTATGTAAATTATAAGAATTGTTTCGTAAAATGTCACTACATTACTTCTTCTTGCACCCGCGCGCAGGGCTAGACAAGAAAAGACTTCCGCACGAGGAGTGAATATTGCCATGCCCACCCATATTCTTATTTTGATTTTAGCTATCGGTGAATTTATGATCGGTACTACTGAATCGATCGTCACAGGTATTATCGGCATGGTCGCAGATGATACCGGAGTATCGGTTTCCCTCGCAGGGCAGCTTGTCTCGGCATTTTCACTTGCCTTTGCTTTTGGTTCGCCCCTATTGATCGCACTTACTGCAAGAATGGAGCGCAAAAAGCTCCTGCTCTTGACCCTGATCTTGTTTATCGCAGGAAATTTGCTCGCGTTTCTCAGCTCAGGCTTTTCGACACTGATGGTCTCCCGTGTTTTTCTGGGGCTGATTGGTGGTGTATATACGGTGGTAGCTCTGGCCCAAGCAGCAAACATGGCACCTCCCGAGAAAAAGGGAAGAGCAATCGCCGTGATTCTCATGGGCTTCAGCGTTTCTTTGGTACTCGGAGTACCTGCTGGCACACTACTAGGCGACGCTTGGGGCTGGCGTCCGATTTTCGCCATCATCGCAGCTGCGACTGTCATTCCTTTTATCGCTATTTGGCTATACATGCCCAAGCAACAAGCACAAAAATCAGTCCCGCTGCGAACACAGCTCGGCATTCTCAAAAACCGCCGCGTCCTGTTGGCACTCGGCATCTCCTTTTTCTTCGTCACAGGCTATTCAACCGCCTATACGTATATCACTCCACTTTTACAGACAGCAACAGGCATGACAACCGCCTGGATCAGCACGACCTTGCTTCTGGCAGGCGTGGCGAGTGTAGCAGGCTCACGTATCGGTGGAATGTCTACAGACAAATGGGGAGTTCGTCCAACGCTGTATATAAGCTTGCTGGCTCACGCTGTCATTTTGTTCGTCCTGCCCCTTTCCGCCCAATGGTTCATAGGGGCTATCATCAGCATCATGATTTGGGTCGGTGCTGTCCAATCCACCGTACCCGCCCAGCAGTATTATCTCATTACGCTGTCTCCTCACTCATCGGAGGTCGCTCTCAGCATCAACACCTCGATCTTTCAATTAGGCTTGGCAATAGGTGCTGGTTTAGGAGGGCTTATCGTCGAGCACACCTCTATCCTCAATCTGGGCTGGGTAAGCGGTATCTTGGTTCTTGCAGGACTTAGCTTTGCTTGGATGACCTTTTCCCAGCAAGAAAAAGAAAAGGCAGCAGTACTACAAGCTTGCTGTAATGAGTAAGTCGTTCACCACAACAAACCCGCCAAGGCAACAGACAGCCTGGCGGGTTCTTCATCTGTTCTATTTATACGAGAGCTGGTTCTTGCTCCAGCATCGTTCCTTCCTGTGCATAACGTACGTGCCAGGAAAAAGCTTTCTCCAATACATGCGGAGTATGTCCTCCGCGAGTGAGTGCTTCCGCGTAATAGGCACGCAGCTGATCACGATAAAGCGGATGAGCACAGTTGTCGATGATCTTCAGTGCGCGCTCACGAGGAGCCAGTCCACGCAGATCAGCAAGCCCCTGCTCGGTCACGATGATATCCACATCATGCTCTGTATGGTCCACGTGGGACGCAAACGGTACGATACTGGATACTTTTCCACCCTTGGCAATCGACTTGGTGACAAAGATGCCTAGTCGTGCATTGCGAGCGAAATCGCCAGAGCCTCCAATTCCGTTCATCATTTTTGTACCAGAAACGTTAGTTGAATTGACGTTGCCATAAATATCGGCTTCGATTGCGGTATTAATCGAGATCAAGCCCATGCGACGAATTAGCTCCGGATGGTTGGTGATCTCCTGCGGACGAAGCATCAGCTTGTCACGATAGGAAGAGAAGTTGTCCATCACTTGCTTCATCTTGTCTGCTGTGAGCGTGATCGAACAGCCCGAAGCAAAAGAAATTTTCCCTGCATCCAGCAAGTCGAACACCGCATCCTGCAGCACTTCAGAAAAAACAGTCAGATCGGTAAATTCCGATTCCATAAATCCGTTGAATACAGCATTGGCAACCGAGCCGATCCCGGATTGCAGTGGAGCGAGGCTATTTGGCAATCGCCCTTGCTTCACTTCCAAGCGCAAAAACTCGATCAAGTGAGCTGCGATTTGGGCCGTTTCCTCATCTGGCTCCGCAATCGTCGAAGGCGAATCCAGTTGATTGGTTATCACGATTCCTTTAATTTTTTCGATATCAACAGGAATACCTACGGTTCCGATCCGCTGATCCACAGTGGTGAGTGGGATTGGTCCACGCTCTCCTTGTCTGGCTGGCGTGTAAATATCGTGAACGCCCTCCAGCTCAGGCGATTGAGCCAGATTCAATTCGATAATGACATGCTTGGCATACTCAACGAAAATATTCGAATTCCCTACAGAAGTAGAAGGAATAATCATGCCATCCTCAGTAATTGCAACCGCTTCCACAACCGCGTAATCAATCGGTGCCATGACTCCTTCACGGATTAACTCCGCGGTGTGGGACAGATGCTGATCCACAAACATCAGGCTGCCATCATTAATTTTTTTGCGCATCACCGGGTCTGCCTGGAAAGGAAGACGCTTCATGATGATTCCTGCTTCAGCCATGACTGCATCCACGTCAGACCCGAGTGAAGCTCCTGTATATACGTTCACCCCGAAAGGCTTGTTCTCTTTTTTGGCTAACTCCGCTAATGCGAGTGTAACTACCTTGGCATCACCAGCACGCGTGAAGCCACTTAACCCGATCGTCATGCCATCCTCGATAAAGCCCGCTGCTACCTCAGCTGTCACGATTTTATCTGCCATTCGTTTATCGCGTAAGCGCTCCCACATCATTGTGACCCCCCTGCCAATTCTTTGTTGTCCTATACACTATCACATGAATTCTGAGCGGGCACTCGATTTTGGGTAAAGCAGAATATTTATGCGGCGAAGTAGCATTTTTGACAGCGAATCGTTCTCACTAGATGACTAATCAAAAGCCAAGCAGTTGCCGAAAAGCGCTGGCATAGGTCTGACTGACAGGCACACGCGTTTTTTGCTTATCCTTCATCTCCAGCATAAACGTCGAGTGAAAATGCGGATGGATAAAGCCGATGGATTCCATATTGACGAAATAAGAACGATGACAGCGCACAAACCGCTCCGATGGAAGCATGTACTCCAGCTCAGCCATACTGTACTTGTTGGCGAACGTACCGCTTGCTGTATGCAAAAGCGTTTTCCCTTCGTTCGAGCTGATGTACACGATCTCATTCAGTGGAATTGGCAGCCAGCCATCCTCCCCTTTGCCGATCAAAAACGGAAGGCGTGGTTCGGGATTTACTAGAGGCATCGTTTGCACAGGATAAATCGCGGTGATACACCCCATCACCTGTCCATGTCGAACGAGCGGCAAGGACAATCCATAATAAGGCACACCAAAGACGCGACTCTCGACTTGATGACCCACTTTCCCCATTTCATTCAATGCCCGATGTGTAGCAGAGCCAATCGGCACCTGATCACCCGGAACGATTTTCAAATCTACCGTTGAGCTTGGCTGGTAGTAAAGGTATTTTGAGCCATCTGAAATGGCAACGGATACTCCTTCAGGAACAACTTCACCAATCATTTGCAACACTTCTGGAACCAATGTGTCTTCCATGAAGACTCCCCCTGCTCCTTTTTCTCTCTTTTCTTCTATTAAACCATAGATAGGTACCCTCTGATCAATCCTTGTCTTACCAACCATATACACAGGAATTGTCCCGTTCAAAGTCACTTGTTGTGCTATCATGAAAGCAATTGTTCCTAGTAAAGGCGGTGCCTCATGAACAACACCATCGTTGTGATTGCAAATGCGATAGACACACTTGAATTTTTGTTAAAAGAACTGCGGGCTTATTTGGAGCCATACTGTCGTGTAATCGGCTATGTCAGCTATGAGCACATTCCAGACCTGCGAGGAGCCGCACACATCTTCATCACCTCCAAGTCACCGCTTCTCTATACCATCGCGCGTCAAGCATCAGCCGATGAGGTCCCGATTACGGTATTGAATCGCTTTTTTGAGCTGCGCAAAATTAAAGCCTTGATGCAAATACCTCCGGGAACGACGGTACCGGTGATGAACAACTCGCCTGTCAGTGCCCAGGAAGTAATCGATAATCTTTTAGAAGCCAATATTGATCACTTGAACTATATTCCTTTTCATCCAGGTTGTACGTTTGATGATGCAAACACATACGCCATTATCATGAGCGTGCCTGATGTACCACTGCCCCCACATGTTGAAATCATTGACCTCGGGTTTCGCAAAATTAGCATTCACGACCTAATCGATACGGGACGCAAAGTAGGTGTGCCAATCGAATGGGAACGCGAATACTTGTCCAAGTTCATCGTAGAAATGTCGGAGCTGGCCAAAATGCTTGGCACCTCCTACGCTGAAGTCCAAAAGCTGAACAGTCAGCTCCAATCTACTTTTCAGGCGGTCAAAGATCCCGTTATTGCCTGCAATGAGGATGGACTGATTACTTTCATTAATGACGTCGCCGTGGAGTTGTTTTGTCCACAGGACACTTCCATCATCGGGCGCTCTTACACCCTGCTCAAAGAACACGACCTGCTGACCCCATTTTTCGAGCATGAGGGGCAGGAAGATACGCTGGTCACCATCGACGGTCGGCAATTTATTGTTAGCGGCCAAAGTATTCGCGGGAGCCAGGAGCATCTGGGATTTGTCTGTACGTTTAAAGACGTCACGGAAATTCAGCGCTTGCGTACCCAGCTCACCTTACGCGGTCACACGGCCACCTATTCGTTTTCTGATATAAAAGGGGAAAGTGAGCGATTGACTCACGCCATTGAACTGAGCAAAAAGATGGCCAAAAACAACCAGACCATACTCCTGCTCGGAGAAAACGGAACAGGTAAAGAGCTGTTTGCCCACGCCATTCATCAGCACTCTCTGCGGAAAAACGGCCCATTTGTCGCGATCAACTGCGCCTCTCTGCCGGAAAACCTGCTTGAGAGCGAGCTGTTCGGATATGAGGACGGAGCATTCACTGGCGCACGAAAAGGTGGTAAGCCAGGCGTGTTTGAGCAAGCGGACGGCGGGACCATTTTCCTCGATGAGGTCGGAGATATATCTCCCTCGATTCAAGTAAAGCTGCTCCGCGTGCTACAGGAAAAGCAAGTCATTCGCGTAGGCGGAACCGGGGTACTCTCTGTTGATTGTCGCGTAGTTGCAGCGACCAACCGCGATCTGGAGGATGCTGTCTCACAGGGGCAATTCCGCGAAGACCTGTTTTATCGCCTGGCTGTTCTGCCGATTGAAATCCCATCGCTGCGTGAGCGAATCAGCGACCTTCCCCTGCTCATACAAGACCATCTGGATAAGCAGGGCATACGGAAAACCTGGTCACCTGAAGTCATGGAGCTGCTGCTCAGTCACGATTGGCGAGGAAACATTCGCGAGCTGAAAAATGTCGTGGATTACGCCATTACCGTATCCGAACAGCCTGTGATCAATATGCACGATCTGCCTAAACGACTCATTGATCGCGTATTCCGCAAGACCGCACATGAAATTCCTGTGACCATCGCGGATGATCGGGACTTGGATATTCTTTCTTGTCTGTATCAATACTACACAGCAAACAAACCAGTGGGACGCTATCAGCTTGCGCATTCCCCGGCTCTAAAAGCTACAGGCTGGACAGAGAGTGCCCTTCGCAACAAGCTGAAGCATCTGGAGCAGCAAAACCTGGTGCAATCAGGCACGACCCGCCAAGGAACCACGATTACTCGAGAAGGAATTGAGGTGCTGCGTCAACACGGGCGGATTTGAGGGCAAGAGAAACGAATATTAGGCTGTATTAGGCTGAATAAAACCTAATAAACATTCCTAAAAAACAGATGGGCGTATCCGCTTACATCCTCAAATCCAAGAAAAGTGCCTTATTTCGCTACATTTCGACAGTTGGCACGCCCCTTGCTTGTATATTCCGAAAAAAAGCGAGGTGACCTCATGGCTACACAACATTCATCTGAGCAGACAACACCTGCTAAGAAACGTTTTTCTGTGCCACACACTTATGCCATTCTCTTTATCATCATTATTTTGGCAGCGTTAGCATCCTATGTCTTGCCGACAGGAGAGTTCGAACGCGTCAAGGACGCCGCTTCCGGTAAAACCATCGTTGTAAATGGTAGCTATCATGAAGTAGAAAGCAGTCCAGTCGGATTTTTCGACATGTTTAAAGCCATTCCAGACGGGATGCAAAAAGGCTCACAAATCATCTTTTACATTTTTATCGTCAGCGGTGTATTTGGAATCATCCGTCAGACCGGAGCAATCGAGGCCGGTATTAACAAAGGGGTTCGACATTTAGAGGGTAGGGAAAAGCTTTTAATCCCCGCTTCCATGTTCCTCTTCTCTATCGGTGGCTTTACGATGGGGATGGCTGAGGAAAGCATCATTTTCGTTCCAATCGGAATCGCCTTGGCACGTGCTATGGGCTTTGACGCCGTAACAGGTACTGCGATGATTACCATGGGGGCAGCGAGCGGCTTCATGGGAGGTATGCTCAATCCGTTTACGGTAGGTGTCGCCCAGTCTCTAGCCCAGTTGCCATTGTTCTCTGGTCTCGCCTTCCGTGCAGTTGTCTATGTATTCGTTCTCGCTTTTGCGATCTGGTATGTCATGCGGTATGCGTACCGCGTAAAAGCTGATCCAACCAAAAGTGTAATCTACGCAATCGAAAAACAGACCAGTACCGAAAATGTAGAAGTAGACATCCCTGATCTGAATGCTCGTCACAAGCTCGTCTTTTTGGTTATGGTTTGTGGACTCGCGATGAACGTCTACGGTGTATTCAAATACGAATGGTTCCTGACTGAGCTGACCGCTTCGTTCTTGATCATGGGTCTGGTTGCCGGTCTCGTCGGTGGTCTCTCCGTCAACAGCCTGTTTGACTCCTTTGTCGCTGGCGCAAAAGCAGTTACGTTTGGAGCCCTGATCGTTGGTTTTGCCCGTGCCATTACGGTTGTTTTGGAAGACGGAAAAATTATCGATACGATGATTAACGGCTTGACCTCGGCTATCGGGCATCTGCCTGACGCTGTAAACGTCATTGCCATGTTCCTGATTCAAGCAGTACTGAATCTCTTTATTTCGTCTGGCAGTGGACAAGCAGCTACAACTATGCCGATCATGGTACCGATCTCTGACCTCTTGGGCATCCAACGTCAAATCGCTGTACTCGCCTTCCAATACGGTGATGCTGTAACCAACTCCATTATCCCTACGTCCTCTGCACTGATGGGATACTTGGCTGTAGCAGGCATTCCGTACGAGAAATGGGTTAAATTCATTTGGAAATTGCTCTTGGGATGGGCAGTCATCGCCTGCGTTGCCCTGATCGTTGCCGTCATCATCGGCGTTTCCTAAAATACAGAAGCATTCTCATCGGTAAACAAGATTTGGAGGAACCATGCGCACAACTATCGAACAATTGCAGCCCACTATTTTTTCACTGTACGAATACTTGCACCAGCATCCAGAAATAAGCTGGCAAGAGGTGCAAACGACCGCGTATGTGGCCGAGCTTTTGCAGAAATACAACTGCCGTGTCACTACGTTTGAGGATGTACCTGGGGTTGTTGCAGAATGGGGAAGTAACACTCCAGGCTCGTTGACAGTCGGTGTCCGCGCCGACATGGATGCATTATGGCAGGAAGTAAACGGCGTGTTTCAAGCGAATCACTCATGTGGTCATGATGCTCACATGACGATGGTTCTAGGCGTTCTTATGGTTCTGCAAGCGAGAAACATCGAGCTGCCCGGCAGATTGAAGCTGATCTTTCAGCCTGCTGAGGAAAGCGGAAATGGCGCTTTGGCGCTCGTAAATAAAAAGGTCGTGGACGATGTCGACTATTTGTATGGTGTCCATCTGCGTCCTGTACAGGAAATCCCTAACGGTACAGCTGCCTCTGCCATTTTGCATGGGGCGGCAGGTACGATTGCCGGTCAAATTAAAGGAGACGATGCTCACGGCGCACGTCCCCATCTTGGGGTCAATGCGATTGAGGTCGTGTCTACCATCGTCGAGCAGCTCAAAGGAATTCATTTGGACCCACTCGTCCCTTACTCTGTCAAAATGACGCAGCTGAGTGCAGGTGGAAAAAACTCCAACATCATTCCTGGCTCCGCGCAGTTCCTGCTTGATCTGCGCGCTCAAACAAACGAAATCATGCACGCTCTCTTTGCCAAGGTAGAGCATATCCTCACGCAGGTTTCCCAGCTCTATGGGGTCAATCTGACTTATGATATTACAGAGCGGGTATATGCAGCCGAGGTAAATGAAGAAGCGCGTGTGATTATGGCTGATGCCATCACCAAGACTTTGGGAGCCGAGCAGCTCCAGCCGCCTATCCAAACACCTGGTGCAGAAGATTTCCATTACTACACCAAGGAACGCCCGCATTTGCGGGCAACGATGCTCGGTCTGGGCTGTGGCCTCGCTCCTGGTCTACATCATCCACAGATGACTTTTGAAAAATCAGCTTTGCTTGACGGAATTGAAATTTTGACAAGAGCGGTACTCACCACCTTTGAACGATACGGTACCAAGTAGGTTTGCCTTCAAGGTTCACTGCCAACACCCATCCCATTGTTGAGGAGATATGGACATGAAAATCGAACGCGTTGATCTGCAAAGAATCAAGATACCGCTGAATTCGCCTTTTGAAACCAGCATGGGAATCGAAACCCACAAAGAATGTATCCTCGTTCGCGCCTACAGTGATGGTCATGTCGGTTTTGGAGAAAGCGTTGCGATGGATGTCCCTGTCTACAACGAAGAAGATGTGGACACTGTATGGTACATGCTGGAGAAGTATTTGATCCCCCAGCTGTTCTCTCGTGAGATTGAGCACCCTGATGACGTATCTCGCCTGTTCTCCTGGATGCGCCGTAATCATATGGCCAAAGCAGCGCTTGAAGGGGCTGTCTGGGACTTGTACGCGAAAAAGAACGGCGTCTCCCTCTCTCAAGCATTGGGTGGCACTCGCTCTACCATTGATGTGGGCGTCAGTATCGGAATTGAGCCCACAATCGAAAAGCTGCTGCAACGCGTAGATGGCTTCATCCGTGACGGCTACAAGAAAATCAAGGTGAAGATCAAGCCTGGCTTTGATGTAGAACCGATGCGCGCCATCCGTCATACATTCGGACCAGATGTACCTTTGATGGCAGACGCCAACTCCGCCTATACGTTGAAAGATATGGAGATGCTAAAAGCGTTGGATGACTTTGGACTGATCATGATCGAGCAGCCTTTGGCCCATGACGATATCATCGACCATGCGACACTGCAACGTGAGCTGAAGACACCGATCTGCCTCGACGAAAGTATCCATACGGTAGAAGACGCACGCAAAGCGATTGAGCTGGGCAGCTGCCGCATCATCAACATCAAAATCGGTCGTGTAGGCGGTCTGACAGATGCCAAGAAGATTCATGACCTGTGTGCAGAGCGCAGCATTCCGGTATGGTGTGGCGGTATGCTGGAAGCCGGTATTGGCCGCGCTCACAATATCGCGATGGCGTCACTTGGCAACTTCACGATCGCAGGAGATACTTCTCCATCGAATCGTTACTTTGTCCAAGACATTGTGACACCGATGATCGATTTTGCTGCACCAGGCGTTTTGGACGTCCCAACAGCACCAGGCATAGGCTTTGGCATTAATGAGCAGGCGATTTTAGATGCGCTCGTGGAGCACAAAAGCTATTTTGCCAATCGTGAATCGACGACGACTGTCATACCGAACTATTGATTCAGTGAAAAAAGAGGAGAGCCTATATTGGCCTCCTCTTTCTTTTGCTTGCTCCCTGCCCTAGTCCATAATCGTCAATAGCTTGCATAAATTCCGCTCTGCTGCTGCCCTTTTTTCAACAGGCAAACGCTTGAGTAGATCAAGAGCCGCGTAGGGCAGCTTCAGAGCGTGCGGGTCGCTGTACGTCTTTTCCCAAAATACAGGTGAAAAAATGTTTGCAAAGGCAGGTTCCTTGACCTCATCCTCCAACACATAGTCAGGTATCTGTCTATTGAGATACATCTGCACACGATGATTGCGTATGCCAGGCGTCACTAGCTCCCCGTATCCGAACCGCTCTAAATCAGTCAATGCTTGTGCATGGGTGACGCTGTGAACGACCTCTCCGGCAAAATGATAGCGCAGCCCATCAATGACACGCCCCGGTATGACTGTATGCAGTTCATCAAATGCCCGCTCAGCCATCTCGAATGTGGTATGATACGGCTCAATGCCATCTATTTCTGCCTCTGTTATTTCAAAATAGTTTGCAATTCCCCAGTAACGGGTTTGCCTATCCTCTGTCGTCGCTTTTAGCAGCTTGACTAATCCATCTACTATACTGGGTCTGATCAAATCTGGTCGCTCTCTCAGCGCCTTCAGGGCAAGTACTCCTAGCGCCAAGCCATGCCCAGAGGTGCGTAGCTGTGCAACATTGTCTTCCAGTCCGGCAACGACTTGATCTAACAGAGTGGCGTCAGGTGCCTCGTCTTCATCGATTGGTAAAAACCAGTCTGGTTGCTGGGCGCGATACGCTTCACAGGTTCGCTCAATGCCAGCTTTGACATGCTCCGGCAATTCATGCTCCTGATTCATGTAATAGCCGGCAAGCAGCGCTGCCCCATAATGTCCCCCGAACCATCCCGCCGTGGCAGCACGCGCCATTGCCACTACACCAAGCTCTACATACGTATCCAACAGTCTCATCACTCATCCTCCTTTTTCCAGTTGCTTATCGTTATCATATAATAAACTTTTTGGTTTGTTAAGTATAAAATATAAAATAAATCCGTTTCAAAAATAAAAAACTCCGATGCATCTTCGGAGTTTCTTAGCTCATGAGCATGATATGATTTTCTTAATCAAGCTTAAAAACGACTTCGTCTGTAGCAGGCAGGTAATCGACTAACAAGCCTTTGCCATTCATGTACCACAGCTCGTCCTGTTCCATATAAAAGGTAATTCCATCTACTACTGTGGAGAGTCCTGCTTCATTTGGTTGTTCTTTTGCGATTCCCATGGAAAACGAGTCCTGTACCGTGCTAACGCCTCCGTAACGGACGAAAAAGCGGATGCTGTCTCCCTCCTGACATCCCCACTCCTCTCGAAACCATGCGAGAGCTGCTGAAGTTACTGTAAGTTTCATAGAAGCGCCACTCCTTTCTCTACATTTGTAGTTTACATCACTTTCTAAATATGTAAAGTAAGAAAGTATAATAAACTGTTACAAAGGAAGTAAAAATAACCGATCCCTTTTTTATCGGAAATCGGCCACCTTCTTTTATCCTTATTGCCTCATCGGAAGTGTAACCAAAAAACTGGTTCCTATCCCTTCCTCACTACTCACCTGTATTTTCCCATGATGCGCATCTACAATCCACTTCGCAATGGACAGCCCTAACCCTGTCCCTTCTGTAGATCGGGAGCGCATCTTGTCCACCCGATAAAAACGGTCAAACAAATAAGGAATATCCTCCTTGGGAATTCCTATCCCTGTATCTTTTACAAGCACAACGACACGCTGTCCTTCCCGTTTACAGGAGACAAAAATCTTGCCGTGCTCATTCGTGTACTTCAGCGCATTATCCAGTAAGATGACAAGCAGCTGATGCAGTCGCTCTTCATCTCCATCCATTTCCAATGGCTGCTCAATTTCCGTTTCCAAGCTGATTTCTTTCACGATGGCGAGCTGAGTAAAGACTTGGGTACATTTTTGGACAATTTCGTCCAACCTAAACTTTTGCGGCATGATTTGCAGCTCATTCGAATCACTGCGAGCCAGCGTCAATAAATCGGAGACAAGCTTGCTCAAGCGCCGCGTCTCCTGCATCCCGACCATGATTTTTTCACTTTCCTGCTCAATCGTATGGTCTGGATAACGGAATAGCCGCTCTAAATTAACAAGAATCGCCGCCAAGGGCGTTCTCAGCTCATGCGAAGCGTCAGCAATGAATTGCTGTTGTTTTTCCCACGAGACCTGAATCGGAACGAGTGCCCTTCTCGCGAGGAACAGGCCAACCACCATCGCGATAACGATGCTGACGGCACCGCCAATTACGACTACATACAACAAGCTGCTCAGCATTTTTTGTTCTTGCTCCAGATTGTAGATCAACTGAAATTGGCTCGATACTTGGGGTCTGTTCCCGACAATGACTTTTTTGGGCATCGTGACCGTCTGTACGCGATAAACTTGTCCGTTCACAGAAAGCGTTTCTATCCCATCAGGCTGACCCATGTGGCGAAACCCAGGGAAATCCTCCGGCTCCAAACGCTCTCCGAAAGCTGTACCCATTACCTCGCCTGATCCATCCCAAACGAGCAGGACATATCTGCGCTCCAACTCCCCAAATTTCTTTCGCTCCTGACGATTGTAGGGAAAGGCATCCTCATTTACCCGTTGAAGGCGCGGCAGCGGATCTAGGATGAGTCGCTCGGTCACCTTTTCCAGCTCGCGATCTACCTGCGAGTACAAGCGATACTGCATCGTATAGTAGACGGCGCTTCCCAAACCGTTCAATAACAGAAATACAACAATGACATTCAATGTCACCAGACGAATTCTGGTTTTTTGAAACATTACCGTTCATCCTTTTTCAAAATGTAACCCACATTGCGGATGGTTCGGATAAAGCCTTCATGAGGACCCAGCTTTTTGCGCAGATAGTGAACATATAGATCTACCACCCCGTAGTTCGCATCAGAATCAATTCCCCACACCCGATCGAATATTTGCTGACGCGTTAAGATTTGCTCCCGATTTTGCAAAAAGTACTTTAACAGCTCGAACTCCTTTGTCGTGAGCTTCATCGGTTCATCGTCAACAAAACCATCGTACTCATTTATTTTTAGAGCAATTGGCCCGTAAGCCATTTCTCCCTCGGCTCCTGTTTTACCATGACGTCGCAAAAGTGCCCGTACCCGCGCAGTTAATTCCTCCGTCGCAAAGGGCTTTACCAAATAATCATCTGCACCCGCATCCAGACCTTCCACCCTGGCTTGGACGCTATCTTTTGCCGTCAAAAATAGCACAGGTGTCATAATGCCCTTGGCACGCAAGGTTTTAACCAGCGTCATTCCATCCATTCCGGGCATCATAATATCGAGCACTAATAGATCATAGATACCCCGCTGCGCAAGCAGAAGTCCATCATCCCCGCGCTCGGCTGTATCTACTTGATAGCCTTCATCCGTCAGCACTCCAGCAATCGCCTGAAGCAGAGCTTGTTCATCCTCGACTGCAAGAATTAACATATGGTTATCCCTCTTTCGTTTAAAAAAACTACCTGTTCCAGGAGCTCAGATTCAGCATAGCATAGATGCCAAAAATCACAATGAGAGCAAGCTGACTGGAAAAAAGTAAACAGAACAGGCATACTTATCGATATTCACATTAGAGCATAACTTTTTTGGATTCAGATTTGAGAACAGAACAGGCTACAACAAAAAAGCTGTATTCGCCATTACTTTTTCAAGTAATCGTGAATACAGCTTTTCGCTTCATTCCTTCAAAACTGAATACGCATGCTTGCTAAGAGTGTGTGGATAAGTCCTCGACCGATTAGTATTCGTCAGCTCCACGTGTTACCACGCTTCCACACCGAACCTATCAACCTCATCGTCTATGAGGGGTCTTACCAGCTTACGCTGTGGGAAGTCTCATCTTGGAGGGGGCTTCACGCTTAGATGCTTTCAGCGCTTATCCCTTCCGCACATAGCTACCCAGCTGTGCCACTGGCGTGACAACTGGTGCACCAGCGGTGCGTCCATCC
>NZ_BEXF01000013.1 GCF_002897295.1 Brevibacillus reuszeri
CGAAGGTCTTAAGAGTCTTAAGGATAGGTATTTTCTTTTACGTCAAACTTAGATGAACCGCCGTATACCGAACGGTACGTACGGTGGTGTGAGAGGTCGGGGGTTAGTCACCCCCTCCTACTCGATTCCAAGGCTATTTTTTCAGGAACATCTGCACGAATGTTTTTCCGTGTGGGCCGCCGTTCACTACAGCAATCCCCACATAATCATAAGCAGAGCTCATAATATTGGCTTTGTGTCCCGAAGAATTCATAAACATTTGATGAGCGCCACTTACGGATGGATTCTGAGCAATGTTTTCAGCAGCTGCTCGGTAGTTAATGCCAAAGCTTTCCATCATTTGAAACGGCGAGCCATACGTAGGAGAGGTGTGGCTGAAGTACCCTTTATCGACCATCTCCTGTGCCTTCACACGTGCTACCTTCACTAATTGCATGTCGACCTGATATGGCGCAAGCCCGCTGTTGGCACGCTCCTTGTTCACGAGCTGGACCATTTCCTTTTCATCAGCAGTCAATTCAGAAGGCAACGGAACGCTTGGATTTACAGTTCCTGTGCCAGGCTTTTGCGGCTGATCAGGATTAGAAGGAGTAACAGGAGTCACTGGATCAGGCTTTGTTTGCCCTTTGTTGTTCTTGTATTGCGTCTGGATTGTACTGTACGTTTTTGCGTCTGCTTCGCCTGTCAAGGTCTGCTTGTTTCGCGACTGGAATAGCATCACATTAAAACGAGTGGAATCATCATACGTGCCATTCACTGTTATTTTATAGCCGAGGGCAGCAAGCATTTTTTGCAGCTCTTTGACTCGTTCTCCACTAGATCCCAGCTTCAGCGTTCCCGTTTGATCGGCTGGCTTTGACGGAGTCTCCGGTTTTGTTTCCGGCTTTTTGTTTAGAGAGGCATAAGTCTTTTTCATTTTATCGTACGTGGCTTTGTTTACAATTCCTGTTTGCTTTAGCTTGTACTTCTTCTGGAATTGCTTGACGTTGTAAGCAGTGTAGCTGTTATAGAGCTTGTCTACCTTTAATTTGTGATCAAATTTCAAAGCGTCGAGCATCTTTTCCACTTCTAAAACCCGTGCGTTATTCATCCCTTTTTTCAAAGGGGTAAAAGTCGATTTCGCAAAGGCAGGTTGTCCGATCATGGTGACGGAGACGGACAGGGAAAGGATAGCGGCAATCTTCTTCATGCTGCGATTCATGTCATCACGCCTTTCTCTGGTTTGTCGCTCCTTGTAATGGTACTAAATTGCCAGTGGAATAAAAAAGCTCAAAATATTGGAAAGAGGTGGAGAAGAGGTGTTTGATCTCTCCTGGATCGACATGGTTATCCTTGTGCTGGCAAGCTTTCGACTTACCCATCTGATTGTCTTTGATGAGATTACTTCTTTTTTGCGCGAGCCCTTTATAAAGGTCACTTATGTCACCGATTCATCGGGTCAAGTCGTTCGTGATTTCCAATTCAAAGGGGGAGCGGTGCGCCAATGGATTGGAAAGCTACTTAGCTGCCATTGGTGTGTCGGCATTTGGATTGGAGTGCTCATTGTTGCGCTGTACATGTATGTACCAGCCGCCTATCCTATCCTGCTTATTTTGGCGATAGCGGGAGCGGCGGCTGTAATCGAAACGAAGCTGTATATGTGATGACAAAATTAGCTGCGTGAAAAGGTATG
Organism: Brevibacillus reuszeri; assembly: GCF_002897295.1. Lineage (GTDB taxonomy): Bacteria > Bacillota > Bacilli > Brevibacillales > Brevibacillaceae > Brevibacillus > Brevibacillus reuszeri_A. The sequence goes on from NZ_BEXF01000013.1 coordinate 1,673, forward strand.
GTAAACGATAAACTCATCGTGTGAAAGCGGGATCACTTCATCAGCTCGGTAACCGCCTACGAGCTTGTTGTGGATTTGTGGCGGAGTAGCAGGACCAATACTGGAGGAAGCAATATCTACCCGATGAATATGTGTCCGTGGATCGAGTGGGACTTCAATTGCGAAAATGGGCTTTTCGACTGTAAATGATTTAGCCTTGACGCCGTTTACCAAAGCAGTCAAGGTGAACGGTTTTGTCACTTTGGCAGTCGGACCAGGAACAGAACCTTTCAGCAACAGAATGTGTGACGGGTTGCTGGGATCAGATTCGACCATAACCCGCAGGACAGGCGGTGCCCACAAGTCAGGGAATCGGTTCATGCTCGCGATTCGAGACGAGTTGGAAGGGAAGGTCTTGTACTGCTTTAATAATTCAATCACGCCCAGACCTCGATATTGTGAAACGTGGGACACCCATCCGCTTGGAATGCTCAAATAATGCTTCGCTAACGATTTAAACACTTCCGGAATCCCGATCGAGTGCCACTGGGTCATGGATTTGCACGTGGTATGGATGCGTGCATTTGCAAAAAACTCGGGTATAAAGCCGATTTGATGAAATTTGGCAATCCGCATCCACAGCTCGTAGTCCATACAAAAGTGCAGCTTTTCATCCACACCACCCATTTGTGCAATCACATGACTGCGAATAAAAGCGGCCGGCTGGCAGACACAGCATGTATAAAATAAGCGCTTGGCATCTGCGTGATCGGAAGGAAACGTATTCACTGCCAGGCTGTGTTCATTCACGACCTGACATTTGCCATGAATCATACCCCATTGCGGGTTTTGTAAAAAGGCTTGCACGGCTTTGCGAATCGCACCTGGCAAATAAGTATCATCAGAGTTCAGCCAGCCGATAATGGACCCTTGTGCTCTGGCAAACCCTTTGTTAATTGCGTGGGATTGTCCACGGTCTGGTTCAGAGATATATCGAAAGCGACTGTCTGCTTGTGCGTACTCCTGTAAAATAGCGAGTGTATCATCTGTCGAGCCGCCATCTATGACAATCATCTCAATGTTGGTGTAATCCTGAAGAAGAACACTGTTAATCGTCTCTCGGATAAATCTTCCCTGGTTAAAGGAAGGAGTCACGATACTGACGAGAGGAAGCTGGGGGGTAGACATGTGCGCCACTCCTTTCAAAAATTTCCAGCGCCAAAAAACGGCACGCCTGAAATAGGATATGTACAAGGAGAAGCATTGGTATCGGGATACATTTCTTATTTTGAATCCAAACAATGGCACAGCTTGAAGCAAAATAACAAAAGAGTGTGGCCTCCCGCAGAATGGCACACACTCCGATATAAAAAGTAAATTCCTTACAGATAGTCTGGGACTAACCCTGGATTTCGATAAATGCGCAGTAATTCTGCATAAGAGTCTGCGGCTGTTTCCTGGGCGCTAATTGCCCTTGCCACCATGGTGACGCGTCCGATCGGGTAGTTATTTTTGGTGCCAGAGCTGATCGTTTGAATCGTGTGGGGAAGAGGTTCAAAGAGCGTGCTTGCAAGCATTTCCTTCAGACATTTTATGGATGGCACCCAATAAGTAGTGATATCATGATAAATTCGATTCATGCTTCCGGGAGGCCCGTTAAAGATCATTCTTGATTCCTTGTCATCAAGAATACAAGCTGTTTCGATGAGCAGGTGTCCACCCGTTTTGACGACGCTCCGTGCTTGCGAAATGGTCCACAACGGGTCGCGTACGTGATAAAGCAGTCCGGTATGCTGGACGATGTCGAACAAGTTGTGACGGATTTGCTGAGGAAACGGGAGTGGGGCGCTAAAGTCGTCCATCAACAAGACTTTCAGGCCCTCCCAGAGGGTATAGGGAGAGATGTTGTACAAGGGAAGAACCTTACTGCCCAGAATATCCTTGCACAGCTCAAAATTGGAGTAAAGGGGCTGCATGCAGTCGGTTGCTACAACAAGAGATGCCCCGAGCTGTTCTGCCTCAAAAGCCCACATGCCGTCAAAGCTGGCGACGTCGAGGACTCGTTTACCTGCATAATTCAAATGCTGCCTTGATCTGCGAGTACTCTCCCACAGTGGTTCCAAGATCGCGAGACCTGGTGTAGATATACCTGGGCGAAGCGAGATTTTATGGTACCAGCTGCGTTTTCCGATCTCAGCTAAAATTTCACTGTCTGTCCATGTTCCTCCCACTTTTGTTCCCTCCTTTTGGCAAAAAAGCGATCAAAAAATGTCATCACGCTATCTTTACGATATGTACACATAGGTTGACGGGATACGGGGGAGAAGCCCCAAATTCACATAGATGAACAAAAATTTAGGCAGGAAGCCCACGACAGTTGGCCGTTTCCGAGCCTGCTTCTTGTGAATACGGTGAAAGGAAGAATGAAAGCCAAAGGAGGGGCGGAAGCGATGACCTTGCCTATCATATTCATGCACAGGGGAGATGACGATTATCTTACCTACAGCCTGCGGCAAGCCAAGTTAAGCAACCCCCATTCACCCGTCTACCTGCTTGGGAAAGTCACGAATCGAAAATTTGCGACGGCCGGAATCATCCACGAGCTGATGGATTACCATATGGTGACTGCCCAAAGCTTTGCCAAGGTTTATCAGCATATGCACGTGATGAGCTACGAATATAATCTTTTTTGCTTTCAGCGCTGGTTCATATTGCGTGATTTTATGCGAAAGAGAGGAATGCAGAGCTGCTTTTATGTCGATTCTGATGTGATGTTGTATACAAATGTTTCCAATCCGGAGTTTCGCCCATTTTCCATGGAATTTGCATGGACAAGTTTCGTAGGCATCGACACATTGGATCGTTTTTGTAACCTCATGATGAAGTACTTTGTCAATCCCTCGTTATTCCGTCAGCTCGTACAAATTACGATCGAATATGATCAAGTCATAAATGGAGTCCCTCTCGTCTCTGACATGGTGCTCTGCTTGCTGTATTTTCGACACTACTCTGGGCAGACGCACACGCATGGGACATTCGGAGATTCCTTTTTCGATGAAAATATAAATCGGCCACTTTGGGCTGAAGCACTTGCCGACAAGAAAAAAGTGTATGTGAATCAAGGACTCCTCTACTGCAAGGACCTGACCAGCGGCTCGTACAAACGAATAAACTCCCTGCATTTTCAAGGATTAGAGTCAAAAAACTTCATGCACGATTTCTTATTTTCCAACATTCCACAAAGTACAGGCGCCCAGTATTACGATTATCTGACAGGACAATGGACACCTGTGATGTAATGATTGTCCCTGTGTACCCCCGTTATGTGACTAACGGGGGTTTTGTCTATGGAAAAAGTCGTGACAGTCGGGAGAATCGACCATTTTAGCGGGTAAAACGGTCATCGCTATTTCTGCTTTCATATGATGGTTCATGCATGAAGTATAACGGACAGAGGTGGCCTAGATGAAACTGGTATTGCTATCGGGCGGTTCAGGGAAAAGGTTGTGGCCGCTCTCCAATGATGTTCGCTCCAAACAATTTTTAAAACTAATCGAGAGTCCAAACGGCGGTCCAGAATCGATGGTGCAGAGAATGTGGCGGCAGTTAGCTTCCAATCAGTGTCTGGATATGACCTTTATCTCGACAAGCCAATCACAAGTAGATCTGATATATAGTCAGCTCGGAATGAATGTACCACTCATACTGGAACCCCAGAAGCGGGATACGTTTCCAGCAATTGCTCTAGTAGCGAGCTACTTGCACACTGTTAAAAAATTAGGACGTGACGAGATAGTAACGGTTATGCCTGTCGACTCGTTTGTGGAGGATCATTTTTTCCAGAAGCTAAAGCAATTGGAGATAGTGATCGAGGCTTCGGGTGCTGATTTGGCCTTAATGGGTGTGAAACCTACGTACCCGTCAACCAAATACGGCTATATTGTGCCAAAGCCCGTAACAGACGAATCTCAGCTTTATCAAAAAGTAGCGAGATTTACGGAAAAACCAACGGAAGAACAGGCGAGAGGACTCCTTTCCGAACAGGCATTATGGAATTGCGGCGTCTTTGCATTTCGTTTGGGCTATTTGCTGAAGGAAATGAATAAAAGAAACATACCAATCGACCATGACCAATTGCTCCAAACATACACTCAGCTGCCCAAAATTAGCTTTGACTACGAAGTAGTGGAAAAGGCAAAGCATGTAGTGGTCGTCCCTTATGCAGGTGATTGGAAAGACTTGGGGACATGGAATACGCTGACAGAAGAAATGAGCGAGCATTCTGTGGGACGCGTGTATCTGGAAGAGAGCAGCAATACGCATGTCATCAACGAGTTGGACCTGCCGATCGTGTCGATTGGGGTGTCAGATCTAGTAATTGCGGCTAGTCCAGATGGCATCCTGGTTTCTGCTAAGGATAAAAGTCATGTCGTCAAGGATATCGCAAGGGACTGGAGCCAGCGTCCTATGTTTGAGGAGAGAAGATGGGGCTGGTACCATGTTTTGCAACTTCAAAAAATGAGTGAAAAAGTAGAGGTTTTGACGAAGCGGCTTCATATTCATGCCGGCAAAAATTTGAGCTACCAATACCATCACTATCGAAGCGAGGTGTGGATGGTCGTGGAGGGTGAAGGAGATTTTGTCCTGAATGACCGCTTATTTCGCATTCGCCCAGGGGATGTGTTAGAAATACCTGTAGGTGCCAAGCATGCCATCAAAGCAATCAGTGATCTGGATATCATCGAGGTGCAGATGGGCAGCAAATTAATAGAAGAGGATATTGTTCGCATAGGCATGAGCTGGAACGACATTCTCGAAATGGTAAGTGAGTAGCAATGATGCTAGATAACGTATTCTGGAAAAATAAAAGAGTCTTTTTGACAGGCCATACAGGCTTCAAAGGCTCATGGATGTGTCTGGTCCTGCACGCGCTCGGTGCACAGATAACAGGATACGCACTTGCCCCGCAGACAAAGCCCAATTTATTTGAGCTTTGTAGCCTGGAATCAGTACTCCATAAGCATATTTGCGCAGATATCCGCAAAAAGGAAGACATAACAAAGGCAGTCATGGAGGCACGGCCAGATATCGTCATTCATATGGCAGCACAGCCTTTGGTTGGCATGTCCTATCTCGACCCGCTCACAACCTATGAGACAAATGTGATGGGGACGGTTCATGTGCTAGAAGCGGTACGAAGAGCCGCACTGGCACAGGTTCCGATCAGGACTGTCATTAATGTAACGACGGACAAATGCTACGAAAACAAGGAATGGCCCTGGGGCTATCGCGAGGTGGACACGCTGGGTGGGCATGATCCTTATTCGAATAGCAAGGCGTGCTCCGAATTGGTGACAGCCAGCTATCGACAATCCTTTTTTCAATCCGATGCCTCAGGCGGAAAGCTCGGGATAGCTACTGCGCGGGCAGGCAATGTGATAGGAGGAGGAGACTGGACCTTTGGCAGGCTCATCCCCGATTTGATTCAAAGCCTATTGAACAAAGATAAGGTCGTGCTTCGAAATCCGCAAGCTATACGACCGTGGCAGCACGTTCTCGAATCGGTGTGCGGCTATCTACTGCTGGCAGAGAAGCTTTGGGAGGACCCACGGCGCTATTCATCAAGCTGGAATTTTGGTCCCGACCCAGGAGATGCCAAAACGGTAGAGTGGATCACAGCGCGTATGTGTGAGAAATGGGGGGCACAGGCTTCCTACCAAATCACTTCAGACTCTCCCTTTCACGAAGCGACGTACTTAAAGCTAGATTGTGCAAAAGCGATCACACAGCTGGGGTGGCATCCTCGCTGGTCACTGGAGCAAGCGCTCGATGCTATTATGGAATGGACAAGAGCCTATCAGCAAAAAAAGGATATGAAGGAAGTTTGCTTGGAGCAGATTGATCATTACTTGAAGGAGGGGGCTTCATGAAGGTGGTCATCTTGGCGGGTGGATATGGCACACGAATTGGCGAAGAATCACAGCTTAAACCAAAGCCCCTGATAGCGATAGGAGATAAACCGATTATTTGCCATATCATGTCCACCTATTCCCGGTACGGCTACAACGACTTTATCATCTGTCTGGGCTACAAAGGCTACATGATCAAAGAATACTTTGCACACTATTTTTTGCATCAGTCAGATGTCACATTTGATTTTTCAAAGGGCAATGAGATGACTTTGCATAATCCATGCCAGGACCCGTGGAAGGTCACGCTCATTGACACAGGCAAGGATACAATGACAGGGGGCAGAATCAAGCGAATCCAGTCATACGTAGGGGACGCTCCATTTATGCTCACTTATGGAGATGGTGTCTCCAGCATCAATATTGAAAAGCTGGTCTCCTATCACCGCGGCCATGGAAAGCTGGCTACGATTACAGCTACACAGCCTCCAGGTCGCTTTGGTGCTTTGGACCTTGGCAGTGATAATCAAGTGAGGGGCTTTCAAGAAAAGCCAAATGGCGACGGAGGATGGATAAATGCCGGATTTTTCGTTCTGGAGCCAGATGTTTTTTCTTATTTGGATGGGGATGAAACGGTCTTTGAGCGCGAGCCACTGGAGCAATTAGCGCAGAACGGGCAGCTCGCTGCATACAAGCATACAGGTTTTTGGCACCCGATGGATACGATGCGGGATAAAAACTACCTGGAGTCGTTATGGAAAAGCGGAAAAGCGGAGTGGAAGTAGGAGGACAGATGCGGGGAGGCAGAAGAGCTTGAGAATCATGCTTACGGGAGCTACCGGATTTTTGGGAAGCCATCTGGCAAGAGCTCTGGTGCGAAATCATCATCATGTCGTCATTCTCAAGAGAAGCTTTTCGGATTGCGCGCGCCTGACAGATATTGCGAGCGATATCACCAGCTACGATCTGGATACGACAGATTTATGCGTACCGTTTGAGCGCCATCAGCCTTTTGATGCCATTATTCATACGGCAACTGCATATGGGCGTCGTGATGAATCGGATGCAGCACTGCTTGAGACGAACGTCGTCTTTCCGCTCCGACTCCTGCAAGCTTCGATCAAGTATGGCATCAGTCTGTTCCTGAATACAGACACTTTTTCACGTAGGGCACTCTCTTGGCAAGCAACGTACATGCTGGGATATCACCTGACCAAAAAACAGTTCGCGGAGTGGGGCGAATATTTCTCTGCGATGCACCAAACAAGCTTCGTCAATATACGGCTGGAGCATGTGTACGGACCAATGGATCAACCGACCAAGTTCATCCCATTTGTGATTAGGCAATGTATGAGAAGAAACGTAGAAATAGCGCTCACCGCCGGAGAACAGAAGAGAGATTTTGTGTACGTAGATGATGTAGTAGAGGCGTATCTCGCACTTCTAAGTGAAAGTACGGTATTGCCAAAAGGGTTTAACGAATATCAGGTGGGAACAGGTCACGCTACCTCCATTCGCGTACTGGTACAAAAAATACATGCGTTGACTAAGTCATCTGCGCAGTTGAAATTTGGGGCGATTCCGTATCGTGAGCAGGAGATTATGTGCTCACAAGCTGACACGACAGCTCTCCAAATGCTTGGCTGGAAAAGTAAAGTGGAGCTAGACGCTGGGCTTGCTAAGATGATGAAACTAGAAGGACTCGTATAAACAAAAGAATGAAGAAAACGGACAGGGCGCAAGCTTCCTCTGTCCGTCTTTTTTGTATAGAACGGAGTATAGACCAAAAAACATGGTCAGCTTTAGCTGCCACGTTTTCTGAGTAGCCCACATTAGGTGGATTTGAGTTTATCAAAGAATGGTCTTGTTTGTGCAGAACAAATCCCCGTGGAATGGCTTGATTAATTCAAGCAGTTCATGATAGGTACTGATCTCAACTAATGACTCATCCCTTTTAATCAAATAGACATGGTTGTAGAGGGAGAAGATCCTGAGAAAGAGCTCATTGGGATCTTTGCCGAAATAGCCACGCAGATTGTCAGGATTGAACTCAATGACGAGATCAGGATTGAAATTTTTGAACGTCTGGACAGCGCCAGTTAATGCCTGGACCTCTGAGCCCTCTACATCGATTTTTATCAGGTCAATTCGGGACAAATGATTCTTCGCAACCCAGTCATCCAGACGTGTGCAGGTAATGGTATCCGTTGCAGCGGAGGTTGCTTCGCTGGCGACGAAGGACCAGCCGCCACCGCGATCGACCTCGCAAAATTCGACGGTACCGTTTCGGTCAAATACGCCCAATGGAACCGGTTCTACATTTTGGATCTGATTATCCTCAAGCGTTTTCGTTAAAAAGTGGTAGTTGATGCTCGAGGGTTCAAACGCATATACCTTGCCAGATGGTGCTAGATAGCTCAGGGCAAGCGATATGGTACCGAGATTGGCACCAATATCCAGGCAAACATAGTCGGGCTGGACAACCTTTCGCAATAGGTTGATGACATAATCCTCATATAGACCATCGGCCATTTCCACATAATAAAGAACACTCTGATCAGAATGGCTGCCGTGGATCAAGAAGCTTTTCTGATCAAATGGCAGACGAAACTGAACCGTCTTTGTCGCACTTACTGTTCGAGGCGGGTGGATACGTATGATGTCATTTTTCACCTCGAAATGCAGGTCAGGACGCAGAGTGGCGACGTACTGCTTCAGCTCCTCGATCGTAGGGTAATCCTTAAGCAACGGATTGGGTCCGATAAAACAGCGTGCATCGTCAATCAAAATGACATGGTCTGTTACGTGATGCGATAAAATAGTGGCCAGCTCTTCCAAAATGGGAGTGTCGAGATCCCCCTTGGCTGACTCTATGGAAAGAGGAATGTAGTGACCGTCAAGCCAGAACAGACATGGCTCGTTAATCGATGCCAGTAAGCTCGGAAGCACCTTGCTGCTATCCCCGTGCAGGATGGAGATATGGGACTCTCCTGCAAAGTTGTTTTTGGCTGCCAGAAATAGCGCTTCGTCCAATTCAATGGAATAAATCTGGTCAAAATGCTGTTTCTGAGCTGCCACCATGTATCCGTGAAAGGTTCCAGTTTCGACAAGTGTACGTATTTGGTGCTTGCTTCCATACTCTTTGACAGCTGCCGTTTTTACATCGTAAGGAGGGGATTCCAGTATCCAGAAGTCCCAAGCCTCCTGTGCAGTAAGACCAGAGGGAACGCGCATTTCCGTTTGCCACATCTGGCGAATTTGATTCATTCGCGACATATGCATACTCCTTTCTAGGAAAATGATCTCCCTGCGACGCGGTGCAAGACCGACAGCGTTTGTTGCGCGCATTTTGCCCAGGAAAATCTGCTTGCTTGTGCCATGCCTTTTTTGATCAGGCTTTCTCTCGTGTTGACATCGTGTATTTCTACGATTTTTTTGGCGATATCCTCAGGAGACACTGGATCGAATTGCAGAGCTGCTTCTCCCACAATTTCGGGAATACTGCCAGAATTGGAGCAGATGATGGGAAGCTCGGTCCGCATCGCCTCAACCAAAGGAATACCGAAGCCCTCAAAAAGGGAGGGGAAGCAGAGGAAGTAAGCGTTACGGAACACGTAAGGCATTTCATTTTGCGGAATGTAATCTAGCCACGTGATCTGATTTTCTAAATGATGCTCGGCAATGGAGCGCATCACTTGTCCGTGAGCTTCCTGGGGAGCGCCAGTGAAAACCATATGAATTCGTACCTGATGTACATCGCGCAAATAAGCGATGGCCGAAAGAAGGCTGACGTGATTTTTATGCCACCACGTATTGGCTGGATAAAAGCCGTAATGGTCTGGTAATGCGTACTTTTGCTTGACGCGTTGGTTCATCGCCGCATCAAAGGGAAGAGAGAATTCGTGTGCAGAGTCGAGGTGGATGGCATGAACCTGGTGGGCAGGCAGCCCAAATTTTTCGATCATGCTTGCCCGGGAAAACTCAGAAAGCGTCAGTACGGCATTGGTCCGCTGCGCTGAAGCCTGATAGGTTGTTTTTCTCCATGATAATTGATTGGCATCAAAAAATTGCGGATAGTACTCGTGTTGAATGTCCGGAATATTAATCACACTCGGTATGGAAACGTCAAACGGATTGAGGACCAGCAAAGGACAGAACCAAAGGTCCAGACGAAGACTGCGAATCCAGCTATGAAACTGGGTCTGGGAATCGATATGCTCATGCATCATGACCTTTTGAATTTTGGGGTGGTTCGGAAACGTATGGTAATTGGTTTTGGTCAGGAAAAGAAACCACTGATTCTGGTCATGGGTTTGAATGGAGTAGGAGAGCAAATTGCGTACATATTGCTCCATGCCCCCGATTTTGCCAGGAATGACAGCAAGCAAATTCACACCGATTCTCATGGAGCCTTCACCTCGTTACTGAGCGAATGCTGACAGTACCATTCAATGGTTTTTTGCAAGCCAGAGAGCAGGGGAGTACTCGCCTTAAAGCCAAAAGCTGTCTTTGCTTTGCGAGTGTCGAGCTGCCTGCGTGGCTGGCCATCCGGCTTGCTTGCGTCCCAAACGATCCGTCCCGTATAGCCACAGAGCTGTTGTATCGTTTCTGCCAGCTGGCGAATAGTGGTCTCTTCGCCAGAGCCGATATTGATGGGGTCTGAGGCATTAAAGCATTCCGTCGCGCTCACGATGGCACGAGCTGCATCCTCTACATAGATGAATTCCCGTGTTACATTTCCGGTTCCCCACAAAACAATCTGCTCTTCCTTCCTTTGCTTCGCTTCGATGCATTTTCGAATGATCGCTGGGATTACATGAGAGGTTTCCAGGTCGAAGTTGTCGTGTGGACCGTACAAATTAACGGGTAACAAGTAAATGGAGTTAAAGCCGTATTGCTCGCGGTAAGCCTGCGACTGAACCAGCATCATTTTTTTCGCCATACCATAAGGGGCATTCGTTTCTTCCGGGTAACCGCTCCACAAATCTTCCTCCATAAAAGGCACTGTTGCAAATTTAGGGTACGAGCAAATCGTCCCGATCGCTACAAACTTTTCGACGCCAAAAAGTCGAGCTTGCTCAATCAACTGGGTGCCCATAATGAGGTTGTCATAAAAAAATTTGCCAGGATTCTTTTGGTTGGCGCCGATCCCACCGACAACTGCAGCGAGATGGATAATGATTTCTGGTTTGAAGGCTTGCAGCATGTGGCGGATGTCGTTTTCTTTGCGTAGGTCAAAGTCGCGACTTCGGGGAACGTACACGTGCTGGCATTGCTTTACGTGAAGCTCTTCCACGACGTGTTTACCCAGAAATCCTGCTCCGCCGGTAACAACGATCCGTTTTTCCGACAGATTCATGTATGCAACACCTTCCTTTTTAGGCTCATAACGCTGGCACAGGATGACGATTTTTCAGCAGCCAACCAGCCACTTGCTGGGGATTTTTCTTGAACTGCATATAAAATTGATGCTCCTGTGCGGACAAGGGAAACACATGCTGAACCTGAAAGCTGACAGGCTGGCGAATCGACTCATCCTCAGGGGAAGAGATGAGCTGCTGGCGGCTGCATACGAGTTCTACTGTAGAATTGGGTTCGTGGACGGGGAGAGTGATACATGTCTCAAAATGACCGGCAGGAATGACATGGTAGGCAGCTGGGACGTTGTTGACTAGGACATGAGCGTGCACGGGTTGGTTGAACAGTGTATTTACACCCTTGATTAGAAGCGCCTGCATAGGGGTGAGCGGATCGACGAACAACGATAAACGGTAGCGTGGTGGAACCCAGGAGCTTGAATAACGATTGCTGTCAACCAAAATCGGCGTGTTTCCGAATACGTGGTGTGCCTTGAACAGATCGAGAAACCAGTGGACGCCTTTTTGCGGATAGTGAGTTAAAAAGTGGTAGAGCCAGTCGTTCGCCACCGTACCGAAATGGCGTATGCTCGTCTTGAGAATTTCTGGGAGTCCGAGCTCGATCTCCAGAGCAATGGATTTGCAGGCTGCGTGCAAGCGTGAAGCGGCAAGAAAATCGCCGATGTGTCCAACCTGATGGGATTTGGAGATACGCATCCACAAATCGTAATCCATGCAATAATGAAGACTCTCATCGACACCGCCGACAGACTGGAAGACTTCTTTTCTCACAAAAGCAGAAGGCTGACAGATGATGCAGAACAGAAAAAGGCTTTGGCGTGAAAATGGTTTGGTAGGATATACACCTATGAATTTATTTTGCTCGTTAATGTGGTAGGCGTTTCCATACACCATCGACCATGCAGGATTCTGGGCAAGAGCGTGCATGGCTTTGGAAACAGCACCAGGCAAATACGTATCATCCGAATTCAACCATCCGATGATCTCACCCCTCGCCATGCTCATCCCTTTGTTAATGGCATCGGATTGTCCACGATCCTGTTCGGAAACAAAGCGAAAGCGATCGCCTAAATAACGGTAGCTGTTCAAAATCTCCAGTGTCCCATCAGTTGATCCTCCATCGACCACAATATGCTCGATATTGGGGTAATCCTGCATGAGAACACTCTCGATTGTTTGTTTGATGAAGGTAGCCTGGTTATAGGAGGGGGTAATGACGCTGATCAGAGGCAGTTCCTGGTTCCTCATTTTTGGTCTCCCTCCCTTTGCTGCTTGCAGCGCAGGATGTTTCTCCAATATTCAAGCAGATCCTTTAATGTCTGGTGAAAGGGAATTTCCGGCTTCCATCCGGTTTTTTCCTGAAACAGACTGGAGTCGCCGAGTAGAACATCTACATCGGATGGGCGAAGCCTTTTGGGATCAACGCGGATCTGGACATTGGCCGTGGTGAAGGTCAGGAGTATCTGGAGAACTTCTTCGATGGTTCTCGTCGTCCCTGAGGAAATGTTATAGACGCTTCCCGGTTCTCCGCGCTCAAGAGAGAGCCAATATGCTTTGACAACATCTCTGACATCTGTAAAATCACGTCTGGCCTGCAGATTTCCCACATCGACAAACGGGGGCTGCAAGCCTAGTTCAATTTGTGCAATTTGCTTGGCAAAATTGGAGGTGACGAAGTGTTCTCCACGCCGTGGCCCAGTATGATTAAAGGTACGTGTACGAACGATCGAGAGACCGTAGCTCTGAAAGTACTGATAGCCGAGGAAATCCTGCGCGATTTTACTCACCGCATAAGGACTGAGCGGGCGCAGTGGATTATTTTCTTGCACAGGGATTTCCCCCGGATAAACCATACCGTACTCTTCACTGGAGCATGCCACTTGAATTTTGCAGTCTACATCCCATTTTCGCACCGCTTCAAAAAGATGCAGCTGGCTGACAATATTGTTCGTGAGTGTATCGGCAGGGGAGTTCCAGGAGGTTGGGACAAAGCTCTGCGCTGCGAGATGGTAAATCTGTTCTGGTCGGATGAGCTTAATCATCTGATCGACCGCATGGGGGTCCGTAAGTTCGCATTCGACCAGCGAAATGTGATCTACCAGATGCGATATATGGTCCATCCGGCTACGTATGCGGTATGTTCCATAGATTTCGATATTGCCGCGAGCGAGCAAATACTCAGCTAAATGACTTCCTGCAAAGCCGGTAATGCCCGTAATGAGTGCTTTCAAGAGGCGCCCCCCCTTGTTCATGATGTTCCTTACAAAGCGAGCTGGATAATCATTTGTCAAGGAAGCAGATGTTTTATATATAGTACAATCAAGAGCACACTGGCACGGCGAATGTCTTTTTTGCCGAAGACTGATTACGAAAAGCTAAGGATCACAAGGAATCCACCGGGAGAACTGGTAATCGAAAAATAAAGGGGAAGAGGAAGAGGGGAAGCTAGAGGATATGAAGTGTTTCATAAATGGTTTTGCATGCCCTTGAAAATGCAGGGAGCAGACACGCAGCAAATCACGGGAGTTCACCTTTTGGCAATAGAGCTGGTTATTACGTAGATATACTTTTTTTCTGCCATCCAATAGCTCTAATTGAGGGAGGTAGAGGGGCAAGGAACAGTTCAGATTATGATCAAAAAAGCAGTCGGAAAAAATACCAAAGCACTTAGGAAATTCCGGGTGATCGAGATGAAAGAGATCACACAAAACCATGTCGGATACGAGACCATGCCCGAGTTTTTGAGCGTAGAACAAGGTTCTGGAAAGAAGAACGGGATTTTGAAACTGCATCATAACGTAGCTACAAAAGGCATTTGCCTTTTCGAGGGAAATAAACGAAGTCCATGAAAACTCCATGGAAAAAGAATGAAAGTCAGAAGAATCAATGGGAGTGAATAAAAGAACATCGGAGTCTATTACTAAGCACAGCTCCAAGTTTTGCTGTTTCATAAAATCCTTCAAGATGAACCGGCGCTGAAAATTAAAAAGGCTGTATTCGTAGGAATTCGTGGATTGGTGCACATAAATGGCTTCAAATTGACGGGCACCTCTGCAGTAATCGCTGATTAGGTAGTGCTCCATGTTATTCTTGCATAACGGATGGGTATCCTCTGTTCCCAGAAGGATGACACGTGAAAACTTATTGCTAAGCTTTGCTTGTTGTAAACTAAAGAACACATGTTCTTGGAAGTTTCGCTGGAAAAAAATGATGGGTATGCCCATGTCATGCACTCCTTTTCTTTCCTTCCTTAATCATATGAATACACTGGCGTGTGGAATTGCCTTTTTTCAAACAGGGAGCAGACGACTAATACCTTTTGGAGAAGAGTCAAATACGATGAAGAATAGGGAGGAAGAGAAGGGAGGCTAGACTAATGGAGAGGATTAACAAGTACGAAAAACGGCTTTTCTCACAAAACGGCGAAGATGGTATCATCGAAGAGCTGTTTTCACGGATCGGAACGACCAATCGCTATTTCGTTGAATTCGGCGTGCAGAGCGGTTTGGAATGCATGTCCAAAAATTTAGCATGCTCGCATCACTGGTCCGGGGTCATGATCGAGGGTCACCCACTAAACTACCAGCATTTGCGAGCAAACTATGCTGCATTTCCTAACGTTGTCACGCACTATTCTTTTATTACGAGAGAAAATATTGCTGCGATTTTCGCACAGCTGCAAGTACCGATAGAATTTGACCTGCTTACCATCGATCTAGATGGTATTGATTACTGGGTGTGGCAAGCACTTGCTTCCTACAAGCCGCGTGTCGTCATCATGGAGTACAATGCCTCTTTTCCGCCGCCGCAAAAAATGGTGGTCGCATATGATCCGCAGTTTATGTGGAATGGAACCACCTATTTCGGTGCGAGCCTGACCTCATTGGCAGAATTGGGCAACCAGCTCGGCTATGATTTGATTGGAACAGATTCGAAGGGCGTAAATGCGTTCTTTATCAGGCGTGATTTATGCAAGAAATCGGGCTTTCCTGCGCTGACACCTGAGCAAGCGTATCATCCGCCGAGCTATGGACTGAACCAAGGCGGGCATCCACAAGGAAGTGGACCAACCGTAGAAATTTAGCTGGGCATAAGACGGCGCAGGTAAGCAAGTACGTGCTGCTTCAACGCTGCAAGCTGAGTCTGAGCGGACTCTTGTGACTGCTCCTTGACGCCGAAATACAGCTTTAGCTTCGGTTCTGTGCCAGAAGGGCGGATGCAAAACCAGGCTTCATTTTCCAAATGGAATTTCAAAACGTCACTTGTGGGCAGGGAAAGGCCAGTGGTTTCTCCTGACAAAAGGTCATGGCGTAATCCTGTCTTATAATCCTCAACAGTTGCTATGCTCTGGCAGCTGATTGCGTTTGGTGGTGCGTGGCGGATGGAAGTGAGGAGTGTTGTCATTTTTTCCATCCCGTCTCGGCCCGTATACGTAATGGAGACTAAATCCTCCTGGTAGTAGCCGTACTTTTGATAAAGCAGCTGTAATTGCTGATAGAGGCTTGAGCCTTGGGAAAGCTGATAGGCACAGGCGTCGGCAAGTAAATAGGCGGCTTGCACACCATCCTTGTCACGGACGAAATCACCGTATAAATACCCGCAGCTTTCTTCCAGGCCGAACAGGAAATGATACAGCCTGGTTTGCTCAAATTCGTACATTTTTTCACCGATATGCTTAAAGCCGGTAAGGGTGTCCACAGTGCTGATATGGTAGGACGCTGCGATTGCACGGACCATTTCCGATGTCACAATGGTTTTTACTACCACGCTGTTAGCTGGGAGACTGCTCTCAGCTTTTTTGTGTGAGAGGAGATAGTCAAGTAGGAGCACTCCGATCTGATTGCCGGTCAGAATGATGTGCTGATTGGGTTTTGTGCGTACGGCAACACCTAGACGATCGCCATCAGGATCGGTGCAAATAATCAGGTCTGCTCCTTTTTTGCGAGCATATTTCAAGGCGAGTCTGAACGCTTCGGGATTCTCGGGGTTCGGTGAGCTTGCATACGTGAATTCAGGATCAGGATTGGCCTGTTCGGGTACGACTCTTACTTGTTGGAAGCCACGATCGACAAGTCCATGCAGGATCGGGTCGTGCGTAGTTCCGTGCAATGGCGAAAAAACAATACGTGGCTGGTGTGTTTTCAAAACGAGACGAGCTGAGGAAAAGCGAAGCTGCTCCTGGGAAGCCAAATACGTATCAAAAATTTCATTCTCCACCATGCGTAGACGTCCAGATGCGAGCAGCTCGCTTTCATCGACGACCTCGACAAGCAGCTCGTCTCCTACCTCGTCCATTTTTTCAAGGATTCGTGAGGCCGTATGGGGTGGGATTTGTCCTCCGTCACTGCCGTAAATTTTGTAGCCGTTGTATTCGGGAGGATTATGGCTGGCGGTGATTACAACTCCTGCACAAGCACCAAGTTGGCGTACGGCAAAAGAGAGCAGGGGTGTCGGTGTCAGCTTGGAGAACAAACAAGAGGTTATGCCGTACTTTCCTAGAACCTTTGCTGTTTCCATGGCAAAAGCCTTGGCGTGCTGTCTGGAATCATATGCGATCACGACTTTCATTTCCGCGACATCGGCATTTTGCTCAAGTAAATAGAGAGCAAGACCAGCACTTACTTTACGAATGGTGTACAGGTTTATTCGGTTAATTCCTGGTGCCATGACACCACGCATGCCCCCTGTTCCAAAATCAATCGGTTTATAAAAGCAATCCTCCAGATGCTTGCTATCCATTTGGATCAAATCTAATTGCTCCCGCAGCGCAGGGTCGAGAGCAGCAAACTCATTCCAGCGAGTATAGTTTGTTTGCCAATCAGCTTTCATTGCTCGATTCACTCCTCATCGAAAAAAAGTCCTTGTTATGTAAGGTATTACCGATACCAGAAGGGAGTGAAGCGCAAGAGGTACTTCGACATGAAATGGCGACTTGAAGAGTATGATTGAAGTATAGAGGAAACCAGATTCTAGCATTGCCCTATCGCTCATGAGCCTTTGTCGTCTCCAGCATTATCCTTGGGCGTTGAACGCATTTGTATGGTTTGGCATATGCTTAAGAGATGATCAATGGAACTTGCGGGAGAGTAAATCTTGACAGAGCCTGAAGGAGGGGAAGTGCCTAATGAAAACGGCTTTCCTAACAGGAATCACCGGACAAGACGGCGCTTATCTGGCAAAGCTATTGTTGGAAAAAGGGTATCGAGTGGTTGGACTGGTTCCTCGTCGCGCTACCATCGACAGGTGGCGGCTGGAGTACTTGGGGATTGCCGATCAGGTGGAGTACAAAGACGGAGATTTGCTTGATGTTTCTTCTCTGACTCGTGCCATGAAAGCATGTAAACCAGATGAGGTCTATCATTTGGCCGCGCAGAGCTTTGTCGGCTCGTCCTGGGAGCAACCGATTCTTACAGCACAAGTGACGGGGATGGGAGTCCTGCACGTATTGGAAGCGATCCGCGAAACGGACCCAGGCATAAAAATGTACCAAGCGTCTTCTAGTGAGCTGTATGGGCTGATTCAGGAACCGATGCAGTCAGAAAATACCCCTTTTTATCCCCGCAGTCCTTATGCTGTGTCAAAGCTGTTTGGATATTGGATGACCAAGAACTATCGGGAAAGCTTTCAAATGTATAGCTGTAACGGAATATTGTTTAATCATGAGTCACCGCTGCGCGGGTTAGAATTTGTTACGAGAAAGGTGACACATGCTGTAGCCAGAATAGCGGGAAGAAAGCAAAAGGAGCTGCGCCTCGGCAACATTCAGGCCAAGCGAGATTGGGGCTTTGCCGGCGATTATGTGGAAGCGATGTGGCTGATGCTTCAGCAGGATAATCCGGATGATTTTGTCATTGCCACAGGAAAAACTTCTACGGTTGAGGAAATGTGCAAGATTGCTTTCGACTACGTGGGATTAGACTACCAGGATTATGTGGTAATCGATCCTGAGCTGTATCGGCCAGCAGAAGTTGATCTATTGCTGGGGAATCCGGAAAAGGCGAAGCAGCAATTAGGGTGGAAGCCGAAAACGAATCTGGAGCAATTGATTCACATGATGGTGGAAGCGGATTTGCAGCGGGTTGCGAGTACCCTATAACCAAAAACATATGAGAAAAAAACGAGGCT
This sequence comes from Brevibacillus reuszeri, assembly GCF_002897295.1. Taxonomy (GTDB): domain Bacteria; phylum Bacillota; class Bacilli; order Brevibacillales; family Brevibacillaceae; genus Brevibacillus; species Brevibacillus reuszeri_A. The sequence goes on from NZ_BEXF01000013.1 coordinate 20,064, forward strand.
GCACATCACAGGTGCAACCTCGTTTTTTGTACGTGCTTTCGTTCCAAGGAACAGGTGATTATCCGTTAAAATGCTTGCTTGCCAGCAAACCATGCCACCATACGCTGATTGATTTGCTCCTCACTTAGCTCCTCGAACAGCTTAGCATCGACAATCATGTCGTACAGGCGCTCCATCGGCTCGCGGCCGTCAGCTTTCTTTGCCTTGGCATCATTTTTGAGCAGGTTCCAGGTATTTACGACAAACAGACGACGATCTACTTCGTGCTTGTGGAAAAAGAATTCCATACGCTCCACATGGTCGAGGAAGTCGCTGCCGAAGCGGCTCTCTACGTTGCCGCGAAGCAAAGCGATCTCAGCCTCATACATTGGGCGCTCATTACCTTTTTCCTTTGAAATCCACGGTGTCTCCAAGATGAGCGGCAAATGGCGAATCTTTTCGTGATCGACGATGTATTTCATCGCATCAAACCCAATCAAGCCAGCACCTACAGGAGCATGGCGGTCCTTGCCCGCTGCACGGAAGTTTTTGCTGTCATTCAGGTGGACGACGGACAGACGATCCAGACCGATGACCCGGTCGAATTGCTCGAGTACACCATCGAAATCATTGACAATATCGTAGCCGGCATCGTGAATATGGCAAGTATCCATGCATACGCGCAGCCTGCGATTGTCTTCCACTTTTTCCATGATCCCCGCTAGCTCTTCGAAGCTGCGGCCAATTTCTGTCCCTTTGCCAGCCATCGTTTCCAGCGCGATGTTTACATTAGTGTCCTTGACGCCGCTAAGCACCTCGTTAAGACCCTCAGCGATACGTGCAACGCCGTATTCCGCATCTTTATCGGTGTAGGCACCAGGGTGCAGTACGATGTTTTTTACGCCGAGGTAGTCCGTACGGCGTATTTCTTCCTGTAAAAAGCGAACAGCCAGCTCGTAGGTGTCGTCCTTATAAGAACCGAGGTTGATGATGTATGGGGCATGGACGACGATCTCGTTTATATCGTGCTTGTCCATGACTTCTTTTCCTTCTGCGATGAACTGCTCTTCGATCGGCTTGCGACGCGTGTTTTGCGGAGCGCCCGTATAGATCATGAACGTGCTAGAGCCATACGCAGTCGCTTCTTGGGCAGAATTTAGAAGTCCTTTGCCAGAGAAAGATACATGTGAACCTATTTTCAACATAGATTGAGATCCCTCTTTCTATTCATATATACGACGGTAAAACAAGTGAATGCTCTATACATAAAAGTAACGTAAGATGATCGTTTCGTCCAATAGGAAGAACATAAAAAACTGATTGGTACCCCTATTTCCAGAAATGAGTAGGAAAAAGGGGTATTTCTATGCGCGCATCATTTAAAATGAACCTATTAATTTAACGAGATAACCCGTTAACGGAAATAGGATAACCTATTTCGAATAAAAAGTAACGATTGATGAGTCCAGAGTATTGATAATAGGCAGAAAATTCGTTTTTGTGGGTGGGCTTCATAAGTTGGCACGCCACTTGCTTATAAAGAAAAATACAAACATTCTAACATTCATTATCAAAGGAGACTTCTTATGAACGTGGTAGCCAACGTATACAGGGGAGAAAAGGTAGAAAGCTCCCATCTCGGTCACATCGCTGTCGTCAATTCAGAAGGTACATTACTTTATTCATACGGTGATCCGTTTCGGCTGACGTATGCGCGCTCCAGCATGAAGCCGATGCAGACAATCCCGGTCATCGAAACAGGGACTGCAGATCGCTATCAATTGGAGCCTGCAGACTTGTCTCTATGCTGTGCGTCCCATAGCGGAGAGCCGCGCCATCGATCGCGTGCCATGTCGATGCTAGAGCGTGCTGGACAGCCAGAGGAAGTTTTGCAGTGCGGCACTCATGTACCACGTGATGAGGAGAGCTACAAACAGCTGATCCGCGAGGGAAAACCACTCACGCCGATTTATAGCAATTGCTCTGGAAAACACTCCGGAATGATCGCGACTGCGACACATATGGGAGAGGACGTTGCTACGTATCACTTGCCGGAGCATCCTGTTCAGCAGCGAATTCTCGACGTCGTAGAAGACATGACGGGATATCCAAAAGATAAGATTTACATGGGAACAGATGGCTGTGGTGTTCCTGTTCATCAATTGCCTCTGGCGAATTACGCGTGGGCTTTTGCAAAGCTTGCGAAACCAGAGGTCATCTCGAATCCGACGCGGCAGCAAGCAGTTATTCGTGTTACGGATGCCATGACAGCTCATCCAGAGATGGTAGGTGGAAACAATCGCTACTGCACTGATTTGATGACAGCCTTTAAAGGCAGAATCGTCGGAAAAGCAGGAGCAGAATCTGTGTACTGTCTGGGCGATCGTCAAACAGGGCTCGGAATTGCTGTAAAAATCGAAGACGGGGGACCACGAGCCATCAATTTGGTAGTCAACGAAGTCCTGCGTCAGCTCGGGATTGGCATCGATGGTCCGCTCAACGATCTTGCAGAATATACAAACCCTGCGATTACGAACATGAGCGGTACGGTTGTCGGTCGTATTGAGGCGGCTTTCACACTCAGCGCGACAGAAAAATCCTTACGTGCATAAATGGCATCTCATTCGGGAGCCGTTTATCTATAACCATTCCTTCACAAAGAAAAAGGGGGTCACATGACATGAAGTTGCAAAAAGGATGGAGGCTTCTCAGCACAGCTGCACTGGTAGCTGTACTGGCAGTGACTGGCTGTAGCCAACAAGCAGCGCCAACACAGCAAGGAGGCTCAGGAGGAGCTACAGGACAAGCACCACAAACAGATAGTGGACAAGCGGACATGACGGCGATGCTCAAGCTCAATTTGAAGACAGAGCCACCTTCACTTGATCCGCCAAAAGGCTTCGACAGTACATCCAATGAGGTGCTGAATGCGACGATGGAAGGCTTGGCGCGTCTCGACAAGGAGCACAAGCCACAGCCTGCCATGGCAGAGAAGTGGACAGTAAGTGAAGACGGCAAGACGTATACCTTTACCCTGCGTGATAGCAAATGGTCAAATGGAGACCCGGTTACCGCTCAGGATTTCGAATTTGCCTTCAAGCGTATCCTCGATCCGAACAATGCATTCCCATCCGCTTTCCTCGCTTACTACATCGCTGGGGCTGAGGAGTTCAACAACGGAAAAGGAAACGCAGATGGAGTCAAGGTAAAAGCAGTAGACGACAAGACGCTGGAAGTACAGCTCAAGGCGCCAGCAGGCTTTTTCCTGCATATTCTCACGCAGCCTACCTTCTTCCCTGTGAACAAAAAGGTAGCAGAGAGCAATCCGAAGTGGTCTGAGAACGCTTCCACTCTCGTAACAAACGGTCCTTTCAAAATGGAGGATTGGGTGCATGATCAGTCGGTAAAGGTCGTGAAAAACGACGGATATTGGGATAAAGATTCCGTGAAGTACGCGGGCATTGATTGGGTCATGGTAAACGATGAAAATACCCAGTACCAAATGTATAAAACTGGTCAGCTCGACATGGTGCAGACCGTTCCGAATGACATGAAAAAGAAGCTGATTGATTCAGGAGAGGCAAAAGTAGAATCTGAAGCATCCATCTACTACTACCGTATGAATACCAAGATGCCTCCTTTCAACAACGTCAACATCCGCAAAGCGTTTGCGCTGGCAATCGATCGTCAAACCTTGATCGACAACGTGGTACAGGGTAAGCAGACTCCTGCACTCGCACACGTACCGCTCGGTTTCCCTGAGCCGACTGGTGGTGATTTCCGCGAAAAAGGCGGAGATTTCATCAAGGATAACGACATTGAACAAGCAAAAGCACTGCTACAAAAGGGAATGGAAGAGGAAGGCTGGACGACACTGCCGCCAGTAACCATGACCTACAATACAAGCGATGCTCACAAATCGATCGCGCAGGTTTTGCAAGAAATGTACAAGAAAAACCTCGGTGTCGATGTAAAGCTGGAGAACAAGGAATGGAAAGTATTCTTGTCCGATCAGCGCGCACGTAATTTGCAGTTCTCCCGTTCGACTATCCCAGCCGACTATGGTGATCCAGTCAACTATTTGGAGCTGTATGTGACCGATCACCCAGGTAACCGGATTAACTACAGCAACAAAGAGTATGATGCACTGGTTGAAAAAATTCGCAACACCGCAGATGAGACCGAGCGCTTCAAGCTAATGCATGATGCAGAGAAGATTTTCATGGATGACATGCCGCTCGTGCCAATCTATTTTGCTACCAAAGTCTTCATGGATCAAGAGAATGTAAAAGGCATTATCCGCCATCCTGTAGGAACACTCGACTACAAGTGGGTAGAGATCGGTAAAAAATAGTAAGATAGACGAAGACAAGGGCTACGTTTCTTTGCAGCTCTTGTCTTCACTTTACATCCTGGAGCGAGTGAAATGGAGAAAAAAACCGTCACCTTTGTTGCAAAGATGGATGAGTTTTTGCAAAACGTTGTGAGTCAATGTCATGAGCTGGGCGTTTCTGAAGATATCCACATTGAGGCCATTCGGGTCGATCAGCTGCCGCTTCGATCGATTAGCCCGGGAGCGTTGGTGGTTATTTCGACCAATAGCATCATGCCACTTGTAGAGCCGTACGTACCACAGGGCTCGAAAATAATTGTGGCGACACGGATGCTGCCGTACAACAATTTGCGCGGTGTCCTGGAGATTCCAAAGGGAGTCAAGGTGCTGCTCGTCAGCGACACAGAAGAGACGGCGTTTGAAAATGCTGAGCTGCTGCGAGCATCGGGAATGGACTTTGACATCTACCCGTACTATCCTGGTGCGGATTATCCGGCAGATATCGAAATCGCTGTAACTCCGGGCGAGCCCGAGCACGTGCCGGCCCATATTCGCAAGGTCGTGGATATCGGTTCGCGCAGCATTGATTTGTCTACGTGGCTGGCAATCTACGCTCATTTTAACAGCGGCAATTTTCAACGGGTGACAGCGCGTGCCATGCAATCGCTCATGTATATCACCAAGCAATTAAGTCATGAAATCCAGCACGCTCGTCTGCTCGGCCAGTATTTGGAGTCCATCGTCAATCGGATCGAGGATGCGGTTATCGCCTTTGATGAAAAAGAACTGATTCGATTCGTCAATCAAAAAGCGATTGAAACGCTCAATCTCGGAGGAAGCCAAGTCGTGGGTGAGGCAGCGGTGAACTGCTTGCCGCAGGATTTCTACGAATGTATTTCGCAATGTGAAGAAAACGAGGATATTTTGGTAGATTGGGCGAACAAAACCTTCTTTTTCCGCAAAATGCATATTGTCATGGAAGGCAGTTTTCTCGGGAGCTTGCTGTTGTTTCGCAAAGCGCAAGAGATTGAAAAGCTGGAGCATGATTATCGCATGCGTCTCTACAGCAAGGGATTGGTAGCCAAATACCAGTTTGAAGATATTTATGGGGAAAGCCCTTCCTTTCAAAAAGTAATCCAGATCGCCCGGAAAATTGCCCGTAGCAACTCTACTGTGCTTCTTTTGGGTGAAACAGGGACAGGAAAGGAATTGCTCGCCCAGGCTATCCACAATGCCTCGCCGCGCAGACGAGAGCCATTCGTCGGTGTCAACTTTGCAGCGATCTCCGAGACGCTTTTGGAGAGTGAGCTGTTCGGCTACGAGGAGGGTGCTTTTACAGGAGCGAGAAAGGGCGGACACATGGGCTGGTTCGAGCTCGCTCACAAGGGCACGATCTTTCTCGACGAGATCGGAGACGCCAGCGGAGCGATTCAAAATCGTCTGCTTCGCGTACTACAGGAGCGCCAGATCATGCGAGTTGGGGGCAATAAGGTTATTCCGACTGATATACGCGTCATCGCTGCGACGAATCAGGATTTGCCACGCATGATTCGCGAAGGCTCCTTTCGCGCTGATCTTTACTATCGGTTGAACATTTTGCCAATCCATCTGCCGCCGCTTCGCAATCGTCGTGAGGACATTGGCTGGCTGGTTCAGCAATTCGTGAAAAAGTATTCGTTCGATTTGCGGCGGGCTCCCTTCACGTTGTCGAGTGAAGCGCTAAAGGCGATGGAGCAGTATGAGTGGCCAGGAAATATCCGCGAGCTGGAGAATGTCGTGGAATATTTGGCACACGTGGTCGAGGATGAGGCGTATGTGTACCAGCTGCCATTTCTCCGCGAGGTAATGGATTCGCCTTTGCCTGCGGATTCTCTCTCAGACGAATGCGCTGCGATCTGTGAAGAATTCGAGAAGCGAGGGTTTCTTGAGGAAATGGTATCGATCCTCCACAATCTGAAGCGAGGCGGGACGGGCAGATACGTGCTGCAGGAGCAGCTGCAGGAGACTGGACTTACGATGTCATCACAGCAGCTACGCTACCGATTAAAGCTGTTGCAGCAGGAAGAGCTGATTCACGTCGGGAAAGGAAGACAAGGGAGTCAGATTTCATCCAAGGGAGAGGCGTTTCTTTCCTATTTTCAAATGAGGAAAATGGAGGCGAACTGACATGAAGGAGTACTGGGAGCAGCAAGCGTTAGCGCAAAAAGAAGCCTATGTCGCTGATCTGAAATCGTTTCTTGCAATCAACAGCATCGAAGACATGTCGACGGCAACAGAAGGTAAGCCTTTTGGCGAAGGGGTCGCACAGGCACTGGAAGCGATGCTCGCTCGTGGCGAAAATGACGGCTTCCAGACGAAAAATCTGGAGGGCTATGCAGGAACGATCGAGTACGGGGATGGAGAGGAGGAAGTCGGCGTCCTCGTGCATGTGGACGTCGTGACGGTGGGAGAAGGCTGGATTACCCCTCCATTTGAACCGAGCATACGTGATGGGAAAATTTATGCGCGTGGAGCGATCGACGACAAAGGTCCGGCACTTGCTGCCTATTATGCGCTGAAAATGGTAAAGGACTCGGGGCAGCCGTTACAGAAGCGTGTTCGCTTCATCATCGGAACGGATGAAGAAAGCGGCTGGCTGTGCATGAAATATTTTGCCGAGCACGATCAGGTTCCGAGAATCGGCTTCTCTCCCGACTCTTCCTTTCCAATGACACATGCGGAAAAGGGTCAAATCAATCCGACACTGACAATCCCGCATCATGTACCTACGGGCAAGGCAAATGGTTGGAGCTTGGTATCGTTTGTCTCAGGCGATCAGGGAAATAGTGTTCCGGACAAAGCGGTTGCCGTTATTAACTACGATCATGAGGCAAAGGATGAAGCAGCCCTTCAGGAGATTGTAGGGCAGTGGAGGGAGTTCCTTCAGATGCATCGAGCGACTGGCGAACTGGAGCAAACAGAAGTCGGGCAGCTGCAATTTTCGATAGCGGGCAAGCCTGCACATGGGATGGAGCCATTCCGAGGTGTGAATGCAGGAACACTGCTCGCATCGTTTTTGAAAACGCTCTCGTTTGAAGCTTCTGAGTTTTCGTTTCTTTCGCTTCTCTCGGACATTTTGCATGAGGATCATTATGGCGAGCAGCTGCACATGGCCTGCGAGGATGAGGTATCAGGCAAGCTGACCGTCAATGCAGGGATATTGCGCTACAACCAACTAGAAGGAGGCAGTGTCCGCCTGAATATCCGCTACCCAGCAACAATTTCCTGTCAGGAATACGTGGAAAAGCTGGAGCGGCGAGTGGACGAGCTGGGCTGGACGATCTCCAATCTGCGCACCTCCAAATCGCATTACGTACCAAAGGATCATCCCGTCATAGAAACATTGTCTCGCGTCTATGAGGAGCATACTGGGCTACCTGCTCATCTGTTGTCCTCCGGGGGAGCTACCTACGCGAAAATCATGAGTGCCGGTGTTGCTTTCGGACCGCTTTTCCCAGGAAAAGAATCCACCGCTCATTTGGCGAATGAGTACGCCGAAATCGATGATCTGCTGAAGGCGATGGCCATTTACGCCCATGCAATCTACGAGCTGGCGAAATAAAACGAGGAGGACTTCGATGTCAAACTATCTGGTAAAACGCGTTTTGATGATGATCGTCACGCTCTGGATCATTGTGACGCTGACGTTTTCCTTGATGCATGCGATCCCGGGCAATCCGTTTGCCTCTGAATCGGATCAGCTTCCAGAGCAAATTCTCAACAACCTGCGGGCCAAATACAATCTGGATCAGCCTTTGCCCGTGCAGTACGTGCTTTATTTGAAAAATTTGCTGATGTTTGATTTGGGTCCGTCTATTAAATCCGACTCGCGCGGGGTCAATGATATGATCTCCGATGGCTTTGGCGCTTCAGCCTGGTTGGGTGCGCAAGCGATCAGCATTGCTCTCGTATTCGGTATTCTGTTCGGAATTATTGCTGCACTCAATCGCAACAAGTGGCTTGATTATGTGGCGATGGCGCTCGCTGTCATGGGTGTTGCGATTCCGAGCTTCATCATGGCACCGCTTCTTATCAACTATCTTGCAATCAAGGTTACGATCTTTCCAGTTGCGACTTGGGGGACGTGGATGCATACCGTTTTGCCGTCTCTCGCCCTGGCATTCGGTCCTGTCGCGGTGATCACGCGATACATGCGGGCCAGCATGATTGAAGTCATGAATCAGAACTACATTCGTACAGCAGAGGCAAAAGGCATCCCGATGTGGATCATTGTCATTCGTCATGGTATTCGCAATGCGATTCTGCCAGTCGTTACGTTTTTGGGACCACTGATTGCTTCTTTGATTACAGGAACCTTTGTCGTGGAGAAAATTTTTGCGATTCCAGGTATCGGGAAGTACTTCGTAGATGGAATTTTCAACCGTGACTATCCGGTGATTTTGGGGACGACGATCTTTTACAGTGCGATTTTGATTGTCACGATCTTTTTGATCGATATCGCGTACACCCTGATTGACCCGCGGATCAAGCTGACCAATAAGGAGAGATAACCATTGGCAATGGAACAAAGAATAGACCCGTTATTTCGCCCGTTGACCAAAAGCACGCAGGCCAATGTGATCTCACGGCCGAGTCTTAGCAATGCGCAGCAAGTGATTCGCAAGCTGATCAAAAACAAATTGGCGATGCTTGGGCTGGTTATCATCGTATTGCTGGTGGGCATGGCGATTGTTGGACCGAGCATGGTTCCGTACAGCTATTCGGATCAGAGCTTGTTGACAAAAAACCAGGAGATTTCCTCGGAGCATTGGTTTGGTACCGACGAGCTGGGACGCGACATGTTTGCCCGTACATGGTATGGAGCGAGGATTTCACTGACGATTGGTGTCGTAGCAGCGCTGATTGACCTAGTCATCGGTGTTACGGTTGGAGGTATTGCTGGCTACATGGCAGGGCGTGGCAAGCGCGGCGATCGCATCGATACAATTATCATGCGCGTTATTGAGGTACTGTATGGACTTCCGTACCTGTTGGTTGTCATTTTGCTGATGGTAGTCATGGAGCCAGGAATGCTTACGATTATTATCGCTTTGTCCGCGACTGGCTGGACCGGGATGGCGCGACTGGTGCGCGGTCAAATTTTGCAGCTGAAGAACCAGGAATTTATTTTGGCAGCTCAAGTACTGGGAGCCAAATTTACACGAATTTTATTGAAGCATTTGATTCCGAATACAATTGGCGTCATTATCGTGAATCTGACCTTTACGATTCCCTCTGCGATCTTTGCCGAGTCGTTCCTGAGCTTTTTGGGGCTTGGTGTACAAGCACCTGTAGCGAGCTGGGGAACGATGACAAACGATGGCCTTGGTGTTATTTTGACTGGCGATTGGTGGCGTCTGTTTTTCCCTGCCTTGATGATTTCCTTGACGATGTTTGCCTTTAACGTATTTGGTGACGGCTTGCAGGACGCGCTGGACCCACGGTTGCGTGACTAGGGTCGTTTAATAGATTGCCCAGCAAAGGCGACTAGAGACGGGGGGAGTAATAACGATGAAGCAGCATTTGCTAGAAATCGAGAATTTAAAAGTGAACTTCAAGACGTACGGTGGGGAAGTCCAGGCTGTGCGCGGGGTTTCCTTTCATGTAGACAAAGGCGAAACGGTCGCGATTGTGGGAGAGAGCGGCTGTGGCAAGAGTGTGACGGCTCAAGCTATTATGGGGCTGATCCCGAATCCTCCAGGTAAAATTGTGGGGGGCAAGGTGAATTTCGAAGGGAAAGAGATCACGCATTTGCCGAAGAAGGAACTGCTTGGTATTCGTGGGACGCAGATCGGGATGGTCTTCCAAGATCCGATGACTGCCCTGAATCCGACGATGAAGGTAGGAACCCAGATTGTAGAAGGCTTCGTTCGCAGTCAAAAGGTGACGAGAGAAGAAGCGCGAAAACGGGCAATTGAAATGCTCGGACTGGTAGGCATCCCTGACCCGGAAAAACGGATTGATCAATATCCGCACCAATTTAGTGGAGGAATGCGTCAGCGTGTCGTTATCGCCATCGCACTCGCTTGTCAGCCAAAGCTGGTTATCGCTGATGAACCGACGACTGCACTCGACGTAACCATCCAGGCGCAAATTCTTGACCTGTTGAAGCGACTTCAGGAAGAGCAGGAGCTATCGGTTGTCATCATTACCCATGACCTGGGAGTGGTAGCAGAGGTTGCTCATCGCATGGTTGTCATGTATGCGGGAATGGTCGTAGAGACGGGAACCGTCGAAGATGTGTTTGCCAATCCCCGCCATCCGTACACATGGGGACTGATGCGTTCGCTGCCACGTCTGGATGAGGGTGAGAAGCAGCGCTTGATACCGATTGAAGGAAGTCCGCCAGATTTATTCCAACCGCCAAAGGGCTGCCCATTTGCTGCTCGATGTGATTTTGCTATGGAAATTTGCGATCAACAGATGCCGGTAACGAGTGAGTTTGCAGAGGGACATCAGGCAGCATGCTGGCTGCACGACCCGCGGGCGCCACGTATCGAAGAGCTGGTTGCAGCAGGGAGGCAAGGAGTATGACGCAGGCACTTGTAGAAGTACGTAATTTGAAAAAGTACTTTTCAATTGGACAAGAGTTTGACCTCAAAGCGGTAGATGGTGTTTCCTTTACGATCAATAAGGGCGAAACGCTTGGTCTGGTAGGGGAGAGCGGCTGCGGAAAGTCCACGCTGGGACGTACGATTATCAGACTGTATGAGAATACGGACGGAGAGGTCTTGTTTAAAGGAAAGAATGTGCACAAGCTGAGTGGAAAGGAAGCAGGTCAGTTTAATCGCGACGTGCAGATGATTTTTCAAGACCCGCAGGCGAGTCTGAACCCGCGCATGACGGTGGAGGATATCGTTGCAGAAGGTCTGGATATTCACGGTCTCAACCGGGGAATGCGCCGGGAGCGTGTGGCGGAGCTGTTGCAGCTGGTAGGATTGCATCGTGATCACGCGCAGCGATTCCCACATGAATTCAGTGGTGGTCAGAGGCAGCGGATCGGGATTGCGCGAGCGCTAGCTGTAGAGCCGGAGTTTATCATTGCTGACGAGCCGATCTCTGCACTGGACGTCTCGATTCAAGCACAGGTCGTGAATTTGCTGGAAGACCTGCAGCAAGATCGCGGTCTGACCTATTTGTTCATCGCGCATGACTTGTCTATGGTTAAGCACATATCAAACCGGATTGGTGTCATGTACTTGGGCAAGCTGGTAGAGCTGGCAACGAGTAACGAGCTGTATGCTCGTCCGCTTCATCCGTATACGCAGGCGCTGCTCTCTTCCGTGCCGGTACCAGACCCGACTGTCAAGCGGGAGCGAATTGTTCTCCAGGGGGATTTGCCAAGTCCGGCGAACAAGCCGAGTGGCTGTGGATTTCGCACTCGTTGCCCGCTGGCGACAGCACGCTGTGCAGAGGAAGAGCCTGTATGGCAGGAGGCAGAGGCTGGACACTGGGTTGCTTGTCATATGATTTGAGGAAATTGACTGTGTGAGCATGATAAAAAGACGTTCCGATGCCGGAGCGTCTTTTTTGCGTACAGTGTGGAAAATGAGCCAACTCATTTCGTTTCTGCCCACGCTTCATAAATTTTGTCCGTATACGTACTGATCGAATGGTCATACATCGGATACGCATACCCCAGGTCTTTTGCAACCGCTTTGGAATATTTTCGAAATAGCTCATAGCAAGTAAACAATGACTCCCACATGCTTTGATAGCTCTTTCCGGAATAGGTGGACAGTAGTGCCTCCCAATCTTCCTTTGGAAGATAGCGATCTATAAATTTGTAGTTCTTTCCGACGCTAAAGGAATAGCCTTGCTCTGAACCAATTTGCCAAGCCATCATACGCAGCAAATTGGGCCTGGCGACCTCATGTAGATGGTCAATCGCAAACAGGATCTCTTTTCTCGCTAATCCTTTGACGACATAAGTAGAGACATTCCAAAATTCATTGCAGCAATCATCAAACTCTCTTGCCGTCGGTTTTTTGATCCAATACTTGCGGTCGCTCGCAATCACTTCTTCTTTGATGCGACTATCTTTATCCAGCAAGACCTCCACTAAACCGTCACTACTGGCAAAATAATCATCTATCTCGTCACAAGGAATGAGCGTCAGGTCCAATTTGTTGCCATCTTCAAAAAGAATGATATAGGAAAACCAGTTCCCTAGTTCTGGCGGAAACAGCTCCATGTCTTCGGGTTTTTGCATCATGAGCCGTTTCCCGAATTGGTCGAGCCAGTGATCATTTTCCTTGAAAGAATCCATATCCGTGATGAAATAAGAAACGTCATAATCCTGAAATTGGTCTGAGGGAATGTTTTTATTTGTCCGAGATCCTTCCAATGTGACTAGGCGGATTCGATCATCCTTCACGGCAAAATCTACAAACATACTCATCATTTCATGCTCTGTTCTCAACGCGAGGAATCCTCCCTCTTTTAAAGTGTGTAAGTCTCGCAATTTACTTAGATATAGTAGAAGCAGGTAAGAATCAGAGAGAACAAAATCAGACAGGCTCCTATTGTCAAAAGAAGATACGTTCCAAGCCGTGCAATTGTTTCCTTTTTTTGTTCAAAAGCAGGATCATTTGATTGGAACATATCATTCTCGATCATGCGCGGCTTGCGGAAGAACATGCCTTTCAGCTGTTTGAAGCCGCGCAAGAAGACGACAAAGAAACCGGAACGAACAACAAGGGCTAAGCATCCGACCATCAAAAAGAAAAGGCCGAATAAAAAGCTTTGATTAATGATGGATAACAAAAGCATAGGTTGCATAGTCATTCCGAGGATTAGGCTGCTAATAACTGCCATTGCGAGTAGGAGAGTTATCCATTTTTTCACGTACAAAACACGTCCTTTTGAAAATTTGTAGCGATACGCTCAGCCTCTCGCATAAAAGCGAGCACTGCAGGTGAAGCATTCGCCAAAGTAGGTACTGTTAATCCAATGTGACGGGTAACGAGTGGGGAGAGCTCCATGACTGCTACCTGGGGCAAGGAGGCTGGTAGGGTGAGGGCAGGTATGACTGAGACTCCGACTCCGGCTTCTACCATAGCAAGGATCGTAGCGTTGTCAGCTACCTCATATGCCGTCTGGGGCTCTAATCCCTTCTTTTGAAACTCGCTGCTGATCAATCGTTCACAGCCCGCCATAGGCATGATGAAGGGTTCATCTGCTAGCTGCTCCAACGTCACTGAGGACTTTGTCGCGAGTGGATGGTGAGCTGGCAGTACAGCATGCAGGTTGTCACGAATCAGCAAGGTTCCTTCTAATCCTGCTTCGGGCCAGGGATGAAAGCCGACATCAACCACGCCAGTTTGCAGCCATTGCTTGATTTCCTGATAGGAGCCTTCGAACACCCGTGTATCCATCTGTGGATAGCGCTTTTGAATGGATTGTAATAAAGCAGGCAAAAAGCTTGTGGTCATGCTGGGAAAGGAACCGATGCGGATTGTAGCTTGGTGAATCCCAGCAGCTTGGGCAGAGATTCTCTTGATGGCAGCTGTCTGTTCTAAAATGATTCGCGCACTGGCGTCTACCTGCCCTCCGGCTGCTGTCAGCTTGACGCCAGTGCGACTTCGTGTGAACAGGCTAATGCCCAGCTCCTTTTCCAGCGCATGGATGGTATGACTGACACCTGATTGGCTCAAGCCGATTTTTTCACCTGCACGGGTGAAGCTGCCACTATCACTGACTGCGACGAGTACCTCCATTTGAAACAAAGTCATTCGACTTCTTCCTTCCATGAAGTTTTATTCATGCTAGGTATGCGAAACCTTCAGTTTACTTGGAATCTTCTTGTATTTATGATGAAAGCAAGAACGATTCCATCGGTTCATGAAGGAGAGAAAACGATGAAAGCTGTGAAGGTATACCATGTAGATGCATTTACCAGGAAACCGTTTGCCGGAAATCCAGCAGGTGTCATACCAGATGCAAGTACTTTGACTTTACCGCAAATGCTGCAGATTGCCAATGAGCTGAACCTGCCTGAATCAGCATTTTTGCTGCCGTCTTCGCATCCAGAGGCAGATTATCGCATCCGCTATTTCTCGCCGACCGTCGAGATCAATTTTTGTGGGCATGCAACAGTAGCCTCAACATGGGTGCTAGCAACCGAGTTTGGTTGGCTGGAAAAAGGAAAGCGCATCGTATTCGAAACTAATGTGGGATTGATTCCTGTCGAGCTCGAAGTACAGGATGGTCAATTGCAACGGGTAACGATGACACAGATCACGCCCTCCGTCAAGGAAATAGCTTTGGACCCTGCAGCAGTTGCAAGGATGGTGGGGATACGGACAGATGATATCGATGAACGCTATCCCATGAAGCTGGCTTCTACGGGAGGACTGCATCTGCTTGTCCCCGTGCAAACAAAAGAGGCGATTAATCAAGCAGTACCATCACTGGCTGAGCTGGCTGCGATGAACCAGGAGCATGGCATTACGACCACACATTTGTTCTCTTGGGATGCTCCTGATGGCTACAATCTGTATACCCGTGACTTTGCACCTGCTATCGGGATTCCAGAAGATCCGGTAACAGGCGCTGCAAACGGGGCGCTAGCTGGGTATCTGGCCTTGGAGAATTTGCTCCCTGCAGGTGAGGAGCATCACCTCGTGGTCGGTCAAGGACAGGCGATTAATCGACCAGGCACGCTTTACATTACGATCAATACATCGGCACAAGATCCGGTTATTCGTGTTGCCGGTGAGGCGCATATAACGATAGCAGGAGAATTAGGCTTGCCGTTGGAATAAAGCAGCGAGCCAGTCCCCCCTTGAGACCGAAACAAGCAGGTCTAGGGGGATTTTTTCTTTTCTTTGCCGTTTTACGAAATCAGGACGCGATTCTCATGGAAAAATGTCCGTATTTTTACGCTATAATAGGGGGCAGGAACAAGCAGAGAGAGGGATTTTAGGTGGAACATCTTAGTGGTTCACACGACTCAGCACTCGTAGTATTATCGTATATCGTTGCGGTTGTCTCCTCGTACACCGTTCTCGACTTGGTTGGGAGAATCAGCACGCTCACAGGGGAAAAGCGATGGTTATGGATTTCATTTGGCGCGGTTGCCATGGGAATGGGGATTTGGTCGATGCATTTTGTCGGGATGCTAGCCTTTTCCTTGCCGGTTCCAGTGGAATACGATCTACTCATTGTATTTCTCTCTGTGGTTGTTGCCATTATCGCATCTTTCATTGCTTTGCATATTGTTTGCCGCCAGCACGTCACTTCGCGTCAGCTGCTAGGTAGTGGACTGCTGCTCGCTGCTGGAATTGCCTCGATGCATTATATCGGGATGTCTGCGATGCTCATTAAAATCACGTACGATCCCCTTTATTTTTCACTTTCGATCGTAAATGCAATCGTTGCCTCTCTGGCTGCACTATGGCTGGCAATTTCCTTTCGCAGGGGGGAAAAGCAAGGGGCTGTCTGGAGAAAGCTCGCCAGTGGACTCGTCATGGGCGCTGCGATTACAGGCATGCATTACACAGGGATGATGGCAGCGCATTTTTCGTTCGAAGACAGAACTGCGCTTTCCTCAGGAAAACTTTTGGACCAGGAGTGGCTCGCTTATTTTATTGCAGCTGGTACCTTGATGACACTAGGGTTATCGCTGATCGGTATCGTCATCTCCAAGCGCTTGTCCACGAAAGATTCAGAGATCGAAGCAAAGACGAATGAGATTTATCTGATGAATCAGGAATTGCGTGAGCTAAACGAGAATTTGGAGCAACTGGTCAAGGAACGGACAGCCCAGCTAGAAAAAGCTCATGATGACGCGATACAGGCGAATCAGGTCAAAAGCCAGTTTTTAGCCAATATGAGCCATGAGCTCCGTACTCCTTTGAACGCCATTATCGGGTATAGCGAGATGCTGATGGAAGACGCTGAAGATTTGGGAGAGCCTGTCTTTGTAGAAGACTTGGGGAAAATCAATAAAGCAGGGAAGCATCTGCTCTCGCTCATCAATGACATATTGGATATTTCCAAGATTGAAGCGGGGAAAATGGATGTCTTCTATGAAAGCTGCGACTTGGCCGTTTTGATTAGCGAGGTGCAAAACACAATCGCGCCACTGATCGAACGAAATCAAAACCAATTAATTGTGTCGAAAGTAGACGGTCAGCTTCGTACAGATGTCATGAAGCTGCGCCAAATTTTGATGAACCTGCTCAGTAATGCCAGCAAATTTACGACAGCAGGCACGATCCGTTTTGATATTTTTCCGCAAGCTCGTGACAGTAAAGCGGGCTTTTGCTTTCGGATTCAAGATACAGGTATCGGCATGACTCCTGAGCAAACGGACAAGCTATTCCAGCCTTTCATGCAAGCAGACTCGTCAACCACACGAAAATACGGTGGAACAGGTCTCGGGCTGGCGATCAGCAGGCACTTTTGTATCTTGATGGGCGGTGTGATCGAGGTCGAGAGCGAGCTTGGTACTGGCAGTACTTTTACATGCTGGTTACCCAATCAGTAACACAGATCCACCCCCCCTCCCGAACACGGGATAATGGAGGGGTGCTTACATCTTCACCAAAATAATCAATGCGGCTCCCAGCGCAGCTTGCGAGCCTGCGTGTATCGTTCCAGTACATACGGCCAATTTACAATATTCCACCAGCCCTCTACATATTTGTCGCGCTGGTTTTGGTACAACAGAAAATAAGCATGTTCCCATACGTCGAGAACAAGGAGCGGTACGACATCCCATTGTGAAAGGTTTTGATGCTTTTCTGCGGTGAGAATTTCCAGGTGCTGGGCTCGCGGTGACCAAACAAGGATTGCCCAGCCAGGGCCTTCCACTTTTTCAGCAGCCTGGCTAAATTGTTTTTGAAAAGCGGCGTAGCTACCAAAGTAACGATTGATCGCTTCTGCTAGCTCTCCGGACGGCTCGCCGCCGCCATTTGGACTCATCGAAGGCCAGAAAATGGTGTGCAAGTAATGACCGGCTCCGTTAAAGGCCAGCTCACGCTCCCAGTGCCGAATTAAATCAAAATTGCCGCTGTTTCGGGCTTCTGCCAGCTTGCGTTCCGCTGTATTGAGGTCATCTACGTACTTTTGATGCAGCTTGTCATGGTGGATATGCATGGTTGCTTCATCAATATAAGGCTCCAGGGCATTGTAGGCGTAGGGCAAGGGTGGTAGTGTATGTCGACCGACTCCGACAGGCCTGGCGACGCGTACGGGCTCACGAGCAGAAGGATAGGAGATCGGTGTGGGGATGGCGATTATTGCATCGTGCATGACCTCAGGAATAGGCTCGGGTTCCTGAATGCTAGGGATACTTTGAGCAGGCTGGGCCACGGAGGTAGTGGTTGTCTCCTCAGGAAGCTCTTCCTCCTGCAGCTGGGCCAACCGCAAGAAGTGATGAAATTGTTTTTGTACCTCTTCAGCTTTAAAGAGAAGGGCAGGGAGCTCTTCCCTGTTTTTATTTGCATCAAGCAAGGAAGCCTTTCTCCCGATTTGGGTGAACGTCTCCTCGAATTTATGCAAATGCCGTTCGAGCTCTCGACCCAGCGGTTTGCTTTTTCTCAGATGTTCAATCCATTGGCGGCCCCACTGGCTCCAATCCAGTAAATGTTTTGTTTGCTCATCCAATTTAGGTCCCTCCTTCTTGTGGGCAATTCTCCTCTACAATCTATGGCAGGAGCCCAGAGAAGGTGCGGCATTCGCGGAGTACAAGAAATTTAGGCTCCGCATATGGTAGTAGCACAAATGCCATAGTGGTATGCTGTACTATATTCATTACAACAGGGGAGACACATTTGCATGAGTAGAGAATACGCGATAGCCGTAATTGATTCAGGAGTGGGAGGATTAACCGTAGCCAAGGAAGTCATGCGACAGTTGCCCGAGGAACGGATCTTATATGTAGGAGATAATGCACGTTGTCCGTACGGCTCCAAGTCACCGGAGGAGATTCGCGCGTTCAGCTTTCAAATGATTGACTTTGTTCGGCAGACACCACTAAAAGCACTGGTCATTGCCTGTAATACAGCAACAGCTGTCGTCTTGGATGAAGCGATGGCTTATTTACCGTTACCCGTCATCGGGGTGATTGAACCAGGGGCGCGTGCAGCTGTCCAAGCAACCAAAAGCGGACGAATCGGAGTCATCGGTACCGAAACAACGATCCGTACAAAAGCATATGAGCGTGCCTTGCTGCGTGCTCAGCCAGATTTGTTTGTGTCAGGCTTGGCCTGCCCCGATTTTGTGCCTCTTGTAGAAAATCATCTGGCCAGCTCAGATAAAGCCCGGGAAGTAGTAAAAGAGACGCTTGCGCCACTGATCCGTGAAGAGCTGGATACGCTGATTTTGGGTTGTACCCATTACCCGCTACTGGCACCGATTATTCAGGAGGTCATGGGAGATCGGGTGCGCTTGATCAATTCCGCTGAGGAAACAGCACGCGAGCTGTCAAGCCAAATTATTGCGGAGGCCAAGAGTCGCAATAGCGTTAGCATTCAGCCGGAGCATCTGTTCATTACGAGCGGTGACAGAGATCGCTTTCGTTCCATTGCAGAAGAGTGGCTGGATTGTCACGTCGAGGTACAGCACCACTCTCTGGAAAAATCGGTCGAGGCATAACTTTCAGACAGCAGCCGTCAGACAAACTTTCAACGCATAAACCCAAGCCCTGCTCGTATACATGGTAGTACAAAGTGTCTGGAGGAGGCTGGGGATATGAAGAAAAGACACATAGGCAAAATGACGGCTGTGCTGGGGGTCAGCGCCATGCTGTTGTCGGGCTGCGGTCTCTTTGGCCCGGAAAAAGAAACGATCAGTATTGATGCACCGCCGCAATCGGAGGTAGTCGCAGGAGTCGAAAATGGAACTCCGACGGCTGGTACCGTTGCGCCAGGAACAGAAGGGACGGAGCCTGCAGTCCAAGCGACCTCAGAACATACGGTGTATCTCTTGGATGCGAATGGATATGTGGTACCCGTTTCGTTGGTTCTCCCTAAAGTGGAAGGCCCCGCCAAGCAAGTGTTAAGCTACATGGTGAAGGGTGGTCCAGTAGAGGGAATGCTCCAAGGCGGATTCTCTGCCGTATTGCCACAGGGCACTGAAGTCAAAGGCTTACTCATTAAAAACGGAGTTGCGACAGTCGACTTTTCCAAGGAATTCAAAACCTATGACGAAAAGGACGAAAAGCGGATTCTCGATGCGGTTACCCGAGCAATGACTGAGTTTAGTACGGTAAAAAGCGTGCAAATCTGGGTGAATGGAACCCCGTTGACCGAGATGCCAGCAGCGAATACACCGATTACCCAGCTTGATCGCAATCAAGGGGTCAATCTGGAGCTGGCTGATGGTGCTATCCCTGGAAACACCTCCGCGGTTACGGTCTATTTCCAGGGACAGCTGGATGATGCACGTACCTACTATGTGCCAGTCACTCGTCTGGTTCCCGAAACGGCTGACGTAGCCAAGGCGACGGTGGAGGAGTTGATCAAGGGTCCAAAACAAGGCTCCCAATTGTTCAGCTCGCTGCTCCGTACTACCCGTGTATTGGATGTCAAACAGGAAAAAGAATTGATTACCGTCAACCTGAGCAGCGATATCCTCAAATACGATGACGGAAAAGAAGCAAGTCCGGAAGCCTTGCAATCTCTCGTTCTTTCACTGACGGAGAGCACCGGGGCCAAAAAAGTACAGCTCCTGGTTGAGGGAAAACCACTTGCCAACACAGACTTTACAAAGCCTGTCAGTCGCCCAATCCAACTCAATTCGATGCAGTTCTAATCCACAAATGTTTCTATGCCACGCCCGTCCCCGCGAGCGTGGTTTTTTGCTTGATTCGCTTTTGCCATCCGCCAGATGGAACGGCCAACCATGATCGAGAATAACGTAACAAAACATCCTGCGATAAAGCATACCAACCGAGGATCAGCTATGGTCAGCACCCAACCGCCGACCAGCATCGATAAGCCGATGAGTACGTTGGAGAGAGTCATTTCCAGGGCAAACACGCGCCCGTGATACTGCGGACTGACATGACGCATCAATAGCGTATTCAGGCTGGCATTGCCCATTCCACCTGCAATCGTAGACAGCGCGTAAAAAAGAGCCGTGACGTAAATCGTCGGGGAGAAGCTGGTCAACAAAAATGCAAATCCTTCAACTGCAAGGCCGACCGAAGCAACCTCATACGGGTAGCGTTGGAGCCGTCCAGCAATCAGTCCGCCGACAATAAAGCCAAGTCCGATCGCCCCGTACAGTAGCCCGATTCCCATTTTTCCTGCATCAAAAACTTGATAGGCATATACACTGATCAGCACATTGATAATTCCGCCGCCGATTGGCCAAAGGGTCGTCAGCAGCAAAACGGCATAAACGATGGGCGTCTTTTGGATGAAATGAAGCACATCCTTGTAAGAGGTGGCTTGCTCGGACGCTGTTTGGTTTTGTACCTCCTCCTGAATCTGACTCTTTGGGACGTTCAATCTGACTAATAGGATTGCTGAAGCCACAAACGACAGGGAGTTATAAATGAAGGCGATGTCGCTCCCCCACAGGGCGATAAACACACCACCGACAAGCGAGCCGATGGCCATGACGATCCCGAATACGCTTTGATCAAGTGCGTTAGCGGAGGCCAATTCATTTTGGGAAACGATTTGAGGGAGGATGGAGAGCCGGGACGGATTATACATCGCGGAAAAGGCGACGAGTAAAAAAGTACCCGTGTACACAATCCATAAATCAGCCTCCTTGGATACGAATAGAAAAGAAAGCGCAATGACAGCACGGGCCAAATCACAAGCGATGAGTACGCCTTTACGATTGAAGCGATCGGCTAACCAGCCGCCGAGTGGGCCGAAAATGAGATGTGGCAAGGTTCGAAGTGCCAGTGTTATGCCGATGGCCATGGCGCTACCGGTAATTTCGAGCAGTAGGCTAAGTACAGCTACACTGTTGAACCAATCGCCAATACCGCTTAACAAATTTGCAGAGAGCAGCCTTCTTACATTCGGTTTTTGCAGGACGGGGTACAGTTTCACATGAATTCATCACCTTTTATTAGTCATTTATCTAATTAGATATTATTTAAATCGAAATCAAGTGGCAAGCGTTTTTTTGTTTGAAGTGGAATTGGCGATGGTAAAGTCATGCGAATATTTGAAATTGATGTAAATAGGGGATCGTTGTTTGGGCAGTGGCAGATCGTTTCCTGCCTCTGGTATAATGAGCGAAGTGTATCAAAGTGATTTAGGAGGAACTTGGAATGAGAGTGGATGGCCGTGCCCATGACCAGTTGCGTCCCGTTACTATTACGCGCAACTACATTAAACACGCAGAAGGATCGTGCCTAATCGAAGTAGGAGATACCAAGGTGATTTGTACGGCGACTCTGGAAGATCGGGTTCCACCTTTTATGCGTGGTGGCGGGAAGGGCTGGATCACAGCCGAGTATTCCATGCTTCCCAGAGCAACAGCGACACGTAACGCCCGGGAGTCGTCCAAAGGAAAAGTTGGAGGACGCACCATGGAGATTCAGCGTCTGATCGGACGCGCACTTCGATCGGTTGTTCATTTAGAAGCGATGGGAGAGCGTACGATTTGGCTGGATTGTGACGTCATTCAGGCAGATGGCGGAACGCGTACCGCTTCGATTACTGGAGCGTATGTAGCGATGGTAGATGCGATGCAAAAGCTGGTGGACAGCGGCACGTGGAAGCAATTGCCCTTGAACGATTTTCTTGCAGCGACTTCAGTCGGTGTCGTTGGTGAAGAGACCGTGCTTGACCTGAATTATAAGGAAGACTCGAGCGCGACTGTTGATATGAACGTTGTCATGACAGGCAAAGGCAAATTTGTTGAGCTGCAAGGAACTGGTGAAGATGCACCGTTTTCACCCGAACAGCTACAGGAAATGATCGCCCTTGCCAAAATCGGTATCGATAATCTCATCCAAAGTCAAAAACAGGCCCTCACAGGTGTGTCGCTTTCCTTTGCAGAAAACGTAGCGGAGCAAAGCCATGTCTGAGCGCAGAAGGGTCGTACTGGCCACACGCAACCAGGGGAAAGTTAAAGAGTTTAATCGGCTGTTTGCTGATCTCGGATGGGAAGGAATCAGTCTGGCCGAGTTTGAGGGCGTGCCAGAAGTGATAGAGGACGGCGAGACATTTGAAGCCAATGCATTGAAAAAGGCGATTGAGATTTCTACATACTTAAACCTGCCAGCACTTGGCGATGATTCTGGGCTGGAGGTAGATGCACTGGACGGTCGACCAGGCGTCTACTCCGCCAGATATGCTGGCGAGGATGCAACTGATGAAAAAAACTGGCGCAAGCTGCTGGATGAGCTGGATGGTGTGCCGATGGAAAGGCGGACAGCGCGTTTCCGCTGTACGATTGCATTCGTGGTGCCTGGCTTTGAGCCTGTGATTACGACTGGCTCATGTGAGGGATTGATTGCAAAAGAGCCAAAAGGAACAAATGGCTTTGGATACGATCCTGTCTTCTATATTCCAGAAATGGAGAAGATGATGGCTCAGCTCTTGCCTGAGGAAAAGAATCAAATCAGCCACAGAGCCCGTGCCATGAATCATTTGCTAGAAGCACTCAAATAGGCTCTTGCAGGAACCCTTTAGAGTGAAGAGGAGGACATAAAAGCCTCCAAGGAGAGCGAGAACAAGGGAGTGAGTCGCGATGGGGATTCTCGTAATGAGTGACAGTCATGGACTGGTACGCGAGGTCAGACAGGTGACAGATCGGCATACAGTGGAGAAAATATTGCACTGTGGAGACTTTTGTGTAGATCACGAGCGCGAGCCGTTTTCGGGTATGACTCTCGTTCGCGGAAACTGCGACACAACCAAGGCAGTGCCTACAGAGCAGCAAACCCATTGGCGTGACTTGAACATTCTCCAGACTCATGGCCATTTGTATGGCGTCAAAAGCTCGCTCTTGCGTCTACATTACAGGGCGGAGGAGACAGGGGCAAATGTGGTTGTATTTGGTCATTCTCATGTCCCTGCCTGTGGTGTGGAGAGGGGAATCTTGTTTCTCAATCCAGGCAGCCTGCAAATGCCCCGTGGCTTTGATGTTCCGACGTACGCGATTTTAGAGGAGTCAGGGGTCACACCAAAGGCTGTGAATGTAACGGTTTCTTTCTATGATCATATGGGCAATCCGGTACGGGAGCTGGGCGGGAATTACTCGCTTCGGCGCTGATTCGGCGGCTTCTTGTAAAGTGAAAGATTTGTGCTATACTAGAATGGTTAAAATGGCTAGAATATTATCATCCGAGCCTGCGAAGATTTCACGGCGCGGCTGGCGATGTTCTGTTGATTCGATTTAGGAGGGGAAGTTTACGTGGCAGCAAATTGGGAAAAGGTAGAGAATAACCAGGGAGTCCTGACGGTTGAAGTAGATGCTTCGCAAGTAGACGCAGCATTGGATCAGGCGTTTAAAAAAGTGGTACAAAAAGTTCAGGTTCCAGGGTTCCGTAAAGGAAAAATTCCACGCAAAATGTTCGAAGCTCGTTTTGGTGTAGAATCTTTGTACCAAGACGCTCTTGACATCCTGTTGCCAAATGCTTACGGACAAGCTGTTCGTGAAGCTGGTATCGAGCCAGTAGATCGTCCAGAAGTAGACGTATCGCAAATGGAGAAAGGTAAAAACCTGATCTTCAAGGCGACTGTAACTGTGAAGCCTGAAGTGAAGCTGGGCGACTACAAAAACCTCAGCATCGAAGAAAAAGAATTCACTGTAAGCGACGAGAGTGTAGATGCTGAACTGAAGCGTATGCAAGAGCGTCACGCAGAACTCGTAGCAGTTGAAGAAGGCGCCGCACAAAACACTGACCAGGCTGTAATCGATTTCGAAGGCTTCCAAGATGGTGTAGCTTTTGAAGGCGGTAAAGCAGAAGACTACTCCCTGGAGCTGGGTTCCGGTACTTTCATCGCTGGTTTCGAAGAGCAAGTAGTAGGAATGAACGTAGGCGAAGAAAAAGAAATCACTGTAACTTTCCCAGAAGAGTACCACTCTCCTAACCTCGCAGGTAAAGAAGCGGTATTCAAAGTGAAATTGAACAGCCTGAAGCGCAAAAATCTGCCAGCTTTGGACGATGAGTTTGCAAAAGACGTGAGCGAGTTCGACACGCTGGAAGAGCTGAAAGCTGACACCAAGAAAAAACTCGAAGAAAAAACAGCACAAGAAAAAGATCAATACGTTCGTGAACAACTCGTGCTGAAAGCAGCTGAAAATGCTGAGATCGAACTGCCAGAAGTAATGGTTGAGCATGAGCTGGATCAAATGGTATCCGAATTTGGTCAACGCCTGCAATACCAAGGCATGACACTGGAGCTGTACTACCAGTTCTCCGGTATGGATGAGAGCCAGCTGCGTGATCAATTGCGTGCAGACGCTACATCCCGTGTTCGCACTTCCCTGACTTTGGAAGCAATCGGCAAAGCAGAAAACATCGAAGCGACTGAAGAAGACGTAACAGCAGAGCTGGAAAAGCTGGCAGCAACCTATGGCCGCCCTGCAGACGAGTTGCGTAAAATCTTCTCCGCTCAAGACGGTATGGCAGCACTGTACCGCGATGTGCAAACTCGCAAAACCGTTGATTTCCTAGTTGCAGAAAGCAAGGTAAATGCATAAGCTTAGGAAGAACGCATGATTGGTCAGTGGGCAGGCAACGCCTGAATGCTGGCTGGAAGACTACAAGGCACGAGAAGATCGTGCCTTGTTTTTCCACCATTGGACTTTTTTTGCGCGATCCTTCTCAATTAAAGGGGAATCCCTTTTACCGGTAAAGGAGGAAGATACATATGCTAATACCTATGGTCATCGAGCAAACCAGTAGAGGCGAGCGCTCCTACGATATATACTCGCGCCTCTTGAAGGACCGGATTATTCTACTGGGTACAGAGATTGACGACGAGATTGCCAATCTGGTAGTAGCCCAGCTGCTCTTTTTGCAGGCGGAGGATCCGGACAAAGACATATCCCTATACATAAACTCACCAGGTGGTTCTGTAACAGCAGGCATGGCTATCTACGACACGATGCAGTACATTAAACCTGATGTGTCCACGATTTGTGTGGGCATGGCTGCAAGTATGGGTGCATTCCTACTCGCGGCTGGTGCAAAAGGGAAACGTTTTGCATTGCCGAACAGTGAAGTGATGATTCACCAACCACTTGGCGGCGTGCGTGGCCAAGCTGAGGATATCCGTATTCATGCGGAGTGGATTCTCAAAACGAAACGCCAACTCAATCAGATTTTGTCTGAGCGCACGGGTCAGCCGTACGAGAGAGTAGAGCAGGATACCGATCGCGACAATTTCATGAGCGCAGAAGACGCAAAGGCCTATGGATTGATTGACACGATTATCGAACGCAAAAACTGACCTGTTGTGAGGTGAAGCGCATGTTTAAGTTTAACGACGACAAAGGCCAACTGAAGTGTTCCTTCTGCGGCAAGTCCCAGGAACAGGTGCGCAAGCTGGTAGCTGGTCCTGGTGTATACATTTGTGACGAGTGTATCGAACTGTGCAACGAAATTGTACAGGAAGAGCTGGGCACTGAAGAAGAAATTGATATGAAGGAAATCCCAAAACCGGTAGATATTCGCAAAATCCTCGACGATTATGTCATCGGACAGGACATGGCGAAAAAATCTCTCTCGGTTGCGGTATACAACCACTACAAACGGATTAACTCCGGAGCTAAGATCGAGGATGTAGAGCTGCAAAAATCCAACATCATGCTGATCGGTCCGACTGGTAGCGGTAAAACGTTGCTTGCACAAACATTGGCGCGTATCCTGAACGTACCATTCGCAATCGCGGATGCAACCTCTTTGACTGAGGCGGGTTACGTTGGTGAAGATGTGGAAAACATCTTGCTCAAGCTGATTCAAGCGGCTGATTACGATGTAGAAAAAGCGGAAAAAGGCATTATCTACATCGATGAGATTGACAAAGTAGCACGTAAGTCTGAAAATCCATCCATCACTCGTGATGTTTCTGGTGAAGGCGTACAGCAAGCTTTGCTCAAAATCTTGGAAGGTACGGTAGCGAGTGTTCCACCACAAGGCGGACGCAAGCATCCACATCAGGAGTTTATCCAGATCGATACCTCCAACATTTTGTTCATTTGTGGCGGTGCGTTTGACGGCGTAGAGCAAATCATCAAGCGTCGTCTGGGCAAAAAAGTCATCGGCTTTGGTGCAGACTTCGGCGATGGCGTCAAAGCAGATCTGAAAGCTGGCGAATACTTGAAGTATGTATTGCCGGAAGACCTGCTGAAGTTCGGTCTGATTCCAGAGTTTGTGGGACGTTTGCCAGTCCTTGCGACGCTGGAGCCATTGGATGAAGAAACACTCATCCGCATCCTGACTGAACCGAAAAACTCCTTGGTCAAACAGTATCAAAAGCTGCTGAGCCTCGATGGAGTAGAGCTGGAGTTTGATGCTGGTGCTCTCTTGCAAATCGCGAAAGAAGCCATCAAGCGAAACACCGGTGCGCGCGGACTGCGTGCGATTATCGAGCAAATCATGCTGGATATGATGTATGAGCTGCCATCCCGCGAGGATGTCACCAAGTGCGTGATTACGGAAGAAACCGTACGCGACAAAGTGAAGCCGCAGCTTACCACCAAAGACGGCAGAGAGATGCGCGGCGAAACTGCTTAATCAACGATTCTATACACACGAGCCATCCCGTACATTGCGGGGTGGTTTTTTCTTATTCTGGTTGAATGATTTGGTAACTCCTGTGCCGGTACTGGTTTATGGTTTATGACTTCGTTTGCGGGGCAATACTACTTGATATCGTTCAAGAGACGCTTTTACATATCGGTAAAAAGCATCCAGCCGCAATGGGAGGGATTCACATGAACTATACATTGGTCATTGCAGTTATAGAAGTAGTGGTTGGAATCATTATTGGCACCTACTTCTGGAACTTACTGCGAGCGCAAAGAAACAACAAGACCTCAACGGAAAAAGAATCGCGCAAGGACCTCGACACCATCCGAAAAATGAGAATGATTGCTTTGACAGAGCCGCTTTCTGAAAAAACAAGACCGAGTACATTGGAAGAAATCGTAGGACAAGAGGATGGGCTTCGTGCCTTGCGCGCAGCCTTGTGTGGACCAAATCCACAGCATGTCATCATCTATGGCCCTCCAGGTGTGGGAAAAACCGCAGCAGCGAGGGTAGTACTGGAAGAAGCGAAAAAGAATCAGCTTTCTCCTTTTTCATCAGATGCCAAGTTCATTGAGATTGACGCTACGATTGCACGTTTTGACGAGCGAGGAATTGCGGACCCGCTGATAGGATCTGTCCATGATCCGATTTACCAAGGCGCAGGCTCGCTCGGACAAGCAGGAATTCCACAGCCCAAGCCAGGAGCGGTCACCAAAGCCCATGGGGGAATGCTCTTCCTAGATGAGATTGGTGAGCTGCACCCAGTTCAAATGAATAAGCTGCTCAAAGTGCTGGAAGATCGGAAAGTGATGCTGGAAAGCGCTTATTACAGCGAGGAAAACAACCAGATTCCTTCGCATATTCACGATGTCTTCAAGTACGGCTTGCCAGCGGATTTCAGATTGGTGGGAGCTACGACTAGGCTGCCGGATGAATTGCCTGCTGCACTCCGATCGCGATGTCTGGAAATCTTTTTCCGTCCGTTAAAAGCGGGTGAGATTGGAAGCATTGTTCGCACTGCGGTACCGAAAATGCAAATGACGATCGACGATGACGCTGTTTCAGTCATCGAGCGTTATGCCACCAATGGCCGGGAAGCGATAAATACACTTCAAATTGCAGCGGGGATTGCCCTGACCGAACAGCGTAAGGAGATTCATGCCTCTGACGTGGAATGGGTCATGCACAGTAGTCAAAAATCACCTCGACCCGAAAAGCATGTACACGATACTCCACAAGTCGGGCTGGTTAACGGACTGGCGGTATATGGGCCAAATATGGGCAGCGTCATGGAGCTGGAGGTAACAGCCTCACTTGCAGAGCTTCCAGGCCAAGGGCGTATTGCCATGACGGGGATGGCTGAGGAAGAAGAAATGGGTAGCCGCAGCCGGACGATTCGCCGCAAGTCGATGGCCAAAGGCTCTATCGAAAATGTGATCACCGTTTTGCAGCGGATGGGAGTTCGTCCGTGCGATTACGATCTTCACATTAACTTTCCAGGGGGAATTCCGGTAGACGGTCCTTCTGCGGGTATTACCATTGCCACAGCGATTTACTCAGCGATAAAAGAAAAGCCGGTTGACAATCTCCTCGCGATGACGGGAGAAGTCAGTATTCACGGGAAAGTAAAACCAGTGGGTGGAGTCGTAGCAAAAGTAGAGGCAGCCAGACAAGCGGGAGCGACGCGTGTGTTAATCCCGGAGGAAAACTGGCAGAGCATTTTTAACGATATCCAGGGGATCGAGATCATTCCAGTTACAACTGTCTCGCAGGTCATTGAGCTCGCGATACAAGAAGGGTCTCAAACTGAAACCGAAGAGCCAGGCTTCACGCTCCAGCTGCCTGCAGATGATTTGGCTTCCTCGCCTATGTCCCTGTAACAGTCCAGAGCGCCCGTGGATTAGACATCGGATTGTGTTTGCGCTACAATGGAAAAAAGCTTCTGCTTGCAAAGAGCCTTAAGGCCCGTCCGGCTATTGAAATGGGTCCCCAAAAAGTGCTTGGAATGGGCAGGAATGACTCATGAACCTTCACTTTTTGGGGTGTTTTCAATTCTGCCGGCTGGACTTAAAAACGGCTTCAAAAGCCGTTTTTGTCTGTTAACAAGGCTCTTGGTAAGAGGGATAGATCAACAAGGAGAGGTGCATCCGCTTGGGCGAACGTTCCGGTAAAAGAGAACTACCCCTTCTCCCGTTGCGAGGATTGCTTGTGTATCCGACCATGGTACTCCATTTGGACGTTGGACGGGAAAAGTCCATCCGCGCATTGGAGCAGGCAATGGTAGACGATAACAAGATCTTACTTGCTACGCAGGAAGAGGTCCACATAGAAGAACCTGATGCTGAGCAAATCTACAGCATCGGTACCGTTGCGCGTGTCAAACAAATGCTGAAGCTGCCAAACGGCACGATTCGTGTATTGGTTGAGGGCTTGCAACGGGCGAAGATCGATGAGTATCTGCAACAAGATGATTACTTCGTCGTATCCATTACATATCTGCAAGAGGAAAAGGCCGAGGAAAACGAAGTAGAAGCGTTGATGCGGTCGCTCTTAAACCACTTCGAGCAATACATCAAGCTGTCGAAAAAGGTTTCCCCAGAGACACTGACCTCTGTGACGGACATCGAGGAACCAGGACGTTTGGCAGATGTCATTGCCTCCCACCTTCCGCTAAAAATGAAGGACAAACAGGAGATTTTGGAGACGACCAACATTCAGGAGCGTCTTGAAATCCTCCTAACCATTTTGAACAACGAGCGCGAAGTGTTGGAGCTGGAGCGCAAGATCGGCAACCGTGTCAAAAAGCAGATGGAACGGACGCAAAAAGAATATTACTTGCGTGAACAAATGAAAGCGATCCAAAAAGAGCTGGGTGACAAAGACGGTCGCCAGGGCGAGGTAGATGAGCTCCGATCACAGCTGGAGAACTCCGATGCTCCCGAGCGCATCAAAACCAAGATCGAGAAAGAGCTGGAGCGCCTGGAAAAAATGCCGGCGACCTCTGCGGAAGGCTCGGTCATTCGTACCTATATTGATACCTTGCTCGCACTCCCTTGGACGCGTACAACAGTGGATAACCTCGATATTCACAATGCGAAAAAGGTTCTCGATGAGGATCACTACGGCTTGGAAAAACCAAAAGAGCGTGTGCTCGAGTATTTGGCTGTGCAAAAGCTCGTAAACGCCATGCGTGGTCCAATTCTTTGTCTGGTAGGCCCTCCAGGTGTGGGTAAGACATCTCTCGCTCGCTCCGTTGCACGGGCGCTGGAGCGCGAATTTGTACGCATTTCCCTTGGCGGGGTGCGGGACGAAGCAGAAATTCGCGGTCATCGCCGTACGTATGTGGGCGCATTGCCAGGGCGTATTATCCAGGGCATGAAGCAGGCAGGAACGATTAACCCTGTTTTCTTGCTAGACGAAATTGACAAGCTGGCTTCGGACTTCCGCGGCGACCCGGCGTCTGCATTGCTGGAAGTGCTCGACCCTAACCAGAACGACAAGTTCAGTGATCACTATATAGAAGAAACGTATGACCTGACAAACGTGATGTTCATCACGACAGCGAACAGCCTTGATACGATTCCACGCCCACTATTGGACCGTA
Source organism: Brevibacillus reuszeri (assembly GCF_002897295.1). Classification (GTDB taxonomy): domain Bacteria; phylum Bacillota; class Bacilli; order Brevibacillales; family Brevibacillaceae; genus Brevibacillus; species Brevibacillus reuszeri_A. Next base: position 50,703 of record NZ_BEXF01000013.1, read on the forward strand.
TGGAGGTCATCTCGATCTCTGGCTACACCGAGCTGGAGAAGCTGAACATTTTGCGCGGATATCTTTTGCCTAAGCAAATGGAGGATCATGGCCTGGGTAAAGATAAGCTGCAAATGAACGAGGATGCGATGCTCAAGCTGGTGCGTCTTTACACACGCGAAGCAGGGGTGCGCAATCTCAACCGCGAAGCAGCCAACGTATGCCGCAAAGCAGCGAAGCTGATTGTGGGCGGTGAGAAAAAACGGGTAGTGGTTACAGCTAACACATTGGAAGCATTGCTCGGCAAGCCTCGCTTCCGCTACGGATTGGCTGAGAAAAGCGACCAGATCGGCTCTGTTACTGGTCTTGCATGGACTCAGGCTGGTGGCGATACGCTGAATGTCGAAGTCAGCATTTTGCCAGGAAAAGGCAAGCTGACCTTGACTGGTAAGCTGGGTGACGTCATGAAGGAATCTGCCCAGGCTGCCTTTAGCTATATTCGCTCACGTGCGGATCAATGGGGAATTGACCCATCCTTCCACGAGAAAAATGATATTCACATTCACTTCCCAGAAGGCGCGATTCCAAAAGACGGTCCATCTGCTGGGATCACTATGGCTACCGCTCTCGTATCTGCGCTCACCCAAATTCCCGTTAAAAAGGAAGTGGGGATGACAGGCGAGATCACTCTGCGTGGTCGCGTGCTGCCAATCGGAGGACTGAAAGAAAAATGCATGTCCGCTCATCGCGCGGGCCTCACGACCATCATCTTGCCGAAAGACAACGAGAAGGACATTGAGGATATTCCGGAGAGCGTCCGCAATGAACTGACGTTCCACCCAGTAGAGCATTTGGACGAAGTGCTGCGCATTGCATTAACGAAACAGCCAGCAGGTGACAAATCATGAAAGTAACCTCTTCAGAGTTTGTTATCAGTGCTGTAGGACCTAAACAATACCCGGAGGATGGCCTGCATGAGATCGCGTTGGTAGGCCGTTCCAACGTCGGTAAATCTTCCTTGCTGAACAAAATGATGAATCGCAAGGGCTTGGCACGGATCAGCTCACGCCCTGGAAAGACACAGACCCTTAACTATTTCCGTGTAAACCAGATGCTCTATTTTGTAGACTTTCCCGGTTACGGCTATGCCAAGGTCGCTAAAACGATCAAAGAGCAATGGGGCAAAATGATCGAGGGCTATTTGAAAAATCGTGAGGAATTGCGATTTGTCATCCAGCTCGTGGATATTCGCCACGCTCCAAGCAAGGACGATATTGCCATGTACGATTGGTGCAAGCAGATCGGTATTCCGACCGTCGTTGTTGCTACCAAAGGAGATAAGATTGCGCGCGGCCGCTGGCTGCAGCATACCAAAGTCATCCGTCAAAGCCTGAGGCTTCGCGGTGATGATACGATCATCATCTTTTCCTCGGAGACAGGACAAGGCAAGGATGAGCTGTGGGGAGAAATCATGCGACGCTTGCGTGCTGGAGACGAAGTCAGGAAAGAAGCAGCTTCAACTGAGCAGGCTAGCGTCAAAACTACGGAACCATCCTAGCAGTCTGACCCCAAACCGGAGGGGAGAAGGGGAGGCAGCTTTCGTGAGCGAGCTGGCGGGCTTTGCCGTTCGCGGTGTGATTGAAGGCTTCTACGGAACGCCCTGGACGCATGCGGAGCGGCTGGACATGATCGACTTTTTGCAACGCTATGGTTACAACGCGTATTTTTACTCGCCAAAGGACGATTTGTACCTGCGAGAGAGATGGATGAAGCCACACCCGGGGTCAGCGCTCGTGCAAATCGAAGAGCTGATCGCAAGCGCAAACAAAGGCAGCATGCATTTTGTATATTGCCTGAGTCCCGGCCTCAGCATGGAGTACAGCAGCTCAGAGCATTTGGAGCAGCTGATAAAGAAATACTCGGAAATGTATCAGCGTGGCGTACGGCAATTTGGCTTGTTCTTTGATGACATCCCGATGCACCTGTTGCACGATGCTGATATTGACCGCTTTGATCATCTCGCTGATGCTCATGTGCAGGTTACCTTGCGTGTATGGGAGCGAATGTGCAGCTGGCCTGAGCAGGTCAAGCTGGTCGTTTGTCCGACGCAGTACAACGGTATCGGCAAGGAGCCTTATGTGATGTATCTGGGGCGCCATTTGCCCCAAGAAATTGACCTTTTTTGGACAGGGCGCTTTGTTTGCTCGCCGTATTTGACTGATGGTGACGCGATTCGCTTTCAGGAGTTTACAGGCCATAAGCCTCTTTACTGGGATAACTATCCTGTTAACGATTTGGCGATGGCAAATGAACTTCATATCGGACCACTGAGGCATCGCGATCCGGACTTGTGGAATCATTCCGCAGGCTATGTGGCGAATGCGATGTCCAGACCAGAGTGCTCGAAGATTCCTTTGATTACGACAGCAGCGTATTTGCGTGATCCGCTAGGATATGATCCAGAAGCTGCCTGGGAGCTTGCGGTGAAGGACATCGTAGGCAAAGAGGATGCGGAGGCGTTTTTATCGTTCGCCGATAATGTCCAGGGCTCGTTTTTATGTGAGATGGAGTCGCCGCGCCTGCTCGAAGCGTTTCTGACATTCCGCTTTCAATTCCTTCAGGGAGATCGTCAAAAGGCTGTCCAGGAGCTTACACGTTTGTTCCATGAGATGGAGCAAAATGCGCACCAGCTATTAGGCGGCATGACGAATCAAAAGCTGGCGCAGGAAGCGCGGTCGTGGATTGAGAAGTATCGGCACTGGGCAAAGGTAGGCCAATCGGCCGTGGCTCTGATTGAGAACGGAACAAGTGGTCGAATTCCGCAGGCGGCCTTTCATTTGCTTAAATTAAAGCAGTGGCTCAAGCGGACGGAGCGTCTGCCAGAAAAAGTGTGCGGTCAGGTCATGAAGCTGTTTGTGGATGCCGTCATGCAGGAAGTTAAGAAGCCGACGTAAAAAATGGATATGAAAAAGGTTCCTAACCCCGTTCAGGGAGTAGGAACCTTTTTTCACGCGGATTTGCTGCCGCCGTCTGCCCTTCGCTTGCGGGCGGTTTCGAGCCATTCCTTAATAGGTAGCTCTGCCAAAATCATTCCCGTGAAAATCATCAGGCAGCCCGTTAGCTGTCTGCCGTTTAATACCTCATGTATGAACACGTATGAAGTCAGTGCAGCAAACACAGGCTCTAAAGCGAAAATAAGAGCGACGCGGGTAGAGCTGGTTTGCTTTTGCAGAGCAGTCTGAGCCAGAAAAGCGAGCGCTGTTGCAAAAATAGACGTCACGACCAGCCCTGTGGCTACCTCCGGCAGGAAGATGATGGCGGGGTCAAAAGCACGGCTCCAATCTTCAAAGAAAAAGGCGTAGATCCAGCTCATAATAGCTACTGTGCCAAGCTGTACTATGGCGAGTGGCAGTGCAGAAAAGCTTGGGGCGTATTTGCCCGTAAACACAATTTGCATCGCAAAACAGATCGCACAGCCAAAAACGAGAATATCACCCAGATTAAATGAAAACTCCTGGTTTTGTGTCAGCAGGTACAGTCCGGCAGCAGCCAGAATGACGCCGATCACAGCTACTGGCTTGACACGCTCGCGCATCAGCATAAAGGAGAATAACGGAACCAGAACAACAGACAGGCCGGTGATGAAGCCAGCTTTCGATGGTGTTGTGTACAGCAGTCCGACTGTTTGCAGCGCATATCCGAGACAGAGCCAAAAGCCGAGTATAATCCCTGCTTTGAGCAGAGGACGGCGCCACTCCATGAGCTGCTTAGGGGATTTGATCGCTAGGATAAGTAATAGAAACAAGGCCGCAACGGTGAAGCGTACTGCATTAAACGTATTAGGGGGCAACGAAACGATTGCTTGCTGAACAATGAGAAACGTCGACCCCCAAATAAAAGCGATTAGAAGCAGAGTGATATCTGCCATCCATGGTTTTCTCAATTCTTTCCGCTCTCCTCCCGACGTTTTCCGAATCTTTTACATAGTTTCTTTGTCTAGTCTGCATGATACGGTATTCGCTGGGGGATGGCAAGATGATTTACAGTGCCATCGACCTTTCTGATTCGACAGGAAATAGGGTGCCTGTTTTTGGCAAATTACACTTGCGTTAATAAACTTTTCACAATTACTCGTGGCTGATTCTGGACATAATGTTATAATGATAGTGCATTTTACATATTGCCATAGCAGGAAAGACAATCTGGGAGGACATTATGGATATTCTTTTGTTGGGCCTTAACTACAAAACGGCGCCTGTCGAAATTCGCGAAAAGTTTACATTCAGCGATGACGGGACCTCCCGCGCTCTTCATCTTCTCTCCCAGACGAAGAGCATTGCGGAATGTATCATTCTTGGAACGTGCAACCGCACAGAAATCTATGTCGTTTGCGACCAGGCAAACATCGGTCGCGACTATACTCGCCGCTTTTTGGCAGAGTGGTTCGGTGTGGAGAAAGAGCAATTTAAGGATCATCTCTATATAAAAGAAAACGAACAGGCGATTGATCACTTATTCCGTGTTTCGTCTGGGCTGGATTCGATGGTCATGGGAGAGACGCAGATTTTGGGACAAGTGCGGGATGCGTTTCTGCTGGCACAAGAGCACAAGACGACAGGTACCGTGTTCAATATGCTGTTCAAACAGGCTATTACATTTGCCAAACGGGCGCATACCGAAACAGCAATCGGACAAAACGCCGTTTCCGTCAGCTATGCGGCAGTTGAGCTGGGGAAAAAGATTTTTGGCTCTTTCGCAGGCAAGTCTGTATTGATCGTTGGCGCGGGCAAAATGAGCGAGCTGACAGCAAAGCATCTGCATGCTAATGGCTCGGAGCATGTGGTGGTAGCAAACCGTACTTTAGAGCGTGCACAGCTGCTGGCTGAAAAGTTCAAAGGAGACTCCTGTACGATGGAGCAGCTGCCTGAGGCGCTGCTCGTGGCAGACATCGTCATCAGCTCCACTGGGGCAAACGGCTATGTCCTGGGCAAAAAAGAGCTGGCCCCGATCATGAAGCAGCGGAAGCATCGCCCGTTGTTCATGGTAGATATTGCTGTGCCGCGTGACTTGAATCCTGATCTGCACGATCTCGACAACGTCTTTTTGTACGACATCGACGATCTGGAAGGGATCGTTGCCAGCAACGTTGCAGAGCGTTCGCGTGAAGCAGAGAGACTGGACGCTATGATTGCAGAAGAGATCGTAGCTTTCACGACATGGTACCAAACATTGGGAGTAGCGCCATTGATCGCTGCCTTGCGTGAAAAAGCGCTGACCATTCAAGGGGAGGCCATGCGGAAGATCGAAAACAAGCTGCCAAATCTGTCTGAAAGAGAAATCCATATTATCCGGAAGACAACCAAAGGAATTGTGAATCAACTGATGCATGATCCTGTCGTTCGTCTGAAAGAAATGGCGGCAGCCAAGCATGGGGAAGAGGTACTCGACATTTTCTCCAAAATGTTTGCGCTGGAAGAAATTCTGGAACGCACAGAGCAGGAAGCGATCTGGGCAGACGACAAAAAAAAACAGCTGTCCACACGTGAGCAAGCACTTGTATCAAGAATCAGAGAGTAAGCCATTCATATCATTCATATTTGCGACGAATAGATATCGATAGAGAAAGAGGGGAGAATGCATGGCCGAGGTGAGATGGATCTACGACCTGACGATCTTTCTCTACGCTGCAAGTGTTCTCTTCTATTTTAACGACTTCTTGCAGAGCAACCAGAAAGTCAATCGTCTGGCTTTCGGGTTGCTTGTTGTCGTTTGGGCCTTGCAAACCACTTTTTTCGTCTCACAAACTGTCATGAAAGCCTATTTTCCTGTCATTACGCTTTTTGAGACGCTCTTTTTTTATTCCTGGGTGCTAGTGAGCCTTTCGCTCGCTATTCACTATTTTTTTCGAATTGATTTGCTGGTTTTTTTTACAAATATTATCGGGTTTGTCGTCCTGGTTATGTCCATGTTTATGCCAGAGACACCGATTGTAGCCGTATCCAGTGTATTGACCTCTGAACTGCTTTTGACGCACGTGACGCTCGCGATGTTCAGCTATGGGGCGTTTTCGCTCTCGATGATTTTTTCGTCGATGTATCTGCTGCAGCATAAGATGCTGAAGGAACGCCGCTGGTCGCCGCTTTTGCGCCGATTACCGAGTCTCGATCAGCTAGAAGGCTACGCGTATCGGATGAACATGCTAGGGGTGCCGATGCTGCTGCTCTCTATCGTCTTGGGGATTATTTGGGGAAAAATGGTGTTGCCCGAAAAATTCCTGCTCGATACCAAAGTCGTTCTTTCGGTCACAGTGCTCGCCAGCTATTCCTTGTGGCTGTATCAAAGGTACCGCGATACGATGCAAAGGCGCAGGCTGGCACAATGGAACCTACTGGCGTTTTTGCTTCTGCTCATTAACTTTTTGGGCGCAAATACTTATACATTTCACAGCTGGTGGTAACCGCTGTTTGAGGAGGCTGTCATGGGAAACTGGAAAGTAGGAACGCGCCGCAGCAATCTGGCGCTTACCCAGACAAATTGGGTCGTCGATCAATTGAAAGGCATTACGCCTGAAGCTAATTTTGAATTGCATGAAATCGTGACAAAAGGAGACCGCATTCTGGATGTAACGCTGTCCAAGGTAGGCGGAAAAGGGCTGTTCGTAAAAGAAATCGAGCAATCCCTTTTTGACAAGGAGACAGATTTTGCCGTTCACAGCTGTAAGGACATGCCATCAGAGCTGCCGGAGGGCTTGGTCATCGGGGCAATTCCGAAGCGTGTGGACCCACGTGATGTACTGCTGTCCAAGGACGGCAAAACGCTGGATGAATTGCCAGAGGGAGCACTCGTGGGCACAAGCAGCCTGCGCCGCTCCGCACAGATTTTGGCGCACCGCCCGGACATTCAAATCGAATCTCTTCGAGGAAATATCGATACACGCATGCGTAAACTGCAAGAAGGCAATTTCGATGCCATCATCCTGGCTGCAGCTGGACTTGAGCGTGTGAATTTCGAAGGAAAGATCTCACAATTTTTGCCGGTAGAGATCAGCTTGCCTGCTGTAGGTCAAGGTGCGCTCGCGATCGAATGTCGCTCAGATGATGAAGAGACACTTGCTCTTTTGAAGCGCCTTGATCATGAGCCAACCCGCAGAGCGGTAACAGCAGAACGCAGCTTCCTGCACAAGCTCCAAGGGGGCTGTCAGGTACCGATTGGCGCCTATGCCACAGTAGCAGAAGACAATCTGATTACATTGACAGGCATGGTTGGTTCGCCTGATGGCAAGCAGATGTTTAAAAATACAGCTACTGGCTACGATCCGCTTGCACTTGGTATACAGGTAGCCGAAGCACTGCTCGCACAAGGTGCAGGGGAAGTTCTGGAGCAGGTGCTGCGGGAGAATCAGCAATGACAATCACTGGGTCCCGCGGGGCATTATCCGGCAAGCGCATTATGGTGACGCGAGCGAAAAGCCAGGTGCGGGAGCTGGTAGAGGAAATCGAGAATTTGGGCGGAGAGGCGTATGCCTTTCCCCTTTTAAAAATGGTGCCGCCTGCCGATCACAGCAAGCTGGATGAAGCAATCGCGCAGCTTGGCACTTACGACTGGCTGATTTTCACCAGTGTGAATGGAGTGCGCTTCTTTTTCGAGCGAATGAAGGCATTGGGTGTTGGTGTCGAAGCAATCACAAGTCAGCTTGCTGCAGTGGGGCCAAAGACAGCGGAGGTATTGATGGCACATGGACTGAGCGTAGCTGTCATTCCATCTGATTACGTAGCCGAAGGGCTCTTCACCAGTCTGCATGATCAGCTTCTTCCAGGGCAGCGTGTACTTCTGCCGCGAGCAGATATTGCTCGCAAGATGCTGCCAAGAGAGCTTGCAGAGCTTGGGATGGACGTCACGGAGGTAGATGTGTATCATACCGTCATTGACGCTGAGCTGGCTCCAGAAGCTGCTTCGCAAATTCAGCAGGGCAAGATCGATGTTATTTTGTTTACCAGCTCTTCAACGGTGAATCACTTTGTTTCTGCCATGGCTCCGTTCGAGACTCCAGGCTGGCTGGACCATGTACGGATTGCTTGCATCGGGCCGATAACTGCAGAAACTGCGCGACAGCATGGACTAATCGTTCAGGTGGTTGCAAGCCAGTACACCGTAGAAGGTTTACTAGACGCTTTGATAGAGAATCTGGGAGGGAATCCACATGGCACAAACATTTGATCGTCATCGCCGCCTACGTTCCAGTGCGGCAATGCGCAACCTCGTTCGGGAAAATCATATTCGCATGGAAGATCTGATTTATCCATTGTTCGTTGTAGAAGGAACTGACATCAAAAATGAAATTTCTTCGATGCCAGGTGTATATCAGTTTTCTCTGGACCGTTTAGCTGAAGAGATGAAAGAAATCGCAGAGGCAGGCATCCAGTCTGTGCTGATGTTTGGAATTCCGGATCACAAGGATGCTTGCGGATCAGAAGCTTACAACGACGACGCGATTACACAGCAGGCGATTCGCCAGATTAAGGAAGCTTACCCTGATATGGTCGTAATCGCTGACACTTGTCTGTGTGAATACACGGATCATGGACATTGTGGTGTACTGCATGGACATGATGTGAACAATGACGAAACATTAAAGCTGCTCGGCATGACCGCGGTTTCCCAGGCGAAAGCAGGGGCGGACATCATCGCTCCTTCCAACATGATGGACGGGTTTGTCATCGCGATTCGCGAAGCGCTGGATGAAGCAGGGTATCAGCATATTCCGATTATGTCCTATGCAGTGAAATACGCGTCTTCCTTCTACGGTCCATTCCGTGAAGCTGCGTGCTCGACTCCACAGTTTGGCGATCGCAAAAGCTACCAAATGGATGCCGCTAATGCTCGTGAAGGACTGCGCGAAGCCGCTTCGGATGTAAAAGAGGGCGCAGACTTCTTGATCGTGAAGCCAGGCCTTGCCTTCATGGACATGGTTCTACGCCTGCGTGAAAGCTTTCATCTGCCGATCGTGGCGTACAATGTTAGCGCAGAGTACTCCATGGTCAAGGCAGCGGCACAAAATGGCTGGATCGATGAACAGCGCATTGTGATGGAAACATTGGTTGGATTCAAGCGCGCTGGTGCTGATTTAATCATTACGTATCATGCCAAAGATGTTGCAAAATGGCTGCGAGGTGAGTAGAAGATGAATCGAGAAAAATCCACTCAATATTTTGCAGAAGCACAAACGTACATACCAGGTGGTGTTAACAGCCCGGTTCGTGCATTCAAAAGTGTAGGCGGCAACCCGGTTTACATCTCCAAAGGGGAAGGCTCTCGCATTTTCGATGTGGACGGAAACAGCTACATCGATTACATCGGCTCCTGGGGTCCATTGATCCTCGGTCATGCCCATCCAAAGGTACTGGCTGCCATCACAGAAGTAGCTGCACTCGGTACCAGCTTTGGTGCTCCTACTTACCGGGAAACAGAAATGGCAAAGCTCGTCTGTGAGATCGTGCCGTCTGTTGAAGTGGTACGCATGGTCAACTCAGGAACTGAAGCGACGATGAGCGCACTGCGCTTGGCACGTGGCTACACGAAGCGCAATAAGATTATGAAATTCGAAGGCTGCTACCACGGACATGCGGACAGCCTGCTGATCAAGGCTGGATCTGGTGTGGCGACACTGGGTCTGCCAGATAGCCCTGGCGTACCAGAGGGAACAGCACTGAATACAATTACAGTTCCATACAACGATTTGGAGAGCGTAAAGCTCGCTTTTGAAAACTACGGTGACGATCTGGCCGCAGTGATTGTAGAGCCAATCGGCGGCAATATGGGGGTTGTGCCTCCACAGCCAGGCTTCCTGGAAGGCTTGCGTGCAATCACTGAGCAGTACGGAACATTGCTCATTTTTGACGAGGTCATGACAGGCTTCCGTGTGGCTTTGGGCGGGGCGCAGCAGTTGTTTGGCATCACACCTGATTTGACAACGATGGGTAAAGTCATTGGCGGTGGCTTGCCTGTAGGTGCATATGGCGGCAAACGGGAAATCATGCAGCAAGTCGCTCCGGCTGGTCCGATCTATCAGGCAGGAACACTGTCAGGAAATCCGCTGGCAATGGCTGCTGGCCTATCTACGCTGCAAGAACTCAGCAAGCCAGGCGCATACGAGCAGCTGGAAAAGCTGTCGGCAAGACTCGGAGAAGGCTTAGCTGATAATGCTAAGAGGCTCGGAATCCCGCACACCTTGAACCGTATTGGCTCCATGGTTTGCCTGTTCTTCACAGATACACCGGTCATCAACTACGAAACAGCAAAAACGGCTGATTTAGAACGCTTTTCCGCATACTTCAGCCACCTGCTGGACGAGGGCATCATGATTCCGCCATCTCAGTTTGAAGGCATGTTTGTTTCCTTGGCGCACACAGAGGAAGACATCGAACGGACGATTGAAGCAAGCTACAACGCGATGAAAAAGCTGTAATAGAAGACGAACACCTCCTGGAACTTGATCAGGAGGTGTTTTTGCTTATTCGGCTGTAAATGCTGCCTATTTAGAATGACAGATTGCTCTGATGATGACGTCAGGAATGACAAGCAGAAGTAAAAAAGAGCCGTAAATGCCAATGGTATAGCTGGTAGCGTAAACGAGACCGAATCCCAGATGAAAAAGAGCAGTGATGAGATGAATAAACATGTTTGTAAAACAAAAGGCGTAGCTTCGGATCATCCAGTTTTGGTGGGAGCTCACTCGTTTCCTTTTGATTTGAACTAGCGCGGTAATGGTGATTAGTAGCCAAACAATATTGAGCGCATTGAACCCCATACTGCTAATTTTTCCTCCCGTGGAGTAAGGAGCCATATATCCGGAAGTGGTCACGACAACAAGTACAGACACGATATATAGGTAGCCGTTTATGCGATGAAATGTACGGTTTTTTTCAAAAATACGAGTGGAAAAGTTGAGCAGACCCGATGCCATTGCGATGCATGCAAATGCAACATGAACGTACATCACATTTAACCAGACGGGGAGATTCAACTCTCGCCTGAGTCCTGTTTTATGACTTAAAAATTCCGTCGCTCCGGGATCGAGTATAAAATTTTTCACCAATGCGTACAGGATAAAAAGCACAGTGACACAGGTCAAAATGATGTAAAACGATTTCCGCTTTATCATGATCGGACACCTCTGTAATCCCCAATAGTCAAATTCCGGGTGAGAATACCCTTTTTCCCGCCAGTTTGGATGCCGGAAGAATGCCTGCCTTGGCGATTCCAGTCATGTGGTCGCCTCTGGCTGTCACTTCGAAATGTAGATGCAAGCGAAATGGTTTCGAAATTTGAAGAGACCAGGTTAGCTTGTTGTCTTGAAGTAAAGGATTCAAAAACGAAACGGTTTCATCTCCCTGAGTTGCTGTACCTTGGATCAGACCGTTACTTGTCGATATCGAGAGCTTGACATCCAGATTGCCAACTGGTGTAGAGATCGAAGTATCCCAATCGCCTGCGTAGACGGATGTCTGCATCATTTTGTTATCTAGAGTGTCGTAAGTTATTTTTTCTGAGTTTACTAGGACGTTCGGTTCAACGCTTTTCAATGCTTGATCGGTGACAGGTGCCATTCTTGTCTCTCTCCAAACCGTTCCCCTTCGTTCAAATTCGAACAGCTGTTCCACTGCGACAGCGAGCCGTGGTCCTAGTTCACGTTCCACCAGGTACAATGCTACATCGAGTCCCGAAGTTACCCCGCCACCTGTAACCAAATTACCGTCATCAACGACACGAGCTGAGATGGGATTTGCCCCGGTTGCTCCAAGTAAACCCATGCCCAGATGGTTCGTTACCGCTGGTCTGCCTTCCAAAAGTCCACCCATGGCTAGCAACAGAGAACCACCGCATACCGTGGCGACGATCGTGTCATTTCTTTCGAGTGCTCGTCCAATCAAACCCGTTAATTCTGTTTTCAGGGCGCGACTCAAAATGGCGGGAATGGAATTGGGGCCATCTCCTACGACGTCACCGGACGCTCCAGGTACAAGAATGATGCCCTCACTCTCTGGATTCAGTCTGCCGGTTGCCTCCATTTTTACCCCATTGATACCGCTCGTCACAGACCGTGGTCCTTCGGCTGTGACGAATTCTACACGTATGGACCCCGGGGCCTTCATCGTAGCTGCGCAAAAAACCTCATAAGGCGCGACGGCATCGAGCAGGTCGAAGCCGTCAAAAAGTACGACTTGAACTGATAACATGACAATTTCCTCCTTCACTAGTAGCTTAGTTGAACGTACTGTTTATCGCGAGCCTTGTTATTCGCGTTCACGACAGCATCATAACAAGAGAATATCTCAAAAGAGGGTGTCAAAAAGTCACAAAACAATAAACAAACCATCACAATATAGAGAGTTTTATTTGAGAGTAGTGGAAAAATGATAAACTAGGCTGTGAAGGTGGGATATTCATGAGTGCAATTCATACGATACTCGTTGTGGACGATGACCACAGTATTGTTGAACTATTGCGGGACTTTTTGGAAAACGAAAATTTTCAGGTGTTAACTGCTTGTGACGCCGCTTGTGCCTTGGCCTTGTTCCAACAAAGTGCTATTCATTGCATCGTTCTTGATGTCATGATGCCAGGACAAAATGGATTCGAGCTATGTCGTCAAATACGGAAGGAAAGCAATGTTCCGATTCTTTTTCTGAGTGCTCGCAGTGACGATGTGGACAAGATCAGAGGGCTGTCGCTCGGAGGAGATGACTATATTGTCAAGACGGCTTCGCCGGGAGAGATTGTTGCTCGGGTAAAAGCTGTATTGCGGCGTTTTAATTCTCAGCAGCAAATCAATGAAGCCATTCTGGATTATGGATGCATCAAAATCAACTTATCCACAAGAGAAGTGATCGTGGAAGGGAGAAAGGTAGTACTCACACCAAAGGAGTATGAGTTGCTGCGATTATTTGTTGAGCACCCGAGACATGTTTTTTCCTATGAGCAATTACTTGAGAAATTTTGGGATGGTGTGGGCGATAAGCATACGATTCGCGTCCACCTCAGCAGGCTTCGCGAGAAAATCGAGTCCGATCCGAACAAGCCGCAGCTTCTGCTCAACGTATGGGGAGTAGGGTATCGCTTCGAGGGAGGATAAGATGAAGACAATTCGCATTCGGACATTTACTTTGATGTGCCTCTTCTTTCTACTTTCATTGCCATGGATCTTCTACGTTACTGCTCACCTTATGGAAAACCAAACATTTAGCTTACCAAAAAGTCAGAAGCAAAATGAGTCGCTGCAAAGAAATTTGACTGAGACGATTCATTTAATCGAAAACAGCACAGACAAATGGATGGACCCAAATTGGCATAATGTATTGAATAGCCACTTGCAGAAAACCAAGCTGGATGTGGTTATTTTATCAGCCTCAGATCGGGAAATTTATCGCTCTGACCCGATGCGTCGCAGCGTATTTACTTCGACTGAACAATTTTCAGTCATTGAAGACGGTCGTTTAGTAGGAAGGGTTATCATTTCTTTGCCGAAGTCAAATACTGTCCAAATCATTTCGTTGGTTTCTGGACTGATTCTCGCATTCATTATAATAGGTGTCGCAATGCGCAGGCTTCTTATGCTTCCTCTCGAGAAGATGAGCTTTGCAGCTAGACAGATAGCAACAGGGGAGTGGGATGTGAAGTTACCTATGTCCGGGATTACGGAAATCGCCGAAGTACGCGATGGATTTGATGTAATGGTAAAAGGGCTTCAACAATCTCATCAGAAGCAAGTGGAGCTGGAAGAAGAACGCCGATTCGTAATTGCTGCTGTCGCTCACGATTTACGGACGCCATTGTTTGCACTACGAGGCTATTTGGATGGATTGGAACAAGGAATTGCTCATTCACCGGAAAAAATAACGAAATATTTGGCGGTTTGTAAGGATAAATCGGAACAATTGGATCGATTGGTTGAGGATCTTCTCACCTTTACAAAGATGGAATATGTACAGACAAAACTTAATAACAAGCCTGTTGATCTTAACTTCATAGTGTGTAAATCTATGGATAGTCTAAGTCCGCTGGCTCAACAAAAACAGATCTCTATCTCAACTAAATCCACAGTTGCCTGCATGATCAACGGAGACACGCACTTATTGGAACGTGCCATGAACAATCTTTTGGAGAATGCCGTCAGACACACCCCCTCAGACGGTGAAATTGTTGTTCACTGCTTTACGGATGGGAATAAAGTAAAGTTTTCGATACGTGATACAGGGCCAGGCTTCTCTCCGGAAGAACTGTACCGGGCTTTTGAACCCCTATATCGTGGTGAAGTATCAAGAAATCGTTCAACCGGGGGCATTGGCCTCGGGTTAACCATTTCACACAGAATTGTTAGACAACATAGAGGTGAACTTTGTGTAAGCAATCATCCCGATGGGGGAGCGCTTCTTGAAGGTTGGATACCAGCAGCCACCCCGATCATTTTGTAGTTGACCAATTTATAGATTTCCTTGACAATTGGATATAAATACCAAGTTGCTTCGTAAGATTATATGTCGGACAAGCACTATTTCTATATTGGGGTGAGCGAAAATGAAAGGGACGATCGTAACAGTTCCGCAAAAGCATTTTATCGGTCTCAGTTTTTCAGGCACGTTTCCGATGCTTGTAGAATTCATGCCGAAGCTATGGGAAACGTTTTTGCAGCGTCAGGAGGAAATTCCTCACGTGATTCAGCCAAACATACGCTATGACATTAGTGACGAAAATCATGCCCACCATATGTATACCGAGTACCTCGTAGTCGAGGTGGAGAGGTTTGAGCACATTCCTGTAGGCATGGTCGGTTTTACTGTCCCAGAAAGAACGTACGCTCGTTTTACCCACACAGGACCGATGGACCAGGTGCAAGCGACTTATCACAATCTATTTTCATGGCTGAGTGAAAACGGTCATCAGCCAAATGAGCATTACGTGCGCATGGAACGCTACGACGAACGCTACGTACCGACTGTTCATGCAGCGACTCTCACTGAAAATGCGTATGAGATTTTTATTCCACTCAGATAGTGTCTACGTGATAAGCACCTCTTTTATTAGAAAAGGAGGTGTTCTTTACGCTCGTTCTCACCCTTTTCCCCCCTCTCCATATACTGTATAAAAACAAGGGAGGAGATGGACAAGGGTGGGCAGAAGGCGATGGAGATATCGCAAGCTTTTTCGCAGACGATATGGTCGCATTATATGGCTCGTCATCAAGCGCAACGGAAAAAAAGGATTTTTTAAGTTCCCCGCTCAAAAAAAGAAGCGTAGGGAGCACCGAATCCTCGTTGCGAATGAGTTTATAGCGGCAGCCCTTGCGAAAAGCGTCGGACTTCCCGTGGCAAAGGTAAAGCAAGTAACGGTTAGAGGACCTAGGGGAATTCGACGTAAAGGACTGCTCTCGCAAAAAGCCAGTGCGAACAAGGTAATCCCGTGGAAAAAGGCGAAAAAGAGAGTATACCGCAAGCCACATAAAAAAGTGAAAAAAGCGGATTTGCTGGCAAGAATCGTCGCATTTGACGCATGGATCATGAACCCCGACCGAAACAATCGCAATTTGATCTTATACCGCAAAAGAAAAGCCAAGCGTTACAAATGGTATCTCATTGACCACGGGATCGCAGTGTTTGGAAAGCCTAGCAGGTGGAGCCTGAGAAAGGCCAAAAGAAAATTTCGGAAAAAGAGAGCTTACAAGTTTACGATGCACTCAGGCAGTAAGAAGAAGCAACGGATTCCCAAGGGACTCAAGCGCTTCACTCTCGACAATCGAAAATCTTTTAACAAGATGGTCAGAAAAATAAAGCGGCTGTCGAATTCAGCCATTCGAAAAGCGGTAAGGAAAGTACCAAAGGGCTGTCTGAGGAAGTCGGAAAGGAGATTTATTACAAAGGTATTGATTCACCGCAAGAAGCAGATTAAGAAAATTGTGAAGCGAATCTCCAAGAAATTCAGGTAAGAAGTGTGATAAAGGAGGAGGCCGCGTCTTTTTGATTGAGATGCAGCTCTTTACAAAGAAACGCTTCGATCGCTGTCGTAATGCCTGTGGGAGCTTCGAGAGACTCGCTTACTAAAAGATCAATGCAATGCAATACATGATGTTCGCAGAAAGCAGTCGCGCTGCAAGCAGTTCTACTAAAGGCTAGTATAAGCCTGCCTGGGATTTTACGTCCTCCTCTCCCGACTGCCTGTCTTACTTCTTCCTTTACAACAGCCATGTAAAGCACCATTTTTACGAAGAAAATGTAAGCCTTCTGATGCTTGTAGATTTTCCAATCATGTCAGTATCCTGTTTTTATAGACAAGCCTGGGCTAGGCAAACAGACAGGTTTAATGGCTGGCATCAGAGGGCACCATTTTGAACAAAGACCATGAAAGGAAGATGGACAGATGATGAAATACGCGGAACTCAAGAATGGACAGAAAATTGCCTATGTGGAGGAAGGCGCAAAAGGCGAGGCTATTATTTTGCTGCATGGCTTTTGTGGCAGCTCCGGGTATTGGAAAAAAGTAATCCCGATGCTTTCCGAGACGAATCACGTGATTGCGGTGGATTTGCGTGGACATGGAGCGAGCTTTGCCCCTGATGAGCCATATACGATGGAGCGCTTTGCCGAAGACCTGGCGCAATTCATCGATGCGCTTGGCCTGTCACGGATCCATTTGTTCGGTCATTCTCTCGGAGGTTACGTGACGCTAGCTTTTGCAGAAAACTATGCGGACAAGCTGGCGAGCTTCGGCTTGATTCACTCGACAGCGTATCCAGATGACGAAGCAGCCAAGGCAAATCGTGACAAAGGTGCGACCAGCATTCGCGAAAACGGTATCGAGCCGTTCATTAAAGCGTTGGTACCCAAGTTATTTGCCAAAGGCCATGTAGCAACCATGCCAGATGAAGTACAGCTGGCAAAGGAAATCGGTCTTTCCACGATCCCGATTGGTGCCATCAACACACTGCGAGGGATGCGCGATCGTGCAGAGCGTACACATGTACTCAAAGAGACCAGCCTTCCTGTGCTATTGGTCGCAGGTGCAGAGGATCAGGTCATTCCAGCGGAAAAGACATTTACCGTAGAAAGCGAAAACACCCGACAGGTGCTGCTGCCTGACGTAGGACATATGGGGATGCTGGAGGCACCGCAGGAATTGGCAGCAGCGATCCGAGCTTTTTTGACGAAGAGTTAATGAAAACCACACCATAGTCCTAGAAATATTTGCTATAATAGACGAGGTATTCTATCAATTTTTACATAATAGAGAGGGGAAATTCTACATGAAAAAGGCTCGTCGCATTACGATGACGGCGTTTGCATCGGTTGTCTTTGCCTCCCTGATGGCAGGCTCTGCATTTGCTGCACCGCTTCACCCAGTAAACCACGCTGACTGGATGGTAAAAAAATCCATTATCTCTGCTGGTCAAAACGGTGATCTGGCATTGGATCGTGCAGTAAACCTGGCTGAGGTTGCAGTTGTATTCTCTAAATTGAAAGATGCAAAAGTCGGCGCTGCTGCAGCTGGTGCTCACTGGTCGACTCCTTATTTTGATTGGGCAAAATCCCAAGGGGTTCTGACTCAAGACGATTATAAAAATCCTACACAAGCAGTATCCTCTGCAAAACTGACGCAAATGGCTGCGAAGCTGGGCTACAAGCTTGCTTTGGAAAACAAAGCAACCGTAACCCGCGGTGAGTTCTTCCAGGCATTGGGCAATGCTGCGACTACACATGTTACGATTGCTCATACAAACGATACACATGGACATATCCAGGAAGATAAAGGACAAAAAGAATTCGGCTTTGCGAAAATTGCTACCTTGCTCAAGGAATGGCGTGCTGAGAACGACAACTTCCTCTTGCTGGATGCGGGTGACACTTTCCAAGGAACTGTGTTCGTAAACCAATTCAAGGGTGAATCTGTTGTACCAATCCTCAACAGCCTGAATTACAACGTAATGGCAGCTGGAAACCATGAATTCGATTTCGGTTTTGAGCAGCTGCTTAAGCTGCGTGACATGCTGAAGCATCCAGTGATTTCTGCTAACGTATTCAAAGCGGACGGCAAAGAACTACTGGTGCCTACCTTCAAAGCTGAAATTGGCGGCAAAAAGTTCGCATTTGTTGGTTTCGTAGCAGAGGATACACCCGTTTTGACTCACCCTGACAACGTAAAAGGCCTTACTTTCAAAAGTCCGGTTGAAGTAGCGAAAACGGTTGTTCCTGAGCTGAAAAAAGAAGTGGATCACGTGATTGTTGTTTCCCACATCGGTGTGGACGTAGACCGTGAAATTGCGAAAAACGTACCAGGAATCGACCTGATCGTAGGCGGACACTCCCATACTCCACTGACAACACCTGAGCTTGTAAACGGAACGTACATCGTGCAAGACTGGGAGTATGGTAAGTCCCTGGGACGTGCTGACCTGTACTACCTCGGCAAAGAGCTGGTTGCATTTAGCGGCGGTCTGAAAGAGTACGACGAAAACGTTGTGGCTGACCCAGAGGTAGACAAAATGGTTCAAGAGATCGTGAAGCAAATCGACTCTGTTATGAACGTTGTTATCGCCAAGTCTGAGGTTCCACTTGATGGCGATCGTACGCTGGTTCGTGCGAAAGAAACAAACGTGGGGAACCTGATTACGGACATTATGCTTGAGCGTACTCAGTCCATCAAAGGCTATGAAGCTGATGTCGCACTGGCAAATGGTGGCGGAATCCGCACCCAGCTGGAAGCAGGCGATATCACGAAGAAAAACCTGTATACCTTGCTGCCATTTGAAAACAATACACTTTCCGTAGTGGAAGTAACCGGTGAAGAGCTGAAGCAAGCACTTGAAAACGGTGTGAGCCAAGTGGGAACAGGTGCTGGTCGCTTCCCGCAAATCAGCGGCATGAGCTTTACGTACAACGCGTCGAAACCAGTAGGCGAGCGCGTATTGGAAGTAAAAGTAGGTGGACAGCCACTTGATGTGACCAAAAAATACAAAGTGGCAACGATCGACTTCCTGGCAGCAGGTGGAGACGGTTATGATTCCTTCAAAAAACCATTCTTCAACACTGGCTTGTCCATGTACAGCATTGTCGAGGAAGGCCTGATCAAGCGCAAGGTAGTAAATCCAAAAGTAGAGGGCCGCATCGTAGAAGTAAAATAAGAATTGCTTTTAAAGGACAGGGGCGAGTCAGATCCGGCTCCTGTCCTTTCATTTCTTAAAGTACCTTGCAATATACAGTAGCTGTTTGGTAAGCTTTTACATGGGTGATGCAATTTGAATGTTCAGTTTAAAAAAGGTGTGCTGGAGCTGTGTGTGCTCGTTCTGGCAGCGAACCATGATCGGTATGGCTATGAATTAGTTGATAGTATTTCGGAGAAGTTTCATATCGCCGAAGGTACCGTTTACCCCTTACTCCGACGCTTGACTCAGGAAGGCTTTTTTACCACTTACCTGAAAGAATCGCAAGAAGGACCACCACGCAAGTATTACCAGTTAACTGAGCAGGGACGTCGATATATGAACGATCTGATTTTGGAATGGCGAATTTTCAATCGCGGTGTTAATCAGATCATTAAGGAGGGGCTCGGGTATGACGAGGCGTGAGTTTATGGATGAATTGGGTGCTCTGCTCGGTGGCTTGCCTGACAAGGAACGGCTAGACATTTTAGCTGATTATACTGAGCATTTTCTCATGGGAGTCAAGCAGGGAAAAAGCGAGCACGAGATTGCGGAGAGCTTGGGCAATCCCAGATTGCTGGCGAAAGAGCTGTTGGCTGGTTACCGCATTGACCAGGCCGAATCCAATGCCAGCGTCGGTAACATGACGAGGGCAGTTATTGCAACCATCAGTCTAGGGTTTTTCAATGTTGTTTTCGTGCTCGGACCGTTTATGGGGCTAATTGGTATACTCATGGCATGCTATGCCATTTCGGTTTCTTTGCTGGTTGCTCCGTTCGGGATCTACCTGCAATACGGGGTTCCAGCTCCCTCTCATGAACGTCTGTTACTCCTGTTTGGCAGTCTGACTTCTTTGGGGCTTGGTGGCATGCTTGGAGTGGGATTGCTGCGTCTGACAAAGTGGCTATACCGTCAATTTTTACGGTACCTCCAATTTAACGTGCAGCTAATCAGGGGGAAATAAGATGAAACATTGGGGAAAAAAGATTTTTGGAATCAGTTTGCTGCTGTTTTTGCTAGGTGCTTCAGGACTCGTTTGGATGTTTACAAAACAGGACTATTTTTCTTTTTCATTAGCTCAAGTGGATGAAGTGCGAACCATTCAGGAGCCGTTTACGTCACTCGAAATCGCTACAGGCATGGCGGATGTGGTCATCACCCCAAGTCAATCGTCCACCGCCAGTGTGCGACTAATTGGTGAAGCAAGCGACCAGCAGAGAGAGAGAATACAGTTTACAAGTTCAGTGCTGTCAGATGGTACGCTTAAGGTAGACGTCCAAGAAAAGTTCCATGTCAATTTGTTTTTTCCAGTGAATGGAAGACTTCAAGTTGAGCTTTCATTGCCTGAGAAAGACTATGAAAAATTAGACCTGAACACGGCGACAGGCGATATTAAAGCCTCAAAGCTGAGCGTAAAGAAGACGAATATTGTATCCAGCACGGGAGATATAGAGCTAGATGGTCTTACGGGAGATTTGCTGGATATTCATACGGATACGGGTGATATGAAGCTTTCTGGAATTCGCTCTACCGTACAGATTCAAACGACTACCGGTGAGATTGATTCACTTCTGCTCCCTGAGCTTGTACACGATGTTACGATTGAAAGTGAGACCGGTGATATTCGTATTAAGGTTGATAAAGAGCCAGCAGCAGCGAGTCTCGATTTGTCGACAGAAACCGGCTCTATCAAGAATTCATGGAAGTCACTTTCTTATGAGCAGAAAAGCGAAAACAAGGTAGTTGGCGCCATCGGCTCTGGCGGCCCAGCTGTGAATGTCCGGACAACTACAGGCGATATCCGCATTCAATAGGGGAAGTTTGGAAAGACTTATGGTTAGGATTGGAAACAAAGAAACGAAAAGATTTTGACACAATAGGGCCCGTTTTAGGGGAGGGGCCAATGGTATCATAATTATTGGGATAGATTATTGCGCAAGGAGAGGTTTATTTCATGACCGCAAAACCATTTAACGATACTTTTTTGAAAGCGTGTAGAGGGGAAGCAACGGAACATGTGCCGGTGTGGTACATGCGCCAAGCCGGTCGCTATCAACCGGAATACCGTGCTATCCGCGCGAAGCATAGCTTTTTTGAAATGAATTACATACCAGAAGTTTGCGCGGAAGTAACTCGCCTGCCTGTAGAACAGCTTGGCGTGGATGCAGCGATTCTGTTCGCAGATATCATGACACCATTAAAGCCAATTGGCGTAGACGTTAATATTGAGTCTGGCATTGGCCCTGTCATCGCGAATCCGATTGAATCCTTGGCGGATGTACAAAAGCTGGATGATCTGGACCCGGATACGCATGTTCCGTACATTTTGGAATCGATCAAAATCTTGCGCGAGACGCTTTCTGTTCCACTGATCGGTTTTGCTGGTGCACCGTTTACCCTCGCGAGCTATATGATCGAGGGCGGACCTTCCAAGCATTATCACAAGACAAAAGCGTTTATGTATACCGAGCCTGCTGCATGGCAAGCGCTGATGGACAAACTGGGCGACATGACGATTACGTATCTGAAAGCTCAAATTAAAGCAGGAGCACAGGCTGTACAGGTGTTTGATTCCTGGGTAGGTGCGCTCAATGATGAAGATTATCGCGAGTTTATCACGCCAGTTATGACTCGCATTTTCAATGCTTTGAAGGATACTGATGTACCAACGATCTATTTTGGAATCGGCGCAGGTCATTTGCTCATGGATTGGAACCGTTTACCTGTAGATGTACTCGGACTGGATTGGCGTACATCCATTACGACAGCAAGAGAAATGGGTGTAACCAAGACGCTGCAAGGAAACCTCGACCCGACTTTGCTGCTCGCTCCATGGGAGAAGCTCGAATCCAAAGCAAAAGAGATTTTGGACGAAGGAACGAAGCAGCCAGGCTTCATTTTCAACCTCGGTCATGGTGTATTCCCGGATGCAAAGGTAGAAACGCTGCAAAAGCTCACCTCGTTCATCCACAGCTACAAGTCCAACGCGTAATTTCGGAGGTGCAAGAAAAATGTCCAAGCAAAAGACAGGGCTCTTGTTGATGGCGTACGGCACGCCGCGAAGTCGTGAAGAGATCGAGCCTTACTATACTCACATTCGTAGAGGACGCAAGCCTCCACAGGAACTGTTGGATGATTTGACTGAGCGCTACGAAGCAGTAGGTGGAGTGAATCGCTTTGCCGAAATTACGGACGAGCAGGTAAGCGCCTTGGAGCGGGAAATGAACAAGCGCTACCCTGACCGCGAGTTTGCCGGCTATTTGGGACTCAAGCACATCGCTCCGTTTGTTGAGGATGCAGTCGATCAGATGAAAAAAGACGGGATCACAGAAGCAATCAGTTTGGTGCTTGCGCCACACTATTCCAGCTATAGTGTCAAGGAATACAATGGCCGCGCCAAGGAGCATTCGGAATCCGTGAATGGCCCGCTCATCCACAGCATTGAAAGCTGGTACAAAGAGCCAGGCTTCATCTCGTATTGGGTCAAAGCAATCCAGGATACGTTTGCTTCAATGCCCGCAGAGGATCGTGAGCGCGCGGTTGTTATTTTCTCTGCGCATAGCTTGCCTGAAAAAATCCTGAAGTCAGGTGATCCATACCCGACGCAGCTGGAGGAAACGGCAAAGCTGATTGCGGAAGAGGCGGGTATTGCTCATTTCGCAATTGGCTGGCAAAGTGCCGGAAATACGCCAGAGCCGTGGATCGGGCCCGATGTGCAGGATTTGACGAGAGAGCTTCATGCAAGGCATGGCTACAGAGCCTATGTCTATTGCCCGGTCGGTTTTATTGCTGAGCATTTAGAGGTCTTGTACGATAATGATATGGAATGCAAAGCAGTGACGGATGAGCTGGGCGTCCATTACTATCGCCCTCCGATGCCAAATGCCAGACCTGCCTTTATCTCCTGTCTGGCTGATGCTGTCGAGAAGAAGCTGGCGAACTAGGGGATCGAATCAGATGAATGAGAAAACCTACCATATTACGATTGTTGGCGGCGGTATCACCGGATTGACCGCCGCTTTTTACTTACAACGGGAGATCGCGGCAAAAGGTCTTCCGATTCGTTTTCAGTTGATTGAGGAGCAGGATCGTCTAGGAGGAAAGATCAAGACGTGGCGGCACGAAGGCTTTGTCATCGAGCAAGGGCCAGACTCTTTTTTGGAACGCAAAACAAGTGCAGCGCAGCTGGCAACCGATCTGGGTCTCAAGGATGATTTGGTCCGCAACAGCACAGGTCAAGCATACATTTGGCACAAGGACAAGCTCGTAGCCATTCCTGAGGGAGCGGTGATGGGGGTTCCGACGAAACTTATGCCGTTTGTTAGCACGGATTTGATTTCCTTGTCGGGAAAAATTCGCGCTGCAGCCGACCTGATTCTTCCTGCAACTGAAGGGAATGGAGACATCTCCGTCGGTGATTTTTTCCGTCGCCGTTTAGGGGATGAGGTTATTGAGAACCTGATTCAGCCGCTTCTCTCTGGCGTCTATTCAGGTGACATCGACAAGCTCAGTCTGCTCGCGAGTTTTCCACAATTCGCCCAGCTCGAAAAACAACATCGCAGCCTGATTCTGGCCATGAAGCATTCCCGTCCGCAAACGAGCAGTCAAGGGAAGCCAAAGGGCATTTTTCTGACGCTAAAAAATGGCTTGGAGTCACTAGTGGAGGGAATCGAAAAAAGCTTGCCGGCTTCGAGTATTCTAAAAGGAACAGGTGTCCAGGAGCTGAAGAAGAAAGAGAATGGCGGCTA
This sequence comes from Brevibacillus reuszeri, assembly GCF_002897295.1. Lineage (GTDB taxonomy): Bacteria > Bacillota > Bacilli > Brevibacillales > Brevibacillaceae > Brevibacillus > Brevibacillus reuszeri_A. The sequence continues at coordinate 74,616 of NZ_BEXF01000013.1, forward strand.
CACCCTTGTTCTCAAAAATGGCCAGCAGCTCGAGACAGATGCTGTTCTGTTTACGGTGCCGCATGCCGTAGCCGAACCACTTCTGCGTCCTTATGCATCTGTACCATCCTTGCCACAGGCCAAACCGCATATGGTCGCAACCATCGCCATGGCATTTGGTGAGAATGCGGTCGATGTAGGTATGGAAGGGACCGGGTTTATTGTGCCTCGTAATTCTGGGGCCAAAATTACGGCATGCACGTGGGCGCACCGAAAATGGCCGCATACGACACCTGGGAATAAAGTGCTTTTGCGCAGCTTTGTTGGCAAGGCAGGCGAGCAGTCATTTATGCAGCAGACGGATGAAGAGGTACTGGACGTAGTACTACACGATTTACGCAAAATCATGAGCATTCCGAAGCAACCGGATTTTTATAAAGTGACGCGCCTTCAAAATGCCATTCCGTATGTGGTCGGTCATCTGGATTGGGTCCACGAGGTACAGGGTAAAATTCAGTCGAGCTTGCCAGGAGTGATGCTTGCAGGCGCCTCGTACAGCGGTGTCGGCGTTCCGGATTGTATTGACCAAGGAAAAAAAGCCGTATCAGAACTAATCACTTCAGTCGAACCGGGGAGATAAACCCCGGTTTTTCCTTTTTCGGGTGCTAAACGACTTGTCCTGTCCATATAGTATAGGGAAATGTCCTGCACCTGAAAGGAGGAGCACGAATGGCGTTACAGGATGGACTGCTCTCGTTTGCCATCAAGGAGACCATTTTCCTCTCATCCGATAAAGCTGGAATAGGCGAATTGCAAGAGCTGGAACTGGTTCCGGATGTAGAAGTGTTGGAAAATGAAACCTACATCTCCATTACCGGTTGTTTGCAATTATTCGGGAAGTACGAGCCAATCAGAGAGGCCGCGGAGGCAAATAGCGGCGGAACGGAAACTCTGGTTGAAGCGATGACTTTTTCGCCGTTTCGCCAAGAGGCTACAGAGGAAGGGTTTTACGGCTGGGAGGAGCAGATTGGACATCGTATTCCGTTAAACATCACGATTCCGTTGGAGAGAATCGCGGAAATCGGCGACATTTATGCCATTGTAGACAGCTTTGATTACAAGCTGGAATCGCCACATCAAATGCTGATTGATGCCGAGCTGAAGATTATGGGCATTGCTTTTGCAGAACAAGCCCAAGCGCAAGTACAGGAGCCAGAGCAGCAGGTATATCCGCAGTTCTTTGATCAAAATGAAGAGACAGTCCAGGCAAGCCAGGAAGAAGCGTGGGAATTTACTCATGTAGCATCTGAAGAGCAGGAAAACGAGGTTCAACCCGTTTCATTAGACGAGATTGAGCAAAAGCTGAGTGAGCTGGAAAACGAGATGGAGCGCCAGGCAATGCCAGCCTCATATGACTCCGCTGAATCTGAATCTCCTTCTCTGTATGACGCTCCCGCCCTCTCCACGTCCTATCAGGGCGAATATGTCATGCAAAGCTATGGTGAAGTCACGGAAGAAGTCCATAGAGAGTCACAGGAGGTATGGGGAGCAGAATCTACGGGATATGAATCGGCAGCGTATAATTCGGCTTCCTATAATACGCAGGCAATCGAAGCAGAGTATGATGAGCAATGGACAGATGTGAGGTCCCAGGGAGAAGAGCAAGATGAGCCTGTGCTCGCGATTCATGAGCAGGAACCTCCCGATTACACGCCTGTTGCCAGTGAACAGCATGAGTCTCCAGTGATAGCCGAAGTCGCTGAGGTGGTAGATTCGGCGGAGGCAGCTGAGGTCCATGAGGATGCGCAAATTGCGGCAGAGCCAGTTATTGCCGAGCAGGAAGAGGACGAGGAAATCGAACTGCGTGTAGCCATATCAGGAAAAGCTTCGCGGGAAGAGCCGGGGAATGTGAACATAACTTCAATCTTTTCCCAAGCAAGCCGTGCGAAGCAGGAGGCTTTGGCACAAGAAGCAGAATCGTCATCTAGCTCATCCCGCAAAGGAATGGCTTCTTCCGCAGCGCCAACGACAGCTGAAGCCATGCAAAATCTCACATCGTTTGTCAAAAGCAAGGAAGAACGCTCCAGCCAGCTAAAAATGTGCATTATTCAACGTGATGAAACTCTGGAGCATATCGCTCAACGCTATTCGATGCCGGTTTCCAAGATCGTGGAAGTAAACAGGTTGACTACCGAGCAACTTGTCGCCGGGCAAATCCTGTACATTCCACAGTAAGGAGTGTGGGACCGTGGACAAGATTGACATTTCTGATGTGTGTCAGAATTATCGAGCGCGCGTGATTCGTGTCACGCCGCTCGATGACTGCTATTTACTTGAGACAAACCGCGGTCCGAAAGAATTGCATGTTTGGCCGCGTGTCGATGTCATGCGCTGGTCATTTGCATGGCGAGAACGCTTAGCACGTCATGGGTTCCGCGAGCTGGAACGATTTATTCGAACGCGGGAAGCCAAGCCGTTTCTGATTGTAGGTAAACGTGGAGTGACCATGACAGATCATCTCAGACACATTGAGGCATGCGTGCCTGGAGAGGAATTTGCCAAACAAAGTGGCCGTGTTGTGGGAATGATGCATCTGTCACAGCAGGAGAGTCCTATACTTGCCGGTGCTGATTATTTAAAGCAAGAGCAGATGAATGCCGAATCAAAGTGGGCACAAGCCAAGGCTGTAGTCGAATCGTACCGAGCGACCTACGGTAAGCAGAAGGGGGAAAAGCGCTGGGTAGCCGAATTAATGTCCCCGCTTCTGCAACGGATGGAGCGTTCGGCAATGATGCTTTCCCTTGATAGTATTGCGCCAGACAGCGTCACTGTCGCTCATCGGGACTTGCTGCGCGACAACTGGGGGATCGTGAATGGCAAGCTGTACTTGCGGGGATTTTTTCGACCCTCACTTTCCATTCAGCAACGGGATGTAGCCAATTACCTTCGAGACATGTATTTGACGCATATGGACATAAGGCAGATTGATGCCTTTTTGGACGGATATGAGGAAGTAAAGCCGCTTCAATACTCGGATTATACGCTAATGCTTGCTTTCATGGCCAGGCCACGAGAAGTCTGGAAGAGTGTGGAGACGTATGTAAAACGAGTCTCGCGCAATAAGGAGGTGTCAGCAGCGAGTATTGAACAGGCCTTGCAAAGCCAGCAAGCAGTCGATCAACTGCTGCGTCATATTGCCGATCGGGCCGAGCGATCAAGGGGTGAGGGAGTAGATGAGCCGCTTTGATGACATTTTTCCATTGTTTCAGGAGTATGACATGTTTGCACAATCGATCGATGTCATAAAAGAACCGAATGTATTTAAAGCAGCAACTCCATATGGCTCGTACGTTTGCAAGCGATCAAAGGCTTCCGGCCAACGTCTGCTGTTTGTAAGTGATGTGCTTCGTGAATTGCAGCATCGTGGATGGGATGGGGCTGTTCCCTTTCTTTATACGAAGTTTGATGATCCATACGTTGAAATCGGAAATCAAGCCTACTATTTGACAGCTTGGCAGCCAGGCAGCGAGCAGTGGGCGAATGAGCCGTTGGCATGGGCGACTCCCATGCTGGAGCGATTGGCCGAATTGCATCATCTAACCCAAAACTACAAATTTGATGACCCTAGACAAGTCGAGCCGTTGATCGACTCTTTATTGAATCGGTGGCAGTACTGGCAAAACCAAATGGAAAAAGCAGGAGAAGTCGCACAAGAGCGTCCATATCAATCGCCGTTTGACCTTGTTTTTCTAGCAAATAAGGCATTCATTGCGGAAATGGCTGAGTCGGCTACCGCCCTCTTAATCGATTGGCGAGAGAGGCATGAGACACACGCCCATTTTCGGTTGGCTCTGGTACACGGTTATCCGCACCCCGCCCACATCGTGCCGGATCGATCGGGCAAAGGAAAGCTGCTTAACTTTGAGCGTGCTGGCTTCGATACACCGATTCGCGATCTGACCTTGTTTTATCGGACTTACTTTCAGATGGCAGGGGATGAGGTCGGTGCATCTCAATTGTTTCACCGTTATGCGGCAATCTTTCCTTTGCGTCCCGAAGAGATCGAGCTACTCGCGGCATTCCTCTCATATCCGGAGCGAATCATGCGGGATACGGACATCTATTACAACAATCGTCGAGAGTGGAGTGAGCTATACGCAGTGAAACGGTTTGAAAAAAATATGGACCGCTTGATGCGCCTGCATCGCTGGGTCCAGCAAGCTTTTTAGATGGCAACGTCTCACCGCGTGGGGCGTTGTTTTTTTGTTCACAACCATTCCAAGACGATAGCAACGTACACCACGGCGAGCAGTCCGAGCAATACGACATCAAAGGATGTGGGAAAAAGGATGGTTCGTACGAACTGAAAACCGATTAATGGTAGCAGTACCTGCTTGCAGCCATATTTGATGCGCAAATAAGTGGGATTGTACTTCCAGCGGAAATTCATCCAGATCACCTCATTTCAGCATATGCGTAGCAACCTAGGACAGTGCCTATAACGTCAGCGGGTGTCGTGACATTTCTTTTCGACAGGTTTGAAGGCCGGTGCAAAAGGGAAGGTAAATGGTCAGATAGGCCAGGACTTATATATAAAGGTGATACAAATGATCTGGGAAGTGCTGTTATACGGATTAGGGAGTGGTGGCGGCGTTTATATCGCTCTCTTATCGAAAAAATGGAATGGAGCGAAGCGGTGGGAAGATGTTTCCTTTTTACAGGGAATCGGACTCATTGCTTGGTGTATCGGTAGTTTGCTGGCACTATCATCTGTATGGTGGATCCAGAAATTGAGCCTGCCTATTTCTTTGCTTACATATGTTTTTTTCCTCAGGTCACTGCACGTATTTCCACTCGCTTCTCACGCTACCTATGAACGGTGGAAAATGGTTCTAGACACGCTTGCGTTGATTGTCACTTTTTTGCTGCTGGTTATTTTTCATGATCTTACCAACCACGAAAATAGGCATACACCGAAGATGATATATTGGCAAGGTGGATTTTACTTGCTGTTGCCCGCAATCAGTCTGCTTCTCATCATCCGGCAATTGCAGGGAGCGGCTCGGTTAAAACGAGGAAGACTGCTGTTGTCAACGATCATGTTTATTGCCGTTATGATGATGACACCGATGGTTCCTTCCTATGTCATGATCTGGTGTGTACTGATCGCGTTTGGATGCTTGTTTTACGCTCATCATAGGCTTGGCGAGCAGCAAACGGTTCAAATAGCCCACACCGAGTATCGTTATTTGTTTGAAAGACAGAAGCTCGGGAAGCAGGATGCGATTATGGTGCAGCTCATATTGCTTTCGATTGTAGCAATGCTAGCGGCCATACCAGATATCCCTTTTTATGGAAAGGTAGGTCTTGGAGCGGGAATTTTGTTTGGGCTGGTTCGTGTCTATCTGACAAGTCGCGAAAATCATCATTTGATGAATGAGACATTAGTCGCAGCAAGTCTTCTCGAGCAAAAATATGAGAATCAGCTGGAGCAAATTCAGTTACAGAACATGCAATTGTCCCGGGTCCTAGGTCTGAAGCAAAATTATGAATACCTGCTTCTGGCAAGCAATGAGCAGAGCCTTCGGGAAGTCAATTATGAGACGCTTCAGCAGGTGATAGAAGAGCTGGTAGATACGTGGTTTGCCAAAATGGATACGCTCACTTTTTTGCAGCTATCTCTGGAGTCGAAGTGCGGAGAAGTCTACTATCGCCTGGAGCGTGGAACGAAAGTTTGTACAGGCAACCTGCATATGGTCGACCAGCGGGTGGTTGTTTCTGAACAGCGGGATACAGCGTTGATCCCGCGGTATGTTTCCCTGGTTGCGCAAATATCGGTAGCTGATCAAGGGCATGCAGAGCTGGAGCAATCCTTTTTTCAAGTGCTGCTGGTAAATGTGAGAGGGCTCATCCTGCGCTGCCTGCATGAGCATCAAGCGCTGGAGCTCGGGGTGATGGAAACAGAGATGGGGCTTGCCAGACGTATTCAATCGATGCTCATTCCCAAAGAAGAATGGATCATCAAAGGCCTCAGAGCTCGTACTGTCTATGCACCGATTACTTATGTAGGCGGCGATTATGTTGATTATATTCGGATCGATGATCGATATGTTTGTTTTATCGTGGCCGATGTGTCAGGTCATGGATTGCCGGCTAGCTTATTGGCAACGGGCATATCAAGTGCAGCAAGAGCTGTTTTGCAGACGAGCTGGTCCCCAGATGAGATCCTTGAAAGACTGAATCAGCTGCTGTACGAAAATTTATCGAAGACCCGCTCCTTCATCACGATGATGGTTACCGTCTATGACAGCTATGAGCATAAATTGCTTCTAAGCCGCGCAGGTCATCCTCAGCCACTGTATCTTTCCAAAAGCAAACAATCCGTCTTGGATTGCAGTGGAGGGGTCGGACTGGGGCTTTTGCCTGATAGCACTTATCCGCTCGAGGAAGTACTCTTAAAAGAAGAGGCCATTCTCCTCATTTATACAGATGGATTGGTCAATACTGGTAGAAAAGATGCATTTCGTTGCTTGCAGCAATGGCTGGTGGAATTATCTGCATTATTGGACGAGGCTGAAAGCACAAATGATGGGGTTATCGATCGGGTAGAATCGCATGTATGGGGAATGACGCGAAGAGAAAAGCAATTGGATGATATGTCTGTGCTGATCCTTCAATTTCAGTCTGCACCTCCGATATAGTCCAACAGCTACCGGAATGTTATGATACAAAATAGTAATCCAGCAAAAAACGCCAATGAACAGGAGGATGAACCGTGATTCTGTGTGAGCAGTGTCCGGACAATCCTGATTGTCGTAATTGCCTGGATGCTCTGCGCTCAGGGGGTTCTGCGCAAAAAGTACTTCCACCTAGGTCGGTACAGGTAACCAATCTTGCGACGATGGAGACAACGGTAGCGCAGCTGCATGCAGTGAGTCGGACGGCAATCGGGTTGTATAGCAGGGAGCATTCTTTGCATGGACGTATGGAGGTAGAGCTGGCAGCAGATTTCCGGATTATTGGCGGTGGACTGCGAGGAATTGCCGGCGTACCCTACTATGTCATTGATATAGAAAAAGTATTGCGGCGAGAGGAAGTTTTGGAACGACTTCTGCTCGATGAATTTCATAATTGGCACATGAGTGACGAGTTGAACCCGATCGACGTCTTACCAGATTGGAAAGAGCGGGATGATAAACGTGGGCTTTTGATTAAGCAAGAGCTGCAAAAGCTATCGATCTTGCGGCGGATCGAGACAATCTTTCTGTATCTTTACGATAATGGAAGCTTGCGCTCTATCGGTTCTAGCCGTGCAGATCATGACATTGAGCGTGAGATGAGGCGCTTGGTGGAGTCCGCTGCGGGCGATGGTGCATCTGTGAGAGAACAAATCATGTCCTCTGATGGGCAAAAGGTGTTCGAAGTGTATGCATCTCCACTGCCTGATCAAAGCTGTGGAATTGCGCTCATCGATGTTACAGCGGCGATTCTGGAAGAGCGTAAACGCAAGCGGCGGGAATGGGAAATTTACAGGGACATTTTGGCGGTCGTTACCAAAGAAAAGCTTCTACTGTTAAGTGACGAGGAATTGTTTTTCTTGCTACGGGAAGGTCATAAGTCTCTGGCAATGGATTTACGAGCACCTGAGCAGCTGGCAGAGCTGCGACGTTCTTTCAAACGTGCATTAGAACCGGTCGGTATTTCTGATAAACGATTGCTGCAGTTTATGGTAGCAGTCAATGAGGCAGCCTCCAATACGCTTAAGCATGGCAGTGGGGGAACAATCACCTTGCATATTTCAACAGACAAAACCTTGTGCAGAGCTGTTATTCACGACACAGGTCAAGGAATCGTTTTGGAGGATTTGCCGCGCGTGACGCTACAGCACGGCTTTTCTACGCGACATTCCCTCGGGGCAGGGTTTCAGGTGATGCTGCAATATTGTGATCGGGTGTATCTTGGTAGCTCTCTGGCAGGCACCAAGTTGATTTTGGAATGCGTCATTGCCACATAAAGGGAATTTCAAGAATGTGTCAAATGTTTGTAAATGAGTGAGAGCGGGTACTATAGTAAATAGAGAAGGAAGTACGTCCGTAGTACCGATACCTTTTGAGAGGAGTTAGAGCATGGACTACCGAGCAACAGAGACAAACGGGCAGGCTACGTTGTTTTTCGCCGGAGAGCTGGACATGGCTGTAGGTGATCAAGTAGGTGAGTTGATCCAACAGTATGGAGGGCGAAATCAAACCGTTACTGTCGATTTTCAAGGTGTATCCTTTGTAGATTCTTCCGGTATTGGCAGTCTTTTTTTTACAACGAAAGAATTGCTTGCTTTGGGCAAACAAGTGGAAATTGTTAATGTTCGCGAAGAAATACTGGACATACTAAGTGTACTTGGCTTCACCGATGCACTGGGCATCAGTGTTGGCAAGGCGGAAAAAACCGGGTGAAACCGGGTTTGACGCATAACGGACTGATTGTATATAATAACGTAGAGCTAATTGTCAATTACATATCTAATCAACAATGATCGGGAAGAGTAGGTCAGGATGCCTTGGCAGAGAGGAGAATCAGTTGCTGCGAGATTCTCTAAGGAAAAATGACTGAAGGTCGCCCGGGAGTTATTCCAGTGAAAGCAAATAGCGTAGCTGGAAACGGATCGCAACCGTTATCTTGTCAGAGGGAACATGCATGGTCGTTTTACGCGATGCATGTTAACAAAGGTGGTACCGCGAAATAATCCTTTCGTCCTTTGGATGAGGGGTTTTTTTTATTTTTTTCAAGGAGGAGTCACATATGTCAACACAGCCAACACAAGACATTGACCAGCTGCTGCCGAAAAATTATGATCCAAAGGCAGCTGAAAACAAATGGTATCCGTACTGGATTCAAAAAGAGTTTTTTAAAGCGCACCGCGACCCTAATAAAAAGCCGTACACGATTGTGATCCCGCCTCCGAATGTCACAGGGAAGCTCCATCTGGGGCACGCACTTGATACGACACTCCAAGACATCATCACTCGTACGAAGCGGATGCAAGGATATAGCACACTGTTTTTACCAGGGATGGACCACGCGGGTATCGCTACACAGGCTCGCGTAGAAGCAACTCTGCGTGAGGAAGGCATCTCCCGTCATGATCTTGGACGTGAAAAATTCGTGGAAAAGGTATGGGAATGGAAGCATATTTACGCTTCGCACATCCGTGAGCAGTGGGAGAAGCTTGGTCTGGCGCTGGATTACTCCCGTGAGCGCTTTACGATGGATGAGGGCTTGTCCCGTGCCGTACGTGAGGTTTTCGTTCGCCTTTATGAAAAAGGTCTGATCTACCGCGGCAACCGCATCATCAACTGGGATCCGGCAGCACGCACAGCCTTGTCTGATATCGAGGTTATTTACAAAGAAGTCAAAGGTGCTATGCACCACATGCGCTACCCGCTGGCTGATGGAAGCGGACATATTGAAGTGGCTACGACACGTCCGGAGACGATGCTGGGGGATACAGCCGTCGCTGTCCATCCAGAAGACGAGCGCTATAAGCATTTGATCGGAAAAACTGTTATTTTGCCAGTAGTGGGACGCGAAATTCCAATCGTGGCAGATGACTATGTTGATCCTGAATTTGGTTCAGGTGCAGTAAAAATTACGCCAGCACATGATCCTAACGACTTTGAGCTCGGTCTGCGCCATCAACTGCCGCAAATCGTTGTCATGGATGAAACAGGTACGATGAACGACCAAGCAGGCATTTACAAAGGTCTTGATCGTTTTGCCTGCCGTAAACAAATCATCAAGGACCTCACCGAGCAAGGCATCATGTTCAAGGTGGAGGAGCACATTCACCAGGTTGGACACAGCGAACGCAGCGATGCAGTAGTTGAGCCGTATTTGTCTACTCAATGGTTCGTAAAAATGCAGCCACTTGCTGATAAGGCACTGGAAAACGCTGCGAGTGAAGACAGTGTCAAATTTGTACCAGAGCGCTTCAAAACAAATTATTTGCGCTGGATCGAAAATATTCGCGACTGGTGCATTTCTCGTCAGCTTTGGTGGGGACACCGCATTCCTGCATGGTATTGCTCCGATTGTGGCGAAACCATCGTTTCACGTGATGACGTGACAGAGTGCCCATGCTGCCACAGCCACCAGCTCACGCAAGACAATGATGTTCTCGATACATGGTTCTCTTCGGGATTGTGGCCGTTCTCTACGCTAGGCTGGCCGGAAGAATCCGAAGACATGAAGTACTTCTATCCAACAAACGTACTGGTAACAGGTTACGATATCATCTTCTTCTGGGTTGCACGTATGATGTTTAGTGGTCTGGAATTCACTGGAAAAAATCCATTTGAGACCGTTTTGATCCATGGCATCATCCGCGACTCCGAAGGACGCAAAATGTCCAAGTCGCTCGGCAACGGTGTCGATCCGATGGAAGTAATTGAAAAATACGGTGCTGACGCGCTGCGCTTCACATTGGCAACGGGCAACTCCCCAGGGAACGACCAACGCTTCTATTGGGAAAAGGTTGAGGCAAACCGCAACTTTGCCAACAAGATCTGGAATGCGTCCCGTTTTGCCTTGATGAACCTGACTGACTTCAGCTACGACGATATTGATCTGAGTGGCGAGCTGTCTACACCAGACAAGTGGATTCTGTCCCGCCTGCAAGCAACGATTGCGGATGTAACACGTCTCTCTGATGCCTTTGAATTCGGAGAAGTAGGCCGTGTCCTTTACAACTTCATCTGGGATGATCTGTGCGATTGGTATATCGAGATGGCGAAGCTCCCATTGTACGGTACAGATGCAGCAGCGAAAAAGACAACGCAATCCGTACTCGTAACAGTGCTTGATCAGACGCTCAAGCTCCTGCATCCGTTCATGCCGTTTATGACAGAGGAAATTTGGCAGGCATTGCCGCACCAAGGCGAGAGTATTACGGTAGCTCCTTGGCCAGTTGTAAACGAAAATTGGGTATTTGCTGAGGCAGAGAGCGAAATGTCTCTACTCATGGAAGTTATCCGCAGCGTACGTAACATCCGTGCAGAAGTAAACGTGCCGATGTCCAAAAAGATCGAGCTGTTGATCAAGCCAAGCGACGCGACTTCAGCAGAGCGTCTGGCGCGTGGTGAGGAGTATATTGCTCGTTTCTGCAATCCGGAGAGACTGGAAATCAATCAGCAGCTGGCGACGCCAGATAAGGCGATGTCTGCTGTTGTGACCGGAGCAGAGCTGTTCTTGCCACTGGCTGGCTTGCTTGATCTGGATCAAGAGCTGAAGCGTTTGGAAAAAGAACTGTCCGGCTTGCACGGCGAAGTAGAGCGGATTGAGAAGAAGCTAAACAACGCAGGCTTTATGGCCAAGGCACCAGAAAAAGTGGTTGCAGAAGAAAAAGCCAAAATGGCTGACTACATGGAAAAGCGGGATAAAGTGATTGCAAGGCTTGCTGAATTGAAGGGCGAATGATCCTTTAGCTAACCGCATATTTTTGAGAATGGAGCATTGTGGTATGCATGCAGAAGAATTTGTCGAATATACACAAGCGCTTGACTGGTTGCATGGCCTACTAGCTTTTGGTCAACGACCAGGGCTGGAAAGAATGCAATGGGTGTTGGAAGAGCTGGGACACCCCGAGCGTAGAGTGCCGTTCATCCATGTAGCAGGCACGAATGGTAAAGGCTCTACCTGCGCATATCTTACGCAGATGCTGATGGAAGCAGGCTACAGTGTTGGTACGTTTACTTCTCCCTATTTGATCGATTTTCGGGAGCGTATTCGTTTTAATGGGAATATGATTCCAGAGGAAGACCTGCTGAAGCTGGTGAACGAGGTAAAGGTCCTGGTGAATCGCTGCGAGCAGGAAACAGAGTTTGGATCGCCTACAGAGTTTGAGGTGATTACGCTGATTGCCATTCTGTATTATGCCAGAGTGGCAAGACCAGCGGTAGTCGTATGGGAAACGGGACTTGGCGGACGTTTGGATTCTACAAACGTCGTCATCCCGCTCGTTTCCGTCATTACCAACATTGGACTCGATCATACAAATGTTTTGGGTGACAATCTGGTAGACATCGCTCGGGAAAAGGCAGGGATTATCAAGCCTGGCGTGCCTGTCGTAACTGGAGAAACCAGACCTGAGGTACTCGCTGTGATCCAGGAGCGTGCCAATCAGACACGTAGTACACTCTATCAAATCGGTAAGGATTTTCATGGAGAACAGATTTCGGAACAGCTGGGTGAACAACAGTTTCGTTATCACAGCATCCACCGACGCCATGAGTCCTCCTACCGTTTGACTATGAATGGAAGTCATCAGACAAATAACGCTTCGGTGGCTCTGATGACTATCGATGTCTTGCGCAACTATTTCTCTTTTTTGCTGGAAGAGGAGGAATTGTTTCGAGGTTTGCAACAAACGCGCTGGCCTGGTCGTCTAGAAGTAGTCTCCCCAAGACCTTTGGTACTCTTGGACGGGGCACACAACCAAGAGGGGATGGAAGCGCTCGTAAGCAGTTTGGATCGTTTGTTGCCACAGGGCAAGCACTTGCATCTGCTCTTTTCCGGGCTTTCGGATAAGCCGCTTGCGAAAATGGCAGAAACGCTCGCACCGCTCAGATCTCGCATTGAGACTATTCATGTGACGACGTTCGACTTTCCACGTGCAGCAAAAGCAGCAGAATTGCACGATGCGTTTCAATCAGGCGGATGGGAAGAGAATCTTCTCAGTACCGTTTCTGACTGGCGAGCATTTCTACTTGCTTGGACGAAGGAGAAGCAAGCAGCGAAATCAGACGACAGCTTAGTTATCTGCGGCTCGCTCTACTTCATCGCCCAAGTGCGCGCATTCTTTCCCACTACAGTAGAAGAGGCAGGTGAATAGGGTGGATCAGGCTAGGCACGTCCACTTTGTGGGCATAGGCGGATATGGCATGAGTGCCATTGCCCGCGTCTTGATCGACCTTGGATACAAGGTAACCGGCTCCGATGTAGCCATGAACGATTTGGCGAAGAAGCTGGAAGCAAGAGGGGCGGTCGTTCATATCGGCCATCATGCTGCCCACGTGGAGGGAGCAGACATCATCGTATACTCCACCAGCATTCCCAAAGACAATCCCGAAGTAGTTGCTGCTGAGGCAAAAGGGATTGTGGTCATGCATCGCTCGCAGATGCTCGCCCGCATTTTAAACGAACGGACAGGTGTGGCGGTAGCAGGAGCGCACGGCAAAACCACGACCACTTCTATGATTTCGCATGTAATGGAAGAGTGCGGAGTTGACCCGACCTTTATTATCGGCGGAGAGCTGATGAATGCTGGAACCAATGCAAAGGCAGGAACAAGTGATTATGTCATTGCAGAGGCAGATGAAAGCGACGGTTCATTCCTGGAATACAGACCGATGTATGAAATTGTAACCAGTATTGAACCGGATCATCTGGAGCATTTCGACGGTGATTTTAACAATTTGAAGCAGGCGTACGTAAAGTTTCTCAGTCATTTAAAGCCAGGAGGAAAAGCGGTCTTGTGCATCGATGATTCGCATGTGCGGGAAGTGCTTCCTTCGGTTATAGAGACAGTCATTACGTATTCGATTGATCCGGCGATCAGTGAGGGGGCGGACTTCCGTGCAGAAGAAATTCAGTGCGGCGACCGTTGCAGCACCTGCAAGATCTATCACAAGGATCAGCTGTTGGGAGAGTTGACACTCACTGTACCTGGCAATCACAATATCGCGAATGCACTTGCCGCGATTATCGTTTGCCTGGATACTGGCTTGTCATTTGAGCAGATTGCGGCTGCTTTGACTACCTTCCGCGGAGCGAAAAGACGCTTCCAGATTATTGGTGAAGCACGTGATATTCTGGTCGTGGATGACTACGCTCACCATCCGACAGAAATCATTGCGACGCTGAGCGGGGCAAGAGCTTCTGGAAGAAGAGTCATTGCTGTCTTCCAGCCTCAGCGTTATACTCGCACATTCTTCCTCATGGATGAGTTCAGCCGTGCTTTCGGGGAAGCGGATGAGGTGATTGTCACAGACATTTATTCACCTGCTGGGGAACCAAAGATTGAGGGAGTCACCTCTGAGGCATTGGTGGAAAAAATCCGGATCAATAGCCATCCGCGGGCCCAGTACATCCCGACAAAAGAGCAGATGCAGGAGCAGGTTTTCAAAGATTTGCAGCCTGGTGACCTCGTATTGACGATGGGGGCAGGAGATATTTGGAAATCGGCTTATTGGCTTGCAGAAAAGCTGGAAAAGTAAGCATACGTAGCATATGAAGACTTGGACCGTTTGGTTCAGGTCTTTTTTAAATAAAATTAGTACCAGATACTAATACTTGATGATATAATAAGGTCATTAAATACATGAGGTGATAATCGTATGGTGATGAATTCTACTCAAAATACAGCACGTATTACCGCAATTGGCACCTACGTTCCGACACGTATATTGACCAACAGTGATCTTGAGAAAATGGTAGATACCTCCGATGAATGGATTTTTCAGAGAACAGGGATTCGCGAGCGAAGAATGGCCGCAGATAACGAATTTACTAGCGATCTTGCAATCGCCGCTGTTGAAAAGCTGATCGAAACGTATCATAAAAGCGTAACCGATGTAGATATGATTCTCGTCGCCACAAGCACGCCTGATTATCCTTTCCCGAGCGTTGCTACCCAAATCCAGGCCCGCTTTGGAATCGAGCAGGCAGGGGCGATGGACTTATCAGCGACCTGCGCAGGGTTTACGTATGCCTTGCACGTTGCAAACACGATGATCTCCTCAGGCTTGCATCAAAAAGTATTGGTAGTGGCTGCAGAAACCCTGTCCAAAGTGACCGATTACACTGATCGTACGACATGCATCTTATTTGGAGACGGTGCCGGGGCTGTTTTGGTAGAAAGAGATGAGAAGGCCCCAGGCTTTCATTCCTTCTACTTAGGCTCAAAAGGAGACGGCGGAATTCATGTGTACCGCTCTGGAATGTCTGAAACGATGTTTGGGCGCGATCTGACGCCAACTGGCTGCATCGTCCAAAACGGCAGAGAAGTGTACAAATGGGCGGCTACCACGATTCCTAAAGGGATGGAGCAGGTGGTTACCCGAGCAGGTAAAAGCTTGGAGGATGTTGACTGGTTCATTCCTCACAGCGCCAACCTGCGAATGATTGAGTCCATTTGCGAGAAGAGCGATTACCCGATTGAAAAGACTCTTGTCAGCATGACGCACTACGGCAATACATCGGCTGCCAGCATCCCTTTGGCGCTTGATCTGGGGATTCAGCAGGGGAAGGTAAAATCAGGAGACACACTCCTTTTATACGGTTTTGGTGGCGGTCTCGTCCACGCAGGCCTGATGCTCACCTGGGATTTGGATGGAGAAAAATAAGAAGAAGCACCGACCTATGATGATTACGGGTCGGTGTTTTTTTGTGCCAGAAAAAAGCTGTACGCTCTCTCTTATGGAGGAGGTGTAGTAGTGTGATCGTACCCATAGCTTTTGGACAGTCTGATACCGGTCACGTCGTGTTGTACTTGTGTTTACTGGCGGTATGCTTGTATGTAGCTCGGACGGATATTTACGAGAGGAGAATTCCGAACCGTGCGCTTTTATTCGGGCTGATCTTAACGGTCATAGTGGCTTTCTTCTTTATCGAGGATTATTTCTGGTCCATGCACGCTTTATCCGGAATCGTTTTTTTCCTGGGGTTTGCCCTGCTCAGTTTCTGCTTGCCTTTTGCTATAGGGATGGGAGATGCCAAGCTGCTCGGTTTATTGGCCTTTGCGCTCGGCTTTCAGGAGTTCCTGTCTATGCTTACGATTACATGCGTGACAGCTTTCCTGACCGCTCTCTTTTTATCTCTTGCGAAAAAAGTCAGTGTGAGAGATACTCTTCCTTTTGCACCTTTTGTTGCTGTAGGAATGCTCTGGCAGCTGCTTTCTCTTGTGCTAGATTTTGTGTAATAGAATGACTAGGATGTGTCATAACCCGTCCAGAGGCAACGTAAGCTAGTACAAAGAGCCTGTTGCTGGGAGGGCATGAGTATGAGCGGAGAAAAACGAAATAATGTTACCGTTAAAATGAACGGGAAGTTTTGGGAAGAAAAACGCGAGGACAGCGCAGATAAGCAAATGCCAAAGAAAGAATTGCCGCCGCGCGTGCGAATTCAAGCACCTCCGATTTCCATTCCAGGTCCGACTCATGTGAAAAATGGAAGTGATGCTATGGATCGGATGAAGCAGCTGCGAGAGATGGGAGAGCGTGAGGCTCCAAGAGAGGCAGAGATGCCGGATTTCATCGAGCAGCACGAAGACAGCCACCAAGCGAGTCACCATGATTTTGAAGAGAAGAAGTTTGGAAAAACGAAGGTCAGTCAGCTCTTCTCCTATTTTCCGAAGGGACCAGTCTTACAGACGGTTTTGACTACTGGGGGAGCAATCGCTGTCGGGCTGTTGTTCGGCTTTTTGGTACTGACTGTTTTTACAAAGGAAGAGTTCTCAGAGTCTTATCGCACAGTGTTAGAGGATACAGTTCAGACGCTGTCGGCTGCAAGTCCAGCTACAGATAATCAGAAGCTCGCAGGTCCTGTTTTGCCCGGCGAAGCAGGTAGCGTAGTAGGAGGGGCGACTCCTGCCCCTTCTCCGTCAGCCGGTAACGCAAGTGAAATTCAGCTTCAATTGCCCCAGATCAATATGTTTGTAGCGCAAGCAGGCGTCTTTCAAAAGGATGCTGCTCCAGATACAGTCGCCCAGCCGCTCGACAAAATGGGCATACCTCATCTAGTGTACAAGGACAGTGCCAAGCAATACATGTTTGCTGCGGCCGCGCCTACAAGAGATGCTGTTCTCGGATTTGCGACCAGTCTGAAGAACAAAGGAATGGATGTTTACGTCAAAGAATTTGCCTTCCCGGCTTTTCAAGGCACGCTTCCAGTTGCCCAGACATCAGGAGCCGCACCAGATGTGAGTGGCTTTTTCAGCAAAGGAGTAAAGCTGATCCAAACCCTGTCATCCCACTCTGGACTGATCATTACCACAGGTCAGCTCTCCTCTTCACCCCAAGAGACAGCATCGCTCAAGGAACAGCATCGCCAATTCCTGGAATCAAGCCGATTGGTGCAGGTTCCTGAGGCCATGAAGCCGCAGTATACAGCAATGGTAAATGGCATCGATCAGGCGATGGCAGCCAGAGAAAAAATGGCCGAAGCGAGTGCAGGTAAAAAAGTAGAAAGCGCCGAATCCTATGCGTGGCAAGTGCAGGCGGGTGTACTTGAATATTTGGAGGGGTACACAGGTCTGTTCCAGCAGGCACAGAAAAAAGAATAGGTCACGCATTTGAGCACGAGACTTCCGCAATGTTTTCTTGCAGGAGGTCTTTTCTTTATATACAGTAACTACCAAGAGCAATCAGGGATTGTTTCACACTCCCCCATTTGCTAAACTTATTGATGGCAAAAAGAGAATCCCTTCTAGAAAGGGAGTTGGGGAAGCTATGGGAAAAGATACGCTTATACTGTTGTTATTGTTGGTCAGTGGACTCTTGTTCGGCAGCATTGTAGGGGAGATTTTGGGTCCCTGGGTCCCTTTTCTGGCCAAGAGCAAAATGATAACATGGTCACCTGCGGCAGATTTAGAAATTTTGAAGTACGACCTGAACTTTCAGGTAAAACTAAATCTAGCCAGTATCGGAGGGCTTGCCCTCGCATTTTGGATACATCGACGCATAAAGTAGGGTGAAAAATGACGGAAACAAAAGCATCTCTCATTCTAGCTTCATCCTCGCCTCGTCGCAGAGAGCTACTGCAAAATCTCGGTATTGCTTTTGAGATTTTGACCAGCGATGTGGATGAGACTACGGCACCAGAGCTTTCACCAGAAGATGTGGTGAAAGAGCTGTCTCTACGTAAGGCCGCGGCTATCTCTGATCGGTTGACGGAAGGGATTGTCTTGGGCTCTGATACCATTGTTGTCTTAAACGGACAAATTTTAGGGAAGCCAGTGGACGAGAGTGACGCATTCCGAATGCTGTCCATGCTGCAAGGTCAGGAACACACTGTTTACAGTGGCGTCGCGCTGATAGATGCTGCAACCAAGCGTTCGGAAGTATCGTTTAGCCATACCCAGGTAAAGATTCGTCCGCTTTCAAAAGTAGAGATTGAGTCTTACATTGCAACGAGGGAACCAATGGACAAAGCAGGTTCCTACGCTATTCAGGGTATTGGTGCTACGATCGTGGAAGGGATCAAAGGCGATTATTTTACAGTTGTCGGTCTTCCGCTATGTTTGACTGCCAATATGCTCTCTCGTTTTGGTATTGTGATTTTATAGTTGTCTAGCTTGGCTTCAAGTGGCAACGGCCATACTTCTAATGATAGCTCTCCATGCCAGCCGTTCCGATAAAAGTGAAAATGGCTGGAGGCGGTAGAAAAATGGCAACAAATACCTGTAACAAAATAACCGTGAAAAACGTCCCTTACTATGAACGTCCTCGGGAGCGGTTGCTTCGAGAAGGAGCAGACCATTTGTCTGATACAGAGCTTCTTGCCATTTTACTGCGGACAGGCAGGGAACAAGAGACTGCCTATGAGCTTGCTCAGAGGTTGTTAGTCAGATTTGGCGATTTGCGAGGGTTGGCTGATGCCTCCCATGCAGAGCTGACAGAGCTAAAGGGAATTGGTCCGGTCAAGGCGATAGAGCTGCATGCTGCGTTTGAATTAGGACGCAGATTAGTTGCCGTTCCTCGTCAAACTCGGGCTTCAATCCGACTACCGCGCGATGTGGCCGAACTGATGTCAACAGAGCTGGCTCATTTGACACAGGAGCATTTTGTGTGTCTCTTTCTCAATACCAAGAACCACGTGATTGGCAAGCAGACGATTTTTGTAGGCAGTCTGGACGCTTCCATCGTGCACCCTAGAGAAGTCTTCAAAGAAGCGATCCGTCGCAGCAGCGCATCAGTGATTTGCCTACATAACCATCCGAGTGGTGATCCCACGCCAAGCAGGGAAGACATCGCGATCACGCATACGCTGCGTGAAGCGGGTGAGTTGGTGGGAATCTCCTTGTTGGATCATGTGATCATAGGGGATGGCAAGTACGTCAGCTTAAAAGAGCAGGGGTACTTATAAAAGCTTGCAATTGTAAAATAGCGGAAGGAGTTTTTTTATGTTCGGAGGATTTACACGTGACTTGGGGATTGACCTAGGCACTGCCAATACATTGGTTTTTGTGAAAGGGAAGGGAATTGTTGTGCGAGAGCCGTCTGTTGTGGCGATTCGTACGAATAACAATTCAATTGAAGCGGTAGGAAACGCGGCGAAAAGCATGATTGGCCGTACGCCTGGAAACATCGTTGCTGTTCGACCGATGAAAGACGGTGTTATCGCCGACTTCGATACGACAGCAACAATGATGCGCTATTTCATTAATCAGGCGCAAAAAAACCAAGGCTTGTTCAGCCGTCGTCCTAATGTAATGGTATGCGTGCCATCTGGGATTACTGCTGTAGAAAAACGCGCCGTTGAAGACGCGACCAAGCAGGCAGGCGCCAAAGAAGCACATACGATCGAGGAGCCGTTTGCCGCAGCGATCGGAGCGGATTTGCCAGTTTGGGAGCCGACAGGAAGTATGGTTGTCGATATTGGTGGCGGTACGACTGAGGTTGCGATCATTTCCTTAGGCGGGATTGTTACATCCCGCTCCATTCGTGTGGGCGGAGATGAAATGGACGGGGCTATCATGCAATACATCAAGCGCCGCTACAATCTGATGATCGGGGAGCGCACGGCTGAAACACTGAAGCTGGAGATCGGTTCTGCGATTGCGCCAGAAGAAGCAGAGAATGTAGATATTCGCGGACGCGATCTGGTGTCAGGGCTGCCAAAAACCTTGTCGGTAAGCAGTACGGAAATTGCTGAGGCATTGGCTGAAACAGTGGCAGCCATTGTGGAAGCGGTGAAGGTAACTTTGGAGAAAAGTCCGCCGGAGCTTGCTGCAGATATTATGGATCGGGGTATCGTATTGACTGGCGGGGGAGCCCTTCTGCGTAATATGGATCGCTTGTTGGCCAAAGAAACGGGGATGCCTGTGCATGTAGCGGAGAATGCACTGGACTGTGTAGCCATCGGTACAGGGCGTGCACTGGATAACATTCATCTGTTCAAGTCGAAGCATGGGATCACCTCTTCCCGACAAAAACGGGGTAAATAAACGGAGGTCAGGGCATGTCGTTTTTCGGGAACAAGCGGCTTATTATCGTACTAGTTGGCCTGGTTTTGCTCATTTCAGTCGTAGGCTACACATCTCGAGAACGAGTCAATCTGACATGGCCAGAAATGTTTTTCAAAGATACCTTCAGCGTGGTGCAGGGCTTGTTTTATCGCCCTGCTCAGGCTGTTTCTGGCTTTTTTCAGGAAATTGACGATGCGTACAGCGTTTACGAGGAAAATAAAGCTCTCAAGGCCGGGCTTGATCAATATGCGCAAATGAGCGCAGAGTTGCATGATTTGAAAGCAGAGAATGAACGTCTCAGGAAAGAACTGGGTGCAAAGCAATCTCTCAAATCGTATAACCTTCGTTTTGCCGAAGTAGTAGCACGCAATCCAGATACGTGGAACAACGTAATCACCATTGACCAAGGCCTGAAGCACGGTATTAAAAAGGATATGGCCGTGATTACGGCAAAGGGAATGATTGGTCGCGTGCAGAGTGTCGCCAATTTCTCCGCAACAGTAGAATTGTTGACCAGCTACGAGAGACGTGATCACATCTCAGCAGATATCCAGGCAAAGCAAATGGTTAACGGTGTGGAAGTATACCAAAACATTAGCGGTGTCGTAGAGGAATATGACTCTAAGGAGCGCATGCTCGTCATGCGAAAAATTCCGTGGGGCCAGAAAATTGAAGCAAAGCAGCAAGTGATCACCTCGGGTCTTGGTGGAGTCGTTCCGCGCAATCTGCCGATCGGTTTCATCGTTCGCGTCGAGCCTGATGATTACGGCTTGACACAGACGGCGTACATCCAGCCGAGCGCCGATTTTTCACAATTGAACGAGGTTATGGTTGTGGAACGCAATTTTTCCATTTCAGCGAATGGTGAAGTCATTCCACAGCAGCCAGTAAACCAAACATCAGCACCTGGGGCAAATGGTAAAGCAGTACCGCCCGCTTCAACTGGGACAACAACGCCGGCAGCTGGGGGTGGACAGTAATGGCTCGCTTTTTGCTGACAGTGACTGTAGTGGTGCTGTTTGTCCTCGAAGGAACTGTTATGCCAGTCTTCTCGCCAGAGACATGGGGTCTGTCATGGACGACAGTACCCCGCTTTGCGCTTGTATGCTGCATTTTTATTTCGGCGTTTTTGGGACGAAGAGAAGGTCTTTACTACGGGCTTGCCTTTGGCTTTCTCCAAGACGTCCTGTTTGGTCAAGTCATTGGCATTTACATGATGTCCATGATGGTAGCCAGCTACTTTGCCGGGATGATCATGCTTTTGTTCCAGCGCGGGTTCGGGATGATGCTCGTGACAACCATCCTCATCCTGTTTGGCCACGAGTGGCTGCTGTACAGCCTGTTTCGCTTGTTTTCGGCTGCCCCTTATGACGTTCAATGGATTCTCACTAGACAAATCTTGCCGAGTGTGGTTTTCAATTTCGCGTTTGCCTTGATTATGTACGTTCCTATTATGAGGATGTGCAATAAAATTATGGCAAAACGAGATTTGCTCATGGAATAAGGGACCCGGAAAGGAGGGAGTAGCTCGTGGAAGAGGCCAAAGAACCGAAATCTCATATACCTGTGAGACTTAATATATTGTTCTTGATCGTATTTTTGTTCTTCGCCGCGATTATTTTACGACTTGCCTTTGTGCAGTTGGTAGAAGGAGAGCAATATCGGCACGAGCTGGAAAAGTTCAGCATTCGTGAGCTGCCCATTTCTGCTCCGCGCGGCCGAATTCTTGATAAAAATGGCGTCGTTCTCGTCTCCAACAAGCCTGTGTACACCGTTCAGTACGTCGAAGAACAGGGTAAAGATATTGATGAGGAAAAGGTAGCGGATCGATTAGCAAAAATATTAATTCCGGATATCACGAAATTCGGGACGGATAAAGAGCTTTTGAAAAAGACAATCGAGCTGCGCTCTACACTGCCAGTTGCATTTGACAGGGACGGAACGAGTAAACTCAAAGAACAGATCGCGGCCAAATTAAAAGCCGTTCCAAAGCAGGAAGATGTTGACAAGATGTCTGACTTCCAACTCGTGAAAACGGCTATGTATGTAGGACTGCGTGTACGGTCTCCGTTTGATGATCGTGAGCGCAATGATGTCATTAAAAAAATGACTACCCATTTAAAAGGAACAGGACAGCAGCTCCCGGATTTTAATAACATGTCCGATTTAGAGCTGTTGAAAAATGCAATCAGTGCCAATCTTGAAGTGAGCCTTACCTTGGATAAAGAAGATAGAACCGATTTGGCAAAAGAGGTAAAAGCACAAATCCGGTTGCTGCCGTCGCAGGCAGGACTCTCTGATAAATCGGATATGGATCTGTTGCGTTTAGTTAACTTATTCGGGATGGATATTAATTTGCCATTGAACGAAAAGCAACGCCAGTTCCAGTGGCACAAGCTTTCACTTCTACAGGAAATGCGCTCTCCTCAGTTGGCTAGCTATATCCCGCGTCGGGTTAAGGTGAATATAACACAAGCTGAGATGTTCCAAATCGAGGAAAGACGGACGGAGCTGCCGGGAATCAGTGTAGAGCTGGAACCGGTCCGGCAAATTTTCAACGACCCCGATGGTTCAGCATTTGGAACCCATTTCCTTGGCTATATCAACGCAATCAAGCCCGAAATTTTAAAGGAATATGTAGCACAGGGCTACAACGCGATTGACCGAATCGGGGTAACGGGATTGGAAAGCTCGTACGAACGATACTTGCGTGGCAAGGATGGAATCATGGATGTCCATGTCAACAAAAATTCCGAAACGGTTGAAAAGACTCTGCGCCGGGCGCCTGAGCCAGGTAATGATCTCGTGCTTGCATTAGACTGGCGTTTTCAAAGCAGGGTCGAAGCGATCTTAAAAGAGGAATTCGAAGCGTTTAAGAAAAAGCCGACCACGCCAAAAGAATTTAAAGATACCCATGTTCTCGTGATGAATCCTAATACGGGAGAAATTTTGGCGATGGCCAGCTACCCTGATTACGATTTGAATTTGTATTATGATCGCAAGAAATTCAACGAGAATTACTCGTCGTTGATCCTTCCAAACGAGGCAAACCGGTTCATTTATACACCGTATCCACCTGCTTCCACCTATAAGCCATTGTCCGTTATGATTGCTCTGCAGGAAGGCTTGACTACACCTAATGAAACGATCAATGACCGCGGTGGGTTGAAGATCGGACTTTCGACGTATAAACGGAACTGGAAGCCAGGAGGGCATGGGATTGTTAATGCTCGCCGTGCCCTACAGGTGTCAAACAATACGTATATGTATGAAATGGCGGTTCGTCTTTTGAGAAGAGGTGGCGACAATTGGATCAAACAGTTTTCCGTTCTAGATTACTACAACGCTCAGTTTGGTTTAGGAGTAAAAACAGGAGTTGACTTGCCAGGTGAAAGTACTGGCAGACCTAACCCTTACAATTATTACGGAAACCTTGCAGATGCCATGATCGGTCAATACGACCTGTTTACACCGATGCAGATCGGACAGTATGTGTCGACGATTGCCAACGGAGGCTACCGAATTCGTCCACATCTCGTAAAAGAGATTCGTCGTGGTACAACCGATCCGAAAAAGCCAGGTCAGACCCTTACGCTGATCGAACCTGAGGTGCTCAACCGCGTCGAGATCGATCCAAAGCACATCCAAGTGGTCAGAGAGGGTATGCGGATGGTTACGCAGCCAGGAGGTACCGTTTCCAGAGCGTTCACCGGGTTGCCTTTTGCAGTCGCTGCCAAGTCAGGTACGGCACAAACTGGACAAAAAGCAGAAAACGCCTTGGTCGTAGGCTTTGCTCCATATGAAAACCCGCAAGTCGTTTTCGTCGTTATTGCTCCAAACAGCTTGCGCGATGGAACGTCCAGCTCTGATGCAACTGGACCGATCGCACGCCGATTGCTGGAAGCGTACAACGAGTTGAACCCGGGAGTACTCACCCACGGAGTAGTTCCCCCGTCGTCTGAAACAACCCAACCATAATGGGCCCGATAGGAATTGACCCGATTCGGCAAATTTTTCATGTAGAGCAGGAAAAATCTTTCTATGTGGCGAAAGATATCGGTCGAGGTGAAACCGGTGACGACTGTGAAAAGCAAGGTCACAATCAAAGGAACGAAAGACGGTCTCGTCTTCTTTATGGACGATACTTGTTCCTTCGACGAACTGCTGGCCGACTTGCGTGAAAAAATAGAGCATAGCCACCAACAGATTTTGTCGGGGCCGCTGATTCGGGTATCGATTAAATTGGGAAAACGTTACTGCTCACCTGAGCATCAAGAGCAGTTGACTCAAATTATCCGGCAAAAGGGGAACCTCGTTATTCACACGATTGAAGCTGATGTGATTACACGGGAAGAAGCTTTTGCTGAACGTCTTAAAACCCATTTCTCTGTGCAGGTGAATACTGTTCGCTCTGGTCAAGTACTGGAGTTCGATGGTGATTTGCTCTTGCTAGGAGACGTCAATCCAGGCGGAACGATTCGCAGCACAGGAAATATATACGTGCTGGGCCATCTGCGAGGATATGCCCACGCTGGTATTTCTGGAGACAATCAAGTCATTATTGCCGCAGCAGTCATGAGTCCTACCCAATTGCGGATTGCCGATGTGATCAGCAAGCCAGGTGAAGAGTGGACGAACAATTCCGGAGGGACGGAGTTTGCCTATCTGGAAGGTGACACGATGCTGGTGGCAAAAATGAATTACTTGCCGCGAATTCGCCCCGAGCTGGGTGAAAAAAAGCATGAGGGTTGAGGGAAGAGGAGGAACGGACGTGGGGATTGGAATTGTCGTAACTTCAGGCAAAGGCGGCGTGGGAAAGACGACCACATCCGCAAATTTAGGAACTGCGCTTGCGTTATTAGGCCAAAAGGTATGCATGGTAGATACTGATATTGGACTACGAAATCTGGACGTTGTGATGGGATTGGAAAACCGGATCATTTACGATCTGGTTGATGTGGCAGAAGGAGCGTGTCGCCTTCCGCAAGCACTCATCAAGGACAAGCGATTTGAAAATCTGTCGCTTCTGCCTGCGGCCCAGACAAAAGACAAGTCTGCGGTAAGTCCCGAGCAAATGAATGAAATCGTGACGCAGCTAAAGCGCGAATTTGATTATGTGATTATTGACTGCCCAGCTGGAATCGAACAAGGCTTCCGTAATGCTGTGGCAGGAGCAGATCAGGCCATCGTCGTAACGACGCCGGAAAAGGCTGCCGTGCGCGACGCTGATCGAATTATAGGCCTTTTAGAGCGAGAAAAAGTAGGCATGCCGAAGCTTGTCATCAACCGGGTTCGCTCTCATATGGTGAAAAACGGAGATATGCTCGATGTCGAGGATATTTTGGATTTATTAGCCATTGACTTAATCGGAGTAGTGCCGGATGATGATCACGTGATTAAATCAGCCAATAATGGTGAGCCTGCTGTGATGAATCACGAATCTCGTGCTGCAATCGCTTATCGCAATGTTGCTCGCAGATTGCTAGGGGAAGCAGTTCCGCTGCAGCCTCTTCAGGAAAAAGCGGGTGTATTTCACAAGATGCGCAAATTCTTTGGATTAAAATAGGTAAGGCAGGGCTCCCTTCTGAAAAAGAGGGGAGTCACGTTTTCTAGGAGGAAAAGTATGGACCTGGAAAAACGTTATTTAAAGACGCTGGACTGGACCATTATTTTGATTTTGGCAGGGCTTGGCGTGTTCAGTTATTTGGGGATTTCCGGATCGGCTGCCGGAGTTGATAAGGCTCATCAGCAGGTAGTGTGGTATATCGTCGGGTTTATCGTACTTGGTGGTATGCTGATTTTTGATTATCGGTTGTACCACAACACCGCGTATATTTTGTACGCCTTTGGACTCATTTTGCTGATTGGTGTATTTGAAACAAAACCGATCAACAATACGACGAGCTGGTATGATCTCGGTCCCGTGCTGTTCCAACCCTCTGAGCCCATGAAGCTATTTACGATTTTGACGGTGGCTCGCTATATGGCGAAGCGAGCGGAAGATCCGGATCGATTTTACTATTTCTATAAATTGATTCCGGTGGCGGCGCTTGTAGGTGTGCCATTGCTCCTGATTTTGATCCAGCCTGACCTAGGTACAGCGATGGTGTTTACCGGGATGCTCGCTACGATGCTGATCATCGGGGGAATTCGACTACGGCATGCCCTGTACTTGTTTGCGATGGTCGGCAGCTTTTTTGGTGCGATGACGTTGATATACGAGTACAAGCAAGACTTGTTCTTTAAAATTATTAAGCCGTACCAGTGGGATCGTATCGTTTTTTGGATGGACCCGGATATGGATGCGATGGGGAAAGGCTTTCAGCTCAAGCAGGCGCTGATTGCGATTGGCTCGGGTCAGCTGTTCGGAAAAGGAATAGATACCCCAACACAAGCCAGCTTCGGCTGGGTGCCAGTCGGTGAAAGTGACTTCATTTTCACAGTCATTGCAGAGAAGCTCGGTTTTGTTGGTGCGGGACTCCTGATGATTTTGTTTTTCTTTTTGATATACCGGATGATTCGAATCGCCATGGAAGCCAAAGATCCATTCGGCTCCTATGTTGTTGCCGGAGTTGTGGGGATGCTTACCTTCCAAGTTTTTGAAAACATCGGAATGACAATCCAGCTGATGCCGATCACGGGTATTCCACTTCCGTTCATCAGTTATGGGGGTAGCTCACTTGTTACCAACTTTATGATTATGGGTGTTGTCCTCAATATCGGCATGCGCAAAGACAAGCTGCGCTTCGACTAAATGCGTGACAAAAGGAAAATCGTATGATAAAATCATCCTAAGTTAACCATTTTTACAAGTTATAGTGATTTGATGGATTGGTTATGGAGTCGTACGGATGTGAGAGACGTCACCATTTGTCAATCGCAATTCGTATGGCTTTTTTTCCTTGACGCAAAAGGCTTATCTGTAAAAAAGAGGTTAACGCTACACTCTTTCGCCTTGTGGGGCGTAATGTTCAGGGAGGTTTTGTTTCATGCAACAAGGTATCGTAAAATGGTTTAATGCAGAAAAAGGATACGGTTTCATCCAAGTTGAGGGTGGAGACGACGTATTCGTACATTACAGCGCGATCCAGACAGAAGGTTTCAAATCTCTGGACGAAGGCCAAAAGGTTGAGTTCGAAATCGTTCAAGGAAGCCGTGGACCACAAGCTGCTAGCGTAACTAAACTGTAAAATTCGACTGATTCGAAGGCAGTCTCTCAATGGAGAGACTGTCTTTTTTGCGTATTTGCGCATTATACGTTGTCCGCAGGGAATCATGCGCAAGTACGTAAGGGACGTCATAAAGCAGGTAGACAAGTCATAGGATAGTACAAAGCTTGGCCTGCGGAGGGATGTTACATGTTCGGTGAAGTAGATCGGGTAAAAGAAAGACGGCGGGAGAGATTGGAACGAATCCGTACGCAGTCACGTGACAGTTTTTCACCCTTTGTAGATGATTGGAAAGATCCTATCGAGCCAACACCAGACCCCTTTGGCTTTCCGCTTCGAGATGACGATTCGATGAACCAGCGGCCTTCTCATGAAAAATGGGGCTTGCAAATACTGGCATCTGTGATTTTGATCGGAATGGCGTATCTATTGTTTCAAACGACATTGATTCCGGCTACATGGAAAAAACAGGCGCGCGAAGTGATGACGCGTGATTTTAATTTTGCAGGTGTGGCAGACTGGTATGAAGCCAAATTTGGTACGATGCCTACACTATTGCCTTCGATAACAGGACCAAATGCAGTACCGGCTGCGGGTACAGGCAAAAAAGAAGCCGTCTGGAAGCTGCCGACCAGCTGGAAGGTAGTCAAAGCGTTTGAAGCGAAGAGTGCCAAAGTCGTTCTGGATACGGGAATGACAGATAAAGTGACCATCGGCGAAATGGGATGGGTAGCTTTTGTCGGGGAGCAGCCAGGCTTTGGTACCACTGTTGTTGTCCGCTTGACGGAGGGGCGCGAGGTCTGGTTCGGCAATTTGGATGAAGTCAAGGTAACCAAAGACGAGGTTCTGCAGCCAGGCCAAGAACTGGGTACGGCACGTTCTGTGAACAATACCTCCAGGCACTTGTACCTGGGAGTCAAAGCGGACGAACAGTTTGTGAATCCTCTGGAAGTGATCCCCTTTGAATAGGGGAGGATGGCTTGGGATAAAAGTTCGGGTACACTTGCTCTTTTGGGCGGTGATCGGCCTGTCCGTAGTGACAGGCCATTTTTTAGAGGTCATTACTTTATTTGCAATCGTGCTGATTCATGAAATCGGTCATGTGGCAATGGCGAGGGAATTGGGCTGGACCGTGACGGAAGTACAGCTCCTGCCGTTTGGCGGTGTCGCTACTATGGAAGACGCTTATGCAACGGATCCGCTTGATGAGATTGTCGTGGCGCTGGCAGGGCCGTTTTTAAATGTCGTGATGATGGGTGTTTCCTATTTATTTTGGTACGGGGAGCTGTGGACTGAGGAGTGGGCGCGCTTTTTTCTGGTCAGCAATGCCACGATCGCCTTGTTTAATTTGCTGCCAATTTGGCCCCTGGATGGAGGGCGCATTCTGCAAGCGATTTTTTGCTGGTTATTGCCTTACCGAAAAGCTGCGCTTCTCTCATTGACGAGTAGTACCCTGCTTGCCGGGATTATGGTTGGCTTTTCGGGGCTGGATATGAGGGTGAACCTGCTCGTCATCGGTGTATATTTGCTCGCGGTAAATATTCAAACGTTTTTGCGCTTTCCATATCAGTTTTTCCGGTTTTTGATGGAAAAGTATGTGCGAGAGCCTAATGAGCATGCTGTACAAGCACTGACTGTTGCCCCTCATGAAACTGTATTGACAGTCGCTCATAAGCTGCACAGAGGGTCCTCGCACTTATTTTACGTTCAGGGTGCGGGCTTGTTGCCCGAGGAAAAGCTTTTACACGCGCTGCTTTTTGAACAGAAGCATGATGCAAAGGTCGAAACTCTACTCTAAAGACGTGTGCCAGTGGAGGGGTTCCATTCCATCAACCAGCAATCCCGCATGCTTCCTTCATGCCATTCGTGCTGAGGAAGCTGTTTTATTTTGACAAAGCCGCATTTTTCGTAGCAGCGTAGTGCACGCTCGTTCCATGCCTGTGGATCCATGACGACCTTTTGCACGCCAATCACGTTTGCGAGAAATTCAAGCATTGCTTGCACGAGCGAAGTCCCAATTCCGCGGTTCCAGTAATCGGGCTCACCGATGAACTGATCCATGCCATAGATGTTAGCCGCTTCGTCGTAGCCGTACTTGGTTTTGTAGTCAGAATCTAGCGCATAGTACTGCACGTAGCCAATTGGTTTTGCACCAAACAGGATCAGACAAGGTGTAATAGCATCGTCATGATAAAAATGCTTCTGTACGAGAGCGTCATCGTGGGGGCGATCACGTCCTTCATAGTACTGCAACACTCGCTCATCGGACAACCACTTGACCAGATAGGTAGCATCCTCTTGCCGCAGCTCGCGAATCAGTAATTCCCCTGCTTGTATCATCGCAATCACTCCTCATGTTATGCTTCGTCTTTTCTTTTCCAGGTGCCTATGTTAGATTACATCCTATGAGTCCGATAGTCCTTTTTGTCGGGCAAATTTTTGTACGGGAGTATAGGGAGTGACAGTAGTGAGACAGATTGCAATCAGTGGTACGGGAGGAAAGGTGCGCGCTGCCTTTCTGGAGGGAGGTCGGCTGAGGGAGTGGCGTACAGCGCATGAGGGCTCAGAAGTCGTTGCAGGCGAGCTTTTTGTCGGACGCGTTGCGGATGTTAAGCCAGGAATTCAGTCCGCCTTTGTGGATATTGGAGCTGAAAAAAACGCGTACCTGTATGTCGATGACGCGCTGCCAAGAGACGGGATGCAAGCGCAAAAGCAAGCGATCAATGAGCGAATTCACGTCGGAGAAACAATTTTAGTGCAGGTGAGTAAAGAAGGATCTGAGCTGAAAGCACCCAAGCTCTCGATGCGAGTTAGCCTGCAGGGCCGATTTCTGGTCTTTCTGCCAAAAGAAGAGGGAATTTCTGTTTCTCGTAAAATCGGCGACAAAGAAAAGCGCCAAAGCCTTGAGCAGACTCTAGCACCGTTGCTCGAAAAAGGCGAGGGCATTATTGCTCGGACAGAGGCGGCAGAAGCAAGCCAGCAACAGCTGATTGATGAGCTTACTTACTTGCGAAAAAACTGGCAAGAGATTTTGCAGCAAGCCGCTGGAATGAAAGGACCGGGGCGTGTGAGTCGCTCGGGAGAATGGCTGGAAAAAATCGTGCAGGATTTTTCTTCGCGTGGCTTCGATGAGGTGATTGTTGAGCACGCGCCGACGTATCAGCAGGTCAAAGCGGTTATGACTGTTTTTGCTTCCGATCGGCTGCAAGCAGTGCACTGGCATCAGGGGAAGCAGCCGTTATTTGAGCAGCTTGGCGTCGAGGCAGGTGTAGAGCGCGCGCTGCAACGCCAAGTCTTTTTGAAAAGCGGCGGACATCTGGTTATCGACAGAACAGAAGCCATGACTGTCATTGATGTAAATACGGGCTCATTCACTGGCGGAGGCGGGCAGCAGCGAGAGCAAGCAGTCACCGCGACGAATCTGGAGGCTGCGGAAGAAATAGCCTATCAACTGCGACTTCGAGATATCGGAGGAATCATTTTGATCGATTTCATTGATATGAAGGAGCATGCAAACAAGGAGCGACTCTTAGCTGTGTTAAAGCGTGAGCTCGCACGTGACGATGTTCCGTCGACAGTGCTTGGCATGACGGCTCTAGGTTTGGTAGAGATGACGCGCAAAAGGGTTCGGCCTAGTCTCGTAGAACGAATGACGGAGCCGTGTGCTGCCTGCGGGGGTCACGGTCGTGTACAGTCGATTGAGGAAATGTATCTGAGGCTGCAAAATGAAGTGACAGCTCTGAAACGCGGACAGGAAGCAGAGGCGCTGCTGGTGCAATTGCCGACCCGTTTGTATCAGCGGATCACAGCAGGGCAGCGGGAGCAAGACGGAAGCGATTGGAGCACTGGCATATACAAGCTGCACGAGCCATTGCTAAAACCAGATGAATATCGGATTATGTACGTCGGCAGTGAAAAAGAAGCGGAGCGCCTTTATGAAAAGCATAAGCAAATGTCTTGACTGGGCGATTGATACTATGATAATCTAATGGTTGTCATGCAGCTATGCCTCGTGCATACTGTAACCGCACGAACCAGGTCATAAGCCGTCATCCTTTGACGCACCTGTGTAGGCGAGTCTGAGTATAGGAGGTGCACACAGTGTACGCAATTATCGAAACCGGTGGAAAGCAATACAAAGTTGAAGAGGGAGCAGTTCTCTTCATCGAGAAATTGGCTGACGTTGAAGGTGAAGTAGTTACTTTTGACAAGGTTCTTCTCGTGAGCAAAGACGGTTCAGTTACAGCAGGTACTCCTACTGTAGCTGGTGCAACGGTAACTGGGAAAGTAGAAAAACACGGTAAAGCTGCAAAAATTATCGTGTACAAATACAAATCCAAGAAAAACTACCGTCGCAAGCAAGGTCACCGTCAACCATTCACTAAAGTAGTGATCGAAAAGATCAACGCTTAATTGGTGACTTGTTATGATTGAAGTGATCGTGAACCGTGCCTCGCACGGGATCCATGAAATTAGTATTTCCGGACATGCCAATGCGGGTGCCTATGGGGCGGACATCGTTTGTTCTGCCGTATCTGGCATCAGCTTTGGTATATTAAACGCCATTGGACCTTTGACGGGCATCACTCCTGATGTCTCTGTCGCACAAGAAGGCGGTGGATTCTTGAAATGGAATCTTTCTTCTTCGGAGGATGAGGCCATACTAGAGAAACAGCAGCTTTTGGCGGAGAGCATGATTATTGCTCTTTTGTCGGTTGAGGCGCAGTACGGTAAATACGTAAAAGTGAAAGATGATAAATGGCAAGGAGGTGTCTGATATGAATATGCTGTTTAATTTGGACCTTCAGTTTTTCGCTTCGAAAAAAGGGGTAGGTTCCACAAAGAACGGTCGCGACTCCATTTCCAAACGTCTGGGTGTGAAGCGTGGTGATGGTCAATTCGTTACTGCTGGTAACATCCTCGTTCGCCAACGCGGAACAAAGATTTATCCAGGAGCTAACGTAATGAAAGGCGGAGACGATACTCTGTTTGCAACTGCAGACGGCGTTGTTCGTTTCAAACGTCTGGGCCGTGATCGCAAGCAAGTTGTGATCGAGCCAGTAGCTTCCGAAGCATAAATATCTGGAAAGAAAAAACCCAGCTACTTAGCTGGGTTTTCTTTTTGCCTGCTTTTTTTTGTGATACAATAGGTAGGAAAGAAATTCTTATCGACTTGGGTGAATGAGATGGGGTACGAGCGGAGACTGTTTACACAGCAGACTGACCAGCTGCTGGATGTTTTGAACAGGCAGCGGCATGACTGGTTGAACCACGTTCAGGTTCTGCTCGGCTATTTGCATTTGAACCGTACTGAACAGGGAGAAGCACATTTAAAACGCATCGCACAGATGGCCATGCAGGAGTCCATGGTGGCTCGTCTGAATAGCTCCCTATTGTCCGTCTTCTTCTTGACATTTAATGCACTGAACAAGGACATGCTTTTAGAAGTAGACGTGTGCAACCATGTGGATCTCACGCGAATAGCTTTGGACGAAAAGCATTTGTTTCAGTTAGTGTCAGAGATATTATGCACAGCGAACGATCACGTAGACCAAAGCGGGTACGAGCCTGCGAACATGCAAGTAACTTTATCTACTGGCGAGAGTGGCGTTCATTTTCGTTTTGACCTGGCCGGAGGGCTTTGTGCATCCGGATTGGAAGAATTGGAAAAACTGATACGTAAAAGCGAACAAAGTACGGTGGAGGTCACCGAGTGGATACATACGGAGAAAGAATGGGTCCTAGATTTGGTGGTTCCATTCGCGTAAAGGAAAGAAGGTGACACCATGTTTGTCGATCAGGTAAAAATTTATGTAAAAGGTGGGGACGGAGGAAACGGAGCCGTCTCTTTTCGCCGGGAAAAGTACGTGCCGCTTGGAGGTCCAGCGGGTGGTGACGGTGGACGCGGTGGAGATGTTATTTTTGTCGTAGATGAAGGCTTGCGGACGTTGGTAGATTTCCGCTATCAAAAGCACTTCAAAGCACCTCGCGGGGAGCATGGGCGCAACAAATCCCAGCACGGTGCCGGAGCAGAAGACATGTATGTTCGTGTGCCTCCGGGAACAACCGTTATTGACGATGATACTAAAGAAGTGATTGCGGATCTGATAGAGCATGGTCAAAGTGCGGTGATTTCCAAAGGCGGCCGTGGTGGACGAGGAAATATTCGTTTTGCTAATGCATCCAATCCCGCTCCTCACATTTCGGAAAACGGTGAACCTGGACAAGAGCGGTACATCATGATGGAGCTCAAGCTGATTGCCGATGTAGGTCTTGTTGGTTACCCGAGTGTAGGGAAATCGACGCTGTTGTCCAGTGTGACCGCCGCCAAACCGAAGATTGCGGCGTACCATTTTACAACGCTGACCCCTAATCTGGGTGTGGTTGATTTGGGGGAGAACAGCTTTGTTATGGCGGACTTGCCTGGACTGATCGAGGGTGCCCATGAAGGGGTAGGTCTGGGGCATCAATTCCTGCGCCATGTAGAGCGTACCCGTCTGATCGTGCATGTCATCGATATGGCAGGAGTTGACGGTCGTGATCCGTATGAGGATTATTTGCAAATCAATCGTGAGCTGGTCCTGTACAACCTCAAGCTGGAGGATCGCCCACAGATCGTGGTAGCAAACAAGATGGATCTGCCCGAAGCTGCGGAAAACCTGCAGCGCTTCAAAGAAAAATTGCCGGATGTACAAGTATACGAGATTTCCTCTGCGACCAGACAGGGTGTGCAGGAATTGATGTATGCAATAGGTGATTTGCTGGCGACCATCCCGGAAAAAACAACCGTTGAGGAAGTTGTGGAAGTGGAAGAACGCGTGGTCTTCCGCGCAGAAAAAGAACCAGATGGATTTGAAATCACAAAGGACAATGAAGTGTTTGTTGTCAGTGGTGAGAAGATCGAAAAACTGGTGCGC
Source organism: Brevibacillus reuszeri (assembly GCF_002897295.1). Classification (GTDB taxonomy): domain Bacteria; phylum Bacillota; class Bacilli; order Brevibacillales; family Brevibacillaceae; genus Brevibacillus; species Brevibacillus reuszeri_A. The sequence continues at coordinate 108,917 of NZ_BEXF01000013.1, forward strand.
ATGACTAACCTGAACAGCTATGACTCTGCTCAGCGCTTTGCTCGTCAAATGCGTGGCATGGGTGTGGACGAGGCATTGCGCAAGCATGGAGCGAAAGACGGAGATACCGTTCGGATTGGTAAACTAGAGTTTGATTTCGTGGAGTGATGACAAAGACAATGATTGATATCCCATCCCTCACCCCATTTATGGCGGATAAACGGCTCCAACGTGGCGCTGTTTTGCAGATGCTCATCTCTAAACAGGTAAAAACCCCGATTCAAGTAATGATCGAACATGTTAAGGGCGGCTATCTCGTTGTTTCTCATGAGATGAAGTCTGAAGCGATACCGGATCTGCTAGGATCGACAGTTCGTGTTCGATGGGAAACGGATGCGGCGGTCAATACCATTGATTTGGAAGTGGTTTCAGAACAGACCGTATGGCCAATTAGGCTCCTCGCGATGGTCCCGATCAGTGTCGGGGTAGAAATATCGCTCAAAGGCAAGCAAGATGTGCTTCCACCTGATAACGTCATTTCTGTTCCTTACAAAGTGATGGGAGCAAGACCGATCGAAGAAAAGGGCCAAGCCCTCCTGCTCAAGCTTTCTCCTACGCGTCTTGTACTCGCGACGGATGGTTATGTATCCAAAGGGGAATTTCTCCACTTGTCGTTTACCGTTCCTTCCTTCAATCAGGAAATTGTCGGCATGGCGAAAGTGGTGGAAAAGAACTTTCAGGATACACAGACAGTCATTGAATTGATATTCACGGATATTAACGAAAAGCATCATCAAATCATCAAAGATTACTATAAAAAGCTCGTTACTGCCGCTTCTTCCTAATGAAGCGGTTTTTTTCCTTTGCTGTTCCTCGTAAGAAGGTATATAGTAGAGTACATAGAGTTCTAAATCGAGCCTGTTCAGCACCACACTTGAAGTATCGTTTTCCTATATTTGTTTGTGAAATCATGCACTACTTGAATATTTCGATATAATGCATACTTCACTTTGTGAAAAATATAACAAACAAGCTGAATTGGGAGAATGGCGGCCTTACTCGTATGAACAGGCATCGAGAATAAAAGGCCTCTATTTCAAAGCAAAGGAGGACGTTTTCCTATGTCTCAAACAACTACGCAACAAGCTGCTGCTGAAGTAGCAAGCACTGCTACATTGGCACCCGAGCAACAATTGGATGTGCTCGATCAGTTGATGAAACCGGAAATTCAAGAGTCGCTTACAGTATTGGTGGCAAATTTGCCAAAACTCGCTGAGATGACAACAATCCTGACCAAAACGTATGATTTGGTGCAAACGGTAGCGACAGACAAAGTGCTGATCGACGACCTCAAAGGCGGAATGGAAGAGTTCGTGAAACCGATTTCCGACAAAGCTAAGGGCATCGCGCAAGCCGCTATCGAGGCGAATGACCGTGCCCATGTAGAAGCATCCACCGTTGGCTTGTTTGGTATGCTCAAAATGCTGAAGGATCCGCAAGTACAAAAAACATTGCGTTTCGCTCAAGCATTCCTGGAAGTTTTGGCTGAACGTCAACAAGAAAAGCGCTAAATCAATTACCATTGAAAGACAAGGACGGAGGATTGGGCATGGCGAAGCATATTCTGATTCTAGGCGGCGGTTATGGCGGATTGCTCTCCGCATTGACTGCACGCAAATATATGACAGCTGAAGAAGCATCCATCACAGTAGTAAACCGTTTTCCTTCTCACCAAATCATCACTGAGCTGCACCGTTTGGCAGTAGGAAACCTTTCGGAGCAAAACGTGGCACTGCCTTTGGACAGACTGCTGCGTGGCAAAGATATCGACCTCGTAGTTGATAGCGTAGAAAAAATCGGACTAGATTCCCAGCGTGTTACACTGGCCAGCGGCGAATCCATCAAGTACGATGCACTAGTTGTAGCTTTGGGTAGCGAAACGGCATTCTTTGGAATCCCTGGCTTGCAGGAATACAGCTTCACACTGAAATCCGTAGAAGAAGCGAACAAGCTGCGTGCTCACCTCGAAGAGCGCGTTATCGAATACGGAAAAAGCAAAAACAAAGCAGACGCAACCTTCGTGGTTGGTGGCGGCGGTTTGACTGGTATCGAGCTCGTTGGTGAATTCGCTGACATGCTGCCAGGACTGTGCCACAAGCATGGTGTTGATTTTGCAGACGTTTCCATTTATTGCGTAGAAGCAGGTCCTTCCATCCTGGCGGGCTTTGCTCCTGAGCTAGTTGAGCGTGCAAAAACGAGCCTTGAAAAACGCGGTGTGCAGTTCCTGACAGGTGTACCTGTAACCGAAATGAAAGAAACCACAGTATGCCTGAAAGACGGCGGTACTATCGAAACCAAAACAATGGTTTGGACAGGTGGCGTTCAAGGAAATCATGTAGTAGCTGAGTCCGGTATCGAAGTAAACCGCGGCCGTGCTACCGTAACTGAATTCCTGCAATCCACTTCCCACCCTGATGTATTCCTGGCGGGTGACAGTGCGGTAGTAATGGGTCCAGAAGGTCGTCCATTCCCACCAACTGCTCAATTGGCATGGCAAATGGGCGAATTGGTTGGTTACAACCTGTTCGCACACTTCAAAGGCACAAAAATGAACAGCTTTACGCCAGTATTCTCTGGAACTCTGGGCAGCCTGGGTCGCAAAGATGCGATCGGTACAATCGGTGCTAGCCAGATCAAGCTGAAAGGCTTGCCAGCTTCCTTGATGAAAGAAGCAAGTAATGTACGTTACTTGGCTCACATCAACGGATTGTCTTCGTTGGCATACTAATCCATACCCACATGAAAACCCGGGGCTTACACGCTCCCGGGTTTTTTGCTGTATGTGCGGAATTTATCCGTTGCCGCTAGGGTCCTCGATGATGTTAGGAGATTGGGCCATTTTTTTACCCTTTGTATTGTCTCCAAATTGATCAAGACTGCTTGGTTTTCCTGCCGGATGATTGTTGCGGCGCTCCGACTTATCTGATTTTCCACGTCCTGCCATTGTCTGTCACCTCCTCTTGCTCGCGATCATCTCTAGTCTGTACGAAGGGCAGCCCCCTCATGTAAGCAGAGGTGAACTGAATACGATTCTGTGAAAAAAGTTAGCAGTAAGGATTGTCATAGGGGGGGTAATCCGTTATAATGTCCTCTATGAAGAAACAACTGTTTTTCTCAGGAGGACACTACGGGTGAAACGGGAAGAAAAATTTTACTTGATTCGAGCTGACATTCTGCCTGAATCGATTGCTAAGACGATTGAAGCGAAAAAAATGCTGGAGTCTGGTGAAGTAGATACAGTCAACGAAGCTGTTGATCGTGTAGGGTTGAGCCGGAGTGCTTTTTACAAGTACAAGGATGGAATTTACCCTTTTAACGCCATGATGAGTGAAAAAATCATGACGATTACTTTTTTACTGGAGCATACATCAGGGTATCTGTCCAAGGTACTAACCTTTGTAGCAGATCAGGGTGGAAACGTACTTACGATTAACCAGACCATTCCGTTGCAGGGGATTGCGACGATTTCCATGTCTGTTGATATGGCACAACTGCGTGTGTCCAGCACGGAATTTTTGGAAAGCTTACAACAAATACCTGGCGTTCGCAAAGCGATGATCGTCGGCAGAGGCTAGAAGGGTAGGAGGAGAGAGACAATGGAAAAGCAAAAAATTAAGCTAGGCTTGATGGGGTTTGGGACAGTAGGTACAGGTGTTGTGCGAATCATTTCGGCGCACCAAGAGGATTTGCAAAAACAGACCGGACTCGGAATTGAAGTTACAAAAATCCTCGTGCAGGATGCTGAAAAGTCCCGCAATATTTTGTCCGTAGACAGCTTGGTGACAACCGATCCAACAGAGCTATTGCATGACCCTGAAATCGAAGTCATCGTAGAAGTCATTGGCGGAATCAACCCAGCCAAGGAGTACATCCTTGAAGCGTTGGAGCGTGGCAAGCACGTTGTAACGGCAAATAAAGATTTGATGGCCTTGCATGGTGCCGAAATTTTGAACAAGGCGCAAGAAAAAGGCTGTGACGTGTTCTATGAAGCAAGCGTGGCGGGCGGCATTCCGATCCTTCGGGCGCTGGTCGAAGGCTTTTCTTCTGATCGGATTACGAAAATGATGGGAATCGTAAACGGGACAACTAACTATATTCTGACCAAAATGAGTCAGGAAGGTGCAGAATACGCAGAGGTATTAAAAGAGGCGCAAGCATTGGGTTACGCCGAAGCGAACCCGACATCTGATGTTGAGGGTTTTGACGCTGCTCGCAAAATGGCCATTTTGGCTACCTTGGGCTTCAGAGTACCAATGAAGCTGGAAGATGTCGATGTCAAAGGAATCAGTCAAGTAAGCAAGGAAGATATCGCTTACGGCAAGCAATTGGGCTATGAAGTAAAGCTGCTTGGTCTTGCTCGTCGTGATGGAGAAGCAATTGAAGTAAGTGTACAGCCAACCCTAGTTCCTAAAGCGCATCCGCTCGCTTCTGTAAATGGCGTTTTCAACGCTGTCTATGTACATGGCGAGGCGGTAGGAGAAACCATGTTCTACGGTCCGGGTGCAGGTGAATTGCCGACAGCAACGGCTGTTGTTTCTGACTTGGTTACCGTTGTGAAAAACAGAAAGCTCGGAGTAAACGGGCGCGGCATGGTGGCACCTTACAAAGAGAAAATTCTTAAGGAAGACAGCGAGAAGCTATCCAAGTACTTCCTGCGCATCGTCGTTGCAGACAAACGAGGCGTGCTCGCCCAGATTACACAGCTTTTGGCTGACAAAAACATCTCGCTGGAGCAAGTCATTCAGCAGCCGTACAATAACGGCGGAGAAGCCGAGATTATCATGGTGACACACATGTCCTCGAAGAGCGATATGGACGGCGTATTAGCGTACATGGAACAAATGGATATCGTATCGAAAATCAAAAGCTGCTATCGCGTGGAAGGTGGAGACAAATAATGAGTGCAGATCGTAATTCCGGCATCATCGCACGTTACCGGGAATTCCTCCCGGTCACAGACAAAACACCACTCGTTAGCTTGCATGAAGGTAACACCCCACTGATTCATGCACCGAACCTGTCCAAGCAATTGGACGTTGAGTTGTACGTAAAATACGAAGGCTTGAATCCGACAGGCTCGTTTAAAGACCGTGGAATGGTCATGGCTGTAGCCAAAGCAGTAGAGGAAGGCAGCACAACCATCATGTGCGCGTCGACTGGGAATACATCAGCGGCTGCAGCTGCCTATGCAGCTCGTTGCGGCTTGCGATGCATCGTTTTGATACCAAGCGGAAACATCGCATTGGGAAAACTGGCACAAGCGATTGCGTACGGGGCAGAGGTCATCGCCATCGAGGGCAATTTTGATGAAGCACTTCATATTGTTCGGGAAATAACGGCCAAAGAACCAATCACGCTCGTAAACTCTGTAAATCCATACCGGATTGAAGGACAAAAGACAGGAGCGTTCGAAGTATGCGATGCCTTGTCCGATGCACCAGACATTTTAGCTATACCTGTCGGAAATGCTGGCAACATCACAGCGTATTGGAAAGGCTTCAAGGAGTACAAGGCTGCTGGAAAATCGAGCAAGCTGCCAAAAATGTATGGATTCCAGGCAGCGGGTGCAGCTCCGCTCGTACTTGGCGAACCAGTAGCGAATCCAGAAACCATTGCTACAGCCATTCGCATCGGCAATCCTGCGAGCAAAGAGGGAGCGCTCGGAGCTATCAGTGAATCAGCTGGTCTCGTGGATAGCGTGACGGATGAAGAAATTTTGCATGCGTATCAGCTGCTGGCTAAGAGCGAGGGTGTATTCTGCGAACCGGCTTCGGCTGCGTCTTTGGCGGGAATCATCAAGCTCCATCAGGCAGGTAAGCTTCCACAAGGCGCGAAGATCGCATGCGTATTGACCGGAAATGGATTGAAGGATCCGAATATCGCCTTGAGTCTGGTTGGCGAGGAGCCACGTTCTGTTCCAGCGACGCATGAAGCAGTAATGGATCTGGTTCGCCAAAAAGGGAGCGAAGTATCGTCATGAATAATAGCGTCGTTAAGGTAACCATCCCAGCCAGTACAGCCAACCTTGGTCCTGGGTTCGATGCCTTGGGAATGGCGTTTCAGCTATATTCGGTCGTGGAGATGGCCATCAGTGATGAGACGACGATTGAGCTAGTAGGTAAGGAGCTTCAAGGGACACCAGCTGATAAAAGCAATCTTCTCTATCAGGTTGCAGTAGGGTTATTTGAGGAAGCGGGGCTGAGCGTACCTGAGCTCTTTATCCGCGCCGCAAGTGACGCACCACTGACACGTGGCCTCGGAAGCAGTGCTGCTGCAATTGTGGGGGCTTTGGTCGCTGCGAACCAATTGGCTGGGGAACCTTTTACGCGTGATCAATTGTTTGCCAAAGCATCCCAAATGGAAGGTCATCCGGATAATGTCGGCGCATCCATGTTCGGAGGAATCATAGTTGCAACCATGCCCGATCAGGAAGGTGCCGCCGTCCCGTATGTCAAGCTTCCGGTTCCACAAGGCTTGCAGACACTTGTTGTGATCCCCGAGTTCCCCCTATCGACAGAAAAAGCGCGGAAAGTACTGCCGCAGGTGTACAGTAAGCAGGATGTTGTATATAATGTTGGTCATAGCAGTTTGCTCGTTGCCGCGTTAGCGCAGGGCAGACTCGACCTGATGGGACAAGCGATGGCGGATCGACTGCATCAACCATATCGCGCCGAGCTTGTACCTGGCTTAAAAGACATCCTGGACCAAGCTACGCAGCACGGGGCAGCCGGTGCCGCTCTGAGCGGAGCAGGACCGACGATTCTCTGTTTTTTCCAAACGGAGGAAGAACAGGCGAGACTTCGTGAGTTTGTGGACAGGGTGATGAAAGGGCACGACATATCGTACCGCGTCATGATACTACTGCCGGACGAACATGGCGTACAGGTAGAAATCCATCAGAGATAGAGTAAGTGGATAGGAGTAACGCCATGGAAAAGAAACTCGCTTTTCTCGGTCCCCGAGGAACCTTTACCGAAGAAGCGGCTCGCGCTTTAACCGTAGGACAAAAGCTTACACACGTGCCGTATCCGAGTATTATCGAAGTGCTAAATGCTGTTGCCAAGGATGAAGTGACTTTTGGAGTCGTTCCAATGGAGAACTCAATCGAGGGAACGGTCAATTCAACACTAGACTGGCTTATTCATGAAGTTGAACTGCCGATTTTGGCTGAGCTGGCTTTACCGATCACACAAAATCTGCTGGTTGCAAAAAGAGAAGAGCCACTCCCTTTTTCAGAAATCACGAGAGTGCTGTCTCACCCGCAAGCTATTGCCCAAAGTCACAATTTTCTTCGAGAAAACGTGCCGAACGCTGCGATTGAGTATGTAAACAGTACTGCCTTGGCAGCGCAGATGGTGAGTGAGAACCCGCAGGAACCATGGGCAGCGGTTGGGACGAGACTGAATGTAGAGATTTATCCACTGGAATTCGCGAAGGAACAAATTCAAGATTATTCGAATAACTATACGCGATTTGTTCTGGTAGGGCGGGAGCCTTTGGATATGCCTGCATCCCAAAAAGAAAAAACAACGATCTTGGTGACATTGCCAGAAGATTTTCCTGGAGCGCTCTATCAAGTATTGGCTGCTTTTGCATGGCGAAAAATTAACCTGTCGAGGATTGAATCTCGTCCAACCAAGAAAGCATTGGGAAGTTATTATTTCGTAATTGATATCGAGCAAAAAATGGATGACGTGCTGCTTCCGGGCGCTTTTGCAGAGATTGAAGCGATCGGCTGTCAGGTGCGCCAGCTCGGCACTTATCCATTTTACCTGCTACAAGCCAATTCCTAAGGATTGGCTTTTTTCTTTTTCCTCCGCCTTCTAACAAGGAATAGCCTCCAAGGAGCAAAACGCCCATGGGTGCATAACATGGTAGGGAGTTTTACGCAAGGGAGGAGAAATAGTGAGGATTCACGTAGTCCAAAAAGGCGACACCATGTGGAAGATCGCCAAAAAATACGGCGTCGATTACAAGGAACTGTTACGCCTGAATAGCCAAATCAAAACTCCCGATACAATCTATCCAGGAGCGAGAATCAAAATTCCGGCGAAACGTGTACCTGTACGACCTCAAGACAGACAAACACCTCACCCCATGAGTGAGGCCCCTTATGTAAAAGAGCGGCCGATTACGGAAGAGGAAGGTCCAGAAGTGCCAGAGCAAATTGAACGTAGGCCGATTGAACCAGAGGAAGAAGAAGTGCAGATTGAATCCGAGCATGAGATGCGTCCGGCACTACCACCAACCACTCCACCACCACCGCCAACTGCACCACCAACTGCACCACCGACTGCGCCACCAAAAGAGCCGGAACCTGTTAAACCTGCGCCAACCGTCTCACCAGAATCTCTACCACCGCTTGTTCCATTGCCTCAACCAACAAGACCGATTGCACCACTACCAACAGCGCCGTATGTTCCACCGAATGTCAACCTTCGTCAACAACCGATTTTACCACCAATGCCACCAGCGTTGCAACCGATGCCACCGGCGTTGCCACCAATTCCACCTACTCGGGTGAGTCCTTATATTTATCAACAGCCAATGCCACCCAACATACCGAATGTACCACCGATGCCACCGACACAAATAAGTCCCTTGCAACCAATGCGGCCACCAGCTGTGTATTGTCCGCCATGCCAGCCGCAAATCCAGCCGACAAGACCACCTAGTCAGGTGCTACCATGGCAGCAGGTCCAGCCACCGCCACAAGTGCGTCCTATGCCACCAATGCAGCCACCGCAGCAAGTACTTCCGTGGCAGCAAACTACACCACCACAACAGATACGCCCGTTCCCAATGCCACCTTTGAAGCCACCATCGCAGCCACGTCCATGCCCGCCATGCAATCAGCCACAGGTACGCCCAACCTATTCACCGCCACAGGTACGCCCAACTTACTCACCGCCACAGGTGAGTCCATCTCAAAAGACTCGACCAACTCGACCAACTCCGTGCCCGCCAGGTACTGCGCCGTTGAGGAGGCCTTCGTTTCCAAGCGCACCAATGGTATCACCGGAATTCATGCCGCCACCTGGAATAGCGCCCATGTTGCCATTTCCACCACCATTTCCACCGCCAATGCCATTTCCACCACCATTGCCATTTCCACCACCATTTCCGCCACCATTCCCACCATCAATGCCGTTTCCGCCGATGCCGATGCCAATGCCATGCCCACCAATGCCGATGCCATGCCCGCCAATGCCAATGCCACTGAAACGACATCGTATAAAAAGACCGATTTGCCCAGAGCGCGTAGAGTCGTCATCTTCATCGTCATGCGATTGTTCTCCGGAAGAATCCGTTAGAAAATACAAGACTAGCAGAGGTCCGCAGCCATTTCGCAACAACATGATGTTTCCACCTTCCCCGTGTGTGTCCTCCATGCCTGAAAAAGGGGTATGGCCGAATTGGGGAGATGGACATGATGAATCCTCTGCTTATTGAAAGGGACGGGTATGAACAAGGGACTCATATCTTCACTTGAAAAAGCGTTTCGCTGTCAGATTCACGGGGTAAAACCAAAGCGAAATGTGAATCTGCTGAAGACGGACCGGGGCCATTGGATCATCAAAGGATATAAACAGCTGGAAAAGGCAGTTTGGGTAACCGAGCTTGCGGATGCGCTTCGACAAAAAGGATTTATGCACACGGTTCATTATGTTTCGGATGTTGCAGGAGCGAAAATTTTTCCGTATGAGGATCGCTATTACACGATCATGAAAATGATTGACGGTCAGGAAGCCGATAACGGCTCGTTGTTTGATGTGAAAAAAACTGCCGAGACTCTGGCACGCTTTCATGTGGCTGCACAGGGCTTTCCTGTCGTACAATCATATGCTTATGAAGGCAAACTGGCTTTATTGGACAAATGGGAGAGTCGGTTAGAGTATTTCGAGAGGCTTACGTGGTCTATCGAGCAAAATGGTCCGCAAAACAAGCTGGAACAGATTATTCAGCAAATGTCAGAACCGGTGATCCGCGATGGGCAAGAAATTCTCCAGTCTGCCTACAAGCTGCCGCTTACACCGGAATTGTTTGCGGCTATGGAGCGGGGAACCTTGGCTCATCGGGATGTAGCAAGTCATAATTTCCTGATCACACAAAAAGGGAGCTGCTACTTAATCGATCTGGACACAGTGGGTCATGACCTGCAGCTGGTAGATCTCGTTCAGTTGATGTCGCGAATGCTGTTGATGCAAGACTATCGCATGGATTCATTCGTGGAGGCGATGGAGGCTTACAGCAAAATCAACTACTTGAGCGATACGCAAATATGGGCTGTGCATCAGCTGCTCCGTTATCCCGACAATTTCTTGCGTGAAGTCACCGGTCTATACAGCAATCGCCCCGGCTATCACGCAAGAGGAGTGATGCAGCTGCTACAAATGGAGGGCAAACTGCATCAAAACCGACAAAGCTTTTTAAATGCAGGTGAACGAATTTTTCAACGTTCGCCATGGGGTCATTACCACTTTGTGGGATGAAGCAAGGATCTTTCATACAGCGCAAAAAGAGAAACATCCCTCATTTTTTTTCGAGGGATGTTTTTTCGTAGGGCTTACTTGGAAGCTGGCTTGGACAGGTCGATTTGGAACTTCGCAAAGCCATTTTCCAGTACATTGATGAATTTCATGTTGGACATTTTTTCAGCGAATGGTTTTGCATCTGGTGAAGAAGTAAACGTTACATTTACTTTTTCCTTCACTGGAGTAAATGACCAGTTGTTGTCCGCAGCTGGATTGATATCTTTTTGGCTGAGGATGTAGTCGATAACAACTTGGCGGTTTTCGTCTGGGGAGTCGATGACGATATTTGTGCCATCCAGTCCTGGGAAGGAGCCGCCACCGCTTGCACGGTAGTTGTTCGTTACTACGATGAATTTATCTTCTGCTTTTACAGGCTTACCGTTGAAGGACAGGTTTTTGATGCGGTTTGCATCTTTGTTAGCTACTGTGCCGTCAATCGCGTATTTGGACGGCTGGGTAACGTCGATTTGATAGGTAACACCGTCAATCACGTCAAAGTTGTACGTAGGGAACGCCTCGTTCACAAGCAGCTGCTCTTCTGATTTTTTCACATCGATTTGATTGAATTGACCAGCGGAGCGCTCCAGCCACTCCTGCAAAGTAGTACCGTTGATCAATACTGCTTTCAGTGTGTTTGGATAGATGTACAGGTCAGAAACGTTTTTGATTGCGATTGTACCTGCAGGAATGTTGGTGTAGTAGCTTGCGCCGTTACGTCCGCCTGCTTTGAATGGTGCACCTGCAGAGAGAACAGGGATTCCATCATATTCGGTACCTTTGATATTTTTTTCTACGAACCATTTTTGTGCATTGGTCACGATTTGGATGGATGGATCATCCTGAACCAGTGCAAAGTAGCTGAAGATTGGCGAAGCTGTTTTTCCTACTGCAGAGCGTACCCACTCGACGGTGTGATCATGATCTTCCTTCACAGCATCAAGAATGGATTTGTCTGCGTCAGCGAGGGAAGCTTTATTTGCTTTATCGTAGATTGGAACAGCTTTGGTAGTAGATTCAGCTACTTTCCATTTTCCGTTTTCTTGTGTCAGCGTGAGGTCAATCACACCGAGGTTGTTACCCCAGTAGCCAGGCATGACAGCTGGCTTGCCATTGATGGTTCCTTTTTCGCTATCAACACCAGGGATGTTTTCAAAGCCAGGACCTGGGAATACGAGGTGGGAGTGACCGAACAGAATAGCGTCAATCCCGTCAATTTTGCTCAACTGATAGCTAGCATTTTCCAGATTGGCAGCGTTTTCAACAGGGCCGAGACCAGAGTGAGGTACAGCGATGATGAGGTCCGCGCCTTTTTGCTTCATCTCAGGGATGAACTTTTTAGCGGTTTCCACGATATCTTTTGTAATGACTTTGCCTTCCAGATTCGCTTTGTCCCACTGCATGATTTGTGGAGGAACAAAACCGATCACGCCAACCTTTAGGGTTACTTCCTTGCCGCTCTCGTCCTTGAATTTACGCTCGAGAATTTGGTAAGGGGTGAACAGGTTTTTGTCGTTGTTCGGGTTGTTGTCTTTGTCATCAACATAGACGTTGGAGTTAATATACGGGAATTTAGCTCCTTTGAGGCTGCGGTCCAGATGCTCCAAACCAAAGTTGAATTCATGATTTCCGATATTGCCGACGTCATAATTCAAGAGGTTCATCGCTTTGTATACTGGGTGAGTTTCCCCGTCCTTCAAAGGATCGATTTTGGCAACATAATCACCAAGTGGGTTACCCTGGAGCAGGTCACCGTTGTCGATCAGGATGCTGTTTTTTGCTTCCTCACGTGCTTTTTTGATGAGAGTAGCCGTTTTAGCAAGACCGAATTCGTCAGTAGACTTGTCTTGATAGTAGTCATAGTTGACGATGTTAGTGTGGATGTCGGTAGTTTCCAAGAGGCGGAGCTTAAGAGTGGAGCTGGCTGCAGCGCTTACAGGAGTAAGTGGAAAAGAGATGGCGCTAACAACCAAAGAGCTGCTGAGTAAAAACGCAGTCAGCATTTGCTTGTTTTTCTTTGTCATGTTTTGCATAACCTCCATAAGTTTAACAATAATGCCATGCAAAATAAGTTTATCACTAGAATTGTATAATTGGTAGATAGTCCCTTGAAATATGTCGTAAATTACGAATCTTGAGAGAGCAGGGTATGGCCCCCTTCTTTACTGGCGAGAATAGGAAAAAAGACAGAGAAGGGGTTCATTGTAATATGGAAAGAAATAGAAAGTGGATGGTGTATGCTTCGTGGACAATAGCCCTCCTGACAGGCCTTGTGGCGGGTTTCTTTCTAGCAGATAGCGGAAAGGATCCAGGAGGGCTGCGGCAGTTGTTTACCACGGTATCGAATAGGTCTGTAGACGCCGTCGGAAAGCCTTATAAGCTTGTTCTCACCTGGACATATCTGTGCGGTGTAAGGGATGAGGAGCATAGGCCGACAAGTCTTAGTCACTTGGCAGAAACTATGGTCGATTACAAGGGCTGGGAAATCGTATCAGCCGACTCAGCAAAAATGATATTAATGAAACGCGAGCAGGATATCTCTCCACGCTGCAAGGAAAACGGTCATTTCGGTATATCAGCTGACGGCATGCTGACCCTATTTCACGGCGTGCCGGCAGAGCAGGAGGTCGTCCAAACCTTTTATCGAATTAATACAGCCAAAATGGAAGCGAGTCTTTCCAAAGAGGAAGTGGAGAACCTGAAGCGCGGTATTCGCGTTCGAGACCTGGCTGAATATAACAGTATCTTATCCACATATGGCGAATTTCAATTAAATGACGATTACTAGGCTGCCCCGATGAAGGGCAGCCTTTATTCTTTCATTTCAATCGCCGTAATACGCCAACGTTCGCCGGGAGAGGAGCGCCGAAGGGTGAATTTCCAGCGTTCTTTTTGATCGCCACTATTTTTAGTGAAAGTATCGAGTTGAACAGGTACCTCCACCAAAAAAGGACCTCGTTCGTCAGATGGGATCATGACCTCCGATTTTTTAATGGATACAATTTCCTGCAGCTTGGAAGGCAGATTAAACCCATCAGTAGTCATCCGCATCGTATGCTCATCGTGCTCATGCCAGGCCGTGAGAAAATACTCGATTAGCTCTTCCGGCAGTGCCCCGCTAATTGTGCTGGGCAAGTCACCAGACGCTTTGAGGATCATGAGGCTGTGACTTGGGTCAGGTTCTGTGCGCCGATGGGTTGAGCTGCCAAAAAAGTGAATACAAAAATGTCCCGGAAAATCATTTCCTCGAATGGCACCCGCCCCATGTGGCATGCCATGCATGGATGCAGCATAGTAAAGTCCATCTACTTCGACGAGGATCGCCCGCCTTTTCCAGCTCCATTTTCCCTGGTAAATACTTTTCATAATCATGGTATCTTCACGGGTCAACGGTTGTACATCAGCATGACGACTGCCTGCCCTGCGCTGGACTTCAAATTTTTCGCCTGTCTCCATATCAATGACGGTGCCGTAATCCATCCGTGCGAAAGACTTTTTTACTTGCTCCCAAGGCACTGCTTGTCCATAATGGACCTTTTCCACAGACATGACTAACTCATCGAGCCGCTTTTTCACTTTTGTGTCTACCAAATACTGTTTAGGTTTTTCTTTATCAAACAGGTGTCCATCGTGATCGTATAAAAAGATGCGCTTGTTCACCGTCAGAATTGCTCGCTGCCAATGTGGCTGAGGTGTTGCCGGAACTGATTTCGCGTCAGAAGCTGCGTTGCAAAGTGCTTGTCGTGAAAGGTGAGTGTAGAAATAAATAGGGAGGCAGGCGACACGGAAACGGATATCCTCACTTCGTCTTTTGAATTGGCATAGGTGATCTGAGCAAACGACAACAAGGTTAGGATCATACAGGAGCAGCATAAAAGAAGTAAGGCACGCCGCAAGAAAAACACCTCCACCGTTCTATTTTTGCCTAATAAAGAGGAGGAATGAGGAGCAAATCTTGGTATCATAAGCATCTCGCTGTTTTGCCATACTGTTTTCATACGGCGATCATAAGGAGGAGTCTTTTAGCATGTCTTCGATGCCAAGGGGTAGCTATAAAGACCAGTTCCACCAGCGTTTGTACGTTCAATTGAACCAGGGACACAACAAGCTCAATTATCGCCAGATCAATATGATTAATGAGCAGATGCAGAGCGGCGTTGATGAATACGCCCATATGCAGCATGATGTGTCAGAATCACTCGGGATGAACAAACACTAAATGAGATGACGCCGTGTAACCCGTTCCCTCTTTTGGGAGCGGGTTTGATTTATTTTTTCTTGGACTGATGTTTTTTGCATGGAAATGCACGTTCGCTTTTTGGGCGCTTTGTGTTACAGTAGAGAGTAGAATCGTAGCCAAGCGGAGAGTGAATTATGCGTATTTTAGGAATCGATCCTGGCATTGCAATTGTCGGATTCGGAATTTTGGATAAGCAGGGCAGCCAATTACGTCCTGTCCAGTATGGGAGTATCCAGACCGAAGCGGGCTTGCCGGTGCCGCTGCGGCTCAAACAGATTTTTGAAGCGATGCAGAGTCTTTTGGAGACATATCGTCCCGATGAAATGTCGGTGGAAAAATTATTTTTCAATAAAAACGTGACGACGGCGTTTACAGTAAGCCAAGCGAGAGGCGTCATCCTTTTGGCGGCTGAACTCGCTGGTGTGCCTATCCATGAGTATACGCCGATGCAGGTCAAGCAAGCAGTGACGGGCTATGGTGGCGCTGAGAAAAAGCAGATTCAGGAAATGACCAGGATGCTCTTGAAGTTAAAAGAAGTACCAAAGCCTGACGATGTGGCGGATGCGCTGGGAATTGCAATTACGCACGCACAGTTCCGGGCGTACATTTCCATTTCGGAAGGAGTCCAAAAATGATTGATTTTGTGGAAGGCACGTTGTGCTATCTGGATTCAGAATACATAGTGCTGGAGACGGGAGGCATCGGCTATCGACTTTTTTGCCCGAACCCTTACCAGTTCGTCCGCTACGAAGGCAGCAAGACCAAGCTTTATACGCACCATCATGTTCGCGAAGATGCGATTTTGCTATACGGCTTTGCTTCCCGGGACGAGCGTGATTTGTTCCGCAAGCTGCTCGATGTAAGCGGAATCGGTCCAAAAGGCGGCTTGGCTATTTTGGCAGCAGCGACACCAGAGCAGCTCGTTATGGCTGTTCAACAGGAGAATGTTACGTATTTAACGAAGTTTCCGGGTATTGGGAAAAAGACAGCACAGCGCATCATTCTCGATTTGAAGGATAAATTGGTAGGGTACACACCATCTGCTATTTTGACGGTAGCTGCTGGGAATTTGACAGCCGGTGAACAGGCAGTTTCTGCTTTGAACGAAGCGCTTGATGCACTGACAGCACTCGGCTACTCAGATGGAGAGCTGCAAAAAATCAGAAACGCCCTAGCGGAAAAATCAAAAGAGGGCGATGGAGTGGAAAAGCTCATCAAACAAGGGCTTGCTTTGCTCATGAGGGGGTAGGGTTTTGGATCAGCGGATCATCACGACGCATATGAATTGGGAAGAAGATGCGGCGGAGCTGAGCCTCCGTCCTCGCTATTTAAATGAATATATTGGACAGCAGCACGTAAAGGAAAACCTGAAGATCTTTATCGAAGCAGCCAAAATGAGAAAAGAATCGCTGGACCATGTACTGCTGTATGGTCCACCTGGGTTAGGAAAAACAACGCTGTCGCAAATTATTGCAAATGAGCTCGGTGTAAACATCCGTACGACATCAGGGCCTGCGATTGAGCGTCCTGGTGATTTGGCAGCCATCCTGACCAATCTGCAGGAAGGCGACGTCCTTTTTATCGATGAGATACACAGGCTCAACAGAAGTGTCGAGGAGGTATTGTATCCGGCGATGGAGGACTTTGCGCTGGATATTATCATCGGGAAAGGGCCGAGCGCACGCAGTGTCCGCTTGGATTTGCCACCGTTTACTCTCGTTGGGGCAACGACGCGAGCAGGTATGCTCTCCGCGCCGCTACGTGACCGTTTTGGCGTAGTGAATCGATTGGAGTTTTATACGGTGCCAGAGCTGACCTTTATCGTGTCCCGCGCGGCTGACATACTCCAGGTTATCATTCGTGAGGGCGGAGCAGAAGAGATTGCCCGACGCTCACGTGGAACCCCGCGTGTGGCGAATCGCCTGCTGAAGCGGGTGCGGGATTTTGCCCAAGTAAAAGGCGAGGGTGTCATCACAACCGAGATCGCAAAGGAAGCTCTGGAGCGATTGCAGGTCGATACATGCGGGCTTGATCATATTGATCACAAGCTGCTGCTCGCAATTATCGACCGATTTGACGGTGGGCCTGTTGGGCTTGACACGATTGCTGCTACCATCGGGGAAGAATCACAAACAGTCGAAGATGTTTGCGAACCCTATCTCATGCAAATCGGCTTTATGCAGCGGACGCCGCGGGGGCGTGTCCTTACCCCTAGCGCGTACCAGCACTTTGGGCGGGAGATGAAATCTTGAATCCAGTAGCTAAGCTGCTTATTTTTGGTGGAGCTGCTTTGATCGTGATCGGTATTCTGTGGCAGCTAGGAGGGCGATTCTTGCCGCTTGGTCGCTTGCCAGGAGATATTGTGGTCGAGAAGGAAAACGTCAAATTTTACTTTCCTGTTGTGACATGTATTGTAATTAGTATTGTCCTGTCTCTCGGGATGTACTTGTTCCGTTTGTTTAAATAGAATAAGCCATCAAAGCCATCGGAGCTGCTCGTTCCGATGGCTTTTTTGTGTAGGCATGAATGCGTGGTGCAGCCGCGCTCTGCAAATAGACATAGCGCAACTAGGCTCTCTTGTGTGAGGGTGTTTGGTCCCAAATTGAGAAAAAGGGAAGGAGATTGAATTGTGATTGTCGAAAAACATGGGAGTACATGCCAATTTTCGACGAATGAATTCAGGTGAAAGGAAGGACGATGGACGACATGAAAAAGAAATGGATGGGAACTGTCCTTTCGGTGGGCCTGATCACTGCTGCTCTTGTGGGGGGACAAGTACCGGCAAATGCAGCTGGTGACAACATCCGGGTTGCGCTCTTTGTGGATACAGGACAAGGATACAGAGGCGTAGTCCCTTCGATTACGTTAACCACTGAAAAAGGAATGGAAGTGACACTGGCTGGCCCGGGAGGCAAGACAGCGTTACCTGATTTAAAAGGAGACGCAGCCCGCTATCGGGTTGACGAATATCATTTGGTTGTCGCGGAAACGAATGACTGGAATCGTGCGCAACAGGTAGCGCAGCAAATGAGTCAGCGCAAATACGAGGGCTCGATTCAGGTTGCGAGCCGCAACGGACAGACCGTCTATCAGGTAGTCAGCGGCTCGTATGACACGTATCAGGCGGCGGCTACTCAGGCAAAGACCGTAGCGCAAGCGATCGGTCAAAATCCGCTTGTAAAAGGTCCGTTCCGTATGGAAGCAGGCAAGTTCAAAAGCTTGAATGAAGCGCAGAAATGGCAGGAAGCTTTTGAACAAAAAGGAATTCCAGCCTATCCTGTGCTGCTCGCAGATGACGGAAAAGTTAACTACGCCGTATGGATTGGCGATGAGATCAGCTATGATGCAGCATCAGCATTGGCAGCCAGAGCAAATGGCGCTGTGCCTGGCCTCACCTATCATGTACCTACCAGTCAGTCATATGTCGTGCTGAAGCAGGATGTATACGGCTCTCCAGATGAAACGATCTGGAAGTACGTATTTTCCCCACAAGCCAAGCTGACGGTTGAGAACAAAGCAGGCTCAGAATCCATGATCGGTGTAGTGGAGCGGGATCAACGCACTTATCGAGGTGAGATGGAGCTGTCAGAATACAACGGTCACCTGACGCTAGTCAATGAATTGCCGATGGAGGAGTATTTGTATGGTGTTGTAGGCTCCGAGATGGCTCCAGACTGGCCACTCGAAGCATTGAAAACACAAGCGGTCCTGTCCAGAACGCGTGCAGTATGGCAAGGCAATAAATACGGGATCGCGAATGTATCGGATACAGTCATCGAACAGGCCTATTACGGCTTCGCCAAGGAGTCGGAGGCTGTTCGTGAGGCTGTTGACGAAACCAAAGATGAAGTGATTTACTACCAGGGCAAGCCAGCCGAGTCCCTGTTTTACTCAAACGCAGGCGGTATGACGGCTGATGGCACGGAGGTCTGGGGGAATCCGGTTCCTTATTTGCGTCCTGTGACGAGCGATGATACATATCCAATGGAAAGAGCAAACGTGTGGTATCGAGTGGAGCTGTCGGATGGTTCAATTGGTTATGTACGAAATGATCTAGTATCAGTGACAGGCGCTGCAAATGGCAAAGGCCAACGCACAGCTGTCATTACAACGGCGAATACGAATTTGCGCTCAGGACCAAGCACCACGCTTCACCGGGTGTTGTCCACATTGCCAAATGGCGCTGAGGTTACGATCCTCTCGGAAGAAGCAGAGGAGAATGCCTATTCATGGACGCGGGGTCCTTATACAGTCGCTGAAATTACGGCGATGATTAATGCGAGTCAGGATAAATACAAAGCGCCACGTATTCCTGGGAACGTCACAAGCCTGAAGGTTACGGCGCGAGGACCATCCGGACGAGTGATCGCGATGGAGGCAAATGGAAAACCGATTGCTGCACCATCGCCGGATACATTCCGTTCGATATTCCAACAGGGGAGCACTTTGCTTCGCAGCACGAAGTTCGATGTAGAAGTCGTTCAAAATAGTAATCAAGCAGGCCCTCTGTTTTTGTTCCGAGGTACAGGATATGGACATGGGCTAGGAGTATCGCAATACGGAGCTCGTGCAATGGCGGAGAATGGGTATGACTATAGACAGATCTTGCAACACTATTACCAGGATGTGACAATCGAGAGGTAAGTTCATTGCCACATGATCTGACATAAAGGGAGTAACGATTCGTGGACGTGCAACAATTTGATTTTGAACTGCCGGAGCATTTGATTGCCCAGCATCCGCTAGAAGATCGGACTTCATCCAGATTGCTTGTTTTGCAAAAGCAGTCTGGAGAAATCATGCATCAGCGCTTTACCGATCTGATCGATCATCTGAAGCCTGGCGATGTACTTGTCATGAATGACAGTCGCGTATTACCGGCCAGATTGATTGGGGAAAAGGCTGAGACAGGGGCGAAAATTGAAATACTCCTGCTTAAATCTCTCGGGGACGATCGCTGGGAGACTCTGGTAAAGCCAGGAAAGCGCATGAAGCCAGGTACGGAAGTGGTTTTTGGAAATGGGCTATTGCGCTGCGTGTGTGAAGAGGTAACAGAAACGGGGGGACGGATTGTCCGTTTTCTGTACGAGGGAATTTTTTACGAGATTCTCGATCAGTTAGGCTCGATGCCATTGCCCCCGTATATTCACGCACAGCTAGAGGACAGTGAGCGGTACCAAACGGTGTATGCACGGGAGCGAGGCTCGGCAGCCGCACCGACAGCAGGTCTTCATTTCACGAAGCCGTATTTGGAGAAAATTGCTGCCAAAGGAATTCAGCTCGCGTACGTGACACTGCATGTCGGACTTGGGACGTTTCGCCCAGTAGCAGCAGACTCTGTTGAGGAGCATGTGATGCATGCGGAGTACTACGAGATTCCCGAAGAAACAGCCGAAATGGTGAACAGGGCAAAAGCAGAGGGAAGACGGGTCATCGCGGTTGGAACTACTTCGTGCCGGACATTGGAGACTGTGGGGCGTGACCACGAAGGAAAGCTCGTCGCGACATCTGGCTGGACCGACATTTTCATTTATCCGGGGTATACCTTTTCCATTCTGGACGGGCTTTTGACGAATTTTCACTTGCCGAAGTCCACTCTTGTGATGCTGGTAAGTGCACTGGCTGGCCAAGATCATGTCATGAATGCCTACAAAACGGCAGTGCAGGAGGAATATCGCTTCTTTAGCTTCGGAGACGCGATGCTCATTCTTTAAATCGTAACAAATGTGAACACCCACCTGTATAAGTGCATCCTTATGAGTCAGGTGGGTTTACTTCACCCGGAAGTTTTTCTATAATAGGAAAGACTTACATACATAGCTTGAGGAGTGCAATGATTTGGCTGTACGCTACGAATTAATCAAAACATGCAAGCAAACAGGTGCACGTCTCGGTAAACTACATACTCCTCACGGGACCATTGACACCCCTGTCTTTATGCCAGTAGGCACACAGGCAACGGTGAAAACGATGAGTCCAGAGGAACTGAAAGCAATCGGAGCGGGCATTATTCTCAGCAACACGTATCATCTGTTTCTTCGTCCTGGGCATGAAATTGTCAGAGAAGCGGGCGGCCTGCACGGATTTATGAATTGGGACCGTGCCATTCTGACTGACTCTGGCGGATTTCAAGTATTTAGCTTGAGTAACCTGCGCAAGATCACGGAGGAAGGCGTTTCTTTCCGTT
Source organism: Brevibacillus reuszeri (assembly GCF_002897295.1). GTDB lineage: Bacteria > Bacillota > Bacilli > Brevibacillales > Brevibacillaceae > Brevibacillus > Brevibacillus reuszeri_A. The sequence continues at coordinate 129,915 of NZ_BEXF01000013.1, forward strand.
CTCACCTTAACGGTGAAAAGCTGTTCATTGGACCGGAAGAGGCTACACAGATTCAAAATGCCCTGGGTGCGGATATCTTTATGGCTTTTGATGAATGTGCTCCTTATCCGGCTGAGTACGATTATGTGAAGCAATCCATGGAGCGGACGACACGCTGGGCTGAGCGTTGCTTGAAGGCGCATTCACGCCCTAATGAGCAAGCGTTGTTCGGTATCGTCCAAGGTGGTATGTTTAACGATTTGCGTGCTCAAAGTGCCCGTGATCTCGTGTCTATGGATTTCCCTGGGTATGCCATTGGTGGACTCAGCGTAGGGGAACCGTTTTCCTTGATGTACGAGGTGCTGGAGCATACCGTACCGCTGCTTCCGACCAATAAGCCTCGCTATTTGATGGGGGTTGGCTCACCAGATGCACTGCTTGATGGGGCCATACGGGGAATCGATATGTTTGACTGCGTATTGCCAACTCGTATTGCGCGAAACGGGACATGCATGACAAGCCAGGGCAGATTGGTCATTCGCAATGCCAAATATGCTCGTGATTTTACTCCGCTCGACCCGAATTGCGATTGCTACACCTGCAAGAACTACACACGTGCTTACATCCGACATCTGGTCAAGTCGGAGGAAACCTTTGGCATCCGTCTAACTACCTACCACAATTTGTACTTTCTGGTGAAGCTGATGGAACAGGTGCGTCAGGCAATTGCCGAAGACCGCTTGCAAGATTTCCGAGACCAGTTTTTCGCTCAATATGGATTGGGTGAAGATAGATCTTTTTAATCGAGGGGGATTTTCATGGAAGGCTTAACAAATTTTTTACCGATTATCATCATGTTTGCGATTTTCTACTTCTTGCTGATTCGTCCGCAACAGAAAAAAGCCAAGCAACGTAACGCCATGCTCGCAGCTATCAAAAAGGGCGACAAAATCATTACAATCGGTGGTATGCACGGTACCATTCAAGAACTGACAGATGACTCGGTAACATTGCGTATTGCTCACAACGTAAATGTGACCTTTGATCGCGGCGCTATCAACAGTGTGGTTTCTGCAAGCAGCGAACCAGCAGCAAAAAGCGAGCCTGCAAAAATCGAAGAAGCAAAAGAAGAATCCAAATAATACAGGAAAGCAGGTGGGAATCTCCCGCCTGCTTTTTTTTCTGCCACAGCTCATTACCGCCGTGGTTTAATGCCTTTTGGCTTGTGACTGGAGTTGGCAGAGTTCACGCCCAGAATTCCCCCAATACCCGCGATTGCAAAGGCTGCAAGCAAATAAAGAAAGGTATTCCATTGCATCGGGGCATCAAAACCGAGGAAACCGATTAATATGACAAGAATAAAATAGGAGAGTCCGGTGAGTCCTCCATAATACCAGCCTTTGCCGCCGCATCGCCGTCCTGTTACAAAGCCTCCTGTCAAAAGACCTATGGCGTTGATGGCGTACGTAAAGTAAGGCAGAGAGCCTTCTCTCATGCTGGTAAAGCTCAGCAGTATGGTAGCCAGCAATGCTCCAATCAAGATGAGGCCAAGCGTATACAATAGTCCTGTCAGTACAGAGGTGGATGCACTCCGCACGTTTGTTACCCCCCTCACTGCTCAAGTGTTTGTACCATCTATATGAGAGGCTTGGCAGACGTATTCATCTTCGCGTTGAACATTGAGGGGAATTTTCGTATGATGGATGAGGAACAAGACGGGGGTGAGGAAAGATGATCAAAACCTACTTTTACAACCACTCAGAACAGAAGATGTTTCATGATGTTGATCTGGCAACAAAGGATCAATGGTTGAAATCGCCGGAGGACCTTCTCTGGATTGATCTGTATGATGTGGGCAACAATGAGCTTCCTTATATAGCCAAGATCTTCGACTTTCACCAACTGGCAATTGAGGACTGTCTGCACGTCAGCCCGCGAGCCAAAGTTGATAAGTACGACGACTATTATTTCTTCGTCTTTCACGCCCTGCGTTACAACGAGGAGAGCGACGATGAGATTACCACAGTAGAACTGAACGTGTTTCTCGGCCCGAATTATATCGTCACGATTCATAAATCCCCAATGAATACAATCGGACGGATCGCAGCTATGTGCCATCGTAATATTTCTTATTTAAATCGCGGTCCTGATTACCTGCTGTATGCCATTGTCGACGGGATTACAGATGAATACTTCCCGATCATTGATCGGATTAGTGTGCGGATTGACGAGCTTGAGGACGAGATTTATGAGCACCAGATGGAGGAAATTACAGAAGAATTCCTCGCGTTGAAGCGAACTATTATTTTGATTCGTCGCGTCATTATGCCGCAAAAACGAATTTTCGCCAACGTTAACGGTCGCTATTCGTTCGACATTTCCGAGGAAAACGTTCCGTTCTACAGTGACCTGACAGACCATTTGGAGAGGATTTCAGATTCAACAGAAACCTTCCGTGATCTGGTAAACGGTACACTGGATACGTACTACACGATTATTAGTGCGAAAACTACTGAGACGATGCGCGTACTGACCATCATTTCGACAATTATCCTGCCTTTGACATTTATCACAGGCTTGTTTGGAATGAATACCTTTGCCTGGTTAGGCGAGGAAGCAGAGCCCTATATGCTAGTAGTGGCACTCGTCATCATGCTCGGGATGACTTTTGCGATGCTCAAGATTTTTCGCAAGCGAAAGTGGCTGTAATTGGCGCTAATAGTTGGACGCCCCTTTGCTAAAGACTAGTAGTAAATGTTCTTTAGGGGGGCGTCGTGAAGTGGAAGAACTTTCAACAGTGTTGCTACGCACCCTTTTCTCGTATTTTTTTCTCCTGATCATTATGCGATTGATGGGGAAGCGCGAGTTGGGGAAGCTATCTGTTTTTGATGTTGTGATCTCGATTATGCTTGCAGAGATGGCCGCTATGGCAATTGAGGATGTTGACAAGCCGGCCATTCTTTATTACATACCCATGCTGCTGATCGGTTTGTTGGAAATCGGTCTGGCATATTTTGCCTTGAAAAGCAAGAAATTCCGCGACGTCGTGGCAGGGTCAGCGGACTTGATTATTGAAAACGGCGAAATCAGAGAGGATGCCATGCGGCGGAACCGGTTGAATATGGATGACCTCATGGTGCATTTGCGGCAAAAGGATGTAAAGAACATTGCGGACGTAGAATTTGCGGTTATGGAGCCTACTGGACAGATGAGTGTGTTTTTAAAGGAGCAGAAAGACACCGTAACACGTGAAGATATGGGGATCGCAGATAGCAAGCCTGTCAGTCCTGTTTTTTACAAAGGACTTCCGATTCCGCTCATTCTGGATGGCAAGGTACGAGAAGAGGCGCTGGGCAAAATTGGGCAAAATCAGCTTTGGTTAAAACGAGAGATTCGCAAATACGGGATCAAGGATATACGTGAGGTTTCGTTTTGCTCGATTGATGAACGGGGGATTATGTTTTTGGACAAAAAAGACAAGCCGCTGCAATAATGTCAGCGGCGTGGGAAAAATATGGCCAATTGCTCCCCGATCCACGGAATGCGGCGTACATCCTGCTTTCCGAGAACACGCATGGCGATTAAAAGAACCAGGTATAGAAGTAGGCTCGCCATCGTGCTGATGAAGAGCAGACGGCCGATTGAAGCTTCGATGAACCAGTGATTGGCAATGTACGAGCCGGAGTAGCCCATAGCCAGCATAGCTGCGCCGATTTTTCCGAACTCCCACAGATCGATCGTAAAGCCGATTTTTTTAATCAGGCTGGCAAAATGCAGCAGTGTTCCCAAAGTAATCCCGATGTTCATCGCAATCACTGCCCCGTGAATTCCGAAGGACGGATGAGCGGTAAACAAAAACATGGCTGCTGTTTTAACGATCGCGCTGATGAGGGTGTTGCGAAATACCACCTGAGCAAAGTCAAGTCCTTGCAGGGCTGCGGCGAGGGGAGCCTGGAAAAACAGAAAGACGGAGAACGGGGCAAGCTCTTTTAACAGTATACCTACCTCGGCGTACTGTTCCCCGTATAGAAGAGCACATAGCGGCTCTGCAAAAATGGTAAGCAAGACTGTGCACGGTGCTCCTATTACGAGTGTGATCCGCATTGCTTGATAAATGCGTCGATGCACGAGGGGAGCATTGTTTTGATACGCGGCTTCTGCGACGGCAGGAACCAGTGAAACGGACAAGGAATAGGTAAGGAAAGTCGGAAATAGCAGCAAAGGGACAGCCATCCCGGCAAACTGACCGTAGAGACCGGTAGCGGCAGCAGTCGTATATCCGGCGATGACAAGGGCGAGCGGCACCAGCATCGGCTCCAGAACATAGGCGATGGAGCCGATGACACGGCTTAGCGTCACAGGGAGCGCGACATGAATTAATTGGGCAATGCTCGCCTTGCTTTTGGACACTGCTAAAAATAACGGTCTTTCAAAAATTTGCGCGGCTGTTTTTTTACTGCCCTTTCGGTATTGCCACAGGATGTACAAAAGTCCTGCTGCTTCCCCAAAAATAATGCTGGCGACAGCTCCGGCTGTGGCATACTCGATCCCGGAAGAGAGAAAGGTGATGGTCATAATGACGACCAAAGCCATTCTGACTACTTGTTCCAATAGCTGAGACACAGCAGTGGGCACCATGTTCTGCTTTCCTTGGAAGTACCCGCGCAGCACCAAGGAAATACTCGCGATAGGTATGATCGGGATAGCTGCGAGCATAACGACATGGGCACGCTCGTCTGCAAATAGTGCTCCAGCAATCCAGTGCGAAAAGACAAAGAGCACGGTGCAGATAAGCAAGCTGATCCCACTGGCTATGGATAAAGCGAGTACCAGGAACTTACGGGTAAGACGAGGATTGTTTGCCGCTTCTGTTTCTGCCACTTGTTTGGAGATGGCTACTGGCAGGCCAAACGTTGTCACAGTAATCAGAAAGTACAAAAGGGGCACAACCATCTGGTAAAGTCCCATTCCTTCCGCACCGATGATGCGCGAAAGCACGATCCTGTGAGCAAAACCAAACACCTTCGTAATGCCACCAGCAATGATGAGGATGACCGTTCCGTAAAAGAATGACTGTCTCATGGAAGGCTCCTTTGCAACAATAAATTCACTCAGTAAAGAATATGGACGTGCCGCTGTCGGCATGACTACTTTGAGGGGGAAACAGAATGGATCAAGCGCAAAAGCAGGAATGGTATGGGCAAGTAGCTAGTCTTTGCCAGAGCAAAGCGGAGGAATTTGCGATACTTGGCTACGAAAATGTGACTGCCGAAGAGGTGTGGGAATGTGTGGCAAGCGGGTATAAGGAGATTCCTCCCTTGCACCGTCTCGTAAATGACATCCTGTCTCTAAAGCCGAATAAGTACATGAACTATTTGATGATTAAGATGTACAAAAACTCATAAACAAGGATAAAGAGATTTCATAGTGAAACTTTCTATTTGCCCATTCGTATACGATTGTTACGCAGCGTAGACAAGGGGTGGGTTACCATGGTACGTCTTTCCAGCAATAATTGACACGTTTTTTCATACTTCGCTATAATGGGCATATTGGTTTCTCGTCTAGGACGGGACCCTGTAAGGAAAGAGGGGTATTACTGCTATGATAAAATGGGGAAGATTCCTCCTGTTCCTGGTCGTTGTAGGACTTTTGGGCACACTCGTGTCAACTACGATCACACAGGTGGCAAAGAACATCACACTCGGTCTGGACCTGCAGGGCGGGTTTGAGATTCTTTACGAGGTAGAGCCTCTCGAGGCTGGGCACAACGTCGATATTGAGCTTTTGAAGTCAACTGCACACATGATTGAGAAGCGGATTAACATTGGTGGTGTGGTAGAGCCAGTAATCGCTACTGAGCTACCAAACCGGATTCGTGTACAAATCGCCTCACAATCGGCCGATCAGGACAAGCTTCGTGAATTGATCGGTAAACCTGCTTTGCTTACGTTCCGTGACGAAGCTGGCAAAATTCTTTTACAGGGAAGCGATTTGGCTCCCGGCGGGGCAGCTGTTGGATATGATGATCTGAAACGTCCATTGGTTACCTTGAAAATTTCAGATCCGAAAAAATTGGAAGACGTTACACGCGCCAACCTAGGAAAGCATATGGCTATCTTTTTGGATGAAAATATGCAAACCAACCCTACTATTCAAAGTGTAATCACAGGTGGCAACGCACAAATTACTGGTAACTACACGCAAGAATCTGCACAAGAGCTGGTTGACCTGTTGAATTCAGGGGCGATGCCTGCGAAGCTGATTGAGAAACAGGTAACATCTGTTGGAGCTTCACTTGGTGCATTGGCATTGCAAAAAACCATTTATGCAGGTTACATCGGTGCAGCATTGATTTTCGTGTTCATGCTGGTTGTGTACCGTATGCCTGGTATGATTGCTAACATCACATTGGCTGGCTTTACTTATTTCTGTATGGTCGTACTGGACTGGATGGATGCGACACTTACATTGCCAGGGATTGCTGGGTTTATCTTGGCTGTCGGTATTGCGGTTGACGCCAACATCATCACGTACGAGCGTATCCAAGAAGAGCTGCGTTCAGGTAAAACGGTTCTGTCTGCATTCCGTTCCGGTGAGCGTCGTTCCCTGATTACGATTATTGATGCCCACGTTACGACCCTGATTGCAACAGGCGTGTTGTTCTTCTTTGGGACAAGCTCTGTTCAAGGCTTTGCGGTCGTACTCGCTATGACGATTATTGTCAGTATCATTACCAACGTGTTTGGGTCTCGCTTCCTCCTGTGGCTGGTGGTCCGTGCCAACATGTTTAAAAAGCCGTTTTGGTTCGGAGTAAAGGAGAGTGAGATCGGTGAGCTTTAATCAAGAGAACACTGTCGTAAGATTTGACATCGTAAAGAATCGCCGGAAGTATTTTATCGGCTCTTCTGCGATCATTATTCTCGGCTTACTGTTTATGCTGTTCCAAGGTCTTCACTTGGGTGTAGACTTCAAAGCAGGGACGCGTCTGGACATCTTTGTGGGAAAAGAATTTAACACCGCAGATGTTGAAGCCGTGATTAAAGAACAAATTCCTGATGTTGCGTTTACAAAACTAACACCATATGGCCAAAACCAAGCATATACTCGTTTTGATCAAACGATTCCATCGGATACAATGATGAAGCTGGAAACTGCACTGAAGCAAAAGTTTGGAGACCAGGTGACAAAGCAGGTATCATCTGTTGACCCGACGATTGCCCGTGAAATGGTGAAAAAAGCGGCAATTGCTGTTGCGATTGCCTCGGTTGGTATCGTGATTTACATTGCCATTCGTTTCCAATGGCTTTTCGGGATTGCATGTGTGGCAGGACTTCTGCATGACGTATTTATCCCGATCGCGCTTTTCTCGGTATTAGGACTGGAAGTAGATATTACCTTTATTGCAGCGATCCTCACGATTTTGGGTTACTCCATTAACGATAAGATCGTAATTTTTGACCGGATTCGGGAAAACCTAAGAACGATGAAGTCCAAAACGATTCCAGAGCTTGAGCATTTGGTAAACGTTTCTCTCTGGCAAACGATGCGTCGTTCTATCTACACAGTAGCTACTGTATTTTTTACAGCTCTGGCTCTGGCCGTGCTGGGTAGTGAGAGCATTCGCAACTTCTCTCTGGCGCTATTGTTTGGTCTGGTGAGTGGTACCTATTCCTCCATCTTTATTGCCGCACAAATTTGGGTAAACTTGAAAGAGCGGAATATGTTGAAAAAGAAAAAAGAAAAAGAAGCGTAATTGGACGAAAGATAAAAGCCGCGGGGGTAGCTCTCCGCGGTTTTCTAACTTCACGAGGATATTCCATTAGGGAGGAACGACACATGGTGGATGAGCGTCTGGCCAAAGCACAGTTTGCTGCGTGGGTAGGGATTATCGGAAACATAGCGCTGGCAGGGGTTAAACTACTCATTGGTGTGGTAGCCAAATCCCAAGCGTTGATTGCGGATTCTATTCACTCGGCATCTGATGTGATTGGATCCGTCGCGGTCTTGATCGGATTACGTGCTGCAGAGCGTCCGCCAGACCAAGACCATCCATATGGTCATGGCAAAGCGGAGTCTGTTTCTGCGATTATCGTGTCCGTTCTACTTGCTGTCGTTGGATTTGAGATGGGTGTCACCTCGATCAAATCTCTTTTCGTTCCTTTGGAAGCACCAGGCTTTCTTGCGGTTTGGGCAGCAATCGGCTCCATGATTGTAAAAGAGTGGATGTACCGATACAAATACAATTTAGGTAAGAAGCTCAAGAGTCAATCATTGATGGCAAACGCACTGGAGCATCGCTCAGACGTCTTCTCGTCCTTCGCCGCATTGGTAGGGATTGGCGGAGCGATAGCAGGTGGATGGTTCGGTATTCCGTGGATGCTTTATTTAGACCCGGCCGCTGGTATTTTTGTCACTTTGCTTGTCTTGAAAATGGCGTACAGCATTTTGATGGAATCAATCCACAGTACACTTGACCACGTTTTGCATGAAGCTGATACGAAAGAGCTTCGCCAAGCTATTCTAGAAGTTTCTGGGGTCATGCGCATTGATTCTTTGCGTGCACGTGAGCATGGTCACTACCAGATTGTCGATGTGAAAATAGGTGTAGATCCGCAAATTACAGTAGAAGAAGGTCATACGATTGGGAAGCAAGTAAAGCATGAGCTGATGGAAAAATTTCCTGAAGTACGTGATGTTTTTGTCCACATCAATCCCTGAATGTGGCTAAGCGAGAGTCATTTGATAAAAGCTGTATGTTTTACGCAGTTGTCAGTCTCCTGCTCCATCCTCTATAATGAATGAGGATTGGAGGAACGCTCATGCTGAAAGCGAAAACTCGCTGGAAACTGGCCACGTACGATGAACAATTAGCTGCAACGATTGCAGATGAATGTCAGCTGACTCCGCTCGTATCCAAGCTGCTGGTCATTCGAGGTATTGAGTCATCGCAAAAGGCCCGAGATTTTCTTCAGGCAGGACCAGATTTATTTCATGATCCGTTCTTGCTAGATGGAATGGAACAAAGCGTGCGCCGTATTCAAAAGGCCATCCAAGATCGGGAGCCGATTTGTATTTACGGTGATTATGACGCGGATGGCGTAAGTTCTACATCACTCATGGTACATGTATTGCGCCAACTGGGCGCCGTGTTTGACTATTACATCCCAAACCGTTTTACCGAAGGGTATGGGTTACATAAAGACGCCTTGGCGCAGCTGCAGCAAAGCGGTTACAAGCTGATCATTACAGTAGATACCGGGATTAGTGCAGTCGAGCAGGTGGAGTATGCCAAACAGCTGGGTCTTGACGTAATTGTAACCGACCACCACGAACCTCCGGCAATCATCCCGGAGGCATTTGCTGTGATTAATCCAAAAAAACCTGGCTGTTCCTATCCGTTTGACATGCTGGCGGGAGTAGGGGTTGCTTTTAAACTAGGTCATGCTTTGCTCGGCGAGCCTCCTCTGCATCTGGCTGATCTGGCGGCTTTGGGTACGATTGCTGACCTGGTTCCGCTAGTTGACGAGAATCGGATTCTCGCGCGAGAGGGATTGAAGCGCTTGAATCACACGAGGAACCTTGGACTGCAAGCGTTGATCCGCGTCTGTGGGCTCTCGGACAGTGATCTGTCGGCAGGGCATGTAGGATTTGCTCTGGGACCGCGATTAAACGCGAGTGGGCGATTAGAGACAGCCGAATCAGCTGTCAAGCTGTTGACGACAGAGGACATGGATGAGGCAGAAGTATGTGCTCAGGCTCTGGACGATTTGAATCGCGATCGTCAGGATCTAGTTGCAGCCATGACCGAAGAAGCCGTGCAAATGGTAAGGGAGCTGTACCCGCCAGATGAGCACAATGTGCTGGTAGTGGCAAAGGAAGGGTGGAATGTAGGGGTCGTCGGAATTGTCGCCTCCAGGCTCGTGGAGACATTCTACCGACCTACCATCGTCCTCGGGATTGATCCGGAAAAAGGAACGGCGAAAGGCTCTGCTCGCAGCATTGCCGGCTTTGACATGTATGAAGCTTTGACGGAATGCAAGGAATGGCTGCCTCATTACGGCGGACATACGATGGCAGCAGGGATGACTTTGCCGGTTGAGAACCTTGATTTATTGCGCCAGAAACTGAATGAGCTCGCTGGTCAGTGGCTTTCTGCAGACGATTTTATCCCCTTGACCAAGGTGGATGTATCGATGGATATTACACAAATCAGTCTCGAATCAGTCGAACAGCTGGAGCAGCTTGCTCCGTATGGGATGGGAAATCCAACTCCTTTGGTAATGCTAGAGGATGTAGAGACTGCAGGGATGCGTACGATTGGGCGTGACGACAATCACTTGAAGTGCTCCTTGAGCAAATCTGGTACGATAGTCGATGCAATTGGCTTTAACTGGGCGCATGTGACGAAAAAGGTGACGCCAAAAGCACGCTTCCAAGTCTTGGGTGAGCTTTCCGTAAACGAATGGAACGGAAATCGCAAGCCGCAGCTAACGATTCGAGATTTGTCGGTGCCGCATCAACAAATTTTTGATTTGCGAGGAAGCCGTGACAAAGCGCAAAAGTGGCTGCAGCTCGCTACTGAACCAGGCTCTATAACTGTGCTGTTTCGAGAAGAGAGCTACGAGCTCTTGGCATCTTCGGCTACCGAAGAGCAAAGACAGACACTTTATTTATTTGGGCATGAAAATAGCGAAAGCGTTTTTACTTCTATCCAAAATGTCATTCTGTACGACCTGCCAAAACGTCGTGCTGATTTTGCTGCCATCCTTACCCAGATAAAAGAGGCAGAGCGGATATACTGCATGTTCGGCGATCCAGATTTGGGAATGGAGCGGCTTTCCTGTCCAGGACGTCAACATTTCAAGGAGCTGTACCAATTTTTCGTGCAGGTTCCTACCGTCAAGCATATTCATCTGGATGCTTTGGCACGCAAGCTAAAGTGGAAAAGACCCATGCTGGACGGCATGCTTGGAATTTTTCTGGAGCTTGAGTTTTTGGCAGAGGAGCCTGAGCAGTATCGTTTGCTGACTTCGACAGAAAAGCGGCCACTGGAAAGCTCTGCCCTCTATGCTGAATGGCAAGAGGAATCACAGCTGGCTACAGATTTATTACTTTCATCTTCAGAAGCATTGCTTCAATCGTTTCATCAGTTGGTGGAGCCTGCCACCGTTTAGGAGGAATTATTCAATGGATTTTAAACAATATATTCGTGTCATTCCTGATTACCCACAGCCTGGTATCCGTTTCAAGGATATTACCACCTTGTTGAAAGACGGTCCAGCCTATCGTGCTGCTATTCAAGAGCTGGCTGTGTTTGCTCGCGAAGTGCAAGCTGATGTGATTGCAGGTCCTGAAGCACGCGGTTTCGTAGTAGGTGCTCCACTTTCTTATGAGATGGGCATTGGTTTTGTTCCGATCCGCAAGTCGGGCAAACTGCCTTATGAGTCTATTAAGGCGGACTATGACTTGGAGTATGGTAAAGACGCATTGGCAGTGCACGTGGATGCGATTCAGCCAGGTCAACGTGTACTGATTGCAGATGATTTGCTGGCAACTGGTGGGACGATCGAAACCACAATCAACTTGATCGAACAATTAGGCGGTAAAGTAGTAGGTGCCGCTTTCCTGATCGAGCTGACCTACCTGGATGGCCGTCAAAAAATTGGGGATAGACCGATTAAATCCCTGATTCAATACTAATCGACGAGAAAAAGCGGGTGATATGCCCGTTTTTTTCTTTTTTCTTAGGCTGCACATACTTTACAGAGGAAAGCACCTTTACAATATGAACGACTTAAAAGATAATAGATGAAATACCATAGCCAAGTTTTCTTATTCGGATTAGCTCCATCAGAGCCCATGTTCTACCTGATGGTTCAGCAAGCTTGACGTTATGAAAAAATGCGCTTGCTAGCCATGTCCAGCCTTGATAGGGGCTTTATATCGTACAGGAGAGTTTGTGTACGTTTTCACTTTCTGAAACGACAACAAATCTTCCGCTAATACGCGGTAGCACCTCCGTGAAGAGGCCTCGAATGAGGCTTTTTTATACAGATAGGAATCTAAGTATTTCTATTTCGTATAAGTGCAACCGCGGCTGTTTGCCAAAGGGCAAAGCGTAGCCAGGTTTTCTAATGAGAGGATAAGGGAAGGGAACTATGATTACCGGCATTGATGAGGTAGTAAAAAAAGCAAGCACTTATTTATCCCAATCGGATTTGGACTTAATTACACGTGCTTATCAGCTTGCCCACAAAGCTCATGAGGGCCAAGTGAGAAAGTCTGGTGTGCCTTATATCATGCACCCGATTGCAGTAGCGGGTATCCTTGCCAATTTGCACATGGATGCGGTAACGATTGCAGCCGGTTTTTTGCACGATGTTGTAGAGGACACTGAGATTACGCTGGATCATCTCCGCGAGCAGTTTGGGCCTGACGTGGCTCTGCTGGTTGACGGAGTGACTAAGCTGGAAAAAATCAAGTATAAGTCAAAAGAAGAGCAGCTTGCCGAAAACCACCGCAAGATGCTGGTTGCCATGGCTCAGGATATTCGGGTCATTATGATCAAGCTGGCTGACCGTCTGCACAACATGCGGACTCTGCGGCATATGTCCGAAGAAAAACAGCGTGAGATATCTGACGAGACACTCGAAATCTTTGCCCCTCTCGCTCATCGACTGGGGATTGCTTCGGTTAAATGGGAGCTGGAGGATACCTCGCTTCGTTACTTGAACCCACAGCAATACTATCGAATCGTCAATCTGATGCAAAAGAAGCGGGTTGAGCGTGAAGCCTATTTGAATGAAGCCTCTGATACGATCAGGGAAAAGCTGGGCGAGCTGAACATTGAAGCGGAAATTTCGGGTCGACCGAAACATATATACAGCATCTTTAAAAAGATGACCAAGCAAAACAAACAGTTCAACGAGATTTATGATCTGCTGGCGCTACGGATTATCGTGAACGACATTCGCGATTGCTACGCCGTTTTGGGGATCGTGCACACGTTGTGGAAGCCGATGCCGGGCCGTTTCAAAGACTATATCGCCATGCCGAAGACAAATATGTACCAGTCCCTGCATACGACCGTAATCGGACCAAAGGGAGAACCGTTGGAAGTGCAGATCCGCACGTGGGATATGCACCAGACAGCGGAGATCGGGATTGCGGCTCACTGGGCATATAAAGAAGGTCAAAGCGTCGTGCAAGGGTCTTTTGCCGAAAAGCTGGGCAGCTTGCGCGAAATTATTGAGGGCGGTTCTGAGGAAGCTCCCAATGCTCAGGAATTCATGGAGAGCCTCAAGCAGGATTTGTTCTCGGATACTGTATTTGTGTTTACGCCAAAAGGAGACGTGGTCGAGCTGCCAAAAGGCTCAGTACCTCTCGACTTCTCCTATCGCATTCACTCCGCAGTCGGGAATAGAACAATTGGTGCGAAAGTAAATGGCAAGATTGTTCCGCTCGATTACGCGATGAAAACGGGCGATATTATCGAAATTCTGACCTCGAAGCATTCGTACGGACCAAGTCAAGACTGGCTGAAAATGGCCAAGTCAGCACATGCCCGCAACAAAATTAAACAATGGTTTAAAAAGGAAAAGCGGGAAGAAAACGTTGCAAAAGGTCAGCAAATGGTGGAAACGGAGGTCAAGGCACGCAGCTTTGAAGTGAAGGAAGCCATGACCGATGCCAACCTAAAGGAAGCCGCAGCTCGCTTTAATTTCCAAGGGGCAGAAGACATGTTTGCTGCTGTGGGATACGGCGGAATTACAGCATCACAGATTGCCACACGCTTGGTTGACAAGCTGCGGCGAGAGCGCGAAGAGCAGAATCCAACGATCCCAGAGGTAAAGCCGAATCCAGCGCATCAGGCCAAAAGTGAATCAGGGGTCAAGGTTCGCGGCGTAGACAATCTCTTAGTACGTATTTCCCGTTGCTGTACGCCTGTCCCAGGTGACCAGATCATCGGCTTTATTACACGAGGCCGTGGAGTTTCGGTGCATCGTCTTGACTGTCCGAATGTGCTTGCGGACGAATGCTCGGAGAGATTGATCGATGTCGAGTGGGACACGGACTTCAAGCACAATTTCAATGTGGAAATCGAGATTACGGGCAACGATAGGAGCGGGCTTTTAAACGACGTCCTGCAGGTTGTAGCTGAGACCAAAACAAACATTGCTGCCGTCAGCGGCAAAGCGGATAAAAACCGGGTTGCGACCATTCACATGACGATTTCGATCAGCAACGTGGATCATTTGCTAAAGGTAGTGGAGCGTATCAAGCGCATCAAAGATATTTATTCGGTTCGCCGGATACTGAGCACCTGATCCTTATGTGGATTGGGTGTTCTTGTTTTCAGTCGTTTCAGTCGCAGGCATGATAGGAGGATAATCATTCATGAGAGTAGTTGTACAGCGATCCAAAGAGGCAAGTGTAACAGTAGCAGGCGAGGTAGTTGGACAAATTCCCCACGGCTTGATGCTGCTGGTAGGAATAACACATGAGGACAGCGAAAAGGACATTGAGTTCGTCGCGGACAAGATCGCCAATCTGCGTATTTTTGAAGATGAAGAAGGAAAAATGAATCATTCCGTTTTGGAAACGGGTGGTCAAATTTTGTCTGTATCTCAATTCACGCTCTACGGTGATTGCCGGAAAGGGAGACGACCTAACTTCATGGCGGCAGCACGTCCGGAACAAGCTGAGCCACTGTACGAGCTGTTCAACAAGAAGCTGCGTGAAAAAGGGCTGCATGTGGAAACAGGACGTTTCGGAGCGATGATGGATGTTGCCCTGACAAATGTTGGACCCGTCACATTGATTGTAGAGTCGTAATGAATCACGTCAATTAGGGGGTGGAGAATGTCATGCGTGCATTGGTGGTCGGCGCGAGTGGGATGTTGACAGAAGTGGCACGTTGGCTAGCGGAGCAGGGCTATCAAGTAATCGTGGTCGGGAGAGATCGAGCCAAGCTTGAGCGAGTACGAGATGGTTCTCGTTACCCGCATTTATTTACGTTGCTTTCTCTCGATTACGGACAGACTGATCAACTGCGTGAGGCGATGGAACAACTGATTGTAGAGCAAGGGCATATAGAGCTGATAGTAGCTTGGATACATAGTACAGCTCCAGAGGCCCTATCAACCATCCAACAAGTACTATCCCGTCCGAAAAAGACGTGGAACCTCTATCACGTATGCGGAAGCCGAGCGTGGATAAAACCTCCGCTTGTACAAGAATTCGCGGGCTGCAGCTATCATCGCATTATTCTGGGGTTCGTTTGCGAGGAAAAAGGCTCACGCTGGCTGACCAACGAGGAGATTGCACAGGGAGTCATCTCCGCCATCCAGTCAAAAGAGCCGCAAACCATCGTGGGTAGTGTGGAGCCTTGGGAAAAGCGCCCTACATAATTGATTGTCCGTTTGTTGTTAGCAAAAATAACCCCCAGTAGTAAGCACATACCATAGTAATGGTCGTGATGTTTCTACTGGGGGTTTTGTATTTCATTTCATAGGAGCAAAATTAGCCGCCCTGTGGGTTTAACGAATTGAAGTACTGAATAATCCCTTTGTATAAGCCCTCGGCAGCTAAATCCTGCTGTTTCTCTGAGCGAACCCGTATCTCATCATTGTAGTTGGAGAGGAATCCAATCTCCGCCAAAATCGATGGGACGGAGTTTTCCCGAAGGACAAAATAGTCGCCAAAGCGGGATTGCAAGTCTTTGTAGCTCGTTGCTTTGACAAGCTCATTTTGAACCAGGGAAGCGAGCTTGCTGGAGTTGCCCTGGTTATAGAAAAAGACGATAGAGCCATTTGTCGCTGTGTTTGGATGCGTATTGTGGTGAACGCTGACAAATATATCGGCCTTGTTGTTAACTGCCACATCTACGCGTTGCTGCAGCGTCAACTTGCGGTCGTCAGCGCGAGTCATAATGACGTTTGCTCCCGAAGACTGCAGCTTGTTTCTGAGCAAGAGAGCGACCTGCAGGTTCACTGTTTTTTCCAAAGTAGAGAAGCTGGAGCCAGTTGCACCATTGTCGTTACCACCGTGGCCTGCATCGACAACGATGATTTTTCCGACGAGCTCATTGCCACGGATAACAGCAGGTACACCACTTGCTGAAACGAGCCAACCAGCGATATATCCAGAAGAGCCGTCTGTGAACTTGACTTGGAACCATTCTCCTTCTTTGCCCGCAATGCTATATTTCTCGCCTGGTTGCACCCGCTTGATGATTTCATGCTCGGTACTAGGGCCAGATCGTACATTCGTATCTGGATTGACGATTGTGACATACGGACCGCTTGGTGTCGGCATAGTCGGCTGCGATACGCTGATCAGCCAGCCTGCGACCCAGCCTGTTTGTCCTGCTGGTGTCTGGACGCGGTACCAGTCGCCCTGCTTCTCCAACACAGTTAGACTACTGCCGACTGCGAGTGTGGCCAAAATCGAGCTTGACGTATTGGCTTCGCTGCGCAAATTCAGTCCATCTGTTTGCACGGTAGCTGTTTGTTTGGCCGGAGTAGTTGTTGAAGGCTGTCCCGGTTGTGCTCCCGAATTGATATCTGTCGGTGGTGTGCCAGGATCAAGCTCTGCGTTTGGATTCGGTGCTTGTTCGGTTGTGAACCATGCGTTTACGCCATCGTATGGGAACTGAATCCAACCGTTTTGCTGTGTGATGACCTTTACTGTTTCCCCCGCATGGAGCTGTCCGATAGCGGGAGTAGTGGAATCTGGTGTTGCGTAAACATAGGGTGCGTACTGCAGCGTCAAACTGGCACCTTGCACCGCGGGTGGCTTGGCTGCCTGAGTTCCGCCAGTGGATGGGGCAGTGGTTGTTGTACCGCCGCCAGATGGAGTAGTCGGAGGCTTGGATACTTGTCCGGACGAGCTTTCCTTAACTAACCAGGACGCTACCCAGCCTTTGCTTTGGGCAGTGAGCTGGATTTGAATCCATTCTCCGTTTTTCTGTACGATGTTGTAGCGAGTGCCAGGGTTGATGGTTCCTACAACCGCATTCGTTTGTCCGGGACCAGAGCGTACATTGAGATTGGTGGTCGTGCTCTCCACTTGAGCGGTAGGAGCAGTTGCTTGCTGCTGCGTCGTTACAAGCCAGTTTGCGACCCAGCCTGTTTGACCATTTGGCAGCTTCACTTGAACCCAATCATTTTTGGTGGAGACCACAGGCAATACAGTCTTGTTCGGCAGAGTGGTGACGACAGTGTCCTGAAGGCTTGGACCTGAACGGACATTGAGCTTGTCCACGGTAACCTGAACAGAACCGGCGGCCCAAGCTGTAGAGACGGGGATGGAGATGGCGCAAAGAACAGTCAGGAGGGTCCTCAGGATCTTTTGACGAACAAACACGATAGACATCCTTTCACTTTAATTTCCTCATGCGAACCAAAATATGTCTTACATGTTTTTGGCAAAGTAATCACTTCTCCCTATATCCTGCTTTTTCCTGCATCATCCGACAAAGTTCCTCACTATTTTCCAGATTGCTTTTCCCAGTTGAAGGCAATAATAGAAACAGTAGATAGAGCATTCAGGAGGAATTTTGCGTGAGGCAGTCTAACAAAGAAACCTTTGCACAAGAAGTGAATCGAAAATTTTTCTCGGTCGATTTTCATGATTTTTTAGAAAAGGACGCTTCCCTAAACGATGTGGAGATGTCAAAGGAATTTACACCAAGTGTCCGAGATGTTCAGCATTTGCGCAAAAAACGGAAGTGATGGAAGAGCTTGCTTGCTGTCGTGCTACTTGAAAGGTTGACCGCGACTGTCGCTGTCAGCTAAGATGAAGAGTGGCATTTTGATAAAGCAGGTGAACTTCATGATACAGATAACATGCGTAGGACACGCATTTGAGCGGGAGCTTTCGTTGATTCTCGCCTTGTTTTACGAAGATCCACAGCTCGTCTTTGTTCCTGAATGGACAAACGAAGCTGATTTGAAAATAAAGCTGACTCTGATGGTGCAAGACGATGGCGTTGTGGCGACAGGTGAGCTGTTTGACGGCAGTAAGCGTTTGACTCATCAAGTAAATCGGGCATATGTGGCTCGAGATGAAAAAGCGATGCGCAAAACAGCCAAGCAGGCACTTTGCTATGCGCTCTTGTTGATGCTAGAGGAATATACAGGCATTGAGCAAGGCTGGGGCATTTTGACTGGGATACGCCCAACCAAGCTGCTTCATCAACTAAACGCTGCGGGTGTCCAAAGAGAGGATGCCCATCGCCGCCTTCAGCAGGATGTGATTTTGCGTCCTTACAAGCTAAAGCTGCTGCAAGAGATTGTCGACAAGCAGCTTGCAGTCGTACCGGATTTGTATCAGATTGACCGCGAGCTATCTGTCTATATTGGCATTCCTTTTTGTCCGACGAAGTGTGCGTACTGTACGTTTCCTGCGTACGCCATTCGAAGCCATACTGCGTCCGTAAATCCGTTTTTGGAGGGACTGCATTACGAGATCGAGCATATGGGCAAGTGGCTGCGGGAAAATAACCAGCGAATAACATCCATTTATTTTGGTGGTGGGACACCAACGAGTATCACTGCCGATGATATGAACCGATTGTTCGAAACGATGCACGAAGCATTCCCTCACATGGCTGATGTGCGCGAATTGACCGTAGAAGCAGGACGACCCGACACCATCACCAGGGAAAAGCTGGACGTGATGAAGCGGTGGGAGGTAGATCGCATTAGCATCAACCCTCAATCGTTTACGCAGGAAACTTTGCAAGCGATCGGTCGCCACCATACTGTCGAGGAGACAATCGAGAAGTATCATTTGGCCATGGAGATGGGTCTTTCCAATATCAATATGGATTTGATCATCGGTCTCCCCAATGAAGGTGTGGCAGAGCTTGCGCATAGCCTTCAAGAGGTGGAAAAGCTGATGCCAGCATCACTTACCGTTCATACGCTTTCGTTCAAGCGGGCTTCGGAAATGACACAGAACAAAGAGCGTTACAAGGTAGCCAGCCGCGAGGAGATCAGCAAGATGATGGACATGGCGTCGGCTTGGACAGCTGCCAACGGCTATGATCCGTACTACCTGTATCGCCAAAAAAACATCTTGGGTAACCTGGAGAATGTAGGTTATTCGAAGCCCGGGCAGGAAAGCATCTACAACATCATGATCATGGAAGAGGTTCAAACGATTTTGGGGCTGGGCTGTGGAGCAGTCTCCAAGCTGATGGCACCGGGAAGCGGCAAGCTGTCGCGTTTTCCGAATCCGAAGGACCCAAAGACATATAACGACACGTACAAGGTGCTCGTGGAAAATAAGCTACGTGATTTGGATGAAATCTATTTCGGAAAACAGACGGTTTCACAGGATCAGTAATTCCGGTATAAAAAAAGTTTTATGGAGCGCCTGTTGACGCGTGCCTGTTGGTTTGCTATGATTCACAATAAGCTTTTTGAATAAGTATTGATCTGATGACGGGAACAAGTATCCAGGAACCGGATAACCAGAGAGAGAGCGCCGTGGCTGAGAGTGCTTTCGTATTACGGCTTGGTGAATGACATCCCTGAGGACCGCAGTGAACGGCAGAAGAGCATCTTCGCTGAGTAACTGGCAGGCGTGCGCCGGCGTTAACGGCTAATAAGTGGGATAGCCTTTCCGGAAACAACAGGCTATTCAAACAGGGTGGCACCACGGGAGTATATAACCAGTCTCTCGTCCCTGACATGCGGCGATTAGCTAAATGTCAGGAGACGGGGGACTTTTTTATTTGCTTGGATAAATGAGTCCTCTGATCCTGGAGGTTTGGCGTAGCCCTAGTTTTTTTAACGTATAGGAATTTATAAGCGGGACGCTTATGAATTCCGGAGCGCATGGAAACTTTCCGCGAAAACGCGGACGCTCATCCTTGAGGAGGCCTCGATAGAGGTTTTCTTATAAGACATGGAGGTTCGATGGGAATGACAAGAATTCAGATCCCCCGCGGTACACAGGATATCATGCCTGGTACAGTAGAGCTTTGGCACTACGTTGAGGCCAAAGCACGAGATCTTTGCCGCCGCTCCAATTATGCGGAGATTCGTACTCCGCTATTTGAGAGCACAGAGTTGTTCCAGCGCGGGGTAGGCGAAACGACGGATATCGTGGAAAAGGAGATGTACAGCGTAGCCAATCCGCGGAGTACAGATGCTCTGACACTCCGCCCTGAGGGTACAGCTGGCGTCGTCCGCTCCTATGTTGAAAACAAATTGTACGGCGTGCCGAACCAACCGACAAAGCTGTACTATCTGGGACCAATGTTCCGTCACGAGCGCCCACAAGCGGGACGCTATCGCCAATTTGTTCAGTTTGGTGCAGAAGCGATTGGGTCAAGTGATCCAGCGATTGATGCGGAAGTCATTGGTCTGGCTATTCGCTTGTATCAGGAGCTGGGATTGACTGGACTGAGCGTGGAGCTGAACAGTGTAGGAACACTGGAAGACCGGGCCCGTCATCGTGAGCATCTGCTGGCTCACTTGAACGGGGTTCGCTCAGAGCTTTGCGAGGATTGCCAATCTCGTATTGACCGCAATCCGCTTCGTGTCCTCGACTGCAAGAACGAAAAATGCAAGTCGCTGACCAAAGATGCTCCGTCCATTCTCGATTATCTAAGTGAAGAGTCTGCGGCGCATTTTGAAGCGGTAAAAGGCTATTTGACAGCATTGGATATTCCGTACCACGTGAATCCGCGTCTGGTTCGTGGATTGGATTACTATACGCTGACTGCATTTGAAATCAAAATGGCCGAAATCGGTGCAGTTGAAACCTTGTGTGGTGGCGGACGTTACAACGGTCTGGTTGCAGAGCTGGGCGGTGACGATATGCCTGGCATCGGCTTTGCACTAAGTATCGAGCGCTTGCTGCTCGCCTTGGAAAAGCAAGGTGTCCAGCTGCCAATTACAGGGGGCATCGATTGCTTCGTAGTCGTACAATCACCAGAAGCCAAAACAGCCGCTTTCGTATTGGTGGATCAATTGCGTCGCGCGGGCATCTCTGCTGAGCTCGACTACTTGGATCGCAAAATGAAAGCACAGCTGAAGCAAGCCGATCGACTGTCTGCCCGTTTTACGGCAATCATTGGTGAGACAGAGCTGGCGAACGGCACTGTTGTCTTAAAGGAAATGGGTACAGGTGAGCAGCAGGAGATCAAGCAAGATGAGCTTGTTGCCGCACTGAATGAAAAAAGAAACCATACGAACTAAAATAAACGAGTGGGGGATATCAAAATGTCTTGGCAATATCGTACCGTAGAATGCGGAAAAGTAACGAAAGAACACGTAGGACAAGAAATCGTACTGAATGGTTGGGTACAAAAGCGTCGAGACCTCGGAGGCGTTATTTTCATCGACTTCCGCGATCGTACCGGTATCGTGCAAATCGTGTTCAACCCAGAGCATGACAAAGCAGCATGGGAGAAAGCTGACAAGGTTCGCAGTGAATATGTTCTGGTTGTAAAAGGTAAAGTGGTAAATCGCGCGCCAGAAGCGATTAATCCGAAGCTGGTAACAGGTGAAATTGAGGTTCATATCGATGACATCCAAATCTTGAACGAAGCAAAAACTCCTCCTTTCCAAATCGAAGACGATATTGATGTAGATGAGCAGGTTCGCTTGAAATACCGCTATCTCGACCTTCGCCGTCCGGAAATGCAGCGCTCTCTGCTGCTCCGCAGCAAGGCATCGAAAGCATTCCGCGATTTCCTGGACGAAAACGACTTCGTGGAAGTAGAAACACCAATGCTGACTAAGAGCACACCTGAAGGGGCGCGTGACTATCTCGTTCCATCCCGCGTGCATCCAGGCGAATTCTACGCACTGCCGCAATCGCCACAGCAATTCAAGCAGCTTCTGATGGTATCCGGTTTAGAGCGTTATTATCAGATCGTACGCTGCTTCCGTGACGAAGACTTGCGCGCTGACCGTCAGCCTGAATTTACACAGGTGGACATCGAGACCTCTTTCCTGTCGATGGAAGAAATCTTGCCGATGATGGAAAAGATGGTCGCTCACGTATTCAAGCAAACACTCGGTGTGGATGTGCCAACTCCATTCCCACGCCTGACTTACGCAGATGCGATGGGACGCTACGGCTCTGACAAGCCAGATGTGCGCTTTGGCATGGAGCTGACAGATGTTGCAGACATCGTTGCAACTAGCGATTTCAAGGTTTTTGCAAGTGTGGTAGCAGGCGGCGGCCAAGTAAAAGCGATCAACGCAAAAGGCTGCGGTCATTACTCTCGTAAAGAGGCAGACGATCTGCAAAAATTCGCTGCCCGTTATGGTGCCAAAGGTCTCGCTTACATCGGCTTCAACGATGGTGAAGTAAAAGGGCCGATCGCCAAGTTCTTTAAAGAAGAAGAAATCAACCAACTGAAACAACGACTGGCTGTAGAAGACGGAGACCTGCTCTTGTTCGTTGCTGACAAACCAAAAGTAGTAGCTGACGCCCTGGGAGCGCTTCGCTCCAAGCTGGGTGCTGAGCTGGGTCTGATCGACCAAAGCAAATTCGCGTTCCTCTGGGTTGTGGACTTCCCGCTCTTGGAATGGGACGAAGACGCAAAACGCTATGTAGCTCTGCACCATCCGTTCACTCGTCCAAAAGACGAAGACCTGCACCTGTTTGACACTGATCCAGGTCAAATCCGTGCTCAAGCGTATGATATGGTCCTGAATGGCTACGAGCTCGGTGGCGGCTCCATGCGGATTTACAAGCGCGATGTACAAGAAAAAATGTTTGCCGCACTTGGCTTCACTCCAGAAGAAGCGCGTGCACAGTTTGGTCACCTGCTGGATGCATTCGAATACGGAACTCCTCCACATGGTGGTATCGCGCTCGGTCTGGACCGCTTGATCATGCTTTTGGCTGGACGCACGAACCTGCGCGAAGTAATTGCATTCCCGAAAACAGCAAGCGCCAGCGACCTGATGGTCAATGCACCAGATGTAGTTGCTCCAAAGCAATTGGAGGAGCTCTCTATCGCCACAACAGTAACAGAAGAAGAGAAGGTAGAAGCGTAATCGTACTTGCAGAGCTGCATTGCTCTTTGATACATTGGTAATACTGAAATCAAAGCCCTGCGATGTTCGTGACATCCGATAGTTTTGAGCCACAAAGTTTTTTTAGGGAGTTTTTCGTCCGTTATTGTAAAGGCATGCCTCCAGCGAGTGGACGTCTGTAACAGTTCGGCAAGACACCCACCTGCGATGAGCAGGTTCAAAACTAAGGAGCAACACGGCATAATGGGGCTCCTTTTTTCTCTTGAATCCTACTTTTCCGATTGACAATAATCTCGTGTGTGAATGAAAGGTGACTTTTGCGATGCTTCATCAATTTTCCCGTTGTGAATTGGCCTTCGGTCCCGAAGGTTTGGAAAAAATGAAAAATAGCCGCGTGGCAGTCCTAGGAGTCGGTGGAGTTGGTTCCTTCACAGTAGAAGCTCTAGCGCGGACTGGTGTCGGCAAGCTGGTTTTGGTGGACAAGGATGTCGTAGATATTACGAACATCAACCGCCAAATTCACGCAACACTGAATACGGTTGGACAAAAAAAGGCAGAGCTGATGAAAGAACGCATCGCGACGATCAACCCGGAGTGCGAGGTAGTCACGCTCAACATGTTTTACAATGCCGAAACAGCGGATCAGTTTTTTGCACATGAGCTGGACTACATCGTAGATGCGATGGATACGATGTCTGCCAAGCTGCATTTGATCCAAGAAGCAAAACGACGGGGCATTCCTATTATCTCAAGCATGGGTGCAGCGAACAAAATGGACCCGACGCGCTTCGAGGTAGCGGATATTTCGCAGACAAGCTACGATCCGATTGCCAAGGTCATCCGTCGTGAGCTGCGAAAAAACGGTATTTACAAAGGCGTCAAGGTCGTATATTCAAGAGAAATTCCTGTTACCGTACGTTCAGATGTACGAGAGCAAATCGTTTCTAACCCAAATTCACCGATTAGTAAAGTGAGGCAGCCTCCAGCGAGTAATGCTTTTGTACCATCTGTTGCTGGATTGATTCTGGCCAGTGTCGTTGTACGCGATTTGTTGGATTGGCAGCCGGCAAAAGGATAGTGTGAACCATGAATGATCTATTTTCGTTTGCTTACGACCAGCAGGAAGGCGGCAAACAAAAACCATTAGCCGCTCGGATGCGGCCGAAGTCCATTCAGGAAGTCATTGGCCAGTCACATATTTTGGCGCCTGGAATGCTGCTGCGCCGTGCGATTGAAGCCGATCAGGTGTCGTCCGTCATTTTTTACGGGCCTCCGGGTACCGGGAAAACGACGCTTGCAAAAGTGATTGCCCGCTCGACTCGAACGCATTTTTCAGAGTTAAATGCGGTAACAGCAGGCGTAGCGGACATTCGCAAGGTAGTGGACGCAGCCAAGGAAAGACTGGTCATGGATCAACAGAGAACGACGCTGTTTGTAGACGAGATTCATCGTTTTAACAAGTCCCAGCAGGATGCACTTCTTCCGTATGTGGAGGAAGGAACGATTACACTCATAGGAGCGACGACCGAAAATCCGTTTTTTGAGGTGAATCCTGCGCTTCTGTCCCGATCACAAGTTTTTTCACTTCAGTCCCTCTCACACGAGGAATTGAAGCAGGTGCTGGATCGTGCCCTCACAGATGAAGAAAACGGATTGGCCGAGCTGTCCGTTACGGTTGAACCAGAAGCTGCCGAGCATCTGATCCAATATGCGGAGGGTGACGCGCGCAGATTGCTCAATGCATTGGAGCTGGCTGTGACTACGACAAGACAAGGCTCCGACGGCCGCATCACAGTAACACTGGATGTAGCGGTGGAGTCCATTCAGCGCAGAGCCGTCCGGTACGACAAAAGCGGGGATAACCATTACGATACGATTTCTGCTTTTATCAAATCGATACGGGGATCTGATCCGGATGCCGCACTCTATTGGCTGGCAAGAATGATTGATGCGGGTGAGGACCCACGGTTTATTTCACGCAGGCTCGTCATCTCTGCTTCCGAAGATATCGGAAATGCCGATCCACAAGCCATCTCCGTGGCTATTTCGTGCTTTCAGGCAGTTGAGCTGGTAGGGATGCCAGAGGGTAGAATTCCTTTGGCACAAGCAACAACGTATTTAGCAACCGCTCCCAAAAGTAACGCGGCATACAACGGCATCAATTCTGCCCTGGATAGGATTCGGACGGATGGTCACAAGCAGGTGCCAATCCATTTGCGCGACTCTGCTTATAAAGGGGCAGCAAAGCTGGGACACGGTCAGGGTTATCTGTATCCACACAATTATCCGTATGGCTACGTGCCGCAACAGTATCTGCCTGACGGTGTAAACTATTCGTTCTACCAGCCAAAGGATCACGGCTATGAAAGGCATATCCGCCGCTTCCAGGAAGAGCGCCAGAAGTTGGATGGGCGCGGTTTGCCGAAGAAAAACTCCCCCGATTAAGGGGGAGTCGACCAATTAAGTACGTACGTTTCCGCCTGGTTTGTTCGGCAAGTCGCCATTTTCATTTGGCTGCTTGCTTTGCTCACTGGCTCCGTAGCGGGCTTTGTGGGCAATTGTTCCAGCCGGCTGGTCATACAAGGTTTCGGACGGGTGATTACGTCCCCGTTCTCGGCGTTTGTTCGTTGCCATTATGCTTTCACCCCCCTAAGATGCTAGTGTGTCCTTGCAGCGCCAAGTCATGTAGGCATGAAGGGAAGTGGGTAGAACGAAATAAAGAGGAGAGTTGTGAAACGTGAAGATTTCGACGAAAGGACGTTATGGGCTAACGATCATGATGGAGTTGGCCAATCGTTGCGGAGAAGGACCGACTTCATTGCGGAGCATCGCCCAGCGGCATGATTTATCCGAGCACTACCTGGAGCAGTTGGTAGCCCCACTCCGTAATGCAGGCTTGGTAAAAAGTATTCGCGGCGCATATGGCGGGTATGTTTTGGCAAAGCAGCCAGAAGAAATATCCGCAGGAGATGTGATTCGCGTATTGGAAGGACCGATTAGCCCGGTCGAATTCGCTGAAGAAGAAGATCCAGCGAAACGCCATCTGTGGCTGCGTATTCGCGATAGCATTTCGGCAGTTTTGGACTCTACATCGTTGCAGGATTTAATCAGCTTTGAAGATGATGGACATGCCAATAACTACATGTTTTATATTTGATATCCAGCAAGTACCATGCTAGTAGAAGGTGAGACGAGTGTCTGACATGATGTATTTTGACCACGCTGCAACGACGCCTGTCCACCCCCGTGTCATCGAGGCGATGACGCCTTATTTGACACAGGTGTTCGGGAATCCATCCAGTGTGCACGGTGCTGGGCGCCAAGCCCGCCAGGCACTTGAGCGAGCGAGAGATCAGATTGCTGCGTTTATGGACGCTGATCCGCAATCGCTTATTTTCACAAGTGGTGGGACAGAAGCAGACAATATGGCGATTATTGGCGGAGCGATGGCACAAAAAGAGCGTGGCCGCCATATCATTACTTCGCAGATCGAGCACCATGCTGTCTTGCATGCGTGTGAATATCTGGAACAAATCGGTTTTGAAGTGACGTACTTGCCTGTCGATGAGACGGGAATGGTGCGTCTAGCTGACCTGAAGCAAGCTGTACGTGAAGATACCGTTCTGGTGTCGATTATGTATGGCAACAACGAAGTAGGTACCATTCAACCGATTGAAGAAATCGGTACGTTTTTGCAAGAACGCGGCATTATTTTTCATACGGATGCTGTTCAGGCTTTTGGTGTGCTTCCTGTTCATGCCAGAGCGCTTCCTGTGGACATGCTTTCCGTTTCAGCCCATAAAATTAATGGCCCAAAAGGAGTAGGTGCACTTTATTTGGCGAAAAAGGTACCGATATCGCCATTAGTACATGGTGGCTCCCAAGAAAGAAAACGCCGTGCTGGCACTGAGAATTTGGCTGGGATTGTCGGGTTTGCCGAAGCAACCAAAGTTGTTGCCAAGGAAGTGGACGAGCGTAATTCCAAGTACAACGAGATGCGAGAAGCGATGCTTGCTGTTTGGCAGGAGGAAGGCATTCGTTATCATGTGAACGGGCATCCTGAGCAGGTAATGCCTCACATTTTGAACGTTAGCTTTCCTGGTGTTCACACCGAGACGATGCTGATGAACCTGGATTTGGTTCAGGTTGCGGCAGCCAGTGGATCAGCGTGCACGTCAGGATCACTGGAGCTTTCTCACGTTCTGCAAGCGATGCACTTGGAGGATGAAATCGCTCACTCGGCAATTCGCTTCAGCTTTGGAATTACCAATACGGTGGAGGAAGCCAAAAAGGCTGCGCAATCAGTAGCCAAAATCGTACAGCGACTGGTTCGTGATCGCTAGTTTCATCCAAAAGAAAAAATAAACCGCTTGGTTTGTCGCCATGACGAGCCAAGCGGTTTTTGCATGAAAAGCCTTCTATCAAAACGCGGTCATTGATCTAAGAGTTGCCAGGGCGTACTCGGTAGAGGCTTATCTACTGAAAAGAAAGTAGGTAGATGTCCTTGACCGATTTCATCAATGATACATACCATATTTCATATGACATCCGCTAAGGTGAGAGCATGTATAAACAAAAGGCTTCATCCCTCCGCCCCCTTCTTTATGTGCCGCCCGGCTGTCCAGATATCTTTCCTGGAAATGACATAAACCCTACTCCGGGTTCGCTACTGATGACAGAGAACTATTTCTACTGTGCAATTGCCGATGGGGAAAAAATGATTTTCGCAGATCAGGACGGCTTGACTGAATACAATTCCAGCCCCATTTTTGATCCGAGCCAAGTGTCGCTGATCAATCTATATATCAATGGCATGATTCAGCCTCCGTTTTTATATGAGGTTTCAAAAGGGATGCTACGATTAAAAACGGAAGACGCTCCGCGGAAAGAAGTAACCATCGTACTTCAGTTTATCCGTATTTTCCTCCCGGCACAGTTGTGATCAGATAGAAAATCCGCGAAAAATGAGTCATTTTTAAATGGCACTTGTCCAACACTCTTTCTGTTCCGAACATAAGCTATACAGAAAGACGTGGAAAGGAGGACAACAACAAATGGCACTTGAAATCATGAAAATAGTCGCGGATGCAACAACAACGACCACTGTAGGACCAACCGTAACAAGATTTTTTCGAAAAGCTCCCTCGCTTGTAACTGGCCCGTCGACACTCACGATTGATGCAGCTGATTTCTTAAAGGATGATGGCACCGCCGCCACGGAGCTGCCAGCACTTGAAGCAAATAACAGCTACTTTCAAGTATTTATCAACGGTGTGCTACAGATGCAAGGGCTGTCTACCTATACAGCTGGTGCTACTGGGGTTGGGAAATTGGAAATTACGGTCCCTGCTTCGCAAAGCATCGCGCTAAATACCGTCATTGTTCTGGAAGTTGTCAATTATGCACCGACCTCTACCACTACCGTTACGGGCTAAATGAACATCTGAAAATTTAGTGAAGGAATAGTCAGATTGCTAGTTTTCTAGCAATCTGCATTTATTTAAGAGTTGTTTTTCTTATTCTTTTATGGTTAATTTTGGTGATAGGGTCAAATAGTTCCTCAGAACTAAATATAGAGAACCGATTGGTACGGTCCAGCATAAAGGGGAGGAAATACATGTTTTCCAGACGCTTCTCAATTCGGTACAAGCTTGTCTTAACGATTTTAATTCTTACGATGCTACCGCTAATGATTGTTGGGTTTATCCAGTTTGAAAATGCCCGTAACGCCGTATACCAGCTAACGGTATCAGATCTGCAATACATAACTGAGATGAAAGCAAGAGAGCTATCTACTTACACCCAGGATGTGTCACAAGCGGAACAAAATAATCAAAAAATTGATGAAATCATACGTGAAGTCGCTGAACGTTACTACCAGCCAAATGGAATGACAGGCTACGCCTATATTTTGGATGACAAGGGTATCGCGATTTTTCACCCCGATCCGAGTGTTCACAATACTTCTCTTGCCCATGAAGGCTTTACACAGGAGATGCTGGCGAAAAAGAACGGGTGGATTGAGTACGTTTTCCAGGATGCCACCAAGGTCGCTGCCTATAAACAGCTCCCCAACGGCTGGACGCTCGTTATAGGAAGCTATCAGGATGACTTGTTGACATCAATCGAAAGCAGCAGACCGCTGATGTTTTTCCTTAGCCTGGTTAGCGCAATCGTAGCTTTGACTTGCGGGATCTTCATTGTGAACAAGCTGGTACGACCGCTAAAAGAGCTGGTTGCTGTCATGAAATCAGCAGAGACAGGCGATCTGACTCCACGGGTAACCGTTCGCTCAAGAGACGAACTGGGTGAGCTATCCGCGATGTACAACGAAATGATGGATGTATTTTGCAAAATGCTCAGCGAAGTACAACACGTCTCACAGCAGGTAGCAGCTTCATCGGAGGAATTGACGGCAAGTGCAGCAGAAAGTGCTCGTGCTTCTGAGCAGATCTCGACGGCATCCTCTGAAATCGCGAATGGATCTGAACAGCAAAAGCAGACTGTGCTGGAAACGACCCGCTTTTTGCAGCGTATGGGCAACGATATTCAACAAGTAGCAGCATCTACAGATCGAGTAAATGAAGACGCTTCCCAAGCATTTGAATTGGCTCAGGATGGCGAGGGCAAATTGAAAGAGCTAGTTTCTGAGATGGATCAAATCGCAAAGGATGCTCATGAGACTGAAATGGTTGTACGTGAATTAGGTTTGCAGTCTGAAAAAATTATGGGAATTATCTCGATCATCCGGCAGATTTCTGATCAAACCAATCTACTTGCTTTAAATGCGGCAATTGAAGCTGCGCGTGCAGGCGAGCAGGGCCGGGGCTTTGCTGTCGTCGCGCAAGAGGTCCGCAAGCTGGCTGAACAATCAGGGCAGGCAGCTGAAGAAATTGCCAACCTGATTCATTCAATTCACAGAGATATTCAACAGGCTGTAGAGGCGATTGGAACCACAACAGGCTCAGTCCAGGAAGGACGAGACGGAGTAGAGATGGCAGGTGCGAGCTTCCAGCAAATTTTAGTCGCGGTTCAGGATGTAAGTCAGCAGGTACATCGCATGAATCAGGCAGCACGGACCATTCATCAGGATACACAGCAGTTGGTCGTGAATGCAGACTTGATATCGGAGCTGGCAGAAACCGCAGCAAATGACACGCAGGAGGTGGCAGCTGCCTCGGAGGAACAATCAGCAACAACAGAGGAAATGACAGCAGCAGCTGAAACCTTGGCCCAAATGGCGGAACGGTTGTCAGAACAAGTAAAACGCTTTACAATTTAAGACGTGTGCGCAATCGTGAAATCCACTTTGACGTAAAAGTGGATTTTTCTTTTCCATACAAGGTTCTAGTTAGGAGGCGGTAGGATGGAGGAGCAGCAACAGACGATCTCCCTGTTTGCCGAAACGTTTATACGCGGCTTTATCGCACAAGAAATTTTTTACAATGAAGAAACGTGGTACGGAGTTATCCGTCTTAAAATAGAAGAGACTACCGAATCCATCAAAGAATCGGAAGTGGTCGTTGTCGGCAATTTTCCCCGTCCGCATCCTGATGAGCTCTATACGTTCTACGGGGAATGGAAGACACACGCGCGCTTTGGACAACAATATGTAGCCAGACGTTACGAAAGAGAAACTCCCAAGACATTGGCCGGGGTAGAGCGTTATTTGGCGAGTGGGTTGTTCCAGGGCATCGGAAAAAAGATGGCAAAAAGAATCGTTGAGCACCTAGGGGTCGATGCGTTAACTGTGATTGCAGATTACCCTGAGCGTTTGGCGGAGATACAGGGAATTTCCGAGTCGCGTGCCAAAATCATCTATGAATCGGTTATCGAACATCGTTCTCTGGAGAGTGCGATGGTATTTTTGTACGACTTTGGCATTGGGGTCAACATGGCGCTGCGTATTTATCAAACCTACAAGCTGGAGACAATGACAGTACTCAAGGAAGAACCGTATCGTCTGATTGAAGACATCGTCGGAATCGGCTTCAAGCGAGCGGATGACATCGCCCGTGCGACAGGGATTGCCGCTTCGTCCGAGGAGCGAGTTAAGGCAGCTGCCCTGTTCATATTGCAGGAAGCCTCCTACTCAGAGGGGCATGTCTACTTGCCGGTGGAGGACCTTTGTGAAAAAACGCTGCGACTTTTGGAAGAGTGCGGAGGGCATGTGTTTTCTGGCGATGATATTACACTCGCTGTAGAAGCCATGTTTGTCGCCAGCAAAATCGCTTGGGAAGATGAAAGGGTTTATTTGCCCTCCCTGTTTTTTGCTGAGCTTGGGCTCGCCAAAAGGCTTCGCCATTTTTCGCAAAGGGATTCTTTTGCGTCTTTTCCAGCCTCAGAGTTTTATCGTGCACTGGGAGCTGTTGAGGATGAACTCGCCATCACGTATGCCCAGACACAGCGCGATGCTATTGAACAGGCGATCAAATCCGGGCTAATGCTGTTGACAGGTGGACCTGGTACAGGGAAAACAACAGTGATTCGCGGGATTTGCCGTGTGTTTTCGCAGCTCCACGGGCTCTCTCTTGATATGAAAAAGTACGATGAGGAAAACCCGTTTCCGATTGTGCTAGTGGCTCCAACGGGACGTGCGGCCAAACGAATGACAGAGACTACGGGCTTGCCCGCGATGACGATCCATCGCTTGCTGGGGTACAAAGGGGAGAGCTTTGAGCATGACTCGGAGCATCCTATTCGCGGTCGGCTGCTGATTGTAGATGAAATGTCGATGGTCGATATTTGGCTGGCGAACCAGCTTTTCCGTGCTGTTCCTGATGATATGCAAATTATCATGGTGGGGGACCCGGACCAGCTCCCATCCGT
Source organism: Brevibacillus reuszeri (assembly GCF_002897295.1). Taxonomy (GTDB): domain Bacteria; phylum Bacillota; class Bacilli; order Brevibacillales; family Brevibacillaceae; genus Brevibacillus; species Brevibacillus reuszeri_A. Next base: position 161,735 of record NZ_BEXF01000013.1, read on the forward strand.
AGGGCCAGGTAACGTTCTTCTCGATATGATTCGCTCTGGACTTTTACCTCTGGCACAGCTGACAGAGATTTACCGGCAGGCAGAAGAGTCCACGATTATTCGTCTGGCGCATGATGTGCGTAAAGGTACAGTCCCAGCAGATTTGCTGCATACAACTCCGGATCGTCGATTTTTCACAAGTTCGCCACAAGATGTTCCGGAAGCAGTGAAACAAATTTGTTCCGGAGCCGTAAAAAAAGGGTATACGGCAAAAGATGTACAGGTTTTAGCACCTATCTATAAAGGCAGTGCCGGAGTTAATCGGTTGAATGAGGAACTGCAGGAGCTGTTTAATCCAAAAACAGCCGGAAAGCGTGAAGTAAAATTCGGTGAGATGGCTTTTCGGACAGGCGACAAGGTCCTGCAATTAGTAAATAATGCCGAGGAACAGGTTTTCAACGGTGACATGGGTGAGATAGCGGCCATTTTTTTCCCGAACGAAAATGCCGAGAATGAAGAGATGCTGGTCGTTGCTTTTGACAACCGGGAAGTGGTGTACAAGCGTTCGAATTATCATCAGTTGACGCTTGCCTATTGCTGTTCGGTACATAAATCGCAAGGTAGCGAATTTCCGATTGTGGTCATGCCGTTTGTCAAAAGCTATTATCGGATGCTCAGACGTAAGCTAGTCTATACGGGGATAACCCGGAGCAAATCCTTCCTGATCATGTGCGGAGAGCCTGATGCCTTCCGTGCAGCTGTCGAAACAGATGAAGAAGGAATCAGATACAGCTATTTGGAGGAACGGCTTAAGCAGGAGTAAGGACAATGGTTGGAACCATTTGCGCCGAATGGACAAATCCTTTTCGCCCGATACTAAATAAGCGGAAGGGGGATGTCCCACATGCGCAAGGCAATGGATGCAGTCGGTTTGCCCGTCGTATGCCTGCAGACAGGAGAGACGATTGGTACCGTTCGTGACATTCTTTGCGACTCCACTTGGCATGTACGAGGAGTCTTGCTGAGCGAACAGGGTTGGTTCCATCCAGGTACCTATATCCCTACCGAACAAATTCATGCGGTAGGGGAGACCTGCCTTACCGTAACGGGAAAAGACGCCATCACGCCCTTACCTCATCTCGCCGCTATAGAACCTGTCGGCATCGTGACGGGAAAGACAAAACTTAAAGGAAAAGCGGTTATAACCGCTTCCGGAACACTCCTGGGCAGACTGGAAGATGTTTACTTTTCTGCAAACTGGGAGAAACTTGTAGGGTACGAACTATCCAATGGGTGGTTAGCGGATGTCACCGAGGGGCGCAAGCGCTTGTCCGCACCATCAGCTGTCATTGTCGGGGAAGAAAACCTGATCGTGCCGGATTTTTGTTCGTAGCCAGGCGTGAAAGGGAGGATTACGTGATGCGTGTCATTTGCCCGAATTGCAGTTCCAAAGATGTAGGCAAGATTGGAACCAATCAGTACTACTGCTGGAACTGCTTCATAGAAATGAGCGTAACAAACGAGCAGATTGCTTCTGTCTATCAAGTAGAGGAAGATGGCTCATTGCATTCGCTCAATGATCTGTTTATTGAAGATCAAACCGTTTCCGCTCAGTTAAACATGTAATTCATGTGAGCGGCAAAAAAACAATTGGAGGTGGCACGCTTGTTCATTCGAAGCCTGTTGCGCGTTCTTGCCACAAGCGGTATTGTGGCTGTCATCGGATATCTGATGGCTCCTCGCCGTCGCAGTCGGTTTTCACTGAATTTGAATCGCTTGCCGTTTTCGATGCGTGATGTGCAGCGAATGTTGAAGACGAGCCGCAAGCTGATGCGTGCTGTTACCCGTTAATTCGTAAATGCCCGCTTAGCGGAACATAAATAAACGCCCGAACGTATGTGAAGTGCACCCCTTAAAGTAGACATTGGAAAAACACCCTGGTGTTAAAACCGATGATTATTTTAGGGGGTGCTTTTTTTCATGGCTAAAAAGGGGCAAAAATTCCAATCATTTAGTTTTGAGTTA
>NZ_BEXF01000014.1 GCF_002897295.1 Brevibacillus reuszeri
TCCCACAGCGTAAGCTGGTAAGACCCCTCATAGACGATGAGGTTGATAGGTTCGGTGTGGAAGCGTGGTAACACGTGGAGCTGACGAATACTAATCGGTCGAGGACTTATCCACACACTCTTAGCAAGCATGCGTATTCAGTTTTGAAGGAATGAATCCTTCAATGTTCCTCGGTAGCTCAGTTGGTAGAGCAATCGGCTGTTAACCGATCGGTCGGCGGTTCGAGTCCGTCCCGAGGAGCCACATATGGAGAGTTACCCAAGAGGCCGAAGGGGACGGTTTGCTAAACCGTTAGTATGCGCAAGCGTAGCGAGGGTTCGAATCCCTCACTCTCCGCCATATGTATTTTTAACCTCATAGTTTTATGGCGGTGTAGCTCAGCTGGTTAGAGCGTTCGGTTCATACCCGAAAGGTCGGGGGTTCGATTCCCTCCGCCGCTACCATCATAAGTTGCGGTCGTGGTGGAATTGGCAGACACACCATCTTGAGGGGGTGGCGGGGCGACCCGTGCGAGTTCGAGTCTCGCCGACCGCACCATATGTTTTCTAATATTGCATGGCCCGTTGGTGAAGCGGTTTAACACAGCAGCCTTTCACGCTGTCATACAGGGGTTCGAATCCCCTACGGGTCACCATAGGGAGGCTTAGCTCAGCTGGGAGAGCATCTGCCTTACAAGCAGAGGGTCGGCGGTTCGATCCCGTCAGCCTCCACCACTTATATATTAAAGGATAAGAAAGGTCAGCTAAAAGCACCACGTCCTGTGGTAACGCTGACACTCGATCGTCCTGATCGTCGCGGGATGGAGCAGCTCGGTAGCTCGTCGGGCTCATAACCCGAAGGTCGCAGGTTCAAATCCTGCTCCCGCAACCAAATTTTTCACTTGAACTACGTCGAATGTTCTTCTTGCTCAAGTGAGATGGGAGTGCCCTTGGGTGCAACCAAATATGGAGCTGTGGTGAAGTTGGAGTTCACGCCGGTCTGTCACACCGGAGGTCGCGGGTTCGAGTCCCGTCAGCTCCGCCATTTTTTATCTAAAGAAATGGCTAAGAATCATAATTGAGGCTCGGTAGCTCAGTCGGTAGAGCAGAGGACTGAAAATCCTCGTGTCGGCGGTTCGATTCCGTCCCGAGCCACCACTAATACTTTATAAATGTGCCGGTATAGCTCAATTGGTAGAGCACCTGACTTGTAATCAGGGGGTTGTGGGTTCAAGTCCTATTGCCGGCACCATTTATTTTGGGGTATAGCCAAGCGGTAAGGCAACGGACTTTGACTCCGTCATTCCTAGGTTCAAATCCTAGTACCCCAGCCATTTACGAGCCATTAGCTCAGTTGGTAGAGCATCTGACTTTTAATCAGAGGGTCGAAGGTTCGAGTCCTTCATGGCTCACCAGTTTTTACAACTAAATTGCTTTCTGTTTTAGTTTACATGCGGGTGTGGCGGAATGGCAGACGCACCAGATTTAGGTTCTGGCGGGCAACCGTGGGGGTTCAAGTCCCTTCACCCGCACCATACTATTACAGAAGGGTTTGCAGCCAGAGCAAGCCTTTTACTTTTTTTAATGCGGACGTAGCTCAATTGGTAGAGCGTCGCCTTGCCAAGGCGAAGGTCGAGGGTTCGAGACCCTTCGTCCGCTCCATCTGTGCCCTTAGCTCAGCTGGATAGAGCGTTTGACTACGAATCAAAAGGTCGGGAGTTCGAATCTCTCAGGGCACGCCACTATATTGTATGGAATCGAAGAGTAGGAATTAGTCCTACTCTTTTTTGCATAATTGCTTTCATAATTTTACAAATTTTAAGCATTTTTTCCTTGTATCTCCTAGTCTCATCTATTACTTTAGAATGAGGATGCACATTTTGCCTATGTAGTTGCTGTTTACACCTGACAGAAGAATACAATGGAACAGGAGTTGTATCTACATGAACCCAATAAAATTGGAACAAACGCATCCCTCTGTATTGAAATTAATAGACAATATAGAAAAAGTGTTAATTGGAAAAAGATCTGTCATCGAGATGATGGTGGCAGCTGTATTAGCTAATGGCCATGTTTTGCTGGAGGATGTACCAGGCGTAGGGAAAACCATGCTGGTGCGCGCATTAGCGAAATCAGTAGGTGGAGAATTCAAGCGTATACAGTTTACTCCGGATTTATTGCCGACAGATGTAACTGGGGTCGCTATTTTTAATCAGAGGAGTCTGGAATTCGAATTTCGCCAGGGACCGCTCTTCGCCAATGTGATTCTAGCGGATGAGATCAACCGGACTTCACCGAAGACGCAATCCTCCCTTCTGGAGGCTATGGAGGAGCGTTCGGTCACTGTCGATGGCGTAACTTATCGTTTGCCTGAGCCTTTTTTTGTAATGGCGACGCAAAACCCGTTGGAATATGAGGGAACTTTCCCACTGCCTGAGGCACAGCTTGACCGCTTCCTCATGCAATTACGTTTGGGCTATCCAAGCGTGGATGAGGAAATGCGCATGCTGTCCAGATTCTCCGATGCCAATCCACTCGACCAACTGGAATCAGTGATGACAGCAGAGGAGCTCGCGCAGCTGCAACAGCAGGTATCAGCAGTTAAAATATCAGAGGGCGTCAAGGAGTATATTGTACGTCTTTGCCACCGTACACGGGATCATCATCATGTTTATTTAGGGGTAAGTCCTCGTGGCTCGCTCGCTCTTTATCGGGCTTCACAAGCATTGGCCTTCGTTAGGGGACGGGAATACGTCATTCCTGACGATGTAAAAGAGCTCGTACCGCTCATTTTTGCTCACCGGATGATGGTAAAGCCGGAATCTCGTCTGGAAGGATCGACTGTGGAACGGATATTGACGGCGATCTTGTCTGAAACCCGCGTTCCAGTAAGTTGAGGCGGTGACTATGCATGAGACAGCAAAGATGGGGCAAAGCCAAAGTTATTGGATTAGTAGTTATCACCTATATATTCGCTAAGTTTCAAGGCGGGTTTTCTAGCTGGTTTTTGTTTTACAGCAGCCTAGGCTTTTTCGTGTACCAAATGCTGGCTTACTATCTGATGTATGCGACCTTGGAGGTCGTACGTGAAGTAGATCGAAACCGCTTGCAGGATGGGGATAGTGTGATTGTTACCATCCGCTTGCGTAGGCGGATTTGGTTTCCACTGGGATGGAATATGATCGTCGAGCCACTACCTGATCGGATTGCAGGTGTTTACGAGCCGCATCGACAGCTGGTATTTCCTTGGTTCAGACGGGAAGTAGAATTTCGTTATGTCATTCCAAATTTGCCGCGTGGTCATTACCGACTGACCAATTGTATTGTAAGTGGCGGTGATTTTTTTGGCTTTTTTGAGCGTAGACAAGTATTCCCGCTATCAGATGAATTTCTCGTCTATCCAAGATACAAGGAGCTGACCCATTGGGCATTAGGAGATGGAAGCTTCAGTGGAAATGTGCATGTGTCTCATCGGCGATCAGATGATGTAGCGGCTGTTCGAGGAGTCCGGGAGTATCACCGTGGCGATCGACTCAGTCAAATTCATTGGAGAGCCTCTGCACGGGGAACAGGTTTAAAAACAAAAGAATTTGAGCATCAGGCGATGAACCAGGCGGTCTTTTTCCTCGACGTAGAAAGAGAAAGCTATCGCGATAAGCCTGCGCAGTTATTTGAGACGGCCGTGAAGCTGACTGCGAGCTTGATCGCCTATGCGAACCGCAATCAGTATCATTATGGTCTCGTCTATAAGCAAATAGAGCGTATCTCCCTCGCACCATCCATTTCTCATGCGCATCTATTTCGCGTGTTCGATCAATTAGCGCGAGTAATGCCAGAAGGCAGCGATCCTTTCTCCAAAATCATTGGGCGCGAAGCATTGGAGCAACCGCAGGGGGTAACGCTCATCATTGTTACTCCTCGGGTCGAAAAAGGGCTCATCAGTAGACTCATTGCACTCACGCAAAAAGGCAGACGGGTTCAACTGTTTTACGTCCACGCTGATCAATCGCTCTCTGACGAGCAAAAGCGGGCGCTGCAGCTGCTTATGGCAAACAAGGTTACATGTACGTCTATTCACATGGAGAATCACGAGTGGAAGCGGATTGGAGGTGCCTAGACTCATGAACGTATGGAAACGTCCGACGAGCTTGGAGTGGGTCTCAGCGCTTTTGTTGTTCCTGTTGCTGCGAGAATGGCTTTTCCCCATGCAAGAGCTGACAGATACGGGCATTTTGTGGCCGTTCTTCATAATTGCCGCTGGCGTACTCATCATCGATGTACTTGTACCTTTTAGATGGATGACACTCCCCATTAAGCTGCTCGGACTGCTGTGGCTGCTACATGCAACGATGTTTGATACTCCCTTGTTTGGGACGGAATGGCTTGACGAGCTTTATGGGAACATCGTCCGTGATTTCCCGCTTGCTTTGCAGCAGAACTGGGCAGATATGTCACTGGTATCACGCAATGCCATGTTTGATCTGGCGCTGCTCATTTTGATATCCATGCTGACGTACCTGGTTCTGGAGCAAAGACAAGGACTCTGGTTTGTATTTCTGACAGAGCTCTATTTGTGTGTACTGGATACGTTTCTTCCTTATGATGCGAGTGCAGGGATTGTCCGTACGTTTATCTATGGCTTCTTGCTCTTGACCGTCAGTCATTTGACCAAAATGACAAGCATGGCTAGCTTGGCTGGAAAGAAAGTGCGAATTCTAGGGAATTCAGTGCTGGCCTCCCTTTTGATCATTGCTATCAGCGTTGGGATTGGTTATGCTGCTCCGAAAAAAGACGCTAGCTGGCCTGATCCGGTCGCCTTTTTGACGGGGAGTGATAACAATGCTCCCGTTGGAGTCATGAAGAAGGTTGGCTATGACAACAATGATGAACGACTGGGCGGTCCGTTTTTGCAGGATAATACGATGGTGTTCATTGCAACCACCAACGAGCGAAGCTATTGGCGCGGAGATTCCAAGGATGTTTATACCGGTGTAGGCTGGGAAAAGGAAAAAGCCAACTATGAATCCATTCTGGACCCGCAAAACCATGAATGGAAAGAAGTATTGTTCCACGGCTTTGAAACCAAAAAGGTAGATGCCACGCTGGAGTTTAAGGGACCGCAGCAGTTCGCAACCGTTTTTTACCCGGGGCAACTGAAAAAGGTCAGTGACTACGCACCACCAAATGCGACCGTGGTCTACGACATGATGAACCAGCAGCTAGAGGTACGTGCAGGGAAGACGACGCTGATCCAGCTGGAAGGGACACAGGAAAAGTCTGTGACCAGACCAAATGGAACACTGCTGAAGCTGAATCAATACAACGTAGAAGCAGAAGTACCGATTGTTAGTGAAAAAGCTGTTACGCAAGCAGGCACAGACTATCCAAGGGACATCAGGGAGCGTTATTTGCAGCTTCCGGCTACGCTTCCTCCGCGTGTCAAAGAACTTGCGCAAACGGTAACCAAGGATGCAAAGACGCCGTACGAAAAAGTGAGAGCAATCGAGAATTACTTACGCTCGAGTGGAAAATATAAGTATGAAACGAAGGATGTTCCTGTACCGCAAGAAGGTCAGGATTTCGTTGATCATTTCCTGTTTGACAGTATGCGAGGCTATTGTGACCATTTCTCTACCTCAATGGCTGTCATGCTGCGTACACTGGATATCCCGACACGCTGGGTAAAAGGCTTTGCACCAGGAGAGCGGGTAGGCACGGATGCCCAGAACAACGAGATTATGGAGATACGCAACAAGGATGCCCACTCTTGGGTAGAGGTGTACTTCCCGGGACATGGCTGGATTCCTTTTGAAGCAACCAGTACCTTTATGTCTCCGGTTCGGTTTAACTACGATCTCCAAACATCGCAGCCACAAATTCTAGTTCCGCTACCTGATTTGGGGAACACAGCATCTCCAGACCGTGGGGATGGTCGTTTCAATGAATTGGAGGAAGGGGACGCTGTATCGAGTAAACGTTTTTCGATTCCATGGCAGGTAAATGCTGGCGTGGTCGCTTTGCTCGCGGTGGCGGGTGTCGTAGCGTATCGTCGCAAAAAGGATCTGCAGATATGGTGGCTTCGCAGGCAAATTCATAATGAGCGGAGTACGCAATACAAGGATCGCTACAACCTGTTAATTCGCATGGTAGAAAGTGTTTACGCCCGCAGACAAGCAGGGGAAACCTTGCGCGAGTATGTAAGCAGGCTCACGATTCCGGGCGACAAGAGACAGGATCTGCGTTATCTGACCGAGATGTACGAACGAGCGATTTACGGCTTCAAGGAGATGGAACAGAAGGCACGTACAGTGGCAGAGCAAGTAATAGAAAGATTGATCCGTCAACTGAAGCCTTGAACAATGACGTTTCATCTGCTAGAATGACGATCAATGAGACTCGTATAATGATCAGGAATATGGCCTGAAAGTTTCTACCGCCCAACCGTAAATTGAGCGACTACGAGGATAGCACTTCGGATTTTTGTACATGCAAACCGCACATGTGTACACAAGCTGGGACGCTGCCTCCGTATGATTTTTCGGAGGTAACAGTCCCGGTTTTTTTGCAAATATGCGACAACTTGTATCTACATCCGGGGGAAGCGGAAATTTGCACGTCCTGTGCATTACAGGAGAAGGGGGAAGTCATGGACAAGTCAGTGGAAATGGTCGTCGTACTTGATTTCGGAGGCCAATACAATCAGTTGATCGCACGTCGTGTACGCGATCTGGGTGTTTACAGCGAATTGGTACCATTCAATACGCCTGTGGAAAAAATCAAGGAAATGAAGCCAAAGGGCATTATTTTCTCCGGTGGTCCAGCGAGTGTCTACGAAGAAGGAGCGCCAAAAGTAGACCCTGCTATTTTTGAACTGGGCTTGCCAATCCTGGGTATTTGCTATGGTATGCAATTGATGAGCCATATGCTCGAAGGAAAAGTTGAGCGCGCTGGCAAACGCGAGTACGGTAAAGCCGAGCTTCGTTTGCAAGATGCACACAGCCTGTATGAGAAATGGGATGCAAGTGAAATCGTTTGGATGAGCCACTCTGATAAAGTAGTAGAGCTCCCAACCGGTTTCCGCGTAGATGCAGTGAGCGACAGCTGCCCGGTAGCTGCGATCAGCCACCCAGAGCGCAAGCTGTACGGTGTTCAATTCCACCCAGAAGTTCGCCATACGGTAAAAGGAACGGAGTTTATTGGCAACTTCTTATTTAACGTTTGTGGATGTGAAGCGACCTGGAGCATGACTACGTTCATCGAGGATGAAATTGCTCATATCCGTGAAACAGTTGGCAACAAGCAAGTACTGTGTGCACTGAGTGGAGGAGTAGATTCCTCTGTAGTAGCAGCGCTGATCCACAAAGCAATTGGCGATCAATTGACTTGCATGTTCGTTGACCATGGATTGCTGCGTCAGGGAGAAGCTGAAGGCGTAATGGAAACATTCGCTGACAAGTTTTCTATGAAGGTAATCAAAATTGATGCTCGCGAGCGATTCTTGGGCAAGCTGAAGGGCGTTTCCGATCCAGAGCAAAAACGTAAAATCATCGGTAATGAATTTATTTACGTATTTGACGAGGAAGCTGGCAAGCTGACAGATATGGACTTCCTGGCACAAGGAACACTGTATACTGACATCGTTGAGAGCGGAACGGCAACGGCTCAAACGATCAAGTCTCACCATAACGTCGGTGGTTTGCCTGAAGACATGAAGTTTACTTTGATTGAACCATTGAAAGCACTGTTTAAGGATGAAGTACGTAAATTGGGTACAGAGCTGGGCTTGCCAGATGAAATCGTATGGCGTCAACCGTTCCCAGGTCCAGGACTTGGCATTCGCGTTTTGGGCGAGGTTACAGAAGAAAAGCTGAAAATTGTTCGTGAATCCGATGCGATTCTTCGTGAAGAGATTGCCAAAGCAGGTCTCGATCGCGAAATCTGGCAATACTTCACGGCTCTGCCGAACATGACAACAGTTGGGGTAATGGGCGATGTGCGCACGTACTCTTATACGGTTGGTATTCGTGCCGTTACTTCCATTGATGGTATGACTGCTGACTGGGCACGTATTCCTTGGGATGTATTGGAGAAAATCTCTACTCGTATCGTAAACGAAGTAGATAACGTAAACCGCATCGTCTATGATGTGACCTCCAAGCCACCAGCAACAATCGAGTGGGAATAGTAAAAACACGGATGTTTGTTGGTAAGTAAAAATTAACGTTCGTATTTTCGTTGACATATGTATGCGCACCTGTTACACTTCTCAATGTGTAAGAGGTAACATAGGAAGGTTCGTATATTCTCGGGAATATGGCTCGAGAGTTTCTACGGGGTCGCCATTAACGACCTGGCTACGAACAAAATGTCAACGGGATGCGTTATTGTTATTATTTTTGAAATTGTTCCCGATGTGTTTTGTGAAAAGGCCAGGCGCATACTAATAGCGTCTCGGCCTTTTTCTGTAAAAAACGGTTATGACCGTTTTGTTACCACAACCATGACATGGGGGGACTAGAGGTGCGGAAGTATTTTGAGTTCGACAAACTAGGCACCAATTACCGCCGCGAGATTATCGCGGGTATCACAACGTTTTTGGCAATGGCATACATCTTGGCAGTAAATCCTTTCATACTTAGTGGTGCTGATCTGCCGCCTGAACTGAAGGCAAATTATCCAGAATTCAATTCGGTGTTTACGGCTACAGCTCTTGCAGCAGCAATTGGCTCCCTGTTGATGGGGTTCCTCGGACGTTTGCCAATTGGACAGGCACCAGGTATGGGTTTGAATGCTTTTTTCACCTATACAGTTGTTTTAACGATGCAAATTCCTTGGCAGCAGGCTCTCGCCGGAGTTTTCCTGTCTTGTACAATCTTTTTGATTCTCTCTCTTACAGGTGTTCGTGAAGCGATCATCAAGGCGATTCCACAAGGCTTGAAATATGCTGTATCTGCAGGGATTGGACTTTTTATTGCTTTTATCGGTTTGAAAAATGCAGGGATCGTGGTAGCAAATGAGGCAACGTTTGTAGCGCTCGGCCACCTGACCTTCTTCCATGAAGGAATGAAGCCAGAAGAGATTCTAGCTGCGAAAAATGCACTGCTGGCTGTTTTTGGTCTGATTGTTACCGTTGTTCTGCTTTCTCGTAAAATCAACGCAGGTATTTTTATCGGTATGGTAGTAACTGCAGTGGTTGGGATGATTTTTGGATTGGTAAGTCTGCCAGGCAGTATCGTTGCGCCAGTTCCAAGTATCGCGCCTACGTTTGGTGCGGCGTTCCAATACCTTGGAGATCCTTCCTCATTGTTCACTATGAACATGCTGATTGTTGTCCTGACGTTCTTGTTTGTTGATTTCTTTGATGCGACAGGTACTCTCTTGGGAGTTGCCAGTCAAGCTGGTTTATTAAAAGAGGATGGCAATCTGCCGCGACCAGGAAAAGCGCTTGCTTCTGATGCGGTTGCCGGTATGGCAGGTGCAGTTTTGGGTACATCAACAACGACAGCTTATGTTGAATCAACAGCGGGTGTAGCTGCAGGTGGTCGCTCCGGTTTTACTGCGATTGTAGTAGGAGTAATGTTCCTCTTGGCATTGTTCTTCTCACCGATACTTGCGATTGTGACGCCAGCTGTTACAGCCCCGGCATTGATCATTGTTGGCGTACTGATGGCTTCCCACGTTGCCCATATTGCGTGGAAGGATTTGGACGAGGCGTTCCCGGCATTCCTGACCATTCTTCTGATGCCACTGACTTACAGCATCGCGACAGGTATTGCTGCTGGTTTCATCGTTTATCCAGTGATGAAGGTGTTGAAAGGCAAAGCACGTGAAGTACATCCAGCCATGTACGTATTGTTCTTCGTCTTCCTGGCTTACTTCATCTGGCTGCGCGAATAGAAGAAAAGAATAGCAGCTTCCTGTCTATGAGACGGGAGCCGTTTTTTGTTTACCTAAACTCCGGCGCTTGCATATTTGCCTCGATCTGATGTATGATGGGAAAAATCTTTTTGAAGAGGGATCCACGATGAGATGTAATTACGTATTCCTTCAACAGCATCACCACGGCTAGAGCGTTTGTATCTTCGGAAATTTTTCCGCAGGTGCAAGCGCTTATTGTGCTTTGTGCCTGCGGTGGTGACTTTTTAAGCCATGCGGGCATGTAGCTGCCCTGCATGGCTTTTTGCATTTTCACAATAAAAAGAAGAGAAGGAGCGATCAACTATGGAAAACGGAATACTGAGAAGCGTAAAAGGAACCAAGGATTTCATGCCACAGGAGCAAATGATTCGAAACCGGATTCGCCGCACGCTGGAGGGCGTATTTGAGGCATATGGATGCAAGCCGTTGGAGACGCCTATGATTCAGTATTACGAACTGCTCGCATCGAAGTATGGAGGCGGTGAAGAAATCCTGAAGGAAGTATATCGCTTAAGTGATCAGGGAGAGCGGGAGCTGGCACTGCGCTATGATTTGACAGTTCCTTTGGCCAAAGTAGTCGGCATGAATCCCGAAATACGGATGCCTTTCAAGCGCTATGAAATTGGGAAGGTCTTTCGCGATGGTCCAGTAAAACCGGGCAGATTCCGTGAATTTATCCAGTGTGATGTCGATATTGTCGGGACGTCCTCGATGCTGGCGGAAGCAGAGCTGATCAGTATGGCTTTTGCTGCCTTTCAAAAGCTGGGCCTTCTGGTTTACATCGAAGTGAATAATCGCAAGCTGCTCTCTGGTGTACTACAGGAGCTAGGCGTCCCAGAAGAGCTGGCTGGGGATGTCATGCTGTCACTCGATAAGCTGGAGAAGATCGGTGTTGAAGGCGTAGAGGAGGATTTGCGTGAGCGAAAAGTGGAGGAGTCGATCGTTGTTGCGATTACGTCCTTTTTGCAAACGGGTGCTCTCTCGCTGGAACAGCTGACAGAGCGTTTCTCTTCGGCGCTCGTGCAAGAAGGTGCGTCTGAGCTCAGACAGCTGCTTGCCTATTTACAGGAGGCAGAGGTGGAGGGTGACGTACGATTTACGCCATTTTTGGCACGTGGCTTGGGTATCTACACGGGAACGGTATACGAAATTTTTCTGCAGGATCGAAGCATCACATCAAGCATCGGGAGCGGCGGACGATATGATGAAATCATCGGGCGGTTTCTCGGGGATGGCAGAGAGTATCCGGCGGTAGGAATATCGTTTGGACTCGATGTGATTCTGACTGCGCTTGCGATGCGACCCGCGGCTTCGGAAGAACGTGCGGCTGATGTACTGGTTGTGCCGCTCGGGACGGAAGCAGCCAGCCTCGCATTGGCCAATCAGCTGCGAGCCAGCGGAATGAAGGTAGAGCTTGAGCTGACGGGCAAGCGACTGAAAAAAGCACTGGATTATGCAAATAAAGAACAAATTCTTTTTGTTGCCATTTATGGAGAAAACGAAGCCAATAGCGGGAATATCGTAATAAGGGATATGCGCCGTGGGGCCGAGCATGTCATGCCTTTGGATGAAATACAGCAGTGGCTTAAGACAGCTCAATAAGGTGGTATTCATTTTTTCCATATTCAGGTAGGATAGGGGAAAAGGGAGGCGATGGCGTGAGGAAATCGGTCTTTGTGCTAGGCTGTATGGCGTTATTTTTGGGGCTGGTGTTGCCCGCACAAGCGGAGGAACAAGCAGGCTCTGACAAAGCTATTTATCAGGCAAAAGTGAATATCGACCCTCAAAGGAAGCATATTACGGGCAGCGTAGACATTACATTTTGGCCAAAGGATAACAAGCACGCATACCTCCACCTCTACCCATATGCCTTTGCGAGCGAACATTCTGGTGCGCAATGGGATCAACTTTTAGGCAATGATCCATCACTTGCGACGTATGCTAGTACAAAGCTCTCTGTAGATGGAAAGCTGGTAGAGGGAAAGCGTTCGGGGACGATTCTCGAAGTGCCATTGGCTGAGGCGGATGACAAGAAGGCCAGATCAACTCCGACGAAAATTGCGCTAGACTTCGATCTGACACTCCCGCATAACGATGGCAGGATGTCCTATGATGATCACTCCATATGGCTGGGCAATTGGCTTCCAATCCTGGCGGTAGAGGATCAGCATGGCTGGCACCTCGACCCGTACGAGCCAACCGGTGATCCCTTTTACAGCAAGAACGCAGACTATGAAGTAGATGTAACCTTGCCAGAGGGCTATCAGCTTGCTAGTTCGGCAACAGATTCTAATGCTGAAGTAAACACTTCTCAATCGGGAAACAGGACTTATCTTTTGCGAGCAGATGATGTACGGGATTTTGCCCTCGTCATCATGGACGGGACCTATAAACGACTGGAGGGAAAAGTTGGGGATACTGTTATCAGAACGTGGTGGAGAAATACAGATGACGAAGAGGGAGCAAAGCATGTTCATGATGCAGCAGCCGCGTCACTGGAATATTTCAATAGCCAGTTCGGGACCTACCCCTATAAGGAATATGATGTGGTCCGTGTTGGAGGAAAGATTAATGGCATGGAATACCCTGCTTTAGTCTTTTTGGATGGCAGCCATTTCACATTCGGTGGGACAAATGCTACGGCAACTGTCGTACATGAAACCGCACATCAGTGGTTTTACGGCTTGATCGGAAATGATCAAATCCACGAAGCCTGGCTGGATGAAGGGTTCACAGAATATGCCTCACTCGCTTTTCTATCTAACAAATATCCGGAGGTTGGGTTCGAGCGTGTTCGAAAACGGTTGATGTATGGAACGATTGTACCGTTCTATGTGCAGGAAGAGCTGCGTCCCTGGCAAGAGCTCGCTGCCTTTCCAGACAATCAGAGCTACAGTGATTTGGTCTACTCGCGTACATCGTCCATGCTCTGGATGCTGCGAGGAGCTTGGGGGGAGAAGCGACTGCATGAGGTGCTCCACCAGTATGCCCGGAAATACAGGCTAGGAATTGCCGATGGTGAAGCATGGAACACGGTGCTTTCTGATGCTGCAGGAGAAGACGCTAGTAGCTTCCTTGATTACTGGCTGAAGCTCGATATGAGCCAGCAGGATAAAGCAGCGGCATGGTTAGAGCGTCAACGCAAGGCACCAAAGTAGTATCGAACAAGAACGGTGAGATGTGTAAAGGCAGGGGATCGCCATGTGGCGAAATAGGTGGGTGCTCAGCGTAGTGGTGGGGGTAGTGCTTGTCGGATTTCTATGGGAGAAGCCATGGACATCACTGGCTGGAGCGGGTGATAAAAGCGGCAAGTCACAGGAACCACCGCCTGCTCAAGTAACGTATCGGGCAGACGTATGGATGGATATGAAGGAACGGGTTGTAACGGGCACGCTGGCTGTTCGTTTTGCGCCACAGGATGACAAGGCTTTTTTTCACTTATACCCAAATGCGTTTCAACCAACTGCCGATTTAAGCGGTGTGAACTGGGAGCAGGTGCTCGGAAAACAACGTGAGCCAGGCGGAATTTCCATTACCGATGTTCGCGTGGACGGTCAGGCAGTTGATGTGGTTTACGCAGGGAAGACGAACACCCTGCTGCGAGTCCCGCTCCCTGTCAGCAAGCAGCAGCTGAGGCAGACAGAAGTAGAAATGAGCTTCCGTCTGCAGGTCCCGTATAATAACGGACGTCTGTCGTTCAACGATCACGCCATGTGGCTAGGCAACTGGCTGCCGATTCTTTCAGTCAAGGATGCGGACGGCTGGCGTCTCGACCCGTATTCCTCCATTGGCGATCCCTTTTACAGCAGTATGGCGAATTACCATCTGCGCGTGCATCTTCCGGCAGGCTTTCAGCTCGCTACCAGCGGAATCGAGAGTGTAGCTGTCGTCACCGAGACCCGTCCAGAGCGCCGAAGTACATATGAGCTGGATGCGTGGAACGTTCGTGATTTTGCGATGGTGATTATGGATGATACGTATCGCCAGACGAGTAGCAAGGTAGGGGATACGACCATCAATACATGGTGGCAGCTAGGAGATGATCCTGCAATCGTAGAGCGTCTCCATCAGATTGCCAGCAAATCGTTAGCCTATTACAGTGAGCAATTCAGTGCCTACCCTTATAAAGAATACGATGTCGTCAAAACGGGCGGCTTTTTTGGCGGGATGGAGTATCCATGCATCGTTTTTATCCAAGACGACCTATTTAACCGCAGTGACCCGATGGGCGAGGCTGTAGTGGCACATGAGACCGCACATCAATGGTTTTACGGGCTGATAGGTAGCGACGAGGTACGAGAGGCATGGCTAGATGAGAGTTTGACAGACTATGCGACGATGGCGTTTCTGGAGCAGCTGGATGCCGATCGTGCGAAAGGCTATATCCATTTGAGACTCAGTCAGTCACGAGCGGCCGAGGCTTATGCTGCTCGCGGCTTGACCGCATGGCATAGTGTAGAACAATACCCGGACTGGAAAAGCTATAATGATCTCGTTTACGGGCGGGCTGGCGTCATGTGGTGGACTTTAAAGGAAGCGTGGGGCGCTGAGCAGCTGCATCAAATTTTGCGAAATTATGTAAAGGAGCATCAATACAGCCAAGCAAGCGGAAAACGACTCGTGAAAATTTTCTCGGATGCTTCTGGTGCGGATGCCACCCCATTTTTTGATTACTGGCTTGGATTGAAGCTGGATAAGGCGGCTTTAGCAGAAGAATGGGTAAAAAGGGTTAAACACGAATGATGAAATGAAACTCTTTTTACAATGTTCGGAAGCGAGGTTGACAGGCAAACTTTCTCCCTGATAAACTGAATATGTTGAAAGCGAACGAGTACGAATAGCCCAGGCGATGAGTACGGCAGAAAAGCCGTTAGTCGGTTGGGTTTTCTTTTGAGGATACCACTTTTATGAAAAAAGTAGGGGGCGAAGAGTGCATGGTCAAGCCGTTGGTTGGGGTTATTATGGGCAGCACGTCGGACTGGGAAACGATGAAGGAAGCTTGCGCAATTCTGGATGAACTGCAAGTGCCTTATGAGAAAAAGGTAGTGTCGGCTCACAGAACGCCAGACCTGATGTTTACGTATGCAGAGAGCGCCAAAAGCCGCGGTCTAGAGGTCATCATCGCTGGGGCAGGCGGTGCAGCTCACTTGCCGGGAATGGTAGCTGCCAAAACGGAGCTGCCTGTTATCGGGGTACCGGTCAAGTCTTCAAACCTGAATGGCTTAGATTCGCTTTTGTCTATCGTACAGATGCCAGGCGGAGTACCGGTAGCGACTGTAGCGATCGGGAAAGCGGGAGCAATCAATGCTGGACTGTTGGCAGCACAGATTTTGGGAATCAAATATCCGGATATTCAGGAGCGCTTCGTCATCAGACGTGATGAGGTGCGGAATAAAGTGCTGGAAGCGAGTGAACTGGAATGACAAACAGGGATAGCAAGCTGATAAAACCAGGATCAACGATAGGCATACTTGGCGGAGGACAGCTTGGACGGATGATTGCGCTGGCTGGACGAGCTATGGGCTACCGTTTTGTTACGATGGACCCGACAGAGGATGCACCATGTGCACAGACCGCCGACAGGCAAATTGTCGCCAGCTACGATGATGTAAAAGCAGCCATGCAGCTTGCTTCTCTCAGCGATGTGATATCATATGAGTTTGAAAATGTGGATGCACAGGTGGCAGAGGTTTTGGAAAGTCAGGCGTATGTTCCACAGGGAAGTCGTCTGTTGCGCATTACCCAAAACCGAATTCGGGAAAAGACAGCTATCCGAGAAATTGGAATTCCGGTTGCTCCTTTTTGCGTAGTGAACAGCCTGGAGGATTTGCAGGCAGCTGTTCGCGAGCTGGGCTTGCCAGCCGTCATGAAGACCGCCACAGGTGGGTATGACGGAAAAGGACAGTGGGTATTGAGAAGTGAAGCAGAGCTTACGGAAGCGTACGAAACCTTAGCGAAGGCGGGAACTGAGCTGATCGTAGAGCAGTTCATTCCATTTCAGCTGGAGCTTTCCGTCATTGCGGCACGCAATCCTGCTGGTGAGCTGGCTGTATTTCCAACCGCCGAAAACATTCATAAGGAAAACATTTTGCATTTGAGTATTGTACCTGCGCGCGTCTCGGACGAAGTAAAGAAGCGTGCCGAGGAAATCGCCCGCACGATCGTGGAAAAGCTCGATGTAGTCGGCTTGATTGCGGTTGAGCTGTTTTTGACCGCCGACAATCAGCTGTATGTGAATGAGCTGGCTCCGCGCCCGCATAATTCTGGACATTACACCATGGATGCGTGCGTGACCTCGCAGTTCGAACAACATGTCCGCGCGGTGTGCAATCTGCCTTTGGGATCAACAGAGTTGCTCTCGCCCGTCGTCATGGTTAATATTTTGGGAGAGCATCTACAGCCTGTTATTGATCGAATCGACAAGCTGCCGCCTACTGCCAAGCTCCATCTGTATGGAAAGGCAGAGAGCAAGGAGAAGCGGAAAATGGGGCATATCAACGTGCTTGCCCCTACTGTGGAGGAAGCACTCGCCCGCATAGAAGAACTCGAAATCTGGACCAATCAAACGGAGGTATCATCATGATTGAACGTTATTCCCGACCAGAAATGCGTGCTATCTGGACTGAAGAAAACAAATTCAAGGCTTGGCTGGAGGTCGAAATCCTCGCATGTGAAGCATGGTCCAAGCTTGGCGTTATCCCGGAAGAAGACGTAAAAAAGCTGTGGGAAGGCGCTAGCTTTGACATTAACCGCATTTACGAAATCGAGGAGGAAACTCGCCATGACGTAGTGGCGTTTACCCGTGCGGTTTCGGAAACATTGGGCGAAGAAAAGAAATGGGTACACTACGGACTGACCTCTACAGATGTGGTGGATACAGCCCTGTCTTACCTGCTGCGCCAGGCAAACGAGATTTTGGAAAAAGACATCGAAGACTTTATCACGATTTTGGCAGACAAGGCTCGTGAGCATAAGGATACAGTATGCATGGGCAGAACCCACGGTGTACATGCCGAGCCAACGACATTTGGCTTGAAGCTCGCACTGTGGCATGAAGAAATGAAGCGCAATCTGGCTCGTTTCCAGGCTGCCAAGAAAGAAGTAGCTTTCGGTAAAATTTCTGGTGCGGTAGGTACGTATGCCAACATCGATCCGTTCGTAGAGGCTTATGTATGTGAAAAGCTTGGACTGTCTGCGGCTCCGATCTCTACTCAAACCTTGCAGCGTGACCGTCATGCGGAATACATGGCAACACTGGCACTGATCGCGACATCCCTAGAGAAGTTTGCGACTGAAATCCGCGGTCTGCAAAAGAGCGAAATGCGCGAAGTAGAAGAAGCGTTCGCCAAAGGACAAAAAGGCTCCTCTGCAATGCCTCACAAGCGTAACCCGATCGGCAGCGAAAACATCTGCGGACTGGCTCGTGTCATCCGTGGACACATGCTTACTTCCTATGAAAATGTATCGCTCTGGCATGAGCGGGATATTTCCCACTCTTCTGCTGAGCGCGTGATTTTGCCAGATGCGACACAAGCGCTGAACTACATGCTGCGCCGCTTCATGAACATCGTGAAGAACCTGACTGTCTTCCCTGAAAACATGAAGCGCAATATGGATCGTACATTCGGTCTGATTTACTCTCAACAGGTTATGCTGAAGCTGATCGAAAAAGGCATGAGCCGCGAGCAGGCTTACGACACTGTACAGCCGCGTGCGATGCAGGCTTGGGAAGAACAACGCTCCTTCCGTGCGATTGTAGACGAGGATGCGACGGTAAGCTCTACGCTGACCAAGGAAGAGCTGGATGAGTGCTTTGATTATCGCTACCATTTGAAGCATGTGGATACGATTTTTAAGCGTCTTGGTTTGTTGTAATTGAATAGTCGAGTGAGATTGGACGCCTCCATTTTCGTGGGGGCGTTTTTTTGTTTTCCTTTATCTTAACTAGTTACCAATTTAAGGGATTATCGTCTTATGTTGTAGAGGGCAGATGAACAGGGGGTATTCGCTTTGAGATCTATAAGCAGTGCTCACATTCAAGTACGTGATGTTACCAAAACATATAGTGGTGATGGAGTAGGTACTACAGCGCTCGAAAACATAAATGTAACCTTGAATAAAGGTGAAGTGACAGCTATTGTTGGTCCTTCTGGATCGGGTAAATCGACATTGTTACAAGTAATTGGCACACTGGACATTCCAACGACCGGAACGATTCATTACGATGAAGTAGAGATAGGTACATTAAAGAGAAAACGTCTGGCTGATTTTAGATTTGATTGTATAGGTTTTATTTTTCAGCAATTTCATTTGCTGCCGACTCTAACGGCATTGGAAAATGTTATGTCTCCCTTGTTACCACGACGAGTAGCTTATGACAAGATGAGCAGGGCAGAGGAATTACTAGGCTGGGTAGGCCTGGAACATAAACGAACCGCATTGCCCTCCCAAATGTCTGGAGGGGAGCAGCAGCGTGTTGCAATTGCCCGCGCACTGGTTAATCAACCATCTTGGCTTTTTGCTGACGAGCCTACAGGCAATTTGGATACGAGCAATGGGGAGATGGTTTTCCAATTACTGCGTAAGTATCAGAAAGAATATGGGAGCGGAATCGTCTTTGTCACGCACGATCAACATTTAGCGAGTCAGGCAGACAGATTGATTGAAATGCGGGATGGACGAGTCATTTCTGATGTACCCAAGGGGTGGCATGCGTGATCCGCTTTATTTGGAATAATTGGTGGCGTCACCCTGAGCGATTTCTCCTCCTGCTAGTCGGCATGCTTATTATCAGCTCGACCCTCAGCTATTTTGTCGGTGTGACTGAGAGCAACAACGGGACGACTCAAGAGATTTTGCAAAAGCGCTGGAAGGCTGCCTATCATATCGTGGTTCGACCAGAAGGATCGCGCAGTGTGACGGAACAGGACCAGCTATTGGAGCCAAATTATTTGAGTGGGCTTTACGGAGGGATCAGTTTAAATGATTACACCTTGATCAAGAATATGCCTGACGTTGAAGTAGCGGCTCCACTGGCTCCAGTTGGATATTCAGGGACGTCATTTTCATATGGAAAAGTAGAGAAGCCAAAAGAGCCGGGAATCTATCGCCACATTAGAGCAGCTTACAGCAACGACGGGGTACAAATTGTTCCAAGGTTTGAACGGACTTTTTACTATACTCAAGGGCTTTGGAGTATTTCCAGAGAAGAGCAGGATGCTCTCCAACGGGGTGTGCTTGAGCCATATGGAGTAGAGACGTGGATACTGGAGCTTAATGGATTCTTCGGTCAGCTACTAGTGGGCATCGATCCAGAAGCGGAGGCTCGTCTTATTGGCTTAGATCAGGCTATCGTGCCGGTAGGAAAAAGCCGTTACTTTTCCGAGCATGACAAAGCAGAGACCACAGATTCAGGCGATGGAAGAAAGATGACAAAACTGCCTATTCTGATGAGCAGCCGGATGGATAGCGATTTCTGGTACGAAGATAGGTATGAAAGATTGAACCTGCCGTTTTCCACCAAAGATAAGGCCGATCAGACCATGAGAGAGGTGAAGAACAAGGGGGGAGTATCATTTCTGGATCAGCAAGAGACGGTGGGAGAACCTCTTAAATATTCTTTTGACTCCAATCAAGCACATGCGCTTTTGCTATCTAGTTTGTCAGGAATTGATAGTAAAACGGGAAAACCATTTCTCGCTTACCAGAATAATAATCAAAGTGCAAGGATAAGTCCCGTTTTAAGCGAGAAGCCTAGTTCGCTTTTTTTTGAAAAGGTAGCCAGTCCTTATCCAGAGCGCTGGAATTATGCTTTTAGTGTACAAGCAATTGAGCCGAAAATTCCGCAGGACGTACAAGAGCATTATTTATACACAGCAGATGATTTCCCCAACTCCTTCCGTCCCTTTCAGCTTGTAGAAAACTGGAACTGGAGTCATCTGATAGATCCATATTGGATAGGCTTTTACGATCCAGAGCGATTGGCCATTTCCAAAGACCCAATTAACGAATTACCTATGGAAACGTATCGTCCTGCAGAGGCGCGCTTGGTCTTGGACAAAGACGAGAAGCCGCTGAATCCATCTATCCCCTTGTACCCGAGCCTTAATCCGTTTGGGTTGCTTACCAGCCCGCCGTTGCTGTTGACCACAATTGACGCAGCAGCACAGCTAGTGGGGGACAAACCGATTGCATCCATTCGACTAAAGGTGAAGGGGGTGGATAGCGTCAATGAAGCTAGCCAGCAGAAGCTGGAGGAAGTGGCGAAGGAGATTGAAAAACGAACAGGGCTGATAGCTGATATAACGCTTGGTTCTTCTCCCCAGCCTGTCCTTGTACGCGTTCCGGAAAATGGCGCTTTTCCAGAGATGGGCTGGCTGGAGCAAATTTTTGTGAAACTGGGTACCGTTTTTACGCTGTTTCACGAGACCAAGCTAGGCTTTTCTGGCATTATGGGTATCGTTATGCTTATGGCGGCTACATACGTCTTTGCCACAAATTTGGTGACGCTTTACGCCAGAACGAGCGAATTTGGATTATTGGTGAGTATAGGATGGCGTCCTATCCATGTAGTAGGCATCATCTTTTTAGAAGCATGCATGCTCGGAGGGATGGTCACCCTCATCAGTTGGGCAATCGTAGGGGCGGTCGTTCTCCAACATAACGCCATGATTTCGCTTGGTCGTGTTTTTTTGATCGGATCTTTTGGCTTTGTCATTTACGTCCTTGCAGCGGTTCCAGCAGCTTTTATGGTTGGCAAGATTTCTCCTTTTGCCATGCTTCGGACAGGAGAGCTACAGCCAGGCACTCGCCGGATGGTTCGGGTACAAGGAATCTTTTCATTGGCACGAGGGCATTTACTTGCCAAGTTTCGTCGGAGTCTGCTCTCCATATTTGCTATGGCGGTCCCCACAGGACTACTGGTTTTTTTTGGCTTCGTCACCTTCCGTCTACAAGGAATGATGTATACGTCCTGGCTAGGTCAATTTGTCGCCGTAGAGATCGGGCAAGCGCATTACGTTGCGATGGTTCTTGCGCTGGTGATCGCGATATTGACCACAGCGGAAATTATTTGGCAAAACGTCATGGAACGCAAAGCAGAGTTGCTGCTGCTTAAAGCGATGGGGTGGCGAAACGGGGCTATTTTTCGCCTGATCCTCTGGGAAGGGCTGCTTTGCGGTTTACTGGCGGCATTCTGCGGACTAGGGCTAGGAGTTTTGGTGATTGTAGCGATGTATCAGCAGTTTCCGACGGAAGACATTTTGTTGCTCTTGAGTGCAGGATTGATTCCTATCCTGGTGGGGATGTTGGGTGCTGCCTTTCCCGCCGTGATGGCAGTGCGGTTTCATCCTGCAGAAGGGATGCGTGGTTCTCAGAAAAACCGCAGAAAGGCAGAACGGATGCTGCGCTTGATGATGGCTGTACTCCTCATGTGTTGTATAGTTGGGGCGACTGTCAGTGCGATCCTGCTGTGGCAAACTCCTGCGTCACAACAAGAAACTGTGTCAGAGCAACCCCCAATTGTGCAGCTTGTACCATCGGGTGATGCTGCTTCTATAGAAGGAGGTTCTTCTAAGGAGGAGGCAGGACTGGGCAACCTGACCGGATTTGTTCCACAACCTATACCAGACGGCAGCAAAGCCAACTATGATCTTTCCCTGCATATGAAGCCAAACGGATCTTTCGTTGCAGAAGCGACAATCCAGGTGGAAAACCGTTCGGCAGATACGTGGGATTCAGTCGTGTTTTATTTCATCCCCAACGTGTTTACGAAGGAAAATAAACCCGGTTCGATAAAAGGTGACGCCGATGTAAGAATCATAAATGTGGAGTTAAACCAGGAGCAGGCAAAGTATCACCTCACGTATGACACGCTCGAACTTCCGTTAGAGAACAAGATGGCTCCTGGGCAAAAAAAGGAGGTACGAGTCTCATACACGTTCACGGTCCCAGAAGATGGACTACGTTTTGACAAGATGGGCCAACGTTACTTTCTCGCCCAATTCTATCCGATGCTGGCGACCTACCAGAACGGATGGAGCAAGCATGACTACCGGGTAAATGGAGAGTCCTATCATACAGATCATGCAGACTTCAAACTTCGCTACGAGGTGCCGCCAGGTTATCAGGTCATTACCACTTCTGATGAGGATGGAGCGGAAGCTAAGGAGTCGGGGGAAGTAACTGTTTCAAAAGTCCGTGAGCTTTATGTGGCTGTAGTAAAAGGCGTGGATTCTCTTTCTCAAGAAGTAAATGGTGTCCAAATTCGGGTATTCGGAGAAAAGACCAACCCAAACCAATTGGAAGCAGCACTGCAGGCGGCATCGGATGCTCTTCCTTATTTCTCGAGCAAAATTGGTTTATATCCTCACAAGCAGCTAGACATTTTGGTGGATGGCCGAGTCAGCATGGAGTATCCTGGAGTGATAACGGTAGCCGCACAAGAAAATTTGGCGTCTTTAAGACAGACTATCGTTCACGAGCTCGCCCATCAATGGTTTTACGGAGTGGTGGTCAATGATTCCTACCAGGAAGGATGGCTGGACGAGGGATTTGCTGAATTGTCGAGTATGATGTTTTTCATGGATCACGACAAAATAAGCGAACAAAAGGTGTGGGAGAGGACAAAAGCAGCTGCCCAGTTGGCGAAAGGGAAGCCCTCAAACTTGGCGTTAGACGCTTATAAAGGTGAGATATATGGAGCTTTTTATGCCGTACCATCGCTGAGACTGTGGGAGTTGATCTCAACTTATGGGGATGTATCAGATGGATGGCGCTTTTTACAGTCCTATTATGAACAGTATGCCTACAAGCAGGTCGACACCAAGGAATTTGTACGCTTCGTCACCGCCTATTTCCCTGTAAAAGAAAATTATTTTTCCGATTGGCTCAAACTGTAACGAAATGAAAGGCTCTCCCGTACCTATACATGCGAGAGCTTACAAGCACTCTATAAGTACCTTACAAAAGTGTAAGCTTCTTGAAAGTTAACTCGATGGTTCCCTTTCTACATCCGTTTTAGAATGAAATCAACTCATACGGATCATGAAATGGGAGATCGATTATGAAGACTGCACTTATATATCCAAAACTCAATCATCAGCAAATCTACGAAGAATACTCTGCCAAAATATATCGCTATTTCCGTTACCGCGTGAAAAATGTTTGGGACGTGGAGGATTTGACCACGACCGTATTTATCAAGGTATACTCCAAGCTGGAGCAGTACGATGGACGTCATCCGTTCGGAGCCTGGATTTTCCGCATTGCGCACAATTCATTGATTGATTACATGCGCAAAAAGAAAGAGTGCCCGGTGGACCAGGATACATTCGCTACGATGAAAGCGACCGATCAGCTGCCGGAAGAGTGCCTGCTGACGCAGGAGTCAACTGAAGTGCTGTGGCAAAAGGTACATACCTTGACCAAAGACCAGCGCAACGTCATTTCACTTCGTTACCTTGCTGACCTGAGAATGAACGAAATCGCTGAGATTCTGGGGAAAACAGAAGCCTCGGTAAAAATCTTGCACTTCCGTGGAATCAAAAAGCTGCAACAAATGATGATTGCTCATGCTTAGGGTGGACACTAGTCCCACCCTTTTTTGCGCGAACTGCTTGAATACCTATACAACGGTTCGGGAAAAGGAATGAAAGAATACTTGATCGTGGCTTTTGGTGGAGGAGAGGAAAGAGGAGAAAACGCTCTAGCTTCTTGGGATACTAGCTGGAGGTGTCCGAGCCCAGCTCCGAGGATGGTATCCCAAAGAGCTCACGCTTGTTTCTCCTCTTTCCTCATCACAAGCTTTGCTATTTGGCACGAGGCTAGCTTGCAAAGATTCTTTTTAAATATCTTTTGATTGCCACTTCAATGGAAACTGCTCAATTTCCTAAGCCTTTAAAAATGCTTCATGGTTCTAGTTGACCAAAGCAATTCATCCGTGTTTAACAAGTTATGTCGTTCAAGCTTCGAATGTCTCTACAGCTTGCATAGGAAACAGTGGGAAAGAGGGAAACACGCCCTTAAGCGTCCACCACTGAGCAATCATCTTTGGGAGGACCACTTTGGACGCGGTTTCCCTTTTTTCTCGTAAGCGGACAGTGCACACTCCCTGCTAGAGGCCCAAGTACCTGGAGCGTTTTCCCCTGTTTCCTCCCCACCACTGAAACTACGAATAACAGCAAACAAAGACGCCTTTGTTCATCGGCTAAACCGCGGTCGCTCATCCACGATTAGCCTCGTTCAAGGTTTTCTTACTGAATCAGAAAGCAAAGCTTCCCGGGACCTACATCCTGATTCAGCAAGAATAACCAACCTCTAAATCGCGGTAGCTCATCCTCGATTAGCCTCGATCAAGGTTTTCTTACTGAATCAGAAAGCAAACGCTTCCCGGTACCTGCATACCTGATTCAGCAAGAATAACTTACCTTTAAATCGCGGTCGCTCATCCACGATTAGCCTCGATAGAAGTTTTCTTATATAGTAGAGAGTAATAAAGAATGGAGACTCAAAGTGGGAGGAACGATTGATGTCAACCATTATGATTGTGGAAGATGATCCGAAAATTAACCAACTGCTGCAAAGTCAGTTGGAGAAATACGGTTTTCGTACTGTGAATGTGGAGCATTTTGATCGCGTCATGGACGTGTTTTTAAGTGCGCGCCCGGATCTTGTCTTGCTGGACGTGAACCTGCCCAAGTTTGATGGGTTCTACTGGTGCCGGCAGATGCGGCAGGAATCGAAATGCCCGATCCTGTTTATCTCAGCACGTGAAAGCAAGATGGACCAGGTAATGGCACTTGAAAACGGAGCAGATGACTATATCACGAAGCCGTTTGATTATGATGTCGTGCTTGCCAAAATCCGCAGCCAGCTGCGCCGTGCCTATGGTTTGTATGCACCTCAGGAAGGGGAGCGAACTGTAGAGGTGTCTGGTCTCAAGCTGTTTTTAGAGCGGATGGAGCTAAACATGCAGGATCAAAAAGTGGAGCTGAGCAAAAAAGAAGCACTTTTGCTGGAGGCACTGATGAATCAGTATCCGCGGGTTGTCAGTCGGGAGCGACTATTAGAAAAGCTGTGGGATGAGCAGTTTGTCGATGAAAATACGTTGAATGTGTACATCACGCGTGTACGTGGAAAATTAAAAGATTTGGGTCTGGAGGGCGCTGTGGAGACGGTCCGTGGCTCCGGCTACCGCTTGCGGACGATTTGGGAGGATGGGCAATGAGTCTGTTCCTTCGGGATCAATGGGCTTTCGCAGCCTTTTTTCTCGTCCAGCTGATTCTTTTAATCTTGATTTTTGCCATGGATGGCTATTGGAATGAATCGTTAATCATTTACGTAGTCTTTTTGTCTTTGTTTTTTGCAGGAGCATTTCTCGTGGTTCGGTATTTGACGCACCGAACGATCTATCAGCGTCTGAGCAAGCCAGTGGAATCACTGGAAGAGCTGACGCAAACTCATGGTAATGCTGCCCTGTGCCGCGCGCTGGATGAAAACTGCCTGGAGCATTACCGCTTGTACAAAGAGCAGCTGCATGCCTATGAGAATAAGCAGCGCGATCACACTACGTTTATTCAGCAATGGGTGCACCAGATGAAAACGCCGATTTCGGTTATTCATCTTCTGCTCCAGGATGAGGATGATTCGACTGCGGAGAGCATTCGGGAAGAAGTCGATCGAATTAAACGCGGGCTGGAAACCGTACTCTACATAGCTCGTCTCGATCGTTTCGAGCAGGACTTTCTCATCGAGCCCGTATCTTTGCGGGGGATGGTGCAAAACGTACTCGCCGAAAACAAACGTCTGTTTATCCGCAACCAGGTTTATCCGGAGGTAAAAATCGATGAGCGGTGGAGAGTGGAGTCAGACGAAAAGTGGCTGTCCTTTGTGCTCAATCAGCTCTTGACCAATGCTGTGAGATATTCAGCGGGCAAAAGCAATAAGGTGACAATCCGTGCCTATGAACGAGGAGCTAGCGTTTTGCTGGAGGTCCAGGACTATGGCATCGGCATTCCACCTGAAGATATTCGGCGCGTGTTTCAACCGTATTTTACGGGAGAAAATGGACGTAAGTACCCGGAATCCACGGGGATGGGGCTCTATTTGGTCAAGGAAATTTGCGGCCGATTGGAGCACAGCGTCGAAATGGAATCGGAGGTAGGCGTGGGTACGACGATTCGGATTGTCTTATCTGCGGTTGTTCCAATCTTACAAGATCGTAAGCTTCCTGAAAGTTAATTCGATAGCTAGGTAACACACGATTTTCGTATAGTTGGAGCATGATGAAAGAAAAAGGGTGAATCGCATGGAAATGCTTGCAGTAAAAAGCCTTAGCAAAATATACGGGGGCAAGGTAACTTACCGCGCGTTGACTGATATTGACTTTACGATCCGCAAGGGAGAGTTTGTAGGCATCATGGGTCCGTCAGGGAGTGGAAAGACTACGCTTCTGAACATGATTTCCACGATCGACAGCCCTACTTCTGGCGCTGTCTTACTGAATGGAACGAACCCTCATCTACTGAAAAAGCAAAAGCTGGCTTTATTCCGCAGGCGTGAATTAGGTTTTGTCTTTCAAGACTTCAATCTCTTGGATACACTGACGATTGGAGAAAATATAGTATTACCGCTCACACTCGATGGTGTGGATGTCACGACGATTGAAGAAAAGCTGCAGACGCTCGCAGCCAAGCTGGGGATTGCGGAAATATTGGAGAAGCGCACCTATGAGGTCTCCGGCGGTCAACGCCAGCGAGCAGCGATTGCGCGAGCTATTATTCATACACCATCACTCTTGCTGGCGGATGAGCCGACAGGCAATCTCGATTCAAAGTCTTCTCGCAATGTGATGGAGACGCTGGAGGCTATCAATAAGTCCGAAAATACAACGATGATGATGGTGACGCATGATGCCCTCGCCGCAAGCTACTGTCATCGTGTCATTTTTATCAAAGACGGCCAGCTGCACAATGAAATGTACCGTGGCGAAAGCCGGCAGGTCTTTTTCCAGAAAATCATTGACGCGTTGTCGTTCTTGGGGGGCAATACGTATGACCTTTCGACAATTCGCGTGTAATAACGTCTTACGGAACAAGCGCACGTACGCAGCCTTTTTCTTGAGCAGTGTCTTTTCCGTTATGATCTTTTTTGTTTACGCGATGTTTATTTTCCATCCAGCTATTGCGGATGAGGCAATCCATGAATCGGTTGCTACAGGAATGATGGTTGCAGAATACATCATTTTTCTGTTTGCGTTTTTCTTTTTGTTTTATTGCGTGGGGGCTTTTTTGAAGAAGCGGGAAAAAGAATTCGGGATTTTGTTCGTACACGGGATGACTCCGATGCAGCGAAACTGGCTCGTGATTCTGGAGAACATGTTAATCGGTATCGTGTCGATCATCTTCGGAATTGGACTCGGGCTTGTATTGGCCAAGCTGTTTTTCCAATTTGCGGGCTTTTTGCTTGACGTAAAGGCTCTGCCCTTTTACCTTCCGTGGCAGGCGATTGGCTTGACGTTTGTTGCCTTTATGGTCTTGTACGCGGCGATTTCGATATTCACGGTGCTGCTCTTGCGCAAACGAAGCTTATTGGACTTGTTACAGGGGAGCCAACGCCCAAAGCGGGAGCCTAAGGCGTCTGTGTTCCTGTCTATTTTGGCTATTGGCTTGCTAGGTACAGCGTACACGCTAGCCCTAACTGCTGACGGGATGTATGTAGCGGTATTGCTTTTTCCAGTGACCTTCATTACGATTGCGGGCACCTATTTGCTCTTTACGCAATTGAGCGTGTTTTTAATAGGTATTCTAAAAAAGAAGAGATCCATTTACTGGAATAAAACGAACCTGCTTACACTGTCAGATTTGGGCTATCGCATGAAGGACAATGCCCGGATGTTTTTTCTGGTGTGTATCGTCTCAACGGTAGCATTTTGTGCAATTGGAACGCTGGCTGCATTGGCAGGGTCTATACAGGAAACGGTCTTGAAAACGAACCCGTTTGCTTTTGAATATCAAACCAAACAAGGAAATCCCGAAGCGGCCAAGCATCTCTCCTTGATTGAAACAAGCCTTCAGCAGGGCGGTTTCTCTTTTGAAAAATATCAGATCTCGATGAAGGTATTGCCGAAAACCGAAAAGGAAGAAAGCATTGGCGTGGTCAAGCTGGCGGACTACAACAAGATTGCGGTTGCCGCTAATGCAGGACAGCTGCAGGTTGCCGACAATGAAGTGTTTATGCTCGTCAGATGGTTTGGAGATGCTATCGAAACGAAAACATTGGATGTAGGAAATACGACTTTGATGGTCAAAACGGATGCGAAGCTAAATCCGCTTTTGGGTGGGCTTGATTTCCAGCGTCTGGCTGTCGTGCCGAATGTTGTATACGATCACCTGACAGGATTGAAGGAAGAAACGAGGTACAACTATGCTGTACCAAGATGGAAAGAAACACAGGAATTAAGCGTAAAGCTGCAAGAGCAGATCTCACACTTAAATGATGAATACTACTATACGGCACGCGCTCCGATCTATCGAGAAATGAAGCAAATGGCAAATACGATGCTGTTTATCGGATTGTTTGTTGGAGTTTTATTTTTTGTAGCAGCAGCCAGCTTTCTTTATTTCCGGCTGTATACCGATCTGGAGAATGACAAGCGGCAGTATGGAGCGATATCGAAAATTGGATTGTCTGACCGAGAGCTGTCCCGGATTGTGACGACACAAATTGCGTTGTTATTTTTCGTTCCGATTGTAGTGGCGATTGTTCACAGCATCGTAGCGTTTGTCTCGCTACAAAGCTTTCTAAAGCTTATCATGATCACATCAGTTGTAAAGCCGACAGCGATTGTGCTGCTTAGCTTTGTAGTGGTCCAGGGAATCTACTTCTGGATCATCCGAAACCGCTATTTGTTCCACCTGAAGCGTTCCATGTAAAAATTAGAAAGCAGACAGCCTCTTCGAAATGGAGAGGCTTTTTTTCTTTATTTATATAAATAATATCGTTAACAAAAATAAAAGAATGAAAATGCTTTCAACAATAAATTTTCTGAATTAATATTGCATGTTGTCGAAATTCGTATTATAGTAACAACAATCATTACGTAATTCGACTGTATTTTATACAAATCTACTGCCTGAAGGTTATATTTTCGAAAAACAAGACGAATAAAGGTGTGATTATATGGAAGAGATGTTCCGCCGTTCGCTTTATCCCGAATTAGACGATACCGATTATGGCATTATTCGGGCCTTACAGGAAAATGCGCGACTGCCATTTACTCAAATCGCAAAGGACCTCGGCGTCACGGAAAAAACAATTCGGATGCGTGTTCAGCAAATGCAAGACGAAGGTATTCTGAGTCTGGTCGGCATCGTCAATCCGGTCAAGGCAGGTCTTCACGTACAAGCCATTATTCATATCGCCACTGAAGCGGATAAATTGGATGAGGTCGTTGCTGCACTGAACGCGATCATAGAGGTTCGCCTGATTGTCCTTACCTCGGGAGAGTATCAACTGTTCACACAGGTTCTGGTCAGAAGCTACGATGAATTGTCGCAATTTTTGATGAAAAAGCTCAACAAGATCCCGGGAATTACACGCATGAACGTAATTAATGAACTCAAAATATTGAAATCGAAGTACAACTTCGTCCGCTAAAGACAGGAACTACCTTGGAAGGGGGAATGCCATCGGAGAGTTAGATTCCGCTGGGATTTTAATTTTCAAAAGTATTGTATTTATCACAAGAGAAAGCAAAGAAAAAAGAAAAGGGGTCATTTACATGTTTTCTAACAAGATGAGCAAAGCAATGCTCAGTGCCGTTCTGGGGACCATGCTTTTGGTAACTGGATGTGGAGGAGGCGGAGGCAGTGCTAGCACAGATGGCGGCAATGCAGCGGCACCAGCACCAGCGACTGGCAAGAAAGTAATTAACATCGGGTTAAAAGCTGACCCGCCGTCCATGGACCCGAACAGCTCTACTTCTCTCTACGATCGTCAAGTATACGCGAGTCTTTATGACAAGCTGTTTGATATCGATGCAGACGGGAAAGTAGTGCCGATGCTGGCTGAGTCTTATGAAGTAACGCCAGACGGCAAAACGTATACGCTGAAGCTGAAGCAAGGCGTAAAATTCCACGACGGAACTGATTTTGACGCAGAGGCAGTCAAATTCAACTTTGAGCGCAACATGACTGGTGAAAAATCCCGTCGGAAGGGCGAATTGAAATTCGTAGATTCCGTATCGGTTGTAGATGCACATACAGTGAAAATCCTGATGAAAGAACCGTTCGCTCCATTCCTGTCTGTATTGACAGACCGCTCAGGTATCATTGTTTCCCCGAAAGCGGTTCAGGAGCATGGCGAACAATATCTTAACCATCCAGTAGGTACTGGCCCGTTCACTTTTGTTGAACAAGTGAAAGGCGACCACGTAACACTGAAGAAAAATGAAAACTACTGGAACGGTACCGTAAAAGTAGATGAAGTGAACTACAAAGTATTCACGAACGGAACAGCGAAGGTACAAAACCTGCGCTCCGGTATGCTCGATATTATCGACGACACACCTGTAAAAGAAATTCCGGTTGTTAAGGGTGATGGAAATCTGCAGCTCATCGCAGAATCTGGACTCGGCTTCCAGGGTATCTACCTGAACAACTCCCGTGCACCGTTTGATAACAAATTCCTGCGTCAAGCTGTTGACCGTGCGATTGACCGTGAAGCGATCGTAAAAGTATTGTTCAACGGCTACGCAGCACCAGCACATACTGCATTTACAAAAGGAAGCCTGGCTTACAATGAACAGCTGAACACACCAGTTGCGCCAAATGCAGATGAAATCAAAAATCTTTTGGCACAGGGTGGTAAACCGGACGGATTTGGCTTCAAGCTCTACATCACGACTTCTCCTGAAAACGAGCAGCTGGGTGCTGTGTTGCAAAATATGCTTAAGCAATACAACATCAACGTGACTTTGGAAAAATTGGAATATGGTCAATTGATTGAAACAGGCGACAAAGGTGAATTCGATGCTCTGCAGCTTGGCTGGTCCGGTCGTTTGGACCCAGACCTGAACATCCATGACTGGGTTGTAACTGGCGCTAACAACAACAATGGACGTATCTCTATTCCGCAGCTGGATGAACTCATTTTGAAAGCACGTGGGGAACTGGATGAGGCAAAACGTAAGGCACTGTATGACGAAGCAGCAAAGCTCCTGCAAGATGAAGCTGGCTATGCATACATGTACCACCAATACGTACTGCTCGGCATGAACAAAAAAGTAACCGGATTTACGTTCGTACCAGATGGTATTGTCCGTACTGCAACGTTGGACAAGCAATAAAAGCCGTAACACTATAACAGCAAGAGCTAGGAGGAATTGTCATGATGTTCGTGTTCAGACGCCTACTGCTGACAATCCCGATTCTCCTGCTGGTGTCGATTATGACCTTTTCTTTAATCCATATGATCCCGGGCGATCCTGCCCGGGTCATTTTAGGACAAGAAGCGACACCGGAAGCATATCAGGCACTGCGAAGCGAGCTGGGATTGGATCAGCCGATCGTAGTGCAATATTTTTCCTGGCTGGGAAAAGTGATACAGGGTGATTTGGGAATTTCGATTACAGACCGAGTACCGGTCTCACAATTAATCATGCAGAGGTTGCCCGCAACGGTAGAGCTTACGATCGGAACGTTTCTGGTAGCTATTCTGATCGCTTTTCCGGCGGGAATTCTGGCGGCTGTACGCCGCGGCACCTGGATTGACTACACAAGCACCTTCACCGCACTGGGCGGTATGAGTATTCCGAGCTTTTGGCTGGCTATGATGATGATTATCTTTTTTGCGGTAAACAATCAATGGCTGCCTTCGTCAGGGTATGTACCCTTCTTGGAAAATCCGACTCAGAACCTGCTAGCGATGGTACTGCCTTGTTTGGCGACAGGATTGAGGGAATCAGCGGTTTTGATGAGAATGCTGCGTTCTTCTTTGCTCGATGTCGTGAGCATGGACTTCATTCGGACAGCGAAAGCGAAGGGATTGAACGAAGCAAGAACGATTCTGGGACACGCGCTGCGTAATGCGATGGTTCCAGTGGTGACGACTTCTGGTTTGATGATTGCTGGTTTATTAGGTGGTCTCGTCATTACGGAGTCTATCTTTTCGATTCCTGGCTTTGGTCGTTTGATTGTTGAATCTGTTTTTAAACGCGACTATGTAACCGTACAAGGTGCGATTCTCGTATCTGCGGTGCTGGTTGTCATCGTGAACCTGGCAGTAGACATTTTGTACGCCGTCATTGATCCGCGCATCAAGGCTGGGAAAGGAGCAGGTGAGTGATGAAAACCGTACGCAAGTTTCTCCGAAATGGTTTGGGCGTCATCGGAGCGGTGATTATCCTCGGATTGATTATTGTGGCCATCTTTGCACCACAAATCGCTCCATTTGACCCTAACGCACAAGACTATAACAAAATTCTAATTGCTCCTGATGGTGAGCATTACTTTGGCACTGATGATCTGGGGCGCGATATATTTTCCCGCGTCGTGTACGGTGCACGTATTTCGATTGAAGCCGCACTCATTTCTGTTGGAATTGCCATGCTTATCGGCGTACCAATTGGTCTCTTGTCTGGTTACTACCGAGGCTTCTGGGATGAATGGGTGGTCATGCGAAGTGTGGATGCCATGCAAGCTTTCCCGTTTTTGATTTTGGCCCTGGCGATTTCAGCTGTTCTTGGTTCCGGATTCGGTAATGCCATGTTTGCGATTGGTATTGGTTTTGCTCCGGCATTTGTCCGAATTACACGCGGTCAGGTCTTGTCTCTGCGGAATATGGAGTATATTCATGCGGCACGTTCTGTTGGAGTTAAGGATGCACGCATTATTTTCCGCCATATCCTGCCGAATGCGCTCAATCCGATTGTGATTCAAGCTACGCTGGCGATGGCATCGGGTATTATTGCGGAGGCGTCACTGTCTTACCTCGGGTTAGGTGTTCAACCCCCGACACCATCGTGGGGCAGCATGCTGAACCAAGCGCAAACACTCATGTCCGTTGCGCCATATGCAACGTTTTATCCAGGTATTGCAATCTTTTTAGTCGTGCTCGGTTTTAACTTGTTAGGGGATGGCCTGCAGCAGGTTCTAGATCCACGCGCACGCAAATAATAAATGTCCTAACACGGGATAAAAGGAGTGGAGCAGATGACGACCATCTTGGAAGTTGAACAACTGAGAACCCGGTTTCGTACCGACAGCGGTGTCGTCAGTGTCGTTGACGGCGTCGACTTCTCCATCCGTGCCGGCGAAACGCTGGGCGTCGTGGGTGAATCAGGCTGTGGCAAAAGCGTAACCAGTCTGTCGATCATGCGTCTCTTGCCGCCAAACGGAAGCACAGGCGGAACCATTCGTTTTAACGGAAAAAACGTATTGGAGCTGTCGGAAAAGGAAATGCAGGGCGTTCGAGGAAACGAAATCGCCATGATCTTTCAGGAACCAATGACCTCGCTCAATCCGCTGCATACAGTAGGCAAGCAGATTGAGGAAGCAGTCATGCTGCATATGAATGTAAGCAAAGCACAGGCAAAGGAGCGGGCAATCGCCATGCTCAAAGCGGTGGGAATGCCGCGAGCTGAAGAAATTTACGGAGAGTTTCCACACCAGCTATCTGGCGGGATGCGTCAGCGTGTGATGATTGCTATGGCGATGTCATGTGATCCCAAGCTGATTATTGCCGATGAACCGACAACGGCACTGGACGTGACGATCCAGGCGCAGATTCTCGATCTTATGCGTGATTTGAAAGAAAAGACTGGGACTTCGATCATGCTGATTACGCATGATTTGGGTGTTGTAGCCGAAATGTGCGACCGCGTCATCGTCATGTACGCGGGGCAGGTGGTGGAAGAAACAGATGTCGATACATTGTTTGAAAGTCCAAAGCATCCATATACGATCGGGCTCATGAACTCGATCCCTGAATTGGATGAAGAGCGCGAATATCTGGAAACCATTCCGGGAGCAGTTCCATTGCCCCATCAAATGCCGGTCGGCTGTCGTTTTGCTCCGCGCTGCACGCAGGCAATGCCTATCTGTCATGAAAAGCCGCCAGAGCTTTTGCAACTGAACGGGCAAAAATGCCGCTGCTGGTTGTACGAAGATAAGGGGGAAGAGGCATGACAACACCTCTGTTGGAAGTAAAAGGACTGCAGCAGCATTTTCCGATTAAAGCCGGTTTTTTGAAGCGGACGACAGGACATGTAAAAGCAGTAGATGGCATTGATCTTACGGTGTACCCTGGCGAAACGCTCGGAATCGTAGGTGAATCGGGATGTGGCAAGTCAACGACAGGTCGCACCATTCTCCGTCTACTGGAGCCAACTGCCGGAGAGGTTTGGTTTGATGGCAAGGATCTGGCGAAGCTGTCAAAAGAAGAGATGCGTCAAATGCGCAAGGACTTGCAAATGATTTTTCAGGATCCGTACGCTTCCTTGAACCCGCGCATGACCATTAAGCAAATTTTGATGGAGTCTCTGATGGTACACAATATTGGCACCAAGGAGGAGCGGGAGCGCACGATCGAAGAAATCATTCAGGTGGTGGGCTTGCGCAAAGAGCATCTGAATCGCCACCCGCATGATTTTTCTGGCGGACAGAGGCAACGGATCGGAATCGCTCGTGCACTTGTCGTGAAGCCAAAGCTGATTATTGCCGATGAGCCTGTATCCGCTTTGGACGTATCGATTCAGTCACAGGTGCTCAATCTCTTGAAGGATTTGAAAAAGGAATTCAATCTGACCCTGATGTTTATCTCGCATGATTTGTCGGTAGTCAAGCATTTGTGCGACCGAATTGCGGTCATGTATCTGGGCCGTGTAGTAGAAATTGCTGACAAGCGGACGTTGTTTGAAAACCCGAGCCACCCGTATACACGCGCGCTTTTATCGGCGGTACCAGTCGCCAAGCCGCGTCAAAAACGGGACCGGATTTTGTTGACAGGAGATTTGCCAAGCCCGGCGAATCCACCAAGTGGCTGCACATTCCACCCGCGCTGTCCATACGCGACGGAAATGTGCAAAACACAGGTGCCGAGTCTGTCTGACATCGGTGAAGGACAACTGGTCTCCTGCCATCTGGTGCAATCTGGCGAGATCTTCCGCTAGGCAAGGACGGAGGTACAAATATGGTTTACTGGCATTTGTTTATCGCTTTTTTTCGCATCGGTATTTTTGGATTCGGGGGAGGACCAACCATGGTTCCCCTGTTTTATACCGAGTGTGTGAAAAAGTACAAGTGGGTTACCGACGAGGATTTTTCGGATAACCTGGCACTGGGAAATGCGCTTCCCGGACCAATTGCCACCAAGCTGGCGGCGTTTATCGGTTATCGGGTCAAAGGCTGGACAGGTGCACTCGTGGCGAATATCGCTGTGGTGATGCCTGTCGTACTGGTGATGATTGGGTTATTGCAAGTCATCTATCAATGGAAGGACGCACCGGGTGTTTATGGCATGATTCAGGCGATTGGGCCAGTCATTGCTGTGATGACGGGCGTTCTGACGTGGGAGTTTCTATCCAAAGGGTGGAAGGGTGCGTCCAGCAAATCCGGTGTGAGCGTTTCACTCGGCCTTTCGCTTATCGCGCTGCTCTTTCTTGATTGGCACCCTGGCATCGTGGTAGGGATCGCTCTGGTCATTTCGTTTGCCTACTCTACCTGGTCTGTCCGCAAGCGCAAGAAGAAGGACGGCAAGGAGGGAGTAGCATGATTTACTTGCAATTGTTTTGGGCTTTTTTCATCTCCAACATCTTGGGGTACGGTGGCGGCCCACCAAGCATTCCGCTGATCCAGAATGAAGTGGTCGATCATTACAACTGGATGACGATCAAAGAATTCGGTGAAGTGCTCGCAGTAGCAAATGCACTGCCAAGTCCGATCGCAACAAAACTCGCGGGCTATATCGGTTATCAAGTAGCGGGAGTTCCAGGCGCAACTGTTGCCCTGTTTGCTACGGTAGCTCCAACAGCGATTGCGATGATTCTGCTGCTCCAATTTATTAATCTGTTCCGTAATGCACCGCAGGTGAAAGCGATGACCCAATCGGTACGGCCGATTGTTACTGTACTGCTTGGAACCATGACCTATCAATTTCTCATGGGTGCAGTCGAAGGAATTGGTTGGATGCAAACAGGAATTTTGACTGTTGCCTCCTACCTTCTGCTCGAAACATGGAAGGTGCATCCTGCTATTGTGATGGTAGCAGCGATGGCGTACGGGTTCATTTTCATCGGCTAGAATCTACTCTGATAAAGGGAGCAATTAACTATGGTTAACTATGACGTAATGGATTATCCGTACGCATCGAAGCGTGTGACAACTTATGCGAAAAATGGCATGGTAGCTACCTCGCAGCCATTGGCAGCGCAGGCTGGCCTCGATATTTTGAAAAAGGGTGGAAATGCGGTTGACGCGGCAATTGCTACGGCTGCTTGCCTGACTGTAGTCGAGCCGACCTCGAATGGCATCGGCGGCGACGCGTTCGCCCTTGTATGGATCAAAGACGAATTGCACGGTCTTAATGCGAGTGGTCCTGCTCCACAGGGCATTTCGATTGAAGCCCTCAAAGCAAAAGGACTTGAGGAAATGCCGACATACGGGTGGACACCAGTAACAGTACCAGGCGCACCTGCTGCTTGGGCTGAGCTGTCCAAACGCTTTGGTCGCCTGCCGCTGACGGAAGTATTGCAGCCTGCGATTGACTACGCGGAAAACGGATACCCGCTATCCCCGACCCTTGCTCACTACTGGAAGGTAGCGCATAAAAAGTTCTCGCAGCTGTGCACGGGCGAGGAGTATGCACACTGGTTCAAAACATTCACGCCTGACGGCAAAGTGCCAAAGGCAGGAGACATTTGGAAATCGCCAGGTCATGCAGAGACGCTGCGCCAAATCGCACAGACAAACGCAGAAAGCTTTTATCGCGGAGAACTCGCGGACAAGATTGATGCTTTCTCTCGTGAGTGCGGTGGCTATTTGCGCAAGGAAGATTTGGCAGCGTACCAGCCAGAGTGGGTGAAGCCAGTAGGTGTGAATTACCGCGGTTACGATGTATGGGAGATCCCGCCGAATGGTCAAGGCATGATTGGTCTTATGGCACTGAACATTCTGAAGGGCTACGATTTTGCCGCAAAAGAAACAGTAGAAACGTACCATAAACAAATCGAAGCGATGAAGCTGGCATTTGTGGACGGGCTGAAATACATCACAGAAGAGAGCAAGATGAAAGTATCGGTAGCGGATTTGCTCTCCGAGGAATACGCGAATACTCGCCGTGCCCTGATCGGTGATGAAGCGCTCACACCAGAGCCAGGACAACCGAAATCAAGCGGTACCATCTACTTGGCTACAGCTGATGGCGAGGGCAACATGGTGTCATTTATTCAAAGCAACTATATGGGCTTTGGTTCAGGAGTTGTGATTCCGGGGACAGGTATTGCCATGCAAAACCGCGGTCACAATTTCTCGCTTGATCCTCAGCATGATAATTGCCTCGAGCCTGGCAAAAAAACGTTCCACACCATTATTCCAGGCTTCTTGACCAAGGACGGAAAAGCAGTTGGTCCATTTGGTGTGATGGGTGGATTCATGCAGCCACAGGGACATGTGCAGGTCGTGATGAACACTATCGACTTCCATCTCAATCCTCAGGCTTCGCTGGATGCTCCGCGCTGGCAATGGACAGAAGGCAAGACAGTGGAGCTGGAGCGTCACTTCCCCGAGCATCTGGCGTTGGCTCTGGAACGCAAGGGGCATACAATCAAGTGGGCACAGCTTGGCAACTACTTTGGCCGTGGACAGATCATTTGGCGTGATGAAAATGGTGTGTTAAGCGGTGGAACCGATATGCGGACCGATAGTGCCATAGCAGCTTGGTAATACAAAAAGCAAACCGTACACGCAAATAGGGTGTACGGTTTTTTCTTTTTCATGAAAGTGAACGTTAACCAGGTGGATTAAGGGAGGCTGCCTCAACTACATTCTTTAATACGTGTTCAAACTCCCCAAAAAGGACAAAACGGGATTGGCGGAATACTTCCTTTCCATCAAAAAACAATAGGATAGTAGGCGCCGTAAGCACCAGATATTCGCCTGCAAGACTAGGGATTTGTTCAATCGATGCGGCGATTCTATGTACCTGCTGGTAGTTATCCAGCAGCTTGATTGTTTTTTCGTAAGTGACATCACATACACCGCAGTTTGCCATTTTAATAAACAACAGGCAAACTGTATGCCGCTCGATCTCTGCTTTGATTTGGGATAGCTCCGTATAGTCTCTCAAGGCTTCCTGTCTCCCTCTTTATCGTGTCGTTCTCCTCTAGTGTATTTAGCGTATCAAAAAATCATTTGTTCAGAAATGGTTGAGATGCACCTAGTACAATAAAAAGTGTTGGAAGATGTGAGCATGCTATGAATGTAAATAGAGGAGAAAAGATTCCATGAGGAGTATTATGATTGTCGATGATACAGCGTTTACGCGTCTCGTGCTGCGAAACATATTTGAGTCTTTGGGGTATGTTGTGATTGCCGAAGCCGACACAGGCGAGGATGCCGTCAAAAACTATTGCTTGTTTAAGCCCGAGCTCGTGTTCATGGATATCTCCATGCCGGGAATGAATGGTTTGAATGCCTCTCGCAAAATTATGGAGATAGACAGTGACGCGAAGATTATTATCTGTTCAGCACTCGTGCATCGTGAAACGGTCATCAAAGCCATCCAGGCAGGAGCAAGAGACTTTATCGCCAAGCCTCTCCAGACAGAGCGGATTGAATGGGCGATCCAAAATGTACTGGGGACGGATATGTATTTGCAATAAGTAAGTAAATATTTTTTCACACGAGGCTATGGAGGCATAGGCTCATTTGCAGTTGTGAGACATGAAAACCCTTCTTTTGACACGAAGTCAATCAGAAGGGTTTTTGGTATGTAATGAGATTGCCCTCGGACCTCACAGAGGTGATGAACTAGGCTGCTGCTTCCAAGCCCTGTACCACGCGGTGATGTCAGGATTCACAGGGGTATCGAGCTCCTGTTCCCATCTGAAAGCTAACAGATCGTATTGTTCCTCTACAGCTGCGTGATTACCTGTCGATGCATACAGCTTCATTAGATGGATGTAGCTGTCTTCCACGAGCGGATGAAGAGACTGCATGAGCAGGTTCACTTTTTCTGCCGCTTGCGTCATCTCTTGTTCAAAGTAAAAGCTGCTTAAATTTTTCGCCAGTTGCAGCCATAGCCGCCGCAGACGTTCGCGCTCATGCTCTGCCCATAAATACTCGTGTTCTCCCAGATAATCGCCAGTATACATCTCCAAAATACGTTCATACACCTGTGCGTTATGTATGGCAGGAGGGCTTAGCTGGGAAGCGTGATTCTCCCATTCTTCTACATCAATCTGAGCAGGTCCGACGGAGA
This sequence comes from Brevibacillus reuszeri, assembly GCF_002897295.1. GTDB lineage: Bacteria > Bacillota > Bacilli > Brevibacillales > Brevibacillaceae > Brevibacillus > Brevibacillus reuszeri_A. The sequence continues at coordinate 39,372 of NZ_BEXF01000014.1, forward strand.
GCTTGTAGCCGTTTTCCAAATTTCCTTTTGTGATAGAAACGGATTCAAGCCCGTGCTGCTTCAATGTTTGGCGGATTAGATAAATCGTTGTATAGAGCTGTGTGACACCCTTGGACAAATCACATTCGGGCCAAAGCAGCTCGATAATTGTATCCTTGTCGATCATCCGGTTACGGTGGTGCAGCAAATACGCAAACAGCTCGCGAGCTTTTGCTGTACGCCACTTGATCGTGCTCGGTTCTTGATCCTGAAGCTGGAATTGAATATAGTTAAAGCATTTAATTGTGATCAGAGGCTTTGCTTCTACGCTGATCTCATTTTTCAGTCGCTTTCTCAATCGCTCAATCGTTTTTTGCAAACGATTAAGCTGCACAGGCTTCATGATGTAATCCAGAGCACAAAGCTCGAAGGCCTCTACTGCATATTTATCATAGCCAGTCACGAAGACAATCTCAGGTGGAGCATCGAAGGTTTGAAGCTGCTCTCCAATTTCCAGACCACTGATGCCCGGCATATTAATATCGAGGAACACGACTTCAGGCTTGAGAGTTTTCGCCATTTCGATCGCCAAAAGAGGATCTGAATACGCTCCGATAACCTCAATGCCAGCTATATCGCGTTCCAGCACTTTTTGCAGATGCAGCAAAGGTAGCTGTTCGTCATCAACCAATATCGCTTTCATCGAGTGATCCCTCCCTTCTATCTACTCTATCATTAATTATCCAGTTGTCCAAACGTAGATTTCATGGAGGATATGTAAAAAAAGTGGTTTAGCAGTAGGCTGACCCTGCTTAACCACTTTTTTTACTTACGATAGATAACAAAACAAGAACAGGTCTATCCCGTTGGCTTATTGCTAGGCTCTCACCGTGCTTTCAAATTGTCCTTTGTGAGCGCCGTTGCAGTAAGGCTTGTTAGAGGATAGACCGCATCTACAGAGATGAACCTGGCTTTTTGTCTCCATCGGATTTCCTTCGCCATCTAAAAGCGTAAACTCACCCGTGACAAGCAGTGGGCCGTTATCTTGAACTTTAATATCTGCCATTTTTTCACCTCCATTTTACTATTACCTTTCCCTGTCAGGAAAAGGATTAGTCGTCGGAGAGGTTTTAATCATAGGTGAAGGTTACTACTTGTTGCAGATCGGTATCCACACCGATCGCAATGGCATGTTGTCCGTCTGAATAATAGAAGTAGCGTTTCGAGGTTTGGGTGCTCACATCAGAGGTTTTCACGAGTTCAAAAGAAGCAGGAGCAAGCAGCTTTTGGGTTCGAATAAAGTCGGCAGCAGCCTTTTCGAGAGCTTCCTCTGGCACTTCTTGTGTCGCCCTTTCTCCATCTGTGCCGATCACGTCAACAGACAAAGAAAGAACCTGTCTCGTCTGGGGCTCGATAATCGCATGGAATCCATATATATCTCCAGCAGCTGGCTTATCCTTCAATAGAGCGTGTACGGGTATTCCTTTGTATATGGGTTTGCCTGTAGCGGAATCAATTAATTGGGACGGGTCTTCGAGCGTAATTTCGCGGTTTTTTGTATCTACCTGCAAATGGTAGTACTTTCTGACAGCGGTAGCGGCAATTTGTGCAGCCTCTTCTTTGCTAAGACCTTGGACTTGTTCCAGTGGAGCTTGTGCTCTGCAGCCCGCAAGCAAGCAACAGAGAACGAAAATGCTGATATAAACTAGCTTTTTCATGCAGATCCTCCAAGCCGTTCGTGTGGTTATCCTTATCCTAGCAAGGATCGGGCAAAGTCGAAATGGATTTACCTTTCCCGAACCTTACGATTTTGTAAGCTAAGTAACGGTAAAAAGAAAAGAATGAGCAGGGAATCTGTATGGAAAAGACGAAAAATTCGGAGTACAGCCATTTGGAGGAGGTAAGGACATGAATGCAAAAGAGCTAAATCAAGCGCTTCAAACGTATGTAAGAACGGAAACTTTTCCAGTTGGGGTCAAAATCATAAAAGAAGAAGCAGCGCTGCCAGCCAAAGCAAAACGACCGCAGCGCGATCTGGGCTATCAGATTACCATTTGCCAGTCCGTCAGTTTTTCGCGCCGTTATGGCTGGAGTATTGCGATGAATGGGGCTGATTTGTCCTGTCCGATCGCGCAGGTAGCTTTTGGATACGAAGAGCAGCCTGCTTTTTACACGGAAGGTAATCTCGCCTGTGGGATGTACACGGATACGCTTGAGGCGGGAGCGAAAAGTGAACTAGACGTACCGAAGTTTTCTGCAGAGGAAAGTGGCTACTATGTATCGTACCCACTAGAGCGGGCAGAGGTTGATCCTGACGTGGTTGTGATCTATGGAAACGCGGCGCAGGTCATGCGATTGGTAGCCGGGATGCTCTACAAGCGGGGCGGCTCTATTCCGTCGACGTTTTCTGCCCGTGCCGATTGTGCAGACATCGCCATCAAGCCACTGCAAACAGGCGAGCCGCAGGTCATTGTTCCCTGTTATGGAGATCGCTTGTTTGCCCAGACGCAAGACCATGAGATGGCATTCAGCTTTCATTTCCGTGATGCGGCTGAATTGGTAGAAGGCCTGGCTGGGACACAAAAAGGGGGAGTGCGTTACCCGATCCCGTCCTTTTTGCGCTATCAGGCAGAGTTTCCCCCGACGTATCAAAAGCTCGCGGGATTGTTTGGGGAAGGGAAGTAGTGCTGCAGCATTTTTTCTGCTTCCTCGCGAATGCGTGTACGCAGCGAATCTGGCTCCAGAACAGTGACTTGTGCTCCCCAACCGAGTACCCAGGAGACGATTTCCTCAATTTGTCGCACACGCAGAGTGACAATCACTGCTTCTTGATGCTCCGCGATTTCTTCGATAAAAAATGGGTTTGATTCTTTTACCTTGTCGACGATCGTACTGTTTACTTGTATACGTACGAGCAGATCCCGATCATCCTTTGGCTTATACGACTCCAAATCAAAATCTGCCGGGCACGTAAAGTGGTCATCCAAAACGGTAAGCTCGTTCATTCGTGACAGACGAAAGTTGCGGATGTCCTGGCGCAGATCACATTGAGCAAGGAGTATCCATGAGCCCCGTACGAGCACGAGTCCATAAGGTGCAACATCCCGTACGCTATCCCGGTTGCCATTTGCCTCCGGGATACTTTTTTTATAGTGGAACCTTACCTTTTGGCGGTTTAAAATCGCTTGTCTGAGCGTTTCCATATATTCCTGTAATTGACCTTTTGCCGCATACCCGCAAGTATTCAGCAGGCGAAAGGTGGAGCGGACTCGGGCGGTCTCTTGACGTACCGGCTCTGACAGGAGCGACTCCAGCTTGCGTTGCGAGGATTTGGCATGCTCCCCGTATGAGGGATCAAAGGCTTGCTCCACAAGACCTGTACCGATCAAGAGAGTGACCGCTTCCTCAATCGAAAAGCTCACGGGAGGCAGAAAATAGCCCTCCATCAAGGAATAGCCGAGGCCAGGGGAGCCGACAATGGGGACACCAGCCTCACTCAGCGCTTGCATATCACGATAAATGGTTCGGACACTGGTCTCAAATGTTTCGGCCAGATCTTCTGCGCGCAGCAATTGCTTGCGTTGAAGCTCGAGTACGATGGCCAGCAGACGGTCCGTTTTATTCATAGAGGGTGCCTCCTTTTGTCGTGATCATCTAAACCAAGTTTATCTGATTCTAAGCACATGACCAGATCAAATTGTTTACATGGCTGCAAATGCTACTGACATGATGCTGTCAGGAGCGGTGCGTTATGATGGCACTATAGATGGATGAACTGAAATGAGAAAGGGTGTTCCTACATGAATACAGTGGAAATGTTGAGCCGTTTTGAAGAGGTTGCCGAGCAATATGTAAAAGCTTTGGACGGGTATTCTGTCGAGCAGTTCACAAAAAAGCCTGCAGCAGATGAATGGTCGCTTGGGCAGCTGTACAATCACCTGATACAATCGGCTGTTTATATGCAAATCCAGGCGATTGAGCAATGTGCATCTGGGAATGGAGTAGTCGAGGGAGACAAAACAGAGAATGGTGTAATGATTATCGGGGCAGGAAAATTTCCGCCAATATCGATCAAGGTTCCTGATTCACCCCAGTACACGCCAGCTAACCCTGAGTCTATAGAAGAGGTAAAGCCAAAATTGCTTCAACTGATTAATCAGGTACGTGAGCTTGAACCGACCCTAGCAGCGATTTCACCTGATCAAAAAATGCCACATCCTGCACTCGGCTATTTGAATGCTGCCGAATGGTACCAGCTGATTTCTATGCATTTTGTACATCATTTGCGTCAAAAGGAAAAGCTCGATAAATTTATTCAAGCCTAAACTCTCTTATATGCAAAAAGCTACCCATATCACTAATGTGGGTAGCTTTTTGTTGTAGCAAGCATGATTTAAACCAGATTTTCAGGGTTCAAGCCTTCTAGCTCTGGCAGTACAAAGCGTCCGTCTTTGCGGATCAGGACATCATCAAACCAGATTTCGCCGCCTCCGTATTCAGGACGTTGGATTTGCACCAGATCCCAGTGAACAGAGGAACGGTTTCCGTTATCGGCTACTGTATACGCATTACCTGGCGTGAAGTGGAAGCTGCCTGCGATTTTTTCATCGAACAGGATGTCCAGCATCGGGTGCAGGATGTGCGGGTTAAAGCCAATCGCAAACTCACCGATGTAGCGAGCGCCTTCATCTGTATCGAGAATCTCGTTCAGAGCTTTTGTATTGGAGCTTGTTGCCTCTACGATTTTTCCTTCTTTGAATGTGAACTGAACATCCGTGAAGGAAATGCCATGATAGTTCGTAGCGGCGTTGTAGAAGATCGTTCCTTCTACAGAGTCACGCACAGGAGCAGTGTAGACCTCACCGTCTGGAATGTTGCGTTTGCCATCGCATTTTACTGCGTTTATGCCTTTGATGGAGAAGCGCAGGTCTGTGTTTGGACCGACGATACGCACGCGGTCTGTGCGATCCATCAGCTCTTTTAGTGGTGTCATCGCTCTGGACATTTTTTCATAGTCCAGGTTGCAAACGGAGAAGTAGAAGTCTTCGAAGTTCTCCAGACTCATGCCAGACAGCTGGGCCATGGATTTGTTCGGATAGCGGAGCACTACCCAGCGTTTGTTCGGCACGCGCTCGTTCGTATGTACTGGCTGGTAGAGGATGCGCGAGTAGATACCCATCTTGTCTTCCGGAACATCTGCAAGCTCATTGATGTTGTCATAGGCACGGATTGCAATGTACGCGTCCATGTCCTTCATCCGGTCATACTCGTACTTGGCCATGAGTGCCATATGCTCTTCGCTTGTACCCTGGTAGAGTGCGCGAAGAATTTCCTGATCTTTAAGAGTGACCAAAGGGAGAGCGCCTACCGCAAACGATTCACGGACGAGAGCGCGTACCAATTCAGGCTGCAGACCTGTATTTTCAATCAGTACTTTTTCTCCTTTTTGCAAATTGAGTGAATAGCGGACGAGACGGCTGGCTAATTCATTGATGCGTGGATCTGCCATTTTTACGCAACCTCCATAGATAGAAAATATGTAGCAAGTTCAGGCTTCGATAGAAGTTTTTTTACTGCTATTATGGCACAGCTACCTACAGGCTCGCTAGTAGATTATGCAAGGGCTTACAAGCAGGCTTCGTAGATCGCGATGATGTCTTCTGCATTCAGCTTTCGGGAGCTTGGCAGGTAGCCGACGCCTCTTCCGCCGATATGGACAGCTTCGTCAGCCATTCGCGAAATGACCTCGCGCGTTACTCCAAAATCGGACAGCTTCTCTGTAATGCCCATGCGCTCATACCAGTGACGGACAGCTTCGATCGTGGCACGAGCCGCATTTTGTGTGTCTTCTTCGGTGACACCTAAGCAGCTTCGTCCCATGCGTGCCAGCCGTTCCGGGCGATCAGGCAAAATGACCTGTTCGAAATAAGGAAGTGACAGGATAGCTAGTCCACGACCGTGCGCCATATCAAAAATTCCGCTTAACGGGTGCTCAATCCCGTGCAGTGGCATGCCAGCACCCCGACCGCCTGCTGCGAATGGACTGATTCCGAGTGTACTCGCCCACAATAGGGTCGACCGTGCCTCTTCATGGTCAGGCTGCTCGATGGCAGTAAGTGAATGCTCAACAACCAATCGAATCAATGTCTCGGAGATACCGTCCTGCACATTCGTTTTGTCTGCACTGATCAAATAGTTTTCAAATAGATGGGAAAAAATATCTGCACATGATTCAGCCGTGACGCGAGCCGGAACAGTGAACGTGATGGAAGGATCGAGGATTGCAATTTTGGGATAAAGGGCTGGCCCGTAAAATGAAGATTTTTCATGGGTGTCCCAGTGGGTCAGGACACTGATGCTGTTTGCTTCTGAGCCTGTAGCTGCCACGGTAGGGACAGTCATGAGCGGCAATGCTTCCATTACAGGTACAAGCAGTTGACTTGAACCAGTCGGATTCCCGCGCATGTAGTCATAGATTGGACGCCCGGTCTTGGCAGCTGCTGCAATCGCTTTGGAGGCGTCCATCACGGAACCGCCACCAACTGCCAGGATGAAATCACACTGATGCTCACGTGCCAGTGCAGCTCCCGCATCTACGGTAGCAGTCCGCGGATTGGGCTCGATTTTGTCAAACAAGACATACTCTACTTGTGCTTCTTTTAAAAGGGTCTGCACGCGTTCCAAGAGGCCAGTGCGCTTGGCAGCGCTCCCGCCTGTGACAAGCAGTGCTTTGTGACCAATCGTTTTGGCTTCCTGTCCCAATCGTTTTAATTCACCCATACCGAAGTAGATAAGGGTAGGAAAAGATACCTCAAACGGAAACATCTTTTATTCCTTCTTTCGCGAAAAGGTTACACCGAACCTTAGTTTATCACAAAAAAAGAATACGGGCTTACGTCAGTCATGCAACCCGAAACTTTTCGCTAATCTCATGAAGACGCTTTGACAATACTTGCAAATCATCTGCTAGCTGACGTGACCTCTCTATAGAAGAAAGCTGCTCGCATGATGCCTGCCACATCTCCTCTGTGCTGCTTTTTGTCTCCTGGGAGATGGCGACGAAGGTTTCCAACGATTGATCCACTTCATTCAAGCCAATCGATATCATTTCAAGTCCTGCATGGGCAGCGTGCAGCTCGCCAGTCGTCTGATCTACTGCGTCTTTCATTTGCATGAAGGACTGTTCTGCTTCGGAAAGCTTCATTTTGCTTTGCTGAAGCTGGGTACTAGCCAGAATGCTTTCACTAGAGATTGTATTTGTTTCGGTTTGCACCTGCGTCATGATGCTTGTAATCTGAATAGTCGCCTTCTCCGATTCATTAGCCAGCTTGGTTACTTCATCTGCCACTACAGCAAAGCCTCTGCCATACTCTCCTGCACGCGCCGCTTCGATCGCTGCATTCATCGCGAGCAGCTTGGTCTGTCTGGCGATCGCTTGTATCAACAAAATTATCTGACCGATTGATTCCGATTGCAGGCGAAGATGTGCCATCCGTTTATCCAGCTGGGCATAAGTCTCGGCAAAGGCAGCTATCGTAGAGGTCAGGTCGGAAATTCGCTCATGACCCGATTTTGTCGCACGCTCCATCTGTACTCCTGCTTGCAAAATGGAGTTGATTCGAAAGAAAAGCTCATCCAAGCCTTTTTTCATTTCGTGGAAGGTGTTGTTAGCTGTTTCTGTGGAGACAGCCGTTTGCTCTACACCCTTATTTACGGATTCAAGCCGAATAGCAAGAAGGGAGGAGAGCTGGCTCGTATCGTCGGCATTTTGCTGGATATGCACCCCACCTTGCCCTAGCTCAACCATCATCTTTTGCATTTCCCGAATCATCTGGGCCATCTGCGTGATCATATGGTTGAAGCTGTCTGAGATAGAACGGATTTCAGGTCCCTCGTGCTGCATGTCCAATCGCTGAGTCAAATCTCCAAAGCTTACCTGCTGCATGCTTTTTGTCATGACAGAAAAGGGAGCTGTGATTCCCTTGGTGATAAACCAGCAAATGACGGCAGAGAGAAGGAGGCTGCCAGCCACAGTCAGCAGGATGAGTCTGGTTGTCTGATGCAGCGGTCCAAGGTATTGATCCTGCAAGACATCAAGTACATAAATCATATTTTCATCAGGAGAATGGGTAAAAGCCAATGTATGTATGACGCCGTCAACAGGCAAATGGAGGACACCAAAGCGCTCCGCCTCCAGTTGAGAGGCTACTTCCTTGGGAATCGTGATGGGTTTGTTGGTTACGTTAGTAATGGGGTTAAACGCACCGTCAGATACTATAAACTGCTGAACGGTAAGACCTTCTTGAGCGAGACTTTCCCGCTGCTGCACCAGCTCGAATTCCAAACGCTTTTGATAGGTTGCTTCATCAGCGGCAAACATGAATTTCATGAGAGAAATCTTTTCTATGATTTTATCGGTTTCCGAATCGAGCCTTGCTTCCATTTGGGTAACGATCATGCTCTTCACCTGAATGTAGAAGGTTCCGCCGATGATGCCTGAAGCAGTAAGGAGAATGGCAAGTAGTGGGAACATTATTTTCGTGCCGAGCCGGGTACGTCTATTTAGCTGGAAAAAAGGTGAAAGAAGAGTAGAAAATAATGTCTGAGTCTTCAAGAAAAATCCCCCTAATCAAATTAACAATGCTACTAGGACTATTGTAAGGAGAAAGTGTAGAGCTAGTGTGGAGGGTATGTAAACGAATGTTTACAAATAAAACACAATGCAATTTACGCCAAAAACCGAACGTTTGTCGAAGTGTGATTCTGCTTTTTTCGTTGATAAATGCGTATGATTGTGTTTTAATGTATTTGAAACGTTCGTGTATTTACCGTAACTTAACCTTTTTACCTAGGAAGGTGACTCCTACAGTGGAAAAACAAGAACAACTCTACGAAGGCAAGGCGAAACGTATTTATCGGACATCAGTGCCTGATCAATACTGGGTGGAGTATAAAGACGACGCAACGGCATTCAATGGAGAGAAACGGGCGCAAATCACCGGAAAAGGTGAGCTGAACAATCGCATCACCGCTATTTTCTTCACGATGCTGAAAGAGAGTGGCATCGACAACCATTTTGTTCGCCTGCTGTCTGCAAACGAGCAGGTCGTACGAAAAGTGGAGATTATTCCTTTGGAGGTAGTCGTGCGCAATATCGCGGCTGGCTCACTAGCCAAACGCCTGGGAATGGAAGAAGGTACTGCACTTCCACAGCCGGTTGTTGAGTTTTACTACAAGGACGACGCACTAGGTGATCCGCTGGTGAATGCTTCCCACATCAAGGTGCTGGGAATCGCTAGCGAAAGCGACCAAGCGACTCTTGAGCGTATGGGGCTTGAAGTCAATGAAGTCCTGCGCCCATATTTGCGGGAGCGTGGCATTACACTGGTCGACTTTAAGCTTGAATTTGGCAAAACTGCGGATGGGGAGATTCTCCTCGCCGATGAAATATCGCCGGACACATGCCGGTTCTGGGATTCAGAAACGAACGAGAAGCTGGATAAAGACCGCTTCCGTCGGGATTTGGGCAACGTAGAAGAAGCGTATCAAGAAATGCTTAAGAGACTGGGAGGAGACGTACATGTTTAAAGCTGTTGTTTATGTAACTTTGCGCGAGAGCGTGCTTGATCCACAAGGCCATGCAGTAAAAGGTGCTTTGCACACACTCGGATTTGATGAAGTAAACAATGCACGCATCGGTAAATATATGGAGCTCACGCTGGATACAAAAGACCGTGCTCAGGCAGAAGAACGTGTACGTGAAATGTGCGAAAAGCTGCTGGCCAACACGGTGGTTGAAGACTATCGCTTTGAGATCGTGGAGGGCTAATAAATGCGAGTAGCGGTTATCGTTTTTCCAGGTTCCAATGCTGACATCGACTTGTACAACGCAGTTGAGGATGTAATGGGTGTGCCGGTTGATTACGTGTGGCACTCTGATACCGACCTTTCTCAGTATGATGCGATTCTGTTGCCAGGTGGCTTCTCTTATGGCGACTACTTGCGCTGTGGTGCAGTTGCTCGCTTTTCTCCAGTCATGGAGCAAGTAGTGAAGGCGGCAGAAGCAGGCAAGCTGGTCATGGGAATCTGTAACGGATTCCAAATTCTGACCGAGGTAGGCCTTTTGCCAGGCGTTCTGTTGCGCAACACTTCACTCAAGTTCCGTTGCAAGCTGTCGGGACTGCGTGTAGAAAATAACCAAACCGCGTTTACTCTTGATTACGCGGCAGGGGAAGAAATTCAAATTCCGATCGCACATGGCGAAGGAAACTACTACTGTGATGATGAGACACTGGAAAAGCTTAAAGCGGGCAATCAGATTGTATTCCGCTACCATGGCGAAAATCCGAATGGCTCTCTTGAAGATATTGCAGGAATTTGCAACGAAAAAGGCAATGTGCTGGGCATGATGCCTCACCCGGAGCGTGCTGTGCATACATGGATGACCTCCGATGACGGCCGCCGCATGTTTACCTCGATCCTGAAGACGTGGAGGGAAAAAAGCAGTGTCACAACTCACGCATAAAGAACCGACAGCTGAACAAATTGCAGAACAAAAGATCTATCGTGAAATTGGTCTGACAGAGGAAGAATACCAGCGTGTAGTCGATATCCTCGGCCGTAAACCGAACTGGACGGAGACAGGTCTTTACAGCGTTATGTGGTCTGAGCACTGCTCCTATAAAAACTCCAAGCCTGTTCTGCGCCGCTTCCCGACTAAGGGACCTCGCGTTTTGCAAGGACCAGGGGAAGGTGCGGGTATCGTAGACATTGGCGATAACCAAGCCGTTGTTTTCAAAATCGAAAGCCATAACCACCCATCTGCAATCGAGCCGTACCAAGGCGCTGCGACTGGTGTGGGCGGAATCATCCGTGACGTATTCTCCATGGGTGCTCGTCCGATTGCTGTACTGAACTCGCTTCGTTTCGGGGAGCTGACTACTCCTCGCGTAAAATATTTGTTTGAGCACGTAGTTGCTGGTATCGCAGGGTACGGCAACTGCATCGGGATTCCTACTGTAGGCGGCGAGGTCAACTTCGATCCTACTTATGAAGGAAATCCTCTCGTCAACGCTATGTGTGTTGGTCTGATTGACCACGAGAAGATTCAAAAAGGGGTAGCCTCTGGTATTGGCAACCCAGTGATTTACGTTGGTTCCAGCACAGGACGCGATGGTATTCACGGAGCGACTTTTGCTTCTGAAGAGCTGACCGAAGAATCCGAGAAAAAACGTCCTGCTGTGCAAGTAGGCGATCCATTCATGGAAAAGCTGCTTCTTGAAGCATGCCTGGAGCTGATCGACACAGGTATCGTCGTAGGGATTCAGGACATGGGCGCGGCAGGCCTTACCAGCTCCAGCTCTGAGATGGCTTCCAAAGCAGGAAACGGTATCGAGATGAATTTGGATTTGGTGCCACAGCGTGAAGTAGGTATGTCTGCCTATGAAATGATGCTCTCTGAATCTCAAGAGCGTATGCTCGTTGTCGTGGAAAAAGGCAAGGAAGCAGAAGCCATTGCGATTTTTGACAAATGGGGCTTGGCGTCCGCTGTCGTGGGTAAAGTAACAGAAGACAGCAAGCTGCGTCTATTGCACAAAGGCGAAGTCGTAGCAGAAGTACCAGTAGACAGCTTGGCTGATGATGCGCCTGTATACCATCGCCCATCTGCGGTACCTGCTTATTACGAAGCAAACGCAAAAGTAGATGTTCTTGCAGGAATCGCCGAGCCAGCTGATTTGAACGAAGCATTGAAAAGCCTTTTGGCACAACCAACTGTTGCGAACAAAGCATGGGTTTACGAGCAGTACGACCATATCGTTCGTGCCAATACTGCTGTAAAACCAGGCTCTGATGCTGCTGTCGTGATGGTGCGCGGAACACGCAAAGCACTCGCGATGTCGACAGATTGCAACGGACGCTATGTTTACCTCGATCCAAAAGTCGGAGGTGCGATCGCTGTAGCAGAATCTGCGCGCAACGTAGTATGCTCGGGTGCAGAACCACTTGCGATTACAGACTGCCTCAACTTCGGAAGCCCGGAAAAGCCAGAAGTATTTTGGCAGTTCGAGAAATCATGCGAGGGTATGAGCGAAGCGTGCGTAGCACTGGACGCACCGGTTATCGGCGGAAACGTTTCTTTCTATAATGAACGCAGCGGTGACGCCATCTATCCGACTCCAACTGTCGGCATGGTTGGTTTGATCACAGATGTTGACCATATCACAACTCAAGATTTCAAAAACGAAGGCGATGTCATCATCTTGCTCGGCGAAACTTTCGCAGAGCTAGGTGGATCTGAGTATCAAAAGCTGGCTACAGGCTCGATCTCTGGTAGACCGCCACAAATTGATCTGAACAAGGAAGCAGCTGTTCAAAAGCTCGTTTTGACTGCTATCCGCAAAGGTCTGGTAAGCTCGGCTCACGATCTGTCCGAAGGCGGTTTGGGTGTAGCTTTGGCAGAGTCTTGCTTCGGCAAAAACGTGGGCGCACAAGTGTCGCTGGATTCCGAGCTGCGTCATGATGTTCTTTTGTTTAGTGAGTCGCAGTCTCGCATTTTGCTCAGTGCATCCAAAGAGCAGGCAGCAGCGATTCTCGCATTGGCAGGTGAGCATGGCGTACCGGCAAAAGAGATCGGAACCATCGGTGGCGAGCGCCTAATAGTGAATGTGAACGGCAGTGAAGCGATCAATGCTTCTATTCAAGAGGTGAAAGCAGCCTGGAAGGATGCGATTCCATGTTTGATCGGTTAATCTGGGACAAACTGAATGAAGAATGTGGTGTCTTTGGCATTTACAACCACCAGGAAGCATCCCAATTAACGTACCTGGGGCTTCATGCCCTTCAGCATCGCGGTCAGGAGAGCGCAGGCATTTGCGCCTCCGACGGCGAGAAGTGGTATAAGCATCGCGGAATGGGACTCGTATCTGAAGCGTTTGGCAAGGGTGATCTGGAGAAATTCAAAGGTCATATTGCCATTGGTCATACTCGGTACACAACTGCCGGGTCCAGCAAAATCGAAAATGCACAGCCGCTGTTTTTCCGTTACGCGCAAGGCAGCATGGCTGTAGCTCACAACGGTAACCTGGTGAATGCGGCTGTTCTCAGAAAAGAGCTGGAAGCAAAAGGCTCCATTTTCCAAACGACCAGCGATACAGAAGTAATCGCCCACCTGATCGCGCGCTCCGAAAGCCGTGACTTGCCTGGGGCAGTAAGAGATGCACTTCAGCACATTAAAGGTGCTTATGCACTTCTCGTCATGAACGAAAATCAACTGGTTATCGCGCTTGATCCAAATGGATTGCGTCCGTTGTCTTTGGGACGATTGGGAGACGCGATTACCGTTGCCTCGGAGACCTGTGCTTTTGACATTATCGGAGCGCAGTACTGGCGCGATGTTCAGCCAGGTGAGCTGATTGTCATTGATAAAAATGGCGTGAGTGAATCGAAGTTCACCGAGACTACACAGCGCTCGATCTGCACGTTTGAATACATTTATTTTGCACGTTCTGACAGCGACATCGATGGAATCAACGTACACATGGCACGCAAGCGTCTCGGCAAACAGCTGGCTTTGGAGTCGGCGATTGAGGCAGATGTCGTGACAGGTGTACCTGACTCCAGCATTTCCGCAGCGATTGGCTTTGCGGAAGCGACAGGGATTCCATATGAAATCGGATTGATCAAAAACCGCTATGTTGGTCGCACGTTTATCCAGCCGAGCCAGGAGCTTCGCGAGCGCGCTGTTTACCTCAAGCTCTCTGCTGTACGCAAGGTAGTCGAAGGAAAACGCGTGGTCATGATTGACGATTCGATCGTTCGCGGTACGACCAGCAATCGGATTGTGCGTATGCTGCGTGAGGCGGGAGCCAAGGAAGTTCACGTACGCATCAGCTCTCCGCCAGTCATGAATTCCTGCTTCTATGGCATTGATACGTCGACTCGGGATGAGCTGATCGCGGCAACCAAATCCATTGAGGAAATCCGCCAAATCATTGAAGCAGATTCGTTGTCCTTCTTGTCAGTCGAAGGCATGATTGAAGCAATCGGGCGTCAGGATTCGGCTCCGAATAAAGGACACTGCCTCGCATGCTTTACCGGGGAATATCCGACTGAGATTGAATTTGAAGAGGCGCTACCTGCGCTCAAATGCTAATACAAGGAACCTCTGGTAGGGGGAGAAACGATGAGTGAAGCATATAAACAAGCAGGCGTCGACATCGATGCGGGGAACGAAGCAGTCGAACGCATGAAAAAGCACGTGAAGCGCACATTCCGTCCAGAGGTATTGACGGATTTGGGCGGCTTCGGTGCCTTGTTCCGTCTGGATACAACCAAGTATGAAAAGCCGATCCTCGTCTCTGGTACAGATGGTGTAGGTACCAAGCTGAAGCTTGCCTTTGCGATGGATAAGCATGATACGATCGGGATTGACGCCGTAGCGATGTGCGTCAATGACGTCGTTGTGCAAGGGGCAGAGCCGCTTTTTTTCCTCGATTATTTGGCAGTAGACAAGGTCATTCCAGAAAAGATTGAGGCCATTGTCAAAGGGATTGCAGAAGGCTGCTCTCAGGCAGGCTGCTCCTTGATCGGTGGAGAAACAGCTGAGATGCCTGGAATGTACGCTGAGGGCGAATACGACATTGCTGGCTTTACCGTAGGTGTCGTAGACGAAAGCAAAATGATTACAGGAGCTTCTGTTGAAGCAGGCGATGTATTGATTGGGCTTGCTTCCAGCGGTGTGCACAGCAATGGCTTCTCTCTCGTGCGCAAAGTGCTTTTGGCTGACAAAGGCATGTCGCTTCACGATCATGTGGACGTGCTCGGCAAAAAGCTCGGAGAGGAACTGCTGACCCCGACTCGCATCTATGTCAAGCAGGTGTTATCTGTACTGGAATCTCATGAGATCAAGGCGCTGGCGCATATTACAGGCGGCGGCTTCACAGAAAACATCCCGCGTGTGCTGCCAGAGGGTACACAGGCGACGATTGATGTTGGCTCGTGGCCTGTTCTGCCGATTTTCCAACTGGTTCAAGAAGCAGGCAACATTTCTTATCCAGACATGTACAAAACGTTTAACATGGGGATCGGCATGATGCTTGTTGTCAAAGCGGATGACGTGGATTCTGTCGTAGCCAAGCTGAAAGACCTGGGCGAAGAGCCATACGTCATTGGTAAAATTGAAGCTGGCGAGCGCAAAGTCGTATACAACGGGGTGGAATGGTGAGAAGGCTAGCCATTTTCGCCTCAGGAAGCGGCTCCAACTTCGAAGCGATCGTGCAGGCGGTTCAGGCTGGACAGCTCCGTGGTGTAGAAGTAGCGCTTCTTGTCTGCGACAAGCCGGGAGCCAAAGTGCTGGAGCGTGCGGAACGGCTAGGAATTCCAGCCTTTGTGTTTCAGCCAAAGGAATATGCCGACAAGTCTGCCTTTGAGAAAGAGATTGTGGCGCAGCTTCAGAAGCTCGATGTTACGCTGGTTGTGCTTGCAGGATACATGCGATTGGTTGGCGAGACACTGTTGTCCGCCTATGAGGGAAAAATCATCAATCTGCATCCATCGCTTCTGCCTGCCTTCCCTGGAAAAGATGCGATTGGCCAGGCGCTCGACTACGGGGTAAAGATTACGGGGGTAACGGTGCATGTTGTCGATGCGGGTCTCGATACGGGTCCGATCATCGCCCAGCTCCCTGTAGCCGTGCAAGAGACAGATACAAAAGAAACATTGGCAGCACGCATCCACGAAGTAGAGCATGGCCTTTTGGTTGAGGTCATTGGCCTTTTGGTGGAAGAGCGTGTAAAGCTGGAGGGACGGCTTGTCCAGCTGACATAAGAGAGCATAAGAAAGCAGAGAAACCGACGCGAAAATTGTGTCGGTTTTTCCTTTTTCTAGTATATTTAATAACGGGGAGTGGTGATATGAGAGAGATGAAAAACATTTGGATGTTTTGCTTATGCGCTGTTTTACTGATAGGATCATGGCTGATCTCTGATGCAACAAAGAGCATAGCTGCATATGGGGATACAGCAACGCACAATACGGCACAGATGGCCAACATCCTGGTGACGATGAGCAATGAATTAAATGAATTGAACAACAAGAAGGCTCCACAAGAAAAACAAATACTTGATGCAGTAGAAGCAGCTGAATACTTAGGCATTACCGAGCAGATTCTCGCCCAGCTTTTAGATAGTAAGGATATTCCTGCTCTGCAGATCAACAGCACGTATCGGTTCTCCAAACGAGCTCTGGATGAGTGGGTATACGAGCAATCGAAGAAGCACACGACCTATCAAAAATGATAATGTTCTTTTCATAATAAGAGCCACAGTGAGACGCAAACGCAAGCTGGTGAATATGTAAACAGCAAAACCGACACGGTAGATGTGTCGGTTTATCACTGTCTTGCTCCTTTTATCTGGTAACGAATTTTTTCAGATCACTGAGAGGAAGGGCACCGATGACTTTGTCGATTGGTTCCCCATCTTTAAAGAGGATGCTAGTGGGCAGGCTCATGACTCCAAATTGATTGGCAACATCCGTTTCTTCATCTACATTGAGCTTGAGGATTTTGACATCATGGTTTCCTTCGGCTACGTATGCTTCAAGGACTGTGGTAAACATCCTGCATGGTCCGCACCAAGGCGCCCAAAAATTGACTAAGGTGAGTCCTTTTGTTTGCATTTCGTTCTTAAAAGTAGCATCGGTTACATGGTGAATTGCCATATCAATCTCTCCTTTATTAAACATGCTCGGGTACTCCGAGCTCGGAAACTCAAGGCTCTTCATAGCCTCGTAAGCAGCAGGGTTTACTTCGTTGTGAAGCATTCTTAATTCCATTTCAATTCCTCCCGAATTTAGTACGATTCATGTCATGGAAATCTTCTTCCGTTAATTCCTTGGTTACACTCATAGCTGCTTTACTTCCGCCGGCAGCAGCATAAATCAGTTGAGAAGGCGCGACATACGATGTGTCCCCTGCGGCGAACAAACCAGGGATGGAGGTTTTGCCTAGCTGATCTGTCTTAATTCCGCCCAGTGGGGTTTTTTCGCAGTCCAAGCTCTCGATAAACGGAGCGCTGTGTATAAATCTAGGAGCTACGAATCCTCCTGTCCTGGCGATCGTCGTTCCATCCGCAAAACGTACATGCGATAGTTGCCCGTTTTCCCCGATGAAGGCTGCGACGGGCTGCTCCATCACCTCGATTCCTTTGGAGAGAAGCTGCTCTTTTTGTTCATCTGAAAGTGGACTTTGACCATTGGTGCAGACGACTAAATCGTGGGTCCAATTGAGAAGCAGCTTGGCGGTATGGAAAACGGCCGGATCTGCGGAAACGACGACAAGAGGCTGATCTTGCAGCTCCCAGCCATCACAAAACGGGCAATTAAACAGACTTTTTCCATAGAATGAATGGAGGCCATCAATCTCAGGAAAGATTTCCTTTAAGCCTGTAGCCAGGATCAGCTTGCGTGCTTGAATCCGGGCGCCTGATGAATCATGCACCTCAAATCCCGAGTCGAGCGTTGTAATGGAAACGACTTCTGTTTTGAGTTGATGAACAGACGGATAGCGGAGCACCTCCTCATAGGCGATGCGGCGAAACTCGGCAGGTGTTACTCCATCTCTCGTCAGATAACCGTGGGATGCATGGGTGACCGCATTTCGAGGCTGATTGTTGTCGAGCAAGGCGACGTTTCTCCGTGCTCTGCCGAGTACCAAAGCGGCATTTAACCCGGCTGACCCTCCGCCAACAATCGCGAAATCATAAATCATAATGTTTAACTCCTTTATAGAGATATTAAGGACATTTCATATCTATGATTGAGTTGAAAGAAAAGCTTCATCTAATAAAGATAAAGCAAGTTAAGGTACTCATAATCGTAAGAGCGCTCTTAGATAATCGACTTATAGTATCTATAATATCCGTTATTTTATCAATGTCAAGCTGCATGTGACACTTGCTATCTTGTGAAATGGACCTTATCATAGATAAGTAAAGTCTACAATCGAGGTGTCTTATGAAGTTTTCACAGGCAACCGACAATGCGCTCCATGTGATGCTGTATCTCGTAATGGAAGCGCCAGACAAGCCCGTTAGTGTGCAGATATTAGCAGAGAAGCTGAGGGTTTCGCAAACCTATCTGTCCAAAATGCTGACCAAGCTGGTCAAGGCAGGTCTTATCCATTCTGTATCCGGTGCAAATGGCGGATACCGACTCAAGCGCAACTATGAGGAGATTTCCTTTTTGGATGTCATTCATGCGATCGAAGGCACTACCTCTTTATTTGAATGCAGCTTTAATCATGGGCAAGAGTGCCTGATTCAACAGGTTGTGATGGATGCCGAGCGACAGATGGAGCAGGCTCTAAAAACCAAGACAATTTATGAGCTGGCGAAACAAATGAAAGGTGTGTAAAGAAAAGCAGTGGAGCACCCACTGCTTTTTTATTCCCATCAAAAGTATTTCTTTTTCCAAAAGATCAGGCTTGTAACCAGTGCGGACACAAGCGAGAGCAGCATGATAATGGAAAACGCATGGTTATCATTCTGCAAAGGCAATTCCACGTTCATTCCGTATATACTCGCAATCATGGTAGGCAGAGCAAGTACAATCGTAATGGCAGTCAATATTTTGACAACGTGATTGACATTGTTTGAAATTACCGAAGCAAAGGCATTCATCATCGAGCTCATGATGGAGCTGTATACCTCCGTCATGGCGATCGCTTGCCTGGTTTCGATCATGACGTCCTCCAATAGCTCCTTGTCTTCCTCATATATTTTCAGGTAGCTGCCATTGAACAGCTTCTCCAGCAAAATGTTATTTTTGGTCAATGCTGTCGTGAAATAAACCAGACTTTTTTCAATCTCCAATAACGAAAAAAGCTCTTTGTTTCGGACTGATTTGTGGAGGGCTTCCTCCATTTTTTCCCGTCTCTGGTTAATTTGCTTCAGGTACAGCAAATAGTAAAAGGCCATCCGATAAAGAATCTGAAGGACAAACCTTGTTTTCATAAACGTGTGGAAATGCTTGACGCGGCCAGAGACAAAATCCTCAAGGATGGGAGTATTTGTGAGGCTAATCGTAATGAAGCAATCGTTCTGGATGGCGATTCCGAGTGGGATCGTACGTATTTTATCATCTGAGCTGAGGACAGGGATCTCTACGATGAGCATCGTGCAATCCTCATCCTTTTCTATTCTGGCACGTTCGCCTTCGTCAAGAGCATCGCGAAAAAATTCCTGGTCAATCGCAAAAGCATCACAGACGTGCTGGATTTCTGCTTGCGTCGGTTCTGTCAAATGAACCCAGCAGCCTTTTTCAAAATCAGTTCGTGCTACGAGCTCTCCAAACTCATTGCTGCGATAAATGTTTAGCATCGTTTTCACCCTGCCTTTACTAAAAAGTAGGGAAAGGTGCACTAAGCTGCATTATCGGCGGTGGCTACCGCATTCCAAGCAGCGGTGAGCTCCTTTCCTATTCAAAATCTTATTTGAGTGACATGATCGACTACTGAAAGCAGCTCACCTCCCTGGAATCAACAAAAAAGGCTTCCCGTCTGCAGGGAAGCCTGGAAATGCCAATAAAAAAGTGCATAGAAAAAACAACACACTTAAAAAAGCACTACCTACACGCTTCCCCAAGTTGAGTTTTGGCACATGACAACGTAGAGCAATCAAGCATGCTCAGCCACCTTAAGTAAAGCCTTAATCCGGCAATCCCTGTTCTACCCATTGGCGTCTTTCGACATTTCCGGGCAGTGGCCTGTGTTCATCATGGAGCCTCACCTAACGGGAACGGTTCCATATTGTTTTGGCAATCGTTGTATCTACCGCAGTATATGGGCGACAATCCTAGTTTGTCAATACTTTTCAAAAACCCAAACCTTTCCGCTTCTGCCGACATACAGTAGAAAGAAGCCGTGTAAATGAGGAGGGGCTGGACCTGAGCGGAGACTTTGTTGCTGATTTGCTGGGCAAGCTAAGCAGGAAAACGGGGCGTGAATGGACGCTAAACGATATTATGAAGCTGGCTGAGAAAATGCCCAAGGGCGGAGGAAATATTGACTCCGTACTCAATGAGTTGTCGGACATGGGACTTGATGTGCCTGAGGAAACGAAGGAAAAAGTCAAGGACCATATGAAAAGTGGGAAGTCCCTAACTATGGATGATATCGGCAAATTGATGCCAACAGATGTAAAAGCGAAAACCAGTAAGACGAGAACCAAAAAACCAACCAGAGCTGTTGGAAAAAGCAAGCATCTGTCATTGGCTGAGCGTGTAAAAAAATTATCTGGAAAAGGCAAGAAAAAGCGTTAGTCCACACATAGAGATTGTAGAGTGCAGTCGCGAGTGCCGAACAGGCATGGGCGGCTGCGTTTGTTTTGCAGGAAGAAATTCGTCTAAGGCAGGGTCTAATTAACTAAGATGAAAACCTTGATAGAAGCGTACAATTATGTTTTAATAGGAAAGGAATGTTCGTGTTTACTAAAAGTCAGGAGGTTCTATCCGTGAGTGTGAAAAAAGCGTTGATCAGCGTTTCTGACAAGACTGGATTGATTCCGTTTGCCCGTAGACTGGCAGCTGCCGGAGTAGAAATCATTTCAACCGGAGGTACGGCTTCCCTGTTAAAAGCCGAAGGTGTTCCTGTCATTGGCATATCCGAAGTAACTGGATTTCCGGAAATTTTGGACGGACGCGTCAAAACGCTGCATCCGAATATCCACAGCGGGCTCTTGGCTGTACGTGATAATGAAGCTCATCAGAAGCAATTACAAGAACTGAACATTGAAACCATTGATCTGGTCGTTGTGAATTTGTATCCTTTTAAAGAGACCATTGCCAAACCAGATGTGACATACGAAGATGCTATTGAGAATATTGATATCGGTGGGCCGACTATGCTGCGTTCTGCCGCGAAAAACCATGCTTTTGTCAGTGTTGTTGTAGATGCTGCTGACTATGACAAGGTTGCGGAGGAAATCGAAGCTAGCGGTGATACTACTTTGGAAACCCGTCGCAAGCTGGCTGCAAAAGTATTCCGTCACACTGCAGCGTACGATGCCTTGATCTCCCGTTACCTCAGTGAAGAGGTGGGCGAGCTGCTGCCTGAGAGCTACACAGTGACCTATGAAAAGGCTCAAGACTTGCGTTACGGTGAAAACCCGCATCAGCGCGCTGCTTTTTACCGTGAGCCGTTGGCGAGCAGCCTCAGCATCGGTTATTCTGAGCAGCTGCATGGAAAAGAATTGTCCTATAATAATATTAACGATGCTGACGCGGCTTTGGCGATTGTACGTGAATTCGACCAGCCGGCTGTAGTTGCGATCAAGCACTCCAACCCATGTGGTGTAGGAATTGGCAGCGATATTCGCCAAGCTTACCAAAAAGCGTATGAAGCAGATCCTGTTTCCATTTTCGGTGGAATCGTAGCAGCTAATCGCTCGATCGACCGCGAAACAGCTCTGGCTATGAAAGAAATTTTCCTGGAAATTATCATCGCTCCTGATTTTACCGAAGAGGCGCTCGCAGTACTTACTGAGAAAAAGAACCTGCGTCTGCTGCGCATCCCGGCACTGAGTGAGTCAGACAAAAAAGCAGACAATCGTTTCCGTGTCGCTCCAGTAGCGGGTGGCGCTCTGGTTCAAGATTTTGACTACAAGCAATTGGAAGAGAGCGAAATTCAAGTGGTCACAGACCGCAAGCCAACAGAAGAAGAGCTGGCTCAGCTTACATTTGCCTGGAAAGTAGTCAAGCACGTCAAGTCCAATGCTATTTTACTGGCAAAAGACAACATGACGATTGGTGTTGGCGCGGGGCAGATGAACCGTGTGGGTGCAGCAAAGATCGCCATTGAACAGGCGGTGGCGGGGGCGATTGGCTCTGTACTGGCTTCCGATGCCTTTTTCCCGATGGGCGATACAGTAGAAGCAGCTGCAAAAGCAGGTATCACAGCGATTATTCAACCTGGCGGCTCTATCCGCGACCAAGAGTCTATCGATGCATGCAATCGCGCTGGAATTGCCATGATCTTTACCGGTACTCGTCACTTTAAACACTAATCCCTCTCCCACAGGAGGAGCATACACGATGAATATATTAGTCATTGGCGGCGGCGGTCGTGAGCATACGATTGCCTGGAAGCTGTTGCAAAGCCCGAAGGTAAAAAAGGTATACTGTGCGCCTGGCAATGGCGGTATCGCTGGATTGGCACAAAATGTACCGATTGGCGTCAACGATTTTGCTGCACTGGCTCAGTTTGCCAAGGATGAAGGAATTGATCTGACTGTGGTCGGTCCCGAAGATCCTTTGCTTGGCGGGATCGTGGACTTCTTTGAGGAGCGCAATCTGCCAATCTATGGTCCTAACGGAAAAGCGGCGTTGATTGAAGGAAGCAAATCCTTTGCGAAAAGCTTGATGAAACGCTATAACATCCCGACCTCAGAGTACGAATCGTTCCTTGATTACGAATCTGCGATTGCGTATGTTCGTGAAAAAGGAGCACCGATTGTCGTCAAGGCAGACGGACTCGCTGCGGGCAAAGGCGTTGTAGTGGCAGAGACACTTCAGGAAGCAGAGGAAGCACTTCGTCAAATCATGCAGGACCATGTATTTGGTGAAGCGGGAGCACGGGTCGTCATCGAAGAATGCATGCGCGGTGAAGAGCTGTCCTTGCTCGCTTTTGTCGATGGGGAAACGGTGAAGCCGATGATTACTTCCCAAGACCATAAACGAATTTTTAACGATGATCTCGGACCGAATACAGGTGGTATGGGAACCTATGCACCTGTTCCGCACATGTCTGACGTATTGGTTGATGAGGTCGTGGAAACGATCGTGAAGCCAATGGCGAAAGGGATGGCAAGTGACGGGATTCCGTTCAAAGGCATCCTGTATACTGGCCTCATGATCACGGAGCAAGGCCCAAAGGTAGTGGAGTTTAACGCGCGCTTTGGCGATCCGGAAACACAAGTGATCCTGCCGCTGTTGGAAACAGACTTGGTGGATATTTTCGTTGCAACGATCAAAGGTGAGCTGGATGCAGTGGATGTTACCTGGAAAAAAGGCAGCGCTGTTTGTGTCGTGATGGCAGCTCCTGGCTATCCGGGTGAGTATCCAAAAGGTCAAGTCATCCAAGGCTTGAACAAAGTACGAGATCAAGTCACCGTGTTTCATGCGGGTACCAAAGAAACAGATGAAGGAATCGTCACCAGTGGTGGACGTGTGCTGGGCGTAGTGGGCACAGGTGAAAACCTGGAAAAAGCACGTGAAGCAGCATATGCGGCTGTTGCGGAAATCTCCTTCGAGGGTGCTCAGTACCGCACTGATATCGCGGCAAAAGCGATGAAGCATCAAAAGTAAGAGAACTTTTTCTTTCGTAATGAAAAGACCCAGGCAGCGATAAAAGCTGACCTGGGTCTTTTACGATTTATATACTGGCGTTTTCCGTAGCTACAGCAGCTTTTTTCCCTTTGGCTCCTACCAGCTGGGACAGGAAGTAAACGACGAGGAACAAGAGCATACTGAGTGCTGACCAGCGGTACATAACCGAGTAGTTCGAATGAGTAGCGAGGACGCCGAGAAGCATGGAGCCTACAGCAATCCCCAGATCGATTGAGTTGAAAAACACGCCATTAGCCATCCCACGCTGCTCTGGAGTCACCTGCTTAACCATCCAGGCCTGGATCGACGGCTGGATCGTGCCGTACCCTAAGCCGTAGAAGAAGGCAGAAACGAGCAAAATAGACTGCGTATGAGCAAGCGACAGGATAAGCAGGCTGATACCAACGAAAATCGCGCCAGGTGGCAAGACAGCCATGTGACCTTTGCGATCAAACAGCTTTCCGGAAAACGGACGAATCAAGACCATCGCAATGGCATTACACAAGAAGAAAGCACCGACATTTTCTATGTGGGCTTCTTTTCCATAGAGAGCCAAAAAGCTGAGCACACCGCCATACGTAATCGACAGACAAAAATTCAATGTGGCAGGCAGGAGCAGCTTTTTATCAAAGAACCGCCCAAGACCTTTTGGCGAAGGTGCAGCTGTTTTTTGCGGAGGCGCTGTCGGTCTGCTGTATGCACGTATGAGCTGCATCAACGGAAAAATAAGCGCGATCAAAAGAACGACAGTAACGAGCATCGAACCGAATCCGAACGTATTTAAAATGGCAAGGCCGATCATAGGACCGAGTGCCATAGCGAGACTGGTGGACAAGCCGAAATAGCCCATCCCTTCGCCAATTCGTTTGTTCGGAATCACGTTGGAAACAATAGTGGGGAAGGTAGTGCTTCCCATTCCAAAGCCGACCCCGACAAGCATGCGCATCAATAAGAAAAAGGCGATACCGCCCGCCAAATAATACCCCGCAGTTGCAAGTCCGACAAAGCATAAAGCAATGATGGCAAGCATTTTGCTGCTTCTTGTTTTCAGTGCTTCCCCTGTAAAAACCCTGGCAACGACAGCGGCGATACAAAACAGACTGATGACGAGGCTGACGACAAAATCATCTGCTTGAAAGGCCTCTTTTACGTATGCCGGAAAGGTCGGGGTCTGCATCTGAATCGTACTGAACAAGATCAAATTGCAAACAGTTAAAAGGACGAAATCTTTCGTCCATAGTTTCTCTCTAGCCTCTCCCAATGATGTCACTCCTACTCTTTTGTATGACTGTTGATGTTTGTGTTGATTCGCAAAAGAATGTCCTTTAAGAATTCCAACTGTTCAGCCGGGATATCCGCCAATATTTCGGAGACAGCAACCGCTTCAACTGGGATTGCTTTTTCTACCCATTCCCGTCCTGCTGGAGTCAGTGTAATGAGAAATGCTCGCCGGTCTTGTGGACACGGCTTTTTTTCAATCCATCCTTTTTTGGCTAAGTTGTCCAGCAAGCGTGTCATTGTTGGCTGATCTTTGGCTGAGCGTAGAGCGAGTTCTTTTTGATTGATGCCATCTTGCTCGCGAAGCCTGAACAACACCGCGAATTGCTCGGTTGTCAGATCGAAGTCACGCAGGTACGTGGAAACATGGTGGATCATTCGCCGATAGGTATTGCCGATCAGAAAGCCAATCGGTTCATCTTTCCATTGGTCAATCAAGGTGTGACCCTTCTTTCATCTGAAAATACTTGCTTTGACAATTATAAGTGAAGCAAGTAAATGTGTAAACGAAAAAGAAAATACCGCCTCACTGGCGGTATCTCCCTTTTTTTCTGGTGAGGTTGTAGGCGTAGTAGCCCATGACGGCAATGACGCCAATGATGGCAGCGATGACAAAAAAGTTGTGGGAAAGCCATTCGTATAAGGGAGGTCCGACTGTAAGCATAGGTGCAGCCTCCTTAAGAATAAGTTGGATATGTGTTGGATTTTTGCTCGTTCTTTTCTTGGGAACGGTAGGAAATGAATTCGCGTGCGGCTCTCTCTAGTTGCTCGTCCTCAGCAGTCAGCTGTGACTTGCGGGAGAAGTCGTTACCGCTTGCAGTGGTTGCACTAGTTGTGTTAGTAGTACTGGATTGGGCGGTTGCCGATTGATTCTTTTTGTCTTGGCTCTGCGCTTTATCAGTACTGCCCGTCATGCCGATGGAGCGGGTTACCTGATTCATGACAGCTTGAATCCCTTTTTGCTTTGCCTTGTCCATTATGTTTTGCATGCCATTCGCTTTGACCGTATTTACACCCATCGCTGAGTACATGGGGCAAACACGTGTAACGCCCTCTGCTACTTTCATGGCAGAAAAAGCTAGCAAAAACCAAGGCGTGTTATAAGGACGACGACTCATTTTGCCGACTCCGTATGCCAAGCCAAGCAGACCGCCAGTAATCCGGATCATTGCATCAGTAGTTCCCACATTTTTGTGCATAGTCATAGCCTCCAGTCGCTTCTTCTTATGGCTAGTCTGTAGCTATTGTGATGATTGCACCCGTGGAAATTGTTGCTAGCAAGTGCAGGAAAAAGCAGGGGAAGTACCAATGAACGACGAAGCAGTAAGTACATAATGAATGAGCATTCAGTTGGTCAGACGACGAAATTGATACAGTAAGGAGAGATAAAAACCATGCGCGTAAGACCATTATCGAGTGAAGACCATGTGAATCTGATGAGGGTAAGCAGACGACTAGCACCAGCTAGCCTATGGATTCAAGGTGCGAATGTGTTGAATGTATATACGAAGGAATGGATGCAGGTACACGTTGCCCTGTCAGGAGAACGAATTGCTTATGTAGGTGAAAAAGAACCGCTTGTGGATGAGAATACCGAGATCATTGACGCAAGCGAAAAGTATCTGGTTCCGGGCTATATAGAGCCTCATGCCCATCCATTTCAATGGTATAACCCGTATACCTTGGCTGATTTTGCGCTCAAGCACGGAACGACTGCACTCGTATCTGATTCCTTGATGTTGATGAATCTGCCGTTTGAGCAAATAAAGGAAATCATGGAGTCATTAGCTGATCACCCAGTCAAACAGTTTTTTTGGGCACGGCTCGATCCACAGACGGGCAAGGACCATCCGCAATTCACCAAGGAAGGCTTGGCCCGTATGCTGGAGCATCCGCGTGTCGTACAGGGAGGAGAGCTTACCAGCTGGTCTGGTGTGCTGTCCGAGGATGAAAAGGTACTGTTTGGCTTAAAGCATGCGCTTGATCTGGGAAAACGCATGGAGGGACATCATCCGGGTGCTTCGGTTGAAACACTAAATATAGCGTCCGCTGCAGGCATTACGGCGTGCCATGAGGGAATTACCGCAGAGGATTTGCTCTCTCGACTCAGGCTGGGCATGTACGCTACGCTGCGTCACTCCTCGATTCGTCCGGACTTGCCTGAACTGGTCAAAGGGTGGCTGGAGCTTGGGCAGCCCTGGTCAGGGCGAATGATGCTGACCTCGGATGGCAGTACGCCTCCGATGCATCGCAATGGTCTTATGGATGGGACGATTCGAGTCGCGATTGAGGCGGGAATGCCTCCAGAGGAAGCGTATGTAATGGCGTCGCTGAATCCTGCTGTTTATTACGGTATGGATGGGGAAATTGGGGGAATTGCTCCAGGACGTCTGGCAGATTTGCTAGTTTTATCAGATAAATACGAGCCTACCCCTGAACTGGTTATTGCAAACGGAAAGTGTGCTGCCAAAAATGATACGCTACTCATTCCGACGATTCAGGCGCACTGGGAAAAGATTCAGTTTCCTCCAGTGGATGATTTTGAGAAGCAAACGTCAGTCGAATGGTTCCGCTTGCGTCCCGAAGCGGGTCAAACACCTGTCCTGCACATGCTGAATGCGGTCATTACCCGACTGGAAATGGCGGAGCTGCCGATTGATGAGAACGGTTATGTCTCAGTCGAGCACGATCCGGAGTTGGCGTATATCGCAAGTATCGACCCGGCGGGAGGCAGACGTACGCAGGCGGTATTGCGCGGCTATGGCTCCGACCTGGAAGGCTTGGCGAGCTCTTATACAGCTTCGGAGGATTGGATTGTCATCGGCCGCGATCCCGAAGCGATGAAGCGGGCGCTTGATCGGATGAGAGAGATTGGCGGAGGCGTAGTGCTGATCGATAGAGGAGAAATCGTATGTGAATGTCCGCTGCCATTGGCTGGAAGATTTTCAGACGCACCGATGGAGGAAGTCATCCAGATGGCGGAGGACTTGACCCAGAAGCTTCGACAAAAAGGGCATGCTCACCTCGATCCGCTATACTCGATCCTGTTCTTTACAGCTACCCATTTACCGTATGCGCGGCTCACTTCAGAAGGAATTATTGATGTGAAAAGTGGAAAATTATTGGTTCCCTCCCTTCCATTAGTATAGAAGTTTCATTTCAAAAGAAGCGTTTATAAGTAAGGTAATCATTATTTTCATGTGCATGTTGGATATGTATATGAAGATAATATTTTTTTCTCTTGTAAATTTTCCGATTTATTTTACAATAATGATTAAACAAAGATAAAGGGGGATTCCATTCCGCATGACAAAAAGCTCTTACGCAAGCATTCAATCTGCGGTATTGGTAGAAAGGGTTGCAAGCAGAAGAACGATAGAACCGTACTAACTAGATAACAGCAAGACCCCTGATCAAAAGTAATTCCGGAGGTCTACATCCAGAAGGCAGAATTCACATGAAAAAGGATAAAAGTCCTATTTATGTGTGGCAACGGCTTAGGTTCTTCTGATATGATAATATTATCCAATTATTCCATATGTTGTTTTCGTGTCCCGGATTTATGACACAAATTTACAAGCTGGATGATTGGGGCAGAAGAGTACAACTTAACCGCGAACAAGCCTCTGGAAGCCTATTTCCGAAAATGTGTGAACAAAGAAAACATCACCCTCAAAACATGTACAAACCACCAAAGCACTATTCTTGAAAAACATGATAACCGGTAAGACAAAGTAGAAGTACCTGACATCATAGCACGATTGATCATGCCTCACATACTATAGGGGCGGCACATAGGTGTACGTCCCTTTTCTACGTATAAGAATTTATCAGCAGTGCTAATGAATTCTGGAGCGCATGAAAGCTTTTTCGCGAAATTGCGGTCGCATTTTTCTATGCAGAAGCCTTGGGAGGAGATCTGCTTACGTAAGTGGCCCATGTCCGGTCGTTGTATTAAATGCAGAAAATTTAAACAAGTATTGGAAAGAAATGAGGGATGGGATAAGCATGATGCTAAACATTTTGCCTCAGGTGTTAGTTGACGGATTGATTCTTGGATTCATGTACGCTGTCGTGGCACTAGGCTATACCATGGTTTACGGGATTTTGGAATTTATTAACTTCGCTCATGGAGAAATATTTATGGTGGGTGCTTTTGTGGGAACAGAGGTTTTATTGATCTCTGACGCCTTGGGGGCACTGGAAGGCATGAATCCATTTGTCGCACTATTCATAACGCTTATTATTGCGATGGTAATTACCGGAGCACTTGGGGTCGGAATTGAGCGGGTGGCGTATCGGCCACTGCGGGGCGCACCTCGTCTGGTACCATTGATTTCCGCTATCGGTGTTTCCTTCTTGCTGCAAGACCTGGTCCGTTTTACAGAAGCGCTTGCTCGTAACGAGTTTTATTTGAACACACCGGCGCTTTTCACAGGGACCATCCCACTGGGAAGCTGGGCGTCGATCCCGACAAAGGGCTTGGTTGTTATCGTTCTTGCGATTATCATGATGATCGGTCTTACCTTGTTCGTGGGCAAAACCAAGTGGGGAATTGCGATGCGCGCCGTTGCTCAGGATCAAAGCACAGCTTCGCTTATGACAATCAATGTAGACAAAGTCATCATGCTTACCTTTTTGATCGGCTCCAGTCTGGGTGGAGCAACAGGCGTATTGTTCTCGCAAAACTACGGTACGATTGACCCGTACATCGGTTTTATTCTCGGTCTGAAAGCATTTACTGCTGCCGTATTAGGTGGGATCGGTAATCTGAGAGGCGCCATGGTTGGTGGTATTCTGCTCGGAATGCTGGAATCGCTCTCCGGTGCGTTCATGGGACCGCTGACAAACGGAGCGTTTGGTGCCGAGTACAAAGACGTGTTTGCATTCAGTATTCTAATCCTCGTGCTTCTCTTCAAGCCGGAAGGGCTGTTTGGCGAAGCTGTGAAAGAGAAAGTGTAGGTGAATCCAATGGCAAACATGGCATGGAAATCGTTCAAAGGCATCCCTCTCGTCGTCACGTTGGTTTGGATCGCTGCTTTTGCAGCAGCACTGCATTTTATGGACAAGTCAGTTATCGCATTTCTCGGCATTCTGTCGTCCATCGTCCTGATCTATTACACCAACGCCTCTAAAACGGTAAAAATGATTGTCGGGGCAGCGGTGCTACTCATTATTATTCCGCTGGTAGCCGGGGAAAACCGCTAC
This sequence comes from Brevibacillus reuszeri, assembly GCF_002897295.1. Classification (GTDB taxonomy): domain Bacteria; phylum Bacillota; class Bacilli; order Brevibacillales; family Brevibacillaceae; genus Brevibacillus; species Brevibacillus reuszeri_A. The sequence goes on from NZ_BEXF01000014.1 coordinate 69,216, forward strand.
TACATGGAGGTAGCTTCACAGGTAGGCATTTACGTAGCCATGGCGCTCGGCCTGAATATCGTAGTTGGCTTTGCTGGTCTTCTGGACCTCGGCTACGTAGCGTTCTTCGCTGCTGGAGCGTATGCTTATGCGATTTTCTCTACGTCCCAAGCGAACGAATTCATCGCAGGGAATCTGTTTCCACTGTCGGGTGACTGGTTCTGGCCGTTTTTGATTGTAGGTCTGATTGTGGCGGCAGTGTTCGGTATATTACTTGGTTTGCCTGTTTTACGGGTAAAAGGGGACTATCTCGCTATCGTTACGCTTGGCTTCGGTGAGATTATCCGAATTATTTTTAACAACCTGGACAAACCGATCAATATTACAAACGGTCCACAAGGGATTACCCCGATTCCGTCTCCTGAAATTTTTGGGATTAAGATGGGGACGCCGTTCTACTTCTATTTCATCGTTCTGTTCGTAATCGCGTTTATCGTAGTGGCAAACATCCGCTTTGAGCACTCTCGTATGGGTAGAGCCTGGATCGCGGTTCGCGAGGATGAGCTGGCTGCTCAATCGATGGGAATCTCCCTTTTGAATACAAAGCTGGCTGCCTTTGCTACGGGCGCATCGTTTGCAGGTGTGGTCGGAGTTATCTTTGCTGCCAAGCAAACCTTTATTGACCCGACTTCATTTACCCTGATGGAATCGATCGGAATTTTGGTCATGGTTATTTTGGGGGGCAGCGGCAGTATTCCAGGCGTTGTTCTCGGTGCGGCCTTCGTTACGATCCTGCAAGTGCAGCTGCTTAAGGAGTTCTCCAACTTCCTGCACAGCTTGCAGCAATCGGGCATCATCAATTTGCCTAACCAGTTGGACCCGTCCAAGTTCCAGCGACTCGTCTTCGGGATCATGCTGATTCTTGTGGCGTTGTATCGTCCGAATGGATTGATACCAGCCAAGCGAAAGAAAAATGATCTTGATTCGATTAAGAACAGTCCGTTTACCAAAGAGAAGCTCGGCATTTTGGGCAAGCTCACAGGGGCGTCTTCTGGCAAACAGTCGTAACGGACAGGGAGGGGTATAGCATGGCATTGTTGGAAGCGAAAAATTTAACGAAACGATTTGGTGGACTGGTAGCGAATCAAGACGTTTCGATTGCCATTGAAAAAGGAAGCATTACTGCTGTTATCGGTCCGAACGGGGCTGGAAAGACAACGTTTTTTAATATGATTACCGGGTTCTATGAGCCAGATGAGGGAGAAATCCTGCTGAACGGCAAGAGCATCAAAAAGCTGCGCCCGGATCAGATCGCTAGTCGTGGCATTACCCGTACATTCCAAAATATTCGCCTGTTCAAGCAAATGACGGCTTTGGAAAACGTAATGGTTGGTGTTCACAGCCGCTTATCTGCGGGACTAGTAGGCATCCTGTTCAATACAAAGCGGGTACGTAATGAAGAAGAAAAGGCCCGTGTCGAAGCCTATCAGCTCCTGGAGTATGTGGGGATCGAGCATATCGCCAATGAAGCGGCAGGAAGCTTGCCGTACGGATTGCAGCGACGGCTGGAAATTGCCCGGGCGATGGCGACTAATCCACAGATTATTTTGCTGGATGAGCCCGCAGCGGGGATGAACCCACGTGAGACGGTCGAGATGACAGACTTCATCCGCCGATTGAAACGAGAGCTGGACCTGACGATAATTTTGATCGAGCATGATATGAAGCTGGTTATGGGCCTCAGCGAATACATCCACGTATTGGACTATGGACGCAAGATCGCTGAGGGCACACCGGAGCAAATTCGCAATAACCCGAACGTAATTGAGGCGTATCTCGGAAAAAGCGCGTCGGAAGTGTCGTAGGAGGAGGAAGAAATATGGCATTATTGGAACTGCAAGAGGTTCATACCTATTACGGCGGCATCCACGCATTGAAGGGATTAAGCATTACGGTGAATCAGGGTGAAGTGGTAACACTGATTGGCTCCAACGGTGCAGGGAAGTCAACCACGCTCAAAACCATCTGTGGTCAGACACGTGCCAAGCAAGGTAAGGTCCTGTTTAATGGGAAGGACATTACGCAGATGCGTACGCATGATATTGCCAAAGCTGGCATCGCACATGTGCCGGAGGGACGCAGAATTTTTCCAAAGCTGACGGTACGGGAAAACCTGGAGATGGGTGCCTTCGGAGTTTCGGATAAAAAAGTGATTGAAGAAGGAATAGAACGCGCTTTTGCATACTTTCCTCGTCTAAAGGAACGGATTGAACAAAAGGGCGGTACGATGTCGGGTGGAGAGCAGCAAATGCTTGCGATCGCGCGTGGTCTTATGATGAAGCCGCAAATTTTGATGCTCGATGAGCCGTCGATGGGTCTGGCACCGATTTTGGTTGAGCAAATTTTTGACATCGTCACCGAGCTGAACAAAGAAGGCATGACGATTCTGCTGGTCGAGCAAAACGCAAACCAAGCACTTTCCGTTGCTCACCGCGGCTATGTCATTCAAACCGGAGAAATTATTATGAAAGACGATGCACACACGTTGCTGGCGAATCCGCAGGTACGTGAAGCTTATCTCGCATAAGTATGGTATGGCCGATGGGGTGAAAGCTCTATCGGTTTTTCTTTTCAAATACGAGTCTTCTGCTATGATGAAGAGTAGAGAATATTTGCACTTCATGACATCGACGGATCTTTCTAACACGAACAGGTCAGATGGCACAGGAGGTCCGATATGCTAGATATTAGCCCGCGATTTGAAGAGAGTAACGAAGCGCTCTATTTGCAGCTATATCGTTATTTTTGCAACGAGATAAGAAGCAGACGGTTTGTTTCAGGAACGAGGCTGCCATCTGTACGAGCCTTGAGCAGTTTCTTGCATGTAAGTAAAACGACGGTAGAAACGGCGTATCATCAGCTTTTGGCAGAAGGCTATATCGAGAGCAGAGAAAGAAGCGGCTTTTATGTGGTCGATATGGACTGGGATGGGCCGATGCTGAAGCGAAATCATACAGAGTCATCCGCGCCAGATCTAGAGCTATCATTGGAAGGATCAAACGCTGACTACAGTGCAACGCCTATCCAGTATGATTTTCACCAAGCGCGGGTCGATTCAGATCATTTTCCATATGAATTGTGGCGCAAATACAGCAATCAGTGTATGCAGCGAGAAAACAAGAGTGTGCTCTACTATGGCCACTACCAAGGAGAGCCGGAGCTGCGAGAAGAGATTGCCCGTTATTTGAGGCGCGCGCGTGGTGTTCAGGTGACAGCAGAGCAAATTGTGATAGGATCAGGGACACAGGTGTTGATTTGTCTGCTTGGCTTTTTGTTCGGCACACGTGAGCGAGTTGTTGCGATCGAGGAGCCTTGTTATCAGGGAGTTCGTACTGTTTTTTCACAGCTTGGCTTTGAGATTCGTCCGATTAAGCTTGAGGAGGACGGGATTAGTGTAGCAGCGCTAACGGAAAGTGGTGCGCGGATGGTCTACGTGACGCCGTCTCATCAGGACCCATCGGGAATCGTGATGCCGTACGCTAAACGGGTAAAGCTGCTGAATTGGGCGAATCGGACTCAGAGCTATATCATGGAGGACGATTACGACGGGGAGTTCCGCTACAACGGAAAACCGATTCCTTCCCTGCAAGGCTTGGATACGGAGGGGCGTGTAATTTATTTAGGGACTTTTTCCAAATCATTGCTGCCCTCTATCCGGATGAGCTACATGGTGCTGCCTTTTGACCTGCTGCCCATCTATCATGAAAACCTGGCATCGTTTGATCAAACGGCATCACGCATTCATCAGGAGACGCTGGCGCTATTTATGAAAAACGGAGATTGGGAGCGGCATATTCGTAAAATGCGGACACTTTATCGGAAAAAGCATGATGCCATGCTGCAGCTATTGCAGGAAGAAATGGGGCCATGCATTCGTGTCAAGGGACAAGATGCAGGTCTGTCGGTAACCGTGGAGGTAAACAGTGCCTGTACCTCTGGTGAACTGGCAAAAATCGCTGCCTCTGTAGGCGTTCGTGTATATCCAACAGCGCACAAGTGGGTAGATCCGACGAAAAAAGAGCTGCCTACCTTTCAATTTGGATTCGGTGGGCAGACAATTGACGCGATGAATACGGGGATACGGTTGCTTCGAGCGGCATGGGAGCCATACATGCGAGCAAACATGGCCAAAAATCAAAAACATATGCAAGTGTAGGGATTTTTTGGGAGAAGAGAAGGGAGAGCACCAAGGGTGTCACAATCGTTGTTTATGCAAGGGGCAAGACAAATTCTTCCGGTAGCAGCTGCCGGGATTGTCGATGGATTGGTTTTCGGGATTTTGGCCAGACAAGCAGGCTTGGGTGTGACAGAGGCAATGCTGTTCTCCCTGTTAGTAAATGCGGGCTCGTCCCAATTTGCAGCCGTTGGGCTCATTTCCCAGGGGATTGTCGGTTGGCCGATTTTGGTTTCTACGCTTTTGCTCAATGCCAGACATTTATTATACGGGCTGGGATTGGGACCGAAATTTAGTGGAACGGCACCCTGGAAGCTGTCGCTGATGGCGGGTATGTTAAATGATGAAACATATGCGCTAAAAGCAACTTATCTAGCATCGGGGGAAAAACCGAGTCTTTCGTTTTTTGCAGGAGCAAGCGTTGTCGATTATGTCATCTGGAATGGGAGTACGTTCATCGGTGCCTGGTTCGGGACTGTTTTTACGCAGACTGAAGCGTACGGTCTTGATTTTGCTTTTATCGCTACGTTTCTCGGGTTTCTTGCCGTCAATCTCATCTCATCTTTTCACATCAAGGTTGCCCTCGGTGCTACAGCAGTGGCTTGCATCGGGTATGCCCTAGGCGGAGCAACAGTTGCGGTCATCGCAGGAACCTTGATGGCAGTGGGGATAGGAGCGGTGAGCGGTGAACGATAAAATTCTGTTGTATATCGGATTGATGGCAATCATAACCTATTTGACGAGATTTCCGATGCTAGTAATCAGTTCTCGTTTGGAGATTCCTGCTTGGCTGAAAAGAGGACTGGCTATGGTGCCAGTCGGAGTGTTCAGCTCGATGACGATACCGCCGATTCTGTTTCACACACCGAATGGGACATGGAGCCCGGAGTATATGGTAGCCGGAACAGCCGCACTTGCTGTTGGACTTTGGAAGAAGCAAATCGTCTGGGCTTTGCTCGCAGGTGTCGTGGTGATTGCACTCTGGCGTCAGTTGGCAGCATTTTTTTGACAGGGAGGTTACGTAGATGGATGGAACCGTTCAGCAGGTAGAGGGTGGCAGTGTTGTGCGCTTTGAACGACATTTGCCTTATACCGTCGATGATGTTTGGGCTTCGCTCACAGAGCCGAAAAAGCTCGTGGAATGGCTGGCGGCAGCAGAAATAGAGTTAACCGAGGGAGGGCGCATCCAGCTTACGTTTGCCAATACAGGTGATGTGATGAATGGCAAAGTGATGCAGGTACAAGCGAGCAGCATTTTGGCGTACACGTGGAACACTGATGATGCGAATGAATCGTTGGTGCGCTGGGAATTGACGCCTGAAGCAGATGGCTGTCTACTCGTGCTGACTCATACCATCCGTGTGCCAGAGCGGCTTTCTTATATGCTCGCAGGCTGGCATGTGCATCTCGATCTGCTGGAGGAAACGTTGGCTGGTGAGGTGAAGGGTTGGCCGTGGTCTCACTGGGAGTCCATGCGAGAAAAATATGCAAAGCAGCTAGGTGAGTAAAAAAATGAACCTCCCATGCATCGTCGTTAAATCGATGTGTGGGAGGTTTTTTCATGTCCGCTGATTACGATAAGCGATAGCCTAGCTGAATGGACATTTCTTTGACGGTATCGAGTGTTTCTTGTAAAATCTCTTCTTTTTTCGGCAGTACGCGATCAGTCGGACCAATGACACTGACAGATGCTGTCACCTGCCCGGTGGAATCAAAGATCGGAGCGGCGATTCCTGTGACTCCATTATTGCGTCGATTGGAGCTGATTTCATAGCCGCGTTCTTTGATCGCCACAAGATCATTTTTGATATCCTCTACTGAGTTGTAGGAATGAGGTGTATAGCTTTTGAGTGGCTCTGCCAAAATCTCATCTTGAAACGATTCAGACTGATAAGCGAGCAGTACCCTAGCTGCTGTAGTCGAATAGAGCGGGAAACGCCGGAAGGACTCGACTGTGAATCGAATCGGGTGTAGTGAGTCTTCCTTTGCTACATAGATTGCATCCTTGGAGTCTTGCACGCACAATACAGCCAGCTCATTTGTACGAGATACAAGCCTACTTAGAAATGGTTTGGAAAAATCGACGATATCATGGTTTGTCAGTACTTTGGTACCCAATTCAAGCAGCGTATAGCCTAGTGTATACTGCTTGTTTTTTTCATTTTGTCGGATGAAGCCCTCCGATTCCAATGTGGAAAGCAGCTTGTGCACAGCGCCTTTGGACAGCTGCAGCTTTTTGCTGAGCTCTGTTACCCCTAGCTCCTTTGGAGAATCGAGGAAGATTTTTAACAGCCGACAACTATTTCGAACAGAAGACAATACTTGATCCATGAAAAACGTCTCCTTTTGCGAGCATATGTCCTAATAAAGCTAGTCTCAATCGTGGTGCCTTTATCATAAGCTTGTTCTTCAAATTGAGGCAATGATTCTTTTAATATGACTACCTTGAATAGTCAGTTTCTTTATGGTAGTATATCACTATCGTTCTCGAATAGCAAACGTCGTTCTCTATTCGTGAACAACTTAGACAAATCGGGGGTCGATTTACGTGAAGAAAAAGGCATTGTCCGTACTGTCCATTTTCGCTTTAACTGGTTCTCTGCTTGCAGGCTGTGGCTCATCCACAACGCAAACACCTACTCCAGCTCCAGCACCTGCTGCGGGAAGCACGAATGAGAGCAGCGGAGCACAGGTACAGCTCGAAGACACACTCGTCGTTGCAGGAAACGGTGCGACTGTTGAAAAGCTGATGAAGGACGAGGTTTTCAAAAAGTTTAATGAAAAGTACCCGAACGTAAAGCTTACATACGTATCCGGGGTATCGACTGAAATCGTGGCAAAGGTAAAAGCGCAGAAAAACTCTCCGCAAATCGACCTGACCATCGTAGAGGGCGGCGAACAGGAGAAGGGGCGCCAAGAGGGCTTGTGGGAAACGGTTTCCGCAGCGGATATCCCGAATATGAAAAACGTTCCGGATGATTTGAAGATAACAGAGGATAGTGGGGTCGTCGTCAACTTTACGCCGATGGGTATCTCCTATAATAGCGAGCTGGTAAAGGAAAAAGGCTTGCCTGTTCCCGCGTCCTGGAATGATTTGGCCAAGCCTGAAGTGAAGGGCAACATCACCATGACAGACGTAGCGAGCAACTTCGGTCGTTCAACCATGATCATGCTTGCGTACGCCAATGGCGGTTCCGAGCGAGTGATTGAACCAGGCTTCGAAAAAATGGCAACGATTGCAGGATACATGCCTACCTTTGCGAAAAGCGCGGCGCAGCTCCAGCAAAACCTGCAAAGCAAAACAGCTGCCTACACGACTTGGACAATGGCACGTAGCTTAACGCAAAAAGAAGCAGGTCTGCCACTTGAGTTCGTTTTCCCGGCTGAGGGCGGCAATATCGTACCGAACGTAGCTACCTTGGTAAAAGGTGCCAAGCATCCACAAGCTGCAAAAGCATTTGTCGACTTCCTTTTGACAGATGAAGTACAAACGATGTATGCAACAAAGCTGTACTACAACCCAGCTACCGCTGTGAAGCTGCCGGATGATGTAGCTAAAACGCTCGAATTTGACCGCAGTAAAGTCGTGAATTTTGACTATGACGTAATCAGTAAAGAAACATCTGCTTGGCTGGATCGCTTCAATAAAGAAATTGCACCTAAAACAGGAAAGTAGGTATGCACGTGTCCAAGGTGATTGACGTCGAACTACGCGGCATCATGAAAAAATTTCAAAACAATGTCGTGGTTCAAGACTTCAACCTGCAGGTGGAGCAAGGGGAGTTTATCGCTTTTCTCGGCCCATCCGGTTGCGGGAAGACCACGACACTGAACATGATTGCCGGATTTTTGGACCCAGATGGCGGCGATTTGCTGATCAAGGGTCAGCGGATGAACGGGGTACCTCCTTATAAACGTGAGCTGGGAATGGTGTTTCAGACGTACTCGCTGTTTCCGCATATGACGGTCGCAGAAAATATTGCGTACGGTCTAAAGCTGCGAAAAATAGGAAAGCAGGAGATGCAGGAGCGTGTGAAGCGTGTGCTGGAGCTGGTCAAGCTGCCGAATGTCGCCGACCGTTATCCGAAGCAGCTCTCTGGTGGACAACGCCAGCGTATCGCCATAGCGCGTGCGCTGGTGATCGAGCCCTCGCTCTTATTGCTGGACGAGCCGCTCAGTAATCTGGACGCGAAGCTTCGTGAGGAGCTACGCGATGAGCTGAAGCGATTGCATCAGGAAATCGGTGTTACTACGATCTTCGTCACGCACGATCAAGAGGAAGCTCTAGCTCTCTCCGATCGGATCGTTGTTTTGAATCACGGCTTTGTCGAGCAGATTGGCACACCACTCGAAATCTACAATCAGCCTGCCTCTGAATTCGTCCATACCTTTATTGGTAAAACGAATCGGATGGAGGGCGAAATCATCGCGATTGACGCAGACGGTATCACGGTGAGAACGACAGGCGGCCTTTTGATCCAGGCAGCCAAGCAAGCGCGCGATTTCTCTCTTCAGCAAAAAGTGATTGTGTTTGTGCGACCTGAGAAGATCAAGCTGTCAGACACCGGAGTGCACACGGGTGCGAACCAGGTAGAAGGGCATTTGCAGCTCGCTTCTTTTCTAGGCTCGTACACAGAATGCGAGGTTGTGGCAGGCAAGCATACGCTCTCTGTCAAAGTCCAGATGTCCGACAAATCAGCAGAACGGGAAGCGGGTACAACGGTTTACTGCAATTGGGATGCAGAAGACGTGCTGATCATGCCTGCTGAGAGGGGATGACGGATGAACAAACGTCTCTCGATCACACTATTGACTGCACCTGCGATGATTGTGCTACTGGGCGTTTTTATTCTGCCGATGCTGCTTATGCTCATGCTCAGCTTCCAGGATGACAATCAAGCATTTACGTTGAAAAACTATGCGCTTTTTATACAGGATTCGTTTTATTTGGAAATTTTGTGGCGGACGATTCGGGTTAGCCTCTGGACGGTGCTGGCTACCTTGCTGCTAGGGTTCCCGGTGGCGATGTACATGGCACAGGCATCTGGAAAAATGCGTGGAATTGTCACGATGTTTATTCTTGCGCCCCATCTGATCAGCGTGGTTATTCGCAACTTTGGTTGGGTGGTTGTGCTTGGGGAAAAGGGCTGGATCAATGAGACGCTGATGAAGCTCGGTCTCATCGAGCAACCACTGCGGCTTTTGTACAACGAACTAGGGGTCGTCATTGGTCTAACAGATTCGTTCATTGCCTATATGGTTTTGGCACTGGCTACCAGCATGTATGCAATTGATCCTTCGTTGTCCAAAGCAGCCTCGATACTCGGCGCATCGCGTGCCCGCACCTTTTTTACAGTGACGCTACCACTGACCTTGCCAGGTATTATCGCTGGCACGACGCTTGTATTTAGCTTGTCGATGAGTGCGTTTGTCACTCCGGCTCTCATGGGTGGAACATCGGTAAAGGTTATGCCGGTAATTGCGTATGAACAAATTATGGCTACACTAAACTGGCCGCTGGGTGCTGCGCTTGCCTTCCTGCTATTGGGTAGCACGATACTCCTGGTGACACTCTATACGAAACTGATTGAAACGAAGAGGTATAAAGAGGTGTTTGCGTCATGAAAAAGATCAACGTACTCGGACTCATCACATTCTTTGTGCTTATTTTGGTCAATCTGCCGTTTTTGGTCATCATCCCGAGCTCGTTCACGGCTGCTGGGTATCTCGCATTTCCGCCTGAAGGCTTTTCCTTGCAGTGGTACTCGATGATTTTGGAACGACCAGAGTTTATCGAATCGCTGTGGACGAGTCTCAAGCTGGCTGCTATCACTGCCATTTTGGCGACATTTCTTGGAACGCTGGCTGCTTTTGCCCTCTCCAAGTACAAGTTTCGTGGTAGTGGAGTCATCAATGCATTGATGCTCTCTCCGCTTACGGTGCCATCCCTGATCATCGGGATTTCAGCGCTGCTGTTTTTTACCCGGATTGGCATCGCAGGAACCTTTACCGGACTGTTGCTGGCCCATATTTTGATCTCCATCCCGTACGTTGTACGGTTGGTACTGACGGGACTGAGCACGTTCGACTATACGCTGGAAAAGGCGGGTTACATGCTGGGCGCCCATCCGCTTCGGGTGTTCTGGGACATCACGCTCCCGCTGTTGCGCCCGGCTATTGTGTCAGGAATGATCTTTTCGTTTTTGACCTCGTTTGATAATGTGACGGTTTCCCTCTTTTTGGTGGCGCCGGATACTACCACGCTGCCGCTCGCGATCTTTACCTATATGCAGGAGACGTTGGACCCACTGGTGGCTTCCATCTCTGCGGTCGTTATCCTGCTGAGCCTGGTATTTATCGTGCTGCTTGAAAAAGTGTACGGACTAGAGCGCCTGTTCGGACTCAATTCACAATCTCATTAAGGAAGAGGCACTATGTCAATTCACACTTATTTGCAAGACAACATGACCCACTTTCTTCAATTACTTGAGGAAGCAGTCAACATGGACTCGCCTTCGCGAGATAAAGCGCTGGGCGACCGGATGGCGGGCTGGTTCGCACTACAGTTTCAACGGCTGACAGGTGGAAGGGCAGAGCTGATCCCGAATGCTACATATGGCGATCAGGTGCGTTGTACGCTTGGCGAAGGCGATAAGCAAATCCTGATCATCGGTCATTACGATACTGTATGGCTGGAGGGAGAAGCGGCTCGCAGGCCATTTGCGATCCGTGATGGAAAAGCTTTTGGACCGGGCGTCTATGATATGAAAGCAGGCGTACTGCAAGCGATGTTTGCGCTGCGGGCCTTGGTCAAGCAAGATCGTATGCCTGCTGATAAAAAAATCGTTTTGCTATTAAACAGCGACGAAGAGATCGGCAGTCCAACATCCAGACAGCTGGTAGAGGAGGAAGCGGCACGTTCCGTTGCCAGCTTTGTTCTGGAGCCACCGACAGAGCCGATTGGCGCATTGAAGACGTGGCGCAAGGGCAGTGCCCATTTTACCCTCGCTGTTCAGGGAATTTCTGCTCACGCTGGTGTGGATCATCAAAAAGGAGTCTCAGCGATTGAAGAGCTTGCTCGGCAGATTCAATTTCTGCACAGCTTGACCGATTACACCAAAGGAACGACTGTGAATGTCGGCGTGATCAAGGGCGGAATCGGATCAAATGTTGTGGCGGATTATGCAGAGGCCGGGATTGATGTGCGCATCGTTTCCATGGAGGAGGCAGAACGGATCGAAAAAGTGATTCGGGAGCTTACACCGACGCTTAATGGCACGACCATTAGCGTAACGGGAGGCATTCGCCGTCCACCGATGGAACGAACCGAAGATACCGGGACTTTATTTTCGCTGGCCCAATCCATCAGTAAGAATGAGCTAGGAATGGATTTGCAAGAATCGGGTACGGGGGGCGTCAGCGACGGAAATTTTGCCGCCGCTTGCGGAATTCCGACGCTGGATGGACTCGGTACAAAGGGTGGCTACGCGCACTCGCCGGAAGAATGGATCGAACTGGGTGAAATACCGATCCGCGCTGCATTGTTAGCGCGATTGATCGAAGAAGTATAAAGAGAGAAAAAAGCACCTGCTGCGATGCGTGTGGTACTTCCATGCATCGTTGCAGGTGATTGTTCGTTTGGTGCGTTATTTTACAGCAGATAAATGACGACGTCCCATGGACAAAGCCAGGATGCTAAAGAGAACGACGAGGGCACCGACGTAAAATGGAACAGTTGAGCTGTACACTTCCGCCAGCTTCCCCGCGAGCCATGGAGCGATAGCACCACCTACAAAGCGGACAAAGCTGTAGGCAGAGGAAGCAACCGCGCGTTCGACAGGAGCCACATCCATGACGACAGTCGTCAAAATCGTATTAATGATCCCCAAAATGGCGCCAGCTACCGCAATGGCGACGACCAGACCTGTTTGGGATGAGACGGAAAAACCCATGTATGCCAAATCGACGGCAAGCAAGAGCAGCATGACATACAAGGTTCGAACCGAGCCAAATCGGTCTGTCAGCTTCGGTGCGACAATCACGGATGTAATGGCAAGCAGGACGCCCCAGAAAAAGAAGACGAGGCCCAGGCTGTGCTCATCCATGTGCAGAACGAATGGAGAGTAGGCAAGCAAGGTAAAGAAGCCAAAGTTATAAAGCAGGGCAGTCACAGCCATCGTAAAAAGCCCAGGATAGCGCAGCGCACGGAATGGATCGAGCAGAGACGTGCGCTTTTTTGGTTTGGGTATATCATTGAGTAAAACAAAAACAGCAAGAAAGGCAATCGCCATCAGCACGGAAACCCCAAAGAACGGACCGCGCCAGCTAATTCCCCCGAGCAAGCCTCCCAAAAGCGGACCTACAGACATCCCGAGTCCAATAGCCGCTTCGTATAAAACAATCGCGGACGCGGTTCCGCCGCTTGCGACACTCACGATCACAGCCAGTGCGGTCGAGATAAAGAAAGCATTCCCGATCCCCCAGCCGGCCCGAAACCAGACGATTCCATTAATCGAATTTGCCATACCACCCAAAAAAGCAAACAGAATAATAGCAAGAAGCCCAAAAAGCATGGTTCTTTTTGGACCGATGCGACTAGACAGCCAACCAGTAATAAGCATCGTTACGCCAGTCATCAGCATGTAGCTGGTGAACAGCAGCGATACCTGACTTGGTGTGGCATCCAGCTTGGCAGCAATCGCCGGCAAGATCGGGTCTACCAGCCCTATTCCCATAAAGGCCACGACACAGGCAAAGGCAACCGCATACGCCGACTTGGGTTGCTTCAAAATAGTACGTAATGAATGTGAATCCGCAGACATTTAGTTGTTCCCTCCCTGATGTTTTGCTTCCAATTCATTTTTCTTGTTCACGATTCGATTGAGCCTTTCATCGTAGCTGCTCAATAGGTCAGCCATCCGAGACATTTTGTTTTGCAGAAAAGTGCGTTGTGTCGTGAGCGTTTCCTCCAGCGTTTGTAACATCTCGATTCGCTTGCGCAGTTCCACGCCATCAAGCTCCCGGTCTTTGTAGTGCAGATTGTAATAATCGCGTTGTTCATCGTAAAAACGACTAAGCTCCATCATTTCTTTAATCTCTGCAAGCGAAGCTCCCAGCAAATCACGGATGTCCTTTACATGCAAAATTTGCTCGACATCGGCGTCTGTATACATCCGGTAGCCACTGTCCGTTCTGCCAGAGGGAGAAACGAGTCCCAGCTCTTCGTAATAACGTAGCGCGCGCTTGGTCATGCTCGTTTTTTTTGCGACTTCCTCGATCCGATACATGGTATTCCTCCTTTCCTTTTGTTAGTTCATCACGAATCGTTTGATTACAACTATAACCTTAACGTAAACGTTATGGTTTTTCAATGGGGATATTTTCTTTTAGGGTTTGATCTATTTAGTCTGCCCGATGAAGAGATTCTTTTGCTCCCCGACAGTTTGATAATGGATCGGGGTGCCATTTCCAACCATTTTGCGAGATAATGGAAAGGTCTGTATACGCCATTTCTCATAGAAAAGAGGTCGAATACGTATATGAAGTACTATCGATTAGGAAGCAGTGGATTAAAAGTCTCGGCTTTGGGCCTTGGCACAAACTCCTTTGGTGGTCGTGCCGACGAACAAACATCTACCGCGATTATTCACACAGCCATTGAGAATGGAATTACGTTTATTGATACGGCGAATATTTACACCCATACAGAATCAGAGCGCATCATCGGCCAAGCATTGGAGGGCAAGCGGCATGAGGTTGTACTCGCGACGAAGGCTGGCTTGGTAAAAGGAGAGGGGCCAAATCAAAAAGGCTCGTCCCGCTATCATCTGATGCAAGAGCTGGAGAACAGTCTGAAGCGACTGCGGACAGATTATGTGGACTTGTACCAGATCCACACCTTTGACCCAGAGACGCCTTTGGAAGAAACCTTGCGCGCGCTGGATGATATGGTTCGCTCTGGTAAAGTACGTTATATCGGAGCATCGAACTATGCGGCCTGGGAATTGATGAAAGCGATTGGGATCAGTGCGAAGGAAGGTCTTAACCGCTATGTGTCCACACAGGTCAGCTACTCACTGGCAGATCGTACGCCAGAGCGTGAGCTGGTTCCGCTGTGCCTGGATCAGGGAGTAGGCATCATTCCGTACTTCCCGCTTGCAGGCGGTATTTTAACGGGCAAGTATACATCTACCGACCAGGCACCAGCGGGCTCCAGAGCGGACAAGGAACCTCGCTTTGTCAAAATGCTCAGCCCTGATAAGCTGGAGCTGAGCGAGCAGGTAGGTAAACTGGCTGGAGAGCTGGGGGTAACGTCTAGCGTGCTCTCGCTTGCATGGCTGATGCACAAGCCGGCAGTTTCCTCGGTCATTGTAGGTGCTACCAGCGCCAAGCAGCTGACGGACAATTTGCAAAGCGCCACGCTGGAGTTGGATGAAGCAAGCTTTGCAGCATTGGAGAATATCAGCGACAAGTATCGGAATGGAGAGCCGTTCGCTGTCTATCGTTTGTCGTAATAGTTATCCTTTCAGTCAGCTGAAAAAAGCAGAAAAAACCCAGCCCGATTGAACGAGGCTGGGTTTTTTCTGCTTATTACTCTGCTGCCATGCTGCTTTCTTTCAAGATAACGTCGTGTGCGCCACCTTCTACCAGGCTGGTAGCAGAAACGACGGTAATGCGAGCTTTTTGTTGCAGCTCAGCGATAGAAAGAGAGCCGATGTTGCACATGGTTGATTTGATTTTGCTCAGGGTACGATCCATATTCTCGCGCAGGCTTCCTGCGTATGGTACATACGAGTCGACACCTTCCTCGAACACGAGGCCGCTTTTTCCGCCAGTGTCATAACGCTGCCAGTTGCGCGCGCGATTGGAGCCTTCACCCCAATACTCTTTTACAAAGTTGTTTCCGATTTTTACCTTTTTAGTTGGGCTCTCGTCGAAGCGGGCGAAATAGCGACCCAGCATGACGAAATCCGCGCCCATAGCCAAAGCAAGGGTAACGTGGTAGTCGTGAACGATACCGCCATCGGAGCAAAGCGGGATGTAGATGCCTGTTTCCTTGAAGTATTCGTCACGCGCTTCGGCAACCTCGATCAGAGCAGAGGCTTGTCCGCGTCCGATCCCTTTTTGCTCACGGGTAATGCAGATAGAGCCGCCGCCGATCCCTACTTTTATGAAGTCTGCTCCCGACTCAACGAGATAGCGGAAGCCTTCCTTGTCGACTACATTTCCGGCACCGATCGGTACATTAAAGTTTTCTTTTACATACTGAACAGTCTCGCGCTGCCATTCGCTGAAGCCGTCGGAGGAGTCAATCACCAGGATATCTACTCCTGCTTCTACCAAAGCAGGTACCCGTTCCTTGTAGTCCTTGGTATTGATACCAGCGCCAACGATGTAGCTTTTGTTTGCATCCAAAAGGGATAGCGGATTGTTTTTGCGAGAGTCGTAGTCCTTGCGGAAAACAAGGAAGTCCAGGTTTTGCTTTTCATCGACGATTGGGAGACAATTGAGCTTATGCTCCCAGATCAGATCGTTTGCTTCGGAGAGGGTAATCCCCGATTTTCCGTAGATCAGGGAGGAGAAAGGTGTCATGATCTCACTCACAGGCTTGTCCAGAGAATCGCGGCTGATACGGTAGTCGCGGCCTGTGACGATTCCGAGCAGTTTGCCTTTGGCGGAACCATCTTCTGTAATCGCTACGGTAGAGTGACCGGTTTGTTCTTTCAAATCGAGGATATCTTTGAGTGTATGCCCCGGCGTCAGATTGGAACGGCTGACTACGAAGCCTGCTTTGTATCCTTTTGCTTTGCGCACCATTGTGGCCTGACTTTCAACTGATTGAGAGCCGAAAATAAAGGAAATACCGCCACATCTAGCCAATGCTACCGCCATATGATGGTCGGATACTGCTTGCATGACT
Source organism: Brevibacillus reuszeri (assembly GCF_002897295.1). Lineage (GTDB taxonomy): Bacteria > Bacillota > Bacilli > Brevibacillales > Brevibacillaceae > Brevibacillus > Brevibacillus reuszeri_A. The sequence continues at coordinate 85,349 of NZ_BEXF01000014.1, forward strand.
GCGGATGAGAACGGTATGTTTAAAGAAAGCGCTGGCTTTTCACCCTTCTTAAACTTCGTAAGCGGGGTGGATAAGTCCACATTATTCGGTGTACATTCTTTTGTGGTCAGGTTTGGAAGCAGCAAAAACTCATTGAACGTCCGGGATGGTTCTGTGTAATAGAAAGCCACAATTTTCTCCTCCTGTGAGATTTTTATTAGAGAAATTTTTATCATGTTAACCGCCAAGGGCAGGAACGTCAATAGGGAAATGAAAGATGAGGTGTTTTCTTTGCGAAGTTTGCGAACAAGTCATGAACACATGAAATGGAGAGAACGGATTTCTTTGGAAGAATCGTACATGCTCTCATGTAATTTATTACGACCTGACAGATGCTTGTGTGTAACAGACAGCGTGAATGGAGAAGCAGTCGCCATCGGTACCTATCAGAAGGGTATGCCTTTTCATGCTTTTTCTGTTCATCTGTTTGATGGTGCAGGTACATATTCAATGGAGTACATGCTGACTATTTTTCGGGAAGATCTGGGTGACAAGCTGCCTAGCGGGTCGACCGGTGTGCTGGCGGTAAATGAAGACATCCTCGATCGCCTGATGATCCCGAATATTCTCTCACACAAAACGATGCTGCTCATGAAGCTGACTCAGCCTGAGTTCCTCGCTCCGGCAGGGGCTTCTCGTTTACTGGAGCTTAGTGAAGCGAAAATTGCCGAGGAAATGGCGGAGCAGCTCGGAATGATAGCATTTCGCGCGGAAGAGGTAGTGGAGATGCCGCATCTAGCGCTTTTTTCAGAGACAGGAGCACCGATGGCAATTGGCGGGTTTCATATGTACACCGATGAGTTCGTCGAGCTCGGAAACATCGGGACGTCAATTCATCATCGGAAAAAGGGTCTCGGTACGCAAATCACCTCTGATGTGAGCCGGTTGGGGCTGCAAAAATCGCCTCAAGTATATTTGGTCGTTTTCGCTGATAATCCGGCTGCTATCCACCTGTATGAAAAGCTCGGCTACAAAACGGTCGCTCGATATGCTTTTGTAGAGTTTTCGCTGTAAGAAAAAAAGAGTGCCCACTGCTCCTAAAGGTTTAGGAGTGAGGCACTCTTGGTACTGCGTGCGTCTAGAGACTATTGGGGCTTGGGACAGTTTATCCCTTGAACTCCACAGGAATTGTCATAGTAAAGCAAGGTCCGTCTGGATCGTTACGGGCGACGATCGTTCCTTTATGCGCTTCGAATACAGCCCGCGCGATGGCAAGTCCGAGTCCATGCTTGCCCGATTTTCCTTTGCGGAAGCGCTGGAACAGGTGTGGAAGAAGTGCTTCTTCGATCGGAGGGCCGTCGTTTGCTATGCTCACCACCATATTCCGTCCCACCTGTCTTCCGGTAATGGAAAGACGGCTTTTCGCGTAGCGCAGCTGGTTTTCCATAATGTTGACAAACGCGGTACTCAGCTGCTCGCCGTCTCCTTCCACAATCATGGTAGGGGGTAAACTAAGCTCCCATTCAACATGCGGGTTCAGTACGGAGAGACGCTGCTTCAATAACTGCATCATTTCTGACAGATCGACTCGCCCCGTTTGCATCATTTGCGAAACCGATTCGATCTTGGTCAAATAGAGAAGCTGCCCGACGACCTTTTCCAGGCGCTTGCTCTCTTCCATGATAATGGACAACCCTTTTTCCGCCTGAGGACCCTGAAACACGCCTTCGATCAAACCCTGGGTGTAACCCTGGATCGCCATGATCGGTGTTTTTAGCTCATGCGAAATGTTTTGCACAAAATGTCGCTGGGATTCATCGTATTCCTTCAACTGATTTTTCATCGTATCGAACGATCTGGCCAACTGACCGATCTCGTCGCCGCGGTCCATGGTCAGGGGGATGTCGAACTGACGGCGCGCGATTTTTTTGCACAGCTCGTCCAGACTGCGCAGCGGCTTGCTCAAATAACCGCTGAACCAGATTGCCAAAAGCCAGCTAGCCAAGAGAAGCAAGCTGAAGATGTAGAGGAACTGACGGGTCAAAATCGAGTTGATCTGATTGAGCTCCTGCTCTTTCGAGAACAGCACCATATAGTATGGAAAGCCGTGGTAGTCCATTTTCTTACTGACAAACAAGTAGTTCACATTCTCACGTTCCAACGAGCCGTGCTGGAGCTGCTCTGAGGGATGTGAGGCTGCTTTTACATAGAGCTCTCGAATGTCTGGAGGAGGAATTCGTTCTGCGCTACGGCTGCCTAGCTCTCGCCCGTTCTCTGCGTACACGATCATGTCAAACGAGTACTCATAGCGGGAGAGCAGCAGCTGCAAAAAGTAAGGAGCCGTTGCCGGAACGGTGAGCAGCTCGTTATGTTCATTAAACGCGATGTGCTCGGATAAGGTGAAGAATTCTTCCTCTAAAAGAGAGTACGTGTTGGAGACCAGATACTGCTTCACCGCCAACGGATAGCCGATCCCGAGTCCGACGCCTAGCACCATGGTCAAAATCATGAACAGAATGAGAATTTGCCGGGAGAGCGGCAGGTTTTTCAAACGAAATTTGCTCATATGCGAGTCATCCGATAGCCGAAGCCGTAGACGGTTTCGAGCGGGAATTTCGCCATTTTCTTGCGGATGCGCTTCACCAGATCATCGACAGCACGATCCGAGCCGATGTAGTCTTCGCCCCAAATAGAGGTCAGGATTTGCTCACGATTGAGAGCCAGGCCCTGATTGTGTAGTAGGTAAACGATCAGCTCGAATTCTTTGGTCGTCAAATCGATCAACTCGTCTCCTTCTTTTACTTGTCTGCCTTTTTCTGAGATCATGTAAGGGCCCACGCTTACCCAATCCTGGAAGGTTTGTGCAGGTGCGGCCGCTACTCCGGGCTTTTCGTACGTGCGTTGCAGCAATTTTTTGGCGCGGATGACCAATTCCCGCGGGAGGAAGGGCTTTGCCAAATAGTCGTCACTGCCCAGCTCCAAGCCGATGATTTTATCTACATCCTGATCACGAGCCGAAATAAAGATGATCGGCACATTGGATTTTTCCCGTATCAGTCGCAACAGCTCATAGCCGTCGATGTCTGGCATCATGATGTCCAGTATCCACAGATGAGGCTGGTTTTGTTCATCTAATAGTGACAATACATCAATCCCGCTGGAAAATGCCTTTACTTGCAGCCCTGCGCTTTGCAAGTACGATTGCAGCAATTCCAAAAGGTTGGTTTCATCGTCCACCAGATAGACGAGGTAGGGGGTATTCATGGTTAGAACCCTCGCTTTGCATCTGTTTTTCTACATTGTAGCATAGGAAAAAAAGGGATGTGTGGCACGGACGTAAGAGAATCGTGGAAAAGATGTGAAAGCAGGAATCCCTTTTACCCTAGCGAAAAAGAAGAATGGGAAAAAAGCCAACAAGTACCAAATTCGTAGGCGAGAAAAACATAGAAAGGAGCGATTCGATGAAACGATTCGTCAAATCTTCTCTCATGTTCATATCCATGCTGCTTTTGGTTACAGCATGTAGCACCCAACCGGTTGAAACCCAGCCAACTCCCACTCCGGAGCCACCTGCTCCACCTGTGGAAACGCCTGAGCCGAATCAACCGATCCAGTATCCGTATCGTGCTCCTTTGACTGGTCTTGGCAGCCAGGAAAATTTGGATAGCAAGCGTCCGATTATGGTCATGATCAACAACGCACCACCAGCGAGACCCCAGACGGGCCTAAACCAAGCGGATATGATCTATGAAGTGATGGCAGAAGGGGAAATGACCCGTTTTCTCACCATCTTTCAAAGCCAAAGGCCGGAGGTGATCGGACCTGTACGCAGCATCCGACCTTATTTTATCCAATTAGGCCTCGGCTTTGACGCCGTGCTTGTTCATGCAGGAGGCAGTCCAGAGGCATTGGCGACTTTGGCTCGCTCGGATTACAATTTAAACGAATTGTCGAATGGTCGCTATTTCTGGCGGGAAAGCTTCCGCAAAATGCCGCACAACCTGTACACAAAGCCAGAGCTATTAGAGCAGGCGATGCAGGATAAAGGAATGCGCACGACGGCAGAGGTTCCACATTTTAGTTTCTTGCCTGAGGATGCTGTCATCACGGAAGGCGAGCCTGCAACACAAGTCGATATTACCTTCCACTCTTTGAACAAGGCAGCATTTACGTACGATGCCGAGCAGAAGAAATACATGCGCTTTACGGCAGGCAAGCCACATGTGGATCTGAGTGACAACAAGCAGCTAGCAGCTACGAATCTGCTTGTCATTTCGACCAAGCATCGGGTGCTGGACAAAGAGGGGCGCCTGCAGGTAGATGTGGTTGGACCAGGTGACGGTTATCTTTTCCAACAAGGAAAGGTACGCAAAATCAAATGGAAGCGCAGCAATGGTGTTATCCGTGCGTATGAAGACGCAACCTTGACCAAGGAAGTGCAATGGCTTCCAGGAAATACTTGGGTAGAAATTCTGCCTAGCTCCCCCGGTTTGTCTCAATCTCTGAAGTTCCAATAGGGAATAGGGCTTGCAGATGAAGGCGGTTTCTTCTAAGATAATTAGTAGGGCTTTAACGCTTAAAAATTTCACAGTGGGAAACCGGAGACGGATTAGATAACGGGGTGACGAATATGCAACTTGAAAAGTTGAAGGGTAAAGGGATTGAACAGTTGTTTGAAGCGGTTTTGTCCTTGGAAACAATGGAAGAATGCTATCAATTTTTTGACGATCTTTGCACGGTAAATGAAATGCAATCGCTCGCGCAACGTCTGGAAGTAGCGCGGATGCTCCGCAAGGGCTTCACCTACAATCAGATCGAAGCAGAAACAGGAGCGAGTACAGCGACTATTTCTCGTGTCAAACGCTGCCTGAATTACGGTAACGATGGATACCAGATGGCACTGGAGCGGATCGGTAAATAGGTAGGAGGCAGGCAACGTTGATTGACTATCGTGGCTGGCGCCATGTATTTAAGCTGGACCCTGACAAAGCCATTGATGAAGACGCGCTGGAAGCGATTTGTGAATCGGGTACAGACGGCATCATCGTTGGCGGTACATATGGCGTGACGTATGACAATACATTGGATCTGATGTCCCGTATACGACGCTATGCTGTTCCGGCCGTTCTGGAAATATCCTCGCTGGATGCAGTGGTGCCAGGATTTGATTCATACTTGATTCCGCTTGTTCTCAATGCGGGTGATCCGGATTGGATGTTTGCCCCGCATGTATCCGGACTAAAAACGTATGGAGCCTATATTCACTGGGACGACATCATCACAGAGGGCTATTTAATCGCCAATCCCGAAGCGGGTGTAGCCGAGCTGACCCGTGCACGACCTATCGCTGATGCACAGGAAGCCAAGGCGTACGCGCAGGTTGCGACCAGGATTTGCCGATTGCCGATCGTCTATCTGGAATATAGCGGAACCTATGGCGATCCAGCTGTCGTTCGCGCTTGCAAGGCAGGTGCCGACGAAGCACACCTCTTTTATGGAGGCGGGATCAGAACCGCAGAGCAAGCGAGTGAGATGGCAGTAATTGCAGATACAGTCGTTGTCGGCAACGTCATCTATGATGATCTGGAGGCAGCGCTGGCGACAGTAGCGGCTGTAAAAGGGCAATAGCCAAAAGCAAATAGAGAAAGTCATGTGAGAATGAGAAAGGCAGAAAGGACGTCCCTTCTGCCTTTCTCATTTTTTTGCTTTTTATTCGAGAACTTCGACCAATTACATATGCATAAACTGCTGAGTGTGCCGATCCGTGTGTAGAAAATCATGAAGCAAACGACAAAACGTGGTGACAGCCTGTTCAAGCAGATGAATATCCAGATAGGAAAAGCAGATGCGCAAATGGTGGAATTGCTGTTGGGCAGCGAAACAAACATGACCTGGTAAAAAGGAAATCCCCTCTTGTAGAGCGTTTACGTGCAAGTCCTCTGCATTAAACACAGGGGGCAAGGTCAGCCAAATATTTAACCCTCCATCGGGCTTGGTCCAATGGACACCTTTTGGAGCTGAGTGATTTAAAATGTGCAGGACTAAATTGCGCCGCTCTTTCAGTTTATCTCGCAGTACAGGTAGATGCTTGTTTAACTGGTTTGAGGAAAAGAAGGGTAAAATGGCCTTCTGTGTAATCAACGGTGTTCCCAGATCACTAATTCCTTTGGAACCAACAAGGCGAGTGATGAAGGTTCCGTCTGCAATCAAAAAACCAATGCGACAGCCAGGGGAAATGAACTTGCTAATGCCCTTCAGATAGATGACGTGTCCGTGTGTATCCATACTTTTGATAGAGGGAGGAGGCTCAGCTCCAAAATAAATGTCACTGGTTGCGTCATCCTCAAGAATAATGGAATTGTAGCTTTGGGCGAGCTCCAGCAGTTGTACTCTGCGCCGCATACTCATCACCGTGCCCGTAGGGTTTTGAAAAGTCGGATTGGTGTAGATCAGTTTGGGTGGGCGAGAATCGCAAAGCTTTGCCAATTGGTCAACCTGCATCCCCTCCTCGTCAATGGGAACAGTATAGATCGTGGCTCCACGCTTTCTAAAAACATCAATTGTGCAAGGATAGACAGGTTCCTCGAGCACAACGCAATCACCAGGACCGACAAAGGTAGAGGCAACGAGATCGATGCCTTGCTGAGAGCCGTTTAAAATCATGATTTCATTCGGAGTGGTCTGAATATTTTTACTTCGAAAATACGGGAGAACCGCCTCACGTAGCTTGCTGTCGCCTTGGACAGGTCCATATTCCGTCAGGGCCGTACTGTCGACCTGCGAGTATTGATAGAATTGCTTGGAAAGCCATTCGGTTGGGATGAGCGAAGTGTGTAGTGCAGCAATGGACAATTTGGCGACATCCACAAGAGGCGTCTGCATCATCCGCCAGTATTGGGCGCGAGGAAGATAGTCGGCTACCGCGTTTTGCCAATCCAAAGAAGGTTTCTTTGAATGATTCTGTGTCTGCTGCTCTTTGAAGCGGAGTGATTTTTCTTGAACAAATGTACCCTTCCCCTGAATCCGCCGAGCAAGCTTCTCATGCTCCAGCATTTCATAAGCATGAAAGACCGTCATCAGGCTGACGTCTAGGAGCCGAGACAGATTTCGGACAGACGGAAGCTTTTCCCCTTCCTGCAACAAGCCAGACTGAATCCGATCAGCAATAGATGATCTAATCTGTTCTGTAAGTGTTATGCCTGAGTGTCTATCTAAATCAATATGCATGGGTAAAACTCCTTTCTCACCGACTCCCTAAGGCTTTCCGTATAGAACGCACAAAATAATTACTGACAGTGTACCGTATATGGGCTCGAAGGGGTACAGTAAATTTCGAATGTTTTTAAAAGTGTTATAATGCGCCGTTTACTGTTATGGTGGCTTCTCCGTATGCTTGCTCTAAAATCTTTGAGTTGGCAAGGAGTGGTTAACATGGGATATCCATTTGCGACACGAGTGCAGTCAATTACCTCATCAGCTGTTCGAGATTTGCTCAGTGTCATTCAATCAGGAGACGTCATTTCTTTTGCTGGGGGTCTTCCCGATGAAGGATTGTTTCCAGTGCAGGAATTGGAGTTAGCCTATCAAAAGGCCTTCCGCCAAGGGGGGATAAGTCTACAATACGGCCCAACCGAAGGGGACAGAGAGCTTCGACGGCTCATCCAGGAAAGGATGCATGCAATAGGGATTTCGGTTGCTTATGAAAATATTTTGGTTACGACGGGTTCGCAGCAAGCCATCGATTTGTTAGCAAAGGTGTTTCTCTCGCCAGGGGATGCTGTTTTGGTAGAAAATCCTTCCTACCTGGCAGCATTGCAAGCTTTCAACATATACGAGGCCAACATCATCCCGGTCCAAAGCGATGATGACGGAATGATTCCCGAAGAGCTCGAAGAAAAAATCATCACTCACCGACCGAAATTCATCTACGCTGTCCCGACCTTCTCAAACCCACAGGGAAAAGTGTGGAGCAAGGAGAGGCGGGAGGCTGTAGTGAATTTGGCAGAAAAACATCATGTACTGGTTGTAGAAGATGATCCTTACTCAGATCTGCGATTTACAGATGAGCAGCCAATGCCTTTGGTTGTGATAGACAGATTCGGAGAGCGTGTGATATACACCAGCACCTTCTCCAAAACAATAGCTCCCGGTATTCGCATCGGCTGGTTAACTGGGCCAAAAGAAATCATCCGTATGATTGCTCTGGCGAAGCAATCGAGCGATTTGCATTCCAGCTCCATTGATCAGCGGGCACTATGCTATTTTCTTCAGGATTTCCCTATGCAGCAGCATTTGCACAGATTGAGGAGAGAATACAAGCAGCGGTTGGACATCATGCAGGACTATTTGAAAGGAAGCAGTCCAAACCTGTTTCACTGGGTGGAGCCAAAGGGCGGCATGTTCCTCTGGGTGTCGATCAACGAAGCAATTGATACAGCTGAGTTATTGAAGGTGGCTGTGGATGAGGGTGTAGCGTTCGTGCCGGGAGCTCCCTTTTTCGCTGGCCACCCAAAAACCAATACGCTCAGGCTCAACTTTACCCACTCTTCGCCTGAGGTGATCGGTAAGGGGATGAGTCGCATGATGATTGCGCTCGACAAGCTTTTGGCGAGTAGTGTGCATGACCGATGATCGCAATCATTGCCGATGGGAGATGGGGGAAACGGGTGGTTGATCATCTGTGTGATCAATTTCTTAACGAGGCAATAACCTGGGGGGTTCGCTCAATCGCCTTTGCCAACGAGTTAATGAAAGAGGAGAAAGGCGTGAGAATATCTAGCTATTCTGAAGCGATTGAAGCAAATGAGTTGGTCATGGTAGCTATGCCTTGCGTAGATCTGCTGCCTTGGACCGATGTCTTTGCGCCAATGCTGAATGGAAAAATCGTGATTGACTTGTCTGTGCCGCAAACAAGCGAAGACCGGTACATATTTGGCTGGCAGACATCCAGTTCAGAGCAGTTGCAGAAAAAACTGCCAGGGAGCCGAATCGTCGGGGTGAAAAGCACCGGTATTTATAGATTGGCAGGAAAGGAGCCGGATGCATCTTCATTGGTTTACATAACCAGTGATGATCCGGCAGCAAGAAAGCGGGTGGTCGAGCTTTTTAGAAGCACTACGTATTCAATCGTTGATGCAGGGGGATTGGAAGAGAACCGTGCGATTGAACGGGTGATTAGCTTGAGGGCTACTTGACAGTAGTAGAGACCGAGAGCCTAGCACAAACCAAGCACTATGGGAATGGATGATATGTACAATAATGATATATGATGATTGGACATGTTGTATGGTCAATAATTTCCAATTCTCTCATATCATATTATTTATAGAATTATCTAAATAATCAGAAGTGCAAGGGGGAAAACGTGTGAGTCTATTTAAAAAGAAAGCGATTATCTTCTCCGCGTTGTTGGCAACTCTGTCTCTTTCTGCATGTAACTCGCAGACTGTCGAACAAAAAAATACGACAGGCTCAGACGCAGCAGCTGGTGGGACCAAAATTTTGATTGCTACCCAAAGTCCGCTTTCCGGTTCTCAGTCTGCCATTGGTGATTCTATCAAAACAGGCGCAGAATATGCTCTGAACTTGCAAAAAGAGGAATTCAAGCAGCTCGGATTCGACTTGCAGCTTACCCCACAGGATGACCAGGCTGACCCCAAAATCGGTGTATCCAATGCCGAGATGCTTGCAGCCAATCCTGATGTACTCGGAGTAGTTGGCCATTTTAATACAGGTGTAGCGATTCCATCGTCGGTGAAGTACGAATCAGCCAAGCTTGTCATGGTTTCTCCTGCGAACAGCGGCGTGAAGCTGACAGAAGAAGGCAAAAAGACGGTACACCGCATCTGTGCACGTGATGACGCACAAGGTCCAAAAGGTGCAAAATATGCGAAGGAAAAGCTCGGTGTCAAAACGGTATTCCTCATCCATGATAAAACAGCTTACGGACAAGGTTTGGTAGACGAGGTAAAGGCACAGTTTGAAAAAGATGGCGTACAGGTTCTGGGCTATGAAGGCGTTACTCAGGGCGAGAAAGACTACAACTTTGTAGTCAATACAGTTATTTCCAAAAACCCAGACATGCTCTACTTTGGCGGTATTTATCCAGAGGCAGGCATCATCGTGAAGCAGGCGAGAGAGAAAGGCTTCAAGGGCTTGTTCATGGGTGGTGACGGAATTGACTCCTCCGATTTGATCAAAATCGCGGGTCCTGCCGCAGAGGGCATCTACTTTACTTCTCTCGCAGGTGACGTTAAGCAAACAGATGACGGCAAGAAATGGGCCGAGGAATACGAAAAGGCGATGGGCAAAAAAGCAGAGACTTATTCTGTATACGCATATGACTCTATGAACATCATTCTGAACGGTGTCAAGGAAGCGATCAAGGCGAATGGCGGCAAAAAGCCTACTCGCGAGCAGGTTCTTGACCTTGTTCACCAAACGAAGGATTTCAAAGGAAAGTTCGTTAACGTGACGTTTGATGACAAAGGTGACAACGTATTTGCGGACGTATTCGTTTATCAGTACACGACCGATTCTACGAAATTCCTGGGTAAAATTGAATAGCACATAATGACTGAAAAAGCTGGTGTCTCTAACAGACGCCAGCTTTTTCTTGAATGGAAATCACTTTGTACATCCTTATTTGCTTTCTGCCCTTACCTTGCGCAGCGGAGATAACGACATATACGTAAAGGTACGCCACACCCATTCTAACGGCCCCATTTTGAAAAAGGAGAGCCACAGCGAGCTCAACGCGATTTGCACCACATAAATCCCCAGGCAAATGAGTGTCGTTTGCACATACCCCAGCTTACCGTACAAGTCAAACAAATACCCTGCCCCCAGAATGAGGACAGTCTGCCCTACATAGTTGGTCAACGCCATGCGCCCATAGGTAGCTAGTGGAGACAGTAAGGATTGCAGCCTCTTGTTTTGAAGCAAGCGCATCAAGGTTGTCGTATAAAAAGTGGCCATCACCAGTCCGACGGAAGTAAGTGCGATCGTGTAATAGGTCAGCTTTTGCAGCGCAGATTCTGACATGCCTTCATCTACGATCATCATATAGGATAACTCCATATTGGCAGGAAGCAGCAAATATTGCACATACAGTCCGATGATCGAGAGAAAGAAGGTCACGCCTTGGATTTTCTTGATCACAGGCAGGAAGCGCTCGATGTTTTGGAATACGCCATATTGCCCGACTGCCAGGCCCAGTATGAACAATGGCAGAACCAATAGCGGCTTAAAGCCGGTAGCACATACGAGTACAGCCAAAATCACACCCACAAGCAGATTGGTCTTTGCGCGTGCACGATAAAACGGCATCAGTAAAAATCCGAAAATAGCGTATATAAACAACGCTTCACCTGGGTGAAACATTTTATGGACAAATCCAAAAGCAAGCAGAACGATCAAGCGACGAATGAACAGTGCAGTGCTATTGGCTCCTTTTTCTTTTGCCCTGCTGATAAAGAGATGGAAGCCAACCCCGAACAAAAAGGAAAAGATCACGAAAAAACGTGATTCTACCGCGAAGTTGAGAAAATAGTACATCCATGCATCCGGGCTTCCCGGGGTTGGATTTTGCGCTTGCAGTAGCGGGAGGATGTTGACCAGGACGATTCCCATCAAAGCGAAGCCCCTTACAGCATCCAGTGTATGAATTCGACGATTTGTAGCAGCGATAGTTGTACTCATAGACGTGGACATCCCTCCATGTTTTTTGCTCCGTTTCAGACATGCTTTCTATCCTACAAAGTGGGCCAGCATTATGAAATTCGTTTTTCTTACGGACAGATTACAATTTTGTAAGTAAAATATACAAATTTGCGCAACTCAGGGAGCGCTCGAAGCGTTTATATGATAGCAGATAAAAATCCAAATAATAGAAAATGAGGGGGTTCGATGAAACCGATCACTCGGGGAAAATGGCGGCTTGCAGCTGGCATCTGCTATTTTCGCTTAAAAAGATACGGTGAGTGGTTGTGGGGTCCTAAGAAATTTGCTAGTGAGAGAGATGAGAAGCTGTTGTCTCATGTCCATTTTGGTCATCGGACGATTCTTTTACGCAAGCTAAAAGATGTAGAGATGTGGATGCAGCACAACAAGGTGATTAACCTGCGAATCGCGACCCGGCAATTAAATGGTCTTGTGATTCGTCCTGGTGAAACGATGTCATACTGGAAGCTGATCGGCAAGCCGACGAGAGGGAAAGGATATGTAGAGGGAATGCTGCTTTCCCATGGGCGTGTCACATCAGCTGTTGGTGGAGGCTTATGTCAGCTATCCAATCTGCTGTACTGGATGACGCTGCATACACCGCTAACAGTAACTGAGCGGCATCGCCACAGCTATGATGTATTTCCTGATGCGAATCGCACGCAGCCGTTTGGAAGCGGGGCCACCTGCTTTTACAATTATCTGGATCTACAAATTACCAACCAGACAAAGCAATGCTTTCAACTGCATGTATACATAACAGACACACATTTGGCAGGAGAGTGGCGTTCGGACATGCCACGGACACGAACGTATGAAATTATAGAAAAAGAACATGAGATAGCCCCTTCGATTTGGGGAGGCTATGAGCGGACCAATCAGCTCTATCGCAACGTGTTTGCACTGGACGGAGAATGGCTCTATGACGAGTGGATCACGCAAAATCGAGCTATGATGATGTACGAGCCGCTATTGCCAAAAGGATGATCTTTCCTAATTCGTTTACGAACTGGAACTAGGCAGCGATCTGTGCGAAAATAAGAACATATGCGCTCGTTTAGGGAACGTGGAAAGGTGGACTTTTACATATGTCTTTTGCAGATCGTATTACAGCTGGCTTAAATCCTGAGCAAAAGGAAGCGGTCCTCACAACTGAGGGACCGGTTTTGATTCTCGCAGGAGCTGGAAGTGGCAAAACAAAGGTACTGACGCAGCGAATTGCCTATCTCATCAGTGCCAAGCAGGTAGCGCCATGGAGCATTCTTGCTATCACGTTTACGAATAAGGCAGCACGGGAGATGCAAAACCGTGTCGCCGCCATTATTGGAGGGGCAGCCGCACAGGATGCTTGGCTTTCGACCTTCCACTCTTTGTGCGTACGTATTTTGCGCAGAGATATCGACCGTTTGGGGATTAACCGCAGCTTCTCCATTTTGGATGCGGGCGACCAGCTGTCGGTTGTGAAGCAATGTCTGAAGGAGCTGAATATCGATCCGAAGCAGTATGAACCACGGTCGATTCTGTCGGCGATCAGCACAGCGAAGAACGAGCTGACCGATCCGGAAACATTCACTCGCCTCGCTGGTGACCCGTTTTCGCAAGTGGCTGCCAAAGTATATGAGGCGTACCAGAAAAAACTAAGAAGCAACCAGTCACTTGATTTTGACGATTTGATCATGACGACTGTTCGCCTGTTTAAAGAAGTGCCAGAGGTATTGGAGTTTTATCAGAAAAAATTCCGCTACATTCATGTAGATGAGTATCAGGATACAAACCGCGCCCAGTACTTGCTCATTTCCATGCTGGCTGACAAATACAGAAACGTTTGCTGCGTGGGTGACGCTGACCAAAGTATTTATAAATGGCGGGGTGCAGATATTTCCATCATTTTAAACTTTGAAAAAGACTATCCCGAAGCGAAAATGATTAAGCTGGAGCAAAACTATCGGTCCACCAAAACCATTTTGAAAGCAGCAAACGAGGTTATTGCCAACAACAAGCTGCGCAAGGAAAAAAAGCTATGGACGGATAATGACGGTGGAGAAAAAATCAACTGCTTCCAGGGTGATTCCGAGCACGATGAGGCGTACTTTATCGTGGACACGATTCGCAAGCAGATGAAGGATTACAAGCGCTATGACAAGTTCGCCGTTCTTTACCGGACAAATGCACAGTCCCGCGTGGTGGAGGAAGTGTTCATCAAGTCGAACATTCCGTATACCATCGTTGGCGGAACCAAGTTCTACGATCGCAAGGAGATTAAGGACATCCTGGCTTATTTGCGCCTCATCTCCAATCCGGACGACGATATCAGCCTGCAGCGTATTATTAACGTGCCGAAGCGCAACATCGGGGACACCACAGTAGATAAATTGCAGGCGTATGCGAACTCGCAGGGTCAATCTCTTTTTGCAGCGATTCAGGACACCGCTTATATGGGGCTGCCGTCGCGTACGACAAATGCGATTCTATCCTTTAACGACCTGATCACGAATTTGATGCAGATGACCGATTACTTGAGCGTGACTGAGCTGGTGGAGGAAGTATTGAAGCGCTCTGGCTATCGCGAATCACTCAAAGAAGAAAAAACGTTGGAAGCACAGGCACGACTCGAGAATATCGAGGAGTTTCTGTCCGTAACGCAGGAGTTCGAGCGGAAAAACGAAGACAAGAGCCTGCTTGCCTTCCTGACCGACCTGGCGCTTGTTGCAGACATCGATTCACTTGGTGACGACAAAGTACAGGAAGAAGTATCGGCCGAGGGTCAGGTCGTTCTTATGACTCTCCACAGTGCCAAAGGTCTGGAATTTCCGGTCGTATTCCTGGTTGGCCTCGAGGAAGGGGTTTTCCCGCATAGCCGCTCGCTGTTTGACGATGCGGAAATGGAGGAGGAGCGTCGCCTCGCTTATGTAGGGATTACGCGCGCCGAGGAGCGTTTGTACATGACCTGCGCACGGATGCGGACCTTGTTTGGACGGACAAACGTGAATGCACCATCCCGCTTTTTGCAGGAGATACCTGCCGAGCTGCTCGAAGGAAGTCCGACAGCAGACCGAGGTGGATTTGGTGGTGGACGCACCTCTGCATTTGGACAACGAGACATGGGCAGACCGTTTGGTGCCCCATCCTCCCAAGCGAGTGCAGCTCCAAAAATGGGTCTCGCTCAGCGGACGGCAGGAGCAGCCACATCCTCATTCTCACGTCCTGGTGCAATCTCCGGCGACAAACTGCCTGGACATGGCGCAGGAGCAGGTGTTGACTGGAAGGTTGGCGATCGTGTACAGCATGGCAAATGGGGTACAGGAACCGTCGTCAAGGTGAAGGGAACAGGTGACGACATGGAGCTCGACATCGCTTTCCCAAGCCCTACCGGTATTAAAAAGCTGTTGGCGAAATTTGCCCCTATCCAGCGGGGATAATGTAGGAAACGTACAACCAAATCCGGTAATCCAATCGCATGAGTAAAGGATGAATGACATGGATCATTTGACGGCGGAAACAAAAATAAAAGAATTAGCGAAACGAATTGAGCACCATAACCGTCTTTATCATGAAGAGGATCGACCTGAGATTACGGACCAGGAATACGATCAATTGATGCGGGAATTAAAAGAACTCGAAAGTCGCTTTCCGGAATTGGCTTCACCGGACTCCCCGAGCCTGCGCGTAGGTGGGGAGCCATTACCTTTCTTTGAAAAAGTCGTACATAGAACTCCGATGCTGAGTCTAGGCAACGCTTTTAACGAAGAAGAAATACGGGATTTTGATCGCCGTGTCCGTCAGGCAGTAGGCAGTCAGGCGGTGCGCTATGTAGTGGAGCTGAAAATCGACGGATTGGCTGTTTCTCTCCATTACGAAAACGGCTTGTTTGTCAGAGGTGCAACCCGCGGAGATGGTACGATAGGAGAAGATATCACCCAGAACCTGAAGACGATCCGCTCGATTCCGTTGCGATTGACAAGACCGTTGACGCTAGAGGTGCGCGGCGAGGCCTACATGCCAAAAGGCGCATTCGAAAAACTGAATAAAGAGCGGGAGGAACGCGGCGAAGCGTTGTTTGCCAATCCGCGCAACTCTGCTGCAGGCTCGCTTAGACAGCTCGATCCTAAAATTGCCGCATCCCGTCAGCTGGATACATTTATTTACGCGATCGGTGATTTACAGGGCGAGGTAGTCGAATCACACAGCGAAGGGCTCGCTTTGCTGGAGACGCTTGGCTTCAAGGTCAATCAGGAGCGCCGCGTCTTTGACGACATCGACGAGCTGCTGGCGTTTGTGGAAAGCTGGACAGAAAAGCGCCCGCATTTGCCATATGAAATCGATGGTCTGGTTATTAAGGTAGACAGCTATGCGCAGCAGCAGGAGCTAGGCTTCACCGCAAAAAGTCCGCGCTGGGCAGTGGCCTACAAGTTCCCTGCCGAGGAAGCTGTCACCGTTTTGGAAGGCATCGAGGTATCTGTAGGCAGAACGGGCAACGTGACCCCAACGGCTCTGCTGAAGCCAGTCAGCCTGGCAGGTACGACAGTCAAGCGTGCGTCTTTGCACAACGAAGATATCATTCGTGAAAAAGGCTTGTTGATTGGCGATCATGTCGTTGTGAAAAAAGCGGGGGATATCATCCCTGAAATCATCGCTGTTTTGCCAGAGAGACGTACTGGCTCTGAGACGCCGTTTTCCATGCCGACGCATTGTCCGGAATGTGGCAGTGAGCTTGTACGCTTGGAGGAAGAGGTAGCTCTCAGATGTATCAACCCGATGTGTCCGGCGCTGATCCGTGAGGGCATGATCCACTTCGTCTCCCGTACCGCGATGAATATTGACGGTCTCGGGGAAAAGGTAGTGGCTCAGCTGTATCACGATGGCATCATCCACAGTGTGGCAGATCTGTATTACCTCCATCAGCAGCGCGATGTTCTCCTCGGCATGGAGCGCATGGGGGAAAAGTCAGTTGATAACTTGCTGGCTGCGATCGAAGCAAGCAAGGAGAACTCGCTGGAACGAGTACTGTTTGGCCTCGGCATCCGTTTGGTAGGAGCAAAGGCAGCGCGGGTTCTTGCTGAGCATTTTGGAAACATTGATGCCATCATGCAGGCAGATGAAGAAGCGTTGACGCAAATCGACGAAATCGGACCGAAAATGGCGGCAAGCCTGACTAACTACTTCAGTCAGCCACAGGCCGAAGCGGTTATCGAGCGTCTGAAGGCAGCGGGCGTCAATATGGAATACAAAGGAATTCGGATCGAAAGCGGTGCAGAGCTGCCATTCTCAGGCAAAACGATTGTACTGACTGGTACATTGACGCAAATGTCGCGCCAGGAAGCAGAAGAAGCGATTGCTCGGATGGGCGGCAAGGTAACGGGCAGTGTCAGCAAAAAGACCGATCTGGTCATTGCTGGTGACAAAGCTGGCTCCAAGCTGGAGAAGGCAGAAAAGCTTGGTGTAGAAGTGATGGACGAAGCGGGCTTCCTGCAGGTGCTGGAAGCAAACAAATAAACAAAAACAGACATACGGTAGCGACAGACGGATGAGTAAGGGAAGGGACGTGAAGGGCATGAAGGGCTTCCTGCGATGGGGAATCGGCGCGTTGATATTGACACTCTTGGTCGGCTGTAGTGATGGCAGCGAACGGAGTAAGTCGAATCCTTCTTCGGTTACGGCAGCTGCTCTACAGGGGGACTTGACCTATAAGGACGTGCTGGAAAAGGGAGAAATGGTGCACAATCTCAAGATGACGACGGATTCCGAAAGAGTATGGGTCGGCACACATGCGGGATTGTACAGTTCAGCTGACGGAGGCTTGTGGGGTCTCCTCTCCCCACAATTGGAACAACAAGCGATAGTGGGCTGGTTTGTGGACCCAGATGACCCGCGTCAAATCATCGTTGCAGGCAATGAAGGCGTGCACCTTTCTACAGATGGCGGCAAGGAATGGACTTCTATTGGAAAAGGATTGCCTGTTCCTGCCGAAATTCGCAGCTTCACCGGAATTCGTCAGGGGGAAAAAATCCGTCTCTTTGCCTTTATCTCTGGGGAAGGAATTTATCAGTCCGTAGATAACGGAGAGAATTGGAGTCTGTGGCAGCCGATGGATCAGGAAGTATATGCCATGGATTTTAACCCTGAGGAAAACCGACTCTATGTAGCCGCACAATTCAGCTTGCTCTATAATGAAGACGGGCAGTGGAAGACAGAGGTATTGCCAGAGGCGCAACAAATCTATTCTCTTTCCATCGAACGACGTACCGGAGTACTGGCTGTCGCGACCGAACGTGGTGTTTTTGAAAAAGTAAACGGGGAGTGGCGTTTGCTCGATGCACGCGCCCCTGAAAAGCTGATTTTGATTGCTTCTGGCGAAGGAAAAACCAAATGGATCGGGATCGGTGAATCAGCACTGATTTACAAGCTCGTCGACAATCGCTGGACCAAGTGGAATTAAAAGGAGTAGCGTATGAAAGCGAAGTTTTTGACAGGATGCAGGCTGGTGACGGCTCTACTTCTCGTGATCGTAACAACAGGTTGTTCGTTGCTACCCATTGGCAAGGAAAAGACAGCACCGGAGCCTATGACTCCATCCTTGTCAGAGGTTGTAGAAGTATCCGAAGATTACTACGGAAGCGTTACGCCGTATAAAACAAATCAGACGCGCGGTATGCTGAGCAGCACCAAATATCGTATTGACTTTAGCCATTTGGAGCTCGGGCTGATGGAGTTTGCCAGAGATACGTTCCCGACGTCAGACTATTTCTTTCAAGAAGGACAGCAGGTGACACGGGAACAGGTGACCGAATGGATCGCTCAAGAGAAAAACGGTACAGCAAATGGTCAGAAAAAGACAGGAATTCTGGTACATGTGCTGGAGCATGATTATCTCAACAAAAAGACCAAGGAATTGTCTGGCATGGTCTTAGGACTCTCGCTGTCCCCGAACTATGTCGATGCGACTGGTCAGGAGAAGGTCTATACACCGCAGGAATTGCAGGCAAAAGGGCAACAGCTGGCGGCAAAGATTGTCCAATCTGTGCGTGTGAACAGCCCTCAGGTACCGATACTGATCATGATGTATCAAGTACCGGAAGCCAATTCCTCGTTGGTGCCGGGACACTTTATCATGTCGGGAACCGTCAGTACAGGTGAGGCGGTTGTTTCCAAGTGGCAACCGATCGAAGAGGAATATTTCCTTTTCCCGAGCAAGGAAGTAGAGAAAAAATATGCACAGCAGTCGTTGCAGTTTGATAAGCTGATGCGCCAAACGAAAGAGTTTTTTCCGGAGTACATCGGCTTGACTGGGGTCGGGCGCTTTATGGATGGCAGACTGACAGAGCTGACCATCACAGCGACAGCAGAATATGACTCACGCTCGGAGGTGCTGCAATTTACACAATTTGCGGCAGGCAGTATTAATCAGCTGATCGACAAGAGTGTGCATGTCAACCTGTATGTGCAGACGATGAGCAAGCCGCTGTCGATCTATATACGTCCAACATCTGGTGAGCCGTATATGCATCTCTACCGGAGCTAATCTTTTACGATGATCGATAAACCCGATTTTTCATTGCATTGATTATGAAAAATCGGGTTTTTTGTACAATGCTGACGTTTATGTTCAAACATAAGTGTGTAATAATGAGTAAGTTTTGAACAAAAGTGTGCTGGAAGCCTCCCTGATACAGGAAGATGTTTTTCGAGAAAAATGCAAACAATAGTGGAGTCGAGGAAGTTCAGTTTTAGTTGGTATGATCCTTGCATAAGATTATAAGTGATCCGCACATGGAAGAAATTTATAAGGAGGCGTCACAGATGCAAGTGGAATTCAAAAACGAGGCGTTTACCAATTTTAGCCTGCCAGAAAATAAAAAGGCATTCGAAGAAGCACTCGCAAAAGTAGAAAGCGAGCTTGGCCTCGAGTATGACCTCATCATTGGCGGCGAGCGCATCACAACTGAGAAAAAATCCAAATCCATCAACCCTTCTAATAAAGAACAGGTAGTGGGTGTGGTTTCCCAAGCTGACCAAGCATTGGCTGAAAAAGCGATTCAAACAGCTGCAAGCACTTTTGAAACTTGGAAAAAGGTGCCTGCTCAGGCTCGTTCCCGCTATCTGTATAAAGCAGCAGCGATCATGCGTCGCCGCAAGCATGAATTCTCCGCTTGGCTTGTAAAAGAAGCAGGTAAAAGCTGGGCAGAAGCAGATGCTGACACAGCTGAAGCTATTGATTTCATGGAATACTATGGCCGTCAAATGGATAAGCTGTCCCAACGCCATGACCTTCCTCGCATCCCGGATGAGGATAACGAATTGTACTACGTTCCACTTGGTGTTGGTGTTGTAATCCCACCATGGAACTTCCCTCTCGCAATTATGGTAGGGATGACTACGGCTGCTCTCGTAGCTGGTAACACTGTTGTACTGAAACCTGCTTCCACCACTCCAGTAATCGCTGCGAAATTCATGGAAATCCTTGAAGACGCTGGCGTTCCAGCTGGTGTTGTTAACTTTGTACCAGGTTCCGGTGGAGAAATAGGGGACTACCTCGTAGAACATACACTGACTCGTTTCATCAGCTTCACTGGTTCCCGCGACGTAGGTCTGCGCATCAACGAGCTGGCTGCAAAACATCGTCCAGGTCAAAAATGGATGAAGCGTCTGGTAGCTGAAATGGGCGGTAAAGACTCTATTGTTGTTGACAGCGACTGCGATATCGAGCTGGCTGCACAATCCATCGTTGCTTCTGCATTCGGTTTCTCAGGTCAAAAATGTTCTGCATGCTCCCGTGCAATCGTTCACCAAGATGTGTACGATCAAGTACTGGGCCGCGTAGCAGAAATGACGAAAAACCTGACTGTAGGCGACATCAGAACAAACGATTTCTACACAGGTCCAGTTGTTGACGAGAAAGCATACAACAAAATCCTGGAATACATCGAAATCGGTAAACAAGAGGGTAAACTGGTTGCAGGTGGCGAAAAAGGACCGGAAACTGGTTACTTCATCCAGCCAACTGTATTCGCTGACCTCGATCCAAATGCTCGCATCATGCAAGAAGAAATCTTTGGCCCAGTAGTAGCATTCTGCAAAGCTAACGATTTCGACCATGCTATGGAAATCGCGAACAACACAGAGTACGGCTTGACTGGCGCTGTAATCAGCCGCAACCGTGCACACCTGGAGCGCGCACGCGAAGAGTTCCATGTGGGTAACCTGTACTTCAACCGTAAGTGCACAGGCGCTTTGGTAGGCGTACATCCATTCGGCGGATTCAACATGTCCGGTACAGACTCCAAAGCGGGTGGACCAGACTATTTGCTGCTCTTCACTCAAGCGAAAATGGTTTCTGAAAAATTGTAAGCTCTAGCGAGGTATATACACTGCGGTGTAGGCCGCGTGTTACAAAAAGCCGTCTCTTAATTAGAGGCGGCTTTTTCGGTTTTCTAACACTCATTTTGTCCACACTAAGAAAAATGGCTGTGCGGGGCAGGTGAGGGATACTGTTTACGTATATTGTGTCAGGGCTCTCTACGTTTTTTATCGTGTATTTGTTAATGCCAGTAGCGAATTGGATGGCGTGGAAAACAAAGCTGCTGGACATTCCCAAAGGCAGGAAAGGGCATAGCAGACCGATGCCACTATCTGGTGGATTGGCCATGTTCGTTGGGCTGCTCATAGTGACAACTTTTTTTGCAGGGGCGCAAAAATCCGTTGCAGTTTTGGCAGTTGGTGGCGCAATGCTGGTGGGCATCGGATGGGTCGATGATACTTTTAAATCCAGGCAAAAGGACTTCCCAGCATTACCCAAGCTGCTTGTTCAATTGCTGGTCGCAGTCTTTACTTTTATGCTGGATATAAGGTTTCGTGGAATCAGCTTGTCATGGATCGGAGAAGAGGGAGCATACATTTCTTTTCCGCTTCTCGTTTCGCTCTTGGCGACGGTTTTATGGATAGTCGGGTTGATCAACATGGTCAATTTTTTGGATGGGGTAGATGGCTTGGCGGCGGGAGCGACAGTCTTTTCAGCAGTGACGCTGTTTTTTCTGTCGATGGTGAGAGGACAAGAATTGACGGCACTGTTGGCAGTCGCACTTGCTGGTGCAGCGCTTGCCTTTCTGCGCTTTAATTTTTACCCAGCAAAAATGTTTATGGGCGATGCGGGCTCGATGTTTTTAGGCTTTGCCCTCGGAGTTATTTCGCTTGAAGGGACGATGAAGGGGGCGACTCTCATTTCGCTTGTGGTGACCGTGTTGGCACTAGGGCTGCCTGTCATCGATACCATCCAGGTGATGGTCAGCAGGCTGTTGGCGGGCTCTCCCATGCACCAGGCGGATCGCAGGCACGTTCATCACCGGTTGATGTCCCGTGGCTTGTCAGCAAAGCAGACGGTCGTCGTGCTGTATCTCGTCAGCTTCTTACTCTCCGCGTTGTCAGTGTTCCTGTTTTTTCTTTGAAGAAGTAAGCAAATTGATTTTTCCAGCAAAAAAGGCTACACCAAATGGCTTGGCGTAGCCAACTGCACGATTCATGAAGGAGTGGGATCAAAGAAAAGAAACTGATTGCGGCCGGTTGCTTTTGCCCGATAGAGAGCTTTGTCAGCATAAGTTAGGAGCTGATCGGCGTCGGTGGTAGAGGTCGGATAGATGGAGATGCCGATGCTCGTTGTGAAGGAAAATTCCTGGTCGTTAATAACCCATGGAAGTTGGAGCGATTGCAGAATCCGGCGAGCAACTTTTTCTACCTGTTGCCAGGAATGAATGCCCGTAAGCAGTACGACAAATTCATCTCCGCCCAGACGAGCTACGGTGTCGCCGTCGCGCACGCATGATTTGAGTCGTTCAGCAAGCATTTTGAGAAAAGTATCTCCGGTATTGTGCCCCCAGGTGTCGTTAATTTCTTTAAAATGGTCGCAGTCGAGAAAAAGCACGGCGACCAGCTCGTTTTTTACTTTGGCTTCTGTCAAAGCCTCGTGCAGATTGATAGAAAGCAGACGCCTGTTTGGTAATCCCGTTAGCACATCATGGTACGCCATGTACTCCAGGCGTGACTCCAGCTTTTTGCGCTCGGTAATATCTCTTGTCACGGAAAATACGTGCGTGCATACGCCGTCTTTGTTGTAGACAGGCGATAGAATCGACTCGCCAATCACTTCACCATTCGTCGTATAGTGGATGGGTTCCTCACCGAGCACCGCTTTTTGGTACATTCTGTTCAACAAGGCTGCTTTTTCTTCCGGATATACATCCTCGATTCGCTTTCCATATGCTTCCTCGGATAGATCTGCAACTTGCATAGCGGCTCGATTCATCAGTACGTAGCGGAAGTGGTACTCTTTTTCCGCTGTTTCTTCCACAGACATAAGGAAGAACATGTCTGACATATGATGAAATAAGCTGGTCAGGATATCCCCGTGTTCACTAATGAGTGTTGCGATGTCGAGCTTTTTCATATCTGTCTTCTCCTGAATGTAGGCTTGTCCCCATTATTATAGTATAGCAAGCAAGCCTAAGAAAATGATGAGCCATTGGTAATAGTGTAGGGTTTACTGCAAGTTAGTGGAGTGGTAAAGTAAGGATATTCGAATACAGGTCGTCTAATCGAAAGAGAACAAGGAGTTTGTTTTATGAGCAAAAAGCTGCTTCCGGGTCTCATCCATCGCCTGCCACAAAATGCGATGTCTCGGACCATGGGAAAAATTACCGCCTCGGGCTTTAGTCGATTAGCCATTCAACGATACATACGGCACTATCAGATTGATACCTCGATCATAGAAAAACCGGTGAAGGAATACCGCACGCTAAAAGAGTTTTTTACACGTCGCCTGAAGCCAGAGGCAAGACCAATTGCTTCGGGAGCCGATACGATTGTCAGCCCGGTGGACGGAACTGTTTCACAGCTTGGGGATATTTGTGAGGGTAGCTTAATTCAGGCAAAAGGAAAAGAGTACGATGTGTCCCAACTTTTGGGAGGCTCAGAGGAAGAAGCCAAGCGCTACTACGGCGGTAAGTTTATTACGATTTATTTGAGTCCACGCGACTACCATCGGATTCATATGCCGGTTGCCGGTGACCTGACCTGCTACTGCTACTTGCCAGGGCGCTTGTACCCTGTGAATAAGCTGGGGATAGAAAACGTAGACTGCCTGTTTGCGCGAAATGAACGTCTGGTCACTCATTTCCAAACGGACGGACTGGGAGACATGGCACTGGTCAAGGTAGGGGCTCTGTTCGTCGGCAGTGTCAAAGTCTGCTACAATACCGCTACTACCAACATCAAGCACGGTCAGCAAACGCATGAGAAGATTGCGGGTACCCCTCATTATGAAAAAGGGGCAGAGCTGGGCTGGTTTGAATTTGGCTCCACGGTGATTCTTTTGCTGGAGTCTAACCAACTGGAGTGGGCGGCAGGCATTGAAAAGGGCAAGTCCTTGCTCATGGGTCAACCGCTGCTGAAAAAAGCGTCACAGCCTGAGTAGAACAGAATACATCAATAGAAGACGAGGTCCAGGGCTATAGCTTTGGACTTGTTTTTACATCTACGAAGAAAAGCGATGGCTGTTTTTCTAGCCTCCACGATTGCGCAGCTTCACCCGCGTTTTTCTGGTCAATCTTTTTTTGCCGAATTATTTTTGTTTTGTGGTGAGTATATCCCCGCGAAAATTGACTGAACCTGTTGTTTTCAAGTAAGATCAAAGTTATGTGATACGATTCGGAGGTGGAAAAAATGAGTGCCATTACTCGCAAGGAAGTAGAACATGTAGCTAATCTGGCCCGCTTGCAGCTGACTGAGGAAGAAGCTGAGAGATACACCAAGGACCTGAATGCGATTTTGGAATTTGCAGCCAAGCTAAACGAGCTGGATACATCCAATATCGAGCCGACAAGCCATGCGACTGATGTAAAAAACGTCATGCGCGAGGACGTCAACCGACCATCCCTGCCACGTGAGGAAGTGCTGAAAAACGCGCCTGACCACGAAGAAGGGCAATTCAAGGTACCAGCTGTATTCGAATAAGGAAAAAGGATAACGAGAAGGGAGGAACCCACTGTGTCGCTGTTTGACAAGCGATTGTCGGAGATACATAGCGCCCTGCGCGCAAAAGAATTGTCTGTGACTGATCTGGTGCAGGCTTCCATCACTAGCATTAAAGAGCACGATGGAGAAATCAAATCCGTATTGCACGTAGATGAAGAGGGCGCACTTGCTCATGCCCGTCAATTGGACGAGCGTCTGGTCAAAGAAAATGAGGAATTGGGTCTTCTCTTTGGCTTGCCTGCCGGACTCAAGGACAACCTGATTACAAAAGATGTACGCACAACCTGCGCCAGCAAATTTTTGGCGAACTATGATCCTGTACATGACGGGACCGTTTCCCAAAAAGTAAAGGAAGCAGATGCTGTTATCGTAGCGAAGCTGAACATGGACGAGTTTGCTATGGGCGGCTCCAACGAAAACTCTGGCTTCTACCCAACCAAAAATCCTTGGAACACCGATTATGTGCCAGGTGGCTCCAGCGGTGGATCGGCGGCAGCGATGGCTGCGCGTCATTTTTACTTTACACTTGGTTCTGATACGGGCGGATCGATTCGTCAGCCTGCCGCTTTTTGTGGTGTAGTAGGCTTGAAGCCAACGTATGGACGTGTTTCCCGTTTTGGACTGGTGGCGTTCGCATCCTCATTGGATCAGATCGGACCTGTTACGAAAAACGTCGAGGATTCCGCTTATGTCCTGCAAGCGATCGCTGGGCATGATGGATATGATTCGACCTCTGCAAATGTAGAAGTGCCAGACTACTTGTCTGCACTGACCGGAGATGTCAAAGGGCTGCGCATTGGCGTGCCGAAGGAATTGATCGGCGAAGGAATCGACCCAGAGGTTCGCGAGGCTGTTCTGGCAGCACTGAAGCAGCTGGAGAGCATGGGAGCGACATGGAGCGAGGTTTCCATGCCACATACGGAATACGCGGTACCAGCGTATTATCTGCTGTCGTCCTCCGAGGCTTCTTCCAACCTGGCTCGCTTTGACGGCGTTCGCTACGGTGTGCGTGCAGACAATGCAGCCAACCTGATTGAGCTGTACAAAGAATCCCGCAGCCAAGGCTTTGGGGCAGAGGTAAAACGTCGCATCATGCTCGGAACGTATGCCCTCTCTTCCGGCTATTACGACGCGTATTACAAAAAAGCACAACAAGTACGCACCTTGATTATTCAAGATTTCAACAGCATTTTTGCTGATTACGATGTCATTTTGCATCCGACTACGCCGTCCACGGCATTTAAAATCGGAGAAAACGCAGATGATCCGGTCAAAATGTATCTGGAAGACATCTGCACCGTGCCTGTCAATCTGGCTGGCTTGCCAGCAATCAGTGTGCCATGCGGCTTCGCGAAAAGTGGTTTGCCGATTGGCCTTCAGATTGTGGGCCGAGCGTTTGATGAATCCACTGTGCTGCGCGTAGCACATGCCTATGAGCAATCCGTGGGCTTTCACCAGCGTAAGCCGGAATGGGTAAGGGGGTAAGGCGTCATGAGCAAGTACGAAACCGTCATCGGCTTGGAGGTTCACGCCGAGCTATCAACGAACAGTAAAATTTTCTGCGGTTGCAAGACAGAGTTTGGTGCGCCGCCAAATACGCATACCTGCCCAATCTGCTTGGGACATCCGGGCGTGCTTCCAGTAACCAACAAGCAGGCTGTGGAATTCGCGATGAAGGCAGCACTCGCGCTCAATTGCGAGATTTCCCGAGAGACTAAGTTCGACCGTAAAAACTACTTTTATCCGGATTCGCCAAAAGCGTACCAAATCTCGCAGTTTGACCAGCCGATCGGCTACAATGGTTGGATCGATATCGAGGTAAATGGTGAGACAAAGCGCATCGGAATCACGCGCTTGCATCTCGAAGAAGACGCTGGTAAGCTGACGCACAGCGACTTTGGCGGTGAATCCCTGGTAGACTTTAACCGTGTCGGCGTACCTCTGGTAGAGATCGTTTCTGAGCCAGACATTCGCACACCGGAAGAAGCCAGAGCCTATCTGGAAAAGCTCAAGGCGATTATCCAGTACACCGAAGTATCTGATGTTCGCATGGAGCAAGGCTCCCTTCGCTGCGATGCCAACGTTTCGATCCGTCCGTATGGTCAAGAAGAGTTCGGAACCAAGGCAGAGCTGAAAAACATGAACTCCTTCCGCAACGTACAGATGGGCTTGGAGTACGAGGTGCTTCGTCAAGCGGAAGTGCTGAACTCTGGAGGCAAGGTTGTACAGGAAACGCGCCGCTGGGATGAAGCCAACAAGAAAACCTTGACGATGCGTTCCAAAGAGGAAGCGCACGACTATCGTTATTTCCCAGATCCTGATCTGGTACGTATGCAGATTTCCGAGGAGTGGATTGAGGCTGTTCGTGCTTCGATACCTGAGCTGCCGGATGCACGTCAGGCTCGCTATGTAAACGAGTTTGGCCTGTCGGCGGCAGATGCAGGAGTGATCACGATCTCCAAAGAAACAGCGGATTTCTTTGATGAGACAGTGAAGACTGGTGCAGATCCGAAATCGGTTGCCAACTGGCTGATGGTAGACCTCCTCGCTCACCTCAATGCCAACAACCTGGAATTTTCCGATGTGAAAATGACACCGCAAGGCTTGGGCGAAATGATCAAGCTAATCGGGGACGGCACGATTTCCTCCAAAATTGCCAAAACTGTCTTTAAAGAGATGGTGGAGACTGGCAAAGAGCCGAAGAAGATCGTCGAGGAAAAAGGTCTGGTGCAAATCAGTGACGAAGGTGCACTCCGTCAGATCGTCATCGATGCGGTCAATTCCAATCCGCAAGCGGTAGCAGACTACAAATCCGGAAATGAGAAGGCAGCAGCTTTCTTTGTCGGCCAAGTCATGAAGCAAACCAAAGGCAAAGCGAACCCGCCAATGGTTAATAAATTGATTCAAGAAGTATTGAGCAGCCTGTAGGCAATAAGTCCAAACAGCACTATCCAAATGGAGGGTGCTGTTTCTTTTGTCATGCATCATTGGTCATGTGCTAATTTATACCAATAGAGGTAATATAGACTTAGGAAAGAAACGCCAAGGGAGAAGGAGAAATCCGAATGAAACGTAATGTCCA
The DNA here is from genome assembly GCF_002897295.1 of Brevibacillus reuszeri. Taxonomy (GTDB): domain Bacteria; phylum Bacillota; class Bacilli; order Brevibacillales; family Brevibacillaceae; genus Brevibacillus; species Brevibacillus reuszeri_A. The sequence goes on from NZ_BEXF01000014.1 coordinate 113,151, forward strand.
AAATGCCGCAATGGTTCTATCAGTAGCAACGATCCTAGCAGGTCTGCCTGCTGCAGCTATGGCAGCCAGTCCAGAGGCACTCGCTCAAAGCAGCACGGCGACGACAGCAACGGAAAGCGTCAAGCTTCCAGCAGCAACACAGAAAATTGTCGCAGCGCTGGAAAAGCTGGAGCCGGGACTAAAGACGCTAACGGATCGGCAAATGGAAAAGAGTGAAACCTTCATCTATCTAGATTGGCTGGACCCTAAGAGTGAAGAGTCCTATGCATTTTTCACCTTTGACCTAAAAACAGGAAATTTAATCAGCTATGAGGCTTATTTAAGCAGCTGGAGAACGGAACAGAGGGTGACAGAGGATGCGACTTTGAAAAAGGTAGAGCAGGCTGTTGTGGAGGTTTTTGGCGCAGATAAGCGCAAAACACTGGGGGAGCCGAGCCTGTCTGTTTACGATGAAGGATCTGGAGATGAGATGCGCGAGCTGCTGATCGGTTCGCGGATGGTTTCCTATCCCGCTTTGTTGAACGGACTGGAGATAAACGGGAGTAATTTCGGGATTGAGTTTAGTACCGATTTGGCTGGACATATCGAGGAAATCAACGTCCGTGAAGCCAATTTAAAAGATGTAAAGGTACCTGATGTAAAAACAGCGCTGACTCCAGAAGCCGTCAAAAAGCAATACTTTACCACGTCAGCTTTTGATCTCGGCTATGTACAGGATGGAAAAGATGGCAAGCCCGGCATGCACTATGTCCTCCGCTATGCTCCAACGTATGATGCAACGTCTGGCAAGCTGATTGATGAATGGCTCGGCACAGAAATCGCAGATGATACGAAGCGAAAGGATGCCAATTTGAAAAATATAACGCTGAAGCCGCAGGCGAAATCTCTTGCCGTTAAAGGAGAAGAGGATGTACGAAAGCTTGTGTCCAGCATGTTCGGAATTGATGTGAAGGCAGACGATTGGTATTTTTCGCAAGAGAGCGACGAAGAGTCGGTTACCTACTCTTTCTCCAATGACAATTCGGATTCGATTTCGGTCACTGTAGATGCTGTGACGGGGCTGGTAACTGACGCCAGTCACTGGGAGGAGAAAGTAGAGAACAAGACTGTTCTATCAAAAGAAGAGGCTTTGAAAAAGGCGATTTCTTTTATCGAGCCATATGCAGTGTCTACTTCTAGCAATGTGCAGGTAGAAATCTATGATCCGGTCAATCCTGCGCCATTGGCAGATTGGATGAAGGAAATCGATAAAGAAATGGGTGTCGAAGAAGAAGGACCTGGCTATATTTACGGATTCAGTTTTAATGAGCTGCACAAAAATACCCCTGTTCTGGATCGCTACTACTGGGTGCTCGTGGACAGCAAAAACGGCAAGATTGTGAAGTTCTCTACAACCTTGCCGATGAAGGACGTTACTTTCCCAGAACCAAAGGTGGCAGTGACAGAACAACAGGCAGCAGAAAGCTTTGTGAAAAACCTGCCGCTGAAGCAATCGTACGTCTGGCCATCGTACTATGGAACAAAAGGACCTGAGCTGAAGCTGATCTATACCATCGACACTAGCAAGGGCTGGCCTTATGTGGATGCGATGGATGGGACATTGAACTTCGATGAATAGGACCCAGGCAGGATCATGCGAACAGCTTTTCCTGCATAAGCTCCAATAATGCAACAGCCTTGCGCTCCAGGCTCTCAATTCCTTGCAGAATAGCACCAGCCTGCTTGCTTGGTTCAGACGCATTTGGCTCCCCACCAGCCGGAAACGGAAAGAGCCTTAACAGCTTGGCGAATTCCTCTGCGATTTGCCCGTACAAAGCTGAAGCTTCCACCACCGTAGGACGTATCTCATCAAAAGCAGGATCATTCCACGTCGCAGCGATCTCACTCCAAAACAGGGAGGCGTTGCGACGTGCATTTTCTGCGACCGCTATTGTGTAGGCGTTGCCGTTTGGTTCGATGCCGCCTTGCTGGAAAGCCTCAAGCCATGCGGTATAGGCCATCAAGCCGTTTGTGCATGCTTTATCCGATCCTGCACCAGCGTAATGACGAAGCGCAGCGCCAATTGCTTTTGTCAGCATGGTTTTTTGATCGATCTCTACTGTTTTTTCGATAGCCAGCACGAACAATTCCTCTACCAATCCGCGCCCCAGATGTTCAAAAGCGATCGTTTTGTCGTGACCGCAGTTATCCCCTGCATACAGCTGCTTGCTTTCGTCATCGTACCCGTAAATCAAACCAAACTCAGGGATAAACAAATCCCAGGCAAGAACCGGATATCCGCGGTCAATAGAGCGGTGAACGAGCTCCAGCGCTTGTGGCAGAAGTGTCGGTAACGGGCGCTTCTCACGGGCGTCAGCACCTAACAGAGTAGGAGACACATGGTTCGCATTGGGTGCTGGTGCACAATCGGCTGCCTCGCCCCCCACTACCCGAGACTCAAAGCCCATATTGCGTAGGCCCTCCTGCAAAACATCGGCAAAAGGAAACATCGTTGGGCCCGCGATATGGATTTCCTTTGGAACGACAGTCAAGCGGAAAGCATGCCCGCTAAGGCCGAGCACCATTGGAAGAGACATTTTGCGATCGGTATATTCGATTAATCCATGCAAGGCAGCAGCGCATGTAATCCATGTTGGCAGTGTAAATGCCTCCGGTTTTCTCAGTACGGCTTGTTTCATTATTCCCGCATCCTTTCGAGTTTTCATGTATTGGTCAACTACGACACGGGTTTTTTCCTGAATCAGTTTTTTGCGGGAACGAGACAGAACCTGGTAGACATTCGCCTGAGACATTTCGAACAATCGTCCAATCTCCAGCGGGGACAGATGGTCGAAAAAGTGGGATTCTACGATTCGACGCTCCCGTGGATTCAGGCAATGCAGCATGCCTGTAATCGTCTGCAAGAGCTCTCGGCGCATGACAATCTCAGATGGATCGCCACTGTGCTCCATCGCAGGTGACCATGTGCGACCGAGACGATGCAAAATACTGTCCAAGTCTTCCCAATCAGTTGGTTCCATCTCATGTGACAGATTGATCAGTCCAGTGAAAAGCTGCTCCCGTTTGTGCGGTCCTTTTTGCAGGCGAGTGTATGCCTGATTGCGCACGATACGGTGAAGCCAAGGAAGAAACCGCCGACTGTCTACCAGCGTACCCAAGTGCAAAAAGGCACGGATAAGGGCATCCTGCACAATATCCTCCGCCAGAAAGGCTTCACGTGTATACGAGCGAGCATAGCCGTATACTTTGGAGCGGTGACGTCGAACCAGCTCCCCGAAGGCTTCCTGATCACCGGATTTTGCCCGTTCTACCAGTGTTTCGTCCTCTTCGTATGTTTCTTCCTGTTGCAGCAGCTCTGCCTGATAACCTACGTGTTCCATTGCAAAAACCCCTCGTTGTTAGTTGACATATAGCATAGACTCCAGATGCTTTGATTTTCTGACAGCCAATCTACCCTTTTTTGAAAAAAAGATACAAGTGGCAGATTTGTAAGAAATTCCACTCTCCCCTATAATGAACATACACGATGAAAAAGGGGGAAGGAAGTATGATGAAGCTGATTTCAGTCACAGGAGAAAGCGTGCCACCGGGAAAAGGTGGATCACCATCCGATACATTTGATCGTTCTATCGCCACATGGGAAGAAAACGGCAAGCAAAAGACCGTAACGGTTACATATGTACGCTATTTCGGCAAAGTATTGGCAGAGCGAGGCATCTACGACCAAGATGCAGAAAGCATTCCTGTGAGCCACCTGGTTGCCGTGTTATTTGAGGAAAAGCATCCCGGAATAAAGGAAAACCGTCATTATATCAATAATACAGATGAATTTGTTGAGCTGTTTGCTGACTTTTCGTTGGCCAAATGGAAGGAACGGTACCCAGGTGTGACAGGAGTTACCCAAGCATAAGCCTAAGTCTGACATGCTTGGCTGGGGAGTTTCTTTTGTTCAACTGTCGAAAAATTCTGATCCCCGCAGCAATCCCACGACTTCTACAGGGCCGCACAGGGGGTGTACAAGTGACGTTTCAGGGTGAAAAACGGGCAGCCTACTTGCTCAAGGTACAGTTTTAACGAATAGAAATAGAGCTTCGGACGGGAGGACTGCTGTTGATTGAAGTAAAACAGGTCAGCAAGCGATTCGGGACAATCACAGCAGTAGAGGATGTTTCGTTTCGCGTAGAGGCTGGCGAGGTATATGGACTTCTGGGGGAAAACGGCGCGGGTAAAACGACGACGATGCGCATGATGGCGACGATTTTGCAACCGACAGAAGGAGATATCGAAATTAGCGGGTTTTCTGTCCAAAAGGAGCCTGTAGAAGTACGCCGACGCATCGGCATTTTATTTGGGGGCGACGTAGGCTTATACAACCGTTTGTCGGCGAGAGAGAATATTGCCTACTTTGGCAGTCTGTATGGCCTGGAGCAGAGAAAGCTGCAGGAGCGAATCGACAGTCTCAGTCAGATGCTTGAAATGGAGTCGTTCATTGATCGACGCGTCGGTGCTTTTTCGCGGGGGATGAAGCAAAAGGTCGCCATCGCTCGCACATTGGTTCACGATCCAGACGTGATTTTACTGGACGAACCGACGACAGGACTGGATGTAACGGCAGCCAATATTTTTAGGCGAATGGTTGGAAAGCTTCAGGAGGAAGGGAAGACGATCCTGTTTTCCAGTCACAACATGGGGGAGATCAACAAGCTGTGCAAGCGAATTGCTCTTATTCACAAGGGAAGGCTCCAATTTGCTGGTGGGCTGGATACTCTGCGAGAGCGATTTGGCATCTCAGACTTGGATGATATCTTCATGGCGGTGGTGGAAGGGAGCGAAGCCTGATGGGTAGACGCGTCATCTGGACGGTTTTTCAGAAAGAAATGCTCGATCTGTTTCGGGATCGAAAGGCATTGCTGGGTACTTTTTTGGTACCACTCGTCATTATTCCGTTTGTATTCTTTTTGCTCGGCATGTCTTACAGCAATGTGGAAAAGGAAGCGCGTGCCTATATTCCGATTGCTGTCAACGGTTCGTCCGGGCTGGTGGCTTCGCTCCAAGCAATTCCTGGCGTGAGTATATTGCAGCCGAGTAACCAGGAGCAGGCTCTGCAAGAAGGGCAGCTGCGGGCAATAATCACCATTTCTCCCACGTTCGAGGAGCGGGTTAAAAAGGGAGGCACCGGAGAGGTAGTTGTTGCATTCGATTCCACAAATCAAAAGTCGGTCTACGCACGCACTGTGATTGAGAAAACCGTAGAGGCATACAGCAAAGATATCGTCGTGCAGCGCTTAAAGCAGGCGGGGATGTCTGAGCAGGCGATCAAGCCGATTGCGTCTACGTACCAAAACGTAGCGACAGAAGAAAGGCTTTCTGGTGGGATGCTAGCCGGAATTATTCCGTTGATGCTCGTTGTGTCGCTTGCGTCCGGTGGGATCGCAGCTGCCAATGATCTGGTTGCTGGAGAAAAAGAGCGAGGGACGTTGGAATCGCTGATGACTGCCCCGATAGCCGCGAATCACATTTTGACGGCCAAGCTCATGGCTGTGATGGTGATGAGCTGTATGAGTGCCCTGGCCTCGCTCGTGTCATTGTCGCTTGTGCTGCGTCTGGGGCCACTGGAGATGGAAAGCGGTTTTTCTCTCAGCTTCTTTTCGCCTGTGACTCTGCTTGTCCTTGTGCTGACGATTTTGGTGCTCGCAGCTACCTTTGCTGCATTGGAGCTGGTTTTGAGCACGATTGCCAAGTCCTTTAAAGAGGGACAGACATATATGAGCGGTGTTATTTTTCTGGCGATGGTACCTTCCTACATGATGATGCCGCTCAATCCAGTAGACATCCCGGGCTATTACTACGTGCTTCCTGTCTTTAATGGGGTAGCGCTTTGCAAGGAAGTGTTTTACGGCAGAGTGGAGCCGCTGCATGCGTTGGTTGGGCTGGGGAGCTCGCTGGTGTACGTAGCGATCATAACCGTGATGTCCTCACGTTTGTTCCGCAAAGAAGGGGCGGTTGTGAAAAACTGAAAGCCTCTTGATCACACGTCGTTGCCAATACCCTGAAAGCTGGTGAATTGTCGTGAAGCCGCTCTATTTGGGTGTCTTGTATGTATTCATATCTGCTGCTTGCTTTGGCGTTATGTCTATTTTTGCTGTGTATGCGTACGGGGCGGGTGTGACTGTATCGACTTTGCTTTTTTTACGGTTTCTTTTCGCGGCAATCCTGTTTTTCGGGTTACTCGCTTTACGCAAGGAAGGCTTGCGGCTGGTGAGGAAGCAGGTTGTGGCTTTGTTTGTACTGGGCGGTGTCTTGTATACCTTGCAATCGCTCAGCTTTTTCTCTGCTGTTCAGTATATTCCGACATCTATGGCTGCACTCTTGTTGTACACGTTTCCGGTATTTGTGGCTGTGCTCACTTACTTTGTAGAAAAGGAACCGCTGCGGCGAAAAACGATTTTGGCCATGCTGATCTCTCTCGTTGGTCTGGGACTGGTGCTTGGGCTATCCTTTGGGGGGATTCAACCGATCGGGGTCGTGCTGGCTCTCGCAGCAGCCCTGTTTTACTCCGTATATATCGTTGTGGGTAACCGGGTGGTAAAGGGGCTTTCGCCGTTTGTTACTGCCGGATATATTTCCTTATTCGCGGCCATTTCCACTTTCGTTGTGGCGCAAAAGGATGGCGGGCTTGAGCTATCGTTCGGTGCTGTTGGCTGGTGGGCGCTGGCGGGGATTGTTGTTTTTTCTACCGTGATGGCGATTGGCTTTTTCTTTCAAGGTCTACAGCTGATCGGTTCTACCAAGGCATCTGTCCTCAGCACTTTGGAGCCGGTCGTGACAATTGTTTTCTCGGCTATGTTATTCGGTGAGTCATTTACATTGCTACAGCTGTTGGGAGGGTGTGCGGTGCTGGCTGGAGCCGTTTTGATCGTTTCTGGTCAGGAGAAGCCTGCAGCTGTGGAGGTAGAAAAGTCAGTGCCGAATCGTACAAAGGCTTTGTAGGGTACTGATTCGTATGTTTCATCATGAAAAAACGCTCCTATCGATGTCGTGGGTTCACGATCGCAGGAGCGTTTTCATATGGATAAAGGTCGGCTAGTTTACAAATTGAGAGCGAATAAGCCAGCCAGCTCCGTATACACCAGCATCATTGCCTAGAGTGGCAGGGACGATTTCGGTGGATTCTACGACATACGAAAAGGGGATAAAGCGGGCAAAGGAAGTGCGAATGCGGGAAAAAAGAATTTCGCCTGCTGCTGCAACACCGCCGCCAATGATGAGTTTGGCTGGATTCAGCACGATAGCGAGATGCGAGAGGGCGAGCCCCAAATAAAATCCAACCTGATCGACGATGGCAACGGCTGCCTTGTCTCCAGCGTTGGCGGCAGTTAGAACATCCTTTGCCCGAATACTGCCTGTGACTGCAAGCACTTTGGCTAACATCGGGCTTTTTCCGTTGGCAGCGGCCTGACGTCCTTCACGGATAATGGCTGTGGCCGATGTATATGTCTCGAGACAACCCGTCTTGCCGCAATTGCAGCTAGGTCCTTCTCCGGGCGTCACCGTGATATGACCGATCTCTCCGCCGACACCATTGATCCCGGAGATGACATTGCCGTGCAGGATGACACCGCCGCCGACGCCTGTTCCCACTGTGATCAGCACGAGGTCCTGTGCGCCTTGACCTGCACCGCGCCACATTTCTCCGAGTGCTGCTATGTTTGCATCATTGTCCACGGCGACTGGCAGACCTGTCAGTGCGTGGAGCTTTTCTTTTAAGAGGACGGGTTGCTTCCAATGCAGATTGACCGCTTGCAGCACGATTCCGTTTTTGGTATCGATTGGACCTGGAATTCCGACGCCAATACCCAGGACCTGATCACGAGTGTAGCCGTGCTTTTCAAGCAGTGTGTTCATCATAGCGGTGATTTTTTGCAAAATGCCGTCCTCACCCAAGGCGACAGGTGTTGGTTCCTGTGTTTTCGTCACCATCTCGCCGCTTGGGGTAATCAGAGCCATTTTGATCGCGGTACCCCCAACATCAACACCTACGATGATTTGATCCACAACCGTCCCTCCGATCATTTGGATTACCATCTTTTTCTATCTTAACACGCCCAAGACAGCATAGCGATTCCCAAAAATGGCTATAAAGGATATGATGGAAGAGAGTACACCCGTGAGCGAGGGAAGGAAGAAGGGATCTGCCTTGAAACGAGCCAGATTAATCTACAATCCAAGCTCCGGCCGGGAGATTGTGCGTCGGAGATTGCCAGATATTCTTGAGTTAATGGAATCGGCCGGATATGAAACGTCGTGCCATGCGACCAGAGGGGAGGATGATGCTACCGAGGAGGCTGCCCGTGCGGTTGCCCGCGGCTTTGATGTCATCGTCGCAGCTGGTGGTGACGGAACGATTTATGAAGTAGTAAACGGGATGGCGGAGCTAAAAGCCCGTCCATCGCTTGGAATCATCCCCTGCGGAACGAGCAACGATTTTGCCCGAGCCGTCGGTATACCTAAGTCAATCAGCCGTGCCACCGAGATTATTACCAACGGGAAAAAGCGCAAGATCGACCTGGGGCGGATCAACAACCGCTATTTTATCAATATCGCCGGGGGAGGCTCGCTGACTGACCTGACCTACGAAGTGCCGAGCAAGCTGAAAACCATGATCGGACAAATGGCGTATTACGTCAAAGGCTTGGAAAAACTGCCATCACTGCATCCCATCCGCGTCCGTCTGGAAACCCGCAAAGAGGTACTGCTGGATGAGGAAATCATGATCTTTCTCATTGCCAACAGCAACTCGGTTGGCGGCTTCGACAAGCTCGCACCGGATGCAGATTTGTCAGATGGAAAGCTGGATGTCATCGTAGTGAAAAAGACGAACATCGCAGAGTTTATTCGCTTGGCGACGCAGGCAGTACGCGGTGAGCATCTAAAAGACCCGAACATTTTATATTTCCAAGCAGATTACATCAAGGCCACTTCACCAGGAGGAGAAACGGTACAGCTCAATCTGGACGGTGAGCATGGCGGGCAGCTGCCCTGCGTGGTAGAAGCGCTGCCTGGGCATATCGAGTTGTTCGTACCGTAGGAAGATAGTAAAATGAATAGAACTAGCCGTGGGGATGCTGCAGAGCATCCCTCGCGTTCATCCTAGAGCGAAAAATAGCTTGGAATATAGATAGAAGACAAAAGGAGCAATAAATAGTGGCGAAGACAACAAAGAAGCGGCGCGGACCGCAAAAGGCAGCGAAAGTAGAGCTGGACGTCCCTGTGCGTGTCGGACAAACCGTGGAAGTGGAGATAACCGGACTAAACCATGAGGGAGCCGGGGTAGGTCGGGTTGAGGGATATACGCTTTTTGTAGATGGGGCACTTGCAGGAGAGCGTGTTCGTGCTCGCGTCGACCATGTGAAAAAGAACTTTGGCTTTGCCAAGCTGTCTGAGGTTGTGGAGGCGAGCGAGCATCGCTTCATGCCCCCTTGTCCGTTGTACGACCGGTGTGGCGGTTGTTCCTTGCAGCACCTCGCCTACGAGGAACAGCTGCGACACAAGCAGCAGATCGTTCGGGACAATCTGCGGCGCATCGGCGGCTTTTCAGTGGAGGGAGAAGGCGCGATTACCGTTCACCCGACACTCGGCATGAGCGATCCTTGGCGCTATCGCAACAAGGCACAGGTACCGATCGGCGAGGAAAACGGCGCATTGGTCGGTGGCTTTTACGCGGAAAAATCACACTCCATCATCGATATGAACGAGTGCCTCATCCAGCATCAGGCCAATGACGATGCGGTTACTGCTGTGAAGAAAGCAGCAACCAAGCTGAATATTGCCCCATATGACGAGGTGCGTGGGACAGGCTTGCTGCGTCATGTCGTGGTCAAGGTAGGCGTGAAAACAGGCGAGGTCATGGTCGTGCTCGTGACGACAGAAGAGACCATTCCGCAGCGCGAGCAGCTGGTGGAAGCGATTCGCTCGCAGGTGACAGGTGTGGCGAGCATCGTACAAAATATCAACCCGGACAAAACCAACGTCATTTTCGGCAAAAAGACCGTCACGCTTTGGGGCAGTGATGTCATTTACGATTACATCGGACCGATTAAGTTTGCGATCTCGGCGCGTTCTTTTTATCAGGTCAATCCGGCGCAGACGGAAGTGCTGTATAACAAAACGCTGGAGTATGCAGGGGCGACGGGTACGGAAACCGTCATCGATGCGTATTGTGGTATCGGGACGATCTCGCTCTTTTTGGCACAGAAGTCGAAGCATGTGTATGGGGTAGAGATTGTGCCGGAGGCTATTGCTGATGCGAAACGTAATGCCGAGCTGAATGGGCTCGGTAATGCTACTTTTGAAGCGGGGCCTGCAGAGGTCGTGATTCCGGCGTGGAAAGAGAAAGGGATTCGGGCGGATGTGATTGTGGTCGACCCACCGCGTAAAGGCTGTGACGAGGCGTTGTTGATGACGATTTTGGAGATGCAGCCGGAGCGGGTGGTTTATGTGTCCTGTAATCCTTCGACGCTGGCAAGGGATTTGAAGGTGCTGGCGGAGCGGTATGAGGTGAAGGAAGTGCAGCCGGTGGATATGTTTCCGCATACGGGGCATGTTGAAAGTGTAGCTCTGTTATTGAGGAATGATACAGAAGAACGAAAAGCCTAGTTGCGATGCGTGTTTATGCGTTGGTACAGATTCGCCTAAAATGATGAAACAGACTCGTTTAGGTGGCGTTGTTGTAAAAGTGTTGTAAATGAAAAAAACTTAGGCTTCATCCCCCATTTTTGGGGTTTGATAATTACTCGTTTCCTTGGTGATCAAAACGCAACTTTGCGTTCTGTCGCAGCATCCGATCGTAATAAGGTATTACCAAGTAAGTAAACCCTTTTTCTATTGGCGATCTTTTACGATTGGCCGACCAGGTAATGACTATTTGCAAACAAAAAAAGCTGCGGGGAATTTTCCTCACAGCTTTTGTGTCTTTTTCGCCTGTAGAGTGAACAAGGACTCAAACTTATCAGCTGCAGCCTGGTCAGCGGAACGTAGAGCATGGCCGTAAATGTTCATCGTAGTGGTAATGTTGCTATGTCCCAACCGCTCCGAAATAATCTTGGCATGCACTCCCTGGTTAATTAAAAGTGTAGCCGATGTGTGGCGTAGGTCATGGAATCGAATATACCGGAAACCATTCTTTTTGACGAAACCACGGAACCATAGATATGGCCGTTCATGATGGAATGGCTTACCATCTGGATGGGCGAATACAAAAAAACGGTCTCCGCCTTGCCACAGATCGCCCATGATGCCAATTTGCTCGTGAATATGCTTTTTGTACTCTCTCAGCTCCGCCAGAACAGAGGGAGGGACAGCCACTTTACGTTTGGAGCTTCTTGTTTTCGGTTCTTTTACGATAACTTCTCCTTTCAATGACAATGCGAGCGTTTGCTCTACGTCAATAACGCCGCTTTCTAAGTCAATGTGCCTCCACTCAAGGCCAAGTAACTCACCTCGCCGAAGTCCAGTGGTAAGCGCAAGAGTAATCATAATTCTCCAGTGGAACGGTTCCGACTGCAGCGCTTGCAGTAGTGCTTGTACTTCCTGTTCATCGTAAGGAATGACCTTTTTGTATTCGACCTTTGGTTTCTGCACATTGTCCGCGGGGTTACTGTTAATTATTTGCCACTCAACAGCCCGTTTCAGTACGTTTTTCAAAACTCGAAGGTGATATTCGATTGATCCGGTGGAGAGCTTGCCTTCTTGTCGGTCCTGTCGACCGCCATCCTTGCTGATCTGTTGAATGAAATCAACAATGTGCATAGGTTTGATATCTTCAAGGCGCAAATGCCCCAAGCTAGGCAGTATTCGGGTATCTAGGCACCTCAAATAGAGATTCAAGGTCTTTCGTGCCAAATGGTCTGGTGCATATTTTTCCTGCCATTCACTAACGAATGCTGCCAAGGTCATTTTTTGAGGAGAAATGTAAGCGCCGGCTTCTACTTCCTGCCGAAACTTTGCGTACTCGCTTTCGGCCTCGCGTTTTGTTCGACATTTGACTGTCTTAGTCGCTCGCTTGTACTTTCCATCGGCACCTCTTCCTAAGCTGACTGTAAGTAGCCACGAATCAGATCCCCGTTTTTGGATATTCGCCATGATCGCTACTCCTTTCTTTTAACTCTAACCAGTGCAACGGTCCGTAACTTTAGATTTTCGCCTTTAGAAAGAATGATCAAATTCCCTATGGGCAAGGTTTTAGCAATTGATAGGGACACAGGGACATGCTCAGGCACGCTAACAGGGACACTGAAAAACGCTCAAAACCATTGATATTACTGTATTTATAATATAGTGTCCCTAATGTCCCTATAATTTTATATATAAGAGTAAAAGCAGTGATATATAGGATAATTGAGAATGGATTGAGAAAATATATAGTTATCCATATGAGTTTTTGCTCAGGGACACGTGCACAGCAGGGACAAGCATCCGTTAAACCGTTGGTATTACTGAGTTTGTGGTGTGCCTGTTTAATGTGCCTGTAATCTTTTATGCGGTGTCCCTGAGATAACGAAAGTGTGAAAATGGATCTCCTAGGAGGCCCTTTAATGGCGGACTGTTGCCTTTTTGGATATTCATTCGAGTATTACTTTTTGTCACGAAATGACCAGGCAAGCATATCCAGAACGTGTTGCCGTTCCTCTTTGGTGAGTAGGTGCCCATTGTAGGTTAGACCTTCTTCTTGAAGGATGAGCAACAATTCCCCTTTGCGTCGATCCGCCTTTTCCTTAATTGCCGAAAACCTCATTCTGCCCTCTTCCGTAAAAATCATCAGGGCATCAAGCACTTTAAAGTAATTTTCGTTCTCCGAATAAAAGCCGTCTCCGTTATCAATGTCTTCAGCGATCCTCTTAGGAAGCTCCTCGATCAAACCTTCCATTGTCTCCAAAAAGTCTTCTGGTGCGACTGGCAACCGATACTTTTCAATCCGGTCTGATAAATGTTCCTTTGCCTCGGGCTTAAAATCCCCTTCAAACAACAATTCCCGCCGAGCTGCCTTTAGATTTTCTCTCGACTTTTCGCTTATATCCAAGAGCGCTGACCTGTTTTTTTCTATATAAACATCTGTGGTGTAACCGGCTTCCTCGAACAATTTTAAATGTGATACTCCAAGGGTTCCCGCTAATGTTGTGAGAGTTTCTTTTTGGGGCTTTTGCGTCCCGTCTTCGATTCTGGACAATGTGGCTTGCGATATACCGGATTCCTTGGCTAATTCCTTCTGTGATTTAAAACCAGCCGCTCTCCTTAGTCTCCGGAAGTAATCGCCGAAAGTCTCCTCATAGTGCCTTTCTAACAAACAAAACACCACCTTCATTTGCAATCAGTTAGATAGAGTATAACCACAAAATGCTTCATACGCAATTATATACGCATAAATTTGACATAGAATATATATGCGTGTTACCATAAAGTAGAAGCGAATATATATACGTGCTGGGAGGGGTCAAATGAAAGTTAAAGTGAAGGATCTCTATCGGTTGAACGAACTGATCATTATTCGGGGGATGAATAAGGCGGAATTTGCCAAGGCAATTGATTTATCTCCCACTATGACCGTTCAGATCACAAAGGGGGACAGGTCACCAAGTCCAAAGGCTGCCAAGCGAATAGTCGAGGTTCTGCAATGCGAATGGCATGACGTCTTTGAAGTCGTTAATGAACAAACTTCTTCAAGGGTAGCGTTAGCTAGGTAAGGGGGGCGGCATGATGGGGAAAATTGCACTGGAAAAGATTACACTGACTGTCGCTGAAGCAGCTGACCTGACCGGACTATCCAAGGCGTTTATTTATCGGCTGGTAGCCCGAGGAGAGATACCAAATAAGAAAGTGGGCCGCCTGATCCTTTTTCATCGTCCGACGATTGAAGCGTGGTTGCGTGGGGAGGAGTAATTCCCGTGAAAGCTACATTGATGGAACTTATTAAAGATCGTCTAACGATTGAAGAAGCGTGCGAAATGGCAGGCATCCAATTGGGGAAAGGTCGTGGAAATACACGGACAGCTCGTTGCCCTCTTCATGATGATGCAAGTCCATCATTCATCATCTACTTAGACAGCAATCGTTGGCGTTGCTTTAGTGGATGTGGGCACGGCGATGCGATTGACCTTCTTTCTCGGGTTTACGACATACCAATAAGTCAGACGCTTCATCGTATTGCGAATGATTTGGGGATTACGACATCAGAACAACAAGAGAGCGATCGGCAGAAACAACGGATCGAAAAGCAGCGGCAAGAGCGACAAAAAGCACAGGCTGATAAAGAGTTTGAATCGGCTGTCACGAAAGCAGTCCATTTCCTCAAATCCTTATCAGACGAATTGGACAAGCCAATACGTGCTTGCACAACGCCGTGGCAGGTCGAGAAATATGCCGATTACATACACCTAACGGCAAAGATAGAGCGCATTTTGGATGACTTGGTAAGCGGCGAACGTCAAATACGCGAAAACGGTCTTCTGGCGGCGAGGAGGGTACTGTTTATTGTCAAAGAGGCTAGAGGAAAACAACGTGACATCGATAAAACAAAAACTGCATAAAGCACTCCAAAAAAACAATCGTGGTCGCGTTTTGCAAAACGCCGCAAACATAATGTTTGTCCTGGACCACGACCCTGATCTAGCTGGATTTGCATATGACGAGTTCGCTGGCCGTGTACGAGTTACGGGGAAGTTGCCGTGGCGAGAAGTGGGGGATATGTCCGACTGGTCCAATCACGACTTTTCAATGTTGGCACTTTATCTTGACCGAACCTTTGATATTGTCAAGCAATCGATCATCGAAAACGGATGGACATATGCAGCTCGAAAACGGACATTTCACCCAGTTAAACAGTATTTGTCCTCTCTGAAGTGGGATGGAGTGAAACGAGCTGAAACCCTGTTGATTGACTATCTAGGGGCACCCGACACGCCGTATGTAAGAGCAATAACTCGGAAGACTCTTGCTGCAGCTGTTGCTAGAATCATGTGTCCAGGCATTAAATTTGACACTGTTCTTGTTCTTTACGGCTCTCAGGGGGTTGGTAAAAGCTGGCTGTTTAGGAAACTGGCAAAAGATTGGTTCACGGATTCTTTAACCAAGCTTGGCGGCAAAGAAGCTATGGAAACACTTCATGGAAAATGGATCATCGAACTTTCTGAGTTAGCATCCATGAAGAGATCAGAAATTGAGGAAGCAAAAATGTTTATCTCCTCGCCAGAAGATCATTACAGACCATCGTATGGGCGAATCGCCGAAACGTTCAAACGACAGTGCATATTTGTTGGAAGTACAAACCAACGAGACTTCCTTACAGACAAAACCGGGAATAGGCGTTTCTTACCTGTAGAAGTTTCAGCGGAGAGGCGAAAATTTTTGATTGCGGAACTTACAGAAGATGTGGTCGACAAAGTTTGGTCTGAAGTAATGACGTTTTGGGAATCTGAGCCTTTGTTCTTGGATGGGGAAATGTTGCAAATTGCCGAAAATGAACGGAGCAGCTTCACTGAGGATGATCCGCTCAGCGGGAAGATTGAAGAGTTTCTAAGCCTAAAACTGCCGGCTGATTGGGAAAGTTATGACGTTTGGAAGCGAGTACGATTCTTTGAAGAAGGCGGAATCGCTGAGAATGGCTCTCCTGGAACAGTTACACGCGAAAAGGTGTGTGCTATTGAAATCTGGCGAGAGATGCTTGGAGAGAGGAGAGACTTACCAGCTCATCGACGGAGGCAGATTACGAGCATTTTGGACAATATGCCAGGATGGCAGAGATACAAGGGATCCAAGGAAGGAAAATTGCGATTCGGCAGTCTTTACGGAAAACAAATAGCCTATGTTCGGAGTGATTCTGATGAGGCGAAACGGTGTTAGCTCAAAAAGAAAAAAGAGCTAACCCGTAGTTAGCCCTAAAAGTGTGTATCGACCAAAACAGGTGCGGTCGCATTCCGCATCTGAAAAAAACAATTCACTATGACCATTTTACTTTGGCAGTACGGCGCATTCAAGCAGGAAAAAAGGCCAACTAAGACGTTGGCCCATCTCCTCTGCATGTAAGATATCGAAAAAGTTGAAATGGAAGGACTGGTGTAATGCAAATTTCGCTATCTTATGTAAATTTTACCATAAAAGAACTGGAAACGCTAATGGGTAGCCTCACGATCCTGCTGGATACTCGGGAGCAATCAAACGGACACATTGTTCAGTACCTGGACTCGAAACAGATTCCCTACAGGCAAAACAAATTGGATACGGGGGATTACAGCTGTGTGATTCCGCAAAATGTTGAGCTGGGGATCGTACGGGACATGTACCTTCCAGTAGCAATAGAGAGAAAAAACAGCATCGATGAGCTGGCGCAGTCGATTAAGGAGGAAAGGTTTGAAAGCGAGCTGATCCGTTCGCAAAAACTGGCCCACTTCCATCTTGTTGTAGAAGACAGTTACGAGAACTTGATAATGGGGAATTATCGTAGCCAGTACAAGCCTAAGGCTCTTCTAGGGAGGCTGAAATCCTTCGAAACACGATATGGATTTTCTACAACTTTCATTCAGAAGAATTATGTCGGAAACTTCATCTTTCACCATCTGTATTATCTAGCTCGAAACAAACTCAAAGGTCATTAGTGTTTTTAAGGGATGGGTGGGTGGGGATATCAACGAAAGGAAGTGAAGAAATGTGGCTACTGTAACCGGAACATTAAAAATGTTCGATGCGATGAGTCGTCCGCTTCGGCAAATCACAAACAGCATGAATATGATGATCAAAACGATGGAGCAAATGCAATCCGCTACAGGAAAAAACATCAATGTTGATCGTACACTGGCGTTGGCTAAGAAACAATTACAGTCAGCAGAGGCAAGTATAGGCAGAGAAATTGAAAAGTCGACTAACCTACAGCAAAAGTTTAATCGATCTGTACAAGAAGGAGATCGGGGTATGTCGGGTATGATCAACTCCCTCAAAGGGATGGCGGCGGCATACCTGACCTTTGAAGGGGCGCGGGCATTATTCTCCAGCACGTTAGGAAAGGCGTTGGAGCGTCAACAGCTCGTTGATACGATGGCTGCACGTATGGGAAGCGCAGAGGCCGCTTTGAATGTATACGAGCGAATCAGAAAGCAAGCGTTAGCTGCAAATGAGGACGTGAACAAATCATTATCGAATGTACAGGCATTCATGTCCAATACGATGAACGCAGGGCAGCTTGAAGAATTGAACATGCTGGCGATGCGCCTATCAAAGTTGAATCCGGCAGAGGGGATCGAGGGCGCGGCTTTTGCAATGAAAGAGCTATTGTCTGGTGATTACACTTCCATTGTAGAGCGATTCAATATGGGACGTTCTCTTATTCAGAACAGCGCCGCTTTGAAAGCAGGCAAGATGGGGAACATGGAAGGATTCATCAAAGGGATGGACGAGCTTCTTGATAAGCAGCAAATGACGGAAGAATCATTCCGACGTATGTTGGATTCTCCTGCTTCCCGTTGGCAAAGAGTCGTGAACACCTTCAAGGACAATATGACACAAGCTGGACTTATGGGCATGAAGGCTTTCTCTCCAGTAATTGAGCTGATCAACAAGGGATTCGATTCGGGTAAATTTCAGAGCTTCTTCAGCGGATTGGGTGCAGGGATGCAAGTGTTCGCTTCGATAGTAGAAAGGATATCGACATTCATTTACGATCACCTAGACATTATCAAGCGACTATTAGTATCCATTGGTTTCGTCATAGCGGCGGTTACAACGCAATGGGCGGTAGGATGGGCGGTAGCAAACTGGCCGATTCTTGCGGTAATCGCGGCAATAACAACACTCCTATGGATTCTGGACAAGTTGGGCATTACAACGGATGAGGTTATAGGGTATGTGGCCGGTGCGTTTTATGGACTGGGGGCAGCTGTATCCAATCAATTAGCTTTCATGAACAATCAAATTGTGGCTTTTGCCGAATTCCTTGCGAACATCTTTAATCATCCCGTCTACGCAATCCAAAAACTGTTTTATGACATGGTGCGGAATGTGGTCGGCTATTTCGAGAGCATGATTAACACGATTGTGGATGGAATCAATACGACGATCGAACGCATAAACGCCATTTCAAAGGCATCAATCGCTGTGATCCCAAGGGTTGACCAGTCGTTTATCGATCAGTTCAAACCTGAAATGCCAACTGGTGCAACTGACTTATCGGCTTACCGATGGGATTACAAAAACATCGGTGAACAGATGAAAAACGGTTACTCTGCTGGTTTCAACCTTGCGAACAAATTTCAGAAGACGTTCGATAAAATGCAGGTGTTCTCCGTGGGACCTGGGATGAATGCAGCAGCTTCTTCAAATATCGCGAACATTGGGAAGGTTGGCGAGGTCGGAAAAATACGCGACAGCGTTGATATTTCGAGTGAGGATCTCAAGATAATGAGGGAATTGGCTGAGCAACGATGGATTCAAAACAACACGGTAACACTCACGCCAACCATCAGGATCGAGGGAACGACGATTACGAAAGAGGCAGATGCCGACACGATCATTGCACGTATCAACCAAGCACTAGAGGAACAAATCGCAAGCAGTGGGAGAGCAGTTTTGTCGGTCTAAGGCGAGGGGGAACTCAATATGGAACTAGCCTTTAAAACATATGTAGTCGCTGAGCATAACCCATTTGAACGGTTTCCTAAAGGCGTAATGGTAGCAGCAGAGGCGGACGAAGAAGGCATGTATACCGTACATGTCCAGCTCATAAACGGACTTGGCCTTTCGACACTGACCAAACACACCTTGGCGGAAGCGAATGAATTGGTTGGACGTTACTCGAAGGGGCTGGGGTATCCAGAGAATGCCTGGTACATCGATATACCAGCCCATGTATTGGAGCAGGATAATTTTTTCAATCGCAGGTTGAAACAAGAAATGCTTAAATCTAGGCAATATTTCAAACTTCACGGCATCAAACAAAGGAATAAATCCAGAGTGACAGGAGATGAGGATTATGGAAAATAACGACAAAGAAAAAGCCGGGGAAATGGTTGTAAACGCAATTCTTGAACAGGCGAGACATAACGCACAATTGGCAGAAGCTCGCGAAAACTATTTCAGTGACAAACTCGTAGACGACAGCGAAGCTAACTATTTTCAAACAAAATGGGGAGAGTGATTAGGATGAATAAAGAGTTGAAGGAATTTAAAGATACTGCTGCACAATTGAACGAACAGGTGAACAGTTTCCAGAGCGAATTGAGAGAAAAGCAGGAGAAAAAACGAGCGCTGGAACGGCAATACGAAACCATGCTAAGTGACGATAGCAGCTTGGCTGAAATCAACAAAGTGAGGCAAACGATTGCGAGTCTCGATTCAGACATCGAAATTTTGACCAATAAAATCGCTAAGCTTGAAAGTGCCAAGAAATCTAAGGTTGAACCGCTGCTCGAAGCAGCAAAGGAAGCATATGAAAGGGATCTTGCTTCTACCCATGAAAAACTACAACCGGTTTTCAAGGAGATTTTGGATTACCGAGTCAAAATGCTTGAGGCGCTTCAACGAGCGAGCGCTGATTATCAAGATATTGACGCTAAGTATTGGGATCTGCATAACGAACAAGTAAGGGCTGCTTCGGATCGTGCAAGATACAACCGTCTCGTTCGTTTCGATTTTAACAATGTTCTTTATGGCCAGCGAGATCATGCAGGAAGACCAACTGAACCAGGGCTACTTCCGGATAAAAACGAAATGATGATTGCTTTCTTTAAAGGCGAGTTGCCTGAATGGGTTCAGGAGTTTACAGACAAGCAGTAAAAGGAAATTTTCGTTCAGTAAGCTGATCGTCACCAGACGGACGAGAAGTCCCATATTAACGCTTTGACAGTAGCGCGGGGAACTTGTCCATAGAATCAATTGCAATGCAACAGAAGCCAATAGAGAGGGTGTGCAGGGGGCAAGTGTCTGCCGCTCTCTCAAATGACATTAATGGTGGTGAAGAATATGAATTTGACAGAGAAACAGCGGCGCTTCGCTGATGAGTATTTGATCGATTTGAACGCGACACAAGCCGCGATTCGTGCGGGGTATAGTACACAGTCGGCAAGGGAGATTGCTTCTGAAAACCTATCAAAACCTAACATTCGAGCATATATAGACCAGAGGTTGGCAGAACACTCTCGAAGAACAGGAGCGAATCAAGAAAGGATCATGCGAGAATTAGCCCGGATTGCCTTTCTCAATCCGCTGGACATCGCTAACTTTGATGACGCTACACTTCGAGAAGATGTCTCTCCGGATGATGCAGCTGCAATCGCAAGCGTGAAGGTTAAAACAATCCCTACACCGGAGGGAGTAATCGTCGAACGTGAAGTCAAATTTGCCGACAAGATCAAGGCACTTGAACTGTTAGGAAAACGTTTTGCCATGTGGACGGACAAGCAACAGATTGACGGAGCTTTGAGCGTAACTGTTATCAAAGATATCAACCGAGTTAAAGGGGTTATCGAGAATGACAGTGACAATTGATCCGCTGCAACTTTACACGAGGCACTTCTTACCGTTTTGGGTAGCTGCAGAAGAACATAATCATCTCAGGTACGTCTTAAAAGGCGGCAGGGGTTCGGCTAAGTCCACACATATCGCCATGAAACTGATCGAGGACATGATGTGCTACCCAGTAACTACTTTGGTCGTTAGAAAAGTGGCCAGGACTTTAGAGGAATCTGTTTTCGAACAGTTAAAAGAGGCCATTGAGATGATGGGCGTAAGTCAATTCTGGCGGGTGATGAAAAGCCCGCTCCAGCTCATCTACTTGCCTAGAGGAAATAAGATCATCTTTCGCGGCGCTGACGATCCGAAGAAGATTAAATCCATTAAAGTGAGCAAATTCCCCATTGCTTTTTTGTGGATAGAAGAGATGGCGGAGTTTAAGACCGAAGAAGAAGTGTCAACCATTGAAAATTCCGTATTGCGTGCCGAGTTGCCAGATGGCTTGTTCTATGCGTTTTATTACAGCTACAATCCGCCGAAGCGAAAACAGTCTTGGGTAAACAAGAAGTATGAGTCACATATGATACCGGCCAACACATTCGTTCATCATTCGACCTACCTGAATAATCCGCACATATCCAAGAAATTCATCGAAGAGGCCGAACATGTGAAGGCGATGAAACCTGACAAGTACAAGTGGGAATATCTCGGCGAGGCGATTGGTAGCGGAGTCGTGCCGTTCGAAAATCTAATCTTTAGACGAATCACGGACGATGAAGTAAAGGCGTTTGACAATATCAGGCAGGGTGTTGACTTCGGTTATGGCCCAGATCCATATTCGTTTGTCAGATGGCACTATGACAAAACAAGAAGGTGCATTTATGCGCTGGACGAGCATTATGGACAGAAAATAAGCAATCGTGAAGCAGCTAACTGGATCAAGGAAAAGGGGTACCACGCCACACAAACCACAGCGGACAGCGCGGAGCCGAAATCAATTGACGAGTTGAAAGATCATGGTATCCGGATCAAAGGCGCTAAGAAAGGGCCTGATTCCGTTCAGTATGGTGAGGAATGGCTCGATGACCTGGAAGAAATCGTGATCGATCCTACACGAACGCCAAACATAGCCCGAGAGTTTGAAAACATTGATTATGCGACCGATGCTGACGGAAATCCGAGAGCTAGGTTAGAGGATAAGGACAATCATACAATCGACGCAACAAGATACGCATTTGAAGGTGATATGAAAAAATCCGGTGTATGGTTCCCAGATGCAGGGAGGTAAGAGGACATGCATACAAAAGCCGTCATCCGATGTGGCTCTTGCGGTTACGAATATTCTTCTTTTGGATCGTCTCCTTTACGAGATGGAAAATCTTTAGATTGCCCTAGTTGCCTGCGTGAAATGGAGCATCAAATGAAATCAAAGCTTATCGCAATCATGGGTGAGCTTGACGACTTGAATCGCGATTTCCGGAAATATGCGATCGAGAGAGAAGAGCCGGTTTTTCAAGTCTCAATTGGTTTCGTTCCTGACAAAACAATGGTTGATTGGAGGTAAAGAAAATGAGAAAGAGGAAGGACAAAAGCGATTCATTTGTGCTTGTTTTACGAGCAAAAGACTACGAGGGTTGCGTAGTTCCTCAGAAGGTAACCCAAAGTTCGCAGCATGCCATTGTGATAAAAGCGAAGGAAACGCGAAAGGGTGACGTATAATGAATGGGAATCCGGTTCTCATCATCGATACCGTAGAAGAAATGGAACAAATCAAGCGCGGCAAGTTGCCTCTCGGCGTTACAGATCGGACGGTGATCATCGTTGATGACATCTCTTTTCCCGAAGAAAGCGAATGACTTTCGCCTATGGAGAAATACGACTAGGAAATGTAAGATGACTCCACGAAATTACAACTTGCCTCCTGGATACCTACGGATTAAACAAATGAGAATTCGATGGCGACTGTAACACTTTATCTTAATAAAGAATCGGCCTCCAGAATGCGTCTGGTGGCTATTTTGTTTTTATACGGGCAATCAGTCTGCCAGTGTTTGAAAATGCATGGAACTAGGCTTGTAATGCTTCAGATAGCGTGTTGACGACATGGAGTCTGTTGGATTGGGTGGGTGGGTAACTAGCCGGACCATCTAGCCATCGACTTGTTAATTTTGGCGGTCCAAAAAAAATCACTTTCCTATTGGCAGTATTTATCTGTTTTATGCAGCCTTCATGCACTGTATATACAGATATTCATTTATGCAGTCGGTGTATAAACGTTGATTTGATGCGGATATGTAATTATGCATAAAATGGATTCTATACATAATTCTTTATGTTAACTTTTATTTCGCGTAAAAACGTTGATTTCATGCGCTTTGTCGAGTTTTTGTGGTAATCATCTCAGTTTACTTATGACATATTATCGGACCCAAACAAAATGCGAACATGAATATAAATACAAAAATATGTATTATCAATTGATTTCCTGTCACTCGCCCGAATTTTCGGGTCAGGCTCACATCGACCAAAAATCTTCCTGTTTTACACCCGGGTCCACTTTCCGTACAGCTTTTAGTATCTTTTGCATTGTCTTTAAGTTTGGCGTATTGTCGTCACTTGCGCACAATCGACTGATCGTAGCTTTATTCAATTTTGATTCTGAACTAAGCCAACCTTGCGTCAGATCGTTACTGTCCAACCATTTCCCCAGGCGGGAGCGCTTTTTTCCAAGCCCAAACATGAGCTATCACCTCACGCTTATCTTGGACAAACATTCAGAAAAGTATACAAGCAGTGTTTAAAAAATGCGTAATATTGGACAACCAATGCGGCATCGCATAGTAACAAATCGATTCGTTTTCCCATTCGCTCCACCGTTCGTTTTCGTTGCGCATCAAAGGAACGACGAAACGAACAGTAGAATGCGGATGTCTCAACAGCTCGAGCCGCTTTTTATAATTCGTTTTTAGCGCAACTGTTTCTATCGAAACCACAATGAGGTGGCGCGGAAAGGAGTGGATTGAATGTGTTGTTGGAAATCGTCTCATCTGCAGTTATGGGAGGAGTTGCGCTATATGCTCAAATCAGACGATCTGGATTGACAAATGAAAGTGAAAAGCTGAACAAAATTTTCTCGTTAACCGGCCTAAACGTCAGAGACGGAGACAAAACCTATACGGCGCAGATGGTCAAAAAGATTAATTACCCTTGGGGAACTGAATATCGATACAGGATTCCGTTAGGTCGGAGCTTTGAGGATTACCACTCGAAGTTCCAGCACATTCAAGATGGACTGAACAATCGCAAGACGGTGTTGAACTTTACCCTATCTGATTTGAAGAATATTGACTTTGCCGCTCCAATTATCCCCCAGGTAAAGGCACTCATCAAAAAGAGGATCGCCAATAAAGAAGTTGAAATGGCTTTCGATGGGCTGCTCAAAATCAAGGTTTACAATCACCCGATGCCTGAGATGGTCCGCTATGAAGCTTTGTCTTACGGTGATAACTGGACAGTTCCGGTTGGTCAGATAAGAGAAGGCAATACAATCATTACGCATGACTTCGAACAAATTCCCCACATGGTTGTAGGTGGTGCCACACGGTATGGCAAAAGCAACTTTTTAGGCATGGTCATTACTACGTTGATCGTGCAGCAGCCGGATAATGTGAAGCTTACTTTGATCGATTTGAAAGGCGGAGTGGAGTTTGCAGACTACCAAGATGCAAAACAGGTGATCCGCTATGCAGAGGAACCACAGGACGCAGAAAAGGCCCTACAAGCCGTTGTTGAGGAGATGAGGGGCAAACAGTTAGCACTCAAGAAGAGTGGCGCTAGGAACGTCCAGGAAGCGCGAGAGAAGGTCAGACATTTTGTTATCGTGGATGAAGTTGGAGAATTGAATCCGGATGAGGCAGTAACAAAGGAAGAACGTGCTCTCAAGGAACGATGCCAAACCTACATGAGTCAGATTGCCAGATTAGGAGCTGGTTTGGGCTATCGTCTTATCCTGGCCACCCAATATCCTACTGGCGATGTTATCCCTCGGGCATGCAAACAAAACGCTGATGCAAAGCTGTGTTTCCGTGTTCAAACGGCTACAGCTTCCCGGGTAGTCCTCGATGAAACCGGAGCTGAAGCACTTCCCAAAATAAAGGGCCGCGCTATATACCAGACCGCCGACAAACGACAGATCGTACAGACTCCTCTAATCGATACACAGACCATCCGCAAAGCTATACAGCCGTACATCACCATCAAGCCCAGAAAGGAGCAGAACGATGCAGGCAACCTCCGTGAAACGCATAGAGAGGACAGAACAAATCCTTCACAGCCTGGACAGATTCGGTTTTTTGAGTAGATCGCACATCCAGCGGCTACACCGTCTAGGTGGCGACAGGAACGCCCAAAGGGTTCTCAAGAACATGGAAGAATATCTGCAATCCTTCCGAGAAGAGGAGTATGGCACAGTGTATTATCTCAATCGTGTTGGCCGGCAGATGATCGGATCGCAGAAAGTTGTGCGGCGTACGCTTCAAATTAAACACATCCTAATGCGAAATGACTTTTACTTTCACATTGGCTGCCCGGGTAACTGGAGAAACGAAATCAAAGTGACAGACGGTCAAACCACCCTAGTAACAGATGCACTTTTTATCAAGGATAAACGACATAACTTCCTAGAAGTCGATAACACACAAAGCATGACCGAGAACAGCGCAAAGGTTAAGCGATACAAGGAAATGTTTGATCGAGGCTTGTTTCAGAAGGAGTTTGGATACTTTCCTCATCTGCACATTGTCACGGTCTGCAAGAGCAGGGTAAAACGATTTGCGGAGCTAGTAAATGGTTTGCCAGCACAGGTTTATCTTATTAACGACATCATGTAAGGAGTGGTCAGGATGGCGAGAACAGAAGTAATCAAGTTTCGTGACTTTATGGATGGTACGTGGCAAATGCCTGAAAGGAAAAAGAAAGAGCTGAAAAAAGTCACTGACGCTTTAGTAAAGGCCGGGGCAATGATTCCTATTGCACTCACTACTGCAACTCATGCAAGTGCTGCTGAAAGTATAGCGGCTTCTGCCACTCAAGTGGTTGCCGGTACCACGCTTCAGGTTTTGGCTCATGCACTGGATCCGCTGACACAAATCCTGGTTGCCATCTCCTTGCCAGTTGCTTCAATTGTGATGATTGGTGGTTGCTTCTTCTTTATTTTTGGGCAGAGCGAGAAGGCGTGGAGTTCGATTACCAACGCTGGCTTGGGATATTTGCTTATTCAGCTCTCCCCCTTATTTATCAAGGTGTTGGAGCAGATCGGGAAGAGCATCTAGGATCGGAGCGGAAATTAGATAATTATGGAAAGTATAATATAGTTCTGTTAGACTATTTTTGAAATTATTTTAGGGAGGTTATCAAATGAGTTCATCCCGTGTTATGCGGTGGGTTTCAGGTGGTTTGGAAGCTCTGTTGGGAATACCGGTATTAGGTGGAACCATTGTTATTGGATTGTACTGGACACCACTCTTAGTAATGTTTATCCTTCATATTGTTACATTAGTTCTTTCGAAGAGAAATGACGAACCTATTCATGGACCAGTATTGGGCATAGTTACCTCTGTCGTCGGATGGATTCCAGTGGTTGGCATGATAATGCACATTCTTTCTGCAATATTCTTAATGATATCCGCAGCTAAACCAACTAAAGTTAATAGCGGACAGAATACCACGGTGCAATGAAAAAAAGACGGTAACATAGCTCCAGTTCAAAAAGTGCTGGAGCTTTTTTATGCCTATAGGCAAGAGAAAACAAAAAAGCCACCACTCGGCGGCTGTTCAAAATTTATATATCTGACTCATCCTAATTGTTGGCTAGATGTTCTTTCCATTGTGCAATGAACCCTCCCAATTGTTCTGACGTGGCATTTTCAACTATGATTTTTAGGTTTTCTACCAGGTCATGAGGTATTTCTTCTTGTTCGTTTTGGAGCTTATTGAACTCTTGCAGCATACGCCATCCCTCCTGTGGATCCTTTTGATGAATTGCTTTATGCCAAGCTAGAGCTGCATAATCAAATTCGATGCGTCCATCTGTTACCGCACGAATACCTTCCAAAATGACTTTAGCGCAAATGTCTCCTTCGCTCTCCATCTTAGTCAATTGAGTAAACATCTCGAGTTTTTTCATTTTCCATTCCACCCTTACATTTATTATCGATCCTTATCAAGCAGTTCCCTTTCGTGCAGTTCCCTAACCACTTCTGAAAGATCAGCTATTGCCGATTCTTTCGAATATAGAGCGTCAGTAGATAGACTGGAGATCACTCCGAGAATTTCCGTTTTGATTGTCGATATATAGTAAGCATGCTGGATATCAAATTGCGGTTTAGACAGTTGTTTCATTTTGTAGTCTCCTCCCATTACCGATTTGTCGAACTTGCTTGTGCTTCCGAATCCTTCCCGAAGAACACATGATTAAACGAAATTCTATAGAGTTTTAACAATACACATGCGGAGTGTAACGGGAGGATCGCGGGATTATCTTCCCATTTCTCCAGCTGTTCTTTTGGAATGGCTGTTAGTTTTGATACTTCACGAATGCTTAAATCAGCATTTTCTCTTGCATCCCTCAACGAAATTTTATTCCCCATCGACATACACCCTCTCCCGTTGATTAATTCCTACGATGCTTCCGTCTTCCACGGAGGCATGAATGCATTATTTGCCCTTTCTTGCGATCTGCTTTAGGATGGATATTTTCTCTGCTGTCGTCATAAGCTGCCAAATCCCACACCGGATCATCATATCTCAATCTCCTTTCATTCATTAATTTACTGAATCTGAAAGGGTTGAATCCGTTTCAGTGTATTAAAAGTTCATCTCGATGAATTTATTGTATATCCTTCCAATATGTAAAGTCAACCAAAAAAGTACATTAATGAGAATTTTTGTTTTACCCAAGGGTATTTTTTGGTATATAATGCTGAAAGAAAACTATTCGGCGCAATTGCCACTTGGGAGGGCTATACGGTGGGTTTCAGTTATAAACCATTATGGAAGTTGTTAATTGACAAAGGCATGAAAAAGAAGGACCTCAGAGAATTGGTGGGTCTCCATCCTGCGACTATCGCTAAAATGGGCAAGGATGAGTACGTCACTATGGAAGTTCTGTCCAAGCTCTGCGAATATTTTAATTGTCGTATTGAAGATATCATTGAATATGTACCAGCGGATCGTTAAGGAAAGATGACCTAACGGATCGAGAGGTCATCAATGACCGGATTGACTGGAGGGGATCGCGATTTGCGAGGTCCTTAAAAACGGGATAGCTATTTTTAGGTGTTGTTAAAGGTGTTTACAACAATGTTGTAAATTTGTTGTAAGAAATCGGTCCACTTGCGGAAAGAGGAGTGTAAGAGGGTACAAACGGAGCGTAAGAAACCGCGAGTTAATAACATTTCTGTTCATTACAACAGATTACAGTAAAATGAGGTATTAACCCGCATACGGGGCATGTGGAAGTGACAGTGAGACTTGATAGAAAAGATACAGTCAAGTAAACTGTACCTAATTTGAGGGGAGAGGGTGGGAAAAATAATAGTGAATCTTAATCTTTCCGCCCTCGAATACTTCAATTTTGTGGATAAGTCTTTGCAGAACCTGCTTCATCACTTGTTCATCGTCAATATCAAGATTGGTGAAGCGTTCTACTTCTTTCCTAAAGGCTTGTAGCTGTTCGTTGAGGTCTTTCTTGGCATCTAGCGATGATTGTAATTCAGCTTTCTTGTTTGCCAGTTCTTGTTGTTGTTGAGTAATACGCTCATTTTGTTGTTTGAATTGCTCTGTAAAGATAGCCCCCTTGAGGTGAAGAACCAATAGTCTGTCAAAGCGTTTGTCAAGTTGGGCTAACTCTCTGTCAAGTCGCTTTAGTTCTTTTGTGGTAGAGGATTGTAATGCCTTCGCTTTTTCCTCGGCTAATCCGTAAAGATGCTCTATCTTTACCCTGTCCTTTATCAACGCTTTTAGGTCATTCTTTACGGTCTGTAACAGGGCTTGTTCCTCAATAATATGGGAGGAACAGTAGGAGGATGTAAACTTCACATAGCCGCCGCATACATACGCCCCATTACGTCTATCAGGTTTGAAGTGCATACCGCTTCCGCAATCAGGGCATTTCACGATATAGGAAAACAGGCTTTCCTTGCCGTTGCTTTTATGCTTGCCTTTCTTTTTCATGAGTTCCTGAACAGCGTTATAATCATCATCTGAGACGATAGCAGGGTGGGCGTTCTCAATGACAATGTGCTTGTCATTTTTAACCTCTCTTCTTATCTTGTAGAGTTCAGACTCGGCTAGAGTCCCTGTAGTTTCTTCCCGATGGAATACGAGTTTGCCTGTATAAACAGGATTGTTATGGATACCTTTGATAGAGTTTTGATGCCATTTTGTTCCTGCATTAGCCGCCCCTGTTGTGGCTCTTGGTGTAGGAATACCTCTTTGCATGAAGAGGTTACAGATTTTAAACATCCCCCTACCCTCATGCAAATACAGCCTGAAAATTTCTCTGACGATGGAAGCGGCTGTCTCATCAATCTCTAGCTTTCTAGTTACAGGATTTACTGCGTATCCGTAAGGTGGTAAGGATACTCTACGTTTCCCTTGTTTAGTACTAGAGCGTAAGCCTAGTTTAATCCGTTCAGAAAGTTTGGCGTTTTCTTCCTCAGCTAATATAGCTTTTAGATTGAACATAAACCTGCTGTTACTCGTTTCAGTGTCATAGTTATCTTCAGGCAAGATTAGACGAACAGGTATTCTTTCGAGTTGGTCAGCCATTTCCATACTATTTCGTGGATTACGCCCCAGACGTGAAACGGACTTTGCGATAATCACATCAAACTTCTTCTTTTTAGCGTCCTCTACCAACTGTAAAATCTCTGAACGGTTTCTCATACCTGCACCGCTTATTCCATCGTCAATGTACCGCCCAACTACTGTAAAGCCCTGTTCTCTAGCTAGACTTTCAGCTAGGGCAATTTGATTTTGTAGACTGTTCTGTTGTTCTTCTCTTCTCGTACTTACACGAGCATAGATAGCACACTTCATTATTTCGCCACTCCTTCCGTGTTAGAAGAAATGACATTTGCTCTATCTTCATCGTACTGACTGGCGGAAATACTGTCAAATTGGCTACTCAGAATTGAAGATAATATGTCCTCATGGTTGGCTGTTCCTATGAATGTATGTGTTACGTCCCCCTCTCGGACTAACCATCGTTGCAAGGTGGGGTATAGTTGCGGAAAAGATCGACATAATCTAGAAATGACTGTTTTGATACCTATAGTTGGGATAAAATGGCGGCTTGGTATGAAAGAACATATGACAATAAAGGCTCTTCATGCTTACATCAAACAAAAGGACTTCCGTCCAGAACATAGACAAGCCTATTTCTTTAAGATTGTAGAAGAGGGGGGGGGGACTTTCAGAGATAATTCGTAAGGATTTACGTATGGATGAAAGTCAAAATATTAAGGGTACTATTGAAGAAGAATTTTATGATGTTCTGTATTACACTATTGCTTTGGCTAATCTGTATGATATTGACTTAGAACAATATCAATATCTTAAGGATGAAATTAATCTTAAGAAGTATGGTTCTGTCAGTACCCAAAGCTAAACCAGTTGTCATTCCCCCACCCCTTCGGGGTGGGTCAAGTATTCTTATGGTTCGCTTCGCTTCGCTCACGGGGCTGTCGCCCTGATTTTTGAATTAGTAATTTATTGATGGGGAAACGCAGGTGGATTAGGGACACTCTACTCCCCCCACAAAGGGGGAGAGTAAAAAGGAACAGGTGGATTGAGGGTTCCTTACATGATATCTGACGCTCTCAGGTACTGGTTTACAGCGTGTGTGCGTATACACATCTTTATCATGACTCCCTTGCCTTACGGCAACCGTGACGGGCTACAAATAGTAGAATCTGAGGATGAAGCACAACTTCAATAATAAATACCTGTCCATCTAACGGGGCAAACACCTACTTGTGAACGCAGGGGCAATTTTTAACGTGTTCTTCTGCGACCACGGGTTATACTACATTTGAAGTTTTCTCCATACGAGCAATCGTTACAATAAGCAAATTAGTTTCGCTGTTTGCCCCCACCAACTAAAGTGGGGGCTTTTCGTTCAGGCGAGAATACGACCAATTCTACTGAGAGGTAGGAAAGAGAGAAACAACATCAAATCCCTTTTCACGTAGAACATCAATCAGGTGTGCTTCTTCCACCGTATAAGGATATTTACCGAGTCCTCGCTCATTGTATGGGATTCTTTGAACTATAGTTGACCGGATTTGACCCATTGATAAACAGAGTCTTCAGTTACGAACCCACCACGATTGGAAGCCGACAGCTTCCGGGCGATAGTTGCCAAAGTATAATTAGCCACGTTGTATACCTCCAATTCGATTTTGCCGTTTTCGTGCGTAGTTCATGATCTCGTCTGGTTCGAGCCGCCATAGACTCCCTACCTTTAACGCCAAGAGTTCGTTTTCGTGAATCTTGCGGTAAAGCGTTCGTGGCGACAGGTTCAGGAAGTATGCGGCTTCTTCCAGAGTCAGCAGTCTGTCACTCTTAATGACCATGTTCTTCTCACCCCCTCGTATTACATGATAAGGAGGAGATGTCTTGCTTTAACATGAGCATGGTAACTATGTCGTAAATAGACCTACAGGAGCCGCACGAATCTGTAAAAAACGTGAGAAAGCGAAAGTAACTTTTTCATGCTTTGGAATGGTGGTAACTGGCTATTTTATGAGTAAAGATGAGAAGGGAGATTCGGGAATTAGGTTATAAAATTGCACCTATTATGTGTGGGACAACCAAATGGGCGAAAATTTTCACGGAGCAGATAGCGGTAAACTCGGAAAGAGTGAATAAAAACGAATCGCCAGGCAGTGGATGGGGTGTATATAATAAGTAGGTAATAGGTTCTTGCAATAACTGTCTCATACAAAAATTACAATTACTTACAATTTCTCATTAATTTGGATAATATTGATTTCAATTGGTTAATGAATATGGTGGGGGTATAGAATGTCAAATGTTAAAGCACTTGTCGTGGGTGTAAGTAATTATTATATCGGAGCAACTAATCTTCCTTTTTGTATGAATGATGTTGTTGAAATGAAGCAAGCCTTACAATCCGGAATGAAATTAGAAAATGATGACATTTTCATATTAGGGGAACTAGGGGATGTTAAAACAGACGATTTCATAAGTGCCCTATCGGATATTACAAACTCAACGGGAATAAATGACTATTTATTATTCTATTTTTCAGGACATGGTACAAAAATAGATAATCAGCACTTCCTTGTTTTTAGTGATGGTATTATAAGCACGCAGGAAATAATAGAATACTTCGAGAGATCTTCTGTTAAAGGCAAGGTAGTATTTTTGGATTGTTGCTATTCAGGTCATTTTTCTATTAGTGGAACATCCACATTTAGTATTGAGGAAACCGTTGACGATTTTGCAGGGAGGGGTTATGCAGTATTTTCTTCAAGTAACTCAGCCCAAGTGTCATATGGGCATCCTGATAAACCAATTAGTGTGTTCACTAGTTTTTTATGCGATGCACTTAAAGATAAACATATTATCAAGCAAGGTAGAGTTTCTTTATATGATATACAAAAACTTGTTAGACTCTATTTAGAGGTATGGAATCTAAGGAATCCAGATAGACAACAACACCCTATCTTTAGAGCAAACATGGGCGGAACTGTATATTTTGAGGTACAAGATTATGCGCCATTCTATACCTCTAGAATATATGGAGAGTATGACAAATACATAATTTACAATGTCGAACCCCTTCACGTTGGTATGACAAAAAGATATGCCGTTAAAGCGATTATGAAAGAACCACTTTCCCTTGAAGAAATAGGGATGGTTTCTTTAGAAATAACTCATAAGGTAAAAACAGCGGAGGTTTATGATAATGCAATTGCTCAAAACCGACTTTCGGGTAAATTAGCCAATATTATTTGGGTTTATTTCGGACGTGATGAAAGTGATATTGTAAAAAATAATTATGTTTGCAATACAACTTGGGTTGATGATACTCAAGATAAAAAATGGTGGTATAGAATAGATAATAAGGACACTTTTATACTAAATGGAATCCATTTTAAAATTTTCTCGTATTATGATTCGTTAAGGAATTTCAATCAAGAAAACACAGGTAGTAAGGACGATGTTATATCAAAAACAAAAGATATATTAGCAACTGTGGTAACTCTTGCGGAAAAAGTAATCCATTATTTTAACGAACATAAAAATGGGATATTAACAGAGGAAGCCCTTGTACAAGAAATAGAGAGTCTAATTCCTGAAGTAAATGAGTATTTTTTCAAAAGTCATAATCTAGATATTCCACCAGATGAGATTCGTGATTGGAGTCAAGCGTGCGTAGTGCTAATTGGGACAATCTATGATTTTACTCTGTTTTATAATAAAAAGTATCTGTCACAGAGAACACCAGAAAACCGAAGAGCGTGTATGGAAATGACAATTAAGCAATATTACTCGGATTTAGAGAAAGTTCGAAAACTAGAAGAGAAACTTTAGGTGTTTTTGGGATGTATCGTTTTGCTTTTGGGCTCTTTACATGCAAAATCATGTAAACTTCCGTGGGAGGACGCACCTTTAGTAATTAGGTTAGTTTCACTAAATATAAGAGAATCAAATTCTGAATACTAGTAACTTATTGGGAAGGAGCAACATAAGTGACAGTGGGACCATTTGCAACTTCAGCAGTTTTTCAAAAGTGTAATAATATATCTCATAATGCAAGAGAAATATACAAAAATTATATTACAAATGAAGTTATGCGAGAACTTAAGCCAACTCAACATTTGATTCTAAGGATGATCTATAATTCTGAAACTACTTCAAGTAGTATATCTTTTATGACTTCATGGTTACATATAATCCAAGCATTATCTTTATTAAGAGTTCGTCAAGAGCAATGTATTGTTAGTTCCTATCTTTTAAATGAAGAACCTGAAAAAGGATTGTACCCGTTCGTGGCACATGTTTCTGTTTCTAAATACATTAATATGAGGGATGCTTTAAAAGAGGATGAGATAAAAGAAAATTTAGAACAAAGGTATTTAGATGAATTACCCAAACTAAGAGATGAAGCAATCTATTCCAATCAGCAACTCAATCCAGATTTCGATGCCAACTCTGAAAAATTTGAAAGAAAATGGACAAAATTAGATTTACTTTCAATGTGCAAAAGAAGGGATGAACTGGCTAAAATCAGCGGTAAAGGTTTTCTAAAATTAACTCTTCAAGCTAGCTATGTTTCTCTTTATAGAAATGCAAGTCATCTTATTCATGCTGACTGTGTGGCTGTTTCGGATATTTTTTTAAGTCTTGTGCCAATTGGTCCTGATGGTCAAAAAATGCTTATGGGAAAACCATCTTGGGCTCCTACTATTATGTTATTCAATACTTTATTTGATATTATTCAGTATGCGGAAACATTAATATGGTTGGGTTTTGACGTATGTGAAGAATACGAGTGTCTATTTAAAGAGTGGAAAAATGTAAGAAATGAAGTACTAGAAGACTAACATTTAAATACAGTTTTCTTTGTGATGAAGTTTAAAGATGCCGCTTGTTTTAATAGAATAATAAAAAGTATTGAGCAAATGTCATTCCGTCGTTTAAGACTTGTACCACAGAAAAGGGGTACTTTTTTATGAAGAAGCTACTTGAGATTTTTTTTGATAGTCAATTTATATTTCCATACATGCATTTGGAAGATGTTCGTGAACAACATTCACACTACAGAAATTCAAATATTTATATGGTTATGTTAGCAAGAAAGTATCAAATATCAGATGCACAGTGTATCAATCAACAACTAGTTGTCAACTATAAATGCTTAGAGATAAACGAGAGTTATAGAATATCGAATATTATACTATTGCCTTTCGATGTTCCAAATGGTTCCATTGAGATTAATATTAGTGATTATGGAACTGCAATTGAAATAGGGCTTACTAATTACGGGATCGAATTTATTAAGGAAAATCACGTTGATTTCTTTAACGGGTCGGACATAAATGCCAAAAAGAAGATATCTATATATGATCTAATAAGTATGTCGAATCAAAATGAGGAAACAAGCGAGGAGTATAAAATTTTGTATATTGGACAATCTCTCGATACTGGTGAGGGTAGAAATATCTTTGATAGATTGAGCAGTCACGAGAAGATTTTAAAGATATATAGAGATTATAATATGAAGTACAGAGATAAAGAGTTGGTAATATTTTTGCTTCATGCAAAGTCTAAGTTACATACAGTTATGACCCCAGATTCAATGACCACCATTTCTTTGGGGAACTCCTATTGGCAAACTACTGATGAATTGGGAGAGAAAATAACAGATGCTACAGTGGTTAATGTGATTGAAGCCATGTTAATTTATCATTTTAAACCCCAATATAATATTAAATTAAAAAATTCTATACCTAATCTTGATTTAAAAACATACTCCGAATTAAAAAATGCAGGTGTTCATCAGATAGACGTGGGATTGAATCTTTATTTCGAACGATCAAAAACATGTATAAATTTACTTACTGATATAATTAGCGTGTATTCCAAATTAAGAATTCTACATTGTTATCTTGAAAATTTATATGATAAAAAAGATGCATCCGAGATTGAAGTGGAGGATATTGACGATGAATTATATCGGCTAATTAATTTGTAATTAAATGGAGGTTGCTTATACTCAAGGATAATATGGATGTGAATGTCAACTAAAAAGTTGACCACCGTGCTCATCAAAAAATTGACCACCATGGCAAAATATTACCACCCGTTGGGTGGGTAACTTTTTCATGATCACGAGTGTTTTAAACTCTGCTTAAATCG
>NZ_BEXF01000015.1 GCF_002897295.1 Brevibacillus reuszeri
CATTGTAGTTAGTGTGGAAAGCCGTATACATCGAGAGGTGTACGTACGGTTTGGGGAGGGGTTCTTGGAAACCTACTTCAGCAATGAAGAAAGGCGCTGGGTACCTACTCTACTTTGTGGATCTACCAAATGAAGATGAAAGAAGAGCCATTATCTCCATTCATTTGAATAAGAGGAAGAGAGCAGTTGAGAATTATGACATCGACAGTATTGTAAAAGACAGCGAGGGCTACAGTGGTGCAGAAATCGAAGAGATAGTAGAGAGTGCATTATCTAATGCTTTTGAAGATGATATGCGAGAAATGACTACCCAAGATGTTCTGGATGCCATTAAGGATTCTATCCCACTTTCGATAAGTAGAAAAGAACAAATCGTAAATCTTCGTTTATGGGCTAACGAAAGAGCTCGGAATGCGAGTACTCAGAAAGAATTGGTGACTGTACCTGAGAGTCCAAATCGAAGGGTCATTCAGAGTAATTAAACAACGATAAAAAATGGAGGGAATATGAATGTCTCATTTTACAAGAGTTCCAACTCAAATCACGGATATTGAAGCGCTGAAGTTAGCGTGTAAGCGTTTGGATCTTCAGCTCCTTAATAATGATTACGCTCGTGGATGGCAAGGACAACGAATTTTAGCGCCTTATGTCATTAGGTTGAAAGGGGCGTATGATATTGCATTAACACGTAGTGGGGATGGTGCCTTCGATCTCAATGCTGATTGGTCAATGGGAAAAAATCTCGAAAACGAAGTTGGAGAAAAAGGTGGTCGATTGATTCAAACATATGGAGCATGCGTTACTCATCTAGTGGCGGATAAATTAGGAATGAATGTAGAAGAAACCGTTTTAGACGATGGTCGTATTCGATTTCGTTTATATCCAAAAACTGAACTAAATGAACGCTTGCGTTATTAAGGCAATTGGTTTTAGTAAGGTTGACTATGAGATCTGGCATTAGCAATAGACGGAGGTTGCGAAAATGATGAATAAGAACGAAAAGTATATAGAAATACATATCGACTCGAATGGTCAAACCACGATCGAGGCATTCGGGTATGAAGGAAATTCGTGTGAAAGAGCTACTGCTTCATTAGAAGATGCGTTGGGTCATGTAGAAAGTAGAGAGAGAAAGCCGGAATACTACAAAAATCAAAGAATTGCTGAAGAATCAAGACTTCGGAGGAGGCCATGATGGAAGTACGAATCCATGGGTTTACGCCCTATTCAAAGGTAAATGGACCGGGTGAACGCTCGGTCCTTCATTTGCAAGGTTGCCGCTTTGCTTGTCCTGGTTGCTTTAATCCAGAAACCCATTCGCTTGATGCAGGACAGGTTGTTTCCGTTGATACCATTCTGTCATGGATACCGATTGAAGTGGGAGGCGTGACCATAAGTGGAGGCGAACCCTTTTTGCAACAGGAAGCTTTACTTGAACTTGTTAGAAAGCTTCGATTACAAGGAAAATCCTTGATCATTTTCAGTGGTTTCTATCATCGAGAGATAATGAGACTACGACATGGTGTAGAAATCCTGTCCTATGTTGATGCATTAATAGATGGTCGGTTTGACCAAGAGAAAATGTCGGTATACTCACTTCATGGTTCAGATAACCAAAGGGTTCATTTGTTCACCGATAGATATAATTTATGCGATTTCCAAGATCGAGATATCGAAATCACCTTTGATTTGGTCGGTAATGTAAGCATTACTGGTTTTCCAACGGAGAGTATTCTAAAACAATTTAAACGATAGAGACCGTGTAGCGAACATTACAGAAATCAATGAATACAATTTCCATCTTTGCGGTCTCTTTAGCGATATGGTTGTTATTGCGTTCATTTAAAGACAATATCCATGAAGCCGAACGAGTGCAGCAAATAATTGATTCTTTTATTCAGTAACATCGATTTATCCAGTCAAAAGAGTGGTTTGTGAAGATCAACGTATTTTTGGGTGATCTGAGAGTCTGTTTAGCATGCTCTTAACGCAAGGAGTTGTGAAAAGTGCGAAAGTATTTGATTGCCTCTTTCATCTTCATTTCTATAATAGCTGTTCCGACTGTTTCAATTATCCATGCAGAGGAAACATTACCAAGGGTCATCGCAGATGTTTTAGGAAATGAAGTTCAGAAGGCAGATGACGAAACAGACGGGGACAGTGTCAAATCACTAGTTAAAGATACATCCAGCTTACAACCTGATACCTTAGAGATGCAATTAAATGTAATCGCATCTCATCTGAAAACTATATTGTTCATATCGTTACCAATTATCGTAATACCATATATCTTTACTTCCCTTCTAAGAGGGTACAGAAGGGAAGAATCTTCTGCATCAAATTATAGCGATGAAAGAACACAAAGCAATAACCGAACCACTCCTACACTGCAAACGAGAATTCAACAGGAAGTGGATCGGGTAACGCCATCTTCCACAACTACGACTGATCAAAACGCACAACCGAGAACAATGCCTCCTGATTATAACGGTGCTGGCAAGAGGGTTATAACCGAACAAAGTAATGAGATTCAAGTCATTGATCAATCATACAAGAATGATGAGAAGAAGCGGATTATCCGTGTAGATTAATGTTCGTTAATCCTGCGGATAAAGCAGCGTCAATTCCTATATCGAATAACAATATCGGGGTGAAGAAACAAGTGAATGGAAACACATGTAAAATCTTATTGGCCTCTGGTATTTCCATTTTGGGTATAACTGGATGCGGTGTTTTAGATCCGAATTCACAAGTTATTCCGGAAAATCAAAGTTCAAATCAGCTTTTTTATTCAAGTAGTAGCGAAGGTGAGAAACCGATGCTGTACAAAAGTTTAGATAGATTATTAGTAACTGAGCGAATGTACATAACAAACGAGCCTAAAAACATAAGTTGGATTTACCTTCAATCTAACGGCAAGACGACCGCACGGTTTCCGGTTGTGGGTGGAGCTATGATATATGATAGATCGTCTACGTCCAATACAGAAAGTAGTTATGCTAACGTAATGGACTTACCACCAGAATTGAAATCATTACAAACCACAAGTAATTATGTGTATTGGTTTAGTCCCGATGGCCAGTATCAGCAATACAACGGCGAATACTTCACTTCATCGGTGCCCTATGAAATCGATGCCAATACGCTCATGATAAATACTGAGAAGATTGATAAGAAGGAAGAAGATAAAAGAAGTGAATATCAAACTCAAGCAGTTAAATGGTTGTTTGAGTCAAGAATCGTTGAGGATTTTAGACGAGTAATCATCGAAGCGCGTGATACCGCTGAAGAAATCGTTACTCTCGTTGATAAGGTTAAGGCACTAAAAGCAAGGAACACCGGTGATCCTGAAAATTGGAACTCAAGTGACAAAAGCAAGTTTGATCGGGTAGTAAAAGATGTGAAGGAAAAAGAAGAAAGATATAAGTACTTGACAGAATGGTATAATAAAAATAGTTCAAAATATGACAAAGAAATGTTTTTAAGAAGACTTTTACCAATTCAACTACCAAGTGACTACACAACTTTAGAAGTGTATTAAAAAATGCACGGGAAGGGAATTAAGATGAGAAATTCGGTTTTTAATGAACGCGAAGCCCTACGTTTGCAATTGGAATCATTACTAAAGCTAAGAGCGGAATTACGTATCGAATATGCAAATCGTGAAAAAGCATTAGCGATGGAAGTAGCAGAATTAATTACTAATATCCGTAATTTAGATAATAGGGAACCGCATACAACATCGAAGGATGTACCAGGTGAGCAAGATATGGACGATCGTTTTACGAATCACATTGAACAAACCTCATCTACTAAAGTTAGGAAAGAGCGGACATCAATAAATTATGAAGAAGTGACCAGGATCGTAAAGAATCTTCTAAAAGCTAGTGATGAACCCGTGACGTTACGAGAAATTACAAGGACGTTAACTGAAGAACACAATATTACTTTATCCAATCCTTATATCACCATCAAGAAGGTTTTGGGATCGTTTTCGAATGTGGAAGAATCGAAACAAGGAAAACAGCTGTGTTTCTTCTGGAAGCATAATTAATTTACGGTGCTCACCATAAATCAGTTATTTTTACGAATAGGAGGTTGATCGAAGTTTGAATAGTGATATACAAAACCGCTTTATTGATGATCTCAAATTGGAAATGCAGCATCACTTGAGTGATTTAACTATACAGAACCTACTTGAGCGCCTTCCTAAGATGAAATCCGTTATGCGAATACTTGAGGAATTACCTAACCTGTCATCTGAACCTATCCTGCAAATTTCAGACGATATAACTCCAGAGAAGTCGGAAAAGAGTACGATAACAGAAACGGAACCGATTGAATCTGTGGTTCCTATACCTGAAATTATCTCCTCAAACAGTAGTCCAGATATTGTGGAAGGGTTCTTGATACGAGCGATCCGTGGTGGATATGCAGAAGGCAAATATGTTTCTGAAAAACTTTTTAGAAAACTTAACTTGGAGCACCGTGATTTTGTCCGTATCAAAGATGACGAAAGTGGTTTTTTCGTAGAAGTGATCAAAAAAGGTCCAGGTTTACAACGTGAAGATCGTGTCGAGTTTAAATATTGCATGGTTGAAGAAGAGAATGGAAGGTTATTTGTCCGTTATCAAGCTCAAGGAAGCGATCAGAAGAAGCTGCCGTTCGGAGAAATTACTCTAGTAGACGAGAATGTACGTTTGGCTGGTTATGCATATAAAAATAAAATTCCTATTGCAGTGGAAGATCTCATAGATATCGCTTACTTATCAGGTGAGCCTCATAATAAGCAAGTTATTTGGAAGTACAACACGCATGAAGAAAGACATATTACGCCTCAAAATTCATCCTTCTACAAGAAAACAATCGACTCTCAACCAACAGACGATCAGCCACTTTCAGAAGTTTATCCAGAAATTAATGGAAAAAGCGTGCTCGTAATTGGTGGTGACGATAGACATGCAGACTACCGGTATAAAATTGAAGAATGTGGTGGAATCTTTATTGGGCTCTTTGGGGGTTCAACACCAGAGAAAATAAAAACATACGTGAATAAAGCCAATGTTGTAGTCATTGTGTGTAGTGCAATTCGTACACATACAGATGAAAACGCAGCGCAGATTTGTAAAAGCATCACTGTACCTTTTACGCGAGTTCATAACGATGGAGTTGCTTCTATTCTACGGGCTGCTGCTTATCCGAAATCAGTAGGAGCAGATGAAAATGAAAATTAAAAAGAAGTACCAGGTATTATTGATTCTTTTACTTATTATTGTATATCCTTTTTACTGGGTTGTTTCTGGTGATTTAGTTAGAGGTTTTCTAGATAACTACACTGTAAATGAAGTATTGTATTATTTATTCAGTGGTTTGGTTGGTATCACTATTATGACGCTTATAGTTCGATTTTTTTTACAGGTAACGAGAGGTTAAGATGTTCAATTGTATTTACCTTAATTATTGAAATAAATTGTTTCACTTTGAAAAACCCCGCTTCTTACTCAAGTAGAGTGAAAGCGGGGTTTTCGTGTCATAAAAAGAGAAGACAAGCATAGGTTACTAATGTAAGACATGTAAGACAGTTCTTACTTTCGATGGAGGTAATCATATGTTTAACAAACCCCTATTTTCAGTCGTTTCTTCTAAAGGACAAACGGTACTGCCTATAGAGCTTCGAAGAAAGGTAAATATAGGGAAGGGAAGTACCCTGTTTTACACGCAGCTCTCGGATAATTCCTTCATGGTCCGGGTTTTAGTCGAAGGCGAAACGATATCCCCCAACTTATCCAGTGGGAAAAATAAGATTCCATCCTTTGGCCTAAAGAAAACGTATTAATTTTGTTTCCTTGATTTTGTCTTTCTCTTCAGCTTCACTGGCAAATACTTCTCCTGATCGTGTAACTTTTTGGAGAGAATGCTTAGAAACTCTTCTGAGTTTTCAACGCGTTGATTTGGAAAGACAATAATTTTCTTATTCATTGTTCTGTCCTTTCTGAAGCGTTTTGTCTCATTATTGCCAGTTTTCCTAGAAATTAGTCGGAAGGGAGAATGTCACAAGATGAAGTTAAATTGGTTAAATAGAGCCATCCAGGGATACCAACGTACAACATTCACGTTGGAAAGCAAACTGTATGGCCAACTTGATCGATTAGTACACGCGGTTAATTACTTCCGAGACAGAGAAGACAATGGAGAAGATACCTATGTCTGCACGGACATCCCATCCATTTCAAGAGTCTTTTTGATTACGGGAATAGAGCGGGCGATGGATCAAGGATTCTTACCTTTTGCGAAAGCTTTCCATCATGAACTTCAATATCATGTGTTAGAAGCAAATCAAAAATCAAAACAGACCTTTGCCTATCTTCATACATCGGAAAAGAAAGCGATATCGGATCTGTATGCATTAGTGAGTGAGTACGTAGAACAAGAGCACCTGAAACATATGCAACATCAGTATGTCTTCAATGAAGATGTGCTCTTTCGCTTTTTCATAAAGGGCGGTATGGATACTTTGCAAAATAAGCCTGTTAAACAGGTGTCTCAGATGATCTCAATACACTCCATTTGATTCGTTTGGGACTTCGGACATCGGACAATGTCCATGCGATAATCGTGGGGAGAGGGGGCAGTTATGCAAAAGAGAGTGGGGAAGAGGAAGGTAAGAGTGGATAAGAAGAAGCAGCTGCGACCATGGCTTCCTGGTACGCTTTTGGCTGAAATTAAAAATTTATATAAGTTTCTGAATTATCAATCGCGTTCTTCGCTTATGGAAAAAATACTAATGGTAACCATTCAAGATCGGAAGTTTATAGAATATGTGAAACCTTATATGGTGAGAACAATTCGATTACCGGTGGGACATGATGATTCTTACTTCGTGACTCTCTTTGGTAGTCCTCAGATCAGTCATACAGCTAATCAGTTGTATACAGAAATAAAATTGGGGGTCACCTTACGGGCATCGCTATACATTACAAAGGAAGTTGCAGAACGGTACATGCATCCTTTCACATCCGGATTGGATATTTCTTATGATGCACTTGCAACCCTGGCACTTGATTTCGGTGTTCGTAACTTAATGGATAAGTTTGCCCCAGGGTATAGATATAAATATATCTATAAGAAGAGCCAACGAGTAGATCAGCGATCGAGTTAAACGAACATCGCATCACGTAGGATCCCAGAAATGATTAACCGTGATAATTAGTAAGGAGTATTCCTCCACTAATTTACTGAGGAGCGGACATTGATCCAGTAATTAGATGCTCGAATCATCCTAATCCAATCAACAGTTAAAACTTTGATGCGCCTCTCTTCGTGCAAACCAATACAAAATCCACCTTAAGCCCACAAAGCTACGAGGTGGATTTTGTATTGGTATATTCCCTAGCTCATAAAATTAATGTACTCTTATGTGAAGAACATAAAGTGGCAAAAGGTAAGGTGAAGGAAGACATGATAATCATTCCGATTCTATGGTGGGGCGTTCTTGCTTTTTTAATGGGCGTCACATTGTTTCTCTTGTTCGTTACTTTCAGACATCAAGCATATAAAAACAAAGTACTTTTCTTAACCATGTGGGTGCCTCTAGTTGGGGCCTTCATCTATATTTATCAGGTAGGCACATTTTCAGTGAATTGAAGCCGATATATGAAGGACAATTCAATGAGAGGATCAATGCATCTCTTGAATCCAAGCGACCATTCCTACCTATTATCTAGATGTTTTATATTGACGTCAGATTGTTCGCCAATATACAATAAATAATAATATTATAACACCGACGGAAACACCGCGGGA
The DNA here is from genome assembly GCF_002897295.1 of Brevibacillus reuszeri. Classification (GTDB taxonomy): domain Bacteria; phylum Bacillota; class Bacilli; order Brevibacillales; family Brevibacillaceae; genus Brevibacillus; species Brevibacillus reuszeri_A. Next base: position 7,804 of record NZ_BEXF01000015.1, read on the forward strand.
TAAACTCTTGGTAACACAAGGGTTTATCCCGCTTTTTTTTTGGGAGTTTTTATTTTTGATTGACATAAGGAGAGGTTTATTGTGAAGAAGGCTTTAATATCAACACTTTTACTAACATCAATGTTATTTGGTGCAATTCCAGCATTTGCCGAAGACTCGGTAGGATTGCAAGCTGGCCCAGCTAAGGCAGTAATAAAAGAAGATATCAGACAAGGTTCTGACGTTCCCATCAGTTCGCTTTTTATCGAAAACACGGGTTCTCTTCGAGAGAGATTTACCATTACAACAGAAGGTGGGATGACAGTCGAAAAGAGCACTCTCATCCTTAACCCTAAACAAAAGGTCTTTTTAAAGGCAAGTATTGCACCTGAACTCTTTTCAACGCCTGGAAAGACAGCAGGAAAGATTATTGTCTCAGCCACAGAGGATGAAGGAAAAGGGATTCAGCATAATCCAGCTGTGGAATTAGAATTCAACTACAACCTAGCTGAACTAACTTTTACCGATGTTACGAATTACATACAACGAAAAGTTCAAGATGCTATCAGAGGTTATGAATACATTCTGTTCGCTGGATTCATCATGATCTTGCTGATCGTTGGAATCATTCTAAAAAGACGTAAACCCAAGATGCAAAATGAAATGAATAGTACTACATAAATCACTTAGTGAGGGAGTGGACGTTTTTGAAAAAGACAGTCATTGCGCTTATGTTTCTGATGTCACTGCCATTGTATGCACAGGCTGAAGTGGAATCCTCAGTCACTTCTAATTTTACTGTTGAAGTGATAGAAGAATCTTTAGGGTTAAATGTTTCTGGATCAACCGATCTTGGTCGCATCTCTAGGAGCAGCTCTCCTGAAATCGTATTTTCGGGTATGAGGGTCTCCAATCAGGGAGAAGTGAAGGGATATCTCTATGCAGAGGTCGGGGAACTTTCAGGATTATCTTTTGGGAATTCGGAGGGAAACTTGCAATCCGTAACGCTTGTTGACGGAAGTAATGAGATCGAACGACTTGATCAGTCGGAAAAAATTCTCTCTGGTCTTATGAGCAACGCTGACACTGATGGTGATGCTGATGGTATCAATCCAGGTGAGACACTCTCTAGTTTTAATGTGGTGTTCTCCGTGAATAAACGTCTTCCTGTTGGCCGATTATCAATGCAGATCAAATGGATCTTAAAAACACAATAACTACGTGCAAGACACGTATTGACAGGAGGTGGTGCTTTCAGAGAAATATGAAAGGGCAGATAAAAAGAAAGTGGGAATAAATGTAATCTAAGGAAAGGAGGTATACCATTCATGAAAAAAATATTTCTTTCATCAATACTAGCACTAACTGCCATTTTCCCTATCTCGGCTTTGGCAGCACCAGCAAATGTGAACACAACATCTAATTTCACCATTACCGTAGTCGAAGAAACATTAGGATTGACTATTTCAGGTGAAACGCATATCGATGCTATTGAAAACCGCAACGCACCAGGAAGTTACTACTTCGATATTAAAAATAGTGGCAACACACCGGGCGTGCTTTACTCAACGGCATTAACACCTACGGGGATTGATTGGAGTTCAATTACTTGGTACCAGTTTAGCTGGAGTGGTGATAAAACATCTCCTTTCGATGTATTAAGAGCGGTTGACGAGGAAACTAAATTAAGGTGGCTTATGGAATACGGAAATAACATTGGAAGTCCTAATTCTATCGAGCCCGCTGAAGTGCTTAAAACTAACTTTCTTATCTTTAAAAAAGGTGGATACGCCCCTGGTGAATACTCATTCCCAATCAGATTTACAATTAAAGCTAACTAATTAGAATTAGTTCCTCATTCTTTACGAAAGAAAAACTAAGGAGAGGGAGAACACTTTGAAAAAGTCTATCATCACAACAATAACAGTTATTGGGGCATTATTTCCTATATCCGCCTTTGCAGCTCCCGCGGATGTGAGTTCTACATCTAACTTTACGCTTACTGTTGTAGAAGAGACTCTTGGATTGACGATTTCTGGTGTCACAAATCATCCAGAGGTTATTAGAAGCGAGAAAGGTAATATCGAATTCAACGACATTGGAATCCAGAATAGCGGCAACACAAAAGGTGTGTTGTACTGGGAAGTACAAGAACCAACCGGCATACAGTGGGGGTGGGATGATTCCCAGCTGCTTACTGTATTACTTTTTGGGGAAAATGGATCTCATCACCAATTGACAAAATCAGGAACAGAACAAAAATTAACACAAATAATGGAAGGGAACGACACGGATGGAGACACTACTTATATAGGTCCGAAAGAGCGATTGAAGGACCTCGATGTTAGATGGGCCGTCATGGGACAACTACCGATTGGAGAAATTACAGTACCTATCAAGTGGACTATGAAAGCCAATTAAAAAACTACGATGTAATCCATAATAAATAGCTCAGGAGATGAGATAACAATGAAAAAGTTCATCATCGCAACCATGACAGTTATTACAGCATTAGTTCCTATAACCGCTTTTGCAGCTCCGGCAGATGTGAGTTCTACATCTAACTTTACGCTTACTGTCGTAGAAGAAACTCTTGGATTGACAATTTCCGGTGTCACAAATCTTCCAGAGGTTATTAGTAAAAGCGATGGAGGGAAACAAAAAATCGTATTCAACGACATTGGAATACAGAATAGCGGCAATACGAAAGGCGTATTGTATGCAACTGTGTTGGACCCAACCGGAATTTCTTGGGGAACAGCAAACGGTGAGTTAGAAGGAGTGTCACTAATCGTTCCAGCTGGCGGAATAACTGATATTTACCTTAAGGGCATGGAAATGAAAGCTGACACATTAATGAGAGATGCTGATACCGATAACGATACAAATTTTGTTGGACCGAAGGAAAAATTAAAGGACATAAACGTTGAATGGAAAGCAAAGGGGCAGTTTCCAGTAGGCCAAATTACAGTACCAATCAAGTGGACGATGAAAGCTCAATAATTAAAGTACAAAGTAGCAAGGTAAAAAGTTACGTTCATTTCTTTCCTTAATTAATGGGAGGCCTTTCTATTAAAATTAACAAACACATTAATTATTACCTTAACTAAGCTCTATACAAGGAGTGTACAATAAAGTGAAAAAATTTCTAACACCTGTAATGGCAGTTCTTGCTGCAATATCTATCTCTACAACAGCATTTGCAGCCCCAGCTGATGTCTCTAGCACATCAAATTTTACAATAACAGTCGTTGAAGAAACTTTGGGAATCACTATAACTGGGTCTACCACTCAGTCAGATGTAATAAGTAAGACTGATGGAGCTAAGCAAATGGTTGCTTTTCCTAACATCCAAATTACTAATAGCGGGAACACTAAAGGTCGCCTTTATGCGAACATGGGAACGCCTTCCGGAATTAAATATGTTCCAATAAGTCCCGATGAAGGAGATTTAGTTGCAGTATCCCTCTACGCGAATCAATCTGCCAAATCATTCAACTTAATTGATACTGAAAGATATGTTGCTTTGCAAGAATCTCAAGATACGGATGGAGATCCTAACTGGGTCGGACCAGGCGAGGAACTTAAATCTTTTGACGTACAATGGATAGCACAAGGCAAATTCCCAACCGGTAATATTACTGTTCCAATCAAGTGGACAATGAAGGCAAACTAAGAAACGAAAATGACTTTCTTTGTTTGCAGTAACATCAAGAATTCACTCATATTATGGTCACTAAGGTAAGAGGGGTTTATACCCCTCCTTTTATATGTTTACTTAATTCAAAAACACCCTCTGAAGAGGGAAGCCTTCTAGTTGCATATCCATCGGATCATATGACTCCTGCCAGATCGTTGAAAATGAATACTCTCCATCGTTGGCTCCCCGATCATGGTCGCTTCCCCAATTGCGACGAACTCAATGACCAGCTATTCTGCTACATTTTAGCAATTTATTCCTTGAGGTAAGCTATACAAGCCGTGATTTTCAGGATGGCTTGTTCTACTTCTTTCCCGCTTGCGTTGATTTGATCAAGCATGTCGAACAGTTCCTTTCTTTATGGATATCTTCGAGCGAACCCATGGCATTCACGTCAAGAGCCTTGTTCAATTCCATCATATACAAAAACCTTCTGTGAAGGCATCACCCAATTTGTTAAAGCTTGTCCGCTCCTAGCGTCATAATTATTGAACAGACCGCTAATCTGGGTAATAGAGGTTTTCACGTGAGAGAAATGAGTAAACCGAGTCGGTAGAAACTTTGATTCCTTGGTTGATAGAAACTCGGTTTGGTTCTTATGGAGCTCCATAACAAGATCAAGTTGTTTTACTAACTTTTATGAACTTATTAGTATATACTTGGAACATACACCTAATGATTGGAACAATTCATAATAGGTAATACGAACTCTGAAGTAAAGATAGGAGGAATAACTTGAGCCATACATATACTTTTGAGCAATTCCAGGAGATGTGGAGATCAAAGCCATTAATTATCTTGGATACTAGCTCAATTCTTAATATTTACAAGTATTCACCTGAGACGACAGAGAATATTCTTTCTCTTTTAGAGGAGTTAATTGATCAATTATGGATTCCTAACCAAGTGTTACAGGAATTTAGAGAGAATAAGAATGGGGTTATTAAAGGACAACGTGGAAAGTTTAATGAAGTGACACTTGAGGTAGAACGGATTATTAAGAAAGCAAAGAATGATATCTCAACTCAATTCATGCGTTTCAGTAATTTTAAGTTTCCACGAGTGAATGAATTAGGTACGAAGATCCACGACTCCCTTGATAGCATCCTACATGAATCGGAGAAGTTCCAAACCGAAATTATTGAAGAGTCCAATAAGAATAAGAAAATGCTTTCGGAGGATAAGGTTAATTTATTTGTTGAAGAACTGATCCAGAAAGGAAGAATGGGTTCTCCTTTTGGTATTTCGACTCTTCTTAACATCTATACCGAAGGGGAGCAGCGGTACAAATACCATATCCCCCCTGGATATATGGATCATGATAAAAAAGAAACAACAAGTCGACGTCAGTATGGCGATCTTGTTTTATGGAAGCAACTATTAGTACAGGCACGAAATTGTAAACAACCAGTGATTTTTATAACCTCTGATCTTAAAGAGGACTGGTGGCAACTTGATAAAAACCAAGCTCCAATAGCTCCTCGCGATGAGTTAGTATATGAATTCAAGGAATACAGTGATCAACTATTTACCATCATGACACTGAATGATTTCGTCAACCATCTATCTTACTATACGGATATGGTGATAGAACTCACTACAAATATTGAAATGAATTCAGAAAGTATTTGCTTAGATTTAATAGAACACAAGGGTTGGGACGTAAACTTAGACAAGAGTGGTCGGCTAACTAGCTATCTAATTCAGAATGGTGATCTTCAAGATTTCATGGCTGAAGCTTTATCTGATGTTGAAATCCTAGAGATCTTGGATCCTGTATTGGACATTGCAGACGTTTCTAATGAAGGTGAGCAGTTTGAGATTACTGGTACTTTTGCCTGTAAAGTCACTATTGATGTTACTCAAGCATATACGCGTGACTCTTACCAAATGACCGTTCTTGTTGAAGGGAATTTTAGTTGTGAATTTAAAGTTGATGTGAGTATGGGAGTGAATGGTATACTTTCGGATTCCGCCAATATTACAGTTGGTGGGTTTAGTTTGGCTGAGGTTGAAGAAGATGAATATGGTGACGAACAAGAAAGTGACAGATGCATCGCATGCGGGAATAAGAACGCCCCTTACTTTTTGAAAAATGGTGACCAAGTATGTGATCGTTGCTCTGGCCATTATGATACCTGCCCTGGATGTGGCAACCTATTTGAAAGTGGAACAATGGGCGGGGCATTCTGTAATAACTGTACTGTGAATCAATCTTGAGAAACCCTAATGACAGAGAAATGTGTTCACAGAAATCGTATACGCACCCTTACGAATCACTCTCGAACCTAAGTATTTATACCCATGAGAATAGTTTGACATTACTCTTATATTAACTTATATTTGAGGTAATATAATAAAACCTTCGGATATCCCGCGGGATAGGCTCTTGTTAAGTACAAGGGTCTATCCCGTTTTTGCATTTTTAACATAATAACTATTAACCGATAAAGGGGAAATTGACCATGACTATGCTGCCTTTTTCCGCAATTGACTGCATAAGGGCTTTAAAAATGGCATCATTAAGTATTGGTGATAAATTTACGATCGATATGTACACCAAATGGAATATAGATAATAAAAACAAGTATCCTTCGAAGAGTGTTATCATTCAGAGATTAGGAAGTTGGAATCAGGCAAAAAAGAGAGCGGGTCTACTATCCTTTAGGGATTTTACTCGCGAAGACTGCATTCAGGCATTAAGAGATGCTAAGAAATCAACCTCAGAATGTCTTACTATTCATTTATACGATGCGATAAGAAATGGAAATGAGATACTCCCCAGTTCATCTACTATACAGACAATTTTAAAGGGTTCTTGGCAAGAGGTTCTAAAACTTGCTGGAATTGAAAATAACAGAACAGTTCAAGTGCCTTTAAAAAAGAACAGTTTTTCTAGAGAAGATGTAATAAAATCACTACAACGTTACGCCTCACAAGCCGAACAACCTTTAACAAAATCAAAATATGCAGAGTTTCAGAAGAGATACCCAGATATGCCGAGTAAAGCAAGGATTGCTAAAGAATTTGGGACCTGGGAAGAGGCACTTAGGGCTACTAAAATATCAAGTCGTGTTATTACCGAGCAGTTCACACGAGAGTTTTGTATCTCTGTGTTGCGAAAAGCATCAAGTGAAGTAGTGGGAACACTTTCGAAACTTAATTATCAAACCTGGCGAAATGGGAGAAAAAGTATTCCAAGCGTCCCAACAATTGAGCGATTGCTAGGATCTTGGAAGGATGCCTTAAAAGAGGCTCAGGCTGATCGAATCTCAAAAGCGAGAATTATCGAGATTGACGAAATAGGAATAAAACTGAACAGGCGTTCCATCGGTTGACGGATGTTAGGAACCTGGGGACGCTTTCCGAAGCTGGCCAATATCCGCTTTAGTTTAACAGATTGGCAAAAGAGGAAATAGATAGCGGTGAATAATCCTTCGTGGAGTAAAAACGGTCTTGTAACTGTGTTATGAAACTATAAGGTGGGAGAGTAATGATTAGTATTATTGATATCGTCATTTGTATCGTTTGCTTCTTTCCTTTCTATTGGGTTTGTATATTTTTTCATGAAAGCGCTCATTATGTAGTTGCAAAATGGTTAAGATTTGAGGTTATGGAGTTTGTGGTTGGAAAAGGTAAAAAGTTAGTCTCTTTCAGGTTCAAATCTACATCATACAATTTTAACTTAATACCCACTGAAGGAAGAATCGAAGTTTCTGCAAGAGCTTTTATTAAGAGGCCACTTGCTTCATCCTTAGTTATTATTTGTGGCCCACTAGCAAACCTGTTATTTTGTGTCGCTAGTATAATAGTGTATAAAGCTTCGGGATTCGTTGCTCTTTATCTTCTAGCAATTGTAAATAGTTATTTTTTTATCTTATCGCTTTGGGGTGGTGATGGTGGGCTATTTCTGAAGGCTATTCACGTTTATTGTAGAAAAAAACAAAAAAAGCTAATGTCGTTAGGGATACTAGTCCTCCTACACAAATCTAAGTATAAATACCACAAAAATTAGTTTGACACTTAGTTTCTATTACCTTATAGATGATTGCGCTGAAAGAAGTGGGCGTTAGCTCTGTCAGAACAGATTGACCGATGATCTGAAAAAGGTTTCGGTTGCGCAGCCGTTCAAGACACAAGCGAAGGGCCAGCGATCATTAGCTGGTGTCTGACAGATTGGGTCGTCGATCAGGTTTGTGAATTCGGCATTGAAACCGATGAGACCTTTCGGAGAAATGGCTGGGCACGAAAAACCGCGGTAGGTGCTCTTACGCTTGCAAAGCAGCGAGGCATGACTAGTGTTGGCTGGCAATGCTGGGCGAGTAATATAGGATCACAAAAAACAGCTTTATCTGCGGGTTTTAAACCGGAAGCAGATTTTTCAGTACTATTCGGGTGGAATCTCCCGTTAAACAATTTGCTTGTAAACGGAAACCACTACATGCGTGGAGATCAAAAATATGGTGTGGAAAAAGATTTTGCCCGTGCAGCAAGTTGCTACGCCGAAGCTCTGGATCAAGGCTGGGACTGGGGTGGGGATGCTGCTCTGTATTGGAATGCTGCATGCCTGTTTTATACACTTGGTGAGAAGGAACGTGCAGTCCATTACTATCGAACAGCAGTAGAAAAAGGCTGGATCGACTTACATCAGCCTCATTATCACGACTACATTTACAGAGAAGAAAATAGTGAAGAGATCAGACTTATTTTGGCAGAATCTAAAAGATCAAAAAACGGCGAATGATATCGGATCGTCAAAAAATTGAAAGGAGCTCCTGAAAACAAAGGGGTTCCTTCTTTATATTATTCCTCTCACATTGCGGTTTGTCCTTACCACAGTCGATCAGCATTTTAGCATGCCATTGAGTTTTACGTCATTAGGTTACCGGTACATGGAGAAATTACGTATAAAGGGTTGAAAACATTTGCGAACCTATGTTCTGCTTTGTTATACTGAAATCACAAATATTTCTACTTCATTAATAACATTATTTCTTTCTTTTGGGAATTGGGTGAATTGGTGGGATTAAGATCATCTATCTCGGTTCATCGCCATTTCAAAACCTGATGAGAAAGAACGCTTAATTGGGAAGCATCATCACCACAAACAATTATGATTACCGAGGGTGAGGCCGTTGTTGAGTGATATCGAACGCAAAGTGCTCCGGGTGATTTCCAACTACACAGCTGGTCGACGTCGCACTCCAACTGTGGATGAATTGTGTATCAAAACCGGGAGGAATCGCGGCGGCATTATGACGGTGTTGGAGGTACTTGCAAAAGAGGAATACATCGAATGGCAGCGATCCACCCCGGATACGATGGCGGTTCTGGAAGCATGGGAGAGAAAGGAGCCAGGTAGATGGTAAGTAAAATAGATAATTCATTGACGATGCGCTTTGTGTTACCAGAGCAGCGGGCTTTGTACTTGCAAACAAAGGAAGATGATAAACTCGTTACAAAGCCTAACATTGAGCAAGACGAGCTTGAGTCATTCCTCTATCTGATCCGTGATTCGGCGCGCGAAGATTTTCCAATAACAGTGAATTGGTGAAAGTTAGTAAAAGGGGAAATGGGATGCACCTGTAGTATGTGGGGTATCGTGAAATGGATTGATCAGAACGCTAGACGCATCAAGTTGTTAAATGATGAGGATGTGCAATGGATTCCGATGGAAAACATAACCGTAGTTAAAGGTTAGGAGGCTAAAAGGTATGGCGAAGGCGAAAGCACCGAAACGCCCAACGCGGGACGAATTCGAATTAGAGGAATTAGGAAACCAACTGGTTGAGGCTAAAGAAGATGGAGACATACGGGCTTTGACGGTATGGGGCGAGACTGAAACAGTTTATGGGCAGATCACAGTACTGGATTCGCGTACTCGCTTGGTACACGTTGAAAAAGATGGAGTAACAAATAAGATTCCATTTCTCGATATCATGAAGGTAAGTTATGCTTAAAGCTCGTAAACTTACTTTTAAAGATAAATGTTTGACGACCTAAACATACTACTTATCAATTCACCTGAACCCCTTATTATTGGGGTTTTTATTTTTAGGGTAGTATGTTTGTGACAGTCGTATTATTAGACTGGATAATAATGATCTAGACTGGTAAGGTGGCCAAGTTAAACTAACGGGCGTGATAGTTAGATTGCTCTCCAATAATAATGAAAAGGAAATCTTTACTGATTGTAGAATATATCCTCAATTGGTTTGTCAAGAAGTGCTAGATCACGTGGACCCACAACCTATTGGTTTTCGAAATGAGTTACTAATCTTAAAATGGAAATTTGATCCTAAAAACGATGCTTACTGAAAATTAGAATGAATCTGGCTCAGCTATTAGTGGGGTCTACTTGAAATATTAATGGAAATATTTTATTAATAATTCTATTTATTTAGGTGGTTAGGATATGCCTGCTATTTCTTCACAAACAGTAAATGTTGATGATCATGTCACCGGCCATTTGTGGACGGTCGATGAGATACATGAGTTAGCAAAGATTATTGCAGTTATTGCTCTTGGGCAAGCCGAGCATGCAGCTGAAATTATTCACGAACTTGGTTCAGTTATGCCTCTGCGTTCGAGATCAGAGTTTTATCAAGAAGCCCGGAACCAATTACAAATCAGCGGGACAACCCCTAACCAAATAGAGGTATCCCATTATCATCGAGACGGTTTTTTGTTTGAATGCATGTCCTGGATCGTTGCATGTCAGACAGCTGACGAGAATACCTATCTAAAAGATCCCCATATTAGCTCGACTACTCAGGGCCTTGATGGTTTAATCATTCAAATGGATCCCATAGAGAATGTTGTCTTACATACCACAATTTGTGAGGATAAATGCACCAAAAACCCAAGAGATACTTTTAGAGATAAGGTTATGATAGCGTTTATCGAACATCATCAGAATAAGCGAGGGCGTGATTTACTGGCAAATGCAGTAAATCTTATCAAACAGAGTGGTTTGAAAGGTACAGCCGCAACCTTAGCTGCTGGAAAAGTTTATGATATAACATCTAGAACCTACCGTGCGGCTTTGACTGTCAACTCAGACATCTGTACAGCTGACGAGCGCAAAAAGTTGTTTAAAGGGTATGATGGGTTGACGGATATTTCACAGGCACAGCGAATTGGCGCAACATTTATCGTAACAGGTAGTCTACGTGACTGGTTTCAAAAATTGGCGGATCATGTGATCCAGGCTCTCACGGAATTTGAGGTAATGGAGGCTAATCATGTTTGACTCACGAACATCAATGTTACTTAGATCGGCCCCCAGTCTTCCAACCTTAGATGCTCATAACCTGCCACCACTATTGACCCGCCATTATGCAGAACTCGTGTCTGCCCGACTAAAGAGTACCGACGGCACTGTGGAGAGAGGCTCAGATGAAAAATGGCCGCTAGAACGTATAGCAGATGTTTATGAGACGATTGCATCCATCGAAGAGGTTCCCACACTTCGACGAGCGGCTGCTTTTGTTGCTGGAACGGCCAGGCTCATTATTTCGAGAGGGCGGACGCATGTATCAGGTGAGGATCAGCATTCTCCAATCGACCGAGACAGTGTAGATTCCTCTATAGCAGCCGCGGTTTTGTTTCTTGCAGCGGAACAATATGCTGATGCATTTGAAGCAGTTAGCTTTTTTCCAAAGTCGAGAGGACCATATGAGGTAAAGATCCTTGGCGAACATATAAAAGATCTCACTTCCGGAAGACTTAATAATATCCTCGAACGTGCGCAAACGTGGCGATCTGGTATTTTTGAAGGCGGAACAATGCAAGATCGCGCTCTGCGTTCCTTAGCAGCTGTACTTGCGGAAGGAATTGAGCTCCTTGCTGCGGAGATGATGTCCGTGCCCTTTCCTGACACGGTATCTGGAAAATACTCGACCGCCCAAGATGCCTTTTCCAATGTTATCGAACGTTCTTACAAAAGAGCTCATTATAGAGATGTCAAATTGAGCACGTCATATGCCGGACCAGCTCACTTGGCTTCATTACTACTTTCTTCTGCAAATGAAATTAAACATGCTGCCCTAACAAAACTCGCTCCACCTGATGGAGCAGATAGAGAGTTTTGGTGTAGGTGGTTGCGTTTCCGGGCGAATGATGTGCCCTTCCTGTGGCAAAACCATCGAGAAGCCATTGAGAAGCAATTTTATCAAACTGGCCAATCTGCTGTTTTGGTTCTTCCAACAGGTGCAGGTAAAACAACCGTCAGCGTATTGAAGATCGCTGGCGCCCTTTCACGAGGGAAAAAGGTTGTATTTCTAGTGCCAACGCATGCTCTTGTTGAGCAACTTACTGACGATTTACAAGCAATATTTCCGAAGGACCAATTTGGTTTGGATGTATCAAGCGACTTCGATTCTCTCTTTTCCGAGGGCTCTCAACTTCAGGATATTGAGGTCATGACCCCGGAGCGATGCCTCGCAATGCTATCGTTTGCCCCGTCATCTTTTGAAAATGTCGGATTGTTAGTGTTTGATGAATGCCATATTCTGAGCCCTCAGTCGGGTAAAATTAGGCGTTCATTAGATGCGATGCTGTGTCTGTTGGCGTTTTATGCTACTGCCCCCAAAGCTGATCTGTTGTTTTTATCGGCTATGTTAAAAAATGGGCAACAGTTCGCGGATTGGATTGCCGATCTGACTGGTCGTCCATGTCACGCTATTGACCTCCTTTGGAAGCCCAGCCGTCAGGCGCGGGGCGTAGTTGTCTATCACGACGAAGAGATCAAGGCGGCCAAAATGCGAGCATTAAAGAAACAGCGGGATCTTAACAGTCAGCTCGGCAAAAATGCGGCTGGTTTACGGGTGCCAGCAAAGCGAGAACTTACAGCCGTTCCTCATGTTGTTTGGGGGTTGCAGCATAATTGGCTACCTACTAATTCATGTGCATTTACGAAAATTATGGATGAATCTGTACAGCTTGCTGGCAAGCTGCAAAAATATGGTGGGATCAGAATAAGTCCCAATGCAAATGAAGTTGCAGCCAAAATTGCAAGTCACGCCGATACGGCTGATCTTAAGACGATTATCTTCGTTAACACAAAGGATGACGCCGTGAGTACGTCACGGAAAATTGCAAATAGTATCGGGGGTACGCTTGAATTAAATAAACCCGAAAGCGAACTATGGGAAAGTCTGAACCTTGAGCTAGGCCATTCGAAACACTCGATCTTTGGAGACTCCAGTTTTATAGCTGTACCACATAATGCATCGATGCTTCGATTGGAACGGATGCTGTCCGAGAGGCTTTTTCGAAGAAGCAACGGCGCGAAAGTTATTGTTGCGACACCAACCCTTGCCCAGGGATTAAATCTTCCGGCCCATTTAGCTGTGCTGGCAGGTGACAAACGTATGGGAGAGGACCAAGAACGGGAAGACTTAGAGGCTCATGAGCTTCTGAACGCCGCAGCCAGAGCTGGACGAGCTGGGCATCTAGCGAATGGCGTTGTTATACTAATCCCAGAGCCCATCATCACGTTCACACCAGGTGCTCCTCTCGCTAATGATCTAAAGCAAAAGTTATTGTCGGTTCTGCCCGAAGATGACCGATGTGTGACAATAAGCGATCCATTAGAAGTTGTTCTTGATCGTATTTCTGTGGGGATACTGACTGATCGTGAAGTAAGATATACAGTAAACCGTCTTGCCGCTTTAAAAGCAGAAGCGGATGTGGCATTACCGGAAGATTTTATTTCACGCTCCCTCGGTGCATTTTTAGCAAAAATTAGGGAGGTTGAGGAAAGTTATGGGCAAAAAGTTGAAAAACTATGGGATGAAGCAAAAGCAGCATTAGAGAGAAAGCCAGATCTGGTTGACATCAAACTTGCGTCTCAAAGTGGCATTCCGTTGGGCGTTTTGGAAAGACTGAGACTAAGGTTGCTTGCAGATAAAGGGCATTTACCAACTTCGATTAACAATTGGGTGGACTGGACCATACATTGGTTGATCGAGGATACAGAATCTCGAGTTCATTTACTTCAAGATGTACAGGGGTCTGCTCTCGTAGCTGTAGGAAAACCTTCCACATCCTTATTAGAAGGATCCACCTTGTCGGCCCTTCTTCCTGGGATTCAAGGATGGATCAGCGGCGAACCGTTAAACGAGATGGAACGAAAGTTAGCTGGAGACCCTGAAGGTAAGACTGAAACGGTAAAAATGTGCCCTCGCGCTCGGGCACTGGTATCCACCTTTATTCCGAGGGGACTCTCTTTTATTATGATGATTGTCTCGCGAATGGTGGAGGAACTTGATCTTTTCGCATTTCAAGAGGACCTTGAAAAAAGTTTGATAAACAGCCTATCATCAGCGGTAAGGAAGGGGTTCGATAGCGTAGAAAAGCTGGAATTTGCGAATACACGTAAAAACATATATAGCCGAGTACAATTACACCTGCTTTACGCCGAAAATGGTGAAAACTAACAATCGAACCATCAAACAATTTAAGAGATCATTAATACATGATGGAACAATGGCTCAACGAGCACAAATAGACGGCAGCCGATAAACTGGCTGCCGTTTTAGCTTGGCTCTTCAGGCGAGTAATCGCTCGACAGTGCTGAGGATGGATTACCGTCAGCTGTTAAGTGATAAATTTTTTGACCGAAACCCCTTATGGTACAAGGATTCCGGTCTTATTAGTCACCAGGTATTAGTTTTAGACTAAACGTCAGAAAGAAGGTATCCACGGATCTAAACTGAATAATAAAGATTAATATGATATGTATCACAGTTAAAATCCGGATGGGGCATTTTATAGTAATTGTACAGGGAATCAATCATGTGAAACTCTAATGACAGAGAAACGTGGTCTCAGAATTAATACATTGAATCAAATTCAACTCTAAGGATAAATTCCTATGAAAATAGCTTGGCACTCGAAGTCTTTTAGCTTATAGTTGTAATAATAATAAAATAAAACCTTCGGATATCCCGCGGGATAGGCTCTTGATAACAACAAGAGCCTATCCCGTTTTGTTTTTTACTTAGATTAGTACGAAGGGGAAACAAGGGGTGCGTAACATGAGTAGTGGGAATGGTAACGTGGTCGATATGCAGACTTTTGAAGTGAAAATTCCTAACGTAACGATTAGTCTCGTAGTTTTTACTGAAGAATTAAATACTTTAGAGTGGGTATTAACCACACAAGTGGACGAATTGATGGACTTATCGAACTTACGAGCAGAAACAGGAGGCGAAGGGTGGGAAGAAACGAGTATTCTTACGCTAACTAATTTGATAGAAAATGTTAATGATATAGCTATAGATAAAGATATCCTTAGACATAAAGAATTTACATTACCTGTACACATATTTGAGTTAGATGTGTTAGTAAGCGCTATGGAAATTCAATTGAATAATTTAGAATTAGATAGTCCCGATGTTAGAATTATATCGAATTTATTAATTCGAATGAAGCCATATCAATATATGTATCAAACTAACATCAAACAGTTTCATAATTACCCTCATAATATAAAAATGCTGACATTATACAAATTATATGATCTCGAATAAATGGGATCATTGAATCCACTTACGTTATGAATGATCCATCATCGCATGAAGTTAGAAAAACAGAACCCGGCTCGTTGTCTGGAGACACAAACATACTACTAAACACCTTACCTAAAACGACTAATTTATAGGGGGTGTTATTCTTTGGGTAGTATGTTTGTGTCACAAAAGTTAGGACACAAACATATGTTCGAAGCAAATAAAGTAATAGACTAATGTTGTTGATTTGACGCAGTTTCTGCATAAGAAAGACTCTTACCTTAGAAAAATAAGTATTAGACTATTCAATCCTTAGATACAAAAAGCCAGTCAAAACACGAAAATAAAGTGTTAGACTGGCTTCAATTTGTGTAACTATCGCACCCGATAGCTCAATCACAGTCTGAGTACATTTAGGGGTACCGCCAGCAAGACGCACAACGCTAAGGAGTATTGAATAGAAAAAACGCCGGTTTTCACCACGCTAATGGTGTAACCGGCGTTTTAAAGAGCCTTGTAAATAATTCCGTTAAACGTAATTCTAATTATCTACTGATGCCAAGCCCCTCAAGTCATGAACATCCACTATTGGTTTTATTTCAAGTACCTCTTAAATTCTTCAATCTGTTTTAGAAAGAATTGTTTTCTGATTGATTCCGCCATGGCGGATTTTAGCTCATCCAATAGCGTTTCTTATGAGACACCCACCTTTGTGAATGACGTTGACCAAATCATAAAAATGATAATCATTGTTTATTTCAAATACAAAATCAACAGTTCCTATCTTTACGGGATTGGCCAATTAATGTTTGATCGACTTCGGCTTGCACTTCGTTTCAATGTATTGTAGAATAAAAAACACAACGTAGAATCGAAAGGAGCGACTTACCGATATGCAAATCACAAAAGCTGAAATGGAGATTATGCAAGTCATATGGGAAAGTGGAAGGAGGATGACTACAAATGAAATCATGGAATATTTTCCTGACAAAAATAAGACGACTATTCTCACGCTTGCCGGTAGGTTACTAGACAAAGGGGCGTTGCAATCCGTGAAACGCGGACGTTCGCATGCTCATGAATATTGGGCAGCTATAAGCGAAGAGGATTACAGAAAAATGCAAACAAAGAGCTTTCTACTCTCCATCCATAATGGCTCTGCCAAAAGTTTGATTAGCTCATTGTTCCAGGCTGAGAATTTGACAAAGAAGGATATCGAAGAGCTCCGGGCATTTATAAATAGCGAGGCGGACAGCTATGATTAAATGGTTATTAATGACCTCTCTTACTGGTAGTGTTGCAAGCTTACTATTCATTCTGCTAAGAACGAAATTGGCATCAAAATATGGTGGCCGTTGGTATTATTACGCCAGTTTGATGGCATTATCGCTTTTTATTTTGCCGCTGCACTTTGACGTGTCAATTAATCAACCGCTGTTTTCCTTTTATGAAAAACAGCTGCAACCAGATTCAACGAGCGCTGTTATAGAGATGACTGCAGCGATCGGAACGTCAATGCTTGACCAGACGGCAAGTGCCAGCACTACGTCTGATAACCAAGGTTTTTCTATTTTATCTGTAGATCAGTGGATACTTGGAATCTGGATGGTCGGTTGTTTAGCAATGTTGTACCGTTATTTTTTCGCTTACTTTCGCTTTAAAAAGCAAGCGATTAAATCCTCCCCGATCGATCGTGTAGGAGATCTGAAAGTGGTAGTCAGCGATTATGTGCATTCTCCTATGCTAATTGGTTTTTTCAAGCCGACAATCGTAATGCCAAACGGGAACATAAATGCAGAGGATTACAAACTTGCGCTGCAGCATGAATGGATCCACTACAAGCAAAGAGACGCTTGGATTAAGCTTATGGCAGTGTTGGTCAACTGCCTGCATTGGTTCAATCCGGTATCTTATCTTGCTTTAGCTAATATTAGCGAGGCCTGCGAATACGCCGTAGATGAACAAATAACGAAAAGCTTGAAAACTGCTGAGAAGAAGCGATACAGCGAGATGATTTTACATTTTGCTTCAAGTTCGCCTGTTCTGAACAGCAATCTGGCTCAATCCAATAAACAGTTATACAGGAGGTTTTCTCTAATCATGAAACGAAATACGGGAAGCGGAAAAACGGTCATAGGCATCCTCCTTGTTGTTCTCATTGCAACAGTGTCAGTCTTCTCATCCTCCGTTGTTTTTGCTGAGAAATCCAAGTCTCTTACTGAATATAGCGGTGGCATTGTGACCTCTTACGATGCGTTCAAAACGCTTGAAGAAAATGTGGAAGTCACGCTTGGAACAAAGTTGACTCATATAGTCACTAAGTTGTATATTAATGCTGATGGACGAAAGATCGATTACTTCAACCGCACTGAGCCTTACTATCAAATTGTTCAGTATTGGCAGGAAAAAGAGTCAGGTGCGAACATGATCAACAAAACGATGTCTATTGAAGGACATACGATAACGGTTGCTTTCAGTGAACACGCGAAGGATTACATAGACGATAAAGTGATTAAACAGATGATAGTCAATCAAATTACTTTTGACTTGGACTACCAGGACCCAAAATATAAGTATAATCATCAGGCATTTATCAAAGAGCTTATGAAGCGGGGAGTTTATGTAATAGAGGAGGTTACTACTCCGAAACAGTTTACATATTACCTATCCCAAAAGACAAGCGGCGCCATCGTTGGTCATAAAATGTATACTTCGTATGACAAAAAACTAAAAATAACAGACATTTTTAACGGAAAAGCTAAGCTGCCCAAAACGAATGATAATGGTGAAATAAGCATAACGAGCTGGGAGGAATCTTTAAAAAATCAGGGGGTACAGCTCGGTGCTGCCTTTGTCATAAAAAGCGGCGAAACTTTAGCGATAGATATAAAGGAATTGACGGACAAAATGCCCAAAATTAACTATGCGATCATTGATGAGACGACTGACAAGATCGTGGAATCAATGCCAAATGCTCATTTCACTTGGAGTAGGCATATTTTCACGCCTGGGAAAAATGAAGTCAATCATACCTTTAAGGTTGTGGCAAGTGGAATGGAACAAGATTATGCAGAGGTAGAAATTTATACGTATCAGACTGGTAAAGAGGAAGTGAGCATAATAAATTAAAGAAGATTTCGTCAGTCGGAAAAATTTCTTGAAGGGGGCAAGATGCCTCCTTTTTTTATTGTTTTTCCTCCTTACCTATTAAGGCCGACACACCAAAGTTTTGAGGGCTTTGTTTATGAGGCTGTCCTTTTAAGGATAGCCTCTTTTTTGAGGTAATCATTAATCGCTTGAACTATATTGCACGTCAGCTTAACGACAGATCGTTAGTCTAAAACTATATTTTCTCAGTCTACAACTTTATTATCACGGTCTAATACTTTATTTTTCGAGTCTAGAACATTATTTTCAATGAACAATGGGGACCCACTTATAACTTTAACTAGCGAAAATGGCGGAGGGTATTATAGAAAAAGTTAGGCTGCTTATGCAGTCTCCCATATGCAGGTTGATTGAGTTTAAACGAAGTTATTGACAGAACCTCATATATTTATATTATCGCATAAACCTTGGTCCTAAGTGATACCACGATCTTTTATCCCTACTTTTACAGTGGGGATATTCATTTTTTTAAAATTGAACACTTTACTGGCTGGCAGTAACTATATTCCGCTTCTTCCCCGCTTGCTTTGATTTCATCAAGCGCGTCGATCAATTTCATTTCTCCATAGATATCTTCGAGCGAACCCAAGGTGTTCTCATCAAGAGCATTCTTAAAACCGGATACTAAAGCCTCTATTTGTCGTAAATTTTAGGAATCTTCCACTTCTATATACGTTCTGCTGCGAGACCGGTTTCTTTAAACTGTGGGAAGTTATCTCAAATAGAATTAAGTAAGTCGTCTGCCTTCTCACATGTTTCATTGTTTTTTGAAATCCAACTTAAAACATCTCAAACAAAATGAAAAATTCGAAATTTCTCAACATATATAGTCTAATAGTATCTATAAAAAATATAATCAATACCAACGTCCATAGTAATGAGATGAAACGGAATTTATTAACTGGTTATATTTTACCATTTTTGTTTTTTTACCATAAATCGACAAATTTTTTAGACAAGTTTTGATAATCTGTTTTTGGGTTTACTGCCACAATATGACATTTATAGGGGGATAAATGCAAATAGTGTAGCACATTTGATATGCGGTAGACCGTAGGAGAATTCAAAGAGGGGTAGGTTATTCTATTATGAAAAAAGTTAATTTAGGTAAATTTCTGCTAGCAGCTGCATTAGTATTGTCCGCAGGTTCAGTAATGGCAACGAAAGTTGAGGCAGGGGCAGCTCTTGGTTGCGACGATCAACAAAATGATACAAAATGCAAAGCAAGCGCTGCTGATCCTACACGGTGGACTAAATTAGGCCCAGCTTCAAACTTTTGGACCTATGGTGGTGGAAAGGGTTATGCAATGTTAAATACGAAAAATAGCACCACCTATGAAAATGACTATACATGGCTCTTTAAGAACAATGACTCGGGTTATTATACACCAATGGTATTTCTTAATAGTGCAAAATTTGTTGATAATGTCTACTACAGTTATCAAGGAAACATCATGGTATTTGATCAAGAATACGCACTAGAAGGTTGGAACGACTTGGGTAATATTACCGAATACAAAGATGACTGGTCTTATGTTTTACTGGAGCGTGGCTCTTTTTACGGTGGAATGGGTGCAGATGGAGTTGTTATATATCAATAATCTCTAGGGGGTAACGAAATATGAAAAAGTTTATTTTAGCAACAACGGTTTCTTTAATGACTGTTTCTAGTTTATTTGTACCAAATATGCTTGTAAACGCGAAGGAAGAGAGGTCAGATAAAAACACTTTAATTAAAGAGAAAATGCTCAATTCAATACAATTTTACGAAGATGTTAGAGGCAGCTTTAAGCACGTAACTCCAAACAGGGACATCATTGTCGAATTTGAAGTACAAGAAGGTAATAAACCGTATAGTCATGTCAAGGTAAAGGATAAGGGAGGTCTCATAAAAGAAACAATTTCTGATGAAACGAGGCTTCTCTCTCTTTACACTAAAGAGAAAACCTTTAAAGAAACCGAGAAGGCACCAATAAAACCTGAAAAGGTAAAAATGCTTACTAACGCAAATAGTAACGAAATGAAAGATGGAAAACCGATTAAAAAATTTCGACCAGATCCTGCAACTCCATCCGATGCACAAATTGTAACCTATCCGCAACAGATCGCTTATTGGTTAGACGACAATGAAAACAATTATAAAATTGTTGATAACGAATCCTTTTTAGATCGTGAAGCTACTGTAATTGAAGGAACTTTACTTCCCGGCCTCGCTACTAAATTTAAGGCTACTACATTTAAGATGTGGGTGGATACAGAAACAGGAGTGTTACTGAAATTAGTTACTATCGATGATGATGGAAATGAAACAAGTACTATCGAAGTAGAAAAAATAGAATTTAACAAAGGTATAGAGAAGAAACTAGATACTCAAGATACTCGTGGTTTTCAAAATCAAAAAGGATAAGATCAACTGACTGAAAGGTTCTTTAACAAAAACAGTGTTAAAATTTCAACTCCAGTATATTAAGGAGGGGGAGTATTTCCCCCTCCTTATTTTAATTTAATTGAGATAACTCAAGAGAAGTTAATGTAGAGCTATTATCCAAAATTTATTAAGAAACATTATTCATACAATGTCCGTCTAATGATATGCGGAGTAAATGGTGTTCCATGGAAAGTAATACATTAAATGTATTGGGAGGTACTATGAGAAAGCCAGTGTATTTAAAATTGTTTGTCGCACTATTAATAGGAGGTTGTTCAAATACAATTACCGGAGATGTGGAGCTGCCTTCAAATAAACAGAGCGAAAATACGCTTCAACAATCAAATGCTCAACAGAGTAATAAGGATATAAAACCAGGTCAACATGAGTCTGTATTTTCCCCACCTAAACAAGAGGAAATCACAAATGAGATGACCAAGAAAGAAATTCTAACGAAGTTACTGAATACTGTTGATTATTTTGAGACAGCAATTGGTAAATTTGAGCTTTTAAAAAATGGGAAAAAGTCGCTAGTAGAGTATCAACTGAGTCTAACAGAGATGGAGGGAGGGTATAGTAGCGTCACAGACTACGATTCAAATTCAAAGCCTTCAAGAGTCTCAATTACATATTACAAAGACGGAAAACTATGGATTCCTGATAAAAGTCCCCGGTCATATACAATTCATTCCGGATCGACAATCATGCCTGAAGATGCATTTAGCAAAGACCCACATGGAGCGAATGTGACAACATATCGTGAACGACCGCCAATTGGAATAGCTCAAAGCTCATTATTTCCGTATGAAATTGCATCAAACTATACGAGGGATTATAACCAATGGGAAATTGAAAAGCAAAATGAAATGTTGTTGAATCACAATACGATCGTTCTAAAAGGAAATATAAAAAGTAGTAACAGTCAAGGTGCGAAGACATTCCGTTTTTGGGTTGATAAAGATTCAGGAATTCTTGTTAAATATGAATTGTACGATGCAACTGGAAACGTTGTAAGCTATTTGCATCCATTAGAACTTAAAGTTAACGTCCCAGTTGATACAAAAGGGTTTGAACCTGATAATCAAAAGAAAAACTAAAAGTTATCTATTTCAACATACGTCTTTTAAGTTCGTTACCTCTCCAGGTACAGAACTTATATGTATCTAAAACCATTAATGTTTTTCAGTAAGAATTTGAGTGATATGAAGTTATTTGAGATTAATGTGGGGCATGCACACTAGAATATATAAAATACCGATACTTGTACCAGTATAAAAGGGACCTTATGGTCCTCTTTTTATTCAACAACCTAATTCCACATAATGATAATTATGCGTAATTAGGTCATTGAAAGTAATAGAAATATTTGTTAAAATAAAATAAGAACTGATGTTCCAAATAAGGAGTGAAACTATGATTACAATTAACATGGTTGGAAATTTTTTTATAAGTCATCGCAACGTGTATCTAAATATACCGATGTTGCAAGAAGCTGACAGTGTTTACCTTCCTGAGTTTAATATTCAGCTTGAAGAAGGAACTGCAAATATAGTACTACAAACTGACAAATCAACCATGACCATCACTCACGAATTCAATATGTCCAAAGCAGATTTTAGTTTAAATAAAGATATTGTAATTAGTCAAAAAAAGAAAGAACTAGAGGCAGCTGGCAAAAAAGTTTTATCGAAAATCAAATATGGTCTAAATCTTTCGCAATTTGATGATAATCTTAGACCTAACAGCTCCTCATCAAATTTTTCATATTCAACTGATAACATTCATTGGAATCCAGTTAGCAACGAAGTTGGTGTTTTTCGAAGAAATACGTTCAATAGTCTAAATCAAACTGAAATTGAAGTTCGGGATTACATCCAACATGACTTTCAACCATTCATTGCTTTAAAACATTTGCATCGTGCAAAAAATGATGATGATCCTCGTTTTAAATGGATTGATGCAACAATCGCTGCTGAGTTAGCAATCAAGGAGTTTTTCGTTAGAAACAACCCAACCCTAAAAACAATGTTATTAGAGTTCCCATCGCCACCGCTCAAAAAGTTATATAAAAACTTGCTTTCTGAGTACGCAGGTGAAGAGTCCCCTCTCTCTTCCAAGTTTTTTGATGATGCGAGTAGGATTAGAAACGAATTAGTCCATCGACCACAAGAGGTTGCTGTAACAATCGAACAGGCTGAGAGGTATGTTGCTGATGTTGAGAGAGCTATTTTTCACCTTCTAAGTCTCCTCTACCCAGATGACAAAGTTATTCAAGGAATTTACAAATCAACTGAACGTATACCACTAGATTTTGATGAATTATAAAAAGAGTAACCATAATATTTTTATGGTTAACTAATTCCGCATTAATACATTTATGCGGAATTAGGGCGAATTTTGTCGAATCACTATACAGTTTCAGCTCATCATGTTCTTACTTGGAGGTATAACTGTGGGTTCGTTTCTCGATGAAAAGAATAAAGAGACTAAAGAAAAGGTTAGAAAACAACTCGTTCTGTTCCCTGACTACGTTGGACGCTACATGCTTCATATATGGAGAAAATCATCTGGTCAAACTCTATTGAATTATTTAGGTGATTATAAAATATTTTTCAAATGGCTAGTACAAGAAGGGCATTTTTCTGGGGAATTAAAGGACATTCCTCTGTCTATTCTCAATGATTTATCTCTCGATGATGTTAATTTCTATCTAAGTTATCTGGATGATAATTATAAAAAATCTTCAGCTAATCGAAGGCTATCAAGCTTAAAGAGCTTATTTCGTTATCTAAGTGATTTAGCTGAAAATCAGGATGGTAGTCCCCTACTCCACCGAAATGTGATGGCCAAAGTCGATTTGCACAAAATTGAAGAAACAGCAAAATCAAAAGCTGATAAAATCGCAAATAAGATACTCGTTAAGACTGATGAATACGATGAACAAAAAGAATTCTTAGAGTTCATATATGAAGGGTACCTAAGCTTCTGTAAAGACAAACGAGACATAACGATGCACTTAAAAAACCGTGACCGTGACACGGCCTTTATCTCTTTGGTATTAGCAACAGGTTTGAGGGCTTTTGAGGTTGAAGCGTTGGATCTTGAACACATCTCAATGAAAAATAATACCGTACGGGTTATTGGTAAAGGCGGACTTGAGGACATTCTGTATTTTGGGGATACTGCAAAAACAGATTTAGAGCGTTACCTCTCTGTACGAGTCAGTAATTATAAAGTGGTCGAAGAGGAGAATGCTTTATTTGTTTCCTTCTCAACGCGTACAGGTAAACCAGGAAGATTAAACAAGAGTTCACTACAAAAAATCGTTAAGAAATATTCCATTGCGTTCGAGAAAAATTCAATGTCCATTCATAAATTACGACACTCATTCATAACCCGCTTCCACTCTATAAGCAGAGATATAGCTGTAACCCAACAAGCAGCTCGTCATAAAAATCCAGCAACCACTCAGATTTACAACCACATCAGCCAAGAGATGATAAAGGAAGCTTTTAGGAAAGCGAATGAATAGTTGTATTGTCGACTATTATAAGAGCCAATAGGCAGGTAATTCACAATGTCAAAAATATAGCGTATCCTCTACCATATTTCTATTCCGGCCATGTTCGGAGTTGGGGCATTCGCAATTTATTTTAACTCACATGTCGGATCAACATGGATTGATATTCCACTAGAAAAGATAAATCAAGATGAAGCGAATCAGTTGGAAATTGGACCTATGGTTCGTTACTGGAAAGAAAATGCTATAGTTATTGGTTGGTAAAGCTTTGGCATTACTGCTGTTTTGTCTTCCTTTATCTATCTAAACTCGTTTACATCCGGAAAAAAATAGCTGCCTAAAGGATTACCTGCAACCTGCTAGTCAATGGACAACATTTTTCATATAATAATCTGAACCGGAGGCAAGCTTTCTAAGAAAGTCTTCCTAAAAGCTCTGTTTTTCTATTTACTTGGAAACGAAATGAAAACTGAAGACCCTCCGATTAGTTGACACAAGTACGCCCAATGACTCTGCATAAACATAAAATATATAATAATAAGAAAGTGTTCTAATGGATCCTATGCAGATTTTATTTAGTTTAGCTTCAGTTATCTTCTTTTTTGCTGGTTCCTTTGGTTTGATGATGTCTAGGACTCAAACGACCATCGGTAATTTCTCAGCTTCACGGTTAAAACTTGCTTCATCAGTAATGTCTTTGATTGCTGGAGTAGTTTGCTTGATTGCTGCACTTCTATCTTCCTTTTGAAATAGATATGATTTAAGCGAAAGTTGAGATAATCTATTCAGGATCAAGAAAGTGATACTAAGGTAAAGAACCCGCCCAGTCATATACAAGGCGGGTTTTGTGCTGCTACAATGTCCCTTTTTATCCTATGTCAGTAGCAAGCCTCGGGATAAATTATGATTGTAGCATTATAATGAATGATAAGGAGGTGGTGAACGTGAAAGGATTTCAAATTGCAGAGAGCATTGTCATGCCCTACTTAATACAGAAACTAAAATGGCCAAAAGAACGTATAAATATGAATTTGAAAATGAGAAATTGTTTATTAATATCCTTAAGTTTCATGCACCAAATTAACTTTGTCATGGTTGTTCCTTAACGCAATTGTTCATAGCGATTCGTTTAGAACCGCCCCGATCTCTCGCTAATTCGAATAGTCAATAATAATCTGAACCGGAGGCAAGCATTCTATGAAAGTCTTCCTAAAAGCTCTGTTTATCTATTTATTTGAAAACGGAATGAAAACAGAAGACCCTCGCGTCGGAACAATTAAGCTGTCATTTTTCGATATATATAAAGTGGAAAAGCACATTATCGAGCAAGAACTTACACCAAGAGATGCAGAACTAATCCGCATAAGAGCTTACATGGCAAAGTCAAAACCGAGATATTAAGGAATTTCAGTATCGAATAGTTTTGGTAGTCTAAAATCATTATTTAAAATTTCCGCCCCGCAAACTTGATGATTTTATAAAGTATTAGATCAATGTTTGTAATTCCGGACACTCTAAGACATCAATTACATTCTTTTTACCTTTCTAACAACAACTCCTGTAGGAAACAACATTTCCTAAGTAGATTTTGAGATGCAGTTGTATAGTTGATTTGCCTTTTCTTTGACTTGAAAAACTTCGTGACGATTTGAATTACGGACAAGATCAAGCACTTCCATTTCTAAACCTAATCTAAAAATTCTCTTTCCAGCTGACACCTTTGTTTGAGCTGTTGAAATCTTAAACTCACCATTCAATTGGTTCTTAATGTCTTGGTATGTCCAATCTTTTTCATACGCCTCTTTTAAAAGTTCGTAATTAATCATAAATGCTCTTAACCCTACTGTATTAGCCAATGTTTCATAGAGCGGTTTCAACAATTATTCCTCCTAACAAGTGAAATGTTACTAAAACAATAGCACAAAAAAATGCAATCTGATTTAGCAATTCAAAAGCTAAATTAGGCTGCATCCATTGAGCATAAAGCTTCACAATCGTCTGCTTTAGTTGGTTTTCGCAAATGCCTTACTTTCCTTGAATCCTACCATTCAGTTGTATAACCCTGGACGGCAAAACACTGTCCTTGCACGTTTGTCTGGCGTCATCGATGAACAAATACATACAGTCCGTTGAATCTTAGGACATTAGATTTTACATACTTAAACTATCGCAAACACCCTGATATCGATTTAGCAGAATTTCGCCTTGTTTCCTATATGAATTAAGCAGCATTTCAAAATCCTTATCAAAATGTTTTCGTAATGATTGAGGGATTAGTTTTCTTCCCTCTTCCCACGCTTTAATTTCCATTTGTAACAAAAGTTTATTGTATCTTTCTATTTTTACGATCGTCTCTTGTACCCTTGATAGTAAAAATTTGTGAGATTCTCGCTTATCAGCATCTGTAATCATTATTTTAGAAAAGAGAATATCTAATAGTGAAACCCCTTTTATAGATTCTGAAGTGCAATTGATATCGTCAATTAATTGATGATACTCATCAAGTGGAAACATTGGTAGCGTTAATACATGGCCTATCTCATGATAAATTATCACTTGAGTTGACTCTTCTACTAGTAAATTAGATTTGAATGCTTTATCCCGTAAAGTATTGAGAAAATTATCTGGAAACACTGTAATTACATTTCGAATTGGGTCATATTCAGCGTCACTCCTTGAATCTGCATACGAGATCTCTAAATCAACAAGTAATCCGGATTTAGTAATGGCATGAGAACATATTTGAACTACCGAATTCAAGTTAATCTTTGTAAATAGTGATATATCTTTTTCTTCTGGAGTGCGATATATCTCTACAGTTGTTCCGTTTTTGATTTTAAAATCTTTAATGAGCGCTCTAAGAGATGGACTTTCTTCTATCCCCTCCCATTTTCGAATCGTCCTATTATTTATATCTAAGTTCTGAAGCTTAACAAAACTCTGATACGCGTTTACACCTGGAGCGATCCACCCAAGGAATATCCCCTTCTTTAGATATGTTCTTTTACCTGATCTATAGACGTAAACAACTACATCACCCATAAATAGATCAGGAACTTTATTTTCCGTAGTCATTTTTTTACCCCCTTCCAACTGTTCTATAATCCTAGTATTTACTGGTAAAACTGAATATAGACAGAGAAAGGAACTTTGTCTGTTTAACAATAATTGACATACCTGAAAGTAGAATGCTATATCTCGCTGAATTGAAGAACTAATATATACATCTATTCAATTATCTTGAATATGAGGTGAAGTTGATGAGTTTAATGCTTGATTAACCAAATAACGATTGGCTTGAGAAACATGCTGCCTCAGTTGATGATAAGCGTAATGCTTTAGGTTCTTTTGAAGCAGTCACCTTGGAGGAAGCAGCTCATGCAGTTGAAGCTACTATCCTATTGCTTGGAGTGATTACTCAAATGGATGCGTATGCGTAGATCAAGACAGAATAGACAGCGGAAACGGCTACCTCACATGGATTGAATCAATGGACCCTGACAACCCGATTGACATTGACCTGACATTTACAGAATGGCTGGATAAGCTCATCGAGCATGAGGGGAAGGAATTCTGGATTCCACCTTACGAAGAATAGCCACAGAGGCGAGAAATCGCGTCTGTTTTTATGAAGAACGTCCCAATGTTTTTCGTAGAAGGTAACCTTGATAGGATGATTATAATCGTTTTGTTTCTACAACCATCACTTAATTAAAGGATCGCCGCCGTTTTTTAACAGCTTGCATCAATCGGAAAGCAAGCGAGCTACAGGCAGCTAAGGAGGGGCATTGCCAGCGTAGCTGACACCACACGCAAACGTATTTAAAGTAATGTGTCAGCTACGCTGGTGTAAGCCACATGCCCATCAAGCTAAGAACCACCTGTCTGAAAAATTAGTCCATAAAAAAAGAGGCGGTTCCCCCGCCTCTTCTCTTTTACTTGTGTAACCCAGTTGACTCTGTTTTTCTACCATTCCGTTTCTGTTCTGTGTTCAATCATTTGCAATACTTTTGGTTCAGCTGCTTTCATCATTTCTTTCAGTGATTGCTCGGTGATCGGTACTCCATCACCTTGAAGTTGTCCTCTAGCCTGTGTTTCTGCAATCACATCAAGCACTTGTTGTTTCGTGACATTTTTAGATGCTGCAATCTCCACAACAGTTTTACCTTTTGCTAATTCTTGTTTTAATTCTGTCGGGCTGATTTTTAGTAAAGCAAACAGTTTTTCATCGTTTAAAAAGTTATCAGCAAAATAATCAGGCTTACCATTTCTAGAGAATAGGCCTTCTACTTTAATGTTTGAAGGTGTATCAGAAGGTGTATCAGCTGTAGGAATACCTACGATCTTAGTAAGACTAATGGTATTGTCCTGAACAAAAACCTGGAAAACCGGTTTATCGAACATCTCATTGGTGTAATTCAACATCCATGTTTTTTGATTTGGATTTTCCATTTGCTCGATAGCAACCTTGTATTGTTCGACGTTGCCATACATTTTATTAATAAGATCAGATACCTTCGCCTTGATTTCCTGATCACTTAAAGTAATGAGTGACTTCTCCTTAGGCTCCCAATTCTCTTGAATCACGTGTTCAATCTCATCCGTACTACCGTTTGTATGGAGGGTAATCTTTTTGCCGGTTCCTCCTTTTTCCTGTAGTACGATACTTGTTTGCTTCACGTTGATTACATTTTTCCCTTTGGATACATCACCTTGAACGTTGCTTGCATCGATAATCTCAAACGATTTTGTTTCAGGATATGCGAGATACAGCTTCTCAAGCGTTGATTTGCCAACCTCATCCACCTTGACTTGTTCAGTAGTCATCGGTGTTCTTGTAGGCATGTCAATCACGGCAGAAGCCGCAAATGCTGCTGCTGGAATCAAAATCGCAGTAGCAACGATTCCACCAATTAATCGTTTTTTCATAATTACTTCGCTCCTTTTTTGTTGTAAATAATGTGAATCGGATTGTTCTATTTGTTCTCTGAATAAGCAACTTACACACTATATTGCCTCTGTAGCGGAAAAAGGTTCGGTTCATATCTTATTTTTTTATATCGTGAGCAGACCTCATGCCCATCAAGCGAAGGAAATTACTTTTCACGAAAGAAGAAATCGGAATACCGCACCCAATCAGTGGAAGACATTATGGAACGTCTACAACCAGGGGAAACGTTAGAAATTCCCGATGTGTATATCGGCATGTATGCAAATCGACTATTCATGAAAGTAAGAGAGTCCATCACTTGATTCCAAAATGCAGGTTCTTAGCTTGATGGGCATGGAGTACGTCCAGCCAAACCCGGATTTACAATGATAAGTGGTGTAAACGGCTTTCGGTGTCAGTGGCTCTTTAGTACCATTTATCACACTGGTAAAACATGTAATTATATACAGATAAACACATCAATTGATTGGGTTGAAGAGACAAAGCAAAGAGTTAAGGAAATCAATAGCCGTTTAAGCACAACAGAAAATGAACATAAAGAGGTCGAAAGACAATTTAACAATCTCATGATGTACGTTCTGTTCAGAGAAAATAAAGTATTTCTGTAGTTCTTTATAACAATCTTAAAGAACTACATGTTAATCGCATATGTACTTAGAAATCTAATTGGAAAATAAAGGAGGTATTCAGGAGCAAAAAATACATTCCTGAATACCTCTTTTTATTCAACTAACGATACCCTATAGTTTTCTTGCTTTGACTACAAAAGTTACAGGCAGCATCTTTGCTTTTTTTGCAAAATCGCTGTTATCGTACCGCAATTGCATGATTTCATCATCAGATTGCTCAATCATTTGCTCAATTACAAATCCCGCTTTTGCCAACGCATTCACATAGGTTGATAGTTTGCGGTCCGATAATGTTAGAGTGCCATCATCAAGAGATACCGAGTACCAAGATTCATCGAAATAACATTTTTTAAAAGCAAGCCTATTATTTTCTGCAACAACACATTTGTGTATAGGGTGAGACCAACTGAAAATAAATACACCGTCTTTTTTAAGGTAAGATGCGATCCGGCAAAAAGTACCCTCAAGGTCGCTGGTCCAGCCTATGGCATAAATCGAATAAACAAAGTCAAAATAATCCACTGGTACGCCACATTCTTCTTCCATGGGAGAACAGATCAATTTTGCTGAAAGACCGCATGACTTCAAATGTTGCGCTGCCTTTTCGATTTGTTTTTCTGATATATCCATACCCCATAGTTCAGATGCTTTGCGTTCTCCATGATATTGCAAGGATTGACCGTTTCCACAGCCGATCTCCAGCATCTTTTTCCCCGAAACGTCGCCAAAAAGCTGGCATTTTTCTTCTGAGACAAATGCTCCATAGAAAGGAAGCACAATTGCTCCTAAGAAGTCATTTCCTTTTGTATCCCAATAGAAACTGTTTGTTTTATAAACAGAATTCTTATCCATACCGGCCCTCCCCAAATATTGTTCGATGGCTTGACCACTTATAACCATATTTTAACATAGGCATTTGAAGATAACTGCCCATTAGTTCAATGGCTGGTGTCTAGTATTCTAATTGATTTATTCAGACTTGTACTCCAGTTTTGCTAATGATAAATTTACAATAAGTATCAGCTATACTACTGAGTCTAATGTGAAAGCCATTTTGATGGACTCCTATAAAGTATTTTTAGATAGCTGATACTCCTTCATTCTAATTGGAACCGCAAGTATATAACCGGAAGGTTAAGTAAGATACTCTAATTAAAAAGAGGACAAGAAATAGATTCTATGGAATAATAAGATTGTGCAGTGACCTTTAGGGTTAGCCACCACAGATCGGCATGAAGCCAACAGATGCTATCTCTTGGACTTTTTATAAAGAGTTGGGGCACTCCACTAATATGGTTGGCACTGCACTTCTTTATATAATATTAACAAAGACAGGTATTTGCCTGTCTTTTTCTAATTTTCTTGCGAAAATATCCTAAAGCACTATAAAGAAATGATTAGGAGTGTTATTATAAGCACTATAAAGAGCAGTAAACCCTTAATATAGTATGGAGCTGGTTTAGACTCCTGTTTTTAATGTGGGTACTGCACCAAATGCTACAATCCTGACATGTTACATTGGACCCTCTGGAGTCTTCACAGAAACTTGGATAATTTGGTGCTACATGCTGCAATAGCCGAACTATTAGAGGTGCTAAGATGGATCTAGGGAACCCTTTTTTATCCATAACTGATACAAAACATGAGACATCAACTCAACAAAGAGCATGGTACCCTTTTTATGTAGGGGTAGATATTGGAGCTGATTTTCATGTAGCTTCATGCATCTCAATTGAGCAATTCAGGACAGATAAAGCTTGGAAACGTACGAAGACTATGAAGTTCAACGCTGACAGTAAAGGAATACATAATTTTTTGAATGCACTCAAAGATATTCAGATAAAATTCGGCCTTTCACCAAAAGACTTCTTTATTTTACTAGAACCAACTGGTGGTCATTATAGTTATTTGTTGATGCGTGTACTTCTAAATGAAGGCTACGAACTTTATCAGGTAGAAAACAAAGCCGTTAAAGATTTTCGTGAAAGACAGCTTGGTATTACAGAGAAATCCGATGACATAGATGCTCGGATTATGTCTTATATGGGATGGCATAAATCATTGCATCCAGACATGAAAAGTGTCCGTATTGTAAAACCAGCCACGCCTACACAAGTTCTTTTTAGGACTTTAACTCGTGATAGATGGCTCCTGTCAACGCAATTAACGAGACGTAAAAATCAAGTCCAGCAGCTGTTTGCAGTTACACATCCCGATCTAAAGAGTGGATTTAAAAAATTAGGAACTAAAACAGTGTTCAAATTGGTTTTAAAGTATCCAACTGCTCAAAAAATGGCTTTAGCAACGCAAGCGGAATTAAGGCAAGCGATAATTGAGGTGGGTGGCAAGAATATTGCTACAAAAGCATCAGAAGCGCTCTCAAATGCTCTAAAAGAAACATTGGCTATTACTATTCCTCACCTTGAAGATAGGCAAACGTGGCTGATCGAGGAGGCCATCAGAATTGAGGAAGCTATTGAAAAAATAGATCAGCAAATTGCAACGTTGTTGCAAGGTGACAAAGGAAGAAATATTTCGCCCCATCCTTACAATCAGATTCTTAAAACATTTCCTGTGATGAGTGATGTAATGGCTTGCACTCTAATTGGAGCTATTGGCGACGTAGAACGTTTTTCTACGTATCTCGAATTTAAAAAATATCTTGGTGTGTCTGCTGAAAGTAAAACTTCAGGTACATCCGTTTCAAAGACCAGGATGACCTATGAAGGTATTCGTGATACTCGACGCATACTCTTTTTAATGTCCTTACTTTTGCTTGCTCCCAATACTGGTCCTACTGTATTTAAAGCACATTATGACCGTTTAGTAGGACGGGGTATGAATAAACGAAAAGCGATTGGACATGTTTGTGGTAAATTAGCAACAGTAATCTACTCATGTTTAAAACAGGGTGTTCCTTACGACCCAAGACTACATGCTAAAAAGTGCGGTGTAGAATGGAACGAAGCTTATGAGAAAAAAATGAAAATTAAAACAGATATCGGATTATTTGAATTAGAAGCTGATAAATTAGCAGAAGAAACAATAGATACTGAATAATTGATAGGTTAATCCAAAGTAAAGTTCTAAGTGCTTTGATTATAGAACTTTGCAAAAACGCCTGAAAAAATGGAAATTAGTCGATATATTTTTTAGCCGTTTTTTGTACACCAATATAGTCAAAGCACTACGTTACATTAGACTGATGTTGTTGATTTGATGCTATTCCTGTATAAGAAAAGCTCTTTACCTTAGAAAAATAGGTATTAGACTATTCAATCCTTTCATACAAAATGGCCAGTCAAAACACAAAAATATAGTGTTAGACTGGCCTGGTTTATTGAGATATCGTACCCGTTACTTGAATAACTATATTTTTACCCTATTTTTCAATAGCGATTACAGTTGTTTTTTAACAATATGATTTGTATCTATTTATCTAAAGAGGAGTAAACAGTTTCGAGGTAAGCAACTGAAACTTGTTCCGCCTCGGTTTTATATTCGAAATTCCCTAAATGCTGACGAAGTTGTTGATAGAGTCGAATGGTCATTTGTAAAGCGCGGTAACAGCTCTCTGTACCGTGGTTTGGAATAGTTTCCTTTAGTTCTTCAATGTCTTCGCTCACATATTGTTCTAGTCTTCTTACTCCTGTTGGAAGTTCACCGTTCTTGATAAGAAACAATGGTCCAAGTACTGCGTTTCGCATATAGGTAATGTGATCGATTAACTCGAACAATTCTCCCCTTCCAAGTTTTGTAGCACCATAATGCACCCATACCCAAAACCGATCCTCGATCCATTGGGGACTGAGGTCAGGAAAGATTGGTGAGGTCCTTTCAATTAAAGCGCTGATTTCCTCTCCTCTCTCCCAAAGGATTATAGGATTCTCAACCCTTTGTTCAAGTTCCTGAACGGTAACAAACTTTAAATCAACATGTAGTGGCAGTGGTCCATATAGGCAAATCAATACACGCGGTTCTCCCACATGTTCGCCTGTAAAGCCAGATAACAAGTTCCCTAGCTTCTCTGCAATTTGAACACGTTGATTCATTATCTCTTCCCGGTATCCAGCATCGTATACCACAATTAAATCCAAGTCACTGTACTCATCCATAGAACCTGTAATCATAGAACCACCTGCAAGAAGTCCAAGTAATCGGTGATCCTGACGAAGATTTTCTTTGGCTTGATTAATAAAATCTTCATACATTTGTAATGGCATTTATAACACCCCTATAATAGTGACCCTAAAAAGGGTATTACGCCAGTATATCAATTGTCCAATCACTAATCAAACAATATATTAAACCAAACATATCATCTGACATCATTTTGATTGGTTTTTCTTCGAAAAGCATTGAGTCTCGTATTTGTAATATTAGGATTGCGTTTTTCAGGTAGGAACATCATTCGCAGTTATATTCCACTATCCTGCCCATTAGCGGAGCGAGGCTGCCGATCATCACTGCGGCAGCCTCGTGGTGTGGTATATTCAACTATCTGAGCTCTCGTACCCGTTAGCCACCCATGCAGCGCTGCTGCACCACAGATGATGAAAATGGTTCAATGCGTCCATAATGATTGATAAGTTGGCGAAGAAGGTCGTTTCAACATGGTGCCTAGAGCCCACCCGTTAGTCTGACTACGGCGACCACGGTGCATCACAGATTGTCGCACTCATTTTTGAGTAGCACGTATGGGAGATTAATCCTTTTTGGTTGCTGCACCAGCCAAGCCCATTTTTTATGTTTAAAGCAAACTCGATTTTTATGCAGACTAATTTAATAGTTGGAATAGGCACAGCTTTTTTTAAAATCCATTAAGCTGGGTCCACTTTCTTATTACCTTTTTGCGTTTTTATTTTCATGGGAGTTGAACGGAGCGCATTATATTTTTGTGCACTTTATAATAAAAGCAGGGGGAAATAATGATGCCTTATTATGCGTGTACCACACTGCGGGATCTCCCGATTTAATTTCTTCTTCGATGACAACATCTTCAACTACCTTCTCTATCTGAAAACCCTCTTGAATTAGAGTATTAATATACGTGCTGGGACCGGTTCGCGATGATCAAACACAACACTTTGATAAATCCCAAGAATACATTTTTACAGATAAACACGTGATCCTCATTAAGCCTACCCTTACAGATAACTTACCGATTGTACGAATGGCTCTTACAGAAGCTCGTTCGACTTGGATATTCGTCCAAGGGAATATCCAAGATATACGTAGGCAAATAAATAGTTGTAATACTCCCCATGACACATACCAAGACTTTGATAAAAAAATCCACTATGTGTATCAAACGGAATTGAATTACGGAATTCGATTTAGAAGGAAAAGTATTAAAAATACGAATTTGGAACGTTTTTTGGATGTAATAAAGTTTTGAAAGAGCGGCTTTATGAAAGAACGATAATTGGTTTTCAGGAAAACGTAATTATGCATTGAACCGAAAAAATAGCCGATATCACTTGTGATCCATAGTGATATCGGCTATTGCATTTCCACTTAATTTTTCACCCTACCAGCGTCCACACTTGCATCCTGGCATGTACATACTGACGAATTCTATGCAGCTGCTCCTCAATCCAATTTGTTTGTAGTAAATTGCGTAAAGTGATGTTTACTGCAAAAGAGAGCATGCCGTTGTCTTTCATGAATTGATGTTTTATTGCCCCAACACATGTAAGTTCGAGTTCCTCCCTCTCACACTCGTCAATGATACAACGCAAGTGACCATCTAAATAATACCCAATTTCCTCCATCTTATAGTCTATCTCTAATACTTGTTGCATGACATTTTGAATTGATTCAGCAAAAGCATAGCCAACACACATTAATATTTCATCAACTGTATCTTCGCACTGTAGATTCCGGATGTTTTCGAGTACAATAAGCGGGCTCCCAAAGTCATTCAAAAACTCCTTTAACTGCATCGTATTACAATTCTCCATGTGGTCTCTGTAATGGTAATGAAAATTATCTAGAAATGATTTCACATCTTCACTCATTGTCCAAACCTCTCTTTCCATGGTAAACACCTAAACTGGTACTCACGTCTTACTCCACTTCACCAAACGTCTACTTTCGGAAATAGTAACTCAAGTTCTTTCTGTTCAATGTCTTTTACGTTTTTTATTCGAAAGTCAAAGTAATATTTTGCTTGATAAATTTGTTTCCCGGAATAATGATGATCGACACCACACTCATTACCAAATGCATCTTCCGTACGTGAGTATCTTAGCTGGCTACAATCACTGGCAAGCGTAAAAGCAGTATCATTCAGATCAGTATCGATACCATTGAAAAGTAAAGTTTCGAGAAGTTTCTCAGGAATCTGTTCTTCGTGTGAAATGTTGAAGGTTGCAACTTTTTCATACGCTTGCCAACAATTAGAGTTTGGAGATCCATCTATTCTAAATCCAGTACCCAGCTCAGCATGGTCATACTCAACCTCTTTTGAAATGATAATATCTAGTTCTTTCGTCATGCAAAACAACTCCAATCTCTTAGTAATTATAGACATGTATTTTCATCACGCTTTTTGTTTAGAAAATAAAAAAACAGAAAAGCTATGGTTTCCCATCCTTTCCTGTACTTTTGAAATACATTTTCAGTTATCTGCCACTCAATGATACTCCCCCTTCCAGTTCGATCCCTCATCGCATTTCGAGTTATTAAGGCAAATAAAAAGAATCGACTCCTGGAAGGCATGATGAAAGAAACCATACATGCGACCAACGGGTCGATTCAATGTTATCCCGAATGCTTTCGGTTAGAAATGATTTTGTGAAAAATTAACAATCGTTGTATCACTATAAATATAACATAGGTTATGTGTTTTGAAAAAGATATTCTGTTTCTCTCCATTGCTAGAACTCCCACTTGTTCCCTTCACATGTCTAGGATAAACTTATTAAGAATTACCGTTCTTATACGAAGATGAAATCTGCTAAAACCCGTTTGAATGAAGGAGGTTCAAGACTTGAGTTATCGTGAGATATTGAAACGTTTTTGGAGAATACATTTAATAGTCACCATAATCGGTGCCTCCATCATTACAGCAGGTTATTGCGCAATGGCTCTTCTTGTCTCTAGAACTATTCCAATCTATACATACACAATTCAATTTCTGCTTTTTGCCGTAGTAGGTTTTTTCGGGTCCATATATATAAGCTCATTCAGAAGTAAAATTCAGAATAGAAAATAGGCAACGGCTATTGAATAATTACCTGAAGAGTTATTTCAGGTGTTTTCCTCGATCATAGGTCCTCTTATAAGGGCCCAGAAGCGGTTTTCAGCACTTTAAGGGTTATAATCACCCAAAATGTAAAAAGTCGCTCATAGCGAATCTGAGAACGCTTATAATGGATGTTATCTTTTATGATGCTAGATGTAATGAAGAAGGGAATTTCAACTTCCATTCATTCCATATACCCGATAAAGTCTCCTCATGATAAGTTGGATTTAGGAGGCTTTTCTATGTTGAATACACCAATAAAACCGATGCTATTACAACCTTCACCAACTGTAATCACTAAGGATGGCTGGAAGCACGCCCTCAAGTACGATGGAATGAGAGTACTACTCCATTATGATAACGGAACCTGCCGTGCTTTCACCCGCCATGGAAATGAAATAACTTCAAGTTTTTACCCTGAGCTGAAGAAGATTGATCTTCCTATAAAGAACGGTATTTTTGATTCTGAGGCAATTATTCTAGATCCAACCACATCTCCTCCTAAACCGATATGGGATGATGTCATGGTGAGATTTCATACCAAAAAGGAGCGGGCTATTGCCTCATTATCACAGTCTTTGCCTACTCATTTTGTTTGTTGGGATACCCTTTGGATAAATGACCAGTCTTTAATCCATGAAGATTTCAACATTCGCAGGCAAGCCCTGGAGAAATATGTCTCACCCACAGATGTAATGTCAGTGGCACCACTATATGAGGATGGCGCTGCTCTATTTGCGAGGGCTAAAGAGTTAGGATTGGAAGGGATTTGTTCTTATAACACCAATTCTGGTCCCAAATCACATTACTACTTGGATTCTAGGCCAAGCGATGTCTGGGTAAAAACAAAGGCCTATCAATATGTAACTTGTCAAATCTCCTCCATTAGGAAAAGTAAATTTGGTTGGGGCCTGTCGATTAACGGAAAGTATGTTGGTGTTCTGGAATTTCCACCAACCGCAGCGATTACTAAAGATTTTTACATGCAAGCACGTCACCTTAAGCGACGGGAAAATAAAGATTGGTATTTCATAGATCCACTCATCAGTTGTACGATCAAATTCCAATGCTTTACAAGAGATGGAAAGCTTCGCTCACCAAAAATCGAATCGCTAAGTTTTGATTGTGTTGGATGATCCTCAACACTCTTCTTCGATTAATACTCACTGCCTGGTAAGAACCCAGGCTACTACATACTTCTTGTCTGTTCCCTTTTTAATATCGTATTCTTCATTCCCTCCACCATTTGAATCCGTAAATTTTCAAGTCATGTAAGATATTAGTTTCATCATCACCTAACGCTTGGTACTATTTGTAATGCCTTGAATTCTTCACTATACTTAGCTAAAATCGTATCTCACGGTGAAAGGAAACAGTATGAGTAAGAGATCAAAACGGCGACAAAGTTCTAATCAAAAACAAATTGAATCCCAATCTTTGATTCCCACTTTCTTAGATACCTCGATTCTTCTTGCTGTGTTCAGTGGAGCAGCCTATATTTCCACCTATTTTTCTCTACTGACTAAATATAGACTCTATGGAATTCCAACTGACCTAATAGATGTTTCATTAAATAAAATGATAAGTATTGGAGTAATTTTTTTCATAGTCGCTATTGCGATTACGTTTCTCGTCTTTATTTTTTTACCAACTGAGAATGCACTTAAAAAGACTCGATTTTTTGGCTATATATGTTTTTATACCATCCCATTCATTGTGCTTCTACTTATCTTTTACCTAGTACCCATGTCGTTTACAGTATTATGGGTGATTTTAGGCATATTGGAACTATTGTTCATCGTTTTGGACATTTTCTTAGAATGTTCAAAACGTATAAATAAAATATCCGTCTCAAATAAGTACTTGCTCTTTGTCATAATAGTAACAGCACCAGTATTTTCAATTCTGTTTAGCAGCATTAGTGTTACATACCTACAGTCTATAACTGAACTAGTCCCTAAAAACAAC
Organism: Brevibacillus reuszeri; assembly: GCF_002897295.1. Taxonomy (GTDB): domain Bacteria; phylum Bacillota; class Bacilli; order Brevibacillales; family Brevibacillaceae; genus Brevibacillus; species Brevibacillus reuszeri_A. The sequence goes on from NZ_BEXF01000015.1 coordinate 46,912, forward strand.
GTGGTAGAAACGAGTTATTCTCTTGAAAAGGGAATGAAAGTTAACGAGGTTATTAAGGTTAATCAAAAGGAAAAAGTAACAACAACTACTGACATACTGGTCAGTCTTAGAAGTACAGATTTCCCAAGAATGTTCATTGTAGGTGAGTATGAGAACAGTTTTATTACACGCACAGTCATTTATCATCTAGTACAAGGTAAACTCGTTCCGAAATTTGCCTTAGACAACATTGAATTAATCCCCAAGAACTCAGACTATTTGCTTCGCGAAGTTCCATTTGATTATCGTTACTTTTATAAATAAATAATGAACGTCAATTTCCCCTTAACAGTGAACCCATCCTCAAAACGGACAAAATCAGTTCAGTAGTAACTAGTACAATACCTTCACTAGGTTCATAGAAAAAATAGTATCAGAAAAAATACCAAGCAAAGCAAGCCGAACGGCTAAAAAAGAGACGCGGATTATAAAGGTCCAGCGTCTCTTTCTTTTTGTCTTCTTCTTATTTCATTTTATCAATTTAGTTGTTCTATTACTTGGTCTTCATTTCTCTTTTCTTGTCAATACTAATGATAAGGAGGAGTGATCATGAAGAATAAGAGAAAAATCATCTATCTACCACTGGATCCTCAGTTACCCCATTACTCAGAGATAATAGATGCTGAGACAAAACGGCGAAAACAATTCATGCAGGAAGTACAAGAGCGAGCTGAAGAAATCAAAAAGCGGATAAAAAAAAGAGACAAGGAATAATAAGTATCCTTGCCTCTTTTTCATTTATTTATCTTTTCTTCCTGTACTAGCAACTTGATACTTAGCAGCTGTCATTTGAACTCGTGCATGAATTTCAGCAGCACGCTTCTCAACGGAACGAAGGAAATCCAAACTTTTGTTTGTTTCTTCCTCTATTAACTCTGTGTAGTGAGGGAGCGTAACATCTTTTGGCTTAAGGGCAGTATTTGTACTCATCCCTTTTCCTCCTTTCGTTGTTCCAGAATAAGAATATCCAGCTTGTCCATCAATCTACAATGTGACTCAACAATTTCGTGGATCGATCGTAGACTTATTATACTACGGGTTTCATCTTCTTCAAAGAAGAGATTGTGCTCATCAAGATGAAAATTAACTACATACGCTTTCTCGCTAGTGAGTTTAACAAAGAAAGATGCTACTTTTCTGTTTTGTAATGGGCCAGCATCTGTTTGGGCAAACTTTTTTGGCGACTGAATGGCTTTAACAGCAGCATAGTCTTGATATTCTGGATTGGAAACATCAATACTCACTGGTGAATTGCCACTCGTTCCTGACTCACCCACGTAAACAAGGGTGTTCTCCACTAAACGATATAGTGTATATGGCGCGATGAAGTTAAGAGACGTGATATCAAAGATGTTATTAGATACACGAGTAACATTCCTCGATTGACCACTAATCATCTTGTACAAGTATTTCATTCTGTCTTGATGCTTAATGGTTAAGTCATGTAACTCCTCCATCGTACGTTGAAGATCCTCATAGGTATCACTGTAGCTTTGAAGGAACATATCGCGATCTTGTCGTACCTCAGCTAATTCTGCATTCATTTGCTCATTTCGAATTTCCTTGTAAAACCACTGTACGACAGAAGCTAGATCAATTTGTGTTTTTTGCTTAACAAAGGGTTCAAATAGCTGATACTCAGCTTTACGTAAGGTTCTGAATGCAACAATGTGGAAAATATCCTTCCGATCAAGCTTGGCCATGTTGAGAAAGTGGAAGAATGCACTCGTTGCGTACCATAAAAGAAAGACACTGAAACCGACAGAAAGCGGATTCGCCATAACAAACTCTTTCACCGGCTCAAAGGTAGATAGTAAATACCCACTGAAGAAAACCCCTGCTGTGGTTGCCACGCCTTTAACTTTTGCAACTTTAAACAGCTGTACCACATTTTTAAATGGTGAAATGAGTAGTTCTAGAAAAAAAGAGCGTAGATGCTGCTCGTTGTGAGCCGTTCGGATTGTATCCAATGCTGGATCAAATCGTTCCGCGATGTTGAGTAACAAGTTATGTAGCAACTCCGTTTGGTTAATCTCTTGTTTCTCTTCTGGATTCTTTCCCATGATAAAACCTCCGTCTTGTAATAGTTGCACATGATTACATCAAAATCCTTCCCTCCCTCAACGCGTCCAGAAAAACAAAAAATCGACCCGTTTGGAGGCATCATGAAATAAACCATGAATGCGACCAACAGGGTCGATAACGTGTTAATCCGAACAATTTCGGAGAATCTGGTGAGATCACCGTTAACATGAAAAGAGAAAAAAATACGTATAACCGTATTTTACCACATCTTACCTAATGCTACATCAACTACCTCACAACTATTCTGTACCGCTATTTGACATTTTCCACAGTGGGCAACGCCCATAAAACCATGACTCTCCTTACCCGGATCAGCAAAGTAGCCCTCAATATATCGACTATTACAAAACTCGCATGTTTCCCACAAATAAACATCCTTGCCTCTTACTAATTCACGTATGGATACAAGCAACATCATTATTCTCTCCTTTGAATTATTGTCCAATAAGGAGAATCAGAGTGCTTACCACTCAAAAAATGAACAGGAACATAAGCACTAGATAAACCGTTCAATATTGGTTGCTAGATTGAGTAAATTCGGCTCACTGTTTCGATCCTTGGAAGCGAATAGATCTGCTCAATCAATGGATCATTATCATAGATGAGGATGATATCCGCACCTGGTACTCCGTGATAGAGACTTTCCAATAGAAACTTTAGATCGAAGTGATCTTCTCTGGTGTAGTAGCACCGGTACAACTGCTTTCCTTTCTTTACGTAAGGCGGATCAAGAAAAAGGGTGGTGTCTGGACTCCAGTATTCTTCCTCGATCAACTGACACGCATCAATGTTTGATACAGTGATTTGTTCACCAAGCCGATAAATTCGCTTAACCCGTTTGCACAGGTCATCCGGGTTCCACCGAGACAACAAAGACTCCTTGGTTCCCGTACGTCCACCTAATGGATTTGCGCTATAAATTCCGGAATAAGCTAAACGGTTAAGGAGTAACGTTGACCACGCTGCATCGATAATCGTGCAATTTTGATAATCAGACTTCACAATCCTTTGTGCAGTGAAGTAATCTTTGTGCGTTGGTCGAATTACTTGTATTCTGTAAGTTAACTCATCTGGAGCATTTATGACGGTCCAGAATAGAGCATATATCCCAAAATCAAAATCATTCAAAACGAGCTCCTGGATTACTCCCGCTTCTAACATTGCTAATTCTGCGCTGGCCCCTCCCGCAAAAGGACTTACTAAACGTTTCGTTGCGTTTTCAGTAAGTTTTGAGTAGATATATGGAATAATTTTGCTCTTGCCTCCTGGGTAGCGTAGTAGACTCATTCTTCTATTGAATGATCCACTATTTGCGGCAGGAGCTGGATTTGCTCCATTATTATCTTCAAGTAATAAAGTAAATCTATGCTGTTTTGCTTCCATATTGATGTAGGTGTAACCATCACAACAATCACAAAAAAAGCCTTGATTGTAGCAATCGATCTCCGCTTCATCCTCAAGATACTCTTCCCTACAAAATTGACATTGCAACATGTGAACATTCCTCCCAATAAAATAAGAAGCTAGGGCAAAAAATACGCCCTAGCTAGTAGCTCTTTTCATTTGGTTAAAAAGTTTGTCTACATGTTTATTGATATCAGCGGCTTGGTTGATATCATCACATATGCGAATTACATGGATCCCAGAATCTTTTAACCATCCCAATTCACCTTGTAGGGTCAAATCTTGTTCTTCAAGCTGACTTGCATCATATTCAACCAGTACTATGGCAAAGCGTTTCATAACATGACACTCCTTAGTAAGTGTTACAGTTTTTTTCTGTATGTCAGAGTGATCGATTATAGAAACCTTGATGTCCTTTTGAAGCGGTTGTATCGGTTCGCCCGCACTGGTGATCGTATAGAAGCAGCAGTCATCTACAAGGGCATACATACATTTGCTCTCAATATCTTGATATAACTCTCTATCCCAGTCATCGTGACCTACATATTTGACAAATATTTCTCGAACGTGATCCTGGAGCATCTCGGTTTTCTTAACGTGATTCATTTATCGGTTTCCTCTCTACATCCCTTTTGACAGGGGGATGTTCGTAATAAGCCCCCTGTCTGAGCTGTAAAAAGGTATTATGTTACTGACTTTACTACACTGGATTTACAGTCTACTTGTGATCTGTTTACCACGAAAGTACTGATTCATCGTGATCAATAATTTGTACCTCTATACCGTCTGGCGAACTTGTTACCCCCGCAATGCCACCATAAACTTCAATAACTACCTGTAAAGGAAATTCTACTATTTTGATGTATGATCCGATCGTATCGCCTTCTCTTAGAAGTTCGTCAGGGTCCATAGATGATTGGAATTCTCGATAGTCAACTCCAGTATGTTTGAAGAAAGCTTGCATGGCTTCAGCTTCACTATTGTTACCTACAAATACTTCAGCTTCATAGACAACATCTTCAGATACTGGTACAAAAACGGCAATTTTCATCACGCATTCTCCTTACCATTCCCTCTCACGACGGGGAATGGAGAATTTTCACCCCGTCGCAGGGTAGATAAGCTTATATTATTGGTGGTGCTATTCGTCTCGACCATCGCTCCATCTATACTCATGTAGTAACCAAGCAACACCTTTTGTGTGCTGATTATCAAACCACTTCCAAATCTCTTCTCTGGATGTTCCACTTTCAAACATACGCCAAGCGGACACTAAGAATAATTCACCCTCATTTTCATGGAAGGTTATATTCTCAAGCTCTTCCCAAAGCAATTCTATTTCTTGATCTGTAGCAAATACTTTTTGAGTATATACAGGTTCTTCTTTTCCAAAAGAATATGTACGTATTACATGACATTCGTTAGAAGAATCATACTCAACGTGAACCAAACCTTCACCATTAACTTCGATCCAGAAACCAGGGTAATCTGCTTCGTTTGATTTCTTAATTTCAATCCTACCTTTTTCAGTTTTAATACACATAGAAACTTCCATTTGATTCATACCTGGCATTATAATTCTCCCCTCACTTCCCTTTCGATAGGGGGAAGTTAAGTAAGCCCCCTATCTGGGCTGAGAAAGATTTACTCTGTCAGAGTCAAATGTTTAGGTTTTCGCTTTTTAGAATGGCAAATCGTCATCTGAAATATTGATTGGTTTTCCTTGGTCTCCAAAAGGATCAAAGGGATTCGATCCTTGACTAGAATGCTGCTGCTGATCCTGATCATACCCTGATTTATCATCCCTTTTCTGAGGGCCACGTAGAAACTCAACATTTTCTGCTACTACCTCCGTGACATAAACCCTTTTCCCCTCTTTGTTATCATAGGAGCGGGTTTGCATGCGTCCTTCAATGGCAGCTTGTCTTCCTTTCCTCAAATAGCTAGCACAATTGTCCGCAAGCTTTTGCCATGCTACAATGTTAATGAAATCCGTTTCCTGTTCGCCTTGCTGATTTCTTCTTGGCCTATTAACGGCAACTGTAAATGTACAAACAGCTACCCCGTTTGGCGTGTAGCGAAGATCAGGATCTTTTGTCAAGTTGCCGATCAAAATGACCTTGTTCATGGATATCTCCTCCCTCAAATGAATTGCTTTTTTACTCCGTAGGTTTGCTCCCGAACGCAAAAAAGCCCAGTGACAGGGATAGACTGATTGTCTAATCCAAGCCACCAGGCTCATCATTACGAACTCCGAAAAATTCCGGATAAAAAGAGCTAAAATTGCTCAATAAATAGAACAAACTTACAAACTAATAACTTAACGTTAGTGTACCATTTATTATCAGAAATTGGAAGAGTAGATCATTAAACTATCCGTATCCCAACGATAGATTCCTTTTGTTACAGTTTTCTATTTTTCTTAATCCACTCAATTGCTTCCGTGATCGTATACTTAACCAGTCCACTCGATTGCGAAATGAGTAGACCAGCTCTAAACAGGCTTCCAAGAGCTTGCTCCGCGCTAATAGTTGGTTCTTTCTCTACAAGTTCAAACAGCTGCCGTTTCCAGATCTCGGAGGTTGTTTGAATATAGGCTTCACCTTGAAAACGTTTATTTGCAAACTGTGATAAAAGTTTACTTCTTTTCTTATCCTCGACAGGTGGTTCCTTCTCTACTGTTGGTTGAGGAGTTTTGGGAGTTGCTGACCAACTGTCGGGATTTAAACCAGCTACCACGCGCTGAATTCGCCTCTGATCGTCCCTTTTAATTTGCTCAGGTGATCTTATATCCACTATTTCTAAAGATGGCTTAAACGGCCTCCTGTGCCGATCCTGCGATCTCTTCTTATGAAATGCAGCTAGACGTTCCAGCTCCTTGTCTTTTTTCCTTCTCTCCGCTTCTTTCCGGATCCGCTCATTCTCGCTCTCAGCCACGAACATGATCAAGTCAGCATGGTACCCATCATAGTATTCACCTTCATTTTTCTCTGAGAAAGATAAGAGCTGGCTACCTTCGTCCACTTTGAAAAAGTCACTAAACGGAATAGAAATCTTTCCAAACGGGAGATAGGCCCAACCACTATTTTGGATATTTAGGTGCCTCGCAATATGACCAATCTTGTCATTCACATCCACATACAAGATACTTTGAACTTCAAATGGGTGAAGATCAAAGCGGATAAAGTCTCTTAGAAATCTTCCCTCTTCTTCTCTGTACAACGTATTCATAAAATCTTGCAATTGTACGTCCTGTTTAGTTTTGGTTACAAGATCCATTTCTGATTTATACAGCGACATATAATTCTTATCTTTTAAACTCATCCAGCTCTCATCGATGAAAAAGTATGAAATAAACCCGTGTTGAGCGTATGACTGTACCCTATCTAGCAGGTCACGATGGTATTCATCGCTTCCCTTTAATCCAGTAATGAAATCGATGGCCAGCTCTCTTCCGTCCGCTAGTTGAACCACGAGATCGGGTATGCACTTGAGCTTTTCACGGTAGGTATATCCATCTCTAATGGTTGCATGTAGGGGTAAGTAGATTCCTTCCAAGTAGGTGCGAATAATTTGTTTTCCGACACGAAATAAGGAATCATTCTCCACTTCTCTGGATTTTCGATAGCGGGGATAGTTGTCACTTCCTGGACATGTGACTCCTTTGTAGTGCCTGAAGAAACACACTTTATCTTTGTTTAATACCATCTCGACCGGTTCACCGCAGCATTGACAGAACAACAATCGCTTCTTTTGATGCTTTCTATATTTATCATCCAGCATTTGATAAATAGTTGGCCAAGTATATCCGTTACTGACAAGCTCTGCCCGCTCCAATTGAATATCGATCATGCCATGAATCCAGTTTGCCACTTCCATCGCAAACCCTCCCCCGACATCAGTAAACACTTCCAATATATCACATGATTAGCGAGAGAGAGGAATAATTGGTGTCAGGATAAGATAAAGTGAAGCCTCCTTTTTTTCCTAGTTGAATGTGTAAATTTACTTCTTCTAGTTGGATGATTGTTTTATTAAAACATTTGTTATTTTCTTATCTCTTTTTGAATTGTCTTCTGAGAACTTCGTTTTATTATGTATTCATTAAATTAACCAAAAAAGCGGCCACCTCTGACTTTAAAGTAAAGCCTTTGGTTAACCGCTTTTTTATAGAAAATCACTGTCTCTTCAAATTTCATTGATCCATATGTCTTTTTTGGATTAAAGAGCGAACTTTAGGGTTGAAAATGAATCGTAATCACCGGATTGAATGCTTCCGAATGACAGAAGACGTTCTAATGAGCTCTTTTTAGATGTTTTCGGACTAGTTAACATATAAATTAAGCCAAATGACAGGAATGAAGATCCGTAAATCATTGCGAAATTCCGATTATAGGCTGTCGTCAAAAGCGCCCCGAAGATTTCCAATAATGACTTGCGTTTCTTTTCAAAATTTACAAACCCTTCTTTAAGCAGTTCATCATCTGTTCCAAATGAATACTTGATAACAGCCTCAAAAATGTTATGGCACACCATGCTTTCATTAAAGACGCCAAAATGGAATGGTGTACATGTAATGCGCGTATAAACAGCATCCTTTGGAGCCTCAATTCTAGCAAGGGGAGTCCTTTTTCCATTTATCATTGTCTTGTAATCGCAGTCTGATTCATATAAATTTATTGGTCCAGCCCGCAAAGCGGACTCAGTTCTGAATGCTTGCGTTTGGCTTTCGATTATCGATCCACCTAAATCAAGCAATAATTTCCCAATATGACCTGATCGAGCAACACGAGTTAGCGGCTTGATTTTACTCTCCAATATGATGACATGATTTCCTATGATACATATACCATCTGATTCTGCTTGTATTCCGTTGTACACATAATTTCCCGAATATACTCGCTCGCCTAAATGAGTTGCCATCCATCCTTGGATAAATTGTTCGAATACAGTACCCCAATTACTCGGATGACCCAATAATCCCTTGATCTTATCATAAAGACCAAAACAATCTATTGATGGCAGGGGCATAAAATACTCAAGGTCTGTTTGAGGGACTGGTACAAGCCATTCAGAATCTGCATCAATACCCATAACCTTCAGTGGATGAGAAAAATTTGAGTTTAGGTTTTTGTTACAGGATAGACTGGATAAATAAGTGATTACCTCCTCCCTTGAAACCTTTTTACGGAGTCTCCTGCACAACTCTTCTACGGTTAACCGGGGCAATGGATCATTCTTTTTCAACGCTGTAATCGCGATCGTTAATATCTCTTTTGAAATTGTAATGACCGCCTCTTTATCAATCCCTATAATTTCCTTTACCTTCTCCCGATATGAATCCAATATAACATCCAACATTTCTATGGTGCTTTCTGGAGGATACTGCATATCCTTGTATAGTGCATCGTGAAATACTGCCTTTTGAAAATATGGAACCGGATCATTAAGAAACATTAATTTAAACTGATTATCTATCCGATAGTCATACAGATCCAATAAAACACTTGAAATGTTTTCAATGGCTTCTAGTGTTTCTGGGAATCCTTTTCCTTCTGACACATCGGTAGAGGTTACTATCTTTAGTGCAAGATGGTAGAGGAACTTTCGTGTTAGTTTTTCCGAACAATTAAACATCTCCGTAGATGAATCAAAAGTTTTTTTATACTCAGATAACATATGGTTCATGAACTTCAAAGGACCATACCTTCTGATTCTGTCCTCTAAGCGTAAGAATAATATAGCTACTACCTCTTCTCGGTTCAGTAAAATACCCTCTTTGATACATCCACTAGATACATATTTTTCCACATACAACACAGTATCTACATATCGCTTAATCTCAGGAGAATTCTTTTTGCTATATTCAAAGTGATTCATATTGCTATGGCGCCGACGTCTTACGTATGTTAAATAAACCGACAGAATGATTATCTTAACAAGTTCACAAGAGGATACCTCTTTTCCCCTACTGTCTTCAATATCCTTACTTGGACGAACGAAATCTAAAAAGTCCCCCATATGATTCCAAATATGAATTACATCTTTTTCGAACTTCATGTGTTGGTACAAGTAATACCTTTGTAATTCCTCAATTTTTTCTCGAAACATACGAGTGTCAACTTGGATAGTTCTTCTTTCCAGTCTGCTTTGGAGAACATCATATATTTCATCAATGGACCTGTGATCTTTATTCGCTGGTTGTATACGAAAAAAATAATATAGTTCATCTAGCCCAGGCTTCTCGGAACTAAACCGAAGGCGCTTTTCAGTCCGTTGAATTAATGCTTCTATAAAATGAGCGATTTCTTTTACATTCATATCTATCCCTCCAATCTTCATTGATCGCTTGACGAGTAACACTTGTAAATTTTGGTTGTGTTTAGTATCGCATGGACCTAAACCACTTTACAGGGCAAAAGTATTACAACATAAAAAACAGAATCGGAGTAACGGGAATAACCGATTCTGTTTCTTTGAGTTTTTTTCTCAATTCTCGAAACCAACAGGCAGTTTTTTAGTTTATGAGCAACAATGTGCTATTCTCACTGCTTTTTTTGAAGAGAAATGGCTTGACCTCGACGATATTTATTGCACCTTGTAACCGTATTGCGCCACAACCCACTTGGGCAACTCCATGCGAACAGTCATCAAAGGATTTACAACCTGACAAATCCGCAAATCACCAACGAGGGAAAGAAGCATTCCAGCTTCTTCTGACGGAAGCCCTACCTTCTCTACCAAGAAGCTATGCATATGAACAGTCGCCATTTTTGCAGCATCGTGCTGTACTCAAAGGTCAGCGCTTGCCGCTCCCGATGTTGAGCGAAGGTGAGCATGTGATGATGATTGCTTCCGGGCAATATGGACTGCAAGCGCATTATAGCTGGTTCCGTGCTTTATCTGCCTGTGAATGTCCCGGGAGCTCTCTGGTCGATGGGAGATTTGCATGCGGTCATGGCAGATGGCGAGATTGTCATTTGCGGTTTGGAGATTCCCGATGAAGTGTCAGTTGACGAGCATACCTCCTGAAAGAGTATTACGAACACTTTAATTCGGTATATTTTTCGATATCATCTGTATTTTAACACTCTGAAGTTGAGGACGGAGCAAGATGCTCCGCCCTTCGATGGGTATTGGACAACTTTTTTAAAACTCATCTGGATTCAATTCTTGAGTAGTAATCTCCTTAACTTCAAAATTTGAAGGAATCTCATCCGCATCGAGTGAAAATGTAAAATCAATTCTATGGACGAGTGATTTATTGCCCATATTTAAACCTTCTGTTATTTGCATAGATACGTCATGTGTTACTTGAACTACTCCATAAATAACAACCTCATCCCTGTACACTTCGCGCTCAACATCAATCATTTTCATTTTATAAATTGGGCCCGTTTGCACTTCTATAAAGTTAAGAAACAGCTTATATCTATCCACCGCATTCAGATGATCAATATAGAAGGTAATCTCATCATTAATAGTTTCTGTAAAATACTCCTTTAGTAAATCATCAATGTAGTCTAAGCTTTTAACCTTTTTACTACTACCAAGTTCTATTAATCTTTCAAAATAAGCTTCCTCTCTTGCTTCCTCTGTCGCTTCCGAAATTAATTTACTTTCAGCTGTCATGAATGCTTCAATTGATAAATAACCCTTAATTCGTCTAGTATCTTCAAGTAAATCTTGATGAAGGTCAGTTTTTTTGGAATTAAAAAACTCCGATGAGTTATTAGTAATAAAAAAGCAATTACTTAAACTCTTCTCCTCTACAAAATGTGCATAAGACAACCATATGACAGTATCCTTGAACTCCTCTTTTCCATCTGCAAATGGCTTTTTATTATCAAGCGCCCTATTTACTATCTTAGAGTATATATCAAATTGATTGTGTTCAATGATTTCTAATATCCCTAATTCTTGTAACTCGTTATAAAAGGCTATAAGCTCCTGAACATAGATCTCATCTTCCTGAAGAGTAAACTCTGGCCTTGAAGGCAATATCTTTATCAGATATCCATAAGCTGAAGAGTATGCTCTTCTCCTCTTTTTTACTTCTCGCCTGTAATTTTTAATTGTTTCTTTATAGACGACTTCAGACAAATAAAGCCTTCCATTAATAGTTTTGAGTGTATTAAGAAAATTACGTTCAAAATTCCCTGTGAAGTACGGATCGGAGAAAAGGATATTTGAATCAAGGAAAACGTTCACAAAATAACCCCCGTTTTCTGTTGTTTGTTTTTCCATTTTCTACCCATTATATCGGAACTTATTGCCTATTCAAATTAGTCGTTAGCTTAAAATGGAGTTTTCAGTTAGACGATCTCTCAATTTGCAGATTTTAGGCAACTCCTTAATCGATTTATCATTACTAAATGTATGTGATCATCCGTACGCTTCATTGAAAACATCAAATTATCTATCTCCTTGCATACTACTCAGCTTCCATTCGTTATTTTCCTCAGTGAAGATTAATTCTCGAGTTCCTGCGTAAGTCTCATCGTTTATCCATACTTCATAATCTGTAAGAAATCGTCCATTTTGGGTTATATCGAAAGACCTCTGACGGAAAGTACTTCCCTTCATAGGGAATGGAGTGGTTATGGTTTCGTTCTCCACTTTATAAATAAAATTCTCACCCTCCACTGTAGCTTTCTCGGAAATATATTGTTTGACTTTTTCAGTGTCACCTTTCATCATGGCTCGAAACATTTCCCTTGTCTGTGAATCTATGATATTTCTCAATTCGTAGATTTTCTTATTAGTATCATTAATCTGTTTTTCCTTAACTAAAGAGGCTTCAAGTTTTTCGTTTTTGTTTTTCAATTGAGTTATTTCAGCTTCTAACCTCTCAATTTCGGTTTGATTCGTATTTGTAGTTGTCTCGTTAGAACAAGCGCCCATTACTAAAACGATAATAATAAAAATGATCAGAACGAAGCTCTTTTTCATTCCAAACCTCCTATTACATTTAGTTCCAGCTGTAGCTCGGTTTTTCAATTACTCATTAAACTATCATCAATAAATATTCTGCGTAGATGATTGTATTCTCGATGTATAAGCTCTGGAAATAAAAAAACGATCACTCCTCTTTGATTTGCCTGAATCCGGAAAGGAATAGATAAACTCTCCAGCTGCCTCTTTATCGTAGTTGCATTTCTCCAACTACTCTCAAATATAAATGATATTTCCAACATTATCACCCTCCACTCTCAACATAACATTCCGGCATGGGACAAAAAAAGCAGAGGTGCAATCTACTTCATACATAAAGATAAGCTGCTCTATAGAGAGCAGCCTTTATAGAAACCATCTCAAAGCCTTAAAGCAATTCCTTAATCGACTTACCAATGCTAAAAGTATGAGAATACCCGTACCCATCATTGAAAACATCTAAAATAAGATTGTTACTACTTCTTCGAATACTTTTGAACCCTTTTACGCACAACCTCACATCGTGATCCCCAATCAACGTTAATCTATTTCGATCAACTTGGATCGCTTGCACCTGAAATGGTATTGTTTTAACTTCAGATAACCAGTCATCGCAGCAATAGGCCTTTAGGTGAATGATTGCTCCTACCAATTTATTCAATATCTCTTTTGTTGTTTCTTTACCAGTCAATTCAGGCATTCTTGTCTGCTTGCAATAACAATACTCTTTTAAAATGAACTCACTTTTCCCGGTTAGGTCCAATTGCGACTTTCTATTATCCTTGCCACTCCCATACTTTACTGTTGAATAGGTAATCGTATGGACTCCATTCTTCTCTACCAGTGTAGGGTTTTTTCCACTTATACGAATGACCGATTCTTTTGAGGAAATCATGGTCAGCTGAAATGGATTTGAAAAGAGGCCAAAATGAAGATCTCCAAATTGAATAGGAAGAGAAAAGGATAAAAAATCATCTTGGTAGGATATTAAAGCAGTTTGACCATGGATTCCTAAGTATTCGAGGTATTCAAAGAGCCTCCATTTTGAGTAAACAGTAGCCCTCTCCTGATCTTGCTTGGCACTACAAAAGCTATTCGTGAAATGTGCATCCATTGTTAATTGCATATTCAAAACCTCTTTCTATTGTAAATTAGTAATAGATTTCTCTGATGACTGCCATATCATAGATAACAAGTTCACACTCCCCCGATGTATAATTCATAGCAATAGCGGGGCAATCCTGGCGTTTTATTCTCTTAAACCATGCTTCATTTTCTATCGGGTCCTCCTTCAAATCCTCATATGTCAGGTGGAGAATATGAGCGTCATCCACTGCAATCCTGATGATATGCGTGCCGAATATCCTTGCTCCTTCTTTAGAAGAACTGAAATATACCCCTTTTCCAAATACCCCTTTCTCAGGAACAAAGCCTATTTCCAGAATACTTCCCAATTTCTCAAGTGTTGTTCCGTGATACCACTGCAAGTTTTTGCCTCCTTCATATTCGAATAAACAACAAAAAAGGCCTAGCAGCTCACACGAAAAAACAAGCGTGTAGCCACCGGGCCTCTTACGAATTTTCCGAAGACATTCGGATAACTTAATTACAGGAATAGGGAAAAATGTGTCTTGTTGCTGTCATTTTATCATGAATTCGTTCAATAATGTGTCTTATTTTTACTATTTTGTTCCCTTTTCCTCAGATTTCTTGTTATATAATGGTATAGCTTTTGAAAAAAATTTGGGAGTAGGTAAGAGATTATGAGTTCATCATCTTCCACCCTAAGGAAAATTGTCCCTACCATGATCCGTACAAAAAGCAATGTGCAGATCAATTTGAGTAATGCCATGAACCTGCTAACTGAACTAATTGAGAACGAAGAGTGGCATAATGCACTTGCTTGGGTAAACAAAATACCATTCGATTCGATCGAAACTGATGAATATCGCGGTACTTATCTTTGGGCGAAGGCCAGGTGCCTTGATTTCCTTGGGGAGCATAGCCATAACATCGAGTTGATGTACCTCCAAAGTATCAAGCTACACCGGAATAATCCAGATCCCTTCCCGCTTATCCGGTCATTGGTTTCGCTGAGTTCATATTATTGCTACCAAGGGAAAGCAAAACGAGCTCAACCATTACTCAATGAGTCTCTGAAGCTAGTCACGAAGTACGATATAAGCGGTAACATACACATCTCTGTCTTATATGCGTTCGGTATCATGTATGGCCGACTCCATCAACATCATATTGCCTTACAATACTTTAATGACATCGAGCGTCTGGTGAAGCAGAGCAAATCATTCTCCACGAATGGTTCGTATCAAATGGCTATCGGGTACTCATTAATCCATACGAACCAATTTCAAAATGCAGAGAGTTATTATCTTCAAGCCCATTCCATCTTTACAGCTTCCAACGATCTTCCAAGAATAGGGATTTGTTGTACCAATCTTGGAATTGTCTATCGAGAGCTCAACCGCTTCTATCTCGCTCATTCACACTTCCAGCAAGCTATCGAAATTTTCCAAGCCCACGACATCCAGGAACAATTGGATAAGGTCAAAATTGAGCAAAGCCTTTTGCTGATGAGAATGAATAAAAGCGATGAAGCAAAAACATCATTATCCGATGTATTATCCTATGCACAAGGCACATTACGAGCTGAAGCACTCTTCCTCCTTAGCCAAATTTTAGTGAAGGAAAATGAGATTGATGAATCCATGATTACGTTAGAACAGGCTCTTACCTATTTTCTTGACACGAACCATCGTTGGCAAGAAGATGCCATTCATTTCCGTGATGAGATACACAGCCTGTACTTCTAATGATTTATTAGCATCATGAGATGATATAAAAAAGAGCAGCAATGGTTTGCTGCTCTTTCGCACTATTCACGTATTTTTGTGATTACCTTGGGAGACTATCAACCTCCACAGGTTCCTCTAAATTTGTTTGTGTCCAACCTCGTATCCATTCATTGTAGGCTTCGATCCCTTCCCCAACCCTCAAGTCCTTGATATGAGCTTCTAAAAATTCTCGATCCCAAGCTGGGACACATTTTAATCCCTTTTTAAACGCCATAACTCCATATTCAAAAGCGGACAGCTGCTTCATATTCTAAGTTCCTTTCTCGTAGATATTACTCTATTTACTTTCTCTATACTCTTCTAACCATGAACTGGTGCACTCTAATTCGTAATCAATGGGTTCAGCAGACAGTGTTTGCATGATCCTGTAAACAACGGTTTCGGGTGAAATAACCTGTCCAAAACGCATGTAAGGAACGCTTGAAAAGTACTGGTTTGAATTGACAATGCCCAAGTTTATTTCACCACCATTGTCATTGAAAAAGATGACAATATGGCCCATAAACCCCAACTTCTTCAAAGTGTTAACCGGTGTCATTAAATAGACGGATGAATCTATCCCAATAACTCGATAGTTGAATTGATGTAAGTATTCCAGAATGGTTTCACCGTAATAAGGAGAGCATCCCCACTTTTCCCCTACATAGAACGAAGCTTGGGTATGAAAAGTTACGGTGTCATTATTCTTTCTGAATACATAGTTGCACTCCGGGCAATAGAGTTTCTCTGCATATTCGTGCGAATTGGAGTAGATGTACCTTCCTCTTCTCCATTCATACGTAAATTTCCGATCTTCATGATATCCTTTAAACATTTCAATTGGCTGCAAACAATCGGGGCAAACTACCCTCCCCATGTAATCAAACCCAAACTGACTCTCTTCCTCAGGAAAGACGATCAGATCCCGCTCCGAAACGGTTACTATTTCAAAATGTTCACCTTCATCTGTAGATGGAAGTGTATCAGCCTTTTGGAAGTCTACAATGACCCTATATAGATTCTCTGATCTCCCAGCAGAAGCACTTAATACAAAAGCTGAGATAAATCCAATCTGTTTAGCGTGCTTAGTATGAATCGCACCCATTACTTTATTTCCAATTCTCAAGTATTTATGGGAAGCGGGAAGTGTCATTTGATAAACCTCCAGGTCGGTTTTTATAATGGAATCACGCTATATCCATTCAGAAGCATTCTTGTTACTTGAATGTTTTCTTTGCCATACTCTTTGGCGTAATTCTTCTCGATGATGGAAATCACTTCACTAATCGAGTCAACTTCTAAATCGGAATCACTATGCCGATACTCCCGAATGATGATGTGGAGCTTCGGGGTACGGCCCCATAGAAATTTAGATACGCTCATATACACATTCTCAGCTGGATTTGGTTGTTCAGCGTCATTTTGAACAGTTATGTTCATCATTCAAACCTCCATACAATTCATATTCCTGCTGAGGTAAGCGAAGCTCATGATGAATGATACAGATGTAGGAAAGCGCTAAGGCAATTCCCCAACCGAAAACCAGCAATTTGAATCCGATGCGTAATATTGAATGTCTTCTTGTGTCTCCGGTTGAAATGCATAACAAACTCTTATTTGCTTTTCTGTTTCTTCCTCGTTAACGATCAGTCGAACGAGAAAATACTCACCTTTGACATCTTGATTTTCGAATAGTATCGATATGACTGATTCATGGCCATACACAGACGTGAGATACGATTCTAGCCTTTCCTGATATCGCCCATGACCTGCTTCTTCAAGTTCATTCTCTTGGCTTGATCCGCTTCTGGATCCAGGGGAGAATTGCAAGATCATTTCGGGTATCAGAGTATGGGAGACGTAGAACTCAACTGCATGAGATACATCTTCAGCGTGGCTCTCGGATTGAATGTCATCGTAATTATCGAGTAGATATTCTTTCAGAAACGCTGCTAGTGTGGTCAAAGCACTTCCTCCTTTGGACGATCCGTCCTTGATTTTGATTTGAGCTAAGAAGTAAAGAAAGCAACGCCGTTTACTCAGGCGCTGCTTTCGCTCTTGCAACTTCACTTCTAAATCTCTCAACCATATCAATATCCAGGATCTCTTTCTCTTCAGCCAACAGGCCGAATACCGCTCGACTTTGTTTAATATCAAAGCGATTTGCTTCATCTTCAATTGTTTCTAATCGGCGTTTATCTTCATACAACTTGTAAAAACGTCTCCCCTCTTTTGCCATTTCTTTTAAGGCTAGTCCTGTCAGCTTAATCCCATTGAGCAGAACAAAGAGACGTTTCTCTTCACGAACGTACGGAGCTTTTCCAGAACCGATGAAGCTGCCAATAGTATAAATGGCCGTGTTTCTTATCATTTCTTGCTTTACATCGATAGCGATATTTCTTTTGATATGTAGCATTGTTGATTGGTAATCGAGTAGGAAGGTTGATGTTTGAGTATCATCTTCATACCCGTATTCATCATTGATTGCGTAAGCAACAGTAACGGAGTAAATGTTGCCAGGCTTGATCTCTGGAGCCTTACTACAAAAGGCTACTGCTTGTTCTTTTATCGCTTTTCTTTTCTTTTCATTCTCTTCTTTAACGAAGTCCTTTAGTAATTCAGGAATCTCTGTTTTAATTTTCCGTGAACCTTTTCCACTCATTTTTGCAATCGGACGGGAACCGAACAGATCGAAACTCTTTACACTCACATTCACATCATCACCCATAATTTGATAATCGTAGGGACCCACACGCATTACTGTTAACGTTGACATGGTACAAACCACCTTTTCATTGACATTTAGGCACAAAAAAAAGATGCTTTTCAAAAGAAAAGCATCCATGGATTGCTTGAGAATATAACCATTCTCAGCGTTTTTGATTGTCTGGTAAAACCTGCGAGCATCAGCCTCCTATCGTATTTTTTTGTCCTCCTCTTTCTCGGAAAACAAAAAAATCGACCTGATGGAAGGCGTACGGGAATAAACCCCATTCTGCCGACCATCAGGTCGATTCAAAGTATACCGAGAACTCTCGGTGAACATACAACACACAAATAACGGAATAGAATACAGAAATCTCAATTCCATGGTACCACAATTTAACAGGCTAGAACAGACGCATCCTATAAAAATCCAATATCGAATTGCTTTGATCATTTATTGATAAGCTGCTGACAACAGGCAAAATTTAATCAGAGCAATACTTTTCTGCACAAACCCCGCAAATAAAGCCGGTATCTCTATCTATATCATCATCCGTATCACATATACTGCAATCCTGTGAATCCGATTGTAAATCTGAAATCGTAGGATTAGACTCCGCTCCTTGATGTTTTACCGTTCGATTTATAATGTTCATCTTCTTTACTCATCTCCATTGAATGGTTTCTACAAGAACCAATGATGCAAGTCTCTTCGAATTTACTCCCTTTTACATGAGACTCTCTTCTTTAAAAGAGAAATAGCAACCATCTCCAATGATGATGTGATCAAATAAGGGAATACCAATGATGTTTCCAGCATGTTGGAGATTATTTGTAAGTTCTATGTCTTCACGTGACGGAGATGGGTCTCCTGAAGGATGGGTGTGGATACATACGATGAAAGAGCTGCTTAATTTAACTGCTTCTTTGAAAATTTCACGAGCATGTATGACAGATGCGTCCACAGATCCTATAAATATTGTTTTCTTTTCGATTACCATACCTCTTGAATTCAAGAACAGACAAATGAAATGCTCTTGCTTTAAATGCCTAAGTTCTTCCATTACTAAATCCGCTGCATGCTTTGGTATTCGAATAGAAGCTCCTAATTTTCTTCGAGTAGATAGTTTTTTGGCTAATCCAAATGCGCCTTTAATACTTAATGCAACTTCATAGGTTACGCCTGGTATCTCCCATAGTTCCTGAATCGTCATTTCTGCTAACAAATGGATATCAAACCGAGACAGGTTGGCACACACATCTGGATTTGCGTTATCCCCAATAATAACCGCAAGTAACTCATGAAGATCGCAATGTTCGGTCCCATAGCTCGCGACTGACTCACGTGCTTTCTGAGCATAGTGATGATGCGTGGTGCCATTCTCTTTTGATTCTTGTTTGAAATTTTCCATAGCTAATTCCTTCCTAACCTCATTATCCGAGCGCAAAACGCGGCTCGGGAAATCATGAGCCAACGTTTTACGCCTCGTTGGTTAGGCGGATTATTATGTTTTCATACTTTCAAATTAGTTGCGTCTTCTATTAGATAATGAATATACAAGATAATCCAAAAGCGTAACCACTACGACAATTGCTGTAATTACACGGAATAACAAAGATCCTTGCTCAGGTAAGACCCCCATCTCTGGTCCAATCTCAGCCAAATGGTATAAACAAGCTCCAAGGAAAATTACCATAAACTCATTTGAACCGAGAAAACGTGAGGCTGCTTCTCTAATCCTCCTTAACATGTTTTCACTCCCCCACTTTTCATTTAAAATCAGTTCTCCAGCTCATAACTTCCTATACCGCTGACCATTCTCCTCGATTTCTGAGAACAAAAAATAACCCAGATAGAGAAGACAAGACGAAATAAACCATCTCATCAACCCATCTGGGTCATAACCATGTTTCCGAAAGGTTTCGGATCACTGATTTTCAAAAAAATAGAAGCAATATAGTTAACATAGTTCTATTCTATCATGCTCGACTTTTCGTGGCAAAAATCATTTTATGAAATTACTGAACGTCGATGAAAAAGTACTACACTCCTGTCATCCATAAAATCAAAGAGATACCCAACTATTATTGGATATCTCTTCCCTACCTATTCTTTTGCAGATGATTCTTTTTGAATTGCACTTTCCTCCGTAGCCTTGACGAATACACCTTCACTTTTTTCAAATGCAATATGAATAGTTGGATCAACGTCCTTGATCACGAAAAGCTTAGTCCCTTTCGTCAGGTAATTAGAGACAATAGTTGCTTGCGATGTTTGTTCGTCCCCTTCATAATCGTATTTCTCTTCTACTGTTCCAATTTGTTCTCCGATATTTTCTTTCTCTACAAGTTCGACTTTGTTTTCATCGGTCTCAATTACATAGAGACGGTTTTCGACTTTCACATAAGGGTACGGCCAGCTTGCGATTTCATTTGTTGATTCTGGTTTATTTATCGATGGAGAGTTGTTGGTACATGATGAAAACAGTAAAACGGAAAGGATCAATGTGACTGTGATCAGTACTCTTCTCATTCTGAACCCTCCTTGCCTGTAAAAAATAGAATGTGGATGTTTTTATGATAACACCCACATCCCGCTTGGTAAATATTTCTATTTGCTTTCCTTGGCTAAATCAGCAATCGTATCTAATCCCGCGTCGATGACTTTTTGATTGATTTCCCCATCTACAAACGAGGAAATGGAGAAGTCGCTTAATTCAGCGTCAGCAGCTTTCATCCGTTTTCTATCACTTCCGGCTAACTCATATAATCCCTGCGGGCCTCCAGTAACCTGATACTTCCCATTCCGTTCCGTGTTATCGTTGATTTTGCTTAAAAACATGAGATACGTCTTCGACTTATCTAACAATGGCAGGTCATCAAATACCTCTATATTGCCATCCTCTCGGACTCCACCGTATTGCGACAAAACTACTTCATCAAGGGAGGGTCCCTTCAAAACGCGCTGCAACTCAATAGTACCGTCAGTAAATGTATGCTCATAGCCGTCAAATGGCTGGTACGATTCAAGATCTTCTTTCAACGTCCCCACCACAACCAAGTCCGATTCGTCTAATAATGATTCCACGGATGGTTGCTCTGTCCCCCAACTCGCATGTACTGTGACGATATTACTTTCCTTTGGCGTCGAAAGAGTGTATCCTGCTACTCCTGATAGCAATACAGAAGACAGTAAAACTACTTTTATTGTGTTCGTCATGTCAATCCTGCTCCTCTCAATCAGTATAATGGACTTTTAATATATTCTTTTCTTTAGATGATATGATGTTTGTGTTTCTATCGTCATATGGATACATCAAATAGTCTTTTGAACCCGACTGATGCTGTAGCCCAACAGCGTGTCCAAACTCATGTGCGACAACACCAAGCAATTTAGATTTACTATAATTTTCAGTTAAGGCTTCGTTTATTTGGATATCGATGCCCCTGTAATATCCATTGGAATCCCAATTGTTGGTAGCTCCGATGGCAATCCCACTCCATGTAACAGAGCTTAAGTTTACATTTTCCACCTCAATATAACGACCTGTAGTACTACTAGATTTCTCAAATGTCACAGTACTCTGATTATTATTCCAGTTGTCCAATGCTCCATTGTTTACAAGACCTTTTAAAACGCTATTACCGGATACGTTGTTGACGTAGGGTATACTATCAGGGTTTTTCCAGCGCCCCTCCCAGACG
This sequence comes from Brevibacillus reuszeri, assembly GCF_002897295.1. Classification (GTDB taxonomy): domain Bacteria; phylum Bacillota; class Bacilli; order Brevibacillales; family Brevibacillaceae; genus Brevibacillus; species Brevibacillus reuszeri_A. The sequence continues at coordinate 68,637 of NZ_BEXF01000015.1, forward strand.
TTTGCGTGGGCTAGGCCCATCCCAATTGTAAATGACAGCACCGCCGGGATAACCAACGCGGCTTTTTTGGCTACACTTCTTACATTCATCGGATAGATCGCTCCTTTTATTCCAAATCAAAAACAAAAACCATACTATAATATTACAAGAATCACCAAACATCCTTTATTTTACAGAACATACTAATTTATGTAAATACATTCTTTTGTGTTACCTATGATTGAAGGAAATATCGAAGCCGGTAATCCTTAGCTTTAAAAATCGCAACTTTGTTGGCGGTACCCCATATAGACCTTCCCTATTCACTTGTTTGAAATTAATAAAATCCATATTTGGGATTTTTTACATACCGATTACTATATCAGAAAAACACGATATTTTTGTCGCGTCTTGTCTGAAAATTGTAAAATGGTAAAAAATACCCATTTTTTGATGTTTTGAAAGGCCTCTATCTGTCACAGGAAAATATAGTATTAGACCGAGGTTGTTAGTCATATGCGGTTTTTGAATAGCAAAACCGGCAAATAAGTTTTGACTGACCCCCGTAAAAGAAGCAGTGGCGGACTAAGACTCGAAAATAAAGTCTTAGACTTTAGCTGTTTTATTGAGCAATCGTCCGTTAGTAAATAACAGCTTAAACTTGTGATGCAGTTCTCCGTGCTGTCTGTAAAGGCAAGTTTTCGAAAAACAAAGCCCTTGAATAAAAATGGCAACATAAGATATACTAATAACTAATAAAAAACGTCGACATCATGCCTATGAAGAGAATCCAACTCGGAGGCGTTTTCGTCAAGGGGAGTCAAAAACTTCCCCCTAAGTTAACCGGACCCGCCCGTTAACGCGGAACTAAGTGGATTGGACAGTATTGCTGTTCAATCAATTTGGGTGGCACCGCGAAAATAAAGCGCTCTTCGTCCCAATCGGACAAAGAGCGCTTTTTGTATTTTAATAATAAAGGAGTGCGTTGCCATGTTAGACATCAAATGGATAAGGCAAAATCAAGATTTGGTTCAAGCTGTAGCCGATCAAAAAGGTATCCCCGTCTCCATTTCACAACTAGTCGAATGGGATGATAAAAGGCGGATGCTTCTACAAGAGGTAGAACAGCTTCGGCAAGATCGAAATCGGATAACCCAGGAAATCAATGCCCTCATTCAAAAGAATGACCTTGAAAAAGTTGAAGAGAAAAAGCAAAGAGTTAAGGAAATCAATAGCCGTTTAAGCACAACAGAAAATGAACATAAAGAGGTCGAAAGACAATATAAAAATCTCATGATGTACGTACCCAATGTGGTTTCTCCAGATACGCCAAAAGGCCTCTCGGATAAAGATAATGTTGAAGTCAAACGGGTAGGCGAACCTACAAGTTTTAACTTCGAACCGAAAGATCATGTGACTCTCGGCGAACTTCATAAAATGATCGATATACCTCGAGGGGTAAAAACAGCAGGAAGTCGTAATTATTATCTTACTGGTGCGGGGGTTTCCTTGCACCGGGCTGTGCAGCAACTCGCCCTTGACTTACTTTTCGAAAAAGGGTTCACGCTTCTTGAGGTTCCATTAATGGTCCGAACAGAAGCATTATTCAATACAGGGTACTTCCCGCTCGGTCAAGATCAAACTTATAAAGTTGCGGAGGACGACAAATGGCTAGTTGGTACATCGGAGGTTCCTCTTGTATCTTATTACGATAATGAGATCGTTGACGTAATGGAACCCATTAAGCTTGCCGCAGTCTCACTTTGCTTCCGAAATGAGGTAGGATCAGCAGGAAAAGATGTCCACGGCTTATATCGGGTTCATCAGTTTTCAAAAGTTGAGCAAGTTATTGTTTGTGAAGATAGTTTAGAAAAATCGGAGCAACTTTTTCAAGAAATTACGGGAAATGCAGAGGAAATTCTAAAGTTGTTGGAACTTCCTTATCGCACAATGGCTGTTTGTACGGGCGACATGTCCCAAAAAACCTACAAACAATTTGACATCGAAACTTGGATGCCTAGTCGACAAACTTACGGTGAAACCCACTCATCATCCAACCTTCTTGATTTCCAAGCACGTCGTTCTAACATTAGATATCGAGACATTAACGGAAAGGTACGATTCTGCTACACACTCAATAATACTGCGGTGGCTTCTCCTCGAATTTTAATCCCTCTTCTAGAGAATCACCAAGAGGAGGATGGCTCCATTCGAATTCCGCAAGCATTGCGTAAATACATGAATGGGATTGAACGTCTTCAACCCTGATGTCACTACCCCATGCCGTGCGTAGTCGCTCAATAATTCCTGTCATTGAATTAGGAAGGTCCACCAAGAAAGAAGGAGCGGGGTTATTCCCCCGCTCCTTTCTAATTGAAGTATGGTCATCAAACTGATTAAGCTGTTGTTCTATCAAGTCTTTCACCCTCCCACATGTTTAGGTTTCGAGTTGGCAATACCTTCTCTGTTTCGATCTTAGAGGCATTAACCTCAATGGAGACATTACAAATATATGGTTCCGTTTGCTTTAGAAACTTCGGGGTTCTTATCATTCGATATGATAAACCCTCATCCTCTAGAGCCTGCTCAATTTGATCCATGTCAGGCATCTCTATCCATGCAATTATCGTCATTGGGAAATCTCCTAAACGTCTTATTGGATATGCATAGTGGTAGATAATGCATCCACTCATTAGTGCTTAGTGAGCGTAATATTCCTTTTCCAGTTCTAGAATTAGGTCGTTGATTTTTTCGCACTCCTTGTAGTCTGCTTCTTGTTTTGCAATCACATAGTCTCTATTGAGTCGATTTATTTGCGATTTCAAGCGTTCACGTTCTTTTGGTGTCATTTTTACATTACTCCTTGTTCATACATTTTCAAAGAATTGTGGTATACAGAAGTAACGGGACTAATCCCGCTCCTTCCTGCCAAATTCTTATGTAGAGGGTCGATTCCCCAATCTCTCTAGAAAAGTAGAATTAGTTTGTCATTACTGCCAAATCGTTTGCTCTCACACGTACAATCTCGTTTCGCAGCTTTTCTACTTCAGAATCACTTATGCCTTCGTACACCCATTTCAATCGAGCAAGAGCTTCATCCAGAGTATCATCCAGAATCTTTTGGTTCTTAACGATATCAAAAAAATTCGGCTTACACCCTGCGTGATAGTCTACGATCAATCCAAATAAACCGTCCACTGTAACCGGATACTTGTATCGATACATATTCTGAAAACTATCTTGAATCCATTCAAACATATCATCAACCTCGCCACGGTATGAACGTGCTAACATTACCACATCTGATACGAATTGCTCTGTATCGTCAATTAGGATGTGGTTAGCTTGATACAAAACCATGGCATGCATCATTGCAGTAGCAACGCTTTCCTCACGGTGGGTAATCTTAGCTGCATCTGTCGTAACCGGAATTGGCACAGAATTCAATGCTTCTTGCGAATGTACATCTGGCCATTTTGTCTCACCGAATTTATTCGTGGTCAGCGTTTTTATGTGTTCGTCCCAATGCAGAGTTATGTCGTTAACAATGTTAGGATCAGTCCCGATCGGGAAAAACACACAAAACTCATGTCTGTTTAGAAAACCGTAGCCTTTTGAGGCATAAATTTCAAACGGTATCATATTCCGGAAATGCTCATACAATTCCAGCTCGATAAACTGATAGACAACCTCTTCATCTCGGCCATTAATTTCCGACCATACCTTGTCCTCATCCATATCACCAGTGTGAGCGAACTCTTCCACCAGTAGAAATCCATATCGCTCGTTTATCTGTACTAGGTAACCTTTCTCTCTATCTTCTATCTGATTAAACCAATCATCTACAAATAATGGGATTGGAGCATTCTCACACTCCTCTCGAAGCCTGTTACGTAACCATATAACGTCACAAGTGGTATCTGTCCCTATCAATGTATACATTTGTATTTCCTCCTAAATCTCATCTAGTTTTCTACCCCGTTGATAACTACTACATGTCATAGTCGAATGCAGAAAAGTAACTAAAGTAGCCAATAAAATGTGAAGAGGAGCGGGATCATTCCCGCTCCTACAATCGAAGCTCTTGTTGTGTACTAGTGCTCGATATCTTGGCTTTCTGGTTCATTAACACCAAGATAAACCGTTACGTTTTCAGACTTATAACCGTACTCACCTTCATTGCCATACTGGTCTACCAACCATTGACTTGCCTGTTCTGGATTTGCGAATGATTGCTTTACCACAAATGGAGTAGGATGATTTAGATTTACTAAACGCGTTAATGAACCATCCTCTACAATGACAAAGACGTTGTCGCCAGCTGCAATGAAGTTACCTATTTCAGAGTTCACCTTTACAGCTTCTTGCTCGACCTGGACATTGATCATATAACATTCCTCTTTTCATAATGTGATCTACTTAACTGGAAATTGCATAACTCCACTCTCGTATGTTCCCTTCAGCACAAACTCTTGAACGATTCCTACTATCTGTTTTTTTGAACGCAAAAAAGCCCAGATGAGTAGATAAGACAAAGAAACATCTCATCAACCCAACTGGGCTATAACTTGCATTCCGAAATCTTTCGGATTCCCTGCACTGAAAAATAACAAAACAAGAAAGAGTTTACAGGCTTATTGTAACACGAAACCTGGTCTACTGGTAGTATTTCACGTACAATATGCTTGTTTACGAGTGAAAAACATATGACCCCAGACAATATTGTCTGGGGCATCATCTATCCATTCTAATGGGCTTACGGGAAAAGTTTTTACTTTTCAAACCCAAACATCGGTGGGCTTTCTTAACAAAATCTGTTGAAACTCAATACTTTCCGATTTTATACCACTTCGGCGCATATATTTGATCTTAGCGTCTACCTCCCCTTCGTATTGGTTAGTACCTTTACCAGATATGATTCGAACTGCACCTTCTGCTAATACTTGAAAACGAAAGTAGATTACTTCTCTCATGAGAACGCTCCTTTATGATTTCAGTATTCGATAAAACTACTCTCACTTTTGGGATAGATACTCTTCTATAGTGGTTACAAGCATGCTTCAGAACTAAATACCATGTTCCTGAGTAGGAGCTCCCGGTCCACTTAGGTTAGCTTCTTGCCTTGCTCAATTAGTTGCATCTTTATTAGGACCTCATCCATTCCCCTTGCAAATGAGGAAGCGTTAAGCTGTTCCTGACCAATTTTTCCGTTTGCTTCTTCATACTTATGAATAACCTCTTGTTCCAACCACTGTTTCAATTTTTCCCAGTTATCCATATTTGATTACCTCTTTCTCTCCATCTTCTTACCATAATAAATATTATGTCACCTATTAGAGTTTATCTTCGAATAAGGTCCTCCTACTCAATCCAAAAAAGAAGACAGTATCAATTGATTTTATGATAAATGAGTATCGTATCGATACATTCATTAATTAAAATCTTCTCCTTCATATCCTCTTCTTCTCTACTGTACTTCTTATATATTCAAGCTTAAATGCCCTTACCCTTCCCATACATACTTTCGCTACATAATTCACCCTAAAAAGACGTCCTCAAAGTACATTTCATTTAACCTTACACATTGATCACTTTTTGTTCATTTTTTCATATACGATTTCAATCTCAGAATCTAATAGACGAAACTCATGTAAGTTTAAGTCGCCTTCACTATAAAATGAATCTGTTTTCTTTTTAAACCGATGCAAGTTTTCTAAAAATCCTTCCCACCCATGAGCAGCTTTAATTTCCTTCTGGAATGCATCCCAGTCCAAATTACATTGAATTGTAGCCCCTTCCTCAATATCAAAATCAGGGGTAGCCTCCAATGCCTTAATAGCCCACTTAGTTAGAACCTTTTTTACATCGACACTCACTTGCGGCTCTTTGGATTGATTTTGCTTTCTCATTGCCGTCGCTCAATACCTCCACATTTTTCAATATTGAGATTCATAAATCTCGCCCGAAATGCATAGAAAAGCACCTTGGCTCTATTAAACCAAGATGCTTTCCAGACCAGTCTATATTTACCCAGCAAGATCATCGAGTTTCTTTTTGCATTTACTGCATGTGACATCCTCTGCTTTTCCTTGAAATGTTCGTACTTGATTATGACTTGTCGCACACAAAGTCTTTCCAGAGTTTGTTACAGAGACACCATGTACCACACCCGACTTGGTTTTGACTAAACGTAACATCTACTAAAACTCCCTCCCTACAACTGCTGAATATAATGGACATTTTCGAACGTAGAACAGGAAGATTCTTAAGCTCTATATTCGGGACTTTAATCAAAATGTCCTCTACCTAAAATATAGAGATATCTCATTCCATTACCTTATCCTTGCCATCTTTATTTTTGAGATGATCCATTTTCAAGTATGGCACCCGCCTGAGCTCTTAATAGATCATGGTGCTCTTCTGAAGTTATGCAACTGGAACAAATCTGTTCATAGATAGTCTTTGCTACGTAAGCCCCATAGATTGATCGATTCGTCATAACCAACGGTTTGCTGCATCGCTTACAACTCGTGTGAACAATTCCGATTTTACCTCTTCCTCTTCGTTTCATGAGTTACTCACCCTTTCTCAGTTTCATTTCTTTTATCACCACAGCCATAGAAGCAACCATTCATGACATGAACACCAAACGGATCTTCAAATTCTTTAATAAAAACATTCTGATTCTCGCAAAAGTCACAGCAGCCTACTTGATTTGGTACCTCTTGGAACACCTTTACCCTCCTTTCTGGATACGCAAAAAACCCAGCCGGAGACAAGACGAATACACCATCTCATCAACCCAGCTGGGTTATTACATGCAATCCGAATTCTATCGGATGACTACCTAAATAAAAAAGAGATAGAAACACAGTTAATACTATTAGTATATCATAGATCCCTTCGAATTAACCATGTTCAATCGTATAGTTTACCCTCCCATAATAGTTTATGGAGCTTATTCATCAAGATTAGTAAATGTGGATCAGCTGAATCTGCATTTTTAAATGAACCATCATTAAATTGAGTGACAGTTGCATCCCTGCAATACAGAATCCATTGATAATCGTTAATGTGTCCAGGAAGTTGTTCAGAATCCGTTATAGAGTGTTGTAGAAACTCGATATGCTGTGTGACGGTAGAAGGACCGTACATGTCTAATACATGTACTACTTTATTCTCTTTATTAATCTTTGAAAGAACGTGAATATTTCGATTACCCTCTCGATAAATCTTATTGATCGTGTCCGGAATTGAGATTGACAACGCACTTCCCCCTTTTATGATCCCGCCATAAACACTTTAGTCGCAGCTACCAGCTTTGCAATAATTGCGAAGAAATTTTTGGTAAATTTACTTAAACCAAATATACCATACCACATCACATTTTAAATAAATGCTGCATTATTAAGATGTCGGCCAGTTTAGCTGGTAAACTTCTTATACTTTACTGTTTCCTTTATACCTGATTCGATCTCACCATTTTCTGGTTGCTATCAATAAAAATGATAGAATATAGTTAGCAATCAATGGTAAGAGGGAGAGATCTAGTTGATATAGATATTTTACACATTTCTCCGATCGACGATGAAAAGGACTACGAGAGAATGTTCAACCCAAGAAAGGATGAAAGCGAATATGATTCTAAACAATCTAAAGCCATTATTCAAATCCATGCGGGACAGTAAACTTAAGCGAGTTAGATTTCCGTTTTCGATGGCTAGTGCTGTTTTCGATGTCTTCTTTTTTGTCGATGAGAAACCCTTCACATTAATGTTTGGGGCGAAAGGGCACAATTTTTATTTTGAGGTACCTGTTAAAAATGGTTTCGATATTGACCCAATTCTAGATAACACCGTTTACAATACTTTATGTAAAATTCTAGGACTTAAATATGATCCTAATCAAAAATTCAGTCCTAAAATATTTTTTCAAGAGTTTGATAAAAAGGTTCCTCATACTGTAAGTGCCCAGAATGTACCTAAACCACATCACGTTGCTACATATAGGAAAGACGTTGAAGAAAATGATAAAATTTACTTTATGGGATGGCTTGATAATGATATCCAGTCACATAAAGTTAATCCCAAAAATCTAGAGAAAACTAGAAAAATCCTTGGATATGAGGCCTACGTAAAATGTAAACGGAAAAATATAAGCAGTCGCTGGACCGATGATGAAAGTAAAGCGATTGAATTTTATTTGCCGTAGTACGACCCACACTAGCAATCTCACCATCGTAGGAAAGATCAATATTGCTATTAATAGAAACAGCCTTCTGCTATGTTATACAGAGGGCTGTTCCTATTTCAAAGGTTGTTTACATATCGAATACAAAGGTCAGTTGCCCATTGGCAACTTTTTTCCGTTGTTTTATTGACGAACTCTCGACTACTTGAATATTATAGTAATCAAAGAGATCTATCTGTTCGGTAACTTGAGTTAAAAGCTTTTTCATTTTCACTGTTGAAACCTGATGTTCAATAACATTGGCGTTCACTTGATTTGTACTTACTACATCATCTTTTGGAAGAACTGATTCTTCCATTGGAGGAAGCCCGCATAGTCGACGTGTCTCGTTAGCCAAAGCCTTCATTCGATGAGCGAGAACCGTTTTAAAATCTGCTTCAGTAACAGTTTCCACACCTTCAATATCTTTCGCTGCAAGTTTTGTCCACGCTTCCGCTACTTCCGAACTCGCAAAGCAGTTGGCTAGATCGCTTGCTAGTGTTGATTGAGAATCACGAGAGTATTGAGCAAGACTAGATTTATCTAGTCGCCCCTCTACCATCATGGCGTGGCCTCTAGCAGACATAATTCTGAGAAATTGAGCCATCTGCTGTGTTCCATTGTAGACAAGATAGTACACACGACATTCTTTCTCTTGTCCAATTCTCCATCCTCGACGCCCTGCTTGACGCACAGATGACGACTCATAGCATGGTTGATTGAAAATGATCGTTGGCCACGGGAGCAAGTCCAATCCAATTTCTACCATTTTCAAGTTGCATATAATAACCTTCTCGCCGTTCTTCTCAAATTCATCAATGCATTCTTGCCGCTTATCAGGTGATGGCTCATCCAAAATGATAGATTCAATACCATGCGCTTTCAAAACAGCTTGCGTGCGTTCATTCTGTTGGTATTCGCCAGTGTAGTAGTTGAAAATGATACAACCACGGTTTTCAGCGAGTTCCTGTTGAACAAGTTGCACTAAATGCCGCTCTTTTTCATGATAGTAATCACTTGGGTATGCCTTTGCCTTTATCGAATTACTTTGTTTGTCGGCTCCACTACCCCCAAACTCAACACTTGCACCAAGATGTGGTGCGTCCGCGTAGTTGATCGTTGCAGGAATAAACTTTGACCAAACTCCTTTCAATCCCAATGCAGAAAGCGTTTTGCACTTATCCTGCAATTTATCATGGAACAGCGCATATTCCAATCCATGCTCAGAATCCATCGTGAGAAAAATGGGGAGTTCCTTCAGTTCGACCAAAGGTAAGCCCATATCAGGCAATTCCAAGAAGCCCGCTTTATGTAACAGGAATTGTGCAGTTAGTTGTGGAGCAATGCCAGGTTCTTCTGTTGGCTGCTGCTTCACGCGTTTTTTGCGTGTCACCCAACCATCATTTACCTCTTTTAGAGTCACTACTTCTTTCAATTTACCGTAACGTTCAGCCCATTGAACCATACCTGAATTCCGGTCAAATCCTTGTTCGAGCAAAGCCCTGGCGTCTGTCCTCCAAAGGATCTCTTTAATTGATGTGGACTTTCCATTCACCAAGGTTCCAGTGAGAAGTAGATTCTTCTTTGCAGCTCCTACCAACTGGTGGAGTGCGTCTCCGCGTCCACTTCCATCTGCCTTACATTGATGCACTTCATCAACGATCAGTAAATCAAAAAACTTCTTGGCTTTTTTCAAAACTCTGGAGATATTTACCCTCGCTTTATTTCGGGTTTCCCCTTTATTTTTATTAGCATATCTCCATAATTTTGCTTGACAATCCTCATGCGTACATTCAGTTACACGCTGGCTTCGTCTCCATTTGACGTTAAAATCATGAGGGAGACCATTTGGTTTTATAGTATGTGAATGGAGTGCTTTACGGCATTCCTCCATTGTAGGTGAAACACTATCTGCACACTCATACCAGCCTAACGGAACCATTTCGTCCAAATCCTTGTCGTATCTTTCCAATGGACGCAAGCAATCAGGACAATGCCAAGCGTAATCGATTGTTCGATCCTTTAGACGTTTCCAAACGCCTGCAAAATACGGCTCAGAACCCAGTTTGGCGCGATCAATCGAAACGAGCCAAAACTCCAAACCAGTTGGTTTGTATCCACTACGAATCTTTCTCAGTAGTCGGAGAGCATCATCACCATTTCGAATAATCTCTGTTTTAGCGATGACCGTTCCTTCGATCTCCTTCTTTGCCCATTTAGGAATGGTGATACCAGGTGCAGACAGAAGAACTGCGGTACCTCGGCGCGCACCATTTGCTTTTCGGGTTTCATGATGAACATGGGCAACACCGACAGCCTGAATTGACTATGGTGATAGGTAAGAATATCCCTCGTCTGTAAACGTTAGGGTTATCTTTTCCCCCACCTCACACCGTACGTGAGAGTTTCCCCTCATACGGCGTTCCATCGCTGTAAAATACTCGCATATTAGGAGAATAAGCGATTTACCTTACAGCGACTATGCCCCTTCGCATCCATAGGAATTACCCTATTTCATCGCTACTACGGGCTGCTGCCCTCCAAATTCAACGATCATTTCCTATCGTTTAGAGTTATTGAGTTTTACTCCTCTTATCAACCTCTTTTGGAGTTCCAACGTTCCCTATATCCTAGCCTTCCACGAGTTGCCTTAGCTTCTCTCTATGTCCCGTCCATTATTCTTTTGTCCTTTGGTTGGAAGACTCAGAACACAATCAAGAAGTCGTACAGTTATCCTTCAGGAAGGGAGAATAACAGCAATGGAGAAACGTATGGGGTAACGAGACTTTATACGAGAGTTCGTTTTCTAAGCATAGCAACCTTTTGGCCCCCCGCGTTACCACGTCTTCACCGAGCTTTGTACAGGCAGTCAGTAAAAACTATCTGCACATCGGAGTATTAGGGAAGGGTCGCCAACTCAACCCTTAACAGGTACTTCCCCTGTCCATTCAGATATAGAGTTAGGCTAAATAGATGAGCCCCCTAGTTTTATTGCATGTTTCCACGCAGATTGTCTAGGAACGTTGCACACTCCCTGTCCCCATGTCCGCCGACGAAAGCGCACTCCTTTCATGCTTCAAGGTATTATGTAACGCTTGAATCATGTGTGCTTGAGCGGGAAAAGGTGTCCGTTTCATTGTTGCAATGAAAGGACTTAATGGTTTATCAGGGGAGTGTCGAGGTTCTTTTTCATTGAGTTTTTCAGCGAGGACGGAAGCATTTGCACGAAGATACTCTTGCATGGTCATATCTTGCTGGTACACGCCATTCGTCGTGGACTCCGGAATTTCCAGGTATCCGCTCTTAATGGAATCCGTGACGAGATTCTTCAATTCTTCCTCGTTTATATTGAGCTTCTTCCCAACAAGTGAATCCCACATAGAAAATGCAGGGTTTCTAATAATCTGTAGGGATTGTAGATGATTTCTGAGGAGAAACTCAAATTGATGGATCCACTCTCGCGGCATCCCAAAACGAGCTACGACATGTTCACCGATGATCTTTTGAAAATCACCATCTGGTGCAAGAATATAGGCCACATTCGAATCCTTACATTCTTCTAAACCGTTCATGGTGGCTCTAACATTCATCACCATCCCATGCGTAACATCACCTAAACCAATTGGTCGCTCCATTCGACGGTACTTATCTTGTACAACCCTCGAATACGAACCGTTGGATTCAATTTGAACGTCCCTTCCTTCACAGAATCCTGCTGAAATTGCGCGTACTGATGTTTCCAATCCAACATACGAAGCTGCAATTAAGCTCGTCTGCTTAGTTGATTCATTATGATCGAGAACCGCAAAGTGTAAGGCAGCGTTAAAGTATCGCTCTGTAGTAGAAAGTGAAATATTCATTTGGTCGCCCTAAAGTAAAAGAACTCAGGGCTTGGATGGCCCTGAGTTAACATCTACCTCAGGGCCATCCCCCTCTCAATATTTAGATGGTACTTATTGTTCTTTAAATCACCTGTACATTTTCTTTCATGTCTTCATCGATTGCATTGGACATGAATAAATTGTATAGCTCAACGGATGCCTCTTCTAATTCCCAAAGAGTTAAGGTTGAAACGTCAATGTTAAAGTCAAATAGATAAAAAGATTCATCGTTAAAAATGACCGTTTGATCCTGTATAAACTCTCCTCCCGAATATGTTACAAAGAATTTGTCTCCCTCTTTTTTAATGATGGTTATCTCATTGGAACGATCGTTAAAGAAACACTCCGTAAAGACGTATTCTTTTCCTTCAATCATTTGAGCAACGGTTAATTTGGATTGTTCAACTTGGTTCATATGGTACACCCCTTCGTAAATTCATAGTTTTCTATAAGCCATGGATGAGACGCGATATGGATAAAATCCAAAAGCAGTAGGCCTCCTTGTGTACTCTATTCCAGATCAAAAACTCCATCTTTCGTAAAAACGCGAACTATCGACTTGTGATGTTTGATTGTGACTTCCCCTTCTACTTCTCCATCGTCATTGACCTTATCTGCTGTATCGTGTATTTGCTTCGTTACACCTACCAGCAAGTGATTGCCCATGTTTCCTCCAACTGCTCCAGCTGCTATCGCAATTGCATAGTGAGTTGGTTTGAGTGGAAGCACCGGATTTTTTAAGTCAGCATTCCTGGAATGGGAAGGTAAGAACAGCTCTTTCATGGATAGAAAAATTGGGGAAGTGACAAGATCCTTCGACATTTCATCTATTCGTAATTTCCCTGCTCGAAACAATCGAATGGATTGGCGAGAAGGCAGAATACGATAGGTTACCCCATCTTCTTCATCAAGGCTTGGCAATGCCTCTGGTCCAAGCTTGGATACTTCACGAAGATAATGAGTAGTAACACTTCTTTCGTCTGGATCGGGCCGTTGAAAGTAACCAAACACTACGACCTGCTTGAAAGTTGGATAGTTCACATCTGTAAAACGATAAACCTTTACACTTGTGAATCGGGAGGCAATCAAAAGAGAAGCATCGCTCAAGACATACTGAGGTATGCAAAACATGAGTAATGCCCCCTTCACAAGAACATTCGTAGACTTATTCGTAAGCCTACGTAAGAAAGAGGTTTCTATCCGTTCTCCAAATCCATCGTCATAGGGTGGATTCAAATAGAGAGCTGAGAAATGATCTTCAGTACGCACATTCTCATAACCATCTTGTAGAACGTGATGAAGAATGTTTCGAGCCTCTTCAGCTCTTTCTTTTTCTAATTCCACCCCGTAGGTGATGACCTTACTATCTGGTGTCGAGAGATGATCGGAAAGAATCCGAAGCGCAACTCCCTTTCCGCAGCAAGGATCATAGAAGTTAAATTCTCCCGCTTCCTCAATGCGAAGTCGAGAAGCTACCAGTTGCATTTCTTTTTCTGGTGTGGCATAAAACCCACCTTTACTTTCTGAAGCGATACGTGCCATAATGACGCCCCGTACAAGCAAAAGGAAGGGGGTTAGATCCCCTTCCGCTGAAATGCTTGCAGAAGGGCTCCCTCCCTCTCTTAGATGCGTTGACTTTTGATATTACTATCCGCTATTCGGATAATCGTGCTGAAAACGAAATGGAAGTCATATTTAATTTACTCACCTGTCCCCATCATCTGTCTTTCATATTCTAAAATCTGTTCCCATGTAAGCCATTCAGGTTTACTTTTTTCATCTATGCTATTGTAAATAGATTTCATTTCTTCAATATGATTTTTTTCATCTTCACCAGAAAGACGAGATTTATTTCTGTTTCCATATCCAAGGTAATAATCGCAGTCGCTTCTCAATCTACCTAACATCATGTAGTTAAATCTGTATGGAGATTCTTCGTACTTGGTCTTAAACACTACAGTTAAATCACTTTTGATTGGTGAACAAGGTTCTCCATCAAAAATATTCCCACAACTAAATAGCTCTGGTACTCCTTTACCAAGCGTAATATCTTTCCATAGCGAACCAGTTTCAATGCACTTATAAACAGGTCTGTTCCAGTCATCAAGTCCAATATACTCCATTGTCCTTACGGTTGAATTGTTTTCCATTTTTCCATCCTCCTGAATAAAACTCACATTTTTATTTAATCTAACTCGTTTACTATCAACACAGTAATCCGAATACCATTTTTATCTACTGTTATAGATTTGCTGATTTTAGAGATACTTGCTTACTCCATTCGTTAAAAGCAAACTGGTCGATCTCTTGTAAGATGGCAGCTGCCTCGGAAAGCGTTTTACCTTCATTTATCAAATTGTCTACTAAACCAGTTCGTGATGAATTCTCTTTTGGGAGAGCATTGTTCACAATGGACATAACTCCATTTTGATATTTGACTACCCCGAAATTTGTTCCGACAAGCATAAGACCGTTCCCCTTTCTACATTACCTGCCTCAATTGATAATTCATTAAATTCCATGACTAACTGACCTGTATTTGTCTTAAGCTCGTTCTTAATTTTGCTTTGCAGATCTTCCAAAGCTTGACTGTATCCAGAATAGTATTTATTACGACTGTGTTGATTCAGAAAAGCCCATATTCTATACTTTTTTTGCTCAACCTCAATATGCGCAAGTAATGCATTCAATACTGTCTCAACCAAACCATTTTCACCCCAAATAGCAAAGGAGAGCATGCCTTAGTGCAGCTGCTCTCCTTCAAGATTTGTTATCTTTTGCTTCCACACAGAATTTATTACTGTCCCTTTGTTTGGCATAGCGTACATTCATGTTCTTCATACCTTATTTTCTATCTTCAATAGAAACGACCTCAAATACCACGGCCATTCCGTCATATTGATTATGGAACCATATCCTTCCGCGTGTACCTAAAGGGTTACAATACCAGTCCCACTCTGTATTAGACAGGTGGCTCCATTGACCCTTCATCCATTCTACTACGCTCTCAAATTCATCTGCTTCAATGGCTCCTTCCGCCTCATAAGGAAAATGGAAGTTTGCGGATCCTTCTTGGTTCTCACTTTCGTTATGAACAAGTACATAGGAAAACAACATGATCACTCATCCTCTCTAATGATCCACTATTTAAAGACATACCCCATTCAAATCCAATTCTAATTGGCCGGGTTCATCGAACACTTGATTTGATCCATAAAAACATTCAACGGTTTGGTAAATGTTTAACATAGTCCTGATATCTTTTTGTATGCCAGTCATATTTGCGATATCGGATTCTTTTTCCAGTTTGAAGGAGAACACCATCTGATTCAAACTCAGATAAATCTCCTTCAACTAGCAAAATACACTTGCTATACAGGAATAATACATTTACTCGCAAAGCTCTTCCCTCCAACTATCCTTACTTAATTCATTTTTCTACATTTGTTACCATGCATAATGACTCTTTTCGAAATCTCAAACGTAGCAGCAAGTTGAGCTGCTGTTACAGGGCCAATACCTTTAATCCGTAAAAAGTCTTTCTCTGACATGCTCATTAATTCATTCATGGTGAGTTCATCAGCTAGGTAGTTGCATATACTTCTAGCCTTCGGACCTCGAATGATGGTGCCGAGTAAGTGCTTCATCGAAACACCCCCCGCTCCATACTCATAAATGAATCCAGAGCTAATTTGAGCGAATGAAGGCATACCTACCGGTTCCTCTGTACCTTCTAATGTGAGCTGGTAGTATTTCTTACACTCTTCATCAGTTACATCAGACGCTAACTTGTCCATTCCTCATCTCTCCTTACTACCTCCCGCTTGGCGGGAAGAGGTTTCCCGCCATTGGGTAAGCAATAAAGTCGTCTTTCTAAGGATTCATGTAGCTTGGAACTAATTTCCTCCCTTCTGGAACGCAAAAAAGGCCCAGTAGAGAAGACAAGACGAATAAACCATCTCATCAACCCAACTGGGCTCTTACTTACATTCCGAAATTCTTCCGGATGACTAACTCACAAAAAAGTGTTAAGAAACAAGGCTTACGAGGTGATTATAGCATAGTTCAAAAAATGTTTAAACCCATAGTTCCCAGAAAAAAACTAGCTATGCGTATAACATAGCTAGTTGCGCTGGTTTAGAAATCTACCATCCCAAGGAAGATAGTGCCTTGATCATCATGGCAGCAAACTCAGCTCTGGTAATGGTTTCATTTGGATATAAGTTACCAGTACTATCTCCACCAAAGATTCTTGCGTCAATGTTCCCATCAGCCCAGCTTGGCAATTGGGCACCATCCTGAAAAGCATTCTTGTTTAATGGAGTATACACGTAGTTTTGAGTCTTCTTCATAGCGTTTGTAATGAATACAGCAGCTTCCGCTCTAGAAATCGGTTGTCCACCATTAAAATTCGACCCGAATACAGCTGGTACCACTTTTCCTTTCACGAGCGGGGCCACATAGGATTTTGCCCAATGGTCTACACCTGTGATGTTATTCAACACAGCAGCTTCTTCTTCATTACTTAACTTCCGAAGAACAGTGTACAACGATAGGTCATTAGCGTTGGTATTTACCCCTAGTAGCCGAGAGATAATAACCGCGAGCTCTTCCCTCGAAATGTTTGCATCTGGTCTAAATTCACGCAAATCATAACCAAATCCCGTCTCATACCCTTCTACTAATCCCATACCATTGATTTGATCGATGTAACTGTACCCCCAATGGTTGGCAATATCGGTGAGTCCAGGTTGTTTTACACCAAACACGGCATACCAGTTTCCAGCTCCTGAATTGGCAATGCTTAACGTTACAGAGAAGACTTTATCTCCATCATAGCTATAACCAAAAGAAGTAGGTAATGCAATCCACTTTTTACCGGCTTCATTATAGTAGTATCCACGGAATCCTAAACCAGAGTCGAGGATTTGTGAAATCGTCGTTCCATCATTAATCACTATCTTGTTAGTTTGTTGGACAGAATCCTTAATTGGAACATGTCCATCGTGTCTACCTATCAAATCACCTCTTTGCAAATCAGTTACAGAAGGCTGTCCTTTAATAGCATTCGGAGTCTTAGGTTGGGGAACTACAGTGTTACCTTGATTACCTCCCATAGTGGGTTTGGTAGACTCAATACCCTTGTCTCGATCTTTAGATGGTTTATCATCATTATCCCGGCTGCTCTCTTTTTTATTACGATACACATTCACTTTGTAAACTGCTTGCTTACCTTTTGGAGTTTCGACAATAATCTCAATTCTATTTCTCCCTACTTGAAGGGAAATATCATCAGATCTCTCCGATGGTTTTAACTTTTCACCATCTACGTATACCTTGTGATCTTCGGCATGAGTCTGCACTTTGAAGTTAATATATTTCGTTTCATATGGAAGATCAATATCGTAGGTGAATTCTGTATCCTTGAATCTTGGAGATAGTTTGCCCTCAGATGGTACAATATTTTTCGCTGTTAAAGCTTCAGGGTTTTCACCTTCTCCGGGATCAGTTCCACCTTCGCCAGGATTGGTCCCTCCGCCTTCACCTGGATTAGTTCCACCTTCTCCTGGGTCAGTACCTCCACCATTTCCTGGGTTAGAACCACCGTTACCCGGATCAGTTCCTCCGCCATTTCCTGGGTCCGTCCCGCCACCGTTTCCTGGGTTAGAACCGCCGTTACCCGGATCGGTTCCTCCGCCATTTCCTGGGTCCGTCCCGCCACCGTTTCCTGGGTTAGAACCACCGTTACCCGGATCGGTTCCTCCGCCATTTCCTGGGTCCGTCCCGCCACCGTTTCCTGGGTTAGAACCACCGTTACCCGGATCAGTTCCTCCACCATTTCCTGGGTCCGTCCCGCCACCGTTTCCTGGGTTAGAACCACCGTTACCCGGATCAGTTCCTCCGCCATTTCCTGGGTCTGTACCTCCACCATTCCCAGGGTTAGATCCACCATTGCCCGGATCAGTGCCCCCTCCATTCCCTGGGTCTGTACCTCCTCCATTCCCAGGGTTAGATCCACCATTGCCCGGATCGGTTCCTCCACCGCTTCCTGGGTCAGTGCCTCCTCCACCATTCCCAGGGTCCGTTCCTCCATTTCCTGGGTCAGTTGGAGTAGTTACTTCTACCTCAATAGGTTCGGTTGTAACGTCCTCTCCATTAGGTCCTTTGGCTAAATGCGCTAGAACCGTGTACTTATAATGTTTTCCAGGCTCCAATCCGGTTTCACTAAATGGAACCTCTCCATCTGAGTTCTCAGTAATTGTTCCCAAATCTTTATACTCGCCTGTAACGGTATTATAGTACTCCAATTGGAAAGTACCGTCCCCATTAGGAGTATACGTCCACTCTGGATTTCGGGACACCGTGTAGTACTCCGCTTGTGGTACTTGGTTATATGAGAAGCTTACTTCAGATGGCTTCACTTCTGGTTTTGTAGGTTCTGGCTTAGAATCTGGAGGAGTAGTAACCTGAATAGAAATAGATTCACTCTCTCCATATTCGTTTTTGAATTTGATGGAATACTCATACGTAGATTCTGGCGCAGTACCTTTATCTACGAATGCAGTTAGATCACCGCGATAAACTAATGCGCTATTATCACGCATTAGAATGGATTCTTTAGAATTAGGGTTCAAATCCCATTGCAAAGATACGCTATATGGTCTAGCATACACGACCTTAAAATTCTCGGGATTTGAAGGAGCCTCTCCTAAGGTCTTGGGATTAATTGTAATCCCAGCACTCTGACCTTTGGAATTAATTGCGTAAAGGGTGAATCCATATACCGTTTCTGTTTCCAGCTCGGTTAGATCTGTTGAAAGGTTGGCTCCAGAATAAATCTGATTTCCACCTTGAACTACACGATATGACTCTGCGCCATCAACTGCATTCCATGAGAGTGTCATAGAGTTTTTGGTGATGTTAGTGGCCTTAAAGTCTACTACGGAAATATTAGGCATCGTAGGCGCGGAGATGTCAGCTGTGGTGAATGTTACAGTACTAGGCGCGCTTTCAATACCATTCTTAATTCTGTATACGTCGTAAGTGTAGGTTGTGCCAGGAATTAAACCTTCCAAAAGATAATTACCACTCGTGCCGGTATACAAATCTGAGGTTCCGTCATTTAATCTATAGGATGAGCCAGAGATTACATCCCAACTCAGATCTGCTGATGTTTGCGTAACATTGCTTGCCTTGAAATTAGCTGGCGATTCCACAACTTCCTTAAGGGTGGTAAAGTTTAAAGTAACTGGTGCGCTAGGTTTACCTTCCTTGTAAGCTGTTAGGCTAACAACGTAGTTCGTGTCTGGTGCCAGAGTTACGGCTTTAAATCCGCCACTTGGACCGTAGTAAAGGGCGTTAGTACCTTCTTTGAGTTCATAGAGGTTATCTGAGTTTGCAGTCCAGCTAAAGTCGGCTGACGTGCTAGTAATATTTGTCACTTTAAAACCAACAGGGGCTGGTACTGCTTCTAAGGTTTTAAAGGAGACTGTAGCTGGTGTGGCGCTAACAGCGCTTCCCTTTTTAGCATAAAGGTTCATCGTATAATCCGTATTCGGGGTAAGAGTAGTGGCTACAAATGAACCATCTGTACCGGAGTATAAAACTGTATTTCCGGACTTTAACTCGTAGGTCTTATCCGCTTCCTTAGTCCAGTTAAAGCTAGCTGAGGTGCTCGTAATATTGGATACCGTGAAATCATTAGGAGTAGGTACATTAGTACCCCCTATAATGGTGTATGGGGTGGTCGGCCCTCCATACCCCCCAGTGACAGTTACATCCCGTGTCAAATAAAATGCGGGCCTAATCCCCAATAATCCGCCTTCTCTTGGCTGCCGGGAGTCTATATAGTTTGATATTGAGTGAGCTAGGACATTATCCTCTGCTCCTACAGCGTCTCTTAGGGAGTATGTCCGATAATCTAGGCTCGTATCGGACTTGTTCTGATTTTGAGCCAGGCCCTCAGGAGTTATCATCCCTCTAGTGACCCATCCCCTATCATAAACATACTCCTTTAATTCTTTCAAACTTAAAAGGAACATGGTGTCAGTTGTATCCTTATATACCAATTGGTCAAACTGTATATTCTTAATCTTAATGCTAGATAGGTTATCAGCTAACTTCGGCATCGGTAAAGTTCCACCGTCTTTAACCGGGGCATCTATGTCTGATATACTAGATCGGTGAGTTACGGGAACCATTAAATTCTTTTCATCAGGTGTAAAATTTGAATTATGGAGAAACCCAAATTCGTCAGTGTAAGTATTATAGTCAAATTTAGGAGGATTGTGACTGTATTACACAATTGCATTAGTGGAGTTTAGCCATTCCCTAATATTCGATCTCTCCCAGTAGCTACTACCAGTCACTTGTCTCCACTTATCTCCGCGCCCATCGGTCAGATCACCTACCGAATCAAATCCTTTTGTGGACAGGATCTTGTCGGAAAATAACATATAGCCATTTTCATCTATATTAACTACTCTCCAGATAATTGGGGCCCCTAGATATCGTCCAAATTGGACATAGGTGCCTAACGTTATTTCCTCTTCTGCATGTGCGATATTTGGCAAGATTAATTGCATCCCTATAAAGGTTTGTAGCATTAGAGCAAAAACTGTCAACAAATTTAATATTCTTTTCATTTGTTCCTCCTCGTTGTCTAAATCTCTGTAGAACTTCATGAGGCACTATCGTTATTTATGCAATGGAATCATCTCCTTAATAAGTTGGTTCTAGGGCAAAATTCATTACCAGAAACGGAAAGTCCAGAAAAACAAAAAACGGGATAGACCCTATGTGTAAAACAAGGGTCTATCCCGCGGTATTTCCGAAGGTGGTATGTGATTAGCTTAAGTATAGAGTGACAAATGTAATGAAGTCAAATTTTTATTGTCGCAAAATGGTTGTATAGACCTACAGTTGAAGAAAAATCTTCCATTAATAATGTGATTTGAACTATTAGTTTGCCATCATTTGAACCATAAGCTTGCCAAAGAGCTAACCTACAGTAATTTGTGAAAGGAGTTTCCTCCAGTGACAGTATTAGTTATAACCAGTGACAAAATTAGTTATAACCAGTGACAGCATTGGTTATTACTCACACCATGGTTCCCATAAAAAACTAGCTATGAGTAATAACATAGCTAGTTTTTTATGGTTTACAAACCTCCGATTCGAAGGTAGATAGATTTTGATCATCACAGCAGCAGGGCCTATTTTGATGTTAGACTCTAGATTTGCCCGCTTTTTTGAATCATAAGCACGCCAAGGCGCTAACTTACAGTACTTTGTGACAAGCGTTTCTTGGATAGACACAGTATTCATTACAAATCTCATCATACTCTAGGTAGAAACAAACGAGGTATATGTTTTTACGGCAAGTTATTGATTCAGTAACGTATTTACGGCAATATTTTGGTTCAAGCAATTTACCAATGCTTGCAAATATTGCAATGTCTGAGGAACTTTTCATTAAAGCAACAGTTTGCCGGTGATTAAAGCAAATGATTGCCTGTTATTAAACCATAAGTTTGCCAAATCTGCATAGTTCCTCAGAAATGATCAGCTGCTATTTAGGCAACGTATTCTATATTGGAGCAAAAGTTTGCCTAAAGTTCCTTGTAGCATTAGCTTGCCGTTACGGCAAATATATGGTTCAAGTCCACCCAGAAAAACTTTTAATAGGTTACAAAACAACCACACCCACCGATATCAAACATATCAATTTGGATTCCCTTCTTCTCCATATCACGATTAAAATTACGAAGCATATAAGGCTCACTTGGATACTTAATTACCACCTTCTCATTGCCCTTTTCATCGATTTCTACCTCTTGAATTGAATTTTTACTTTTCCGTTTCATAAAACTATAGGTGGTTATCTTCATATCAGTGGAACTAGCTGCTGGGTGAATATAGACTTTGGGACGCGCAGCTCTTCCATAAAAGTAGTCTCGAAAAGCATCATCCAATTCCTCTAACAACATGGACCTTACTTCCTCGTTCCATCCATCTCTACCATCCGATTCAATTTTCATGAGATAGCGGTATGACGACACATAGATCATCATGTAATGTTCCTTCTCCATAAGATCTTGAAATACTTCTGGTTGCTTCATTTTCAAATTCAAAAAATGGCTTTGGCCGGCCTTTACGCACCGGCCATTACAGTTGTTGTGACTGAAGCCAAGATCGTAAAGAAGCGGCTTTTTAATATCATGTTTTCGAAATACCGCATCAATGTCGATATGTTTCTCAATCAAAGGCATTTCTACTTGAAAGGGCGCCCAATTTTTCACGATTGATTCTTCCCGATGCAATTCTTCAATTCCGATACCAAAGTAAAGCGTCGCATCACTCGTGAAGTCCTCTTGTTTGAGGTATTGTCCGTTCCTCCACTCTTCAACAGGAGGTTTTATTCCTTTTTTCAAGAAATCAGAGGCAACCTTTATTTTCAGTACCTTAGAACACTCACCAATTCTACTGTTAAAAACGAGTTTCTTTTCGAACATCAGCTCAATCGGATTTAATCCTAAACTATGCGTCAATATCGGCAACTCCAGCTTATCTGAAGCTTCTTTAATGAAACGGTACAAGTCTTCATTTTCCCACAACGTATCTGTGAAATAGAGAACGATGTTATCTTCGGGATACTCCGATTTTACATAATCGGCTACTGCAAAGCTTGCGGATCCACCGCTGCAAAAAATGATGTGATTTTTCATGGAAAATCCTCCTTTATCTACTGGGAAGAAAATGACCTAGAAGTTGGCCAACGAATAGTGGCTCCAGCTCCTAGGTCATCTTTGTGGTCAAAATTTCACATTCTTCATTGACCCTATTGCTTCTACATCATAAAATTGGCTATAGAAGCGGGATTAGTTGTCTTTTAATGGTCTGCGCAAGGAATCGTGAAACCCTGTAATCAACGGCATTCTTTAACATTTCAAAGATAGCTGTTAGACTTCCGATGAAAGTGAAATCATCCGGAAGGGAGAACAAGCGCGCTGTTTCACGAACCGTCAGATAGCGATCCAGCGATGGGTGAAAAATTACGTGGTCCTGAACGTGTGCGAGCGTTTTCGTCTGCAAATCCCATCCTAAGCGCATGCAAAAGTCATTAAACTTCTTCTTCGCTGATCGTAAATGTTCAGGAACGTCCTTGATACATCCACCCTCAGGAACATACTGCATGCGTTCTAACGTCTTCGGTGTAGGTTTAAAGAAGAGATCTTGCTGGGGGGCATTCTCCACATCCTTAAACGCATCTCGAACTGTTCTACACTCCGCTAGATGTGGGAGCTCTATTTCAGGCACATCGTTTTCAATCCCGAGTATAAAGGCCCTTCTTCTCTTTTGTGCAGACCCAAGCGAAGTAGCATCTATTATCTTGGCGACGATACCAAAATTCGAGAAACGTTCCCTAAACCGCTTCAAAATGACGCCATTCTTTACGGTAATGAACTTTTCTACGTTTTCGATCAAGAAGGCCTTGGCTTTGCTCCATTGAATAATATCCATTGCCTTTTCCACTATAGGATGATGATCTGATTCACTATCACGGAAATTCTTTTTTGTATTCAACAAGCTAAAGTCAATACACGGGATTCCAGCTACACAAATATCCGCTTTAGGGATATCCTCTTTTGTTAAGGACATGACGTCCCTCATGATGATATGATCACCGATATTATGCTGGTAGGTTTTAATATGGGAGTCCCGTAACGCTTTCTTTTCAAAACGATCATTAGCAAAGATGATATCGTAGCCCTCGTTTTTAAAACCTAAATCTAGGGTCCCGCTTCCGGAAAATAGCGATATCATTTTGATCGCTTTCTCTTTTAAAGCAGGAGGTACTTTCGAGGATCCACCCTGCAATTGTTCATTCTGCTCTGCACGAAATAAATCAAATATCGTTAGCTGATCATAGTTGACCACCCTTGCAAATTCATTCACTCGAACAGCGTAACTCCGATGCCCTACGTTCTCTTTCTCCCGCCTAGCTTCCTCAAGATCAACCACGTTCGAAATGGATTTCTGTCCCGCTTCTTCTAAAACAGTAAAGATGATTTTCCCTTTCGAAATTTCCAGTTCAACTTGCTGATGTCTTGCAAAGAAGGAACGTACGTCTTCGCCCTTAATGTCTATGACTGGTACTTTTTTTCCGGTTCGTTGTGTAGTTTGCGCTACCTTTTTCTTTGTTTCATTTGCACTCGCATAAACAGTGACTCTCTTGCGTTGCTGATCTACTTTGTATTTAATGGACTGGCCAATACCAAAACCATAAATGCATAGGTATTGAGCCTCGATATATAGTCGCTCTTTAATGTTGTACATTCTTTTCAAAACAGATGATTTCATAATTGGTACCTCACAGTCAGATTGATTTTTTCAACAACAGTTGAAATACTAAGAGTCGTCTCTGCTTAAAAGAGCCTTATATTCAAAAAAGAAAAACCTGTATACGTTGAGGAAGAACTTACTCCATAAACGTGTACAGGTTCTTTGGTATGGCTCTTCAGAAATGTTCTTGTGAGACGAATTGAATCATTACATTGAACTGTTTCGTGGGTCAGTCAGTTTTTGGAGCGAATACAATAAAGTAAAGTTCTTCTGTTGCATTTGAACATTGCTTAATTGAAAATCACATACTTCCACCGGAACTTTAGCTCTTGGTTACATGACCTCTTCCAAAAAAGATCTTCATACGACTGCTGCTGTTTTAGATCACCAATTGATGACCGTTATACAGCGCTGTTATATTTGTATAGATACCAATCATCATGATTTACTACAAAATTGTTATCTCTGTCTTGTTTAACTGTACGTCTCTCCGGTAATCCTAATTTAAAGTTATTACACTGGGGAATATTGTTTTCGATAAGTATTTCTTTGATCGTCACGCTTTTGTCAGTCTTTTTAATTACTTGGAAAGCTTTTAGAATTCTATTGCCACCAATAGAAGTACGAATTACTATGTCGTCTACCTCAAATGGATTGACTGCTTCCTTTTTCTTTTCCACCCATCCCTCTGGAATTTTCATTTCCTGGATTTCAGCATAAGGGTACTTGAGCGTATATGGAACAAATTCAGGCTTAACCTCCACAGTCTTTGCATTCGGTTTAACAACTGTATCCCAGCTGCCGCGGATTTTAACGAGATAACCAGCCTTAACGTTCTCTTTATTAAATTGAACGCCGCCTATCTCGTCCATTTTATTGTGGAGAAATGCAAGTTTATCTAATTCATATTCCATTTTCTCTAATAGAGTTTCCATGTAAGATTCGTTTTGAGTCTCTTCTGCTTGAACAATTCGCCGCTGGTATTCACGAATATTCTTATTGCATTCTTCAATTCTGTTACTTAAATATGATCTATTCTTAAATTTACTCATGCTTGCAGTTTGTTCTGCTGTTATAGCTTTATCCCGGAAGTATTCACTCTTACGGTATTCTTCAAATCCTTTATGATAACGGTCAAACATTTTTTCTCTTTGACGTGCAAAACGTTGACTTCCCGCATGACCTGCAATAATCGGTTGCGTAAAAAATGAATTGTCACCACGCATACTGTTTAAGTCTGATTGCAGGTTTTTTGCTCTGTTCTTGGCATTGTCCGCATACTGCTCAAAGCGCTCGATTCTTGCTTCTGCTTTTTCTACTTGTCTTTCTACTTCCTCAGCGTAGGACAGGCGCTCTCCAATTTTACCGCCATCCGTAAAGCCTAGTTTTGTAGCTACACGGATAGCTGAATAATGATTTTTGGTAGACCGGGACACCCAAGCAGAACGAGAACCAGAGAACAGATATGCACTTTGTAATGTCTTTTTCTCAACCTGGCTTAGAGATTGATACTCTGTTTTAGAGAACTGCAATTCAATTTTAGAAGTTTCGAGGTTTAGAATATATTGTTTAGTCATTATATTTTCCTTCTTCCTATGTGTATTATTGCTTGTCTCACATGCACTTGCCTGCATAATATTTATTTGCAAAAGTCTTTTGAATCACGAATACATTCGTCGCTACCCAATCGGTTTGGTTAGACGATCGAATTTGTCATTTGATCAAACAGGGCCCTCGCCAGTGCATCTCCAACAGAAAACGCGACACCGTTGCCAACCAAGCGATACTGTTGTGTTGTCACAACTTCCGCCGGTATGACAAAGGTATCAGGCATCCCCATTAAACGCAGCATTTCACGGACTGTAATTTTCCGATCTTCGCTTGGATGAATGAATTCTCTTCCGTCTTTTGCAATGTGAGCGACAAGTGTGTGACTTTGCTTGTTCCAATTCAATCTTCTTAATCCGTGCCATTGTTTCGGGTTAGGATTGGAAGTGATCCGACGAATACGTTCAGGTGAAGGGCTTGTCCAGGTAGAGATATGATTAGGAATGCATCCAGAAGTACCTTCTGTTTCTCCAGGAGCGGGAAGATTCCCAATGGCCTGATATACATTCATCGTTAAACCCGTTGCCCGTGGAAATTGAAATTCAAATCCTAAATCGGTACGTACGCCGACTAGAAAGACACGCTTACGATCAGATGGGCTTCCGAACTCTGCTGCCTCGATTTCTTGCATCGAAATTCGATACCCTATCTTTTTGAAGGAGTGGATGTACCCGAGAAGTGTCTCTTGATGACGTGCTTTCAGTCCACTTACATTTTCAAAAAGAAAGACCTTCGGCATCTTTTTCTCGATGACGCGGAAAAAATTCCATATGTGTTTCCCTGTCTCTCCCCGTTCGCCACGGTTTACGCCATCTGTTGAGTAATCTGGACACGGTGGCGTCCCGAGGTAAACATCTGCTGGTGGAATATCATCGTATGACAATTCTTCGATATCCCCAACTACCAGATGATCCCCTACATTTTTCTGATAGCATCGTGCAGCTGAAGGATTAATCTCGTTGGCCCAAATGATGTGAAAATGGTTTTTAAACGCATAATCAAGTAAACCACCCCCAACATAAAAGGAGCATACGGTAAACTTTTTCGCGTATTCTGACATTGTGAAGCCCTCTCTTCTGAATAAAGCTCACAGGCTTTATTGAGAGGACAATCGATCTGGAACGCATTGGGATACGTCCTGCACTTGCTAAGAGGTAACCTACCAGGAATACCGGTAATGCCCTACCTCTTGCTGCAACGATTTTCTAGGGTACTCAAGACTGAGAGACATCTACCAAAGTGATACCCGTGGCATGAGACGTTCTCACTCCCCCAACCCATTTTAAATGGGCAATGTCTTTGATCTTTTTTCTTTCCGCTGCTTTCTTAATTCCTTCTGAATCTCAAACCATGCGCTATCTTGATACCTTTCGCGATCCTCTTCCGCGCAATGCCACTGTAGAGTCTGCGCGCATTGAGGCTCACCTAAGTGGCCACAATCAAAGCAATAGTCCCTGATGAATCGCTGTGCCTCGGCTACTTCAATAAGATGAAAATGCTGAATAGAAACTCTCCCTGACAAAAAAAGACCATTCGTGGTGTACTCCTTGATTTTGCTCTTCTCTATCGCAAGAACACTTTTCGTGTCCTCACGAAGCGAAGATTCAAAATCGGGATACAACTGAATGGACTCTTTTGTACCGTCTACTAGTTTTCTGGCAAAATACATGGTCTTGCGCCTGCTATCCAATGGGATAAAGGAATACTCGTCTTGACTGTGGATGATCTCCTGAAACTTCCCTCTTTTTTTCCCAAAACTGTTTACATGAACAATTATGGGTTTCATGATCTCCTACCTCCTTTCACTAATAGATTTATTCCACGCAAAAAACCCCGCTGATGGGCATGATGGAATAAACCATCTTACCGACCAACAGGGTCTCTAACAAGTAGTCCGAGCAATCTCGGAGACGTGTGGAATCAACAAAAAAAGAGAATACAGAGTGAATAAGATTAGTATATCTCATAAATTCAACCGTTGAAAGTCCAAATTATCAATCAAGTCTGTGGCTCTGCTCTCGTTTATCAGAGAGAAAACCTATCGTAATTTCGGATGCTATGTTCATGATGTGCAATCTGAGTTAAAAACCTCTCTGAAATTGTAAGTGAAACATATTTGTGTCGATTTGTCACTATATACAGTATCCAGAAAATAATGGTACACTATATATAGAGAGAACTGATATTCCTGTCATCAATCAAATGGTAAAGGAGTTTTGCTATTGAGTAGTCGGCACAAGACTGTTGCACTTAAGACTGCTAAGGAAATGAATCAACCCAGACCAGTCATCGTAAAGAATTTACTTACATGCAGTCAGTCTCATGAGTTTGATGATGCAAAGGAGGAATGGACTGTACAGTCCCTAATTGACGAATCCTCCGAGGGCTTCTCAAACCATTGTCATCTGTGTCATACTCCAAATCTAAAGTATAATTTCATCCTAGAGAACGCATTGAATGGAACAACCATTCAAGTAGGTTCCACTTGCATCTTACGATTCGGTGTAGGCCTTGGAAAAATGGATGTAGACTCAGGGGCAATCTTTCTCAATAACATGATAGAAGAAAAAGAACTGATTAACTTTCTACAGACTTACTCTTCGAGAGTTATGGTATTGCATCCCGAAGGCAGGACATTAAAGAAGTATTACGAGTCGTTGAAGAGATACTTTGACTTGAGAGGAATAACAGCTCCTACCCAAGAACAACTCGGATTGGTCATATTCGGGATAAAGTGGGAAGAGCAGAGTACTTTCAATCAGCTACAAATGAAACGAATCTTCTATAATCCTGGATCTATCGAGGTCTCCCGTACTAAACGTACACGTCCTACTCACAATCCTAAAGAAGGAACAACGTGGGGGCATAAACGCCGGAGAAATGTTGAAACCACCTTGGCAAGATCGGCATCCTACAGTCCAGAAGGACGCGTTGTTGATAATAGATAAGAAACGAAAAACCGCCAGATATAGTTGGCGGTTTTCTCTTTATCTCTTCTTTGTTTCAATATGATCGTGTAACATATCTAGTATAATATCAACATCCTTAGAATTTACTACTCCCAACGTATATACTCCTTTATTGAAAATCCGAGTGTATCTATTAATGATTTTCGCAGCCGCTTGTACTAACTCTTTTAACTCACCATACGTAATGGGCGCATCTATACCAAGTTGAGCTTGATCATAGAAATACTTTCTATCCGAATGAACATAGTACTTGTTTCTCCAATAGTAAAGATTTTTTAGTGGTGCTTTTTGTTTGATCATATCCTGTTCATTATCTTTGAGAATAGCTTCTATATCTGATGGTTCCATAGGAAAAAGTTGCATTTGAGACCTAATTTTTTTTTGAAATGTATGAATTGTTCCATATCCATTCCTATCATATACCCTCGCTATCCTAACAATGACGTCATTTAATAGTGAATCCATTGTGAGTTGAAAATAAACAGGTGCCAAATTTAATACAGCATGTCGAGTTTCTGTTTTGTTCTTAAGATGAAACCATAGCTCTAATTTTGAATAAGTATGATTTAGGTCGCTCATTAATAGTTCAAGATAGTCTACTAAATTCTCTTTCTCAGATCCTTTGTTCATCGATTTCTACCTCCGTAATTACTTCGTTACTGCCATTCTACTGTTGTACTTAGAATCTTAACAGGGTGGAAATATTACAACCCTTTCTGACCAAAGTCACTTATAATCGGTATATTATCAAAAACATTAGAAACAAATGTTCTCTAAACACTTCTCAACTCATCAATTTAACAGTAAAATATGAGTATATCTAGGAAAGGGTGTTTTCATGAATAAGACTGACCTGGTTGCCAAAGTAGCAGAACAAGCAGAGCTAACTAAAAAGGATGCTACATCCGCTGTTGATGCTGTTCTCGACGCAATTGCTGACGCTCTGAAAGAAGGCGACAAAGTATCACTAATTGGATTTGGAAATTTTGAAGTGCGGGAGCGGGCAGCTCGTAAAGGTAGAAACCCTCAAACTGGCGAAGAGATTGAGATCGCTGCGAGTAAAGTACCTGCATTTAAACCAGGTAAAGAATTGAAGGATTCTGTAAAATAATCACTACATAAAAAAACGCCACGTAGTAATACGCGGCGTTTTTATTATACCCTTGAACTATAGTTAACCATTTAAATCCACTCTATCTACTCACCTGGTTGTTCATGCGGTCAACTAGCTCTTCTGCTTCTCGGATTTGAAACTCAGTATCGTGTAGCCTTTTCCATTGACGAGTCGCACCAGCCAATAAACTTTCTGGAGTTGCAGTATCGATGACCAGTGGCCCACGATCACGCATCAGTTGAGCTGGACTAACAAGCTTTTTCCGCATCAGGGCCAAGGGTATATTTAGCATGGAAACACAGAACCGCTTCCATTTGCTTTTTTTAATCGTCATATCGATCACTCCCTATTCCGATTTGGATTGTAACTTGCAGCAGCAACTTCTTCATGGAAATGACTATGCCTCACTTGATCAAACAAAACTTTACCAAAAATTTGAGCAATTGGTCCCTTATTTTGAAAGCTCAAGATTTTGTGGTTAACAATAAGGAGGGCAACATAATGTTGAATTCCCTCAGCCCCACCATCCAGCGAAAAGCGCAAGACGTGATAAGCACGATTTTTATGTTTCTTCTTATTTCCATTGTACATCATTCCATAAACAGTGTCATTATGATTTGACATACTATCCTTTAACCTAGAAATGTCCTGTTCGGTTTCAGCAACAATCCTAGTCGTATCAAAGATCGCTGCATAATGTAATCCGATAATTCGAACATCCTGTTCAATGTACACGTCCCAATTCTGAAGAGCGGATAGCATTCGCCTATCTTGACCAGACCGAGACAAGATGTACTGGTACAAAAGTGCATTAAGATATGCACCATAGTCAGCTGGCGCCTTACGAAGCGACTTGTGCATTATATAACTTAGCAAATCAATGGGTACCTTTATCTTGCGGTATCGTAGCTTAGAAATGTCTGACCTCTCACCTTTGTGCTCAATAACCTTACGAAAATGGTATTGAATATGATGATCCTTGGTCTGTTTATGCACCTGAAAGAGCTGGAAAGCCATCAGTCCATCAACCGTTTCAATATAGGTTTTCGCTCGATTGTTAATGGCCACCAGCTTACGAGCAAGGATCTCTCCCTCATCTGCTAGGAATTCATACTTCCACCTAAACTTCCAAAATGGCCAAAACAAGAAGAATCCGAGTAATACAATCGCTACTCCTCCCATACCCAAAGCAATATACGTTTTGAGCAATAGGGAAGACTCGGTAACTGCGTTCACGATTGCACTTGAAATCATCCCAACCAGCAGAAGCAAAGCGGCAGCTGACAAACTCATGCCGATGCTCTTAGAGAAAATATTGGTCATTCTTTCCCATAGCGTCACTTTGTCTTTTGACATTCAATCACTCCTTCTTTTTATGTGTCTCTTGTCATACATCCCTCATAGAAATGAATCGTTCTGTTCTGTTCTGTCCTCTCCCTTCAGATCACCCTTGTAACCAAAAAAGGACCGGAAAACACAAAAAAACCCGTGGCAAAGAACGATAAAGACAACTTGTCTTTTCATTCATGACCAACGGGTCATTTTCATGGTTTTCCGATCCATTCGGATATACGAAAAGGGTAATAGAAAAAAAGAAATATTTGCTAACCACTACATTATATCCTAGTTTCCAAATAAGAACTACGGATTGGTAAGCATTTCTCTATTGATCTTCCTTCACTATGCGAACGTACGTTAACCATGTTACTATTAAGAAAGAATCTTCTAGGGGGGAACCTGAATGGAAACAACGGCAATAGTTAAGGATTACCCCACCTGGGAGTTAGGTGGAATAATCAAAAAGGCAGAAGTCATTTCCTATATCCTTGCTATTATGAAAGATGATTTACCGGTTACCGGTATGGAACTAGTACGACACGCCAAAAATCTAAATTGGACCATTAGTGTTACCCATGTATATAACTTATTGAAGAACTTAGAAAAGCATGATCCAAAACAAGAAAAATACCCTATTCTGACTTCAAAATGGCTCGATGACGGTTGCCGTGAACGGCTCTATTATCTTCAACCAGTAACGGGGGCAAATTATACCAGACACGCAATAGAAACAATGAGCGAACGCATCGAACAGGTTCAAAAACTAATACGCACCGTTGAGGCATTTTTGAAACCTGATTCAACTATTAGCCCCTCTCTTATTTCCGATTCCCCTCATCTGCTTAGCGTTAGGGACCTATACAGACTGGCCATTCTGTCTTTAACAAACCAGCAAATGTCGATTAGAGAGCAAATCAAACAAGGCCCATTTGGATTACGTACAAACCAAGCTCACTATCGCTTACAAGCGGACTGGTTGTCGCAGCATGACTACTTAGATTCAGATCTAGTTACCGTTACTGAAGAAGGGCATCTATTTCTTCAATCACTTAAGGAGCAACTCTTCGCACAGATTCCGTTTGCGAAGCAGCGTATCTCTGAATTAAAGGATTATCCAAAATCATATCAGCGTATGAAAGCATCTCGTATGCAAACTTAATACTTTTCTAAATAGAATACACGGAGCTATAGCCAAGGCCAGTGTAAGACTGGCTTTGGTTTTTTTTGAACTATCGCTCCCTGCTAGTTAAATAATAAAATACCTGTCAAATACTTTGGTTTTCAGACTCTTTGAACAGCTATCTTTCTCAAAAAACTCTCAATACTTTACCAATACAAATCATGGTAATTAGGATATACTCTATTACGTTGTCTTATATTTGGAAAAGGATTGATGGGTTTGACTAAAAAAGGAAAGTTGAAAAAATGGAAAAACATGAGGGACCGGAATGAGGCAAAAAAAAATGAGATAAACAATCAGATTATTATGCAAATACCATCTGTAAATCAACAAACGGAGAACAAGAATCAACCCCCACAAAAGGATAAAGAATTCCTTAAACCAAAAAATATTTTCCCTGTACGAACTCGACGCACCAAACTATTCTGGTTTTTTTGGAGTTGTCTAGTAATTTTATCACCATTTGTGTTGCTTGGAAAATTTGGTGTAGGCATCCATATAATACTTCTTTTGATGTATTCTTTAGTTCATTTTGTAGACCTCACTTTTGTACGGACTATTTACCTAGTCTTAGTTTATTCTTTCATTAATGTAATGTACCCTTTTTCTGCTGCATTGTCCTTAGGTTATTATAATGGGTACACTGCCATCACTACTTCTAATTTATTCGTCTTATTTGTTGCCATAGTTTTGTCAATTAACTATTGGAGCATACGAAAAAAAGTTAAATCAAATGAAATAAAAGGACAACGCAGCAAAAAGGGAGAAGTTTTATTATTAAAAAGAGAATTTGATCTTAATAAGTACATGTTAGATAAGATAAAAATTGCTGTATCCTTTACGTCAGTACTGGGTGTAGTTCCGTACATATTTAAAGCTCATGTGCTCCCAGATGAAATTCAAAACCGCCTTAAAGAAGTCTTTACAATACTTGGTTTCGAGAATCTATCATTTAATGCACTAACTCTATACATTGGCATATTCGTAGCCCTTAATTTAGTGTTTAGAATGGGAATTGAACGTCTAGCAATTAAAGAAAATTTCGACGTTGAAGTCATCTCAACGAAAAAGTAAAAGAGTTTATTCAAGACCCTTACATGATAAAATGCAATTTCACTATCCTCTCTCCCTCGGTGGGCATCAGCTCCGATCAAGGTTTGCTGTCAGTCTTGTTATCAAAAGAAAAAGGAGCTGCGCTTGCAGCCCCTCTCTTATTTTCACTCGCTCAACTTACTCCACAATTACAACCGCATCGGAAGGCTTACGGTGAACATCCAAACGCTGTACCTCATAACGATAGCGTTGATCCGCTCCCCCAACTTTCCTAAAGTCAAAGTACTCATCTTTTACCTTTACAGACTGCACACGTTTCCCGGTAGTCTCGTTATAGATCGTCACAGTGTAGTCAGTTGCGGGTGTCTTGTCGGATGGTGCACTCCACTGTAGTTTTGCTAAGGTAGACGTATTCTCAAGCAGTTTTAAACCACTAACCGGTGTTGCTTTCACATCTGGAGATCCGATGGCTGTAACAGTTTCCTCAGCGGTCACTCCACTCGTGCGAAACGAAATCTTTACAGTATATACTTCTCCTTTTTGTACGGAGATTCGATGCCCGTTACTACCAAACACGATCGTATTGGAGCGGGATGTGACCGTTGCTTCTTTTAAGCCATTTCTCCAGAGTTCTCCCGTTACTAAATCTTTTGTTGGGTTTTGAAACATCGCAATAAGTTGTGTATCAATCGGACTTACCATAAATCCAGGAATTGGTCCTGTTCCTCCACCTGATTGTCTAATGACCGTCAGTTCATACGTATTGGTTACTGACTTGTCTGGACTCGTCACTGAAATTTTTACCGCGTTACTTCCTGTTGATAGCCCGATGCTCGTTGAATAGCCACCGCTCTGTACCACCTTGCCGTTCACCGTGATTTTTGCACCTTGTTCAGCTGAAGGCATAACTGAAATGCTTGTAGTATTGTATGGTACATCAACTTGATAGCTATATCGGCCTGCCTGTAGCGAAGGAGAAAGGGCTCCAACAGACAATTTCAAATCTGTCAGATCGGCGTTATTGGACAAATCGCGGTTCACGGTAATGGTATACGTATTGGTTGTTACACCGTTGCCAGCTGTTACTTTTACAGGAATAATCGTTTTTCCGGAAGAGATCACAATGGGTGCCGTTGTCTCGCCACTTCCGTATACATCCCCGTTGATTTGGATTTTCGAATTATTATCGTCACTTACAGCTGTTAGTCTTACATACTTCACATCGTTTTTTACTTGTACGGAATAATCATTAACCGTTGGGTCGAAAGCGGGTGCCATTTTGCCATCAGATAACCATATATCAGCTAATAAAGCATTACTGCTTCCAGGACGAGTAATAGTAAACCCGTAAGTTCTTTCTTCTCCTCCTGGAGCTTTTACGTTGATGGTTACCACATTTGTGCCAACTGTTAAGGGCAGCATCATATTTTCTCCACTTTCAACGACTTTACCATTGATTTTAATAACCGCATTTGGATCTTCGGATACCGCTTTAACTGTAGTTGTTGAGGTATTTGCCAGGACTGTACCTGTATACGATAACGTTTCAGATGCGAAAGCGGGACGCATATTTACATCAGTAAAGGAAACATCTTTCAGAAGGGTATTGTTGCTCGCTGCTCTGTTTACTTCAATTAGATATTCACGTTGTGATCCATCTTGAGCCGTAACAGAAACAACCACGTTATTTTTACCATTCTGCAACGTGATTGTACTAGATTCTTCTCCACTCATGACGTAATTACCATTAATCCTAATGACTGCTGCTGAATCAGATGAGTTTGGCGTAAAGCTAATCTCTTTCACATCATACGGAACGTCTAAGGTGTACTGTAGATGATCTGGTGAAAACATTGGGGCTAATCCACCAGAAGATGGTTTAAGAGAACTTAATTTTGAGTTTCCGTTCTTTGCGCGAACGATCGTCAATTCGGTTGATTGCGTTGTCAAACCATCTGGTGCTGTCACACGAATACCGATAGAATTAGATCCCACATCCAATGGGATTGATTTAGAAGTTGCACCGCTTTTTACGGTTGTATTGTTTACCGTGATGGAAGCTTGCGGATCATCTGTTGCAGGTGAAACTGTAATGGATGTTGTGTCAAAGCTTACGTCCGCACTATAGGAAAATACTTTGCTGTTGAAGCTAGGTGATAAGGTACCTTCAGATATTTCAAGTTTGCTCAATGCCACATTCTTACTTGCAAACCTAGTCACTCGGAGTAGATAGTTTTTCTTCGTAATTCCATCCTCTGCGGTAACATCCACCTTGATATCATTATTACCCAATTTCAATGGAATGAGAGAACTCTTTGTACCACTCGTGTGCTCCACACCATTCACTTTCAGTGATGACCAGTTCTCTTCGAGGACCGGGGTAACAGAAATTCCTTCAACTTCGTTTTCGACATCTAATAAGTACCCCGTTGTTTCCTTTTTAAATGAAGGTCGCATTACATAGCTCCCTGAATAATCGTTTTCGAAGCTAATGAGATTAGCATTCGAGCTGAGTACAGTAAATTTACGAGTGAGCTGCTGAGACTGCCCACCGTTATTATCCTCCACCCAGATCTTGAGATTATGATCTCCTCTAGAAAGTGCGGAGAGCGGGATCTCCTTAGTAAAGCTTTGATTTGCCCCTGTTGCATCGACTGTATAAAGCGTATTCGTTGTTCCATTATCAACCGTATACTTTACAAAGAGTTTATCTCCTACATCTTCATCCAAGATCGTCCCTGTTACGGGTATGTGATAAGCCATTCCAAAGGATTGACTATCAAGTGGTGCAGTGAGGTTGATTGTCGGATTGGTATTGAAAATATAATTCACAGAAACAGTATATTGATAGTAGTGTTCGTAGGTTCTCGTATCTGGCTTAGATACATCGCCTGTGTAAAAAGCCTGAACATTATGCACGTCTACGTTAGTTTTAGGATCATCTGGCATACCTGGACACTGTAAGCTATGTGAATAAACCAAGTCACCAAAACGAAGTCCTAATGTTCCTTTAAATCCATCACTATCATAAGCCATGGAACGCGGAGCACTCTCATAGTTACCAGGGCCATAACAAATTGGACCAGTATGAGCTGTGTATGATCCACCCGGAACGGTTACTGTCTTGGTTTCAGCGGGACTACCTCCTGTTTGGACTGATCTTGAAGGTGAGCCATTCGATAGGTTAAACGTGATTGTTTCCCCTGACACGCTATACGTCACGTTTCCTGTGTTCACTGAAACACTCGATACCGATTTCAGTTTTGGGATCGATATTGAATGTGTTTGATTTTGAGATGTACTCTCGCCGAATGTTTTAGAAGTATTTCCAGATGCTGCTTCTACTTTTCGAATTACCACATCAGAAAACATCATCGTTATTACCAAAACCATGGTTAAGAATGATAAAAACCACTTCTTCATTTCCTCAGCCCTTTCTTTATTAGTTCGCATTTCCACTCTCATATGCCAGCAGCTCCACGCTCCTTTGCTTCGGAAAAAAGAAAAGGTCGAAGAGCCATAACGATGGCATCTTCGACCGGTATTTCCGTTCGGGTTTATCTAATTTTTCAGTTAACCAAATTATACCTAGTGTCATCCCTATCGTCAAACTTGAATAAGAGCATTCTTTGATGTAACAAGAATACAAGAACTTCTGGAATGAGAATAAGCTAGCTATTTTTCATATGTACTAAAGAAATCAGCTACCATCTTACTCTGCATTTGATCCCATTCTTTTTTCAACTCTTTTCCAGGAAAAACATTTTGTATAATACTGTCAACGACAACAATCGGATAAGAAGGCTTATCTATTTCAATTAAAAATGGTGGAATCGTATAAACGCCAACAATGTTTCTGTATCGATTAACACTGACAACTACTTTATCTACCTCTTGTTTAACAGAGGTAACATGCGAAAACTCTGGACCTTCAGATTTTATGACGATGTACATTTTATCATCAGTTGTTAGAAAGGAGCTTCCTTTATCATATTGTTTACGTAGATCCTCTGGCATCCCTTCAATTCCTCTTATTTGGTAGCGAAGATGTTTCACAGCTGCTTCTGTCTTCTCCAAAAATGGAATCTTTCCTCCAGTTACAATAAAAATCGTTAAGAGTATGATGATGGCCCCAAAAATAGTATATACTGGAGATTCTTTTGCTTTTTGTAGATTCTTGCTCATTTTATTTCCCCCCTCTTCTTCTAATCTCATTGATCAATTTGGAAATAACCTAATCGACCTTATTGAAAACTCCCTTCAATGCCTCTTTCGCATTTTTCCAGCTACCAAAAATGCTTTCGATATCTTCCTTTGAAGGATAACCATTACGAGCTAATTGCCACTCATTGTAGCTGGTTCCAGTCACTTTGCCTGTCTCTAATTTTGCCAGTTTCATAGCTTCTAAGCAGTCCACATCATTAAATAGTCCCGCTCCTTGATCCTTCTTTCTCAATCGATGCTTCCTCATTCGTTCAGCTCCACTCACTCGTTCATGCTCAACTTTACATGATGAACATAGCAAGAGAGTTTCTTTAAATTCATTCATTTTCATTCGCGCATTTGTACTGATCATTTGACTCTCGCACTTATCGCAGATGGTTAGCAAAAGAACAGGTTTATTGGGATCACAAGAGTCATTAATCGCATCTAATAACTCTTGTAGAGAGATCCCCTTCGTTCCTAACACTTCGAGAATCTTTTGAAGTTGTATATTCATCACAAGATGTTCCTCTCGTCAAAGATATAGAATATGTACGTCTACCCTCGAGTAATCTCATGGGAGACTCTCCTTCTCCTACATCTTCCATCACTGCACGAAAAACTTCAATACTTACTTGCTTCAAGACAAGTATTGGCTCCCCAGTCTGGATAATTTTTCTACTTATCATTAATTTAACTCATTTTTAGTTACAACACAAATAACGAAACAAAATATCTCATTCTTCCGTTCGCTCTACACTAAAGATTTTTCGATGGGGTCTGCACGCGCTTTTATTGAGTATGAGGGAATTCATTCCACTCTTTACTGTACAACAGACGTCCAGCACGTTTTCTTCCTACCCGATCCATATAAACGTAGTTATCATCAGAAGGTATGCTTGTATGCACTAACCCTGCGTCTGTGTCAGTCACCCAAAATTCCGGGTCGTCCTCATTATCTTCATCATGTGGGAGGAATTCGCCCCATTGCTTAAAAAAGAACGCAACACCATACTGCTCGCATTGATTTTTTAATCCTTCTACCCACGATTGTCTCAATGGTCTTGCATTCGTTCCTGACTCTCCACCTACTATCACCCAATGTAAGTAGGATCTACCTGTATCGGGCTCTATCCAACTAAAATGGGTTGTTAAATCGATCGGACCGAGAAGCGGTTCACATGAAAGGAACCTTACAGCTGCTTTTGTTTTGACCAGATGATGGACACGCTCATGATTTGTCTGTTCGTTCTCTATGGATACGCCTAACCATACATGACTTGGCAATTTCTCTAGGTTGTTCTGTTTTAAATAGGCAGTCACAATCTCCCGCATCCGTTCGGCCCTTTTCGTCAATATTTGAAAAGTATGCCAGTTTGCTTTTACCATGACGTCGAAAACTTCCTTAATGAACCATCCTGGTACTTCTTCATGAAATAAGTCTCCCATGCTATTCACGAATATTTTCCTTGGTTTTCTCCACGATAAGGGCATATCTAACCTGTTTTGAAACAGCTGTATTTCATTAAACGGTAACGCATACTGTTGAGGCAGCTTTTTCCCGTTACGATAGGCATCATATCGCCTGTTATGAAGAGTCATAGCATAGCAATTGCGGCAACCTTCCGAAACTTTGCTGCATCCTGTTAATGGATTCCATACTTGGTCTGTCCATTCAATAGAAGTTGTCATTTTTACCCTCTTTTCTCTTATGTACTTCTGATCCTGTACCACCGATCTACTCCACGTTCTAAATTCTCTATCATCATGTAGATCGTGACACAAACCATTATTTGACGATATTGATCCAAAGGTAATTGAAATCGTTGTGAGTAGATTCGACCGAGGCGATTTGCTTCAGTTCGTAGTTGTTCTACAGTCATATCAGAAAGATCATCCTCAATAGGTATTTCCTCACCTAATATGATAGTTGGCATTATATCTACTTCTCCTTAATCCATGTCTTATGGAACAGAGATTTCCAGTTTTAATTCTTCTTGCTTTAACACCATGTCGTTAAATTTTTGTTTTAGATCTTGGAGCGTTATTCTAGGTTTCATCAGGTTCTTTACTTTATAGCCATCATGTTCATACTTACTAATCCACCATGCCTCTATGTTATTAAGATACAGCTGATTCTCCGTATCATTTTGTTTTGGATTTCTATTCACTTCAGCTAGTACGTGAAAGCTTAGGTCGCTTAAATCTCCTTTGGATCCATCCTTAACGTGTTCTTGCCATCGAAAGAAGGGGAGGTACCGTGTTTGTCCAATGTAATATTCATCTTGCGTTCGATTGTAAATAAGGTATATGTAACCAAATACAGTACCGTTCCTGCCCTCTTCTTTTTCTTGAAACACCCCTTCAGCGTCTACGCTTCTTTGGGTACGATTGAAGTCTGCCCTACAATCATAGGTACAGAAGTAGGCTGTTCTGTCTGAGTCATCGAATTCATCATAATCTACTGCTTCCCACCGATTTCCTTCCCCAATGTATTCCCGTGGAAACTCACTGGCTTTACCTTTAAGAGGTATATGACACGAGAAACAATAAGAATCAATTTGTTTGTAAAATCGATCATAGAAATATTTATCGCTATCCATAACGATGGCATATACTCCATCCTTCTTCTTGGGCCGAGCAAACTTCATTTCATTTGAAGTACCATGACAATAACGTTCTCTGACGATTTTCTTTGCTTCATCGCGCTCGACATCTTTTAGATAGAACTCATCTAGAAGCGTCCCCTTTTCAGAAGCATCCCTTTCAAAAGAATAATCAAAAACACGTATCCAAAAATATCGAGTATCTCCTTTCATAGACCCACCCCTCCGACTGAATTGTTATACCATTCCCACAGTCTTTGATATCCTTTTGCTGGAACAGGATCTATCTGCTTTCGATCGGTCATTTCCCAAGCATACCGCCCCGCTTCGTACCAGCCAAAATCATATTCAATCCCTCGTACTTCAGTAACACGGCCAAGAGCAGATAAATAAGCAACCTTTTCTTTGTCATTCGTTTCTTTTACCAATAAGCAATCAGCAAGTGTAGCGATTGCTACGACAGACCCCATCGGAAGATTATCAACCTTGTAGCCATGTTGGGTAAGGATCGATCGTATTGGTTCTGTCTCACACATTTCCGTATCAACTTTCTTTGCAGCGTGAATTGCAATTTTTCCTCGATAATTGGTAAGCCAGCTTCGAGTCTCAAATTGTTTCTCCCCAATAGCAATCAAAGTTGCGTAGGGTTGATATATGGTAATGGCTTTAATGGTATTTCCCTCCTAGCGATGACCTGAAAAACTTGTGATTCCGAATTTATTTCTCCCACTTAATAAATCGTATGGTTTGTCAAACCATACATATCTTTGGTATGTGGCCCCAACTTTAGTTAGGTCAAAAAAAACAAGAGATATGATATATTCACAATGCCCATTGTAAATTTTCCTCTCTTTATCCGTTGATGGAACGCCGTGTGCGATGAAAGTCGCCCGCACGGTGTAGGCTCGTTATAAAACCGAAATAGAGAGAGGTATAAAACGAGAATAGCGGACCATCATTTACAGCAGAAATTGACAAACCTCTTTCCGGGATAGGTACATCAACTATCACTATCACTGCACTGGATAACAACTCCAATCCAATGCCACTCTATCCTTTTAAAGTTGACGTTGTTATAACCAACAACGGTGATGACTTAGAGGTGTATTCAATTAATGGAGCTGTAATTGTCTCTAGTGTAAATGACTTAGGTATACCCCCAACTGGCTTTAACGGAAAGACCACACTTACTGTTGGCTTTTTAAGTGCAATAGATCGTGGTGATGGATTGTCGCTTCAAATAAAGACTATTGATGATAAAAAAGTCGGTAGTGCATTTTCGTACGTCCATGAATAATTTGTAATACTTGCCCTTAGGTGAAATCCCTAAGGGCTAAATTTGAAAATGTATAATTCAAATGCTATAATTTTTTCAGATCGAAGCGACAAAGGAGACGCTCACTATGAGCTGAGATGCGTCGATACTCAATAATTAGAGGAGCGTGTTTCCTTATGTCAAAAATCAATCCGATTGAAGAATGGTTTAAGTTACGGAATCCAAAGAACGGTGCAGAAGTAAATGCTACTTTAAAATTTCTCCCTCATTGGGATCAACGCGGATTTATCGTAGTAGGAAAGACTACGAAACCTAATTTCTAAGCAGAGGCAGCCCTTTCGGCTGCTTTTTTATTTAAGTAATACCTGTGTTAAACTGACCAATCACGTTTTAGTTTTCCTAGGTAAACGTACATACGAAAAATTTTCAGCACGATTTTGGTCTTACTCATTTTATTCTTCATTTTGTAAAAAGTAGATT
Organism: Brevibacillus reuszeri; assembly: GCF_002897295.1. Classification (GTDB taxonomy): domain Bacteria; phylum Bacillota; class Bacilli; order Brevibacillales; family Brevibacillaceae; genus Brevibacillus; species Brevibacillus reuszeri_A. Next base: position 110,898 of record NZ_BEXF01000015.1, read on the forward strand.
TCTGAATAGCAGGCAAAGCAAGCTCGTTCAGTTCTCATTTTTTCACCAAACATTGTTTTTTGTGCTACAATCCTTTTTGCAGCCTCCTTACTTTCTACTTTTATTTCTTCTAGTGTACAACCTCCGGCATTACACATTTCCGTTATAATGAACCACGAGCCACTCTCTTTGTCATAGTAGTAATCAAATGGATATCTAGATTCACCCCGCTCAACTGTTGCCATAAATTGATCTATTTTTTTGTCGATTATTTTCCAATCACGTACTAATCTAATAGCTTTCTCATACATGCTTATATCCATGAAAGTAGGTTTTGATAACATTTTAATCCTCCAAAATAATTCTTTGTTTGATGCATTCTGTTTAACCAAGTAGGTAGTTAGGAACACTGTCTGCATATGACTAAGACCTGAGGTTTCTATGACTCACTACCATTGTCAACCTTGACCTTATTAAGCAGATTTTTGCATCTTGCGTAATCGCTCGATAACTAGATCCATGTGCTTCCCGACTTCAACCTGGGCCAATGCTCTATCACTCTCAGTTTCAACATCCCCACCCATGATGCCGACAAATTGAGCTGTTTTAAATCCGAGGCAATCCATCATTGCCTCGTCTGTACCAGCAGACGAAACGAGATAATACGACAACACAGAGTCTTTCTGGCCCATCCTATGGGTACGATCCTCACATTGGCTATGTATTCCTGGTGACCAATCTAATTCTCCAAATACATTGATTCTTGCACGGTGCTGTAATCCATCAAGACCGGCAGCAGCTCGTAAAGAAATGATCATTAGATTTGAATCGCCCTCTAAGAATTTTTTCTTATTCTCCTCCTTCTCTCGATCCGTTTCATGACCAGTTATCTTAACTGGAGAGCATTCTTCTAATTCATCCATCCAAATTTGGTATACAGCATGATGCCAACCATAAAGGACAACCGCCTCCCCAGCATCAAGTAGCATTTTTACAAAAGCTGCTACATGTTTTGCTTTGGCGATCCCGGTTGCTTCTCTGGCTGCAATACTTATCTGTTGTTTGTATCTACCCCGCTCTAAATGATTCGTAGCATTGTCAAGTTGCCTCACCAACGACAATGCAAACTCGATACTTTGGTCATATATCTTTTCGTCATAATCTATTTCGTGGACAATTCTACGTTTAGGAGGCAATTCGTCTAATACATCTTCTTTTGTTCTTCGAAGCATTAGGCCCTCGCGACGAAGATGATCCCCGAGTAACTCCGGATCTGCAACACTATCACTGCCATAACCATAACACCATTCTCTGGTAAAAGAGTCATAATCTCCCAGACAGTGCATCTCGATGATGTTAGTTACTGCCCAAATTTCGGCACCTTTGTTGTATATTGGCGTGCCCGACAAACCAATGCGATTCTCAACGCTTTCAGCCAGAAGTGATGCAGCACTATACTTCTCGGTACCGGTATGCCTTAGTTCTTGAATTTCATCGAAGACTAGAAAATTGAACCTATACTCTGGTAGCACGTTTTTCCAACCTCGTAAAAGACCATAGTGGATAAGGTAAAACTGGGCAGGTGGCAAATCGTAAGGTTTTAACCCTTTAATAACATGGACCATATTCTCTGTTGTAGGGAACAAGGATTGCTGACCTTCTATCTGTGGTTGTATAAATTGGGTGATATTACTTGACCACTGCCGAATAATATTCTTGGGGGCAACAATAATACCCGGATAGCCATTCAACTTAGCGATCCATGCAAGTGACTGTACTGTTTTTCCCAGTCCCATGTCATCAGCTAACAGAGTTGGAGCGTTATTTAATAGAAACCCTGCTCCTTCTTTCTGAAACTCTCTTAACTGGCCATTGAAATATGAAGAGGTTTCAATTTTTAGCGGTTGTTTCCGCATTTCTAACCGTTGCTGAACGTGTTCAATTGTTTTCCTATAATCTTGCTGCCATAGCTCAGGATCAACGACTCGTAGGGGGTATCTCTGCATCAGCCAGTTTAAATCCCCATTCGTTCTTTTGTTTCGTTTAAATCTCGCCTCTCCTTTCCCGCGTCCCATTGAACCAGGAAAGAGTTTCTTCGCCATCTGAGTGACTACCGGTTCTCCTTTAATAATCCATGAGTCAGTCTTTTTCTCGTACATTAAATCACCGTAATAGTAATCATCGATTGCGATAGGTGGTTCTAAATAAGTAGGTAACACCGTCATCTACTTCACCTCACTTACTGGATATGCCCCATAACCGATTGAGTCCAATACAAAAACACGGCTTTCCATTAATCTCTTCAGGTACACCTTGGTACCTTTCGATAACTAGAATGATTGCATTTACTTCTGGATAAGAAGCATATTTCTCTAATTGAGCAAGAACTTGTTTTTCGTTTGGTTTTTGCTTCTTTGCTTCAATTGCAATGCCTCCTTCAGTAAGAAAATCTACTCTACTTCCCTTGCCAAGCCTAGACTCACTGGAGTAACGAATATTTGCTTTATCAAGTTGCTCGCTGATCTTCCTATGAAGCTGATACTCATCGACGAGGACATGTACACGAACATTCTTTAATGCAGTAATCACTTCAGGTAACCTGGTAGTAACGTTTATAGGGTCATTATCAAATAAACCGATTTGCACATCGTTCCCCTCATTTCGTGTTCTGTGCATTTAGCAAACTTAAATATACTAATGACATCGCCTAGCTTTTCGCACTTTCTCATCAAACGTTCTAATTTCATGGTATAAGTTATCTTTGGGTTATTAGATATGTTCACTGTGATGACTTATCGGAACACATTCTACTCCCACCTCTTTGAAGACTTACCATTTAGGTTAAGTCCATAGCGGTAATGAAAACACCTTGTGTCTGGAGAAACGCGAGCGTTAAAGCAAATGGTGCATTGTTGTGGAAGGAAATGTACGTATACCCATTGATGATCCTTGCTTGTCCGCGATACCCTTCCTCACTTTGATCAAACATGAGATAAACCCCTTTCTCCCTAGCCATTTCGACCAAGACACCCATACTTTCCCAAGATACGGTTGGTGCGAAAAGAACGTATCCACCCTGTTCGGTTTTGTAGTAAACATCTCCGTTTTCAACAAGCAGATAATCTAACTCCAATGCTGATGCAACCATTTGATCAATCTCTGCATTTATCATGTTCTTCTCGTTATCTCCCTTCACCAGACATATGAGTCAATCACAACAAGGAAAACCTCACCGAATGCTGTTCTTGTCCATCTTACGGTTGTTCTTCGACATGCGTGAACGTGAAAGTTCGATAATTCCTATGTAAAATGCTCTATTAGCAACTCGTGCAATCCTCTGCTGGCATCCAAGTTTCATATCCATCTCCGAAATGTAACCGCAGTTCTGCATTACCGTATTGTTTAGATGCTTTGATTTCCACGATTTTTCCAACGGCACCATATAAGATTCGCTTTTTATCATCATGACTTGTTGAGATAATCTCAGCATATCCGCCAACGCCAAATTCCCCAAAAACTTTGACCTCATTTGCATCTCCCATTTTCAATAGCTCCTCTCGTTTCAGGCTTGTGCAAGAGCTGGATACAACGATGTGATAAGCCATCATTCCTCTTGCCAATCAATTACTTGTGCCCCTATGATATGATCACCCAGAACCCGCTGATCATCATCAAAATGAATTGTGTATGGCCTTCCAGATTCTTCGTGATATAGAGTCAAGGAAATAGCTAGTTCCTCTTCGTTATCTTCAGCTGCTCCAACTTTGACTTCTTTAGCGGAAAACTCCCAGTCAGCAACGTGGCTAATAGCACTATTGATAATTGCCACGCCAGAGCAGTTTCCACCAATCTTGTGTTGGATTGTAGCCACATGCCTTCCAATTCGAACGTAAACCTCGGTAGTTTGAACTGTACGCTCAGGCATTTCGCAAACGTTGTAATTTTTCATGGATTCATACATCGCTATTCCTCCTTGTATCCCTACATTATTTGTAAAACTATGGGTTGAACGTTCCGTTTTTTACCTCATGGACGATTTTCAACTTCAACTTTGACAATTCTATTCCGGTTTTCAAATCGTCGTTTCTTGGCCTCTTCTTTTTTGCTGGCGCGTACTCTTGTTCGTTGAGCCAATTGAACAGCTTAGTGGCATCAATTAACACCATGAATCCTCCTTTTCTCCCTGAGCATTTTGATAATCCCCTGTAGGGATCTCCACATTCTACTGTCGAAGTCCCTCGATATAAAATGCCACCTCAACATCCTGAAATAAACGTCCTTCAATCAATGCTTTTAGTGCTTCCTCACGTCTTTTCGGCCCTGTTCCAACGAATTTTAAAAACTCATCAACTGAGACAAAGCTTTTTTCATCCGACTTTTTAATCCATTTGACCACTGAACTCGTCATAAGGAACCCTCCATTATTCAAAATGAGCATTGTGTTAAATCTAGCGCACAACAATTTATTGCTTCGTTGGATCGTGGACAATAACTTCACATTCTGGACTAGTTGTTTTTATTGATGTAACAACCAGTTTTATTTTCTCTTTCTTATACTTACTGCAACTTAAGCGGATCGCAGCATATACAGGAGCAAGAAAAGCAAAGTACGTTAAGCAAATCAACGGAAGTAAAATCATTAATCATTTCGTCTCCCCCAATCCATTAATATTGAGTATGATTTTCATCAGTAGAGTTTCTTCTTAGTAAATCATGTGGTTCTCGATGGAGATGCCTATCAATTGATCGTAGTAATCCAGTGCAGAAGAAATGAAAGACTAGAGCAATTAAAGTGGCAATCATTGGGCCAATAGTAAGGAAGAGAACAATATCAAGAAAGAGTGTGTCACTCATTTTTGGTTGAATAAGAATTGCCTCCTATTCAGTTAGCTGGTTACTCATTTCGCATACAGGTCGTGAGAATTAACCCTTTTGGATTTCTCTTTCCGTACCTTTTGTTCGATGCTCTCAACAACTTCCCGCTCCTCTTTGGTTAACTCAACTTGAGCTGTTACGCAATCGATCATAATTTGGATGATGTCAAGCTCTGGTTTAGAAAAGTACATAAAACACCGACTTTCCTTATTACACATCTTGTTTTCTTGAAACGAACATAAGTGGGTAATAGGAATGTTAAAATCCCCAAACCTTCCTATGCTCTTCTCTGTATGCTTCAAGCCACTCTTCTCTTTCTTTCAACGGACCACCACAATTAGGACATGTCGCAAAACCAAATGACTGAACCCACTTCGTTTTGGGCTTATCCGTTTTTCTCTTACTCGTATTGCATTTATACCTTTTAGGCAACTTTTTCACTTAAGATTCTCCTTTCTATTGAAGTGTTTCCATTGCTTTGACTCTGTGAATCTTGACACCATCGTTACAGTTCCAAACCCTCTAAACTTGATGCTTGAGTAGTAAAATATCCGTTTTCCCATAAGGTGAACTTGATGAATACATGGGCGCCCGCGGTACCTTGGTTTATCCCATTAAAATCAGCTTCTACAAAACAACTGCAAATGAGAGAACCACCAATTACCTCATCCGAACCGTTCATGAAATATTCCTCTTTCAGGATCTCTAATTGGTAGTCGAACACTACACTAATGATGAATTTTAACTCCCTCAGATTTCGCTTCCCCTTGTAGTAGATATAGTCACCGTGATTATTCGTTTTCCACCGATAGTCATTTGTAAAGTATTTATAGAGCATGGCTGTTCTGTCATTGAAATCACTACTTCTCATACAATCCCCTTCCATTTATCGATTGTTGATTTCATGCTCTTCATTCGGTCGGAATGATGACCTTCCACTTTCCCTTATTCGAGAAAAGCTTTTTTCTATATTTGCCCTTTTCAACGTCATAATCATAATGTCGACGATGTACATCCCCATTCGATTCTTTGTATTTGGTGTCTTTCATTAATGTGACTGTTCCGGTGAAATCAGGATGCTTGAGGACAAAATCCCGCATTGCATCATCGTTTTTAGCATCCTTATGTACATCTGTTACAAATGCCATTTTGGAACTTATAAGCTTGTGATTCATAAATTTGCTTTCCTCTCCTTACTGTGAAGAACATATCGTTAGATGGGATCGTACATACCCCGAATTTGGATACATTTTTCAAATGCTTTTTCGAGTTGTTGTTGAGCCATTGCGTGGCCATCTCGGTTTTGATCATCATCATGTAGACTTTTCGCGTTGCCTACCAGTGTTTGAATCTCATCAACTAACTTGATTATTTCTCGTGTTTTCCCTCTTGGTTTCATACTTCTTACCTCCCAGCACAACAGTGTCATTAATGGACCATTTTTTCATCAACGAGAATGGAATAGCTGGTAATTTGATGCAGGCTACTCCCCTACATGTGAGTTAGATCAGTTGACTAATCTTCTTACTAACAACTCAACGCCTCTTGAATTTTCCGAAGCGTACTATTCCCGCCCCTGGAAAAGTGATAAACGATTTTCTTATCCATTTCACCGGCAAGCTTTCTCACTTTTTTCATCGTGCTATGACAAGTACATTGCGTAAGCACGATTACATCCGATTTCCTAATCAAGCCACGGAAGTCTTTCGCGCTATTTCTTGCGTTATCAAAGAGAAACTCGAAATCGGCTGTAAGCATCTCAAGGTGCGTAGACTTATGCCCTCCGAAAACCGCTATCGTTTTTTTCTTCACCTGCTTCATGTCAGCACTCCCTTTCTTACCCATGTAATATTTACCAATCATATTGGTAACAATATACTATATTTTTTATAACACCACAAGTGACGTAACAAAAAATATAGTATATTCCTTATCCTCTCTTTTCCCTTCACATCAGGAGAGAGAATCAAGTTTCTCTCCTGATCGAAAGGAAAAAGTCGGTCGTTCATTTTTTTGTTTAAAGCAGCAACTCTAGCTGACCATTCGTTTCCGCTAGAGGAATTTCGTATTCATCAACCTGTGTAGCTGAGTACAGTTTTTTGACTTGAGCTCCTATCAAAGCAGCTGCAATCTCTACCGCAATCGCTTTGGTAGGAAGACCATCCATCCCTTCACCCAGTATCTTGTACCCGATACTTAGGGGTAGCTCCGGTGAGATTTCGAACCAGGAAGGCAGGTTCATCATGCGAGCAACTTCAGTGATGGAAAAAGGTCGCCATAGCTGCTTGTCCTTATTGTTTTGTAAGTACGAGCAGGTTCTGGAGATTCGAAAATACTCTTTAGCGAAGCATGAAACTCTATTTGATTCCGGAGTAACGAGTGTCAGCTCTGATTTGGCAAATCCGGTATGCGCATATTTCTCAGCATGTGCTCCCTCGAAATATGCCATTGTTGAGCCCGCTTTTTCACGCCATGGCATGGTTTGCTTCTCATCCAAAAAGTCAGCTACTTTTGGCAGCTTTCTAATTTTGGGGGTAAGGGGAACACGAAACGGTACCCGCTCCCGAAAAGCAACGCGGTATCCTCTTGGTCGTGATGCGATTCCTCCCATTTGAACAGGATTCAGTTCGATTGGAATCCAAAATTTAAAAGGAGTTAAGATCTCTTGAATCAATTGAAATCCCCGCGTTTTAAAAAACTCGGGCACGTTTTCGATAAATATCGCCTGACATTTACTTTGCAAGACTAGACGAGCAATATGGATACTCTGTGCATGATCGAGCCCAGCTTGTCCGAACCCCAGTTTAGATGATCTTTGGCACGGAGGGGTGATGAGCACACAGTCACACTCAGGTATCTCCGAAACATTTGCTATGTCTCCCCAATAGAGAAAAGAGTCTTTAAAATTATGGGCAAATGTTCGAATCGGCATTTCTCCCCATTCGACCGCCCCAACGCTCTCAAACAGCCCTGTTTCTATCATGGAAGCCGTGCCGGTCCCACCACCAGAAAAGAATGAAAGAAGACGTAGTTTCTTCAATGGATCGCTTACAAAGGAAGGACGTGAATATTCAACGAGTTCAAAGGAGATTTCTTTGCGGATAATGAGCTTATGGGGGTAAACTAAAATATCGATCTTCGTTCCAGCTGGGATCATCTGAACCGTATCATTGGTAATATCAATGATCGGCTCCTCCATCTCCATACCGCGTCGCAATCGACGACTAACGGTATGAGTAGACTCTTCTTCGTCGCACCGTTCTATAACGATGACACCCCATTGTGGAAAAGATTCAACCTTAATAGGTTCTCCTGGAAGAAAATTAGCTTTCCTTAATACAGGGCCTTCCCCCCAAAATCTACTTTCAGGAGGAAGGGCCGTTGCAGTCGGAATCACTTTTCTCGTTCTCGGTTTTACTTTTTTCATCATTCTCGTATTTCGCACCATGAGGAGTTCAGCATCTTGCTTAAGAAGGGCACTCATAGGAAAAGCACCTCCTCGATCGCAACACACGTCAGTTCAGGAGTGTAGCCTTTTGGCCTGATATCGGTGACGTTCACTCCCAAATACAAGGCAAGTTTAACAGCTAGATGGGGGCCAGGAATAAAGATCCCCTCTTCCATCGCCTGTATGTTTAACACAGTGGTATCGCAAAGTTCAGCCAGCTCTTCCCTACACATATTCAAACTTTCACGGGAAGATTGGATTTTCGCTCCTGTAACTTGTTTCGCTAGTATATTCATAGGTTAATACCCTCACTTTCAAAAATAGGTTCTTGTTGATTCATTAACGACGAAATACATTCAATGCAAATTTTCTTTTTGCTGTCCCCTTGTACAGAGGTCAGTTCCGCGACTGGAAAGGAATTACACTCCTCAAGGTGGACTTCACAAAGTTGATTCCGATGAAAAACTCTCGCTTTCAGACGGTCTTGAAAATTCATAGAGATCCTCCTAAGACATCATGAATAAAACTCTTTCTAAACGAGCACATCGTTTATCCAATTCCTGATAATCTACGTAAATCGCATAACATTGCGGAAGTTCACCACAGAAATGGGCCACATTTCCGTTTAGAATGGCCTTCTTTTTATCTGTTTTAGGAGCGGGGCGAAATGATGGAAACCGTTCCAACACTAGGCCTTCAAAGAGGTTGTTATACCAGTTCTGAATCACATTGATATCGATCTCATCAACCTGTTCAGTAAGAGCTCTTCCCGCTTCATCCCTCATATAGGCATCAGATGGGTGCTTTAGAATGGATCCCCATGCCTGTTGCGCTTCTAATCGTAAACCCTGGTTGACCATCCGATATAAGATGATGACACCTAGTGACTCTAATAATTTGGCGTTGGTCATTCTCATCAACTCCTCTTGCTGAAGAAAAATGAGAAAGCAAGCACCAAATTTGGTACTTGCTTCTTAATTGATTGGAAAGATCTTCGCAGAACGCCCAGCTAAAAGAATGTCGTCTATTCCTTTTCCTTCAGATTGATCCCAGGCAGCAAGAAAAACTTTCTTTCCCGCTTGCACTAAGGCCTTGGCAATTCCTTCAATGGCCATCCCAATCTCATTCAGAATTTCACCTGTTGTATAGTCGATCTTTTTTTGCATTAATGCATCTGAATCCAGATAAATGACATATTCATCTGCATTCAAAGCAAGTGCTCCTTCTACACATACCTTCCAATTGCTTAAACCAGGTGTGCAAGAAAATGGAATGTTGAGGATCTCAGCAGCAATGTCACCCTTCAGAGGACCTTCCGTTATCCCCACTCGCTTTACTCCAATTGGTGACTTCTTTTCCTTCTGAAAAGAGGTTGGCAACGCGATATGGTAGGAAGCAGTTGCTGGGGTTCCTTTCTCCAAATCGGTAGATGCAAGCCACAAATACTTGTTCATCGGCTTTACCTTTACCATACCGATATTCTTGCCGTTGGAGCTTACTGGAATCTCGCAAGCTTCTTTGATTGGGACAGAAAAACTAGGTTCTCCACTCCATTTGATGCAGAGCTCCATAGTTTCGTAATTCAGCTGTGCTGATAAAAGTTTATGTTCTTTCCCATTGGGATCGAGACAAGTAATTTTGTAGCGTGGTTTATCCAATCGATATTGAAAGCCAGTGATCTCCATATGTTCATTTCGAACGGGGATCAGGAATCCAGCTGAACCACGTAGAGTCCAATACTTGTCACCTTTCTTTGGTGTAGCCTGATAGAAACCAGGAATGCCTTCTAAGGTGGGAAGTTCTTTAGCCATTTCCTTGGCGAAATGGGATGGTTTTTCTGGAAAACTCCGGTATCCTTTCGCAACGATCGTTTCCTTGGTCAGTTTACGAATTTGTGTTAGATGAGTAAAATGCGCGGGGGACAATTGAGTGTGTTTAAGGAGTAGTTGATTTGCTTTCTTAATGTGTTTCATATCTTTTGGGAGAACCTGTGGCTTTGATGTACTTGGGGTAAACGTACGTGGAGTTGGTTTTGTCTTTGAAGACTTTGAGTGATTTTGGTCTGTGGATGGAGCATCTTCATAAATGATCGGATGATTCATCGTTTCACATATGGCCTCTATCGCGGGAATGAACTTAGATTTATCTTCCTTTGCATTCGTGCCCCATAGATACTGGATCATAAACGATATAGAACCCTTACCATTAGCACCGCACCCATGACATTTAAAAAAGTTTCCAGAAGCATTGATGTTCATCGATCCTGATTTTTCCTCATGAAACGGGCATAAAATCATGTTGTTGCTGGTTTTTCGACGGGAGAAATAGAGGAGTCTTTCTGCTAAATCAATAAGCGGTAGGTATTTAGCAAAATCGATGGTTTCTTGACTCATTGTTTGATATGTAGCATTCATCTCACATTACCTCCAACAAAAATTTAAGCTACCGAACACCCATACTTACGCTCGTCTAAAGGGGGAAATGCGGTTATCACTACATACGAGTTTTCCGCATTTGCCACGATGAGCACCATCTGTTGATCCGATGAATCCCTGCCAATGATCACAGCTTCCCCGGTATCATAGTTCACGATCTGATTGTTATCATCAGACCATCCAATGCACTCTCCCGTAACGAGACAACTTGCTATATCACGTTTTGAATAGCACCTTTCTGTCTCAAAAATGTGATGGGAAAGGACTATGGGTTTACCTGTATTCGGTGAGAGTGCTTGTAACAACTGACTGTACCATTCATTCCTTGATCGATTCATCCGAACTTTTTCCATAGACAAACCTCCTTAGGCTTTTTGAAAACGCAAAAAACCCGTAGAAAGGTAGGATGAGAACCATCCAACCAGCCTACGGGCTGTTAACTACGAATCCAGAGAAATCTGGTGACTGAACCAACAAAATGGCTCGAAAATAAAGAAAAAAGAAAAGTGATTTATGTGTTTTATTTTACCATGGAACGAATGGAAATGGAATGTATTCCGTCAAAGAATTAAGAACAAATAAGCACCCCTAAAACTTTAGTAGAGACCCAAATAGTAACTCGTTTTTTCCCTTTAGAATGACATGCAATTCTTTGGGAATGTTCTCATTCATCGACAGCAGAAAGAAATGGTTTTTTCTTCTAACCAAATATGCACCATGAAAGGCAGAAGCAAATTGCATTATCATGTATGTATCATCGCTTCCAAATGGCGATTCTGACGGTTTTCCCTCCTGAATATATGTATCCATCATTCCCATTGTTTGATCCCACGTTCTTCTTAAAGTTTCGAGTGTTTCTGTTTCCCCTATCCAGGGCTCAACAGGGACACCATCTATAACTTGAATCCAACGTCCATCTTCTGCATGGATTCCTTGAAAATAGATATCGTCTCCTCGAAAATAGCCATTCTTAGAATCTTGCGCTGGATAGAAGAATCCTTCAATGACTTCTCTGTATATGTGTTCCCAATCCTCCGAATATGGATCGTCTTCCCAGAGATACACGGCTCCGCTAATACACTCCACCAAAAAACTCGCTTTTCGTAATGAGTAAATCATTTCGATTTCCATTTCGGACTCGATTTTGGATCCCTCCTTGTATGATTGAGTAAATCATATCCGGTTGAATTTTACTTTCTAAAGTAGGCATCTCCAAATATTACTTGCGTGTAACTATCCGATCCTTCAACCGCAATCCGGATATCCTTCTTCCCTTCTATGCGTATGGACAAGTGTTCCCCTTCGGAAGAGGTTTTCATCATTTTAAAGGTGTCCGTGAAAAAGGCTACTTCCTTCCCATTCACAACCTCAAACGCTCTAATTGTGATACTTCGTTTCGATGTCTTTTTTGCCTTAGCATTAGGGTCATTATTTAAGACAACAATATCAGACTCGAATGCACGGTACGTACCTTCAGGAAAGGTAAAGGAAAGTTTGGTATTCCCTTTTACGATGGCCCCATGGGAGAAATCGGTATCAGCTGGATTCAAGTCCTTATCGACCAGTGAGAGTAATACGTTCCCTCCGGATCTTCCTTTATAATCCACTAATCGGAGATTTCCCTCAGGCTGCTTGGTATTTAGATGAACGATTCGCTTTTCATCATCGTAACTAACGTCTAGCCCTGTTCCCTCTCCAATCGCTCTGATCGGTACGTATGTCACACCATCTAAGATCAATGGGGAAATCTGTTTTCCATTGTGATCCTTGGCTACAATCGGAATACCATCTTTATACACTTTCATCCGTGAGTCTTTAATGACTTGCACAAATTCTTGAGCGGGAGCAGCTGAACCAACTAATACCCCTCCTGCAAATACCGTAAATAATGCCGCACCAATCATGTACCATTTTTTCGTGAAATTCAATTTAAATTCCTCCCTGCAATAATTGATCCATTTTCTCGACTTTTGTTCCTGCTGGAGACTTTAAATGTTAACCTTTCATCCCAAGCAGCCCAGTAAAGGATTCCATTTTATCAATGAACCAGAATTGCTCGTAATGCAGCCCAAGTAACTTCAGGGAATACAATGATGAGTATCGCGTCTAAAATCGTAAACGAAAAAACAAACCAGAATATCTTGCTTTCAAAAAAGTTACCCTTTCGGATTAGAAATCCGAAAAGAAGGAAAATCACACCAGCAATCGCAGCCAAGCTGGCCATGTGCCTGATAACCAGAGTTGCATTTTCGGATTGAGTTAATAGATCTAACAGTTCATGTGTACCTGGATTCGTCTTAATTCCCCATCTGACCATTTTTATGGCCAAAACCACGATCGCTACTTTCGCTAACCTTTTGAGGATCGTCTTGAAATAGACCTTATTCTCATTTTTTGATTCTGTTATCAGCATGAATCACCAACCTTCCTGCTACATGGAAAATTTATTCCACTGCTTCGCATACTTAAATTTCAGTAGTATGGAACGTAAAACGTGAATATTGCACCTTACTACGGCTGTCTGTTTACATTAGAGTTGGTAAATACAAAATTCTATTTCATCAATATTTTTAGCTCTTCAACGGTCGATTCCGTTTACATTAAAGTTAGTAAATACGTCCGCCAATATTGGGAAATATGTGTACAAAAAGCTTCAAGGTTAGCGGATTTACCAACTTTAATGTGACTGATTTAACAACTCTAATGTCAATTTACTAACTCTAATGTCATCGAACTACGGCTAACTAAAGTCAATAATGGGGAAGTACTGAGGCCTAAGCCCAGCGAGGTAGAGATCGTCTATTCCCTTTGCCGAGCTTGCAATATCCCAAAGAGCTAAATCGATACTAACTCCTTCAGCTGAGAAAGCTCGAATGAACGATCGGATGACTTCCCCCGCTTCCACGCGTTCATCTTCCTTGTCTTTATTTACCACTGTTCGAATAGCATCACCATCGATCGCTAAGATTACTTTCTTTGGTTGTAATTTCATCGCACCTTCAAATGCTAGAGTCCATTGACTTAAACCGGGAAAACAAACGGCTGGCCTCCCCGTAAATTCACTCATGATATCTCCTTTTAAAGGTCCTTCGGTGATATCCACCACACTGCAATCGATGGTTGAGCCATCTGGCATTGCTTCTGGCGGGTAAGCAACGTGGTACGTTGGAACAATTTTCGATCCCTTTCTCTTCTCATTGGAAGATAGCCATATATACTTGTTCCTCTTTTTGATCCGTACTTTCCCTACCGTTTCCCCTGCTATTTGAATTGGAATCTGATCATTCCCGGTTACTTTCCCCGAGTAAATCAAACGCTTTTTGTAGTGAACGGTCAGAACGTATCCATCTGAGATTTCCGCTTTAAGAGGATGCTCTCCAATCACTTCTATGACAGGATGTAACATCGGGCTCTCTACTCGTAACTGAAAACCTTGTACAACCCCATATTCATTCCTCACAGGAATCAGGATTCCATTTGTCCCTGACATGTTCCAATACACACCGCTACTATCTTTTTTTACAGATTCATAAAAACCAGGAACACCCTCTAACGTAGTAAATTCATCACTGATGTCTCTAGCAATGAGGTATGGTTTATCCGGATACGAGCGGTATTGCCGTAACCGAATGACATCTGTTGTCATTTTTCTCTCATGGAGCAGATGATCCAGGTGCTCCTTCTTAAGAGACAACTTGTCAATTAAGGAACGATAGACCGCTGCAACGAGTTGTGGCTCAGCTAAGGGGGAATCTTCCCGTTGCGATTGAACAAACAGTGGCCTTGCTGGGCGATCTGATTTTCTATCCGAGCCATCAACGTAAGTAACGGTATACCCCATGTAATAGCAAACCTCTTCTACCGCTTTTGGAAAAAGTGATTCATCAAATTTTCCCCACTGATAGTACATCATGAATGAAATAGCCCCTGTACCCCCAGTGTCCGTGCATTGCCCAAAGCAATGAAAGCGATTTTTCCCAGGTTCTATACTTAAAGAAGGCGTCTTTTCACTATGAACAAAGCAGTTGGTGAAGTAAGATCGTCCTGTTTTAGACAGAGGGAGGCCAAGCGCCTTGGCGAGGTCAAATACATTAACGCTTTTTGCAAAGTTTACCGTCTCTTCTGATAGAATTTTCTGTTCCGAATCCATTGCCTTGAGTCACCTCCTTAGCAGGTTACAACTTACGGATTGGCCCCATGAACCAAGCTCAACGAATGATTTGAAGCTCTAGGAGTTTCTCCGTTATTTCAAAGCGATCTAGCAAAAGGGCAGCTTCGCCAGTCGTATTGGGAATGGGCATTTTTAACCTACGCAGCTGCTCAATTTGTTCACTGGTAACTTGCTCTTGCTTCTCGACCGCTTCTTTTAAGACCATCTTTTTCATCCATGGTTCTGTTGCCCGCTTCTCAACCAGCTCTTCCGCTTTGATCTGAGCAGCTCCCAAAGTGGGATACGGATCTAGATTGACACAGCTGATAAAGTCCCGCTCCTTGGCGTACGCCCAGATATTCCATCCTGGATCGTCAATGTCTGTAGACGGAACGAGGCAGATACTTCCCGCTCCTAGGTTAATACTGTAGCCTACGGGGAGTGGGTTCCAATCGAACTTACTCTCTTTCGGGAGAAGATCAACTACCTCTACCTGTTGGAATTTCTCTTCTAATGCTGATTCGTAGGCATTCATGATGAGCTGTTGTCGGATGACGTCTGAAGTACTGATTTCAATGTTCTCATTTACTTTTCCTGATGATTCTTCCTCACTCGTAATCCCCTTTTCCCGCTTAATTGCTTCTTGCTCAGTCGCTGTCCCGATGATGGACAACAGAGTGACGAGCTGATGTCGACTTGAGTTCCCGGCAAAATCGATAACAAGGCAATCTTTCTTACCGGGAAACAGTCTCATACCTCTTCCGACTGCTTGAACGTACAAGGAACGACTTTGGGTAGGCCGTACCATAAGTACGCATGAAACTTCCGGGCAATCAAAACCTTCAGTAAGAACCATAACATTGGTCACTACGCGAATTTCACCCTGTGCAAATTTAGTTAGAATGTTTCTCCGTTCTTCGTCTTTCATGGTGCCATCCACATGATGGGCTGATATGCCAAATGAGCGGAAAGTAGCAGCCAAATCGATCGCGTGCTGAACCGAACAACAAAAGGCTACCGATAACTTCCCTTCGCATCGATTCAAATAGGTTTCGACTACCAATTCATTCGTTTTAGCCGTATTAAAGTTCAACGCCAGTTGGGCTTCATCAAAGTCGCCATAGGTCGTTTTGATCTTTGATAGATCCACTCCGGTATCAATTCGCTGCCCTCTTAAATTGACAAGGTACCCTTCCTTGATTAGATCCAGCATGTTGATTTCAAATACAATCTGGTCAAAGACGGTCGATAGTTCTTTCCCATCCGTTCGATCAGGAGTTGCGGTAACCCCGACAATTAAAAGATCAGGATTCTTTTCAGCGAAGTGATCAATGACCTTCAAATAAGTAGGGCTTACCGCATGATGACACTCGTCAATGATGATAAGTTCTACTTTTTCGGTTATCTGCTCCATCCGATTTACTAGTGATTGGACGGAACAAGAAATGATTTGCTTTTCCACTTCATTCTCTTGGCCCTTGATGATCCCGACATCTGCCTCCGGCCAGACTTGCAATAACTTGCTTGCTGCTTGCCGTACCAATTCATCACGGTGTGCGATAAACAATGATTTTTTATTCATTCTTCTGAAGATTTCACTACTGATAATGGTCTTTCCCGCACCGGTAGCTGCAATAATGAGTTGCCTCTTTACTTCATGTTGCAGCCGAATGACCTCTGATACCGCTTTCTCCTGGTACCAGCGCATGGACATAGGAGCTGCCATGTGCATCCCCCTCTACAATGAATTAATCCACTACAATGACCCTGACATCCACTTCTCCAATTTTCAAGTAGGACGGGCTAACTACTTGTGTTTGACTATGATCAGCAGGGACAAAATCTCTAGTCGGATGTGGTATCACGTATTCGAAGAAGATATAACCAAAACCAATCAACATGATGATTCCGATGATCATCATGTTGATGTTTCCGATGAACATTGCGATTCTTTTCACTTTGGCGTTCATTTTACTCACCTTCTGGTTTCTTTTTGGATGGTTCTTTCGGGTCTTTTCTCTTACGGAACGCAGCAATGTAATCGTTCGATTTGATCACCATTTCGCAAACATTGTCCTTCTGCTGATTTTTCCTCAACCTACCATAGATCACACAATGTTTATCTACCAATTGTTCGTTGTTGTAGGTGAAGTAAGGGAAATGTGCCTGAAAAACTATTAGCGTAAAATTAATTCCGTTAACAGGATACAAATTGATGTAAATGACTTTCTCCCTGCGGTTCACATGCTTCACTTTGCCAAGGATAAAATATTCACCAGTATCGTTGTTCTCGGTAACATAGCGGTGTGCAACGTCTGGTGTTAGGATCATCTCCGGCAACGGGACCTTTATCTTCTTACCGCCTCGCTTAACCGAAAAGGAAATCGTTGTAAGTTCATCTGGAGTAAGTTTTGTGAGTAGCTTTACAATGGCCTTCGGGGAGCTGCATCTAGTAATTCTCTTGCTTTCTGGATCAATTTCTTCTTCCTCAGGCTTTTCTTTTTTACTGGGTTCTTTCTTTTCCGCTTCATCGTCCGATAGATACGTGCGATCGGGATCTAACCTACGGAGATTCAAATCAATTACGTATTCATCTTCATACAGCTGTGTGGCTTCCATAAGGGTCTGGTACTCAATCGTCTTTTCAAGCGCTTCAAGTGGATCGAGTTTTTGAAAGAATCCGCACTCTGGTTTATGTTGAGAATCTGCATGTCCTGTCGTTTTGAAATGAGGCGTAATGTCCTGATTACCACGATTATGTATAACACTAACCCTACAATCAGCATCGATGCACTGCACCATTCCATGTTCAGTCTGATCGTAATCAATGGCCATCACACTTTGTTTTAGTTTGGTTGACCACGCTACTTTCATCTTATCTTCCCTCCCGAGCTGGACGTTCCGACTTCAATAGATCCTTTCGTTCCTCATCTTCTTCCTCAGTGAAGGTTTGAAGTGATAAAGACTCTTGCTCTTCGTCTTCGTCTATCGTTGCATTTGAATCATCTGTCTTCTGATCAAGAGAGGATCTCTTTTTGTCCTCCCTATTCCCGTCCTTACCTTTTGACTTCCTGTGCCCTCTACTCTCTTTTGCCACCTGACTTTTCAACAGGATAAAATGATACAAGTTCATATACATCAGGTACCATCCGATAAAGAATCCTCCAAAAACACCAGTAAGGAATCCTTTTATCATGACGAAATTTCGGTTGAGGCCAAGGCAAATAAGGACAGCTTTCCCTAACCCCATGTTGTGCTTATGAGTAATGTAGTAATAGAAGCCTGGGAATGCAAAAGCAACATAAAGTAACTCATAATTGCTCTGTTGACTAAAAATAGATATGGTTTGCAAGAGAGCAAGGAGAGCCAATGCAAGGTTGCCGATGATGACTCTCCATTTCAGTTTCGATTCATTCACTTTGAATATAGGCTCGTCCGTGTTCATAGGGATTTTTCTCTAATTAAGAATCCTTCGCCATCCAATCCCCAATAAGCGTGCCCTCTTCTGTCTTCCATAATCTGAGGTTCTTGAATACCGATACGCAAAATGGTACCGAAACTTGCCGATGGCAAAGGAGCTAATTGACTAATTCTCAAATCGATTGATTCGGATACTTTACTTGCAGCTCTTTTTTTCAAGTGGAACACTCCTTTAATGGGTTTTCGTTCTGAAACAAAAAAAGACGAATCCCTTTTCTCCAATGAAGAGAAAAGAAATTCGTCGGTATTTCCGCCGAGGTTTTTTTAGTTCGATCAATTTCCACTCTATTATAGTACATTACCAACTTAGCCTGCAAGGAAATCTCTCATTCATATGTTATGCTGCAAAAGTAGGAGATTCAATCCTGATTAATGTACTAAGGTAAAAAAGAAAGGTATAGACTATTGCAGCAGTTAACATCAAGGATGACACTGTAATTTTTGAATTTTCATTTCGAATATTTAGACTCTAACCACAGGTATATTTTCTCTTTAACCTCTGTATCATACCATCCCCATTGAAGAGCTAAGCCTTTAATGTCAGATGGAACTTCTTCGGCAATAATTGTGATTTGTTCTTCGCTCGGCTTAGTTCCTGTTATATCTAAAAAACAATCGTGCACTTGATCTCTCATGCTTTGAATTTCATTCATTTTCAGTACCTCCAGAGTAGGTATTGTGCTTTGATGGTCCTAGTGCTGTCTCGGATTGATAGTTAATAGCAACACCAACCATGAACATTATCGTTAACATTATTGAAAATAATACCAATCCTACCTTCTTCACATTATACATATAATAATTCCCCTATTCTATCGGATTTTGAGATAAAACAAGAGATGACCATTATCAGCCATCTCTTGCCATTTAGTAATTCCATGGTCTACTTGTAATGGGTTTTGTATGCCTGCCATTCGGCTGCGTTCCCTAGAATCTCGATAGGCAACTTGTAATCATCCATGTTGTGACCACGCAGCTGCGTCTTATCATACACGGGATACCCTTTATCGACTCCAAACTTGAAGCGGGGCAGGAAGAATACAGCGTAGTTCCCTCGCTGCAATCCACTCCATACATCCCCCATCTTTAAGGTATCCACTCCATTTTCTCGATTACCCAGTTTTGGTACGGAAATGGATGGACCGTGCCACTCTTGTCCTACTTTCACGAGATTGAGCGAGTTTCGTAGGTCAGTGTTCTTTCCGCCTTTTTCTTGCATCCAGGATGTAGCAGACAGGATGACTGGATATTGATTGGAGAAAGGATGCTTATGTCGTGGCTCGAAGATCATGTGAGTAAGAATGGTTTCCCCGGCATAGTAGGAGCTGTTTGTACTCGATTTGTACCGGTCTCTTGAATGCTTATCAATCCATTCTGGTGTGTGCAGCAATACGCCTTTTGCATTTGGTTCGTATACCTCAAACTTGGTATCATCCCCAGTAACTTTAATAGTAAACGTGTTTTGAATGCTGCCACGATCTGTTCCTGGTGCGCAATCTCCAGCTGGAGCGTCTGGATCAGATGGATCGCTCGTTCCGGAACATAACTCATAACTGATCTCAAAATCCACCTTGTAGGGTACCTCAACTTCAAATGCTTCCGTTTTAACAACGTAATCTTCAGCATTTAGTTGTAGTGCCCATGTTGTTAATGTTGGTACTGTTGTACCATCGTAGATCTGACTTTGTACAGCAGATTTCGGATTCAACGAGTAGTTTCTATCGATTCCAGGTCCAAGTACCGTCATTGGGAAGGAACCGGGCCATCTAGTCAAGGAATTAGATTGTGCATTCCAACTTGTTGGATTAACTGAAATAGAAACGTTCTCGTAATAGGAATCGGGGTACTTGGCTTCGTAATAGGCAGTCATATCTACAATTGCTTGAGCAATTTCTTGATCAATCTGAGCAAATGCAGCATTGATTTGACCTTGATTGACTTCTACCTCAATTCGGGCTGGCTCTTTTTCCCAAGTCCCATCAGCTGTACTTTGCAGAAGACGGTCGTCAGAATCATATACCTTGATCTTCATCTTTCCACCAGGGATTTCTCCCCCTGGTTCGCACGTAGTGCAAGGTTCGGGATCAGGTGGAGGATCTTTCCCTTTACCTATCTCTAAAGTGATGGTATACGTACAATCCTGAGCATTCGGCCAGTCTTTATCAATTACGGACCCAGCTATTTGGTAGCTTCCCTCAGCCACAGGGGTACTAGGACTAAAACCAACATCATCAGGAAGCAGGTTTTCTAAAGCTGGTGAGGATGTCCAACTTGATTCGATGTAAAATCCAAAACCACTCGATTTATCCAATAATGGCTCTGGAGTGTTCCATAAAATCACTGAGAAAACGTCTGGTGATGTTGGGTAGTTTATAGTAGCACCACTTTTGACAATCTTCTCCGTCCAAACGTCACCGAACTTATCAAACACATGAACATAAATCGCATCGCAACCCTCAGATGTATTGAGGATCTTAACGGTTATCGCGAGTTCGCAATTAAGCAGCGCAGGGTATCTGGTATCAACAACTTTTGCCTTGATCACATACGTACCCGTAGATAGTGCGTTCGCCTCAAAACTTTCAGCAGGAGAGCTAGCTTTGTTCGCGATAACTTGTCCAGTCACTTTATTGACAGCTGTCCAAGTGACTTTCAATCGATTACTCTTATCTGCATCTGATACAGCGAGTTTAATATCGAGTGAACCTGTTGAGGTAACAAAAGGATGTACCTTTCCCTCGCCGTTGTTGCTGGAACTTCCTCCTTGATCGTATGTCCACCTGTTATTACTCGAAGTCCATAGGTGGATGTATAGATCATCACACGTTGTTTCCGTTACAGTGATTTCAATATACTGAATGCACGTGATCCCTTTTCCTTTCATCGTTGCTTTCAGGGTATAAGTCACTGGGGAAGATTCTGAAAATCTCTTCGTAAACGGGTTACCAGTGCTTGTACTGGTTCCTTTCGAGCTGGTTAATTCCCAATTCACAGATTGAATTCCTTTAGAAGAACCGTTCATCAGGGCATAGGCCTCGACGTCGAAAGCTGTTCCCGTTGTGAGTTTGAGTTTGTATGGGTTGGCTTGCGTCCCTGACCCATTTTTGCTCTCGAAAGTACCATTCACTTTTAAGCGTAAATCGAGATTATCACAATCAAATTCTCCACCCGGAGGATATCCCCATACAACCTTAATGGTAAAGCACGTCTCTCCTCCTAGCTTTGGATCTTCCCTTGAAACGGTAATCAGGAATCCATCAGGCACTTTTTCAGGTCCCTGATTAAACGTTTGCTTCAATTGGTATGCTGTTTCTCCGTAAGTTCCATACGAAGATTGGACAAACCAATAGACTTTTGCTGAAGGCGATCCCTGATACAAGGCTTCAAAAACAGTCTCATTTAACTCCCCAGGTGCAACATGGAGAATGTATGGATTACTTGGTGTACCGGTTCCGCTTGAAAAATTAACTTTTTCGCCATCCACTGTCACGGAGCCAATTTCAAATCCTTCGCATCCTTTATCCGGTGGAGCTGTTGAAATAACGATATTCATTTCCCAAGGCGGACAATCTATATCTTCAATCTCCTTAAATCGTTTGTGTCCGTCATGTCGGATTTTATACGTTCCTGCTTTGTCAAACCATACTTGATCATTCTTTGGAAGTCCTTGGTTATACGAAGCCTGATACAAGAAGTTGTCTGTTTCATATGGAACGTATCTATCCCTGCGATCATCGTGCTGTAATGGCCAACGCTTCACAGTACCATCTGGGTAAACGATCTCCCAATTTACAGGGTATGGTTGGTTAGCATCTCTTCCATCATGATAAACCACATGGAAATCCAGTTTAACCGTATCGGGAGTGCGGTATATCGTAGTTCCGCTACTCAGCTGCTCTCCACCAACATAGTTGTTATAAACAATGGGACATTTTGGTTCACCTGGTTTGACTTTCTTCTCGGTCGTTAACGTTACGTTGTAGCACCATACTTTTCCATCGTTTCCTCTATACTCAATCTTAAAAGTAATATTGTCATTCTCGCTGATGCTGATGGCATACTCACTGATGATAAGGCTCGTGCCACCAATGGTGACTGCACTTGCTTTCGCAGGAGCTCCATCTACATACCACGATCCACCACCACCACCGCTACTGGGCCGTATGGTTACCTTTTCTTGCTTGCTGTTCATGTATTCAGCGACTACTTTCACGCTTACATTTGCTGTTGCGTGTGGTGTAATTACCGAATATTCAGTTGCTTCTGAACTTCCTGAATTCAGTTTGTGAGTAATATCCATCTTTTGTGCTTGGGAAGGATCAGAAGGTGGACACGGTATACTACCTTGCATATCTGCTTTCACGTACGTAGTTAAGCAGATCTCATTTGATCCCGGTAAAGAGTAGGTGATTTTATAGACTTGTCCAGGAGAATTGGGAACGCTGAAGCTAAAAGTCGCAGAGTTGTTTACATTAAAAGCTGGATAGCCTTCAACTTTCCAATCACCTTTTGCACCCGCGCCATTGGTTTCAGCCAAAAACCGAGCTACTTCTCCAACCGTAACAATTTGTGTACTTCCTGCTGTAACGATCGGATCTGAAGCTTTTGTTCCTGAGTGAACATTGATTTTCGCACAAACAGCAGCTGGTGGACCACCACCTACTGTAAATGTTGCAATTGCTGGTGTTGGAGTACGTATATCAGGCGCTCCTTGATTCGCTCGTTTTTTCGAATCTACGATCAGGAACTGCACTTCATACGTACCCGCCTCATGCCCACCAACTGGGGGCTTATACTCAAGTACCTTCCCATTGTTATTCCATGTAAAAGATTCAACATGCTGACCAGTAGGCTCTTTGTAGTATTTAATCACATCACCGAATTGGACGTATCCCCTTCCCGAAGTCTTATTGATAACGGACAGGTTTAGAACTTCTACCCCTTTATTAAACTTCGAGAAATCGGTTGCTGAAGCTGTGATTTTTACCACTTCATTAGGCTGATAGGTGGTTTTATCTGTCTTTACTTCACGGGTTGGTCGTGGCGTTGTGAAGAAGTATTCTTTTCTTCGATATTTACCTCCACCCATATCATAAATGGCACTGTGATCATATTCTCCCCAGCCACCGGAAGATTCAGCTACTTTTGCGAGGTTTTTCATATTTCCTATTACGTTTACTGAAGATAGATTAGTAAAGTCATGAGCATAAACTCCGCCATTCCATGTGTTTGCATAAGAGGGGTTTCCATTGAAGATTTTTGCCCATTCTTCAGCATCTGAATGGGTCCCGAAAATATATCCGTTATCCGCTACCGCTTTTCTATCAGCAAAATGGAGGGCCGTTCCCTGTTTTTTTCCGTCAACATACATATCAACAAGTGTTGTAGATAAGTCCTCTTTTTTGAAAGTGGGGCCAGCAATATTTACACGCCCCGCTTCTTCTGTTGCAGTTCCAGCTCGGTCTAACCAACCAACATTAAAACCGCTCGTATTTGCGTCTATAGCTGAAACAGTAATGGGGGGTGAACTTATTACCCCCGATACTGCTAAGATTACTGCTAATAGTAAAGGAATGCCTTTCTTTCTTATAAACTCCATCCTCATCCCGCCATTAGTTTTTCTATTTAAGTAACATATTGACCCTTGTTAATTTTGGTAATTCCGTATAACTGTAACTGGTTACTAGTCCAGCTTTTTTAGGAAGAGCAACCGTAAAAACCATAGCCTTAATATTCGCTTTCACTTTTATCTTTGTTCCGGGTTTAAGATAAACGATAGAATCATCCGCTAACAAAATCGTACCGTAAATAATATGGTCTTTACTCGTTGGAACCGTACCTAGTAAAAAACCGTTCTCTACCTTTAAACTAGCATGGAATTGATCAGCAATTTTCCCTCCGCTCACAATGCCGTTGTATTCAACATGAAGAAACTCTAATACAAGTGCTCCCTCTGCTCTAACAAAAGGGCTTTCCCCAGTTTGTCCCCATACCCTAGGTAGAATAGAACGTGACTGTAAGTGCTGATAATTTGTATTCCCAGGCCATATACCCCCGCGATATGGTTTCCACGCATTATTAACAATCAAAGATGCTTCCTCTTTAGTAAGAGGTTTATTCGGATCGATCGTTACACCTGCAAGAATCCCAACCTTGTTCGCTTTTTCATAAGCATCTTTTGCCCAGTGTCCAACAGGAAGTTGCTCTACTGGTGTTTTCTCTTTCAATTGCATGACCGTAACCAAGCTAGTTAGCAGCTGTCCTTGTGTCATTTGAACCTCAGGCTTAAAAGTTCCATCCGCGTACTTCCACATCACGTTTTTATTCAGAACGTAATCAATAGCTGTTTTATATTGATGGTTCTGATAATCGGTTGCCTGTTGAGCTTTCACCGCAGCTGCTGCTTGAGCAAAAGTGACAGGTGTTGGCCCCATTGCCAAAACTCCTGTTGTAATCAACGTAGCAACCAGCAATCCGTTAACTTGTCTTTTCATTAGAAATGCCTCCTAGTTTTTCGTAATTTTTACTTGCATATACTTCATCCATTTTCCGTAGTAACTTTGCCGCAAATTCATAATTGAGTGGAGCTACAGTACCGTCCTTAACCCCTACCCATGCCTCTACATCTGCTACAGAAACAGTGTGTTGTCCAACCTTTTTATTAATCGCGTACATGACGAATTCCGCGCCTTCACGAAGTGACAGTGTTCGTTTTGGTTGAATCACACAACCACACGGAATTACCCCATAAAACTTCGCGGATTCATAAATGGGTTTGTACTCTGGTTCCGTAACCTCTGGAACATCAACGGGTTTCGTCGAGATATCCCCGAATTGAACCATAACCATCCGGAGGAAGTCTCCTTGTAATGGCTGTTCAAAAGTTTGCATGTCACCCGAAATGAGACCTTCTTTTTTCGCCCATTCTACATCTGACATAACCAGCTCTTGAGCACTCGCGTTAGAACTTGGCTGGTTAAGGGTCATTCCACCAAAGAATGCTCCAGTTATGGAAAGTACTCCCACCACTCCAATTATGACCTTCCCTTTTAATCCACTCCAAAAACCTTTTTCTTGTTTTTCGCCAGATTTTAACATGATTTAACGATCCCTTCCATTTAGTATAGTTGATACAGTCTTGATATACAATTACTGGTGTACAAAAAGTGGTTTGGTAAATTGGCTACTAAAAAACAAAAAGCGGACCAAAGTCTCCTCTTTCCATGAAAGAAGAAGATCTTGATCCGCTGGGATATCCAGTCAGCCAACTATACAGTTATTCATGCACTCAGGCATGCAATTCCCGGCCATCGGGCCGATACCATAGAAACACCTTACGTACACAAGCAAATATTTTCCTTACACGTTCACTATACCATTGTTTCCGTGCGTAATCTACTTTTTTCTAAATGACAACTCAGTATCGAAGTTCTTGTACGCTAATCACGGGCACGATTTGTGTCCTTAACCTTGGAATGAAGCTAGGATCTTCTACATACGCAACTGCCACTAAGCACGGCCCTGTCATAACCTTAGGCGGCAGCTCGTACACGGTCCCATTTACTACTAATTTAGCCCGAAGTACTGAACCCGTACCCATGCTTGTCATGTTCGTGGTTTTAATAGACGCACCACTTAGAGTCATCGTAATGTCATACGAGTTTTTCCACTGCTGAAAATCGATATATTGCCACCCTACGTATACGTTATTTTTGGTAATGGAATTAGGAGCGGGGATATAAGAGCCAACTTTATCCCAAGTGAAGCTCCCGTTCTGGTTCATCCTGGTATGAAACCGCTCCAATGCCCTTGGCATATCAATTTCAATGACACCTTGACGTTTTAGTTCTTCTACTAATGCAAATGAGGCGTGGTGATTTGCGTTATCTACTAGCCTCTCTATTTCCATCTTCTTTCCAGTTACGACATCCGTATCAATAACCATTGCTCCTGAGAGAATTAACACGAAATGCAAAAAGAGTGCTAGCAAAATTTTAGACATATCCTTGTCTCCTAAGGGTTAGCATCATATGGAAGTGGCTCCATGGTGCCGAACATCGTATGTACAAAATTCCGATTGCTTTGAAAAAAAGCAACCAAATTTAATTTTTCGTAGGTAAGTGTACTCATAAATTCATCATTGTATGTTAAGGCGTTATCGCTAATTCCATCTGTTCGTGAGACTTGTAGCTTCAACTTGTTTATATCTAATCTGAACTTCTTTGTCTCAATCTCGCTTGCAATGAATGCTTGCAACAAGGGTTTTGTATTCGCTGGCAGCAAGTTTCCTTCTGCCTCGATCTTTTTCACGGCATCTGCTTGAATTTCACGTAGCTCTTGTTTCACTTGCTCTACGACATGGACTTGAACAAATCCTACCGGAATCAGAATCATGACGAATATGGAAAGTAATGTTCCTATATAGTTATGCATGACGTAACTCCTCTGGAATCGCTAAGTTCCCCATGTATTTAGAAAGCGCAATATGTGATCAAAAACACCAATTGTTTGAGGGTTGACAGACGAGGAATCAGCCATATAGGTAAATACCCCCATAACCAAAGTAAGTAAGGAAATAACGATAATTGCTAAACCATCTTTCACGGTTACATCACCCTCCTATGAACGGGATATATTGGCTTTCCCGATCGTTAATATACCGGAAATCTCCATCTCCTGTACGTAACCAATTTATCATTTGTGTAGAAAAGCTTGGCTTTACTCGCGTCTCTAAACGAACAAAATTCTTATTAGGATCTACCTGACTGTACACTGGCTTAGTAGCTCGAAAGTTTGGATCTTTATGAGAAGCCATAAAAAATGGGCCTTTGGAGCGGTCAAATCCTAATTTTTCTAACTGGGACTCATAATAAGCAGAGACAACGGGATCGAGGTAACCCGCTCCCGCCATCTCCTTAATGGTTTGTACATGAATTGCCCGAACCGCAGACTGCTCTTCATCGTAAACATATGTAATTGTCCCCAATGTAAAGACGATGATAAATGTGAAAAGGGATAGCAGATTAGATGAAAATTCGGACATTCTGTACAAACTCCTTTACCTATTAGAATTCAAATTCGTTGAAACGATCCCATCTCTTCTATCATCATGCGCATCACCAATTTTATTAAAGTTATCCAGCAATTGTATGCCATTAACGAGTGCGATGATAAAAAAGCACGATAGGAGTACTGCAAATAATGCCTTCATCTATCGAACGATATTTACTGAAGAACTACCTGCTGGCATCACTGGTACGTTAGACATTCCATTCATCGGATCGGTTTCAATAGTCGAATATTGAACCGCAGTTTTTTGACCGAGCTCAAATCCACCAACAGATACACCGTTTACCAACATAACAAACAAGAATACCAATCCTAGACTCAAACCAACGATGGTTCCAAACGTTTTATCAAACAAACTGTTTCCTCCTCACTATTCATACATCATTTTTTGGGAACGATGCTCCACATGTTAGTTGTCACTTCTTTTTTTAAACTTTTTGCATTGGCATCATTCGGATTTCCTGCGATTGATGGTGTAACATCAGTGAATACATAGACGATAAAAACCAACATCAAAGCAAGGATAACTACCTTTCCTAACGCGAAGTTAATCATATTCTGACCCCCTACTGGTATAGAGTGTGAATACATCACCCCTTTCAATGGAAACCATGCTTAGAAGCCGATAAACTGTCCAATCTGTTGTTTAAAGAATTGATACCATGGCAAGATTAACGCTCCAGCAGCTACCGTGAATGGTCCAAACAACAGCATATTAAATCCTGTATCTAGAACTTTTAGATCCTTTTGCTCATCAGCTGACCGTGCTTTTTGTATACCCAGCTCGGCCCTAAGAATCTGTGCCTCCTTGTTCTGAGGATTATTCATAATATACAAAACAGTATTTTTAAAGAGAATTGCCTCGTCTGTCCCAATATCATCAGCAAATTTCTCCATCGCTTCCTTTGGGTTGTTCTTGAATACATCGATACGAGGGGTATATTTCTTCAAGATACGTGTTCCTGCTAATGCGATTTCAATCATCCTGTGCGAAGTTTCTTTTTCCAAATCCCCTAACCGATTAAACGCACGCATAAAGTCATATTGAATAATTTTTCCTCTCTTCTTTGCTTTTGACTTTATGTAAGTACTCATGATAAACACCGAGATACCTGGCCAGAAGAAGAGACTAAACAAAGGGAATGATGGTGTTTTCGTCACCATAAGATCAAATAAGAATTGAAGGATGACAATGAACAACATGAGAATTGCTGTTGAAGTCATGACTACAACCCATTCCTTAGCAGATAGCCCCCAAGGATGATCGGCTAGCTTAACTGTTTTCTCGAATTGGGAATAGTGTTTAAACTTCCGTAAAGCACGATTTTCAAATTGCGTACCAATTCTATCTACCCTTCTTCTCAATGTCTCGATCTGTTGCCGCTTGGTCAATTGAGGTTTTTCCAACCTACTATTAAACAGGTAAACTATTGATAGTATGAAGATACTTAGCGGAACAGCTATAGCAAGGATCGATCCAATTTTTACGAGAAGACTTCCTGTTTCTGTTCCTGTTACAGTCTTAAAGGCGAGAATCCCGTTCGATATAAAATCTACGATTGTATCCACTACAGACGATCCCCTTTTTTCGACCATATTATTGCTCCAAGAAATGAAACGGTAAGTATGATCACGCTTATCGTTAAAAAGTTGATACCTTCTGGAGTTGCAAAATAGATTTGCTTTGCTTCCTTCAAAAACTCCATGTTGAGATTCATAATTCCGAATGAAACGAGCGTTAGAAGAATCATAAACATTATTACTACTTTGATCGTAGAGTTACGTTCCATATCTACTGATTTGGCTGCCCATAAAGAAACGGAAAGGTTATTAAGCGCTCCTTCTATGCTTTTATACTCACCACTTTTTCCGCTAATCACGATGGAAACAAAGTCATGAGCCCATCCAAAATTAAGAATTTCCGCGAATTTGTAAATGGATTTATCGAACGGAACCGTTGAGTCTGCAATGCATAGATTTATGTAATTGATTACTGATCGCATCTCTACTGGGCACCGATCGCCGATTTCTTTAAAAGCTAAAGTAACAATTCGATCGTAATCGAGGTAAGTTTGTGTATACGCATCCACGAAAGGTAGGAATACTTTTCTTGTAGCAGAAGCAACCCCTAAAAATTTCACGTAGATGAGAACAAACGGGAACACGCAAGCTACAATTCCACATGTACCAGCTAATAAAAACGAAGCTGTAACCTTAAAGAAGTATATGAGTACACAGAGACCAAATGATACGGAGCAAATTAGGAAGGTATACGGATCGTACTTAGGCTTTAAACCATTTCCGATTACCATGAGCCACATTTCAAAATTGTCGAACCACTCTACCTTCCAAGCTCGTTGGTAAAACTTGATTTTTGTAATCGTCCTCTGTCGAAGAGTATCATATAGGACCTGAGCTTTATTTTGCTTTGTTAGCTTTGAACCCGCTAGTACAAGTGAAAGAAACATCCCTCCTGCAAAAAGTAAGGTCATCGTTATGCTTAATAGGAGAGCACTTATGCTGACATTTGATAGGAAGGACTGAATCACGCTTATACCTCCCTTTTCAAGTTCGTTAATCCTAACTCACGAAGTATTTCTAAATCTGCCTTACCTTTATTTGTCATGTAATGTACCTTATGATCAGCTAACTGTTCTCCTGTCCACATAAGTTCCTTCTTCGAGAAGTCATATTTTGCTAATACCCTTGCCGTTGGTTTCGGTGGAACATAGTCTCCTCTTGGCGAAATCGAGTCTTCTTGCATTTCTGGTACAAATATGCAGTAATCTACCCGGTTACCCTTCAAATTTTCAAGTATCCAAAAGAGATCAATTCCCGATGCAATATTTCGATAAATATCATTGATATTTGTTTTTCTATGCTCATTCACAAGTGTTGCAAACTCACGGATTCCTGATACCGGATCATCTATGTCTGGTATTCGGATATGGGTGGTTAAAACAGTTTGGTCCGAACCTCTTCCACAACTCATAAGTGCATAGTGAGCTTCGATCCCTTCCCGTGGCTCTGCAAAACAGATTGTTTGTGATCCATTTCGAAATACATCACGTTGAACCGCAGCAAACCCCATATCATTAATGTCTTGAATCTCTGCGACGGTCCCCGGCCATTTCTTTTGAAATCTCATTTCGTGTTCAGTTTCGTAAATCGTGATGTTCTCCGTTTCTGGATCTTTCAAGATAAGCAAACCAATTTGTCGTGTTGTTTTACCAACACCTTGTCCGCCAGCAAGACAAATGTTTAACCGTCCGTAAACCGCTTGCTTACTGAACTCCCTTGCCCGTTCATCCATTTTGATATCATCCAATGAAAAGGAAGGTGTAATTAATCGACGAGTACGGATAATCCTACTATAAGTTCGATGAGGTATGTAGGATTGAATACGAGTTTCAGACGATTCAATGAATCCTCGAAGAATAGGCTCTGATGCATTGTGAGGTTTCTTGCAAATTTCTTCTAATCTTGATTGTATGGCTTCCAACTCGGAATCATCTGTAACATAACCGTAATAGCTTTTTGTGATGCCGTGCTCTACATACCGCGCAATTTGTCCTCCGCCTAACCAAACAGACTCTATCGTTGGCGATTGATGAGTAATTGCGTCATATACACCTAATCCATATATACGAAATACGATTCCTTCAATAGGTGGAACATTGGGATAGATTATGTGATCGTCTCCAAGCACAATGTTTTTCTTGCCAAGAACCGTTGTTAAATCTGAAATCAGGTTTTGTTTTGCAGTATTATCATCTTCCGTTTGAATACTCTTGATCCATTTCCCAATCCTTTCCTTTTGGTCAGGATCATCTATTTCGTTCATATCTTTGTAATATTCGGTGACCAACGAAATAACATCTCTTAATGATAATTTCGAACTTACACTCGCGCTCATTTTTTCCTCCCCGACCACTGATAGTAAAAATATGATTCGTCACGGTTTTTCTACATAGAGCCCTGTTCACCGCTGTACATCGCTGGACAATCCACCTGGTAACCTTCAGTTCTTGCTTCCAAAATAATATGAACGCCCATTTGCAGTTGATCCATTCTATCGTTTAGATCTTCATCCGCAGCATTACTTTGTCACATGCTTTTGCTAATAACTATTGAAAAGAGGATAGTTCCACGCTTTGGTTTGCTTCACTTACTTGGCCCTCCCCCTGATTACACGATTGTTAACTTACAGAGGCAAACAATCCCCTCTTCTTCGTGGCAACAATCAGCTCCAAGTCCCATTTATAAGTGGCAAATTCTTTTTGCATTTTTTTCGTGGGTTCAAGCAAATCGTTCGTAGTTTGCTTTGGAATCAAACCCCTTTCGTACGGAACCACACCTAGAACTGGCAGGCCAAGATACTTTTCCACTTCACTTTTTGATACGTACGATGTATCAAAATGCGTAATGATAACTTTGGTAGGCAGTCTTTCTAATACTTTCATGTATTGCAAAGTTCGATTTAACGAAAAACTATCAGGTCGAACCACAGTAATTACTTCATTCGATTCTCTCATCAAACGAATCTTTGTATTTGAAGTGAATGTCAATTCGCCCATATCAAAAATGATGACATCAAATTCCTTCCTCACTTTTTCTAAGAACATCACAATCTCATTCGGGCTCCATTTGTGTTGATCTTGCACCGCTGATATTACTTTCAAATTCGGTAGATTCTTATACGGGATGTGATATTTTAGATCAATATCTTCTAGCTTTTTTCTCTGAAACGCTGTTTTTGAATACGATAATCGTTGATGATGTGAGCCGGTGGTTTCTACTAAGTCAGCTTTATCATCGTTGATGTCCACAATGAGAAACTCTTTATCTGGATTCAGTTTTGCTAGAAATGGAAAGTGATAGAGGGTGAAAGTAGTGGCCCCTGAAGAACCTGGACCAGTTATGGTAATAACATGGCCACTTCTTCCATCATCCATTTCATTGGAAGCAAGCAGGATCGAAAGCTCACTTTGTTCCTGATCATGCTCGTATTCCGTTTCGTTTGATTCAGACAATTTTGGATTAACGAATCCTGTCAATTGGTCTGCTACCTCTTGGAAAGTAAGGTTTGTTTCTAGGAGACTTATATTCCCCTTCCAATTGGACTCTATTGCTAATTCCTCAATCACAACTTGAAGATGATATTGATCATTTTGTGATTTCGGTAGAATGTATAGTGTTTGATCTGCTTTCGTTTGATTCATGACTTCTGGAATCCATCGATAAGCGGATTCAGACATGTCTGCTGTCACCACAAGAATTATTTTCGGCTCATATCCTTGAAGCCTTTCGAGAAGCATTTCATATGTAGTCACATTCATCGCTTCTACTTTTTCAGGAGCTCTTCGATGTAATGAGGCGGTTTCTGGTAGGTATTCTTTTGCTTGAAGCGGGCGAGATGATAAAACTAGTGCAATCATGGATAACTCCTCCCTAATAACGTACTAAATCTATTTTGCAGCTGTAATCTGCGACTCTGTTTCGCCAATAGTCGGTACAAACGGGATGTCTATTACTTCAACATTCCCATTATCATTTAGTGTGATTTTCTCTGCTTGTGGCATATAGACACCTATCTGGACATCTCCATACTTTAATGCTTCAACAAAAATTTTGTATTGTTCATCAGACCAGTTGAAAAGCATACGACTTGGAATGGCTGTAGGTGCTCCTCGATAGGTCTGTTGTAATCTCCGTTGCGTATCCGAAGAGTTCTCTGGTTTGTTATCGATAAACTCTCCTACAGCTTGCGTAGATTCCACTATAGGGGCCAGCATGCTAAAGATTTCTTCCCCTTGTGAACCTTTCACCCCAGCCACCTGGCTAGTAAAGAGGAAATCTGAAGCAGCTCCTGGCGTTTGCTTGAATTCAATTGGTGGGCCGAGCTGCTCGATCATTTGCTCTTGTTTCTTTGCTGAGTAGCGGACCCACACTTTCACAAAGTCTCCTTTGCGAATTTCTGTCATCGGAGTGAAGTCTGAAATTGGGATCTCATATCTTGCTTGGTCCAGGTTTGGAAACAACTTTTTATCGTCTACTACTTTCCAATCAAGAAGTGGTTCACCGTTTGCTACTGGTACCCAAGTCATTTTCCCAATCATCTTCGGGATATTCGTTGAGCTCATCATTCCATCGATCAATTCCGATTTTTGTACAGGCTTGGTATACAGGTCGCCTGGTACAATAGGCGTGTATGGGTCCAAGATCTTCCCAGGTCGAATCGCAATGATTTCCTCATATTGCTCTTGCATAAATTGTTTCTCGCTGTGTTTGTAAAGCAAATTTGCAGCCACTATTGCACATCCCAGTGATAGCACTGCATATAAGGTCACCTTTTTCTTGTTTACACTCACCTTTTTAAGCCCCGCTTTCTTTATAAAAATGTCCGTATCCTGAAAAAATAAAAAGCGTACCCGGTAAACAAGTATCTACTAGTTTACTGGTACGCTTGGGATATCCACGCGATATATGAAATTAGACTTATTACCTATTGTGTTTGTGACCTTCGTTCGATTTGAATTATAGCATGTAACAATTTAACAGACAAGTAGTTACGACAAAATTATCCAAGGCTCCGAAATTTAGCTACCTAAAAAAGGATTTAATAGGCTCGCCCCAAGAAAGAAGCAACTAGTACCAAACAGGTCTTATGCTTTAACTTCATCATTTGCGAAACAATGGAAATGAATGATGGAATTTCTATAGTATGAAACTAAGTGGAAGTTGGCGATTTAAGCTGAAGCCATATCTGCTCCAGTACACGGAACCGAAATTGTAAATCTTGTGATACCATTAACAGATGTAACCTCAATTTGTCCTCTGTATTTCTTAACCAGTGATGCTACAACCGATAACCCAACGCCGCCTTTTCCCGACTTTCTAGTGGTATAACCCAAACCAAAAACCTTTGAAATATTTGTTTCGTCAATCGTTGGCCCCGAATTTTCCACGACAAGAATTTCATTATTCCCTTCACGAATCCATTCTACTAGAATATAACGATCTTCAGGTTCTAGTTTCTGAGTTGCCGTCATCGCATTATCTAAGAGATTGCCCAAAACCTTTGAGATATGTATACTCTTCCACTCAGAAAACTGAGGAGCTTGAGGAGAAATATTAAGACGTAAATCAATCTCATTTCCAGCATAGATAGCCATTTTACTGTAGAGCATTGCTGATACCGTAGGATTCTTTACGCCATGAACGACATCAATGATTTGTCGTGCCTCAATGATAAGCTGCTGGATATAATCCGTAATCATGTCGTAATTCTTCAGCTTCAAAAAACCGATTATCACTTGATAGTGATTTAAACTGTCGTGTTTGATAGAATGAACGGCTGTCGTCAAATCATTCAACTGTCTTGCAAAAGGTGCCTCGGTTTCATTCTCGACTCTTTGAATGGTTGCCCTGACATACAGAAAGAAAACGACAGCGGTAATGGACATGAGTATTAAAGCAACCAACTGATATATCCACTGGTTGGCTGTTACAGCAATGACGCTTTCGGGCAAAATGTCAGCCAGTATTCCCGATATATTAATCAAGAGAATGGAGACAAAAGACAAACCACCTGAGACAAGTAATAGTAGCAAATAGCGGTTTTGATGAGTTTTTGGCCAAAAACTTCTCAGATTGAATTTGATCAAGTATAGAATGATGCCAAGTGATGCAATCACGGTCAAATATGTATAGGATAGTACGTATCGGAACAATGAACTTGTTGCGAACACTTCTAAATCAATCCCGGAGTAGTTCAATAGCCAGCCTAAAATAGACTCTGACATCATCATCCATGAAGCAGATCCCATTGACATGGCCATGGCCAGATATCGAAATCCAAGTATCCAGAATAGTACCATTTGCCCAGTAAAAAATAGAATCAGTTTGACTTGATAATTGACTCCAATATACGTTAAGAAATCTCCCCACAATGCGAAGACGATACCACACAGAATCAGTCGCTTCCATTCTTTGCGTAAGGGTATATGGAACAATGAACACCCTACAAACAACAACAGGACTGCCTCGGGAATGTCTAATAGTAGGAGTTGGACGAAAAACTCCATCTTATTTATTCCCCTTTCTTTTCTCTAACCATCTCCAAAGATGATTAATTAATGGCTCAGATGTTTGCATAGATAATAATACTAACATACATCCACCACACAGCATAAAAATTTCAATAACACTCATGATGCCTCCCTATGAAGTTTATCTCTAATCTAATTCCCGTATCTTCCCCTTTGGAAACAGTTAGTTTCTTACAGATAAAACAAATAACACCCTTTCAGGGTGTCTGTGACTGTATTTTTTCTGTTATCCATTCAATACTCTCTATCTCGTTGAGTCCATTATAACTTACGAAGTACTTTGGCCCAACAAACATTCGATCGTTGAATTCCTTAGATACCCTGAGCGTTACATCCTTGCTATCTTTAAATATCAAAAAGCAATAGGTAGAACCAAGTTCCCCGCTCTTGAATTGTTCAGTGTAGCAGTCCTTTGAATAGATACTATCTTCAATCGCGTACTTTTGTACTTGTTTCTTCTTATAATCAATAATTTCATATGCGACTTTACTGCCCCATAAGAGTCCAAAGGCTAGCGTACCTATTAAAACGCCCTTAACGAGTTTTTTCATGCTCATCCTGCTATC
The DNA here is from genome assembly GCF_002897295.1 of Brevibacillus reuszeri. Lineage (GTDB taxonomy): Bacteria > Bacillota > Bacilli > Brevibacillales > Brevibacillaceae > Brevibacillus > Brevibacillus reuszeri_A. Next base: position 147,011 of record NZ_BEXF01000015.1, read on the forward strand.
ATCATGTACTTGCAATGTTAGTCAAAGGATATCCATCACTGAATTTTTTTGATTCTTTTGAAGAGGTCTGGAACTAAAAGATAGCTTCCACCTATTCCAAATATTACCCAGGTCATCCAGTGAACTGTATCATTTTGAATTCCGGTCAATTTATCATTCGTGCCGTAAAACCCCTTGCTTTAGCTATGGGGATATGAGGCACTTTGCTCTGTATCCCCTTTAGGGGGCTAAGAGCAAACAAAAAATAGTTCTTTTTTGTATCGGTGTTAGATATACTCCATTCATCTAACGCAGTATGGTATAATTAACCATAGGTGATGGTTTTGAGTAGATCAGTGGAAACTAACCACAATATCGTATTTGACTGTAAATATCACGTTGTCTTTTGCCCAAAGTATCGTAAAAAGGTTTTGACAGAAC
>NZ_BEXF01000016.1 GCF_002897295.1 Brevibacillus reuszeri
GTGTATGGCCCCAATGGAATATAGAGAACATCTCAAGACATCAGCAGCATAAACAAGACACCAACCATTTTTTGATTGGTGTCCAAGTTTTTGTTTTTTTACTGTCTACTTGACAGGGGGCACTTCAATGTGCGAAGGTCTCACGTCATCTTTTATCGTCTATTTACCTCGTAACCCCACTCAACAGAAAACGATGCAGTCCACCAATCAGGCACACTCCTGCCGTCACGAAGAACGCGATGAAGTAGGAATGATGCCAGTTTTCCAGTAAACCAGCCACAATTGGACTCAGTACAGCCCCCACAGATAACACAGCTGAGTAGATGCTAAATACACTTCCATACAGCTCGCGCGGGGAATGTACGGTCAGTATGGTCGCGAAAGCAGGGAACAGCATCCCGAAACAGGCGCCCAATAAGAACATCATAACTTGAATAGGAACATGCCAGCCAATTGCCAGCACATACAAAAGCATGCTCAGCACCCCTAGTCCGGCAAATGATCGGGTCTCGACAGGAACACGGTAGAGCCAAAACTGGCAAAGAATCGCTAGCGCTCCCAAGCCCTTCAAGCTAAACAGCACACCGGTAACGGCTGGAGACAGCCCTTGCTTTTGTATAAGCAATGGAACTTCATAAATGATTGTTCCTTGTGCGTATATAATGGCAAAACCGCCAAGAAAGGCAGGATAAAGCAACCTGTTTTCCAGTACTGGAGCGAGACTATGCTTCGCCTTGATATTGACATTGAGCGGTGATGCGCTCCCCCCCTCTACGCGAAGCGGCAGCATCATCCATGCAAAAACGCCTGCTGCAATCATCATATAGCCGAGGATGACAAAGGACTGACCATACCCGAATTGGACAGCCAAAAAGCTACCCACAGCAGGTGAGACAATTCCTGCTGTCGTGAGGACAAGCCCTTTTTTCCCCATGATTTCGCCTTGCTCGACGGCTGTTCTTCCCGTCTCTCCCAGCATCGCGGAACAGGCGGGAGAAACAAAAGCCATCAAAAAGCCAAGACTGAGGCGAAAAGCAAAAAACCCTGATGTATTCTGCACAACACCTTGCCCAATCAACATGAATCCAGCGAGGATCAGTCCACCCGCAATAAACCATTTTTTCGGATAGCGATCTAAAAAAGGGCCTGCAATGAGATTTCCTGTCAAATTACTAATCGCATACCCGCCTAAAACAAATCCAATCATAGCTGCGGACACACCCAAAATATTCAAGTACGGCGCAAGTAAAGGTGTTTGAGCGTGCATATCAAACGCCACCAAAAACAAGACAACGAACAGGAGAACCCTCACTGCATTCCCTTCCTCTCTGACAACCTGCCAGTCTTTGTCCCAGTATATGAGGGGAGTCGTCCAAGTAGGATAGGAAAAGATTTGGGGAAAGCAGGTAAAAAGCTGGCTTCCAACTTTATCTTGTCGTACTATTTTTTATATTATTAAAACTTGCACACTCGCACATTGCGAAAGGCTGGTGTCATCACTGTGAAGGTAATTGAAACAGATCGACTCGTACTTCGCTGGCAAACGCTTGAAGACGCACCATTCATTCTCACTCTTGTCAACGACCCCTCCTGGCTTCAATTTATCGGCGATCGCGGCGTTCGAACAGAAGAAGACGCACGCCGATACATCGAAAATAGCGCCTTAGCTTATTACCAGCGAGACGGATTTGGTTTTTATTTGACGGAGTTGAAAGAAGGTAATGTGCCAATCGGCATTTGTGGCATGATTAAGCGGGACACGCTTGAGGATGTCGATATCGGCTTTGCCTTTCTTCCCGATTATCGTAGCAAGGGTTACGCATTTGAGGCTGCTTCAGCAGTACTGGCATATGCAAGAGATGTTGTCGGCTTAAAGCGCATCGTAGCCATTACTGATCAGGACAACCATGCTTCTGGACGACTCCTTGAAAAAATCGGCTTGCGTGAAGAAGGAACCATTCAGCTGGGGAATAATCCAGAAGAGCTGAAGCTGTTTGCCATCAATTTTTAATCTAATTCGCTGCTGATTGGAGACCCGTATATGTAAAAGCCCGAGGTTAAAAGCCTCGGGCCTTCTTCTATCACGAGGTTTATACAGCCTATACTCTCTCCATTGCCTTTTGTCTGAAGAACAGAAACAATGGCAGTGAAAAAGACAAACCAATCGTGAGTGTCGCGACAACATAGATCCACGCGTGCCTGATATGACCTTTTTTCGCCTCTTGAAAAAGGAAACAGAAAAAGACGACACAGCAGATGAGAAAATCAGTGGCAAAAAACGAGGAAATATCGTTCACGAACAGCTGGGACACAAGCAACCCGAGATTTAATCCGTTTGCCTGTAAAAAAGGAATGAAATGACTATATGGCAGTACTGCTCCTGCAATGGCGAGCACCAAATATATTGCTTTCACCGGTGTATCGCTCCTTTCCAATCCCCTTCTTAGATTCTTTTTACGAACTGTACGCGGTCGTTTCCGCGACCGTCGTAATTGGTCGTGACCCAAACTCCATCAGCGACCTTATCACCTGCCTCCACCTCAAAGCCCATTTTGCCATGAAAATGGATCGAGCCTTTATTCACAGGTGATGTAATACATCGGACGGTATGACAGCCGCGCTTCTTTACCTCTTGGAAGAACATCTGGTACAATTCCTTGCCAACTCCATCCCCGCGCCTCTCAGGATGAACACCGACGAAGTGGATATACGCCTCTTCAGGATTCGTTTGAGATAGAAACCCGATGAGAAAAGCGATGATTTCCCCTTCTGCTTCCATTACAAAGCTAGTCGGCTGAAAATGAACAAAAAATAGCTTGGGAAGCATATCCGACATTTGCCGGCCGCCCCACCAGTCGTTTATGACAGAGATAATTTTCGTATAATCCTGCTCATTGGCATTCCTGATCTGTCCCATGCTTACCCTCCTCTATGTACAAAAGAAACACATCCAAATTATACCATGTAACCGATTTCAGAAAATATCTAGAGACAACAAATTGTTTCTAACTTGGGAATTTTAGAGACGTTATGAGAAACCTCTATCGAGCCCTCATCCTGGAGGAGCGACCGCGTTTTAGCGGAAGATTAATTCTTGCTAAATCAGGGGACAGATACAAAACGTTACTACTTTCTGATTTCGTAAAAAAAGAGCCTCACAATATGTGAGACCCTTTCACCCATCCTTACGATTGAACGGCTTTCAGCCCAAGAGAGCTTTCGTGGAACTTGACGTTGGAGTATTTGTCCATCGCCACACGCAGCTGATATTCACTTTCAAACAGCATCACTGGACGACCATAACGGTCTGTTACGGTCTTGTTTTTGAGAACATCCAGCGCAGCCTTATCCCCCTCGAGCCAGCGAGCGATTTGATATGGCATCCGAGTCAGCATGATATCTACGCCATACTCTGCTTTCAAGCGGTATTCCAATACTTCAAACTGGAGTACCCCTACTACACCGAGGATCAATTCTTCCATCGGATGTGTACGGAATAGCTGCACCGTACCTTCCTCCGTCAGTTGCATGATTCCTTTTTGGAACTGCTTGTGCTTCATTGCGTCTTTTACCATCACTTTGGAGAAAAACTCCGGTGAAAAATGCGGCATCTCCTCATATTCGAACGATTGCCCAACACAGAGAGTATCGCCAATTTGGAAAATGCCCGGGTCGAACAAACCGATCACATCACCAGCGAACGACTCCTCAACAATTTCCCTGTCCTGCGCCATAAACTGCACAGGCTGAGCCAGCTTGATGTCTTTGCCCAGTCGAACGTGCTTCACTGCCATGCCACGTTCAAATTTTCCAGAACAAATTCGCAGGAACGCAATGCGGTCACGGTGGGCCGGATTCATGTTTGCCTGGATTTTGAAAATGAAGCCGGAAAACGCATTCGTATAAGGATCAATCATGCCAGCGCTGCTCTTCTTGGCAGAAGGAGCAGGAGCCATCTGCAAAAAGTTGTCCAGGAAGGTCTGGACGCCAAAGTTGTTAATGGCACTACCGAAAAATACTGGGGTCAGCTGACCTTTGTTAATCAGCTCTGGATCATACTCGTCTCCCGCTACATCGAGCAAAGAAACCTCGTCTTGAAGCTGCTGCCAGAGCTCCTGGCCGACACGTTCTCCAATCAATGGATCTTCTGCGCCCTCTACAGGGAAGAAGGAGATATCCTCATGCTGCGTACCCGTTTGGTAAAGCTCGACTCGCGATTTCATCCGATCGTATACACCGCTGAAGTAACTGCCCATGCCGATTGGCCAATTCATCGGATAGGAGCGAATTCCCAGTACGCGCTCAATCTCTTCCAAAAGCTCAAAGGGATCTTTCCCGTGACGATCAAGCTTGTTTACAAACGTAAAGATCGGAATACCGCGCATCCGACAAACCTTGAACAGCTTGATTGTCTGAGCCTCTACCCCTTTTGCCACATCGATGATCATCACAGCAGCGTCTGCGGCAGTCAGTGTCCGGTACGTATCCTCACTGAAGTCTTGGTGACCAGGCGTATCCAAAATGTTGATGTGATGTCCTTCGTATTCAAAATCCATCGCACTGGATGTTACGGAGATTCCGCGCTTTTTTTCGATCTCCATCCAGTCGGAGGTAGCATGCTTGGAATTTTTGCGGCCCTTGACCACCCCTGCTTCACGGATCGCTCCGCCGTAATAAAGCAGCTTTTCTGTCATCGTTGTTTTACCTGCGTCCGGGTGGGAGATGATCGCAAAGGTACGGCGTTTTGCTATCTCATTTTCCCATTGGGGATTGGTTTGACTCATCTTCATTCTCCTGTCATTCGAATAAGTAGCCACATTCTTTACTTTTACGATTATACAAGACAAATGCGTGCTGCATCCACCTAGTAATTTTTCATCAAACAGTTATAATATTAGTAGTAAAAATTTTTTGACTGATTTTTCACCTACATATTACCAAAAGAAATAGGAGGGACCTCATGACGACAAGCCTCGAAACACGCGCAGCTGCTTTCCGCGAATACGTGAAAAAAATGACAAGCTACAATCAAGCACTGGCCGTTCTCCATTGGGACAAAGCGACACAAGCGCCACGCAAAGGGATGGAAGCGCGTTCTGAAATCATCGGAACACTCGCAGGAGAACAGTTTAGACTGGCAACCTCTAAAGAAATGGAACAATTTTTGGAAGAGCTAAGTGAACCCTCCACGCTCGAAGCCCTCGACGAAATTACTCGTCACACCGTACTCGAATGCAAAAAGGAATTTGACCGCAACAAACGCATCCCGGCAGCTCGCTACCAAGAATTCGTTGTTACTACCTCCAATGCAGAGACTGTGTGGGAAGAAGCACGTGAGAAAAACGACTTTGCCCTGTTCCAGCCTTATTTGGAGAAAATCGTTAACTTCCAGCTCGAATTTATCGAGTACTGGGGTCACGACGGTAAAAACAAGTACAATACATTGCTCGACCTGTATGAGCCAGGCATGACCGTCGATCAGCTAGACCCGATCTTCGCTACTCTGCGCGAAAAAACCGTCAAGCTTGTAGCAGCTATCGCAGATTCTCCGAATAAGCCGGACGCATCCTTCTTGACCAAGAATTTCCCGATCTCGGAGCAGGACGCATTCAGCCGCTTCATTCTTGAGCGCATCGGTTACGATTTCACAGCAGGGCGAATGGATCGCAGCGTACATCCATTCTGCACAACCTTCAACCCGGGCGATGTGCGGATCACAACCCGTTTTGACGAAAATGATTTCAACTCAGCTCTGTTCAGCTGCATTCATGAAGCAGGACATGCCATGTACGAGCAAAACATCAATCCAGAGCTGCTCTTTACGACGTTGTGTGATGGCACCTCCATGGGCATCCACGAATCGCAATCTCGTTATTGGGAAAATATGGTCGGACGCAGCTTGCCGTTCTGGAAGCACTTCTTTGCTGACCTGCAAAAAGCTTTCCCAGCCCAGTTCGAGGGCGTTAGCGTAGAAGACTTCTACCGTGCGATTAACGTGGTAACTCCTTCTTTTATTCGTACGGAAGCTGATGAATTAACCTATAACCTGCATGTCATGATTCGCTACGAGATTGAAAAGGGTCTGATCAACCGCACGATTGAGGTTGCTGATCTGCCAACCATTTGGAATGAAAAGATGAAAGAGTACCTCGGCGTTGAGCCTCCTACTGACACGCTGGGAGTTCTGCAGGACGTTCACTGGTCCGGTGGCAGCTTTGGTTATTTCCCTACCTATTCGCTGGGTAACGTATATGCTGCTCAGTTTACCCACGTTATGGAGCAAGAAATCAGCGGCTATGAGGAATTGGTAGCAAACGGAGATTTCGCTCCTATTCGCGCATGGCTAAAAGACAAGATTCATCAGTATGGCAAAATGAAAAGCCCACGTGAACTCGTTTCTGCGATCACAGGCGAAGGTACCAATGCTACGTACCTGATGAATTACCTGGAGAAAAAATACTCGGCAATTTACAAGCTATAGTTTAATTTTTCTCAAGCAAAGCGCTCCCTAATTGTAGGGGGCGCTTTTTTCGTTAGAGCTACTAATAGCGCTTCCCCCTGAAATCGCTTCCTTTTTGTTCACGTTCTATCCACCGTTTCTTCACGTTCTTTTCACACTTTACCAACCACAAAGACACAAAACAGGAGTATGATGAGCATGTAAAACATTACCACTAAGTGAGGGATTCCAAATGATGCAATCATTGTCACGCTGGTTGTGGGGCAACGAAAAGCATGAAGTCATGTCGTTTGAGGAAAAGAAGTATGTTCGAAATGAAATGGATCAGTTCATGGTGAATCAGCCTGAACCAATCGTGCCATATCCTCAGCTGTAATAGCTATGAGCTGCCCTAATCGGCAGCTTTTTTTGCGTTTTCATGAAAGCGCTCACTGATGTGCTACAATGTGCTGAAAGGGAGGAGCTTACGATGGTTGATTTTACGGAAAAATGGCTGCCTACATATATCCGTCGTGATTTGGCGGTTTTATTTTGCGGGATAAACCCCGGACGAATCTCTGCGACTGCCGGTTACCATTACGCCAATCCAGCCAACCTCTTTTGGCGCGGATTATTCGAAGGCGGTTTGACGCCACGAAGGCTATTGCCTGAAGAAACATCCTCACTACTCGATTATGACTACGGAATCACAGATCTCGTATCACGACCTACTCGCTCGTCGACTGATTTACGCGATGACGATTATGCAACAGGAGCGCAGCAATTCATCCAGATGATTCAAACCTATCGCCCGCGTGTCATTTGTTTTAACGGCATTACAGCCTTTCGCCATGCGACAGGACAGAAAAAAGCCGCTATCACTCTCGGCCTCCAGTCAGAACGAGTGTTTGGTACCGATGATTGGCCCGGCAGCTACTTGTTCGTCATTCCTTCAACTAGTGGTGCCAACGCCTCGTTTACCCGTGAGGAGCGCATCGCCAAATTCGGGGAGCTGAGCACTTTTTTGCGCCAAAAGGGATGGCACCCGCTACCTGAGCCAGAATTGTAAAAAGTAGTGTCACATCAGTCCTGTGATTCGTATAATGACGTTATCTGTACCATCCGTTTGGCAAAACACTCCAACCAAAAGAAAGGCCCTAGCAAAGAGAGCAACTGTATCATGAGCTCTCCATGCTTGGGCCTATTTCAACGATCAGCTGAGGCTAAGGCTGTGCAACCGCCTTTACCAACGCGCTTTGCTGACGCACGTATTGGATCAATTCTGCCGCCATTTCATGATAATTGAACGGCGTAATCAAGTAAATTCCATTGAAATAGCGGATTGCCGTGTCAAGCAATTCCTTGGCCATCGCTATCCCTTCTTTGCGCGCTTCCGCTCCCTGCACCTTTTTCATCCGCTCCAAGGCTTCGGTGGACAGCTTGATTCCAGGTACTTCGTTGTGGAGGAACTCCGCATTTCTTTGGCTTGTCAGTGGCATGATTCCGATAAAAACAGGAATACCGATGTGCTTGGTCGACTCGTAGACCAGCTTGATCGACTCTGCATCGTATACTGGCTGCGTCATGATGTAGTCGGCCCCTGCCTCTACCTTCTTTTCAAGTCTGGCGATTGCAGCATCGATCTGTCTCACATTTGGATTGAAGGCAGCTCCAACGATAAACTGAGCCTTTTGCTTCAAAGGTCGTCCTGAGAATGACACACCCTCATTCAATTGCTTGACCATGCGAATCAAGTCAAAAGAAGTGACGTCAAATACTGAGCTGGACCCTGGCAAGTCACCGAATCGCGCCGGATCGCCGGTAATGACCAGGATTTGATCGATACCGAGTGCATGAAGCCCCATCAGATGCGATTGCTGACCGATCAGATTGCGGTCACGGCACGCGAGGTGCAGGAGTGGATCGATTCCATGTCTGCTCTTCATCAAAGCCCCAAGTGCCATATTGCTCATCCGCACAGTTGCCAATGAATTGTCTGCCAAGGTAATCGCATCTGCTCCCGCCTTGTGCAGCTCGCAGCACCCGTGTAGGAACTGATCGGCATCCAGGTCCCGCGGCGGATCAAACTCGACGATGATTGTTGTCCCCGTTTTCACACGTTCTACGATGCTCGGTTTGTCTTGATGTCGTGCACTTTGTACCGTAATGGACGGCGTATCCCCCGGAACGCTGGTCGGGTTGACACGCTCATGCGGTGCGAGTGATTGCAGAGCAGTTGCCATTGCCTGCACATGCTCAGGTGTCGTTCCACAACATCCGCCAAGCAAACGAACGCCTTGCTCACGCAAACGAAGTGCGCTTTCGGCAAAATAGTCTGGCGTTGATTTAAATGCGTACTCCCCATCCGTCATCCCCAAGCGTCCCGCGTTTGGAAATGCAGATAAAATCGCATCCGTTGGTATCTGCACTTGTTCAAAGGATCGCAATATTTCGGCTGGACCTAACCGGCAATTCAAACCGATGACATCTGCTCCCGCAGCTTTTAGCTGTGAAAAGGCTTCTGTCAAGGAATAACCATCGCGTGTACGTCCAACCTCAAGCGTTGCAAGCTGTGCAATCACCGGAGCTTCTGTCAGCGGGCGAATGACCTCCAGTGCTAGCAGCAGCTCCTCCAGGTCAAGGAAGGTCTCTAAAATAATCCCGTCAACCCCGGCGTGCAATAAAGCAATTGCCTGCTCCTCGTATTGGTCCCGATATTCGTCCAGCACTTTTTTGCGTACACGTCCTGCTAGGATTGACCCGATGCTACCCGCTACATACGCATCCTCCTGCGCTGCTTCGCGAGCGATCGCTACAGCCAAGCGATTGATCCGCGCCACTTTATGCTCCAGACCGTACCTTGTCAAAGCATCCCGATTCGCTGCGAATGTATTTGTTTCTAAAAAGCGTGCACCAGCCTGATAGTAGGACGCATGTACATCGTGAACCAATCGCGGGTTGGAAAGGCATAGCTCTTCAAAGCTAACACCAACCGGAACGCCCAGCCTGTGCAGCTGGGTCGCCATAGCTCCATCTCCAACCAGCAGGTTGTCATTCAAAAACTCTCGCAAACCTGCCTTACTCGTTGTCAATGAAATCACTTCTCTCGTTTATCAATTTTCATCTATGCTTCAAAAACGGAAGGTCCAGCATTAAAGTAACGCGCCTCTGGGTGAGCGAAAACCATCGCAGATACCGATGCTTCTGGCTCCATCATGAAGCCTTCGGTTAGGTGAATACCAATGTTTTCTGGCTGCAGCAGTCGGAACAGCTGAGCTTGATCCTCCAGGCTCGGGCATGCAGGATAACCAAACGATACCCGAATGCCTTGGTAACGAGCACCGAAACGCTCTAGCATTGTCATTTCTTGTGGATCAGGAATACCCCAGCCATCACGCATGATGTGGTGGACACGTTCCGCAAATGCTTCGGCAAGCTCCAGTGCAAGCGCCTGAAGTACGTGTGAGCGAAGATAGTCGCCACGCTCCTTGAGCTCGGTAGACTGTTCGCGAATACCACCGCCAGCTGTTACGGTCAAGAACCCGACATAATCCATTTCGCCGCTTTCTACAGGACGCAGGAAGTCTGACAAGCACAGATGCGGCTCTTCTGGCTGGCGAGGGAACGAAAAGCGCTCCAACAGCTTTGTGTGATCCTTTGGATCGTAGACCAATACGTCGTTACCGTCTGCTTGCGCAGGGAAGAATTGGTACACACCATGTGCAGTGATCGTTCCGTTTTGCTTTGCATCAGCCAATAGTTCCTCTACTAGTTCATACAATTGCACGACTTTTTCGTCGCCCGCTTCTAGCAGCTTGTCGACATTCCCACGAACGCCAAGGTGTTTTCCCAGAAGCATCCGTAGATTCAGATAAGGCTGCAGATGGCTAATTGGATATGAACGCAGGACATGTTTCTCACAATCTGGCGGCAAATGAATCGGTACCGTCCGACTGATCGCGGAACGAGCTGGCAGTGTCGATTTTTTCACCTCGACTACCGGTTGTACCGTTGCCGCCGCCTCAATCAGATTTTGTTGTTCCTCGATGAGTCGCTCCCGCTCTTCCGGATTTTGCAGACGATTCACGAGATCCAGTCCGTCCATCGCATCTTTGGCATACAAAACGATTCCTTTATATTCCGGTGCAATCCGATTCGACGTGAACTTGCGAGTGAGTGCTGCCCCACCTACCATCATCGGGACATTAATACCAGCTTCACGCAAATCTTGCGCAGTGATTACCATCTGCTGGGCGGATTTTACCAACAGGCCTGACAAACCGATTGCATCTGGCTTTTGTTCTCTGCAAGCCGCAATCAACTGCTCAGGCGGTACCTTGATCCCCAAGTTAACGACTTCATAGCCATTGTTAGCCAAAATAATTTCGACCAGGTTTTTACCGATGTCATGCACATCACCTTTGACCGTAGCCAAGAGAATCTTTCCTTTGGCGGCAGCGTCCGATTTCTCCATGAACGGCTCCAAGAAAGATACGGATGCTTTCATGACTTCCGCACTTTGCAAAACCTCTGCTACGATCAGCTGGTTTCCGTTAAACAGTCGGCCGACCTCTTCCATCCCTGTCATCAAAGGTCCGTTGATGATTTCGAGTGGTGCGTATTTTTCCAAAGCCAGCTTCAGATCTTCGGTCAAACCGTCTTTGGAGCCTTCCACCACATAGCGCGCCAGACGCTCTTCCAAAGTCAGTGAGGATACCTCGACACTTACTTCCTTTTTCTTTTGACGATAAAATTCAGTAAAGGCTGCGAGAGTCTCATCATTGGTCTCAAATAACAGCGCTTCGGCCAGCTTTCTTTCGCTCTCTGGAATCGAAGCGTAGCGTTCCAGCTTCTCTGTGTTGACGATCGCATAGTCAAGACCCGCTACCGTGGTGTGATACAGGAACACTGCATTCAGCACCTCGCGCCCTGCGGCCGGCAATCCAAAGGAAACGTTACTTACACCCAAGATGGTCTTGCACTCTGGCATCGCTTGCTTGATTAGGCGAATGCCTTCGACTGTTTCTTTAGCTGAACCGATATATTGTTCATCACCAGTCCCCACTGGGAAAACGAGTGGGTCAAAGATGATATCTTGCGGATTCATGCCATATTGCTTGACGAGGATATCGTAGGAGCGCTTTGCGACCTCCAGCTTCTTTTCACGCGTAACCGCCATCCCTGCTTCTTCAATCGTGCCGACAACAACCGCAGCGCCATATTTGTGGATCAGCGGAGCAACCTCTTCAAACCGCTCCAGTCCATCCTCCAGGTTAATCGAGTTCAGAATCGCTTTCCCTTGGGAGTAGCGAAGTCCCAGCTCCATAACCTTGGCATCTGTCGAGTCAATCATGAGAGGGGCTTTTACTTTTTTTACGATGAATTGCAGGAATTTTTCCATATCTTCGTATTCTTCACGGTCTGGGTCAGCCAAACAAATGTCGATTACGTGTGCTCCACGCTTTACCTGTGCACGGGCAATATCGGATGCTTCCTCATACTGACCGGCTGCAATGAGATCACGGAATTTTTTGGAGCCGATAACATTTGTACGCTCCCCTACCAGAAGAGGACGATTGTCGTCTTCCACATACACAACCTCAATCCCGGAGACTGCACTTACGGAATCGTTTGCACCGCTGCGCGGCTTACAGTCCTTCAGGGCCTCAGCCATTGCCCTGATATGATCCGGCGTGGTACCACAGCATCCACCAGCGACGTTCAACCAGCCTTGCTCAGCAAACGCGAGCATTTTGGATGCAAGGCCTTGCGGGGTTTCGTGGTAGTGGCCATTTTCATCTGGCAATCCGGCATTGGGATAGCAGCTCACTCCGCATTGGGCAAGACCGGACAAGGTACGGAGATGATCACGCATAAATTCTGGACCTGTCGCACAGTTCAGACCAATCGTGACCGGCTTTAAGTGCTCCAGTGAAATATAGAACGCTTCGATGTTTTGACCTGCCAACGTCGTTCCCATCGGCTCGATCGTTCCTGAAAGCATTACGGGAAGCTCTTTTCCCAGCTCGTCAAATGCTTTGCGAATACCGATCCCGCCCGCCTTGACGTTGAGTGTGTCTTGGGAGGTCTCCAAAAGAAGTACGTCAGCGCCGCCAATGATCAAGCCTTTTGCCTGACGGTAGTACGCCTCGACCAATTCTTCAAACGTAACGCCACCAGTAAGCGACAAAGTTTTGGTGGTTGGCCCCATGGCACCCGCGACATAGCGTGGCCACTCCTCGGTGGAGTAAGCATCGACCGCTTCTTTCGCCAAGCGTGCTGCTGCAATATTAATCTCCAAGTCCTTGTCAGCCACATCGTACTCTGCCAAGACGATGGAAGCTCCACCAAACGAATTGGTTTCTACAATGTCTGCCCCAGCTTCCAAATATTTTTCATGAATAGATCGGATGACATCTGGTCTGGTCAAATTCAGCAGTTCGTTACAGCCGTCGTATTCCTCGCCACCGAAATCGTCAGCGGTCAGGTTAGCCTGCTGCAGCATTGTGCCCATCGCACCATCCAAAATCAGAATTTTTCGGGAAAGTTGTTCACGAAAAGTAGGTTTCATCAACTTGCTCCTTCTCTCCACTGCAATGGCTTATTTCTTTGATCTAAGATGAGAAAACCTGACTACGCCATATCATCTGGCGAATGTCGCGGTTGCTCTGGTACTTGACTTTTGCATTATGCAAATTCCTAAGGCACGAAAAAAATCCCCTTCTTTTAGAAAGAAGAGGATTTGTCCGCGGATACAGCAACGCCTGAACCATCCTCTTATCTTTCAAAGCACGTAGCTTTGCTGGAATTGGCACCGGATTTTTACCGGTTGCCGAGGCTTCATCAGGCCAGTCCCTCTGCCTCTCTGGATAAGAGTCGTACATTTTATGGAGTTATTCGTTTTTTGTCAATTGTGATTGACGTTTGACAGTATCTTAACACCCCCCTGTCTCTTCGTCAATTGAGAATTTGTCTATTATTTACTCTTGTATGCCCCCCCTGCGCCCATTTTCATCGTCACTAGTCATTCGCCCACGCCAAACTGTGCGTTCGTGTATAGACTAGAGCATAACGGAAAGGAGGGGAAACAAAAATGAGTACATCTTACTGCGGAAACGGATTTTTCGGAGACAGCTTCGCATTGGTGCTCGTACTGTTTATCCTGCTGGTCATTGTTGCGTGTTCGTGTGACGGCGGCTGCTAGTTACCCTGTAGAAAAGGGGCTATCGCCAAAAGCCATTTGCTTGGCTTGGGCATAGCCCTTTTTTGTTTTCTGCTGCTAAGGCTCCTTCACGATTTCGCCGGTTAGAGCATCAATATGCAAATGCTTGCCTGCATTCTCGTCATGACTCCAGGGGATATAGGCAAGTATCGGACGATCAAGCCATTCATCGTCCTCATTCTTCAAAAGATACACAAGCTGCAAGGGCATTGCGCGTAGATACTGTTCTACAGCCTGTTCCTTTGAAATGACGGTGGCTGCGTCCGGTAGCTCCACATGCGCATCTGTCTCTCTTCTGTTTTCAAACCCGTTTGCTTTCCCAGTGGAAGGATCGACAGTCACGATATACGCTTCATTTGGCTGTTTATCGAGAACAGGAATACCGTCTTTGCTCATGAAGAATTCAAATCCCCAGTTGCCTGATGCTACAGGTGTTGCAGCGCCAGGCTCGACAACCTCTGCCAGCTGCACTTCCTTCACCGCCGGATCGATGTATTTCGTAAGCATCTCCAAAGCCGCCTCTTCCGCCTCCGCACGCTTGATCGTCACTTGGCTACCCTGGCGAGGCATTCTTAGCCCCATGACTCGTCCTGATTGTTTATCGGTTTCTACTTCATAACGCTTTTCGCTGTTGTCAGTCCATACATAATTTTTTCGAGCATGATTCGATTGTTGATCACTGTTGTCGTATTCGGTATATTTGAAGCTCTCCACACTCACACCGAATTCTTTTTGCAGCAATTTCTTCGCTTCTTCTTTTGACGTAACGATGCTATAGCTTTCGGGGGGTTGAAACGCAAATGCTTGTTCTTCCTTCCGACGATCGTAGTCAAGGCCATTGTTTCCGGTGCTATAGGCAATCTTTCCGCTCGTTCCTTCAATGTACCAGCCCAGTGAAGAAGGCTGACCGAGCTGAGGGGTGGATACAGACATCGTATACTCCAGCAGGGGCTTTGTTTGTGTTACTTTCCCTGATGCTCGATCTCGATTAACAGGAAAATGCTGCAAGTAGTTTAATTTGATGTTGGCCTCCATTTCCTTTTTTGCCTTCTCTACAGAAACGGCAGTTTTCCCGTCCGGAAAAGATGCAAGCTCATGCTTTTTCATCGCTTCTTTGGAATAATAGACAATCCGTCCCGCTTGATTAACAGATATCCGGATCGTATCATTCATGACCGGCAGCTCCTTGTAATATCGCTGGTATTCAATCGAGTCGTTTTTGTACGAGTATCGGTAATTTTTACTGTCCGCACCCAGCATGTCCTGCAGGAAATTGTTTGCCGTTTTCTTTGCCAGAGCTTCCGGGGCTTCCTTCCAAATCCCCTGTTCCTGAGTTAGACGATAGGTCCGCAAATCCTCAGCTTCTCCTGATACACTGATTAACGCCTGATTCAGATCGTCATCTGTCCCACCAAGCATTAATTCAAATCCGTCGTAATACATCGATTTGTTATCCAGTGTTGGCGATGGATTCAGCTCAGGAAGAGACTTGGTCAATTGACCCAGCAGCTCCTGCTCCTCTTTGCTTGTTCGACCGAAAAATGCAACTTCACCTTTGCTGTCGATCTGCACGGAAATAATGTCAAACGGGATGCGTGCACCTTCCTGCTCCTTTTGGAAAGATACGTTGATCCATGAACCGTTTCGCATTCCTTCATCCTTCAATTCACCCGCCGATTTAACCGTGTACTGCTTGCTTTCTTCCCCAAGTACAGACGCAAGGAACGTTCTCGCTTTTTGTTCTGCCGACTTCAGGTCTGGAAGCTCCCCTTCCCGCGCTTCCTCTTTCTCATAGCGATACCACTGTATCTGTCCCGTCGTCGTATTGTAGGCAAATTCTCCTTCATAGCGGTCTCCTTTTAATAGGGCAACCTGCTTGATATCACGAACACTCCCTCGTTCCTCCAACCGTAAGCCTGCAAGCTCCGGCAGTGTGGATAGGAGCGGGGCAAACGCTTCTTTTGCTGACACGCTGGCTTTGTGCCTGTTGTTCTGTTCGGCTGAAGGTGTCTGCGATGCACGAGTGCCTTCCATCGTGAACATGCCTTGCTGTTGTCCGATCCATACCGCAGCTGCCAAGCATGCCGCCATCGTACCGCTCATCACCGCAGTCCTTCGTCTCGATTTCTTCTGTCTTTTCATTTCTTTTCGAATCCTCTCTTCCAATGCTGCCGAAAATGATACCTGTTCTGCCACCTCCTTGCTTGTGGCATGAACCGCTTCCCGCAATTCTTTATCTACATCCATTCCAATCCCTCCTTTTCACACAATGCCCTAAAATGTTTGCGTGCACGATGTAGCTGGGTACGTACCGCGTCCTCGGAAATATCCAGCACATGTGCGATTTCTTTTATCGACAAATCCTCATAGTAATGTAGGATCATGACTTTTCGATACAAAGGAGACAGCATCATAACCCGTTCCGAAATTTGCACCTTACTCAGCCGTTGCATGACCGCTGCTTCAACATTGGTGTCAGCCACCTTTTCTGGCCCCAATTCTTTTTTCGAAAGATAAGTGGAAAAGATTTGGCGAAATGACCACGAACGCAAATATTTTCGTGATTCGTTGATGGCGATCCGATAAAGCCATGTTTTTACACTGCTTTCCTGGCGAAATTGGTCCAGTCCACGAAAAGCCTTTAGAAACACTTCTTGTGTGATGTCCTCCGCGATACCTTTATCCTTGACGATCAAATACGCCAGCTGCACGATGTTATCGCCGTAATCACTCATGAGTGCCGAAAGCATTGCATCCTTTGTCGGCTGAAGCGTCCATTCTGCTTTTTTTGTATTGGTATTTACATTTGCATTCACGTACTTTTCACCTCCTTAAGTACAACGACATACATTTGATCCAGCTAAAACGTTTTTGTGACAACATCTCCCAAATTTATTTTCCGTTTGTGCCTATGCTCTATAAACCATGATTACACCCGGCAGCTCAGGATTCATTGTCAGAGTCAACCGCTTTTGTTATCATGGGGCTGATTGCAAATCGAAAGGACGATACGATTATGGACTCATTACTCCCTCGCGATAAAGACGAATTTATCTCCTGTTTGGAGACACTTAAGGAGCTGGAGAAATCCGAGTTTGAAACATATTCCATTGTCAAAAATCCGGAAACAGGCGAGCACTACCTCCGCTACTTCCTCTCTCACATAAATTTATCGGAGGGTGGCCGCAGAGACGATTACGATCATTTTTTGCCGATCGACTCCGATGATGTTCTCGGATATATGTTTGGGGAGCAGGCCTATCGCTTCCCGGAAAACTGGCGTTCCTCTTATTTGCGCAGCGGCAACGATAATCGGCTGATTCCATTTGACCCTTCCGAAAATTACGATCTAGAGGAAGAAGCTGCGGCCGAGCTGGCTATGCTGGAGCAGCTGGAGCAATTCAAGCAGCAATGGGCTGATTCCGAAAACCTGAGTGCCGAAGAAAGAGAAAAGCTGACAAAGGAATACTTCGCTGCCTTGGAAAAAATATTAAAACAACCTTGATCGATGTAAAAACAATGAAAAAACGAAGAGTGTGTTGCGAACAAGGGTAGCAAACATTTATAATGCAAGAGACAAAGTGAATCGTAGATGAGGACAGTACTCCATATGTGAAGCCAAAGCGAGTCGGGGATGGTGCGAGCCCGACGCGATCGCAATGTGAGGAAGCGCCCCTCGGAGATGCGGCCTGAACATCCTGGTTGTGCGTAAAGCACTAGGATTGTGTAGGGTGTTGCCGGGACTGCCCGTTACAGCAGGTTAAGCGGTTTTTGCCCGTTATGATTCGTGTGGCAAAAACAACAAGAGTGGCACCGCGGGAGAACAACCTCTCGTCTCTTTTTACAGGAGACGTAGAGGTTTTTTTGTTGCTCAGGTTTCGAACCGTTTTACAATCGAAAGGAGAATGAACATGAGTTACAAACACCAGGTCGCAGAAAAAATTGCATCTGCGCTCACATCACTTGGCGTAGACAGCTTTACCATGGAAAGCGTGTACGCCATGCTGGAGACACCACCAAACCCTGCTATGGGTGATATCGCATTCCCATGCTTCCAATTGGCAAAAGCACTGCGTAAGGCCCCGCCTATGATCGCAGCCGAGCTGGCTGGACAAATTACTGGCTCGCCTCTGAAGGAAGCAAAAGCAGTAGGACCGTATGTAAACTTCTTCCTGGATCAGGAAGACGTAGCGGTTCAAGTGATCGGAACGATTCTCGCACAAGGCAGCCAGTACGGCGACAGCAACCAAGGAAAAGGACGCAAGGTTCCGATTGACCTCTCCTCTCCGAATATCGCCAAGCCATTTTCAATGGGTCACCTGCGCTCTACTGTAATCGGAAACGCTATCGCAAACATTATGGAAAAGCAAGGCTACGAGCCGGTGCGGATCAATCACTTGGGTGACTGGGGCACACAGTTCGGAAAGCTGATTGTTGCATATCGTCTCTGGGGTGATGAGGCGAAAGTAAAAGCCGAGCCGATCAAGGAGCTTCTGAGCCTTTATGTTCGCTTCCATGAAGAAGTAGAAAACGACCCTACTCTGGAAGACCAAGGCCGCGAATGGTTTAAAAAGCTGGAGGACGGCGACGCAGAGGCCGAGCATCTGTGGACATGGTTCCGCGAAGAATCCCTGAAAGAGTTCATGAAGATTTACGACCTGATGAACGTGTCGTTCGACTCTACCAATGGTGAAGCCTTTTACAACGACAAGATGGATCGCGTCGTTACCCTTCTGGAGGAAAAGGGACTGTTGACTGAATCCGATGGTGCGATGGTTGTTAATCTCGATGAATACAACATGCCACCATGTCTGATCAAAAAATCGGACGGCGCTACCTTGTATGCTACACGTGATTTGGCAGCAGCATTGTTCCGTCATGAATCATACGATTTCGCCAAAGCCCTCTATGTGGTAGGAAACGAGCAACGCCTCCACTTCCAACAGCTTTATAAAGTGCTGGAGAAAATGGGCTACTCCTGGTCGGCTGACATGCATCACATCCCGTTCGGCATGATGCTCAAGGACGGCAAAAAAATGTCTACCCGCAAAGGGAAGGTTGTTCTGTTAGAAGAAGTTTTGGCCCAAGCGATTGCCGATGTGCAAAAAGTAATCGAGGAGAAAAATCCTTCCTTGGCAAACAAAGAAGAGGTTGCTCGTCAGGTTGGCGTGGGCGCCGTTATTTTCCACGACTTGAAAAACTTCCGTCTGAACGACATCAACTTCTCATGGGACGAAATGCTTACCTTCGAAGGCGAAACCGGTCCATACGTACAATACACGCACGCTCGCGCATGCTCGCTGTTGCGTAAAGGAAATTACCAGCCTTCCTCTGCTGCAAGCCTGACTCCAGGTTCTTTGGACGGCAAGGAAGCATGGGCTGTCATTACCTTGTTGAACGGCTTCCCTGAAGTGATTGATCGCGCTGCGGCAAACTTCGATCCATCGCAAATCGGAAAATACGTTATCGATCTCGCTCAATCCTTCAATAAGTTTTACGCCAATGTCCGCATTCTCGCGGAAGAAGAAGACGTTAAGGCTTCTCGCCTCCAGCTCGTAGCTGCAGTCGTTTGTGTCCTAAAAGAAGGCTTGCGACTCATGGGTCTGGCTGCACCAGAAGAAATGTAAATCATCATCTATTCACTGAATCAAAACAAAAGCCGGCTGCATTCCTCTCGATAGGAAGCGCCGGCTTTTGTTCTTCTAAATATCCAACCAGATTAGCTAGAGTGTCAGGTTTTCATATATCACAGACATGCCCATTCCGCCTGCCATGCAAAGCGTCACCATGCCATACTTTTCTTGTCTACGAATCATTTCGTTGATCAGAGTCACGGTCAGTTTTGCGCCAGTCGCTCCAACCGGATGGCCCAATGCGATCGCGCCCCCATTTACATTCACTTTGCTCTCGTCCAGCTCCAGGCATTTGATCACAGACAGCGCTTGTGCCGCAAAAGCCTCGTTCAATTCGATAAGCCCAATTTCATCAAGTGTCAAGCCTGCCTTTTCCAGCGCTTTTTGCGTTGCTGGTACTGGCCCGATCCCCATTACCCCTGGTTCGACTCCTGCGCTGGCAAAGGCTTTTATTTTTACAAGCGGTGTCAAACCAGATTCGACTGCTTTTTCGCGAGACATCATCAAAACGGCAGCTGCACCATCGTTCATCGGACAGGCATTTCCTGCGGTAACGGTCCCCTCTTTTTGGAAAACGCTGCGCAGCTTGGCGAGCTCCTCCAGCTTGATATCCAGTCGTACCGATTCATCCTGATCAAAAACCCGAAGTCCTTTGCGCTCTTTGATTTCAATCGGCACTATCTCACTTGCAAACTTGCCAGCTTCGATAGCTGCCGCTGCCTTCTTGTGACTCTCGTAAGCGAAACGGTCCTGCTCTTCGCGAGAAATCCCGTACTGCGTGGCAAGCCTTTCTGCGGTAATGCCCATATGCTCTCCCTCAAGCGAGCAGATCAAGCCATCGGACAATAGCGCATCCTCCATAGTCAAATTACCAAACTTGCTCCCCCATCGATTCTTCACTAAATAGGGAACATTACTCATACTTTCCACGCCACCCGCGATCACTACGTCTTCCTGTCCCGCCGTAATCGCCAAAGCAGCGCTACCAATTGCTTTCAGCCCCGAACCGCAAGCCTTGATGACGATATGCCCATAAACATTACGAGGAAATCCGGCCAGCTGCGAGCTGATCCGTGCAGCGTTCAGTCCTCCCCCATGTACGTAGCCATTTCCAAAAATGACTTCATTGACTTCCTGTTTGGGGAAATCTGACTTCTTCATCAAGCCTTCCAAGACCTGACGTCCCAGCTCTGTTGCTGGAACATCTCGCAAACTTTTACCAAAGGCTCCAACCGCACTGCGCACTCCAGATACGATAACGACTTCTCTCATGCTATTGCTCCTCTTCATTTTGTTACTTTACAAAACCCGGTTCAAAAACTCTCTCGTCCGTTCTTCTTTCGGATTGTTAAAAATCTCCTGCGGCCGCGCCATCTCCACAATCCTGCCCTGATTCATAAACGCAACCCAATCAGCCACTTCTTTGGCGAATCCCATCTCATGCGTAACGATGATCATCGTCATCCCTTCCTGGGCAAGCTGCTTCATTGTCTCAAGCACTTCCCCTACCAGCTCCGGGTCAAGCGCTGACGTCGGCTCGTCGAACAGCATGATTTCTGGCTTCATCGCAAGCGACCTAGCGATTGCCACGCGTTGCTTCTGACCTCCAGAGAGGCTGGACGGATATACATTCGCCTTATCCGACAGACCTACCTTCTGCAACAGACGGAGCGCTTCCTGCTTTGTTTCCTCTTTGCCCGCCTTTTTTGCAATTAGAGGTGCCTCCATGATGTTTTCCAGAACAGTTTTGTGCGGAAACAGGTTGAAATGCTGAAATACCATGCCTACCTTTTGGCGAACCTTGGTCAAATCGTCTTTTTTCGGATCAATGCTTTTTCCTTCAATCAAAATTTCTCCACCGCTTTTGGTCTCCAAAAAATTGATGCATCGGATTAACGTGCTCTTACCCGATCCACTGGCTCCAATTAATACGACGACCTCACCCTTATTTACTTGCAAGGTAACATCCTTTAGAACCTCTACCTGACCAAAGCTCTTCTTCAGGTTTTGCACACGGATCATTTCTTGTTTGTTTTCCATCGTTTTCCCCCCAGCGCTTTACGCGTCTCCTTTTGCCAAACGCTTTTCCATCAGGTGGACAACATACGTAAATATCATGACAACCACCAGGTAATAAAAGGCTACGATCAAAAAATACGTCATTTCATCGAAGGTTTCCGCAGACAAGCGGCGTGCCAAGGAGAACAGCTCGTCCATCGCGATGAATGCTGCCAAAGACGATTCTTTCAGAGATAAAATAAACTGGTTGCCGAGTGGCGGAATGGACCGTTTCAACGCTTGTGGCAAGATGATACGACGCATGGTTTGGCGTGCGGACATCCCCAAAGACAGCCCTGCCTCCATTTGTCCTTTATCGATAGACTGGATCGATCCCCGGAAAATTTCTGCGATGTAAGCACCACTGTGAATCGCTAGAGCAAGGGCAGCCGACCAAAATTGACCGAGATCGATGATTTTATAAAAACCGAAGTAAAGAACAAAAATCTGAACAATAAGCGGAGTTCCACGGATGACCATGATATAAACGTTTGCGATAAATGCAGCCACCGGGAGCTTCGATACCTTCAAAAGAGCAACGAACAACCCAATAATCGATCCCACAATGACGGACGCGATCGTCAACTCGAACGTCAGTAGTAATGGCTTCCAAAAAAACGGCAATGTACGGAAAAACTCTTCAGTCAAATGTGCAATACTGGGCACTCGATGCCACCCCTCGCTTGTAATGGAATGTACCTGCCATACCATTGTGTAAAAGGTACGGCAGGTGGTATGTGGATTGAGACAAACTATTCGTTTTTGCTGATGTCACGATTGAAGTACTTTTCACTCAGCTTTACGTAGGTACCGTCTTCATGCATCTGCT
This sequence comes from Brevibacillus reuszeri, assembly GCF_002897295.1. Lineage (GTDB taxonomy): Bacteria > Bacillota > Bacilli > Brevibacillales > Brevibacillaceae > Brevibacillus > Brevibacillus reuszeri_A. The sequence goes on from NZ_BEXF01000016.1 coordinate 22,182, forward strand.
TCAAGGCTTCGTTGATCTTGTTCAAAAGTTCTGTATTTCCTTTGCGCACAGCGATCCCATGCTGAACCTCGGATAGGGCTGCTCCGCTTTTCTTAATCTTCAGACCTTGTTGAATTGCAATTTCTCCGATGACACTATCTGTAATCACAACATCATGCTTTCCCTGTTCCAAGGCACGCAGAGCGGTTACATCACTGTCATACGTTTTAATGTTATCCGTATATTCGCGAGCCATCTTTTCATGAGTTGTACCCAGAGCAACAGCTACTTCCTTGCCTTTCAGCCCTTCCAGTGTGGAGATCGTACCGTCTGGACGTGTAAACAGCTGTCCGCCTGACAAATAATACGGGTCAGCGAAATCAATCTGCTGCTTCCGCTCTTCTGTAATCGCATGGCTGGCAATAGCTGCATCGTAGCGGCCTTCTTTTACCCCGGCGATAATTCCTGAAAAAGGCGAGGTCACTGCTTTCGGCTCAAGACCTAGGCGCTTGGCAATCTCATTGCCAATTTCGATATCGAATCCAGTCAATTGAGCGTCTTTGAAATAACTGAATGGCTGGTATTCACCGGATGCGGCATAAATGAACACTCCAGCCTCTTTTGTCATGGAAGAAGCTTCGCCAGATGGTCCAGCTGCTTGACCCCCATTGCTGCCAGGAGCAGCGCCTTGGCTACATCCAACCAGAAGTGACATGGAAAATACTACGCTTGCGATCGTTTTCATTGTTTTTTTCATTTTTATTAGCCCCCTTAATTTATTGATAGCGTTTTCTTATCTCGCTACTCGACCAGTTGTAAATTTTCTGAAATATTTAGAGTCGCTCCGGTATGCGAGATGACATTTTCCAAAGAGTACGGGTACATGACCTCCGTTAGCAGCAATCCATTCTGGGTGACTTCAATCACGGCCCTCTCCGTAATAATCAGATCGACACACCGTTTTGCTGTAAGCGGCAATGTGCATTCCTTGCGAATTTTTGGCTCGCCATTGGGGTCGACATGACTCATGAGTACAATGACTTTTTTCGCGTAATACGCCAGCTCAGCCCCGCCTCCGAAACCATGGACACGCGATCCGGGAACGATCCAGTTTGCCAGGTCGCCTTTGCGGTTTACCTGCAAGGCCCCGATGAAAGCTACATCGAGCTTCCTCCTGCGGATCATGCCATAAGCTATGGTACTATCGAAATAGGATGCCCCTGGCACAACGGTAACAGGCGCTCCACCTGCATTGGATATATGCTGGTCTTCTTCGCCCTTTAATGGAGTCGGACCAAGTCCGAGGATTCCGTTTACCGAATGAAACATCACTTGCCATTCATTCGGGATAAAATCTGCAACCAGCTCGGGAATCCCGATCCCTAGATTAACTGCCATTCCGGGAGCTATCTCTTTGGCTGCACGTCTCGCAACCATGTTTCGTTGATCTATTTTCAGACCCATTACGAGCTCCCTCCGCTGCGCGTCACGATCCAGTCCACAAAAATACCGGGCGTCACGATTTTCTCCGGGTCCAGATCTCCTACTGGAACGATTTCCTCCACCTCAGCAATCGTAATATCTGAAGCCATGGCTACCAGCGGATTCAGGTTTCTCGCCGTCTTGTCATAGATCAGATTTCCGTACGTGTCTGCTTGTTTCGCATAGACGATGCCTACCTCTGCTGTGATCGCCGGTTCAATCAGACAGGGCCTTCCTGCAAAGATGACTGGCTCTCCTCCTTCCGTCCTCTCTCCCCCCATGTTCGCATCTACAACGATTCCGGGAATACCAACTCCTCCCGCACGAATCTTTTCTGCGAGAATCCCTTGTGAATAAAATGTCACCTCGAGTTTCCCGTCGATCATTTGCTGACCGGCTTCGGGATTGGAGCCGATATGCGTAGTAATCAAGTGCTTCACCCGTCTGTGACTGATCAGTTTTCCGATTCCCACATGTGGATATCCGGCATCAATCCCAATGAGTGTCAAGCTGTGGATGCCCTTCTGCAAGATCGTATCAATCAGTAATGCGGGTGAACCAATGGTACCAAAGCCGCCATGCATCAGCCGGCTACCATCCAGTACATGTTCTACAGCTTGTTCGCGAGTCACCAGTTTTGACAACATAGCATGCAATTCCTTATCTCTCTTATTCTCCTGTAAATCGCTTACGTCTCTCCTAAACTAGCAAATCCTGTGCCAACTCGAAAAAAGCTGAAAAATGGCGAATGATGTGAAAGCGGTATCTTTTTGGATGAATCGAAGTAGATTCACTTTCGAATCGAAAATAGCGGAAAATGCATTCTTTTCGCGCGAATCTATTTCGACTCACTTCTTTTCAAAATCGATTCACTATACAATAGGTTGTAACATCCTGTACAATCAGTTGAAAAATGGGGGGAGCTTCTCAAGATGGAGAAAGATGCGGAGATACTAGCTTTGTCCTCGGTCGTTCGTTTCATCGATATTCTCAATGCACTCGCAGACGGTATTTTCATTTCCGATGCACAAGGAACCACGCTTTGGCTGAACAATGCGAGTGAGAACCTGTGCGGCATACCAAAGTCAGAGATCATTGGGAAAAATGTATCTGAGCTAGAAGAAATGGGAATCTTCAATCCTTCTGTCACGCGCCTGGTTCTGGAATCAGGGAAGCCAACTACAACCATTCAATTGGTCAATAAAAAGGGAAAGTTTCTGGTGACCGGGCATATTATCCCCGATGAGGATGGGAGGCCTGAGTTGATCATCGCCCATTCCCGAGACATCACGGAGGCTGCCCGCGCCAGCTCGCAATTGGAAGAAACAGTCGCATTGCTGAAGCGCTACAGTGAAGAGATCCAGCTCATGAAGTGGGAGGCGAGCCAGAGCTCTTCCCAAACCTTGATCGGCAACAGCCGGTCCTACCTCGCCCTTTTAGAATTGATGAAAAAAGCTGCGCCCATCGACACCACCATCTTGATTAGAGGGGAAACGGGTGTAGGAAAAAGCTATCTTGCGGAACAAATTCACCAGCTGAGCGAGCGTAGCAACGGACCTTTCATCCATGTCAACTGTAGCGCCATTCCCGAAACCTTGATCGAGTCTGAGCTGTTCGGCTATCACAAAGGGGCGTTTACGGGGGCCAGTCATTCGGGGAAAATTGGCTTGGTGAAAATGGCGGATAAAGGGACACTGTTCTTGGACGAAATTAGTGAGCTGCCCTACCACTTGCAGTCCAAATTACTCTTGCTCCTGCAAAATAAAACGTTTATGCCCATCGGCGGCACCAAAACCTATACGGCTGACATTCGAATCATCACTGCCACCAATGCCAATCTGCAGGAATTGGTACGGTTGGGTAAATTCAGACACGACCTGTACTATCGCCTTAATATTTTGCCCATCCATGTACCACCATTGCGCGAACGAAAAGATGATGTATTCCCCTTGCTGCACCACAATCTGCAGAAATTCAATCGCAAGCATAATCAGAAAAGGCGGTTTACCTCGGAAGTGCTGGATGTATTGCATCAGTACGATTGGCCGGGGAATGTCCGAGAGCTGGAAAATTTGGTGGAGCGCATCGTCATTACGTCCAAGCTTGATGAAATTCAGGTCACTGATTTGCCAGAAGAGCTGCGCAGCATACGCGAGCTAGAAGAAGGACTTCTCACGCTAGGCTCTCTCTCCCTGACCGAGCGGATGGAAAAAATCGAGGTAGAATTTATCATGCAAGCCTTGTGCACCCATAAAACTACCCGAAAAACAGCCTCTGCCCTCGGCATCACCCAGTCGCTTTTAATGCGTAGAATCAAAAAGTATGAGCTCCAGCTGGATATTGAGGACGAAATCCTCTAACAAAGAGCAGTCAGGCGACCAAAAGCCGATACTTCCCTTTTATCGAGGAAGTACCGGCTTTTTATTTGATTGATTGACCTTATTTCTCAGGCTCCTGCTGTGCAAACGCTTGAAGCATCCCTCTAATCTGTTCAACCATTGGTGCCGGAGCTTACTTTGGAGAACCTGTATCGAATGGCTTATAAAAGTCTGTGCTGTGAAAGAAAAAAGAACGATCTGTGTCGATCGCTCTGTCCCCTCACTTGCTCTATTGACTTACCCTTCGATTTCTGCCTTTTTCTTTTTTCCAAACCATGTGCTTGCTACCATTTCAACAACCTGCTTTGGCAATGACTGCGGCGCTTGTACTTCATTCCCGCTCGCATCGACACTGCGGTACAAAAGAGCTTTGTCATCTGCAGGGTCTGACTTCGTTTGCAGCGTGAGTTCACCGATTTGTCCAGCATTCGTCCACTCTTCAATCATCAGCTGATATTCGCCTGGAGCAAGCTCAATATAGTCTTCCTCCGTGACATCAACAATAGCATAACCGTCATGCTCAATTTCCGCATCGTATATATTCCCGTTGGCTGCCTCGTACAAAGCCACTTCCTCCGGGTTGTTCAAGTTTTCCTTAAGCGGAGCAAAATCCGCGATTGTCACCTTAACTCGTTTTGTCATAGGTACTCCTCCCATTGTTCACCACATCAACTCACACTGTACCACAACTGGGTCAACCCTGCCAATTGTCTGCCAACTCGCGCACATGCCGGATTTCCTCTGCGTGACTGTCTTCACCCGTTTTGGGCGTCTCCAGTACAACGGGCAAGCCATGTAATTCTGGTGTCTGCAAAAAAGTCGCAAATGCCTCATCACCGATCATGCCCTTGCCAATCTGCGCATGGCGATCACGAAAGGAGCTCGTCTGGTAAACCGAATCGTTTAGATGCACCGCACACAAGCTGGAGAAATAATCAAGCTCACGCATTTTACCCGCGTCTTTCCCCCAATTACTCCCATTCCATAATCCGCTGGCAAAGCCGTGACATGTATCCAGGCAAAAGCCTACTTTGTGCGGCTCGGCAAACAGCTCCCGCACCTGTGTCAGCTCTTCAAGAGTCGTCCCCATGCGACTTCCCTGTCCGGCATTGTTTTCAATGAGCAGCTTGGCCCTGCCTCCCCAGCCATCGAGAATTTCATTAACCATCTGGATCATCAGCTTATAACCCTCAAGCACATCCGAGCCTTTATGATGACCAAAATGAACGACCACGCCGATTGCCCCGCAAGCTTCCGCGATAGCTAGATCATTACGTACAGACTCTTTTGTTATCTGTGCCAGCTCTGGATCTATTGTACAAAGGTTAACAGGATACGCTGTATGGGCAATCGACAGTAGGCCCTTTTCCGCACAGTACAAGCGACATGCTTCTGCATCCCGTTCATCGTATATTTTTACTCCCAGGCTGCGCGGATTTTTCGGAAAGAACTGAAAGGCCCGCGCTCCAAGTCTGTACGCGGTTTTCGCTGCCTCGACATATCCGTTGCGGATACTTACATGACATCCAATCTGCATCGCTCTCTCCCTTTCCATTCTTCCTTCCAGTTTCCCCACAGGCACAATTTCTCAATCGGACGGGGGAATGACACTTGCACTTTTTCACACAATCCATTAGACTAAACTTAAACCGAACGTTCAGTCTATAAGGAAAGCTCTATCGAGGCTTTCTCAAGGAGGAGCGACCGCGTTTTAGCGGAAAGTTTCACCGAAGTAATGCCGGGAGCGAACGCTAAGGTACCTTGCCATGCGCTCCAGAATTCATAAGCGTCGCGCTTATGAATTCTTATACGTTAAAAAGGAGTATGCTTACCATGTCCAAACGCCGCCTTGACGGAGAGAAAACGAAGCTGCATATCGCCGAAAAAGCTACCGAGTTATTTTCCCAAAAAGGCTATTCCGCAACCTCGATTGAAGACATTTGCCAGGCAACCGGAGCCAGCAAGGGAAGCCTCTACTACCATTTCAAAAACAAGGAGCAATTGTTCCTGTTCTTATTAGAAAAGCAGTATCAGGAGTTTGCCTGGCTGTGGGAGCAAAAGGAGAAGGAGTATTCAACTTCGATTGAAAAGCTGTATGGGCTTGGAGCTTTTATCATTGACGATTTTTTGTCCCATCCTTTAAAAAGAGCTGGCGAAGAGTTCTCCGGCAGCCAATTAGCCGACCCGGCCATCATGGATCAGGTCATGGAGATTCTCGGCTCCACTTACACTTTGTATATCGCCCTTTTCCAAGAGGGTATGGAAAACGGCGAGTTTGCTAAAGGTGACCCTGCTGAGCTCGCTATGATCTACGAGGGACTGTTAAACGGACTGATAAGCGTCGGCTTGCAGTTCGATGAGGAGCGTCTGCATTCACTGATGAAGCGAGGAATTGATGTCATGCTGCATGGTATTGTTGCCAGGTAGCTTTTTTTTCAAATCTAATTAGACCGAGCGTTCGGTTTAAATTAAAAGGAGTGTATTGATTCATGAAAGAATTATGGGGAAACCGAATCTTTTTAACTGTTTTTATTACGGATACGCTGGAGAACATCGGGGTCTGGATTCGAAATATGGCTCTGCTGTACTATGTCATGGAAATCAGTGGCAACAATCCAGTCGCCGTTTCCCTTTTGACTGCGATCGAGCTTGTTCCGATCTTGCTCTTTTCCATCATCGGCGGGGCTTTGGCTGACAGGTGGAATCCGAAGCGAACGATGATCACAGGGAACCTGCTTAGCGCTTTATCCGTTTTCGTGATTGTCTTCTTGCTGTGGAAAGGATTTTGGATTGCGGTCTTTTTTGCCACCTTTATCTCCGCGATCGTCTCTCAATTTTCCCAGCCTTCCTCAGCTAAATTGATGAAACGTCACATCCCTGAGGAGCATGTCGGTGTTGCTGTGTCGATCGCTCAAAGCATGAGTGCGATCTTTCTGTTAGCTGGTCCTATTATCGGCAGCTTCTTTTACGAGCAGATGGGCATATACCCATCACTCATCACCATGGCAGTGCTGTTTCTTGTCTCCACGCTTATCTTACAAACACTACCTTCATCTGAAGCGACACCAAGAGAAGAGCATGGCTCGCTATTTTCCGATATCAAAGCGGGTATTACTTATGTGAAAAAAAATCCTTCGTTAAAAGGAATCGCCATTTCCTTTGCCTGCCTAGGTCTTGGCTCGGGATTGATTAATCCACTTGAAGTATTTGTAGTTACAGACCGACTGTTGCTGCCCAAAGAATCGATCCAATGGTTCGTTGCCTTGGAAGGACTCGGAATGCTGCTCGGTGGCATATTGGCATCTGCCTTCCACAAGCAATTGAATGGTCGCTATATCGTCACTGGCGGATTGATCTTTTTTGCCCTTTCTGTTGTGGTCGAAGCACTCTCGGTATGGGTGTACGTAACTGCGACGATGCGCTTTTTCACGGGTGTCGGCATGGCCTTTTTGGAAATCGTCATCGGAATGCGCATGATCAAGCTCGTGGATGAAGCCTTTGTCGGTCGGGTAAATGGAACGATCATGCCGCTTTTGGTCGGGCTGATGATGACAGGCTCTTTCCTGGCAGGACCGCTCATGCAAGCGACCTCACTCATCAGCGTTTTCGTAATCGCTGGCTGCATTGTCCTATTCGCAGCGTGGAGAAGCTCACGAGTGAAATGGGATGCGACCCCAGTAGAGCAAAAAACAACTGCCCGCAATACGGACAGTTGTACGTTTCAAGCGTAAATCATGAAGTTTTGACAATTAACAACGGTGTTTGGGTGCGATGAATGGTTTTAAACGTTACGCTTCCGAGTAACGTACCTGCGATTCCACCCAAGCCGTGGTGTCCCAGAACAATCAGGTCGATCTCCTCTTCCTTCGCAGTCTCCCTGATCATAGTAGCCGGATCGCCGATCAGTACTTTGCTTTCGAATGGAATCTGCTCAGCTTCAAACAGCTCTTCGTATGGGCGAATCGTCTCGCGTCCCCAGTCTTCGAGTGTTCCAGTATCTTCCCAGCCTACGCCGTATACACCAGCGTATGCCACAGGAGGTGTAACTACTGTCAGCAGAGTAAAGGAGATTCCCTCTATTTCCTTGCTCATGTCGATTGCTTTTTTTGCAGCTTCTTTAGCATGCTCGGAGCCGTCTACAGTGACCAGCACTTTTTTCCATGGGAAGCGGCTCGCATCGGTTTCCTCCGAAATCAAAAAGACAGGAATCTGTACATCGTGAATGGTTGGATAGCTGACACTTTGCAGCAGGAAGCCTGTCATTCGGCCATATCCATGCGTACCCATTACGATTGCGGCATGATCTTCTTTTGCATGCTTGGCGATAACTTCATGCGGCTCGCCGAACTCGATTTCCAGCTTGTAAGGCACTTGGGCTTCTTCCACGATGGTCAGAAACTTTTTCAAATCTTCTCGCGCTTCATCCAATTGAAAATCCTCAACGCTTTTTTGTCCCAGCTTGCGGACCACATTTCGAGATGGAAACGGGGGAATTGCATGCAGCAAGGTCAATTCATGCTTATCTTTAGCATAGGCCAGCGCGAAGCGGACCGCTTGAATAGACTGCGCAGAAAAATCAATAGGGACTAGAATTCGGGACATACAAACACGTCCTTTCCTCTTTTCATCATGGCAAGGCTGTCATTGACCCTTCAACCTTTTGCCTACCCCCATAGTAGCCCAAGTCTACCATTTTGTATGTAGGGGAAAACCCTGATGTTGGAAGAAAAAAAACCTGATTCCTCTTCGCATCCTTCATTCCATTACACCAGTAATAAATATCGTCGTTTCTTCACCGAGATCAATATCATTGATTTCATGATCATCTGATATTCGCTTATTAGCAGACTGCTCACGCTTGATGACACGAACGACAGGACGTGAAGGCAAGCCGCGATTTTGGTCAATGACGATACCTATCTCACCGGTGCTCAGCTTGAGAGATGTTCCTGTCGGATACAAAGCAATTGAACGCAAGAAGTGAATGACCATTTTAAGGTCAAAGCGCTTTTCGGCCAGGCCCATTACCCTTTCACACGCCTCGTACGCCGGGATCGTATCTTCTTCCTCTGAAAATGGCGAAATCAGATTGTCATAGTAGTTGCAGATCGCCACGATCTTGGCAAAATCATGGATTTCATCACCGGAAAGTCCGCGCGGCACTCCGCTTCCATTTACCCATTCATGATGCTGCAATGGAATATGCGCTGACACGACACTCATCTCGTGCTTCTTTCGGAGAATGTGAAAACCAAGCCACGTATGGTGGTTGTCCATGCTGTTCTTCTTGTAGGCCGGAGCCTCCTTGTCCACAGACAGCTTGCCGATGTCGTGCAAAATAGCCCCAATCGCCAGCTCCTTTAGCTGACTCGTGTTATACCCTAAACCGACTCCCATCACGGTAGCCATCATGCATACGTTCAAGGAATGTATGTAGAGCGCGTTGTCATTCGTCCTGATTTCCCCAAGATTCAGTAAGACTCGTCTGTTGCGCAGTGTTTCCTCTACAATATTGCCAACGGATTTCTGAATCCCTCTTACATCGAGATGCTTTCCAGACTGGACGCACGATATCGCACCGGATAAATTGCGGATCGCGTCTTTTCGAGTCGCTTCTGTAATGACTTCTTCCTCTTTGACCTCATCGAGAAATGGGTCCTTGATGCTAAGCATATTTACACCGAAGCGGCGCAATTTATTAATCATTCCAACAGTCAGCTGGACACCTGTATGCAGTAGCGTCAAGCCCTCACTCGTATAAATGCTGCGTGCCAATACATCGCCTGGCTCTACCTGTTCTATGCTCACATATTTCATGAGGCCCTTCCTCCTGAATCTATCTCCCCTGTTGTTATTTCCCCATCTCAGCACTTAAAAAACATCTTTCTAAGCTACAAATAAAAAAGCACCCTTTTGACAGGTGCTTCATGATTATGGCACTCATTGCTTGATACACTCACCCATCCCCGTTCTTATTCAGCCACGATTGCAGACTTGCATAGCTGGATCTTGCATCCTCGTAGCCTTGATTGTAGTATTGGTGCAGCTTTTCCTTGCGTCTTTCAAATCCACGAATAAAAGTTCCTTCAGGAGGGGCGATGACGAATGCTTTCCCTTCTCGTTGTAATTGTCGGATTTGCTGAACCGTCTCTAGGAAAACGCGAAAGTGTCTAACCAAAGCCTGCTGAAGCTGGTTGCAACTGTTGAAAAACCGCTCCATCCGCCATAGATTGCGCACGATCCAGCCAGGGGCACTCGACGAAGTCAAGATAATAATATTGCGCTGGTTTCCATCGAGCATCGACTTTTGAACCGGGACCGGATGGGCGATGCCTCCGTCCCACAGCTCGCGCCCGTTGATGACGACTTTGGCTGAAACAAAGGGCAGACTGCAGGAAGCCCGAATGACATGGAAGAGATTATCGAAATCTTCTCTCCCGAAATAAACAGCTTCTCCAGTCGCACAGTCAGTTGCCACCACGACAAACTGTTCCGTAGCCTGATGAAAGCGATCAAAAGCAAATGGCTCGAGCTTGTGTGGAATCTCATCAAAAATAAAATCCATTCCGAATATCGGCTTTTTACTGAGTAGGTTGGCGAGATTAAAATATCTGGGATCATGAATGTACTTGGTATGCATGATTTTCCCCAGCCCATGCTGTCTTGACAAATAGGCGGCACCGTTGCAGGCTCCTGCTGACACAGCGATGACATACGGGACGTACAGATTCTGCTCCATAAAATAATCCAAAACTCCAGCGGTATAAATTCCTCTCATCCCTCCGCCTTGTAAAACAAGACCGACTTTTTCCATACCCATCACCTGTTTAGTTGTGGTTATGGCTAGTATGAGTGGATGGAGCTTGCTTCATGCGATTGGATAACCAGCAATTGAACCCAGCACCAATAAAACATAAAAAAACGACCCTGCCATGGGGTCGCCGATTTACTCTTCCTTTTTCATCACACTGTACAGATCTCGGACCATGGATACATCCTCGCTCTGCTGGGTAAGCTCCAGCTTATGCAGAATATCTGATAATACCGATGCAAAAATCAAGGTCAACTCACCAGTATTGACCGGCGTTCGAAAATAATGCCCGATCATTTCATAGCCCTTTCGCGTATATGATTCCGTATCCTCCTCATCCAGTGCCTCACATAGCTCTGAAATCAAATCATTGAGTGCTATGCGCGTCACCTCATACACATCAGGCTGCTCACTCGCTACTGAATCCGTCTCTTTTTTTACACCCAACTGCTTCCCCTCCTTCCTCTTACGTAGGGTGGAGCAGGAGGTGATTCTTTATGCACCCCGATCTGCCTGCTGGCTCTGAGGAGGCTTTATACCAGTCAATGCCTGGAACAGTACACGTTCATATTGCTCTTCTGCTCCTTGCGCTGGACGATCAAGAAGTGTCCCGATCACTGCCCCCAGAAAGCCGAGTGGTATGGAAACAAGACCGGGGTTTGCCAGTGGAAAAATAGGTTCCCTGAGAATCGGTCCGTTATGTGGGTCCATCACGGTCGGACCTAGCATTACCAAAACCACGGATGCGACCAGACCTGTCAATACGCCACTAATCGCCCCGCGTAACGTGAAGCGTCGCCAATATAGCGTGAAGAGTATCAGTGGCAAATTGGCTGAAGCCGCGACAGCAAAAGTGAGGCCAACGAGACTTGCCACATTCATTTTTTCTGCACTGATGGCCAGCCAAATCGAAATGACACCGACTGCAACTGAGGAAAACTTGGCGATCATGACCTGTTCCTTTTCGGAAGCCATTCCCCTGCGGATCAGATGACTGTATACATCATGGGCAAATGCAGACGAGGCAGACAGTACCAGCCCAGTGACCACTGCAAGAATCGTGGCGAAAGCAACCGCTGCTATGTAAGCCATCAAAAATTCTCCGCCCAAGGCATCTGCCAGTAGTGTTACCGTCAAATTTCCTCCAAAGCCAACACCCTTCAAAGCTTCGTATCCCACGAAAGCACTTGCCCCAAAGCCCAAAAATACCGTCATCAAATAAAAAGCACCGATCACCCACGTAGCTGTATAAATCGAATAGCGCGTCGTCACCGCGTCCTTTACTGTAAAAAGGCGTGAAATGATATGGGGGAGTCCAGCTGTTCCCAAAATTAAAGCCAGATTGAGTGAGATGGTTTCCAATGGATGATTAAGCTGATTGCCAGGCTGTAAAAACTGTTCCTTCAAAGGCGTTATCGTGCTGACGTGCATAAACATCTCCGAAAAATTCCAATGAAAGCGCGAAAAAACGATGAGACTGAGCACGAGTGTACCAGTCAGCAGCAGGATGGCCTTGATGATTTGCACCCACGAGGTGGCGACCATTCCCCCAAACACGACGTAAAAAGTCATCAAGCTGCCGACTAGCATCACCGCTGTATCGTATTCGATACCGAGCAAGTAATAGATCAGCGCCCCAGCTCCAACCAGCTGTGCCAGCATGTAAAAAATCGTAATCAATAAAGTAGTTAAAGCCACTACACCACGTAGCCATGGGCTGTCAAATCGAACGGCGATAGCATCCGCCAATGTATAGCGCCCCAGATTATGCAGCGGCTCAGCAACTAGAAACAAAATGATCAGGTAGGATACGAAAAAGCCGATCGCGTAGACAAACCCGTCGAAGCCGTAGACTGCGATTGTTCCGGCAATCCCTAAAAATGAAGCAGCACTCATATAGTCCCCAGCGATCGCTATCCCGTTTTGCAGCCCTGTCAAACGATTGCCCGCCGCATAAAAATCTCTGGTCGTGCCCGTTTGCTTGGCAGCAGAATACGTAATCGCCATCGTTCCAATAATGACGGCTAGGAAAAAAATGATCGTCGTCAAAGGCAGCACTTCCTCCTCACAGACAAACAGCAAAAAAGAAGCTGAGGGTTCGCCCCAGCCTCCTTCATTGGCATGCGTTTCCTTGTGATACTTGTTCTACGCCGATTCTTTCATTCCTGTATTCGCTTTCACCAAAATTTCATCGTACTTGGTATCGTTGCGAGTGGTGGATAGCATCGTTCCAATCCACGCTGCCAAAAATCCGAGAGGGATAGAAACGATCCCTGGATTCGGCAATGGGAAGAGCGCTTCACCGACCAATATCGCTTTACCTGCAACCGGGTTCCAGACGTTCGGGCTCAAGGCAACCAAAATCAAGGAGCTGAACAGTCCTACCAGCATACCGCTAACAGCACCTGTCGTATTAAATCGTCTCCAGAAAATCGTGAACAGAATTACTGGCAAATTGGCGCTCGCTGCAACCGCAAAAGCAAGAGCAACGAGGAATGCCACATTCAAGCTTTGTGCAAACAGCGCGAGCAAAATCGAAATGACCGATACGCCTACCGATGCCCATTTTGCCATCTTCATTTGCTCTTTCTCTGTTGCCTTACCGTGGCGAATGACATGACCATAAAAATCATGTGCGAACGCAGAGGCAGCCGTTAGTACTAAGCCAGCCACTACTGCCAAAATTGTAGCAAATGCGACCGCTGACACAAAAGCAAACAAGAAGTTTCCGCCCAAAGCTTGAGCCAGCAGTGGAGCCCCCAGATTCCCTGCTGCATCCATATTGCCCGCTCCTACAAACGCTGCTGCCCCAAATCCGAGGAACACGGTCATCACGTAAAACAAGCCGATAATCCAAGTCGCATAGACTACCGATTTGCGTGCTGTTGTGGCGTCCTTTACAGTGAAAAAACGGATGAGGATATGCGGCAGACCAGCCGTCCCAAGGACAAGCGCCATATTCAGCGAGATCGTATCCAGCCCTACCTTGAACTTGTTGCCCGGATTTAAAAATTGCTCCCCTAATGGCGTTGCCGTTTTCATTTGGGCGAACATATTCATCAAATTGTAATCAAATTTTGCAAAAACCATCAAAGAAATGATAAAGGTACCGATCATTAACAATACCGCTTTGACAATTTGCACCCACGAGGTAGCCGTCATGCCGCCAAAAACGACGTACACGGTCATCAGTGCGCCTACAATCAATACGGAGGTCGTGTAGTCAATCCCCAGAAGCAGTTTGATCAGGGCTCCAGCACCCACTAACTGTGCAATCATGTAAAAAATGGAAATCGCAATCGAATTGAGCGCCGCAACACCACGTACCTGCTTATTGTCAAAACGTGCTGCGATCATGTCCGCCATCGTGTATTTACCGAGGTTGCGCAACGGCTCCGCCACTAAATAAAGAACCACCAAATACGCTACCAAAAATCCGATGCTGTAAAAAAATCCGTCGAATCCACTTAAAGCAATCATACCTGCAATTCCTAAAAAGGACGCTGCAGACATATAGTCCCCAGCAATCGCCAGCCCGTTTTGCCAGCCCGTCAAGCCCCCGCCAGCCGTGTAGAATTCACTGGTCGTATTCGTTTTTTTAGAAGCGTAATACGTAATCACCAGCGTCAGCAGCACAATACCCAGAAAGAGCAAAAATGCGGTTACATTCATTAGCCTCTGCCTCCTGTCTCCTGTTTGATCTTTTCAACGAGCTGATCAAACTGTTCCGCACGCTTGGTGTAGAGGATACAAAGCCCCCACGTCATGATGAATTGGGCAAAAGCAAAGACCCATGCCCACGTGATCGCTCCAAAGGCGGGCTGATTCAATACCGTGAAGTAGGAGGTCAGGATGGGAAGAGTAAAGTAAAACACGAAGAAAAAGATAGATGACGGCAAGATGAAAGCTCTTTTTTTCCTCAAAAGCTCCTTGAATGTTTCCGACTGGATCACCGCTTCATAGTAGTTGCTCGTTTTTTGCTGCCCATCGCCTTTGTGCGCTGAGGCTGACTTGCCCATTGGAATCTCCTCCTCTTCAACAATCATTTGTAAGCGCTTCCTTCATTGTAGAGAATTTGATCGTTCCATGGCGTTTTTGCGCGCAAGATGTTCAGAAGCGTGCGTCAAAAGCAGATACCTTATAACAATCTGCAGCAAATCCCGATAAACCGAGCTGGTTATGATGCGCCCTATTGCTCCAAACGCTTTAACAAATCCTTTGCACTCGTACGCGATACGGGAATCCGCAGCCTTCCATCGCCTTTTACTGTCAGGTTGTATGCGCCGTTAAACCACGGCTCCAGCTCTTTGTGGTACTGAAGATTAACCAGATAGCTTTTGTGCGTGCGAAAAAAGTCATAGCCATTCAGCTTTTCTGCCAGCTGAGTCAGCGTCATTTTCGTCGTATATGTATCCGTCTGTGTGCTGATCTGGACAAAGCGCTCTTCGCGAACCGCATATACAATCGTGGCAGGATCGATCACGACGAGTCTGTTGTTTTCTTCGACCAGTAGCTTGGAGCGCTTCGCGTGCACGGCTTCCGTCTTATGCTGGACCAAGCGCTCGCGAATTCTTTGCAGGGTTTCTGCTAATCTGCGTGGCTCTGTCGGCTTTAATAAATAATCGACAGCGCGTAGTCCGAATGCATTGACCGCAAACTCTTCGTACGCGGTACAGAATACGATAAGTGGCTGCTGCTTGCGAGAAGTGAGCATTCTTGCGGCTTGGTCACCCTCCAGCTCTGGCATTTTGATATCGAGAAAAACGACATCTGGCTGGTGCTCATCCACCATGTACAGGAGTTCCCGTCCATTTGTTGCATAAGGAAGCAGCTCAACATCCTGCTCCTGCTGCAACAGATAGATTAGTTCTTCACGAGCCAGTCGCTCATCTTCTGCGATCATGATACGAATCGGCATCAGGCACTCTCCTCTTTTTG
This sequence comes from Brevibacillus reuszeri, assembly GCF_002897295.1. GTDB lineage: Bacteria > Bacillota > Bacilli > Brevibacillales > Brevibacillaceae > Brevibacillus > Brevibacillus reuszeri_A. The sequence goes on from NZ_BEXF01000016.1 coordinate 37,770, forward strand.
AATCGGTATCGTAAATGTAATATGACAACCACCCTCTGGCTTATTGCTGAAAACAAGCTTGGCTCCTGGCCCCATCAAGCTGACTAATCGAGAATTAACGTTATGCACACCAATACCGTTGCCCTCCCCGCCTTTCATCGGGACACTTCCTAAAATCGGCAACAGCTCAGGTGGAATCCCTCTTCCGTTGTCCTCCAGATCAAAAACAACCTGAGAATCTGTTTTCTTCACAGCCAGATTAATTTCGCCACCAGTAGGCATGTTTTGCAAGCCGTGATGGATACTGTTTTCGATCAAGGGCTGCAAGGTTCCTGGCGGTATCATTGCCTCCTCTATCCCCTCGTCGACGTGACAGTTGATCACGAGCTGCTCTGAAAAACGAATCCGCACAATTTCCAGGTAGGCATTAACATGATCCAGCTCCTGCCTGACAGAGACAAGCGGACTTGAGGTCAGCTTTAAATTAAGGCGCATGAACGTACCTAGCTGTATTGTCATATGACGGGCAAGCTGTGGGTCAATACGAATTAACGTCACAATCGAATTTAGTGTGTTAAACAAAAAATGCGGATGAATTTGGGCTTGTAGCATGCGCAGCTCGGCATCCTTCATCAGCCCCTTCATTTTTTCGGTCAATGCCAATGTCATTTGATTGGCGATTAGATTACTAAGTCCTCTCGCCAAAGCTTCCTCTACCTTGCCAATTTGCTGAGGACGGCGAAAATAGAGCTTGATCAAGCCGATAACGGTTCCTCCCTCACGAATCGGAAGCAGAATGGCCGCTTGCAGCGTACAGTTTTTGTGTGCGCAGCCTATACTCTCTCTGCCATACCCTTTCTCAATTCCTCCGCTAAACATAGCTCGCCGCTCAAAATCACTCTGGACCTGGGCTCCAGGCAAATGATGATCGGCTCCAGCTCCTACGTGGGCGAGTAGCTGCTTGCGGTCCATAACTGCCACAGCCGCTGCTTTCACCTCAAGCTGGAGCAACAGCGCTGCTGCTTGCGCCGTTTGTGGCGTGAGTCCCATTTGCAGATGGGGCTGAATTCTTTCCGCTATCTTAAAAGCTCGTTCTGCTTCCAATGCTGCAGATCGTTCCTCTTCCTGCAAGGCGACGCGAATCATCGTTGTAAAAATGGCGATGGATATGCTGTTCGTAAGCACCATCGGCACACCAATGATATTGACCATCGTCCGTACAAGGTCAGGTGGTCCAGCCATGATCAGCAGCAGGGACATTTGGATGACCGGGGCAAACATGCCGATGAACAGCGCCTTTGATGGTGAAATGACGCGCTCCTGTGAAAAGAAGCGAGCTACATATCCGGCCAATAGTCCCGTAATCGGAATAGAAAGCCCGATCGGCACCGCGCCGAATCCACCCATCTGAAAGACGTGAAAACCTGCAATGATGCCCGCTCCCAAGCCTACCAGCGGTCCACCCAGCAAGCCACCGATTACGACCCCAACGAGCGTAGAGTTGGCAATAATTTCGTCTGCGCTCAGCTGAAAAATCCAGAAGGCCGGCAAATAGCCTGATTCTCCGACCACAACTCCCGCGTATGTACCCGCAATCCCGAACAGACCAAACATGAGAGAAAAAGCAATCGAGGTCCCCATGTGCAATTCCCGGTCCAAGAGCTGGCGAAATAAAGGAATTCGCGTCAAAATAAAAGCCAAAGTCAAAAGGATACCCATTCTCTCTATGAGTAAAAGTGTGAGATTGTCCACCGCACCCTCCACATATGTGTAAATCTTCTATAAATTCCGCTTTTTATTGTCATTTCCCTGCTGGACAGACAATTCATCTGGGCTTTTCGCATACGCTGAGTGTGCAAAAGCTTCAGGGAAGGGTGATCATAATGTGTGGAATTGTCGGTTGGATTGATTGGGAAAAGGACCTTTCCCAGGAGCTGCCTGTTATTCAGAAAATGACCCAATGCCTGACAAAACGCGGTCCGGACGCAGAGGGCTTTTGGCTGAATTCCCGCGTGGCTTTCGGCCATCGCCGCTTAGTCGTGGTCGACCCTAGCGGTGGACTGCAGCCTATGACCGCATGCAAAAGCGAGCATGCCTGCACGATGATTTACAATGGTGAATTGTACAATACCGAGGATTTGCGCCATGAGCTGATTGCGGCAGGCCACACCTTTCAATCACATTCGGATACAGAGGTGCTCTTGCATAGCTATTTGGAGTGGGGTCACGACTGCCTGACCAGGTTAAACGGCATTTTTGCTTTTGCCATCTGGGATGAGCGCGAGCAAAGACTGTTTGTTGGTCGTGACCGCATGGGGGTAAAGCCACTCTTTTACGCGCAGCGTGGCAGTTCGTTTCTGTTCGCCTCCGAGCTAAAATCTTTGCTTGCCCATCCTGATGTAAAGCCCGTCCTCTCTCGTGAGGGGCTTGCTGAAGTGTTCGGCATCAGCCCTGCTCGCACTCCCGGTCATGGCGTTTTCCACGATGTCCATGAGCTTCGGCCCGGCTGCTTCCTGACAGTAACCCGCGATGGCGTGCGTCAAAAGCGCTACTGGCAGCTAGAGAGCCGTCCCCACACTGATGATGCCCTGCAAACCGCCATGCGCGTCAAGGAATTGGTAACTGACTCCATCCAGCGTCAGCTCGTAGCGGACGTTCCTGTCTCTACCCTATTGTCCGGGGGACTTGATTCAAGCATCATCACCGCTGTCGCAGCCGATACGTTCAAGCGTGAGGGGCGAGGCACACTTCACAGCTATTCGATCGACTATGTGGACAATGCTCGCCACTTTAAATCGAGCGCCTTTCAACCAAATGAAGATGCTCCCTATGTACGGCTTGTCTCCGAATATTTGGGTACCCAGCATCATACGATCGAATTCGATACCGGGGCAGTCGTCGATGCCTTGAAAATTGCCACGATTGCCCGTGACCTACCAGGAATGGCCGATGTAGATGCTTCCCTGTATTTATTTTGCCGCGAAATCAAAAAAGAGACGACAGTCGTCCTCTCAGGTGAGTGCGCCGATGAAGTGTTTGGGGGCTATCCTTGGTTCCACCGCGAGGATCTTCTGCATGCTGGTACGTTTCCATGGTCCAGGGCTACCAAAGAACGGGCCTCTTGGTTATCCCCCGAGCTTCGAGACTGGGTGAAGCCCGAAGAGTATGTGGCGATGCGCTATGAGGAAACATTGGATGAGGTGCCGCAGCTTCCAGGAGAAAATCCGCTAGAGGCACGTCGCCGGGAAATGTTTTATCTCAATATTACCTGGTTTATGAATACACTGTTAGACCGCAAAGACAGGATGAGCATGGCAGCCAGTCTGGAAGCTCGGGTCCCCTTTTGCGATCATCGCATTGTGGAGTACGTCTGGAATATCCCATGGAGTATGAAGAATTACGGAAATCGGGAAAAAGGCATATTGCGCAAGGCAATGGAAGGAACATTGCCAGACGAGGTACTCTATCGCAAAAAAAGTCCTTATCCCAAGACACATAACCCGGCCTACACAGAAGCAGTCCGCACCTGGCTCCTAGACATCTTGAATGACCCAGCCTCGCCATTGGTGCAATTGGTTGATGTAAAAACGATCCGAAAAATTGCTGAATCAGATGCACAAGCTTCCAGCATTCCTTTTTTCGGCCAATTGATGAGTACCCCGCAGTTGTTTGCGTTTCTCGGACAATTGGATTACTGGCTCCGCGAATACCGCGTTTCGATTATGACCTAACGATAAGGAAAAAACTCCTCGACCCCATAATCATGGGGTTTTGAGGAGCTTTTTCTTGCCTCTGGGCTTTGCTTGCGGCGCGGCCTTTGGATTGATAAACGGTTTCGGCGCGGCAGCAACTGGTCTTGCTGGACGATATCTTTGATCAAGCTGCCTTCCCGAACGCTTCATGATGGTGAAGGAAGTGGCATTTCCTGTTTTGATCAGTCGGTAATCCACAGTGATCTTCTTGCCTTTTCCGATCAAAATCGCTTGGACGACCCGCTGATTGGGAAGGCTCGCTCTTACTTGTACAGATTGTACAGTGGTAGGAAAAGGTGGAATGACACCATAAGGTACACACAGCTTTCCCTTCAAAGAGCGCAGCTGAAGATTTCTGATCATTGCTTCCGTCAATTGCTTTCCCCAATATCGCCGAAAAATTCGGGAGATCTTGCGTTTCGAATTATATTTTTCGGGTAATGGTGTGTAATCCACTCCATTCACCGTGTAGACAGTCTTCCCCATCGGCGAAGATGCAATTTGCGTCCACACATGCTCAGCCGAGCTAATGAACTGCTTGAACATACGCAACTCATCCAAGAAAATTTCACCTCCTCCATAAACCGTATGGAAAAGGGCTTATGCTAGTACGCCCGTTTGTCCTTTTTCATCAGAAAAGGCGCTGGACAGGCGTTAGCATTTTTCAACATCGACCCGACCGGAAAAGAATGTAGCTCCTCCACCCATATCTGCAATCCGATCCGGAGTCAGTGCGTTCACAAAATGCTTGGACTGTGGTGAATCAGCCCATAGCCCCTGACTTACTACTACACCTGGGAGCACATTTTCCCCAACGGATACAACCAACTCGCATTCCCCGCGGTCATTCCACACACGAACGGTGTCGCCCTCTGCAATCCCTGTCTTTGACGCATCACTACTATTCATGTGCAGACGAGGGCTCTTCTCCAGCTTGATGTGCTTCTCATTGTTGGAGAAGGTTGAGTTTAAAAAGTTATGATTCGGTCCGGGAACAAATAAGTAAGGAAACGGTCCATCATCAGGCAATGGAACGTAGGTCGGCAAAGGAGGATATCCTCTGTCTGCCATGAGCTGTGAATACAATTCGATTTTTCCGCTTGGTGTTGCCATTTTCCCTTCAAAATAACCGGCGACATCCGCTTTCATGAAATTGTTTTCGACGAGCGCTTCAAAGGTGATGCCTTCCATATGCGGATTCTGGTTCTCGTGGAGCGCTTGCCGAATAATCTGTTCATCGGTATCCTGGAATTCCTGCTCGTCGTAGCCCATGGCTTGTGCCAGCAAGCGAAATACTTCTGTATTGGACTTGCTTTCGTAGTATGGCTCCATGACTGGTTGCTGTAATTGAATGTAATGGTGCCAATAAGACGTGTAAAAATCCATATTTTCATAGGAGGAGGTCGCAGGCAGGACGATATCTGCATAGCGGGCTGTCTCTGTCAAAAACAAGTCGTGGACGACTGTAAATAAGTCTTCTCTGGCTAAGCCTTCTCTTACTTTGTTTCCTTCAGGCGCAACAAGGGCAGGATTGCTCGTATAAACAAACAGGGAGCGGACAGGTTTCTCTGCTTCAAGCAGCGCTTTTCCGAGTTCATTCATATTGATTATTCTGGTCTGTTTGTTTTTGAGGAGGTCGGGACGCTGTACCGCTTGCTTGTTGTGCTCCAAGAAGCCTTTATTCCCTTTGATTGCCCCTCCCCCTTTCACCAGCCACTGACCTGTTAGAGCCGGCAAACAGGCGATCGTACGGACACACATACCGCCGTTGTCATGATGCTGAATGCCATTTCCGATGCGGATAAAAGAAGGCGAAGTCTCGCCGTACATCCTGGCCAAGCGATAGATGCTTTCGACTGGTACACCTGTAATCGCGGATACAGTAGTAGGATCATACTGGGCGACATGCTCGCGAAGCTGCTCGTGACCGACCGTGTACTGCTGTAAAAAGGCTTCGTCTACCAAATTTTCTGCGAATAAAATATGCATCATTCCGAGAGCAAGTGCACTGTCTGTACCGGGGAGAATCGGGATAAACCAGTCTGCCCAGCGACCTGTCTGATTTTTATGCACGTCAATCACGATGATTTTGGCGCCGTTTTTACGGGCTTGCTCTGCCAGTACCACCTGATGCATATTTGTACTGACGGTGTTGATTCCCCACATGATGAACAGCTTGGAGTGGATCGTGTCTTCTGGGTCGGTACCGAATGCGCCGCCCATCGTATAGTTATAACCTACACCGCCTGCACTATTGCATATCGTCCGATCCAACTGGCTGGCGCCCATACGATAAAAGAAGCGGCGATCCATGCCCTCCACGTTAATCCTGCCCATATTCCCGTAAAAGCTGTAGGGCAATATACTGGTCGGTCCATCTGCTTCAATCAGCTCACGCCAGCGTGTGGTGATCGTTTCGATCGCTTCCTCCCAGCTAATTCTGGTAAACTGACCGCTGCCTTTGGGTCCAACTCGTTTTAACGGATAAGAGAGGCGCTTCTCATCATAAATACGCGCTGTCATGTTTCTGACCTTATTGCAAATATTTCCTTTGGTTACCGGATGATTTGGATCGCCCTCGATTTTTATAATTTTCCCATCCTGCTTATGCAAGAGCAGGCCGCACTGATCAGGACAATCGAGCGAACAAACGCCAGGAAATACGCCATTCTTTTGTGTGGTAAAATTCACGACAAGTCCCTCTTTCGCTATTAGGATCTCCATGCTTTTTACTATTTCCGTGTATACGAATCGAAAAACAGAGAATTCTCTCTTTCTTCTTACATTTTATCATGAATGTTACGGCATTTCTCTTACTTCCGTCTTAATTTCCAATGTATGAGAAAGAGGCGCCACTCTCAACTATTCGTCGCAGGGTGATCGCCTCTTATAATGGTGAACTTTACTTATCGTTTCAGAACAACGATGACGTACACTTGACCAGCATCGTTTACCCACAAATCAACTTTATCGGTCGATTTGATATTGTCCAGACTCATGGTAGAGCCATCGTAATATTTTGCTTTCGCATCCTTTGTAAGCTTGAGGCTTGTAGAATCATCCGCGTAGTATACATATTTGTCGCCATTCACACGGGATTCGATACCGATGAATTTTTCTGCCTCTTTTGTTTTCTTCCCTTGGACAGAAGCAGCGATGACCTCTCCGTCACGATCCAGGGTCAGTGTCACGTATTCAAACTGATCCACGTCTTCTACTGCATCCTCATTGCTCACCTTGTACGTCTTGCCATCGACTTCTACTTTTGCCGAAATGACGCTGCCGTTTTCATGGCGAACCTCTACTGAATCGACCAAGCCGCTGATTTTTTTCGCTGCTCCAGATACCGCTTTAACTTTTCCTGCATTATTTAATACGAGCGTGTACTCTTTATCATTGTTTGCTGCATCGCTGTCAATCGATACGCCTGAAGCCAGTTCGTACACGTCACCGTTCACTGTAATTTTATTGCCTGATTTCTTTGTAACATAACCTTTTACCGTTTGCTTCTCTAGCGTCAGCTCCACAATATCATTGGTACCGACGTTGTACTTCCAGGTGATGATCCGATAATCATTGAGCTGATCTTGTTTGATCGAAGTAGGGGAAACACTGCTTCCATCTATCGTCAGCTTGGCAGAAGCCAGTAGATCGTATGTCTTGCCGTCTACTTTAATGGTTGCAAGCTTGGCAGGATTGCCCGCTTGATAGCCAGTTGTGCCAGAAATCTGCTTGTTGCTAGCTGCCCCGACACCTTGCTCAACCTTAATCAGGTTGCCGTCTTCATCAAATGTCAGGATCGCTACCTTGTTGCTCGACAGCTCATCCAGTTCATCTACTCTTTTTTCATCGACGTAGAGTTTGGTATCGCGCAATACATCATAGTCGACCTTGTCGATCGTAATCAGATTCTCATCGGTATCCACAGTAATCGTGCCTGTCGCAGAGAGCTTTGTATACACGATATTTGTTACTTTTCCATCTACATTCAAGGTCAGCTCCACGAGATCGCCTTTTTCCAAATCGCTGTAGTCAGCCGCTGTCTCTTTGGCCTTTGGATGTGCTTTTCCTTTTACTGTAGCTTTGGAATCCAGTACATACGTGGTTCCGTCTAGCTTGATTTCTTTTTTCGCATTGGAGCCGGTAACAGTCGAAAGCTTCTCTACGATTCCCGACGTTGTATTTTTGTTGAAGCTAATCGATTCAATTATGCCATTCTTACCAACTACGGCAACAAACTTCTGGCCAATTTGGGAGCGCGACACGCTTACTCCATCCTCTACTTCGAGGATGACCTCTTTATTGCCTACGATTGCTTTGAATTTGTTTTCATCTCCAACGGCTGTAGTGAAGTTCAGCCCTGTCTTCACGATACCCTCGATGATTTCATCTTCGGTCGTCGAAACGGTCAGGAAATTCGCCTTGCCATTTTTCACAATGTACTCAACACGAGCTCCTACGACAATTGTGCCGTATACTTGGGCAGAATCCGAGATCGTCACGTCGTCTTTTTCTCCGATCAATCTGAACTTCTTGTTTGTTTTATCGTAGGAAGCGATTGTTCCTTTGATGACCGGGAGCTTTTGAATGGTTCCTTTAGCGTTCCCATTCCTGTCATAATACGCGCCATTGGCGTACACTGGCGTTTCCATAAAACGATCTGTATACTTTGCAACCACATCTCGTTTTGCCGCCGTTATTGGAGACTCTTCGTTACCATAAATCCCTACTTTGTCCGCTTCCAGCAAATAAGGGAAATACCATTCGCCAGCTGTCGACGTATTTACATTAATCTTCAGTCCTTGGACGAGAACAGTAAGTGCCTCTGAAACTTTTACATTGTTTTCTGGCTTGAAGGTCCCGTCTGGATAGCCTTTGATAATTCCTTGGGAAACGGCCAGGTTTATGTAGCCAGTCGCCCAGTGATTGGATGGCAAGTCTTTGAAAGCCGTCTTGCCTTGCATGACTTTTGCCTGTTCATCTGTGTAGCCCATCGCCAATACCGCAATCTTGGCAAATTCTGCCCGTGTCACTTCTCGATCCGGTCTGAAGGTACCGTCCGTGTACCCTTTTAGAACACCTGCATAATTCAGTTTCAGAATGGCGTCCTTGTTCGCATTTTTAGCAATATCGGATAGTGGTAGCGACGTCGCAGCCATTCCTGTATTCGGTATGACCAAAAGCCCAGCCAATATCGCACCTGTTACTATTTTTTTCAAATCCTTGGCAGATCGTGCCCTAAAGTTCTGCAAAAGAATCCCTCCACCATGTTTGTTTTTACATCCGCTGATGCCCGCCAATCTATGCCCCTTTTGATCAAATGTCAGAAGTGCAAGTCGTAGAACTACTTTTTTTGCCGAGCGCTCTATTTGACGTGAGCATGCTTAAGAATGTTGCACCCATTTTCTCTGGGAACTTCTTCCGGGCGAATGTAAACGCAAAAAAACCGCCTGAAAATCAGACGGTTTTACTTTCGTTCCAGCAGGAAATGCTATAAGCCAGGTTCTGTCTCTCCCGTGCTTCAAGCGGGATATACTCCCTCGCACCAAGAGCGGTAGCCATCTATCTATGGCATCCAAGGATACCATCCGCCCCTCTGTTTGATTCCTTTGGGACGGTTCCCCTACCTAATTTGGGTTTCTCGCTCGCAGGGTTTACCGCGTTCCATCTTTTCTGTCGCCAGAAAAGCTACGTTTCTGTGGCACTTTCAGCGTACTCGGGCCTCAGAGAGAGCCCTTTCCACGCCGTCAGCTAGACGAAGCTAGCTGCCCTGGCTTGCACCAGGTACGAACACTCCAAGCATCTCAGCCTGGGCGAGCCTGGACTTTCCTCTACCGTCAATCGTCGAAACGATCACGGCAGCGACTACCCACATTTCCTGCGTATCGGGATCAGTAATACATACTCTATCACATGGGTGTACGTCGGTCAACACATGGACATTGGGAAAACAGCCATATTCTAACAAACTGCGTCCTTCTCATTCGTTCATTTGCCGAACCTGTAGTACAATAAAGAGGCTACAAGGAGGGTTGACCGTGATAACCATTACGCCGCATGCAGCCGCACGACTGACTCTGATGATTGCGGAAGAACGCGATGCAGACGCGCTAGGGATCAAGCTTGTCCCTACAACTACTGGGTGTGGCAGCTACACCTACAGTATTGCGATCACAGAAAAACAGCCTGGCGATCTAGTCCAGGAAATGCATGGCATTCGCATTTTTTATCAAAAAATGGATGTGGAAAAAGTAACGGGAACTGTGATTGATTGTGACGTGAAATCAGGCCGTTTTTCGATCACACACCCTCTTCCGCTGCAAACGGATTGCCCGCATACCCACTAACTAGGAGGATTTATTATGTTACTGCTTACGTTTGAGGATCATAAACCGCGCATTCATCCATCTGTTTTTCTTGCCAAAGGCTCTGTCGTTTCAGGTGACGTAGAAATTGGCGAGGATTCTTCTATTTGGTACAACACCGTGATCCGTGGAGATATTGCTCCCACCGTCATCGGCAAACGGGTTAGTGTTCAAGACAACAGCACCCTGCACCAAAGCCCTAACAATCCACTTATCCTCGAAGACGAGGTTACGGTTGGTCATAATGCGATTTTACATAGCTGCATCGTACGTCGCGGCGCACTGATCGGTATGGGCGCCATCATCATGGACAAAGCCGAGATTGGCGAGGAAGCCATGGTTGCTGCTGGTGCACTGGTTCCACCTGGTATGAAGGTGCCACCACGCTCTCTCGTCGTAGGTAACCCGGCAAAGGTAAAGCGCGAGCTGACTGAAGCCGATTTTAACGAGCTGGTTCGGATTCGCCAATCCTACGTGGATAAAGGCAAAATGTATCGCATGCTGGAGGAAAGTCCACTGGAGCGGGTATAGCCCTTATTTCTTGATAAAAAGATAAGACTAAAACGCGCAATAGGTTTTAGTTCTTTTCTTTTTTGTTTGGAAACATGACCGATCAAATCGACAGACAGAAGATGAGCTGCTCACCAATAGGTCCCATTCTTCGCTTGCCTGTATCTGAAAATCCCGCCTGCAAATACAGTTTTTGGGCGGGGATATTTTTATGATTCACAGCCAGCACGATTTCATTACAGGTCGGAAATTCGACCTTCACAAATTCACGTAGCAAAAGCATGCCCCGTTTTGCATAGCCCTTGCCTTGTTCGGCGTGATTAATTGAAAACGAGGTTAACAACATCGCTTGCGGATTTTCCGAATACTCTTTTACCCGGTCGGTTGCGTGCAACAAAAAGAATCCTACAGGCTTCGTATCACTCTCAATTACAATCCGGTGCTGTCCTGCTGTTACTTCCGTTATTCTTTGGGGAAGGGATGTAAACTGCTCCTGCTCCTCGGGGAGCTCAAACTTTCGAAGTGCATCCTCATGATGAATTGCAAAATGCATTAATGTTACGTTCGAAGCATGATCCATCGGTTAAATGACTCCTCTTTTTTGTCCATCATAACACAAGAACATACATTCGTCATTTGTGTTTTCCCGAGCTGAATTAGCTCAGCTTTCTGCCTGTTGTTCAAAATACGCTGCCGGGTCGTTAATATCGTTTTCGATAAAAACTCTCGCCCAGTCGCGAAACATGCTCACATACATATCGTCATCCAACAAGCCGTTTTCTTTCAGACTTGCTATATGTGAGAGCTCAGCTAAGCTCCCTTCTTTTTGCACGGTATTTTTTCCTACATCAATTCGTACCGTCATCACAACCCTTTCCTCGTACAGCACTCTCGCTGTCACGAGCTTTTGCACTAAATCTACGTGCGGATAATCCGTTTTAATTCCAGTTGGCCGAAACTCGGTATAACCTCTCACATGCACACCCCATTATTATAAAATCTGACAACACCACGCCGAAGGGTAGACGCAATACGCCCCAGCTTTTTTGTCGACTCGATAATTTCCTGTTTTCCTCTGGCGTAGATTTCCTGCGAATCCATTTCGTAGAGAGGATCAACAGCAGTCGCCATATAGCCCAAGCGATTCGCTCCTGCAGTAAAAGATGAAGCACCTGCTCCCACGTCGAGGATCGGACCTCGTCCCAAAAGCTCCTTGGTCAGCGAAAACATGTCCATGTACTCTTGGTACGATCGGCATGTCATCGCTACTCCTACCTGCTCGTAAACACCTTGATTCTTTTCCAGACTCATCTCAGCTCAACTCTCCTCTACTCATTCTTTTCTTCTGCTCTCGGCTCGGCTCTTGTGTTTCTTTTCGCTTTAGCAAGTTAGCGAAACAGTCTAAATTTTACCAAAGTGGCTGCTATCCTACAAGCTCCTCTGTGTGGTCGAGCATGGAAAAAAGAAAAAACGGCGTACATAAAACAACGCCGTCTTCCCCTGAAATATATTAAGCTGCCTGCTTTCGATCCACTTCACGTATATGCTCAAACAAGATGTATGAGCGAATTGCAGTCTCCAGATGGATGCGATCAGGCTCCTTCGTTGTGAAGTACTTTTGAAAGAAACCAGAGAGCCTATAAATAAAACCACAGTATTTACGCAACACTCGGTCTCCAAACATTCCTGCTAACAGTCCGATGACTCCACAAGCAATACTGTATTCCAGAGGCAAAAAGAATGCCGAAAGTACAAAGCCAGTGAAAAACCAGACCACCAAATTCGTTGAGCACCCGTCGTTTACAATGTCTGCACGGGCAATTTCATTTAGTGCGGTGAGGGACTTTTTCCCATGATAGCTAAATACCTTGTGCTCTGCTCCGTGAAATTTTTTCATCATACGCGGAAAAACAAAGTGAAAGCCGCCGATATAGACCGCCACCCACAGTGGACTTACGATTTCCCAAGCCGGATTTACGAGTGTTGCTACGACATAACCGGCAAGCATCAAGTGAAAGAGCTGGTAATACCATGGAAAGGAAAAAAAGATACGGTACCACAGTTTGCCAATCGTCCGAATCGAAATTTTTTCCGCCCACAAATGTATGACGCCATCTCTCACTTCGGCACAAGCCAGCACATTGCGATCATGAAAAAGCACTCCGCGTCCAAAAGACATTCCCATAATCATCTCGTTAGCTATTCTCCTTCCGCTCTAATGTCGTTATAATAGGTTGAATGTACGCAGTATGAAGGAGGTTTCACAATTGATCCGCATGGTTCCAACTACACCACTAACACCTGGGCACGATCCATGGGAGCCGTTGTTAGGTGCGACACCGCCCGCCTATAAGCTAACCAGCGTCGAATTTACCGTCACAAATCTATGTAACCTCCGCTGTGAGCATTGTGCGGTTGGTGATACATTGCGATATAAGGACGATCCCGCTCTGCCAGTTGATCTGATTCTTCGTCGATTAGATGAAGCAAAAGACCTGCTTACTCTCAGTATAACAGGCGGAGAACCGATGTACAGCGAGCGGACTGTGAAAGAAGTGATTCTTCCGATCCTTCGCTATGCGACAGACCGCGGTCTGCGTACGCAGATCAATTCCAACATGTCGATGCCGTTTTCGCGCTATGAGCTGATTCTGCCTTACATAGATGTCATGCACATTTCATGGAACTGGTCTACTCCCGAAGAATTCCATGATATTGTTTACGCAAAAGCAAGACAGTCGGTTTCATCCAAACAGGCAGAAACTCTTTTTCACGGCATGATCGAAAATGCAAGGAAGCTTTCGGAGGCAGGAGTTTTTGTTTCTGCGGAGACAATGCTGAATCATCGAACATGGCCGAAGCTTGAGATTCTTCATCGACAAATTCAGGAAATGGGCAGCAAAAGACATGAGGTGCATCCGATGTACGCCAGTGATTTTGCACGTGATCTGGATGTTTTGTCGCTTGAAGAACTTCGCCTGGCTGTTCATCGGATGCTTGATGTTCGCAACGAGGAGCTCTGGATGCTGTTTGGCACGTTGCCGTTTTTTGCATGCAGTCCATTGGAGGCGGACCGCGAACTGATCCACCGTCTGCGTGAAGCCAAAAATGTCACGACCCGTAACGATCCTGATGGACGCAACAGACTCAATATCAACATTTTTACCGGTGATGTGATTGTTACCGACTTCGGTGATGTCGAGCCGCTGGGCAACATTCAGACAGAACCTTTGCAATCGATGTTTGCAAAATGGCAGAAGCACACACTCAACCAAAAAATCAATTGCTTCTGTCCTGCGGCTTCATGTGCAGGACCGAATTTGCTCGTAGCCAATACGTACTATCCGCAGATTGATTTTAGAAAGCGCAAAGCTTTGGTCTAATTGGGCAACCTATGGACAGAGGTGAATACTACATGAGTAGACGCAGACGTCCTCTTGTCCCCCATGCTCGAAGCGGACTTGATTCCCTGAAAGCCCAAGTAGCAAACGTAGATAACCCTGACCAAGCAAAGTATGAAATTGCCCAGGAGATGGATATCCCGCTGCAGCATGGCTATAACGGCCAACTCCCTTCTCAAGCAGCCGGACGCATCGGTGGTCGACTAGGCGGAGACATGGTCAAGGAATTGGTTCGTATGGGTATGCAAGCGATGAAGCAACAAGGAAACAAATCATGACAACCTTGGGAAAAAAGAAGGAACCGCCTCCAAGAAACTGGAAGCGGTTCTTTTGCGTTCTCCTGCTAAGCTCCGCAGAATTTAGCGGAGTCGATCGAGCTTCTTCGCACTTGATTTACGCGGACCAAGCATCGTCCGACTAATATTGTTCACTTTATGGAACGAATCAAATACTTGGTCGATCACTTCTACCAGTTCCCTGATCTGCACCACTTTTCCATAGACGCCCATGAAATGGTGTCTTACGTTTTTTCCGTTTATCCCAAACATGGCCGCACCTCCTTCTGATCTCTACTACCACCATATGCACAAAGGGTGTAAGTGGAAATCGAGAATACAGGGAAAATTACTTCAGCTGCGCCTATTGACGCGGCTGCGCAGTTCCTGGCGGACGTGGACGGGGTGGTTGCGTTGGCGGTGGTGGAGCTGGACGCTCCAGACGAGTGACACGAGTCTCTAAACGGGTAACCCGATTTTCCAAGCGATCAACGCGGTCACTCAATCTCGTATAGTCATCACGAAGTGCATCCACACGTCTTTCCAAACGGTCAAGCCTGCGATCTACGGTATCAGTTGGTGCTGGTGTCGTTGCAACGGGGATATACAGGTTTTGACCAACGTAAATGTAATACGGGTATGCAATATTATTTACACGGATCAACTCCTGAACCGGGACGCCAAAACGGGAAGCGATGCTGTTCAGTGTATCTCCCGAACGGACTACATAGTTCACGTATGACCACTCCTCCATGGTTTTATATACGTTATTAACCTATGCCCGCCTGGACCTAGTGGAAATAAACCAATACCCATTTTTCGAAGAATAGTCAATTACCCAGTATATTCGCCGTTGCAGGCGCTGTCATTCAAAGGCTCGGCTTTTGATCATAAACCAAGTTGTTACTCAGAAATAGTTCATGCTCATCGCCTCACGTATTTCTTGCATGGTTTCCTTTGCTGCAAGTCGCGCTTTTTCTGTACCAGACATCAGAATCTCGTCGACTCTTTTCGGATTATTTTGGTACACAATTCTGCTTTCCCTCATTGGCTCTAGTAAATTGTTGATCGATTGCGTAATTTTTTGCTTGCATTCGGCACATCCGATTTGGCCCTTTTTGCAGCTTTCATAAATTTCAGCGGAGCCTTCTTCCCGAAAAGCTTGGTGATAAGCGTAGACGGGACACACTTCAGGATTGCCGATATCCGTTTTGTGAATCCTGGCAGGGTCCGTCTTGGCTTTTTTTAGCTTCTCACTGACCTCTTCCGCGGTGGAATCCAACTGAATGGCATTTCCAAGGCTCTTGCTCATTTTATTGTTTCCATCGAGTCCAACGAGTCGTGGAACCTCTCCAACTAGTGCTCTTGGTTCTACCAATACAGGCGTATACAGCTGGTTAAAGCGCCGCACGATTTTTCTGGTTTGTTCAATGTGAGGTACCTGGTCCTCTCCGACCGGGACCAGTGTTGCCTTGCAAAACGTAATATCTGCTGCTTGACTTACCGGATAACCAAGAAATCCATAATACATATCCTGAAATCCGCGTTCCAATGCTTCTGCTTTAATCGTAGGATTGTGACGTAAGGAATTGACTGTCACAAACATGGAAAAGTATGTCGCAAGCTCAGCAATCTCCGGAATCAAAGACTGGATAAATATGGTTGCTTTATCTGGGTTCATTCCTACGGCTAAATAGTCCAACGCTACATTGCGCAGGTTCTCCTTGATCAACTCCGGGTTTTCGAAGTGGGTAGTCAGCGCTTGAACATCTGCCAGGAGCAAGTATGTTTCATACTGATGTTGCAGCTCCACTCGGTTCTTTAAGCTGCCAACGTAATGTCCAAGGTGAAGTTTTCTCGTAATCCGATCCCCTGTTAAAATACGCTCTTTCATTTCTGATCCTCCCTAATAATTGGCTTATGTCGCGTACATTTGAGAACCACCAACCGTCATCCATGGACATCCCCCCTTTCAAAGAATACAAAAAACCCCGCCCAACAAAGGACGAGGTTATCGTGGTACCACCTTTTTTAATCGCAAAAATGCGATTCACTCTAAAGTACGGCAAGAACAAAAAATCCTTGCGATACTCCTCTCTTGATAACGGCGAGAGAATCCCGGCAACGCCTACTTGTTGTTCAACGAAGCGACTCAGAAGCCCATTCGGTATCAGGTGAGGATCGGTTCGCAGCAACCACCGACTCTCTGGACCTCATGATCTGATACGTACTTGCTCTTCTTCAACATCGTTAATCCGTTCGTATATGATTTCCACAATAGTAAACGGAAGTAATCAAGAAATCAACTGAAACTTTATGAAAAAACCTCCAGCTGCACTCCTCGTGCGCCAGAGGCTTTCCACAATCTTTTTATTTGAATACGGGTTCTGCGAATTGAGCCAATTTCTCGAGGGAGGATTTCTCTACATCAGCATGCAAGCTGTTTCCGTGTGAATCCATCGTTACAATCGCAGCAAAGCCTTTTACGCGCAGATGCCACATTGCTTCCGGAATACCGAATTCCATGAAGTCGACACCTTCTACTTTTTCCAAGCATTCCGCATAATATTGAGCGGCTCCACCGATCGCATTGAGGTAAACAGCTCCATGCTCACCCAGTGCTTTCAGCGTTTTCGCACCCATGCCGCCTTTACCGATCACAGCGCGGATACCGAACTTCTTGATAATATCGCCTTGGTATGGCTCCTCGCGAATAGAGGTAGTTGGACCTGCGGCTTTTACATGCCACTCGCCAGCTTCATCCTTGAGCATAACCGGACCGCAGTGATAA
This sequence comes from Brevibacillus reuszeri, assembly GCF_002897295.1. Classification (GTDB taxonomy): domain Bacteria; phylum Bacillota; class Bacilli; order Brevibacillales; family Brevibacillaceae; genus Brevibacillus; species Brevibacillus reuszeri_A. The sequence goes on from NZ_BEXF01000016.1 coordinate 54,843, forward strand.
ATAATTCCGCCATTCAGATCTACTGGGCAATCGTTTTCCATCAGGTAGCTGTGCAGGGCATCACGTCCTGTGTGCATTTCACCATTGATGATGACCACGTCGCCTACCTTCAGGCTGCGGATTTGCTCTTCGGAAATCGGTGCTTGCAGAACAACTTCACGACGAGTTTCTCCAGCTTCAGCAGTTGCTGCTGGAGTGAGGTCCATCTCCACTACTTCGTCTTTATACAGGTAGCGCTTGATCTCGCCTGTCTCTGGGTTAAGTCGTACGCCTTGACGACGGAATGCCCAGCAGTTGTACGCTACAGAAACGAAGAAGCTTGCTGGCAGGCGGTTTTCAACACCGATCTTACAGCCGAGCAGCGTAGCGTTTCCGCCAAAGCCCATGGTTCCGATACCCAATTGGTTCGCAGTTTCCATGATGTAGTCTTCCAGCTTGGCCAAATCAGCGTTTGGATTTACATCGTCCACGCGGCGGAACAATTGATGTTTCGCGAGTGCGTATCCAGATGTACGGTCTCCACCGATCCCAACACCGATGAAGCCCGCACTGCAGCCTTGACCTTGTGCTTGGTAAACCGCATGCAGGATGCATTTGCGAACGCCATCCAGATTGCGTCCCACTTTGCCGAGGCCTTCGAGCTCACAAGGCAGAGAATATTGAATGTTCTTGTTCTCACAGCCGCCGCCCTTGAGGATCAGCTTGATTTCAATATCGTCCTCTTCCCATTGTTCAAAATGGATCACAGGAGTACCAGGACCGAGGTTGTCCCCGCTGTTTGCTCCTGTTAAGGAATCAACAGAGTTGGAACGCAGCTTGCCTGTTTTTGTAGCTTCAACAATTGCTTCTTTAATTGCCTTTTTAATAATAATTTGGTTAACTCCCACTGGAGTTTTTACCTCGAATGTCGGCATGCCTGTGTCCTGACAGATTGGGGAAACATTCTCTTCTGCCATGACCACGTTTTGCGCGATTGTGGACAAAGAGATCGCTGCGCGTGTGCCCAAATCTTCATTTACTTTTGCAGCATTGACGGCACGACGTACGTCTGGTGGCAGATTTGTGGAGGTATCCGTAATCAGTTCCAGGATGCTTTGCTTCAAGTTTTCCATCTATGACGCCCCTTTTGACGAAGTGGTGTGATTGGTATCCTAAACCGCCTACTATTATAGCACATGCTGTCCTACCTGTCCGTAGATTGCAGCCCAAAGCTGTATAAGTGAAACACTTCAGAGCGTGACACCGTCTTATTCTCAGGAAGCTTTCAAGCCGATGAAAAACGAAGGAGGATCACTATGAAAAAAAGGCGTGCTAGCCTTTTAACAGCTGCACTTTTCCTAGCGATTACGCCGTTTCTTTTTGCGAATGGCGCTATGCAAGAAACAACAGCACTCGCAGCAGATAAGGACGGACTTCCTGTAGTTGGTTCTTACGATCAGCTGAAAAAACTGCTGAAAACAACTGAAACGAGCATTATGTACAAGTACGGTGTTCCTGCTCCGCAAAGCGTCGTCCCCCCACAAAATGTTTCTCTAGAAACGGCAGCAGCAGCGCCGGATTCTTCCTCTGACTATTCCACGACGAACACGCAGGTACAGGGAGTAGACGAAGCCGACATCGTCAAATCAGACGGCACTTATCTTTATCAAGCAACGAATGCCGAGGTGCGAATTATCAAGGCTTTCCCGGCTGATCAGCTGAAAGTTGAATCACGAATCACATATGAGAACGGATTGTTCCAGCCGCTTGAGATGTACGTCGATGAAAAAAGACTGGTCGTGATCGGGCAAGCAACCGAGGTCTCGTCGACATCCTCTCCTGCATCAAGCGAACCTTCCGTTCAAGCATACAAAATCGGTATCCCCTGGTATCCAGAAAAACAAACGGTCAAAGCGCTTGTATACGATCTCTCGGACAAAAAGCATCCACAACTCACTCGTCAGGTCGAAGTAGAAGGTCAATACCTGTCTTCCCGTAAAATTGGCGCAAGCCTGTACATGACCGCAAATAGCTATGTAAACACGTACAGAATTCTTCAGGAGCAGAGGGAAATACCAGGTCCAATCTATCGTGACAGCGTCCAAGGCGATGGCTATAAGACCATTCCCTACAGCGATATACGGTACTTTCCTGAACGAATACAGCCCGACTACTTGATGGTCGCAGGTGTCAACCTCGATGATCCCAAACAAAAAATGTCCATGAATACGTATCTGGGCGCTGGTGAAAACATTTATGCCTCAAAGGAAAATTTGTATGTCGCTGTGACCGAGTATAAAGCTGCTGCGTTGCCTACCCAGTCAAAAGAATCCTTTGCGCCGGAAATCATGGTTGTGCCCGCAAACGAAATCATCACCAACGTGTATCGTTTTGCCATGGATCATGGGACTCTCACCTACTCCGGAAAAGGAGCTGTCCCGGGCCGAATACTCAATCAATTTTCGCTGGATGAGCATGATGGATATTTGCGGGTAGCGACCACGAACGGTGAGATGTGGCGTACGGATGAGTATACATCCAAAAATAATTTGTATGTGCTGGACGACAAGCTCTCGATTTACGGCAAGCTGGAAGGAATCGCGCCAGGAGAGCGCATTTACTCTGTTCGATTTATGGGTGATCGCGCCTACATGGTGACCTTCAAAAACGTTGATCCACTGTTTGTATTGGACCTGACTAAGCCGAAAACGCCAACGATTCTAGGTGCACTAAAAATACCAGGCTACAGTGACTACCTCCATCCCTATGACGAAAACCATATTATCGGTTTTGGCAAGGAAGCAGAATCAGATAAAGACATGGCGTATTACCAAGGAATGAAGGTCGCTCTCTTTGATGTATCAGATGTCTCTCACCCAAAAGAAAAATTCAAAACCGTAATTGGCGATCGAGGAACGAATTCCGAGCTGTTGTACAATCACAAAGCTCTCCTCTTCTCAAAAGAAAAGGACCTCTTGGCATTTCCTGTGACGGTATACGAATGGACGCCAGAACAAAAGACTGTAGGTAACATTCGTGATTATGGCCAATTCACTTTCCAGGGAGCTTATGTGTATCACCTTACTTTACAAAAAGGCTTTACCCTCGCAAATCGGATTACCCATCTCGACGAGCAAGACATGAAAAAGGCTGGAGATGGCTGGTACGAGAGCGAAAAAAATATCAATCGAATCCTTACTATTGATGACACGATCTACACCGTTTCGAACAGTTATGTCACAGCCCATCAGCTTTCTACGAAACGGCAAGTAGGAACTCTACCACTGACGAAATAGCGGCAATGCTCTGTCATGCGGACTGGTTCTGTGCTAAGATGAGTAAGTGAACGTAGCGTTAGATAGAAAGGGTGTCCCTACGTGGATTATCTTAGTCTCAATTTGACATCAACACTTGCAGGGTTAGCAGCTGTGATTTTGGTTATGTTCCTCCGGCTCCACTGGCCCTTTCGCTTCCAATATATGGCCAATCTGTTTAAACGCCGATTGGACGTTCGGCTTCGCTTTCTGGATGCTTCTTATCGCAAGAACCGTTCGCGCTCAGTAGCCATGCTGGATAAATCTACTCACGAAATCATGAGTGGCAATTATGAACTGGCAGAAAAGTTTATTGTACAAGGAATAAACGTTTGCAAAGAGCAGCCCTCTTTGTTTAATCAAGCCATGATTCACTATTTGTTCTATAATCTGGCGGTTGTCTACTATTCTTCTGGACGCTATAGTGAGGCTTTAGAAGTGGCATTCCGCATTTATCAGCGTGATCAGGGAATGACAGATTCACTTGCGCTGATTGCTTGCTCGCATGCTCGTTTGGGTGAGGTCGAAAGCGCTCTGGAAGCGTATAAGCTTATTTCTCGCAAACGATCCGCTCGTGATTGGAAGCTTTTTTGCCTAGCCGAGATTGAGGCAGCCAAAGGAAACTATGAGCATGCCCTCACCTACCTGCGTCAATTAATGGGAAAATCGTCGGCCAGCTTTTTGCATCTCAATCGTTCCGAGCTGGAAAAACGTTTGGAGGAATGGCAAAAAGCCGAAACGGAGGCAGGCTGAAATCACCCTCCGCTATGTTTCACACGACCGCACATGCGTTTTTCGTGTGCGGTTTTTTATTGGGGGAGTAATTGTGTAAATCTTGTATAGACAAGCTTTCATTTTTCCCCCGTAATTCTGTCTTACAATAGAAGGCATACATGCATGAAAGAGAGGATTTTTCTAATGAAAAAATTTGATGTAACCATTCTGACAGCATCCGTACTCGTCCTCGGACTCGTAGTATTAGGCGTATCTCAGGCGAAAGAACCCGCTGGTGAAGCTACAGGTGCTGTTGTAGCAACGATTGACGGCAAAAACATTACACAGTCCCAGCTCTATGACGAAATGAAGCCTACTGTCGGGAAAGAAGCGATGGCTAGCATCATTGCTACTGAGCTAATTAATCTGGAAGGAAAGGCTCAAGGAATTACGATCTCCGATGAGGAGCTCAACAAAGTCATCGGTCCGGTTAAAGAAAAATTAAAAACTCCAGAAAAATTCCAAGAATATTTGAAGGAAAAGGGAATGGATGAGAAAGATTTCCTGGAGCGGACAAGACTCCTGCTGTTGCGCGACAAGCTGATCGAAAAAGCTTACCCGACTACGGAGAAAGACATTACGGACTACTATGAGAAATATAAAGATAAGCTCAATGGCACCTTGGAGCAAGTTCGTCCAGAGGTCGAGGAAAAAGCAAAAGAGAAAAACAGACGCAAAAATACGCCAGAGTGGATGGACGCCATGAGCAAAAAGTACAAGGTAAAAGTACTGGACCCAGCTCTGGACTCTGTCGAAGAAGCGAAAAAATAACTCAACAAAAAAGACTTCTGTTCCACCTTCACTGGTGCCAGAAGTCTTTTTTTGCTTATGGTTTGACAAGTGAAATCAATTCTTGAATAAAAGGGACGATCTCTCCTTGGAAGATTAAGCCATGACCGGTAGCCAAGCATTCGATTGGCCAATCAAGCAAAATCTCCAATCCAGCCACGTAGGTAAGCGCTCGTTCAGGCTCCTTCTGTGCGAAAGCTTTGACGTATTCTTTATACGCCGTCCTGCATTCATCCTCGGTTCCGACAATTTGTCCCAGCTCTGCTTTTGATTCTCCAAAAATGAGATGATCACCGACAAAACAGACTTTGCTTTGCGGATCAAAAAAAGCGACGGAGCCTTCTGTATGAAATGGCAGCTGTCTAAATCGGAGGACTGGCAGGTCACCACCAGTCCCCGTAAACGTATGACCGAACAGTGTTTGCGAAAAATCGTCCAGCTCATAATAATCCTCTAAGTGAATCCAATTATTGCGAGAAGGAAACAAGTCAGCATTCCCTATATGATCCGCGTGTCGATGCGTAAAGTAAACGTACTCAATTTGCTCAGCTTTGACTCCTATCTCCTCAAGCGCCTGTTGAAAGTATGCACGCTGCTTGCGCAGATGGGAATCAATCACCACAAACGCATCACCCTTTTGGATCACATAGCTGTTGATAAAGCTATTCCATGCTTCTTCATAGGTGATGATCGCCCAGGTAGAGTCCGTGATCGGTGCAATCGCATTGGTCATGCCTCCATCTCTCCTCTCCTCCCAGATACAGTTCCTTACTTCTATTATACACAATCATACACGAGCGTGCTGTTTCTACTGACACTTACCTCACAGAAGCCTCTTCTCCGAGGCTAATCCACGAACGTCCTTGTGACTTCTGGACGTTTACCGGGACGCCAAAAAACCGTGTTAACCGATCAGCAGTCAATACGTCCTGAGACGGTCCAACTTGATCAACTGCACCTTCCTTGAGCAAAAGCGTATGCGTAAAGCATGGCAAAATTTCTTCGATATGATGGGTTACATACAACAGAGTTGGACCATCAGGCTGAGCCGAAATTTTTTCGATCATGGCCAGCAATTGCTCACGAGATAAGAGGTCCAGACCCGTACATGGTTCATCCAAAATCAACAGCTTCGGTGAAGCCATCAATGCACGAGCAATCAGTACCTTTTGGCGTTCGCCTTGGGACAATGCCGAAAAAGGGCGATTTTTTAACGCTTCACAACCAAATGTATGAAGTAATTCCTCTGCCTTCTTCTTATCCTCGTCTGATGGAACCGAATATAGTCCGATCGTCGCTTCCCGTCCGCTCAAAACAATTCGATAAGCTGTTTCATGATCATGCAGCTGGGCAATTAAGGCTGTACTAACCCATCCAATCGTTTTTCGCACTTCTCGCAAATCTACCGTTCCATATAAATTTCCTAATACATTTACTTCTCCAGATGTAGGCCACGTATAACCGCAGATGATTTTTAACAGACTAGTTTTACCTGAACCGTTCAATCCCACGAGACACCAGTGTTCTTTTTCGCGAACCTGCCAGCTGATGTCCTGCAGGATTGTCGTTTCGTCTCTTTGCCAAGTCACATTTTTTACATCTATAATCATGCTTTTTTCCACTCCTAGCTCTCTTTTTTTCCCCGTAATCTTTCTGATTATTAAGAGTATACCTGTCCTTACCCAATCGTTCAATTCTTTTATATGTATAAAAACGCTTCTGGGAAGGTCCGTTCTCAGCTTGTGTGCTATACTGGATCGATGCGATTGGAAAAAACCTCCATGAGCTTGATGCTGCTCACAGAGGTTCAATAATGTTTGTGGGAATATTAAAATTTCCCTTGAATCTTAAATACGATTTCGGCAAACAGTGTTGCAAACAAGAATGTGCCGGTGAAGACAACAAGCGATACGACAACAATCCTCCAGCTAAGTTCTTTAAACAAGTGAATATCCTTCCCTAAAGACAGACCTGCGTAAGCGAGAATCGGTGTAGCAAGCGCCAACAGGTTGATCTTCGCAATCGATGCAGCAATAAATGCATTTCCTGGGAAGATAGGAGATGTTGCGATCATAGCGAACAACGAGATCCAAACAATCACAGGAGATTTGAAAGGCAAAATTTTGGTGAAGCCCATCCCGATCAAGGTAACTACTGCGAGGAGCAGAATACCTGGCAATGATTCTGCCGGCCCTACACCGTATCCGATCCAGTTTCCGATAAGTGCGATGAGTCCAATGAGTAAAATGGTCAGTACTTGATTCATGCGCTGCGTCTACCTCCTTCTGTAGTGGAAGCATTTTTGCGTCCGATAACAGGCTCAAGCCATTTGTACAAGCGCTGAGTGAGAGGCAACGAAACGAAGATACACACATAAGTTCCGACAATGCTCATCATCAAGTTAGCTGCACCCGAGTAAAAAGCGATGTCTTTTGTTGCTTCTGGGAAAATAACAGCAAGTGATCCTGTTGCTGCTGCCATCATACTTCCTGAACCAACCGCTGCTCCCATCGCCAAGGAAATCGGGTGAAACAATCCGCTACTTCCTAACAGACTCGCTAAGATAGACATATAAATGGCACCAAACAAGGTTCCGCAAATATAAACACCCAAAGCTCCGCGTGCTTCTGCAGAATTCGCTCCGAATTTGTCGACGATAATCGCCAGGTTTGGCTCACGGTCGAGAGAGTACGTAGCCCCGATTGATTCGCGCTTCAAGCCGAGCCACAAAGCAACAGGCAAGCCAAGAGCAATCGTACCTACGATGTGACCAACTTCCTGTACGAGCAGCGACACGCCAGAACCAAGCAGCTTTGGCAGCTCAGGTCCGATGTTTGCGCCCAGCTTGGCGATAAACAGGAGAAAGGAGACTCCCAAAATATTCGCTGCAGCGTTCATTTCTTTCTCTTTCAGAAACTTGAATTTAGGCCAGCTGATCACTCCACCTAAAACAAGCGCATACAACATGGGAAACAACGCGATGACACCGATGCCTATGTTGATTTTCTTTGTTCCGATAAACTCTGTCACTGCCACAAGTGCAAGCACAAGTAAATGGAGCTTGTACACATTAGCGCGTCCCTCAGTCATAATCTTCCCCCAGTTCGGTCTTTTCTATTATTCCATTACTACTTTTTCCGCTGCACGAATGAACAGCTCTACGCCGCGGACGAGACAATCCTCATCAAAATCAAAGCGCGGATGGTGATGCGGATAAATAAAGCCTTTTTCCGGATTCCCTGCGCCCAATTGAATGAAGCAGCCTGGTGCTTTTTTCAGATACTCAGAGAAGTCCTCTCCTGGCATAACTGGGTCAATGAAAACAATATCTTCCTCTCCCCAACGCTCCCGAATCGTATCTTCCATCAGCTTCGTCACTTTTTGATCATTGACAACGGAAGTGTAGCCAAGTGAATATTTAAATTCATAAGACGCTCCATGTGCGTCTGTAATGCCTTTGACAATTTTCTCAATCCAGATCGGAATATTCTTGCGGATTTCCTCATCAAAGCAGCGTGTAGAGCCTGTGATGGTCAGCGTGTCTGGAATGATGTTGTAGGCTGTTCCTGCATTCAGCATGGTGACGGAAATCACGACCTTGTCGAGTGCACTCACATTCCGCGAAACAATTTGCTGCAAATGGCTGATAACAGAAGCGCCGATTACGATTGGGTCGACTGTCATTTCCGGTTGAGAGGAGTGACCTCCCTTTCCTTGGATCGTAATGTCAAAACGATCTGTAGAGGACGTCAGCGCCCCGTATAGAACACCGAACTTGCCTACTGGCAAATAAGACGCCAAGTGAATTCCGATGATAGAATCCATGCCATCGGCTGCTCCAGATCTCACGATTTCTGCCGCTCCACCAGGTGGCAATTCTTCTGCATGCTGGAAAATGAAACGTACTTCGCCTTTGATCTTGTCCTTGTAGCCGGAGAGGATCTTGGCTGCACCTAGCAACATCGCCGTATGACCATCATGTCCACACGCGTGCATAACACCGGGTTGGCTGGAAGCATAAGGCACTTCGTTTTCCTCATGAATCGGCAACGCATCGATATCTGCACGTATTCCCAGAACCTTGCCTGGCTCAGAACCAATGAGGCGAGCTACGATACTCGTTTTTGTCGGACGGGATAGCTCTAAATTACCAAAAGATTCTAACATTTCATACACATATTGTGATGTCTTGTCTTCCTGGAACGATAATTCCGGATGCTGATGAAGATATCTGCGCCAAGCAACCACCTGCTCCGCTACTTCAGCAGCCAGATTTTCTGCATTCCAACTCATTTTAATCACTCCTTTTACCCAGTCAAACGTACTGCTTTTGATTAGTTAAGTAAAATTAAAAAAAATAGCTTAATGTGAATTTTATCATGCTTTTTTAAAAATAACAAATGTCCATTTCACGCGGACACTCTTCCAGTTTTATCCTCCTAGCTTGTCTATTTATAAGTTATTTTAGAATTGTTTGGCGATTATGTCCATTCTAAATAAACAATAAAACCAATAAAATAAATTTATTGAGTGATCTTTAAATTATCCACTATGTAAACCCTTACATTTCACAAATTAATAGCAAAAATGCTAAATTTATTACCAAACTGCCCCAGCCAAAGTTCACCGTCACCAACCATTACTCCTTGGTCATTGACAAATGTATTCGTCACATTTTGGTGGAGTAGCGCCTCTCTCACTTTTTCTGTCATGATCAGATCATATTCTGTCACAAATTGTTTTTCACCGTGGACAAATCGGCTAGCTCCCTCTTTGTTTACTCGGAGTGGATACTTCACGTGGTTAGCAACTTCGTTCTTGTCTCCTTTTTTTACAGCCTCCTGCAGTTGACCAAAAAACGCTTCAAACGCCACCGGGTTAGTAATTCCTGCCACCTCATACCGATTCGGTTTTTGCTCGCCTTCTCCCAATCTATGAATCGCATAACAGACTACAGCTTCAACAGGATGTGAAGTCTCTGCTGCTAGACAAATTGCTGGAGACATCAAAAGTGCTCCTCCAAACACAACCGCACTCCAACCATTATGCTTCATTCTCTCACCATCCCTTCCATCTGTGTTCATTCCCTTTATGGTCTCGCTGCCAGACTTTCCTTATGCACAAATAGCCCCCATTGCCAAAACAATTTGGCTAACGGGAGCTACTGTTTTTTGCGAGCTATTACTCTGTAAATTTTGCTTCTTGCCGCTTGATCTCTTCATCGGAAGTGCCAAGTGCTGCCTGGGGACCCTCGAAATGCTTTTTGTAATACGCCACATCCATAATCAAAAGCACAACGAACATTCCGATCAGTGCATAGCCTGCTGTTTCATTCGGTGGAATCACCATCATGACGCAAATAAATACGATCCAGATGAGGCTTAGTACGTTAATGGGCTTACTCCAGTTTCCCAGGCTCCACGGTCCGTAATGCTTTTTCTGGAATAGCCCATTCGCCTCTGCACGTAGCTTCAAATACAGCGGTATACCATAGGCTACATAGAGCCCTACGACGCTAACGGCTGTCAAAAAGGCAAGTGTCGTATAGGTTGTATTCGGGTTTATCGTTTTCATCATGTAATCAAACAAAGCGAGGGCAAAGGAAAGAATAATAACGAGCCAGATCGCTTTTGCTGGGGTCCTGTATTTTCTGGATATTTCAGCCCAATGACGACTCCACGGCATCCCATTGTCACGCGAAAACGCATAGAGCATGCGGGAGAAGGACGTTATGGAAGCCAGACCGCAGAACCACATGGCAAACGTAACAAGCCATAATACAACCGAACCAAACGTTCCACCCAATGCTTCGCTAATAACGTAAATGAATGCATTGTCAGCCACACTGGCGGCAGCTGCATTTTTGATGGATAGCGTGACAAATGCGAGCATGATAAAACCAAAAATAAAGGAAAAGGCCACTGAAGTGAAGATTCCCCAGGCTGCGCGAACCCTTGGATTAATCGTTTCTTCAATTGTGTGAGCGGAAGCATCGTACCCGGTAAACGTCCACTGTGCTTGCAAAAGACCAATTAGAAAAGCGATCGCATACGGCTTATCAGAAAAGGTTTGACCGACCTGAAAAAGATAGTCGAGTGGTTGCAGCTCGTGACGTGAGAAAAATACGAGACTGCCAACCAGAATGACGACAACGCCGATATGATACCACGCGGAAAAATCGTTGAGCCGTGCGACCAGTCTGATGCCAATGTGATTGAATGTCCCATGGAGCAGCAAGGTGATGCCAAACAGGATCAAGGTTGTCGTCTCTGTTGAGGTATAGCCAAAAGCACTTGCGAGTAGCGGATCAGCGAATAAGGAAAAGGAGTAATCAATCCCTGCAACAATTCCGATTTGTCCGATCAGGTTAATCCAGGCGGTATACCATCCCCATCTTTTACTCCCTAAAATCGCTGCCCAGTGATACAATGCCCCTGCCGTCGGAATTGCTGATGCTAATTCGGACATGGATGCTGCAATCAAAATGACAAACAACGCTACAATCGTCCAGCCGAACCCCATCATACCTGAGCCGCCATAAAATAGTCCATGTCCGTATAGAGAAACAGCGCCTGTTAAGATGGAAATAATGGAAAATGAAATGGCAAAATTAGAAAATCCACCCATGTCCCGCAAAAGCTCTTGTGCATAGCCAAATTTATTCAGGTCTTTTTTGTCCTCCAATAGCTGGTGCTCTTTTTCCGGCTTCATTCGTTATCCCTCCCCCGATTACGAATTTGATTTAGAGCCGATAAAGCTTTCGTGCTTGCTTTCATCAAATTTGCGAACGTTTTCGTTAGCTCGGTAACCAATTGCTACAGCGACGCCAATCGTAACCAGAATTAGAATCACTCCAAGCCACAGCATACTCTCCCCTCCTTTATTCCTACATTTTTCACATGACCAGGCGGCTGGATTAGTACATTTTACGTTTTAAAATGGAGGCTATACCAATTGGGTTGGTCTAAAAGGCACTTGTGAAGGTTATCCCTTGGATGGGAAGTTTTCAGGCAAAGCATCAGAGGAAGCATCGGGAATACTAACATCATGACGCTGCCTTAAAAGGGAGGGAATTCCTTGATCCGTTTGGGCTATGCCTGCATCAGCGTAAACACCAAAAACAATCCAAACAAAAAAACGACTGTTGCCCAAGTGAACAAGCTGGAGCCTCAGGCGAGACTGAAAAAATTACGGCAAGTATTACAGACCAATTTCTTTAATTTGATGGATCTTCTTGCTTACAATGTAGAAAGGCGAATTTTTTTGTATCGGCTTCCCTCAGAATTTGTTCCGCTAGCCACTCATCAGGTGTCTGCCGATTGGGATTGGGCCAAAGAATTTGCGTGGGATTTTCAAAAAGCCGGGGAATTCATTCGCAAAAACGGAATTCGTATGACAGCCCATCCAGGCCATTTCAATATTCTCAATAGCGATAAACCAGCTGTCGTCGAATCGACGATTGCAGATTTTTCCTATCATGCGCGTGTATTTGATTTGCTTGGGCTTGACGACAACTCTGTATTGGTCACACATGTTGGCGGTGTGTTTAACGATAAGCCCTCTTCTCTGGATCGATTTGCGAGCAATTTTGAGCGTCTGCCAGAGTCGGTAAAAAAACGACTTGTGCTGGAAAATGACGATACATCCTTCACGATGCGTGAGGTCTTGGAGCTGGCCGAACGACTTGGGATCCCTATGGTTTTTGATATCCATCACCACATGTGTCATTCAGATGGTGAAGACTGGGTCGAATACTTGCCGAGAATCATTCAAACCTGGGGAGACCGCACACCCAAAATGCATCTGTCGTCGCCAAAGTCAGAACGAGAATTCCGCGCTCATGCCGATAATATTGATGTGGATCAGTTCATCCAATTCGCTTCCGCTCTGAGCAATTACAACGTTGACATCATCCTGGAATGCAAAAACAAAGATGATGCCCTACTGACGCTGCGCCGCGAATTGAAGAAAAAAGGAATTGGTGTCGAAGCATTCGCGGAACAAGCCTGACAAAAAAACGTCAAAGAACGCCAGTGTATGAGCTGGCGTTCTTTTATATGTTTGGAGAAATTTTAGATGGAACAACCGCAATCACAGCTGCAGTCATGTTGTCCCGAAGAGGAATGTCTGTACCCGAACGATGAGGACGAACCACGTCCAGCCGAGCTGCTGCCTCTATGATGCCAGGATTGGCAACGATCGTGATAATGCTTCATTCTCCGCTGATGGTGTCTGTAGTGCTTGCGGTATTCGTTGTATTTACGGCGATTATCGCGGTGTTTCTCGCATTTATGGTGGAAATATTGCATCCGGTCCATGTGGAATTGGAATTTGAACAAGTACAGCTCAACTTCCATGCCCGATTCGATTCTATGTCTTGGGGGCATCGCATTCGGTGATGCATTTGGTGGCAAGTTTGGAGGTCTTCTGTTAGGCATTATCGAACTAGGAGGCATGGGGTTGGCAGGTCTGCGGTTGGGCGGCATTGGGTTTGATGGTCTCATGTTCGGTGGCATCGGATTCGATGGTCTCATGTTCGGTGGCATCGGATTTGATGGTCTCATGTTCGGCGGCATTGGATTCGATGGTCTCATGTTCGGTGGCATTGGATTCGATGATCTCATGTTCGGCGGCATCGGATTCGATGGTCTCATGTTCGGCGGCATCGGATTCGATGGTCTCATGTTCGGCGGCATTGGATTTGGCTTTATGTTTGGGGGCATCGGGTTTGGCTTCAGGTTTGGCGGCATTGGATTTGCTGGCATCCGGTTTGGAGTCTTCGGTATGTTTTGGTTTGGTGCTGGCATGATTGGCCTTTGCGGCATGGGCTTCACTGGCTTTACCGGTTGTGGACTGGGCATTTCAGAAGACGGATTCATTGGTGACGGTTTCATCGGTGAAGGATTAACCGGTGATGGCATCGAAGGAGACGGCACCATTGGTGATGGCATTGGCATACTAGAAGAAGGTGGCTTCGGCATTTCTTTAGGACGCCTCGGCTGTGCAGGAGGCATAGGCGGCATTTTACGTCGCTTTTCCACGGAATCATACACGTCCTTTCGGATAAACTAACACAGTACATGGTATGACATATATCCCGCTCAAGAAACGACACTCGCCCATTTTACAAAAATGGACTAAGCCCGTTTTTTTCAAATTAGTGCAGTCGCCGTGACAATATACATCTTGACTGCACGAATACATCGGTTACAATAAAACGACAAGTGATAATAATCAGACAGATGCATGTGAGCGAAAGAAAGTGAGGAAAAACGTATGTCGCCGGGCACAAGCTTCAGGCTTTCACGTTTTACCAATCGCATATACACCCGGGAAGAGGGGTTAGGATATTTTATCCTAACCCCTCTTTCTTTTCGTTCTCTGCTCTGCTAAAGGAGGAAAAACAATCATGAACAAGCAACCTGTACTCGTAAAACTCGATGGGAATCAACTCCGAATCGAAGAGGTAATTTCCATTGCGCGCCGCTCCACCCCAATTGAACTCACGTCTGAGGCGATAGAAAAAGTCCGTCAATCTCGGGCCATGGTCGAGAAGATGGTCGATGAACAGCGTGTAGTTTATGGCATTACCACAGGCTTTGGCAAATTCTCAGATGTCATGATCCAAGGCGAGGACGCAGCTAGGCTACAGGAAAATCTCATCATGAGTCACGCTTGCGGGATGGGAGAGCCTTACCCGACAGATGTCGTACGTGCGATGATGGCGCTGAGAATCAATGCTCTTGCCAAAGGCTTCTCTGGCATCCGCGAGGAAACCCTCTTGCATCTGGTGGAAATGTGTAATCGCGGTGTTCACCCTGTCATCCCGCAGCAAGGCTCGCTGGGTGCTAGTGGGGATCTCGCTCCTCTGGCTCATATGGTGCTAGTAATGCTCGGCAAAGGACAGGCAACTGTAAACGGCAAGCTTTTGGCTGGAAGCGATGCCCTGCGTGAGGTCGGACTGGCTCCGATTCGTCTCCAAGCAAAGGAAGGTCTTGCTCTCATCAACGGAACCCAAGCGATGACTGCTCAATTGTGCCTTGCCCTGTTTGACTCGCGGGTCGCTCTGGAAAGCGCGGAAGTAATCGCGTCGATGACGATAGAGGCTCTGCGCGGAATCCCAAAAGCTTTTGACCCTCAGCTCCATCTTGTTCGCCCTCATCCTGGTCAACAGGAGTCCGCTAAACGCTTGCTTCAACATCTGGCGGGCAGCGAGCGCACGACTGCACAAGGCGAATTGCGCGTCCAAGATCCATACAGCCTGCGATGCATTCCGCAAGTTCACGGTGCTACACGCGATACGCTCGAGTACGTCTGGACGACGGTTACACGCGAATGCAACAGCGTTACCGATAACCCAGTGCTGTTCACAGAAACAGGTGATATTATTTCAGGTGGGAATTTTCACGGTCAACCAATGGCCTTTGCTGCGGACTTTTTAGCAATTGCCGTAGCTGAGCTAGCCAATATTTCCGAGCGGCGCACAGAGCGACTCGTCAACCCGCAGCTTAGCGGACTCCCAGGATTTTTGACAGAAAACGGCGGACTTCACTCCGGTTTTATGATTACACAATATGTAGCCGCTTCCATTGTTTCTGAGAATAAAGTGCTGTGCCACCCTGCATCTGTCGACTCGATCCCGTCCTCGGCTAATCAGGAGGATCACGTCAGTATGGGTACTACCTCCGCGCGCAAGCTACGGACTGTCGTTGCCAATACCATCAAGGTACTTGCGATCGAGTATTTGGCCGCAGCACAAGCGATCGACTTTGGGACTGGAGAATTGGGTGTGGGAACAGGATACGCTTATCAAAAGCTTCGTTCGGTCATTTCTCGCTTGCAGGAAGACCGCGAAATGCATCCCGATCTCACAAAAGCGGAGGAGCTCATCCAGCAAGGTGCTGTTGCCTTTATAGTGGAATAAGAAATAAAAAAACGGGACCGACCGTTCACACAAATGACAGCCGTTCTCTGGTAAAATAAATGTAGGAATAAAAAGCGCAACATCATTTGGAGGGCTGCCAATTGAAACAGTCGCATCCAGTAGAACAACCTGATCATATTTTACTTTTTGACGGGGTCTGTCATTTGTGCCACGGTGCCGTTCAGTTTATATTAAAGCGAGATCCAAAGGGACATATTCATTTTGCCTCGCTGCAATCGGAAAAAGGGCAAGAGCTGCTCCGTTCTTTTGACTACCCGGAAAGCGAAATGTCCTCGGTCGTATTCATCTCCAACGGACGACTTTTCAGTAAATCAGACGCGGTTTTACGCGTAGGGAAGAAGCTTACGGGTGGATGGCCGATCCTCTCGACAGTAGCACAGCTTTTTCCTCGCTCACTTCGCAATGTCGTTTATGACTGGGTGGCGCGAAATCGTTATCGCTGGATGGGCAAAGCCGAGCAATGCATGCTGCCCACTCCGCAGATCAAATCCCGTTTTTTAGAATAAAGCAGAAAAAAGGAGAAGCCGTGACATCTGGCTCCTCCTTTTTCATGCTTATTAGCGAACGGCTTGTGGATGATCTTCCGTAACATAGTCAGCTGCTTTGGCATTTGCCTCCACCTGTGCAGGGCTTTTACTGCCCGGGATCACAGTCGTCACAGCAGGATGCTTTAAGCACCATGCTAAAGCCCATTGCGCCATATCCATGCCAGCAGGAACTTCCTGTTGCTTGATTTCTTCCACTTGGGAAAGCAAATGGCGAACATGCTCCTGGTCGTGGCGATGACGAACATCATTTCCAGCAAAAACGGTTCCTGGCTTATACTTTCCGCTCAAGTAGCCACTAGCCAGCGGCACACGAGCCAATACGCCCAAATCCTGCTCTTGGCAGGAAGCAAACACATCTTGTTCTGGCTTTCTGTCCAAACGGTTGTAAACAATCTGTATCGTCTGAGCATTGATTTTGGATGCCGAAGCTGTCTGATTCATATTGTCATTTTTAGCGATAGACAAACCGAGATGTCTGATTTTCCCTGCACTGATCTGCTTGTCTAGCATCGTCCACAGCTCGTCATTGTCAAACGCCTCGTCTGGCCCAGAATGGAATTGATAAAGATCAATATAGTCCGTTTGCAGTGCTTTGAGCGATTGATCTAATTGCTGGAGAACAGACTGTGCCGAGTAGTCATTTGTCCTGGTAAACCGCTCATGAAAATGATGGCCAAATTTTGTAGCCACAATCCAATCCTCACGTCGATCCTTTTTCAAATACTCACCAATCAGCTTTTCTGACAAATGGTCGCCATAGCATTCAGCGGTATCGATAAGGTTGATTCCCAATTCTTTTGCTTTATCCAGGATTTGATCAACCTCTGCTTGGGCAAAGTCCATCCCCCACTCGCCGCCAAATTGCCAAGTGCCTACTCCAATAACCGAAACCTTCAGATCGGTTTTGCCTAATCTCCGGTATTTCATTCCCATTCCTCCCAGGTTTGAAAATGTAGAGCGCCCTGAGCGAACTGTCGCTCAGGGTGAATCCATACCAAAATTAAATGGTTTTCTCAACAGATAATGTGCTGATAAAAGCTTGTGTATTGCTTTTACGCTCCTTGCGCATTTTTTTGCGCTCATCTGCCGAAGCCATGAGGTTTTTCTCTTCTTCTGTTTCAGGAACGACTGCTGGCACTTCAGTCGGATTCCCATCTTCATCGAGTGCTACGAATGTGAGGAACGAGGTCGCCGTGAGCACACGCTCTCCTGACTGCAAATTCTCGGAAATCACCTTCACAAAAATCTCCATAGAGGTTCTGCCAGTCGAGGAGACGAATGCTTCCAGACAAATGGAGTGGCCCATTTTTACAGGAGCGAGAAAATCTATAGAATCTATGGAAGCCGTTACGACAGGACGTCTGGAGTGACGCATCGCAGCAATTGCAGCGACCTCATCTACATATGCCATCATCGTTCCACCAAAAATCGTCCCATGATAATTCGTGTCCGATGGTTGTACCAAGGATGCTTGGATTGTACGAGATTCTTGAGTTGTCTTGACGTTCATTTATGTTGCTCCTTTGCAAATCTACTTCAAGCCAAACCCATCATAACACATGACTAGGACGGTTCCAATCATACTTGCACACTTAGCTGGTTGTAGCGATTTGCCAGAATTTTTTCAACTTCCTCCGCTTCTTCTTGCAGCAAAAAGCGTAGTAATGGGAGATTCCATTCGTATGCTGGACGGTAGCCATCTACAGCAAACACTTCGTCGCTTACATGAACCGCAAGTCGTCTACGCTCCTGGCTCGCACAATAAAATTGCTCCAAATAATCCGTCCCCCACCGAGAAAAGGAGGAGGTCTCCTCGGTGACAGCAGTCAATAAAATGTGCTCTCCTGTATCAATCAGATCGATGGGGTACAGCTGGCAGCTAAACGGCTTGAGTGTATGCACATCTAGGCCTCGTTCTTCCGTATACGCATGGATCGCGCACCCGTAGCGTCCATTGTTTTCTTGATAAAACAAGCAGTTGCCGTGCCGCATCCGAATCGTGCCAGCAAGCTCCCGCTCATCCCAAACGCCGTCCTTCAGCAAGCTTTTTTTCACTTGCTCATCCGTAAGTCGCTTCGAAATCTCAGGAATTTCCCTTTCGATGATCGGGATCTGCCACTTCTCTACCGAATAAGGTTGTCCACCTTCGCAGCAGGTTTCCCGGTGGACACTCCGACAATTCCAACAATCCAGATGAAACAAAGATAATAGGGCTGTGGTGTCGATCAAGTACTGTCCTTTTTGG
Organism: Brevibacillus reuszeri; assembly: GCF_002897295.1. Taxonomy (GTDB): domain Bacteria; phylum Bacillota; class Bacilli; order Brevibacillales; family Brevibacillaceae; genus Brevibacillus; species Brevibacillus reuszeri_A. The sequence continues at coordinate 73,437 of NZ_BEXF01000016.1, forward strand.
ACCATCTTGTCTTTGTTTTTCTTGATATATTTTTCGCAATGGTACGCTTCCCTCTCTGTCATCGGATCAGGAGTACCGACATACCGAAAAGCATGCTTCGTTCTCATTTTTCCAAAACAATCTCCGCTTCTGTGCCAAAAATTTGGAGACGTCCCTCAGCATAAGTAGCCAGGTCTACTTCTTCTCCCGGAATTTCCATCAAAATTTCGACTGGCTCATTTTCTTCATCGGTAAAAAGCAGCAACAGGTCTTTTTCCTCGAATTCATTTGTAGTCAGCTTCACACCTACCAGCTGTGCCTTAAATACACTTACCTCTTCGTCATCCTCACTGTCGGTGTCCCATTGAGTGAACGTAATCGTTGCCAGCTGCTTTTCAAATTCACTTGTCAAAATGCCCAGTAGCTTCTCGTGTTGTTGAATCTCCATTTTAGTACCCCTCCGAAAATTTGTTCTTAGTGCCCATCATATCAAACAATCGGCTTTAAGCAAAAGAAATACCGCCTCAAAATGAAGCGGCTACTTACAGTTGCTTAGCTTACTTTGCTGATCGTCTGAGCGAGTGCAAAATCTTTCCCAGTCAAGCCTTTTGCTTCTCGGGTAGCCAGTGTAAAGGTAACAATCCCACCATTGAGATGTATCTCTACATGCTGGCTGTCTGGCTCAAGCAGCTCTGCTACCCGATTGACAAAGCTGATTGCAGCAGCAAAGTCTCGACAGTGGTAGGTACGGGATAAAGCCATCCTGTCCTCAACCAGCTTCCATCCTGGCACCTTGCTTAAATACAGTTTGACCTGCTCCAAAGACAATCTGCTCATATAAGGCGCCCCCTTTTGTCCGATAATCGGTTGTTACACCATCATATTCACCAGACGCAAAGGTTAGTCATTGCTTATCCGCTTTATCCTACTGCTTTATTGCATAGAAAATCATGCGTGGTGACTCGTTTGCCACATATTCTTCAAATTGATAATTCCCAAATACTTGAATTTGACCAAAGCCTGATTGCTCAAGCATCGAAATCATTTGCTCTACCTCAAATAGTCGAACTTGTTCGTGATATTCACGCGGCTCACTGTTTGCTCCCTCATGAATCTCAATTCGCTTTTTTACAAACCCATTTTCAATCCAACGTTTTTCTTTAATCAGCATCTCGCCAACTTCCTTGGTCGATTCGGCAACCAAATTCGCAGTTACATAAGCTGGATTCAAATAATCGATAATCACTTCGCCTTGCGTTTTCAACGCCTGAGACATATTACGGATGACCGTAGCATTTTCCTCATCGGACGAGAAATAGCCAAAGCTGGTGAATAAATTGACGACGATATCAAATTCGCCTTTATAAGGAATATTGCGCATGTCACAGCGGGCAAAGCTTAGCTGTGGAAATGTGTTCTGTTCCTCAGCTAGTTGCAAAAGGACAGGGGACAAATCCACCCCAACCACATCGTACCCCCGGCGAGCCAGCGCACGCGAATGACGCCCGCTCCCACAGCAAAGATCGAGTACCCGTCCTGTGCTTTTGATCGGCAATCGTTCCAGCAAATTGGCGATCTCTCCATCGGCTGCCGAGTCATCCCGGTGCCGGTACACAAGCACGTAATCTTCGCGAAAGCTGCGTTCAAACCATTCTTCTGCCATGTCTGAGCTCCTTTATCGTTCCAAGATATTCTTATTATACCACAGTGGGGTTTATCCGCAGGCGTTTTCCGATAGCCAAAGTGCAGAAAGGACCAAGCATTCCTTGAAAATGTCCCTTGCTTTCATTCGTATTTTATTTACATACGTACAGTATGTATGTTAAATTAAACGTATCTTCCCATTATAAGGAGTGGATTACGAATGAAAGTGAACAGTTTTTACCCAGTCATTCTATCGGAACAGGTTGCTGCAAGTTCTGCCTTTTACATCAAGCATTTTGGCTTTGATCCTGTCTTTGAAGCAGATTGGTATGTGAGCTTGAAAAACAATCAAAGTATCCCTCCTTTTGAGCTGGCCGTTCTGGATTCCACACACACTACGATTCCTGCTGGCTTCCGTCAAAATACGCATGGTCTTATTTTGAACTTTGAAGTGGATGACGTAGACGCCGAATACGAAAGGCTAATCAAAAAAGCAGGTCTCCCCCTTCATCTGGATATCAGGGACGAGGCATTTGGACAACGTCATTTTATTACCTCTGATCCAAACGGCGTATTGATTGATATCATTACAGTGATTCCACCATCTGAGGTTTTTAGCAGCCAATATATCGCAAACGAAAGCAACCCTCTGACCTAGGCAAGCTTTGACGCAAAGACAGGAGCATGTCCCCTATGAAAACATCGAAAGCAGAACAAGCAAAGCTGACCATAACCAAGCTGACAGAGGTTGCGAGACACTATTTTTCCACATACGGCTATGCTGAAGCCTCTATGGAGGAAATGGTGAAAACAGCGGGACTTACTCGCGGCGCCCTTTACCATCATTTTGGCAATAAAGAAGGCTTGTTTATGGCTGTGCTTGCCGCTGTTCAAAAAGAAATTGGCGAACGCGTTGAATCCGAAGCGGCAAAAAGCGAAGATCCTTGGGAGCAGCTGCTTTTCGGCTGTATCGCTTTTGTGACCGCTGCAGTAGAAGAGCGGAACAGACGAATCCTCTTGATCGATGGTCCCTCTGTAGTCGGTTGGGACGCGTGGCGCAAAATGGATGAGGAGCATTCCATGCGCCTTTTACGGGAGCAGCTTCAGGATATGGAGCAACAAGGGTATCTCAAGCCGGTTTCCATCAACGCTTTGACCCACTTGCTGTCCGGTGCGATGAACGAAGGTGTGCTCTGGGTGGCGCAAATGTCAGATCAGGAGCAGGCTCTTGCCGACATCCAAGCAGCTCTCTCGCTTTTCTTAGATGGCTATCGGGCACAATAGAGACATAAAGACAAAACACCCCCTGCTTCGTAGGATACGTAAACAGGGGGTGTACCATTTTTTCGTATTACAGCCTTGTAGCTCGTCCAATGCGAATTTTTTCTCCTACGCGAGCAATAATATTCTCTACGGATGCGGGGTCATCCACGACATCGTATTCATTAATATTCACTCGCAAAATAGGACAAGCATGGAATGAACGAATCCAATCTTCATAACGCCCATACAAGTCTTTCCAGTAATCAATAGGGGTTTGTTGCTCCATCGGGCGTCCCCGCTCTTTTACGCGGTCAATAATATCATCAAAGCTACCTTCCAAATAAATCAAAATATCAGGATGCGGGAAGTATGGTGTCATCACCATCGCTTCGAATAATTCTGTATAAGTGCGATAATCTTCTTCTGTCATATTGCCTTGCTCATACAGCATACGAGCAAAAATGCCAGTATCCTCATAAATGGAGCGGTCCTGAACAAACCCTCCGCCATACTCAAACATTCTTTTCTGTTCCTTAAAGCGTTCAGCCAAAAAGAAAATTTGCAAATGAAAGCCCCAACGCGACAAATCGTTATAATACCGACCCAAATAAGGATTATTATCGACTTTTTCTACGGAGACACGAAAACCCAGCTGCTCCGCCAAAGCATGTGTAAAGGTGGACTTCCCCACCCCAACTGTTCCTCCGATGGTAATAACCGCATTGCTCGGTATTCCGTATTTATCACGGATTTGGCTGCTTTGAAACCTAGACATGTACGCAACTCCTTATTCACAATACTTGCAAATAAACAAAAACGGATCTTTTACCCCAACAACGCACGAATCTTTGGCTCGATGCGATCCAGGACATAACGCAAATCCTCTGGCCGATGAACGAAATCCAGATCATCGCAATCAAATTTAATCACAGGTACTTCCGGATGATGCTTTTCAAACGCTTCCATGAATTCGTCGTAATCGGCAATCAGATTCTCCATATAAGAAACATCCATGGTCCGCTCCATTTCCCGATCCCGCATGCCAATACGCTTCATGACTGTATCGAGTGAAGCCGTCAAATAAATCACCAGATGCGCCTGTGGTAGATCCTCTGTCAAGATATCATAGATTTTCAAGTACTTGGGCAAGTTTTCTCCCGTCAATGTCCTTTTAGAAAAAATAGTATTTTTAAAAATATTGTAATCAGAAACAACAGAGATGCCTTGGTTTAAGTAGTTGGTGTGGATGTCTTGCAATTGCTTGTAACGATTGCACAGAAAAAACATCTCAAGCTGAAAGCTCCATTCCGCAATGTTTTCGTAAAACTTCCCTAAAAATGGATTTTCATAGACGATTTCTTCCAGCAGCTGCAAGTCAAATGCACGACTTAGTTCCCGTGACAAAGATGTTTTGCCGATGCCGATGGGTCCTTCTACAGTTATTAATATGGACTTCATGTATGCTTCGAATCCTTTCACGAAAATGAGAGCACTCCATATTTTAGCACGCGTGCGATCTTTTGTCGAAAGCATTCGATATTTAGCTAAAAAAGGAAAAAACTGCTCCGCAAGCGTGAGCAGCTCTTTGTCATCATCTTTTTGTCACGTAAAATACTCCACCCGCGCCTGCGGAAACAATCTGGCAATTTCCCGCTCCAGATGCCCTTGCAACGCTTTTGCTTGCACATCCTGGTAGACGTATTTTCCTTTTCCGTACTTGCCCCACTTGTATTTGCGTTCGTCCTCATTCATTTCCAGCTTCGTTTTTGGATACCGCTGCAGGATCAGGCTTTTGGCGATTTTCGTGAATCTGTGCTGGATCAGTTCAAAAGTCAAATCTTCTAATGCCTCTGGAACCAGCTGGGCACGAAGCCTTTCCAGCAAATCCGTATACCCTGCTTCCCAGCCCTCGAACCAATACAATGGCGCAAGAATAAAGCCCAAAGGATATCCCGCTCTAGCTACCTTGCCTGCCGCTTCGAGCCGCTGACTAAAAGTTGAGGTACCCGGTTCAAAATTTTTGATGACATAATCGGCGTTCATACTGAAGCGGAAACGTGTATGCTTGTTATGCTTTGCATCCAGCAAGGAATCTACATGATGGAATTTCGTGACGAAGCGCAGACGACCATGCTCCTGCTGTCCCATAAATTCAATCGTTCGCTTCAGATTTCCGGTAATGTGCTCAATACTGACGGGGTCAGAGGTACAGGCAGCCTCAAACCGGGTAATTTCCCCTGGACGCTCCAGAATGTATTTTTCTGCCTGCGCCAGGATTTCATCAGTATTGACGTAGACACGAATGTAAGGCTTGGAGCCGATATTCGTATTTAAATAACAATAATGGCAGTGAGCTGCACAGCCGGTTGCCAGTGGTATGGCGTATTCGGCTGAAGGCTTCGAGGTCTCGAATTTTAGTGTTTTCCGTACGCCGATCACGAGTGTACGTTTGGCGTTGCGATATTTTTCTACATCTGTTTCTCCAGGTATCCCACGTACCTGATTGTGACTGGTTGTCATTTGCATCGGGATTCCCTCTTGTTGAAAACGACGGTACAGCTCTTGTCCGAGTGGATAATTCAGTGCGTTTGGTTCTACAAAGACATCGTCAGGTACGAAAAGCTTCGATCCCTTTTGTCCAGTCTTTTCCGGTGCCTCCAGAAGCGTCGTTGCCATAGACAAAATCACCCCTAAGCCCTAGTATGACCTGATCTGATCTACGATTGGCATGGGGATCCGTGGCTGGAGGTAGTTACTACCCCAGCGAGCTTTTGAATTCAATCAACCATTTTCTTGCTTGCTCCTCCTGTTCCAATGGCACCTGCAGCATGTATAGATAGCCTGCTCGCTTCGTTTTTTTTGACATGATTCTAACCGAAATCCCTTTTGTTTCAAGATACCGTCGACACTCCTGCGCCATTCTGGGAAGACCGTACGATTCATGAATCGTTGTCCATTTGATCCACATTCATCTGCCCCACCCTTTCCCTTCTTTCTTTACTGTAAGCAAGTGATGGGCGGTAGGTTCTCTAAAAAAAGCAATGCCTGACATTTTCTTAAAACCGTTTCATTGACTTGCGCGTCTAATCCTTTAGGAGGGAGAAAATGTGAATCTGGAACAGCTTGTCCTACAAGCAAAGCGCGGAGATGACGAAGCTTTTTTTCAAGCCATCCATCTGCAAAAAGAGAAAATGTATAAGGTCGCGTTTGCCTTTCTACACAACGAAACCGATGCGCTGGAAGCCATTCAGGAAGCGACCTGCCGTTCCTATCTAAAGCTGTCGCGGTTAGAACAGACTGCCTATTTTGGTACGTGGCTAACACGCATCCTCATTCATGTCTGCATTGATGAGCAAAAGCGAAAAAAGCGGCTGCTCGTTGACCCGACAAAGCTTTCTAACGAGCAAACGCGAGGTGTGGACACGCTCCCTCACGAGGAGAGCATCGAGCGGATCTATATAGAAGAAGCCCTCTCCCGTTTGACTCCGACGTATCGGCATATCATCATTCTAAAGTACTTTGAGGATCGAACCGTACGGGAAATTGCAAACGTACTCGGTCACCCAGAAGGAACGATAAAAACCTGGCTGCATAAAGCTCTGGTCGCACTGCGCAAAGACCTTGGGAAAGGATGGTAACGAGCATGCAGGATGATGCAAACACTCTGGAGCGACAAACAGTGCCTCCGCAGATTGATCAGTACATTCGCAATGGAATCATGCAAGCAAAGCAGCAAAAACAAAAACGCCGGCGCAGGTTTTGGATTCGCCTTAGCTCCACTGTAACTGCCTGCTCCCTTTTGCTAGCCTTATTTTTTTCGATCAAGCTATCGCCTGCGGTGGCTGCCTATGTCAGTCATATACCTGGACTGGAAAAGCTCGTAGAATTGATCAGCGACGACAAAGGCATGCGCATGGCAGCAGAGCACGACATGGTGCAAACCGTGGGAGCAAGCACCTCGCTGGATGGGGTGAGCTTTACTGTTGATCAGGTTTTGATGGATCGAAAGCGAATGCTCGTTTTTTATACACTGCACGCTGAAAAGCAAGAGCATCAGGTTTCCCTGCATAAAATCGAGCTCGTCGATCCGCGTGGAAACGACTGGGAGTACGGCATCTCCTGGTCGCGAGGGAATCTCAAGGAAACGTCGACCAGCCATGATCGATTTGATGTGCATATCAGTGAAAACAGCCCTATCCCAGACTCATTGACAGCAAAGGTTACCGTTGCATTAGACAATGTCCCGCAAAAAAATCCGCTGTTCGTTACGTTTGCTATTGATAAAACCAAATATGTGTCGCTGGAAGAAAAGGTCTACCCTGTCATGAAGCAGGTAACCGTGGACGGGATGCGTTTCACGATTGAGCAGATTGCCGTTTTCCCAACACAGACAGAAGTCAGTATTCGTTTTGATCCAGCCAATACCAAGCATGTCTTTGACTTTGATCAACTCCGGCTCGTGGATGAAAAAGGCCAAACGTACGCTTTTTGGGGCAACGGTGTACCTTATCGTCCAGACGGTGAAAATGGCGTTGTCTACAATTTGGAAAGCACGTATTTTGTCCAGCCCGAAAAGCTGTATCTGAAGGCGAGTGGCATCAAAGCAATTGATAAAAACAAGCTGGAGGTCGTCATCGACGCCAAGACCAAAAAGCTCGTAAAAGTGCCCGACTCCAATCTCCAAATAAAAGCTTTGCGCCAAAACGGCGATGCTTTGGGCATGGACTTCACACTGGATGTGCCTGAGATAGACACAAATCGTTTTTATTCTTTAGTAAGTGAATTAACCGATGATGTCGGGAATGAATACGATTACGTCCAAGGCACTTCATCTTCTGGTCAAAAAGAAACCACTCATTCTTATGGCTACCTGTTTAAGCGCTTGACAGACAAAGGAGAGCCCAGCTTATATAAGTTCAAACTAAGTAGTTACCCAATTCGATTACACGGTGATTTTTCTGTTCAGGTTAAGTAAATGCATATCTAGACAAACAAAAAACTCGAGCTCTTGTACTGTCAAGAGCATCGAGTTTTTTACTTGTAACAAGAACAATTCTTACTATTAGTCGACAACCGCCCAATGATTCGTTGGTCCGTGTCCGCCTCCAATTTGCGGGGCTGTCTTGATCGCTTCAAAGATGAAACGATTCGCCTTCTCTACGGCTTGCACAAGTGGAGTATTTTTTGCCAATTCGGCGGTTAATGCAGCCGAGAACGTGCAGCCTGTCCCATGTGTATGACGCGTTTGGATACGCTCGTGAGTCAGCTCATAGAAATTCGTTCCGTCAAACAAAATGTCAACGACCGTATCTCCCTCCAGATGACCACCCTTCATAAGAACATTACGCGCACCAAATGCATGAATCGCACGTGCGCCCTCCCGCATTTCCTCCGGCGTCCGAATCAGCATCCCCGTCAAGCATTCCGCTTCCGGCAAATTCGGTGTGACGACCTCCGCCAGCGGCAGCAAACGAGTTTTCAAAGCAGCGATTGCTTCGTCCAGCAACAGCTTCGCTCCGCCTTTGGCGATCATGACCGGATCGACGACCAGCTTTTTCAAACCAAAAGCATGGATCTCTTCGGAAACGGCTTTGATGATCGCCGCATCGAAAAGCATTCCTGTTTTTGCAGCATCTGCCCCCAGATCGCGCAGTACTTCACGCATTTGATGCGCCACGGCTTCCGTCGGCAATGGGTAAACGCCTGATACTCCCAGCGTATTTTGCGCAGTAATCGCTGTAATCGCGCTCATTCCGTATACACCTAGCTGATGAAAGGTCTTCAGGTCTGCCTGAATACCGGCTCCTCCACCACTATCTGAACCTGCTATCGTCAATGCTTTCGCAATCGTATGCATGGATGTCCCTCCCGTTTTCCACCTTTTCACATATGAGTATATCATCCGGTTGTCCCATTCGGTATACTTAGTAGTGATTGCCACAAGTAAAGAAGGGATTTTCTTATGTCTTATCGCATCTTTTACTGGTTGACCGTATTGATTCCTACCATTATCATCGGTGGCTTCGAATTCGTCCGTCATGATTTTCTTTTGCCTTATATGTCTATGGAGACAGGCAATGTGTACATCACCCTGCTTACACTCCTGCTATCCTATTTGTTCGCTACCTGGATGTTTCGCACGATCAAACGGATGAATGCACGTATTGTCGAAGAGCAGGCACGCAGAGCTGTCTATGAAGAAAGAGAACGTCTTGCCAGGGAATTACATGACGGAATCGCACAGTCCTTGTTTTTCCTCAATGTCAAGCTGAAGCAGGGACATCTGGATGAAGCACGCGTTGCGGTAACTGCTATCGATAATCATGTGCGGCAAGCCATTTTTAATTTGCGAGCACTTCCCGAGGAAGGCAGCCTTGATCAACGTCTGGAAAAGTGGCTTGGTCAATGGAGCGCCCTCTCTGGTGTGGACGTAGCCTCGGAAATCCGGATTAAGGAAAATTTCTTTACAGCCGCCGAAGAAGTGCAGTTGTTCGGCATCATCCAGGAAGCGTTCGCCAATATTCGTAAGCACGCACAGGCTAAGCATTCCTGGATTAGTCTGACCACCGAGGAACCCCGTAATTGGGTCCTCGCTATTGAGGACGATGGCATTGGTATCACGCACACCTCAGTTGATACCAAAAAATATGGATTATCGATGATGCGCGAACGAGCACGTCAGCTAGGGGCAGCTGTCGATATTCGCAAAAGAACGGAAGGTGGCACCACCATTAGCCTGACTTCCCACTCTGGAGGTTCTATACGATGAACGGTTACCGTGTTTTAATTGCCGATGATCATCCGATGGCACGCATGGCGATTCGAAGTCTGCTCGACGCCGACCCATCCTTTGAGGTGATCGGTGAGGCAGCAAATGGCGAAGAGGCCTTCGAGCTTTGTGGAAAGCTGCAGCCAGACCTGGTATTAATGGATATCAACATGCCCAAGTGGAGCGGGCTAGAAGCTACACGCGAAGTAAAAAAAGCATATCCACACATCAAGGTCGTCATTCTGAGCATCTCTGACGATGTGGCCGATCTGATTACAGCTATTCAATTCGGTGCCCAAGGCTACCTGCTAAAAAATCTGGAGCCAGATGATTGGGTCAACTATCTTCATGCCTTGCTCGGCGAGGACAGTGAGCTATCACGAGAGATGGCGACTCGGCTGCTATATCGTTTCAGACAGGAGGAGCATTTGGACGAGACTGTTCCTGATGTTCTGACCCCACGTGAGCGTGAAATCGTCATATACGTTGGCGCTGGAAAGACGAATAGAGAAATTAGCGAGGCCCTGATCATCGCTGAAAATACCGTAAAAAATCATTTGAAAAACATCCTGGAAAAATTGCAGCTAGCCAATCGCGTCCAGCTCGCAGCCTATGCTGTTCGTCATCATCTGGTCATGAAAAAGTAATCTTGTGTCAAAACGACAACAGCTTCCAGCTATCCCCACTGCAGTTCGATATTAAAAATGGTTGCGTTCAGCGGAATCAACTGTCATTCTTAAAAAGGAAAAACTCCACAGTCAAAAGAACGCAGGTGATGATTCATGATAGAAGTAAAGACTTCCAAGCTTAGCAACGGAGATTTAAATAGAGGCGTATTTGCTACACGCGACATTGCAAAAGGTGATCTCATCCACGAAGCTCCCGTCCTTCCCTATCCGAATGAGGAGCATGATCATATCGAGAAAACCTTGCTTGCTGATTACGCGTTCGAATACGGTGCTAACCACACTGCTATTCTTCTCGGGTATGGCATGCTGTTCAACCACTCATACACGCCGAATGCCACGTATGACATTAACTTTGATAATCACACATTTGATTTTTATGCGTATACGGACATCGCTGCTGGAGAAGAAATCTTGATCAATTATAACGGCGATGTCGATTGTGATGACCCCCTCTGGTTTTACGAAGAAGAAAACAAATAATGAAAAAGCTGACGTCTCATATGGAGGGGACGCCAGCTTTTTCATTATTTGTTTTCTCTTTTCAAAAAAGGACAGCTTCAAACCAGGTGCCACTTCCTTTTCCTCCACCAGTACAAAGCCGTGTTGTAAATATAGCTTTGTAGCCGGTTCATTTAATGCTCCTGTAGAAACGATGATTCGCTGCCAGTCCTTATGCGCTGCTTCAACATGCTGAAGCAGCTTTCTGGCAATTCCTTTGCGAAAATGGTCGGGGTGCACCATCATGCGATGAATGTCAACTATTCCCTGCTCCAGTTTGAAGGAAATGGCTCCTGCCAGCTCCCCTGCTTCTACATAGCAGGCAAACGTCTCTCCACTGTTCATTAAATCAGCAACAGTCTCTCGTAAGGGTGGGAGATCATCCCATCCAATGATTTGTGCTTCAACCCGATACGCTGCCTGTTGCAAAATCCATATTTTTTGTGCAATATCTGTATTCTTGATCTCGATTGACTGAATCACATGATATTCTCCTTTTCACTAGCTGCTTGATGCTGCGTCGTAGCTGTAATAGACATACGGGTCTTTTGGTGCTTTCACAGGTTCAACCTGATTAGCTTTTAGCACAAGCATGTCAAATCCATCTACTTTTCTGAGTTCGAGCTTGCCGCGCACCTTCACCCAGCTGTCCTTTGCCCACTTGCTGCCGTCTGGCTTCTCTACCAAAATGCCGAATACACTGGCATCAGCTGTGCAGCAGGACACTGAAAATCTTGCCACCACAAACTGTTCGGCAGAAAAATCTGTTTGCCTGTAAACAAAGCCGAGAGTCTCCATTTCTTTACCTGCAAATTCGTTGGCATACAGCTCCATCGTGGTCAAACCATCGAGAAATACTTTTTCGTGCAGGTCGATCACCGGTTGCTTGTACAAAGACACCGCCAAATCTGTATAAAAATCCCCGAAGCCATTTGCATCAAAGCGTTTACGGATTTGCTCATCCTCTACGTTTGCTGGCTCCTGCTTAGTGGCATCGCTTGCACCCTGCTCCTGACTATCTTCCTCTACTTTCTCTGACCCAGCTTCAGGTTCTGACTCTGTACCACCTTCTGACTGCGACAGGTCGGTGGAATGACTGCTGCCTGCATTGTCTGAATTGCTTTCTGCTGAATCTGTAGCTGCCGCGACTTCTGCCAGCTTTCTCACATCGTTACTGAGCAAGGTAATTCCCCTTTTCTCTGCAACGTCACTGCCCAATATTTTGTCAGGCATGAGAAACCCCATGGCCAGCGGCAAAAGGAACAGTCCGTATACGATGAGCGAAATCCACGGGGAGCGCGGTACCTTATGTACGTCTTCACAGTCACATTCATATTCAGACGCACCGACGATCGCCTGACGAATACTGACTACTGTCAAAATCACCAAAATTCCTAATGTCACGTAGCTGAACATGTGAAGGCGTGGAGCTAAATAATGGCTCAGCTTCTCAGACATGATCAAATAAGTCAAGAGCAAGGTAAATCCAGACAAAATCACACTTCTGATCCAATAATGACGCCTCAAGCTGGTCTGATCCATATCCTTTCCTCCCCTACACTGGCATCAGCATGGTAATCGCCAAAACGAGAACCGTTACTGCCACCACAAGCTTGACTACAAAACCGAAGCGAAACGTACTGAGCAGCATCAACGTTGTCTTGAAATCTAGCATGGGACCAAAAACGAGAAAAGCAAGCAGTGAGCTGCTATGAAAGGTATTGGAGAAGGACGCTGCAATAAATGCATCTGCCTCCGAGCACAGGGAGAACAGATACGCCATTCCCATCATCACCAAATTTGAGGTAAGTGGCGTCTGACCGATATCTACGAGCGTCTCCCTGCTGACATACACTTGCAGCAGCGCACTGATAAAGGCACCAAACAGCAAATATTTCCCCATGTCAAAAAATTCGTCCACCGCATGAGAGAAGGTAGCTGACAGCTTTCCACGCACTGCCTCTGTGTGCAGGGCTTCATGTCTTATCTGCGATTCCATCCCGAGGCGAAGCGGATTGTTCTTGACAAAGAGAAAAACGAGCAGCCCGACAATAATCGCTACAGCAAAACCAGCAACACCTCGATACAACGCCATATCAGGCTGACGCGTAAAGGCGATATAAGTAGAGGAAAGCACAACCGGGTTCACGATTGGACCTGCGAGTAAAAATGTGATTCCCACAGGCAGCGGCATTCCTTTTTGGATCAACCGGCGAACGACCGGAATGATGGCACATTCGCAGACTGGAAACAAAAAGCCAAGCAAGCCAGCAAACGGCAGACCAATGATCATGCTTTTCGGTGTCCAGCGCCTGACCTGCTCCTCTGAAATAAAGGTCTGGATAAAGGCTGAAAAAAATACACCGAGCAGCACAAACGGAATGGCTTCTAGGACGATGCTCAGAAAAAATGTTTTTACATCCAGCCATTGCGGGGACCATTCCATTTTCCAGCCAGCGAAAATGTCGGTAGTTCCGTTGACGGTCAACACAACAACGGCAAGTCCAAGAATCAACGCGCCAAGAATCTCTATGAAAAAGTGACGGATTTTCGCGAGCAAGCTTACTTCCTCCTTTTCAAACATAAATCGTTATCATTCCTAATTATATACATTGGCGTAAAAATCCTGCCCCTTTTCGCTATTTTTGTGACTAATCACCTATCAGCGCTATCTTTTTTTCCAATTCAACCCTTTTATAATAGGGAGACACACTTCTTTTACCCACACACTTCTCTTCCATTCCTGCAGGAAAGGAGGCGAGTCCCCAAACAAGCCGCACACTATGATTTGACGTAACTCGCTGTTCAGAGCCAAATCTCTGTACGATTGGAGGCGTCACGCATGAACCATCCTGATTTTCGTCATCTGCAACAAAGTATGGAGGATGTAACGACTGCTGCCTTGGACAAGAATATGGGTCCTCTCGATCCTACTGAGTATCACTCCCTATTCGAACGCCTACATGACGCAGCAACCTCTCTCCCCCCACTTTACCGTGAGCATGTGTACCATCCGTTTATGCAAGCAATGGACAAGCTAACCGAGGCAGGATTTCTGAACATGATGCGGCGCGATCCGAACAAGGAACGCGAGGCAGGGCTGTTTTGTGATATAGCCCAAGCCATCTTGCAGAACAAAGAAGGGTACGAACAGGAAGCGACAGATGCCTTTCAGGAAGTGGTAAGTGATTTGTATGACGGCTTTTTGAGCGAGGAGGACAGGAGAGGGATCAAACCTCCTGACCAAAGCATGATCGCTCCCCTGGTCAAATGGGGACGGCCTCACTATGGCCCTTATACGTGGACGGTAGAAGCGGCTTCACATTTTGGACTGAAGACGGGAATTGTCAATTTACCTCCAGCCAATGCGCGCCATGGACTACTAGCATGGTCAGCACTCGGACATGAGACGGCAGGACATGACATATTGCATGCGGACACGGGGCTGCTTGGAGAGCTGCAAAAAGCAGTATACGACGCACTATGGAGTGAGCTGGACAATCGCTCCCTAGCCGATTATTGGTCGTTGCGAATCGATGAGACCGCATCTGACGTACTGGGTATATTAAACACGGGGCCTGCTGCTGGAATCGGATTAATTGGGTATTTCCGTGGCTTGAATCAAGCTTATACTGGAAAACCCCTTTTGCGTAATACAGGACCACAGAACGACTCACACCCTGCTGATATTTTGCGTGGCTATCTCGCTGCCGAGACTGTACGCTTGCTTCATTTTGATAATGCAGCAGATTGGGCAAACGCCCTGCAGGAAGAAACGGACAAGGATCTCACTTCTATTACACTTGGTCGAACAAGCTATGATGCGGAGCTAATCAAGCAATCAGCTACAGTCGTAGCACGCGCTATCACACAGACTCGGCTATTGAGTCTTGAGGGACATGCCCTCGGTGATATTCAAAACTGGCACAATCACGATGAACGTATTGTCCAAGAACTGCGTGCTCATCTGTTGAGCTCAACCAAGGTACAGGATTGTGTCGTATCAGGCATGTATGCTGCCCATGTGGTTGCTGCTGCCGTAACAGGAGCCATCGCAGGAGAAGTGTCTGTCACAACGGCCTTCTCAGGGATGACCCGTCTCCTGAAAAGCATGCATGATGCCAATCCTTCCTGGGGTCCCCTCTACGTACGTCATCCTGGAGATTTGACCCCACACCGTATTTATTCTCGTTCCGCAAGCTGATGCATGTGGTGTGAAACAGTTATCAAATACGCTAGCGAAAGACCGTTGATTCCTTGACGGTCTTTCTTTTTCAAAAACATTCAAATGATTACTTGAATATCAAATTGTTTATGGTAATATTTAGATGTACACCGTATGAAAGAAGGCGTTTTCTATGAACAACTACGATGTGATTGTGATCGGAGCAGGTCAAGCAGGCTTATCGATTGGGTACTATTTACAGAAGCAGCAACGCCGCTTTCTACTTTTGGATAAAAATGAGCGGATCGGAGAGAGCTGGCGCGAGCGTTACGATTCACTTGTCTTATTCACTCCTCGCCGTTATTGCGATTTGCCCGGACTTCCCTTCCCCGGTGAACGTGATGGGCTTCCAACCAAGGAGGATGCCGCAAACTATCTCGAAGAGTACGCCCGGCATTTTCAGCTGCCGATCCAGCTTGGCACGGACGTTATCCAGGTGACGAAGACAAACATAGGGTTTGCTGTACGTACAAACAAGGAGCTGTATCACACGGAGAAGCTGGTCGTAGCTACAGGACCTTTCCATACTCCGTATCTGCCACCGATTGTAGCTGATCTCTCAGATGAGGTATTACAGGTGCACACGTCCAGCTATAAAAACGAGCGGCAACTGAAAGACGGTCCTGTCTTGATAGTGGGAGGAGGAAACTCTGGGGCTCAGCTCGCTGTAGAGCTGGCAGCCAGTCGAGCTGTTACTTTTTCTATGGGTCAATCCCGGTCTTTTCTGCCGCTTTCCTTTTTGGGAAAAACTATTTTCGATTACATGCGAGCTACAGGAATATTGACCGCCCCCATCACCTCCTGGCTAGGAAAGCGGCTCAGCAAAAAGCCCGACCCGATTTTTGGGTATCGAGCCGAGCTACGACATTTGGAACAGACTGGACAAATTCAGATGGTCCCTAAAACAGTCTCGATCAAAGGGGCTACCGCAACCTTTGCAGGGGGGCATCAGGAGCGGATTACCAATATCATTTGGGCAACCGGATTTCGCCCAGGATATGAATGGCTGGACATTCCTAAAGTGTTAGGCGAAAACGGAGTACCCATTCATCAGCGCGGAGTTTCTGTCGTGCCAGGTCTTTTCTTTCTGGGGCTTCCCTGGCAACATAATCGCCAATCTGCTCTCATGTGTGGCGTAGGTAACGATGCAGCTTATTTAGCAGCACATTTATAGAGGAGGTATTCTTATGGGTCATCATCACGACCACGGAGACGGTCACGGCCATCATCATCATGGCAAAGGTGCCAGCAAGCGGGCGTTACTCGTTTCCTTTGTAATCATTACGCTGTTTTTGATCGTGGAAGTAATCGGGGGCTTCCTCACCAATAGCTTGGCTTTGCTCTCTGACGCGGGCCACATGCTGAGTGATGCCTCAGCACTACTACTGAGTCTGATTGCGATTCACATCGCAGCTCGTCCGCCAACTGCCAAGCGGACGTTTGGCCTCCAACGCTTTGAGATATTGGCAGCCCTAATAAACGGCGTTACTCTCGTCGTCATCTCTTTGATCATTTTTTGGGAAGCGTATCAAAGGCTCTTTGATCCTCCCCAAGTCGCAAGCGGTAAAATGATCATTATTGCCACAATCGGGCTATTGGCGAATATCGCTGCTGCCTTCGTCCTGATGCGTGGTGACTACAAAGACAATGTGAATGTCCGTAGTGCTTTTCTGCACGTGCTTGGTGATCTTCTGGGGTCAGTCGGCGCCATCATCGGCGGGATATTGATGTGGTCCTTCGGCTGGTACATTGCTGATCCACTGATCAGTGTGATCGTTGCTGTATTAATCCTTTTAAGCGCTTGGCGTGTAACGAAAGACTCCGTCAATATTTTGCTGGAAAGCACACCCTCTCGTATTGACTCGACAGAGGTCGAAAGCAAATTGAACCAGCTTGCGGGTGTAACCAAGGTGCATGACCTTCATATTTGGACAGTCACCTCTGGATTCGACTCGCTTACCTGCCATTTAATTGTAGAAGATGGCTTGCCGAGCTATCCGATTTTGAATGAAGCACTTGAACTGCTTCAGCATGAATTCGGAATCAGCCATGCTACGATACAAATTGAGAATTCCTCTGTTACACACGGGGATCTGCACTGCATGGGAGGGGCCGCTCCTCATTCTCATTCTCATACGCATGAGGGAGAGCATCAGCATCACAGTCATTGAAAGAGGCATCCCGGTCAGTATAAAAAAACCATCTTCCCAAGTGGAAAGATGGTTTTTGTTTGAGTATTAGTCTTCCATCGTTGACAGGTCGCCCGTTGGCAATCCCAGCTCCCATGCCTTCAGGACACGGCGCATGATTTTTCCGGAGCGCGTTTTTGGCAGCTTGTCGCGGAATTCAATCTCGCGCGGTGCAGCGTGCGCAGCGAGTCCTTCTTTAACAAATTTGCGAATATCATCCATCAGTGCATCACTTGGCTCATAGCCAGCGCGCAAGGAGATGAATGCTTTAATAATTTCACCGCGTACAGGATCAGGTTTTCCGATGACGCCTGCTTCTGCTACGGCTGGATGCTCCACGAGCTTGCTCTCTACCTCAAATGGACCAACACGCTCGCCGGATGTATTGATCACATCATCAATTCGTCCTTGGAACCAGAAGTAGCCTTCTTCATCCTTGTACGCTGAGTCACCCGAAACATACCAGCCTGGAATGTGGAAATACTCTTCGTACTTTGCTGGGTTGTTCCAGATTTTTCTCATCATCGCAGGCCAGCCTACGCGGATTGCCAAATTGCCCATGCGATTTGGTGGCAGTTCATTTCCTTGATTGTCAATGATTGCCGCGTGCACACCAGGGATTGGTTTACCCATGGAGCCCGGCTTAATTGCCATGCTTCGGAAGTTGGAGATCAGCTGACCACCCGTTTCGGTCATCCACCAGTTGTCGTGAATGCGATGATTGAACACGCGCAATCCCCAGTATACAACCTCCGGATTGAGTGGTTCACCCACACTCAGTACGTGACGCAGGCTGGACAAATCAAATTGTTTGACTACCTCATCGCCCGCTCCCATCAGCATACGGAAAGCTGTAGGTGCACTGTACCAAACAGAGACCTTGTATTTTTCAATTGTTTTGTACCAATCCTCTGGTGTAAATCGGCCACCACGAACGACGTTGGTTACACCGTTTAGCCATGGAGAGAAAATACCGTAGGCTGTACCTGTTACCCAACCAGGGTCAGCCGTGCACCAGTAAATATCATCGTCTTGCAAATCCAATACCCATTTACCTGTTTGCAGGTGTTGGATCATCACATTGTGTACATGCAGCACACCTTTTGGTTTACCAGTCGATCCAGACGTGTAGTGCAGAATCATGCCGTCTTCGCGGTCAACCCACTCGATTTCCAGCTCGGACGAAGCTTCTGCCATCGCCGCTTCATAGCTGACGACTCCCTCTTTTTGCTCATCCGCCCCACCGACGAGGATGACATGCTTGAGTGCTGGCAATTCGCTGACAGGGATACGAGGCAACAGAGACGGTATCGTCACAATCGCTACGGCCTCACTGTCAGACAAGCGGTCACGTACAGCCGCTTCCATGAAGGCCTCGAAAAGCGGACCAACAATTGCCCCAACTTTAAGTGTACCTAAAACGCTTACATAAAGCTCGGGAGTGCGCGGCATGAATACAAATACGCGATCCCCTTTTGCAATTCCAAGCTTGCGCAAAACATTGCCAAACTTATTGGATAGTTCGCTCAATTGGGCATAGGTGTACGTCTCATCTCTGGTTAAATCACTATAAAAAAGAGCCGGTTTGTCTTTTTTGTCTGTCAGCAAGTGGCGATCAATCGCCTCATAGGCCATGTTTACCTTGCCTGTTTCGTACCAGGTAAATTGTTTCTCTACTTCGGCCCAGTCAAAATTGGCGTAAGTTTCATCATAATTCTGCAGATTAAACCGGCCTTCCGTTGCCGGAATTTTTTCTACGTTCATACACTCACTCTCCTAAATCCCTCTAAATTTATTTTTCTATGCACCGCAACATTCATAATATTTCTGCACTTCCTGTGAAATTCCTTCTACCAAAAACCTACTTATTCGATTCATGAAAAAATCTAGTATAATGAGCGGTATTCGCAAGACAAAGGAGATGGCAAACTACCATGACTTGGATTTTACTTGCCGTTGCTGTCGCTTTGTTGTTGATTCGTGCCTACCGCAATACGTTCGATGTTCATACGCAAGCTGTCACGATTCCCCTGCAAAAATCGACTCGAATGAAAGACACGAGTAGCTGGGAACCGTTGTCAGTATTACACCTGTCTGATTTACACATGGAAAATCTGTCTGTCGACGCGGATCAAGTAGTCTCCAAATTTTCTGCCCAACCACTCGATTTGATTGCGATTACGGGTGACTTGCTCGACCGACAAAAAAATATTCCTAAAGCAGTTGATTACGTTCGAACCATTATGAGCTTGCAGCCTGCACTAGGCACATACGTCGTTTTCGGAAATCACGACTATGTATTAAAAGCATTCAAGCTGCGAGAATTAAAAAAGTCGCTTGAACAATTAGGCTGCCGTGTTCTGATCAATGAACATGTAACCGTCTATCATCATGGTCAGCCTCTTCATATTATTGGCGTCGACGATTTTGCTACTCGCCGCAGTGAACTGGAAAAGTCGTTTCAGCATGTTCCCGAAACAGGAGCTAGACTCGTTTTGACTCATGACCCCAATATTGTGCTACAGATGAAGGATTACGCCTATGATTATTTGCTGTCCGGGCATTTTCACGGTGGGCAAATTCATTGGCCACGCCCATTCCATTTGGCAAAAATGGGTAAGCTGCCAAAATTGAATATGGTCAAAGGCTTGCACGAAATGGACGGCAGACCGTTTTATATTAGTGAAGGACTTGGGCAAACAGGTGTTAACATTCGCCTCCGCTCTCGACCGGAATTGACCCTGCATACGTTGGTTGGCGCAACCTCGCCTGCTACTCACTATGAACCGGCTGCATTCACATCCTCTTTGTCGGAGTCAGCCGCCACACTCGTCATAGAGTAAGGTATAATAGCCTTACTCTATTTTTTTGGAGATGAGAGCTTCTATGGAAAATTGGACGAGAGACGTGGAGAAAATTCGTCAAGCAACCGGTCTGCCAATTGCATGCTTGCTCACCGATGCAAGTAGCTCGGATTCGTTAGAACGAGAGTATTCGCAGCGTGGCTGGGAGCTGATTGCCTACACCCAAAATCATTCCGAGAAATGGCTCGTTTTCATCGAATCGAGTAAATGGGATGGCGCTGCGCGTGCGATGCTGAATCTGTTTTTTTCCCAACCGGAACAAAAGACATCGTTCCCCGAGCAGCTGAGCTCGTGGTTACGAGGAATTGCAGCAGGGACCCATGGCCCTTCCCCAGCACATATGGAGCAGCAATGGCCCTGGCGCGGGGAGCGCGTCTGCTTTCTTCTGGAAAGATGTCGACTGGACAGCACCTTCGAGTGGACCGCTATGCAGCCGCTTTTGCATGACTTCTTTAAAAATGATGAACAGGCAAGTCCTTCACTGCTCTTTATCCCTTTGAATCACTCCTATCTTTTCCTGATCGTCCCATTGTCTATGCTGGGAAATCAAAGTGAAAAAGAGGAGTTGCTCGAGTGGGCATCAGGATTGCATGACTTAATCACAACCGAATGGATGGAAAACATCCGGATGATTGTAGGATCGCCCCTCTCCTCGTCTTCTACGTTGGACAAGGAGCTCGTACGCTTACTGTCCTTATCTCAGGCGATTGCCAGCTATCGTCCAAAAGCGATGGTTGCCGGAAGCTGGTCGTATACACTGGAGCGATGGGCAGCATCTCTAACATCCCAGGATGCCAAAATGCTTTCAGAACATATCCGCCAACTCGTCACCATTCCGCAGCTTAACACAGAGCAGCTAGAGACGTTGGAGACATTATTTTCCCGCCAATTAAATGTAAGTGATACTGCGCGCCAGCTCTTTATCCATCGAAACACGCTCTTGTACAGATTGGACAAGCTGACCGAACAAACAGGATTAGACCCGCGTCTGTTTCCCGATGCTGTGCTGCTACAGCTATTTTTGCTCTTTCGTCAGAATTAACGAAACATTTTGTACATTATTGCCATAGATCATTCTCCGTCCGACTGATACGATTCTTGTAACCAACTCAAGAACTCGCTTTCTTTCTATATTATGTCGGAGGTGCCTGCTCAATGGCAAAGGTGACGCTTTCCCACATTTACAAACGATATGGAAATAATGTAACGGCTGTTGATGATTTTCACTTGGACATCCATGACCGAGAGTTCCTCGTTCTTGTCGGTCCTTCGGGCTGTGGCAAATCTACCACACTGCGCATGATTGCCGGTCTGGAAGAAATCTCTGACGGCGACATGTACATAGGGGATCGGCGAGTCAATGACGTTGCCCCTAAAGACAGGGACATCGCCATGGTCTTTCAAAGCTATGCGCTCTACCCGCATATGAACGTCTATGAAAATATGGCATTCGGTCTGAAATTGCGCAAATTTTCAAAGTCCGAGATTGAAAAACGAATTCAGGAAGCTGCCCGTATTTTGGATATTTCTCATCTGTTAGATCGTAAGCCCAAAGCATTGTCAGGCGGTCAGCGTCAGCGTGTGGCACTGGGCAGAGCCATCGTGCGAGAGCCTCAGGTTTTCCTGATGGACGAACCGTTGTCCAATCTGGACGCCAAGCTGAGGGTTCAGATGCGCACGGAAATCTTGAAGCTACACCAGCGATTGAATACGACGATCATTTATGTTACGCATGACCAGACAGAAGCGATGACCATGGGAGATCGGATCGTAGTCATGAAGGACGGGTTTATCCAACAGGTCGCGACCCCTACCGAAATCTATAACAAGCCGGTCAACCTGTTTGTGGCGAGCTTTATCGGTTCACCTGCAATGAATTTTGTAAAAGGCACAGTTCTGGAAAAGGATGGTGTCTGCATATTTGAGGCTCCCAACATTCATATCCGTTTCCCTGAAGACAAGGCAAAGCTCGTGCGTGATCACGGGTATGTAAATAGGTCTGCCATTTTTGGAATTCGTCCAGAAGATATTTACAGTGATTCTACATTTTTGGAAGCGAACCCGTTTGAAAGCTTCCTGAATGCCGAGATCGATGTCGTGGAAAATATGGGTTCTGAGCTGTATGTTTACTTTACGAATATCGGCGATGCCCAAATGGTGGCCCGCGTCGATTCCCGTGAAGGCTTGAAGCCAAAAATGACCGTTAAGCTCGGCATGGATCTTTCCAAATGTCATCTATTTGACAGCGAGACACAGCAGGCTGTATTCTAATAGCAAAGTGAAGAGGAATGTCTTTTCCGGGCATTCCTTTTCCTATTTTTTTGTGTGAAAATGCCTGTGAGGTCATATAGAGAAAAGAAAGAGTGGAGAGGAATAGACATGAACTACAAAATCGTCTTTTTTGATATTGACGGAACGCTGCTGAATACAGAGCATGTGATTCCTGAAACAACGATCAAGGCTGTATCGCAGCTAAAGGAAAATGGCGTCAAGGTAGCAATCGCGACTGGTCGTTCGCCCTATCACTTAAAGCCGATTGCCGATGAGCTCGGGATCGACACCTTCGTCGGTTTTAACGGGTCTTATGCAATGAGTGAGGGAGCTCTGATTCACCACACCCCTGTTGCATCAGAAACGCTTGCTACGCTTGAAGGAATGGCGGATAGCAACAACCATCCAATGGTGTTCCTCAGTGCTGAAACATGCTTTGCCAATGCCAGCAACCATCCGCACGTGATGGAATCGTTCGACTCTTTGCAATTGCCACATCCTGACTTTCGACCAGGCTACTGGAAGGAAACGCCAATCTACCAAGCTTTTCTCTACTGCAGTCAGCAAGATGAGCACCCTTATATCGGTCGCTTCAATGAGGTCTCCTACATTCGCTGGCACCCACAAGTCTTGGATATCCTACCTCCAAATGGATCCAAGGCACGAGGAATTGAAGCGATCCTGCATCACTTTGGCCTCTCACCAGACCAGGCCGTAGCATTTGGCGATGGCTTAAATGATAAAGAAATGCTCTCTTACGTGGGGATGGGTGTAGCCATGGGCAATGCTCACGAAGAGCTGAAGCCGCATGCCAACATGGTCACTCGTCACGTCAATGATGGTGGAATCCATCACGGATTATTACAGCTCGGATTGATTTAGATGGAAGGACGTTGAAACAAAAACATGTCTTGGGAATGGTTTAACATCGTTGGTACGGTGGCGTTTGTCGTAAGTGGCGCCATCATTGCCATGGAAGAGGAATATGACATCTTGGGGGTAATCGTTCTCGGAATGGCTACGGCTTTCGGTGGCGGGATCATGCGCAATATCCTGCTAGGCATACCTCTTACGTCTTTTTGGAACCAAGGAACACTATTTACCATCGCTCTCGTCACTATGCTTATCGTCTTTATTCTTCCGCAAAAATATCTTCGTTACTGGGATCGATGGGGAATGTTCTTTGACGCAGTCGGACTTTCTGCTTTTGCCATCCAAGGTGCGATGTATGCGACAAAAATGAATTACCCGCTTAGCGCTACGATTGTCGCTGCTGTATTGACAGGAATTGGCGGAGGAATCATCAGAGATGTGCTCGCTGGTCGCAAGCCACTCGTTTTCAAAGAAGAAATATACGCCATGTGGGCAATGGGTGCGGGGCTTGCTGTCGGTCTCAAATGGACCACTACAGTCAACGAGCTGTACGGACTTTTTATGGCGATCGTGCTTTGCCGGATGATCTCTGTGTATCATGGCTGGAAGCTCCCTCGACGTTCACTGCGTTCAGCAAATGTTCGTCCACTTAACAATCGAATGTAAGCTTTTTCCTTCATAATCACTCTCTCCATGTGCAGGCTATATCCATAAGCACTGGAGGGAGTGAATTTTTTTGCGTGTCTTGCCCACGTTAGCTGTTGCCATCGCCTTGGTCGGACTTGTTGTTGTTCCTTATCGAATGCATCAGAATGCCGAGCAGGAAATGCGCGAGCCTCATCCCAAAGTCACTTCGATAGGGGCGAGTATTCCACGTATCAACTATATCGAGCAAGTCAAAGACATACGTCGTAGCTTAGAAGGAAAAAGCCATATTCAGACTCTCCACCATAACCCACGTGATCGCAGTCATTATGTGGAGCATGAAGTAGTTGTGCGCTTCTCCCCCAGACCGGATCAAAAAAAGATTGATGCTCTGGTAGCTTCCCTCGACGCTAAGATCAAACGCGATTTTGATAAATTTTTGATCATTAAGTCACGCAGCCTGACCACCAAGCAATTAATGAAAAAGCTGGCAGAGCATCCTGACTCTGCTTACGCTGAACCCAATTACCTGTTGCTGCCAAACAGAAAGCCTAACGATACGTATTACACCGAGTATCAGTGGAACTTGCCGCTCATCGGGATGGAAAAGAGCTGGGACATCAGCGAAGGCAGCAGTGATGTCATCGTCGCTGTTGTAGATACAGGCGTAGACATGAACCATCCGGAATTTGCCGGAAAGCTCGTTGAAGGCTATAACGTTCTCGAAGACAATAATAAGCCTCAGGACGACAATGGACACGGTACTCACGTCTCGGGTGTTATCGCTGCCAAGACCAATAACAAGGACGGAATAGCCGGGATGACCTGGAAAAGTAAGCTGATGCCAGTCAAAGCGATTGGTGCTGACGGCTCAGGCTCTGCTGTAGACATTGCCCAAGGCATCTATTGGGCAACGGACCATGGAGCGGATGTGATCAACCTCAGTGTCGGCAATTACACCTCTTCTGCTGCGCTCAAGGAAGCGTGCCAGTATGCCTTCCAAAAAAATGTGGTTCTGGTTGCCGCCTCAGGAAATGACGCCAGCGATCAACCGAGTTATCCCGCTGCATATGACGAAGTCCTCTCCGTTGCGGCTGTCGACCATCGAAAAGAGCGTGCCGACTTTTCCAATTTTGGCGAGCACGTCGATGTCTCCGCCCCTGGAGTAGATATTCCCAGCACCTATATCTACAGTGATTACGCCTCCTTGTCAGGCACCTCGATGGCTTGCCCGCATGTAGCTGCATTAGCTGCACTGGTTCGCTCCGTTCAACCCGACATGAAAAATCGTGATGTGATGGACGTCATCCGCAAATCAGCTGTTGACCTCGGCCCCCCTGGTCACGATCAGCTATACGGCTACGGAATGATCGACGTCAATCAGACATTGCGGCAGCTGCGTCCGGTTGAGCCTGCGCAAACTGAACAGCCTCCGCAGCACCAAACCGTGGGTGGCCTGTTCCATAAATTTTTGTTGCGTCTTCGAGCTGGATTTCAATAAACCTGTGAGGTTAAGCCTTTCCCAACATATTTTCAATTAGGAGGATCGAATATGAAAGCATGTATTGTTTTTGCCCAAGAAGGAACGGAAAGCTTTTGTCATGGTATCCTCTCTCGTGTAACTCAAGCGCTGGACAAGCAGCAAATCACTTATGAGGTACGCAATCTGTACCAAATGAACTTCCAACCCGTGTTCAATGCAGAGGACATGCAGCGTGTCGAGCAGGGGACGGTTTCTGCTGATATCGCATCCGAGCAGACGATTATTACCGATGCGGATCTGCTGGTCATGATTTACCCCGTGTGGTGGTGGTCCGCTCCCGCTATCCTCAAGGGCTATATTGATCGTGTTTTTACCAATGGCTTTGCCTTTCGCTATGAGGCAGATGGTCCAGTCGGTCTTTTGACCAATAAGCATGCCATCGTGATTACAACCACAAGGGAATCTGCAGAGACGATGTCAGCAACCGGTCTCGACTCTGTTGTCAGCAAGCAGATTGTGGATGGCACGCTGCAGATGATTGGCTATGACGTCACCTATCAAAACTTTGCAGCGGTACCGTATGTCGACGATGCAGCGCGTGAGAATATGCTTGCCCAGGTCGATCGTCTAGTGTCTACCGTCCGTCAGCCTGTTGGCGTATAAAAACTGGATCGTCCGCGCAGAAAAAAAGCACAGGCATTTACGCCTGTGCTCGTTCATTTTGCATCCGTTTTTTTGTAATGTAGTCTGTTTCGTAGTATTGCAGATCATCACGCATTTGTTCAAACACTCTAGATAAGGAAAGGGTCAATTGTTGTAATTCAGGGGTTACCTGCTTACGGAAAATGATTGCATCTTGACCGGTATAAGAATAACGCCCGTCCTCATCATAGACCTCGCCTTTGGGATAATAGAAGTTATTGATACAGGTATGATACACCTGATACAGTACTTCCTCGGCAAACTCCTCGTTAAATCGTGCTCGGCGAAGGGATACCCCCAGCCTGTCGTACGCATTCTCACAGTAGACCAGCAAATGGCGCAGGTCAGAAAGGTAGTTGCGGTAGTAGGATTCAAACTCTTCCGGATCACCGGATGCAGAAACCAGACTTGATAATGTTACCTGGTTCAAATAACGTTCCACTTCCATGCTAACCCTTTTCAACTTGGTATACGTCTCTTCACACAATTGTTTCAGATGAGTCGCTGACATAATGTCCCCCTAGCGTTGAAGAATCTGCCTTTTTTTAAATAAGTATAAAGGAAAGATTCTTTATAACACAAGCGTTTCTTTTACGCAAAAATTACCTATGCACTTGGGGAGTCACTTGTTTTTACCGATTTTTTCCGTGTTTGGGCAAGGTAAATGACATAGGCTGTGAACAAGCCAACCAGCGTCATAAAGCCTAAAGCAGCGAGGTCATTACTCACATAGGACAAGCCGTGTCCCTTGGTCAAAATTTCCCTGACGCCATCCAAAAAATAAGTCAGTGGCAAAGATTTCCCGATCGCAGCAATCACTGTTGGCATCGACATGAACGGCCATGTAAAGCCCGAGAGCATAAACGACGGTACTGCAATCATCATCGCAATTTGCGTAGCCTGAAGCTGATCGCTGGAGAAAAACGAGATCATGTATCCAATGGATAAAACAGCGAGATTAAATGCACTCGCAACGATCATCAAGTCAACCGTGCTTCCGTAATAAGGGATGCCGAAGCCTTTTAACAGCAGGGTGAAGCCGAGGAACATATTGAGTGTCCCTGCCAGGAAGTAAGGGAGCAATTTGCTCAGCGTGATGGCGAAAAAGCTGTTCGTGGCCATCGTTTTCTTCCAGGTACCCGCTTCTTTTTGCTGTGTTACTGAAAGGGCAACTCCCAGGAACAAAACCTGCTGCAGCACCGTCCCAGCCAGTCCAAATACCATAAAGGACAGGTAGCTGAACGTCGGATTGTACAAGACCCGATAGCGATAGTCAATCCCGGTAAAAAGGTTCTTCCCTTCATCGCCCCAGCTGCCTTTTGCCTCCAGCTTCTTCAATGTAGCACCAGCGGAAACCGTTTTGACTACCGTGCTTGCTGCTCTGACAGCGGTATTGGAAATCATCATGTTACTGCCGTCAATTACGGTAAGTACCTCAGCTTCACGCCCAGCCTTTACATTTTGTTCCAGACTCGGCGGGATGATGAGAGCGACATTTGCCTCCCCTTTGTCCACAAGCTGCATCGCTTCTTCCTCGGTACCTACAACCGAATTGATCCGAAATGTCTTGTCGACCTCAAAGGCTCGATACAGCTCTCGGCTTAATTCACTCTGATCTGCATCCACGAGAACGGTCGGAATTTCCATTACTTTTTTCTCACTGTACAGAAAGCCGAACATCGTCAAATAAATCAGTGGAACAATGAAGACGACGTTACGAATTGTTTTATTGGTAAAAAGATTTCTCCATTCCTGCCAAAAAAGTTCGGGAAATTTACTCACCACGACCAGCCCCTTCGATCTTCCACTCCACAGTCAATCCAGGGCGCAATTCTGCGTCAGTGACGAGCAGTTTTACCTGGAAGGAACGAATATCACGATCGCCGAGCTCTTGTGTTGCTTTTTTCACGGCAAAATCTGCAGCTGGTGCGATCGTCGCAATTTTTGCATCTACTTCCCGTTTCAACGCTGGTACATACAGCTTCACCATATCACCAGACTTAATGTTTGCGAGTGTATACTCGTTCACGTACAGCTTCACATAGTTGTCTGCTTTGGTTTGAATGGTCACGACGGTGAAGCCTTGTGCCACCAGCTCACCTTTTTGTACTGATACGGATTTGACGATTCCGTCTACAGGCGCAGTCAGCTTCGTGTTGTTCAAGTATGCTTCGATCTCTGACAAAGCTCCTTTTGCTTGCTGTACACCTGCTTCTGCAGATTTCACGTCCAATTGCTTCAGTCCAACCTGACCACGACCTGCTACCGCTTGATCATAAGCTGCTTTTGCCTGGTCCAGCTGAGCCTGTGAAGCATCGATTTGCTCACGGCGAGAGCCCGATTGAGCCATTTTCAACTGTTCGTCAGCAGCTTTCAGCTCTGCTGCCGCTTTGTCAGCCTGCATTTTCGCTTCTTCTACCTTAACTTGGGGTACTGCCCCTTCAACCAACAGCTTCTGCATCCGATCCAGATTTGTGGCTGCAATTTGATTGGAGGTTTGTGCAGCCGAAAGCTTTGCTTTGAGCTGAGCTATTTCCTCTGCGCGCGCACCGTTTTTATTCGCATCGAGCTGTGCCTTGGCAGAATTGACTACCGCTTGTGCCTGATCCACTTGAGCACTGCTTGAGCTGTCTGTTAACGAAACGCCTTTTTTCGCCTGCTCCAGCCTTACTTGTGCGAGGTGGTACGCAGCTTCGGCCTGCTCTTTTTTCGCAAGCAGCTCTTCACTATTAAGTGTCGCCACGAGCTGACCAGCCTTCACTTCATCTCCGTCCGCTATGGCAAGCTGCTCGATCGAACCACCCATTTTAAATGACAGGTCCACCTCTGTTCCCTCGATGACTCCTGCGATTTGTGTACTATCCTTTCCCGTTACACTCCCTATTCCCGGTCCAAACAAAAACGTTCCAAGTACTGTAATGCCGACTGCAAAGCCAGCCACCCCGATCCAAGCGCGTTTGTTCATCGTTCATTCTCCTCTATTTCTCTATTATCTCGTTTGCAGTATTCCTGCTAGTAAATACTTCAAAGTATTTCTGCCTGCTTCGGTGCTTACAGGCTCTTTGCGGAACTGTTTGCGAAGTACAGTAAAACCAATCATTCCGAACAAGGCAGATGCCGCCGTACGAATCTCCACATCCGCTTTGATATAGCCTTGTTTTTGCAATTCAGTCATATAAGCTTCCATCGTGGTAAAGTAACCGGTCAAAAGCTTACCTACCATCTGGTCACGCTGCTCATCTCCCGTGAAAAAGCTCAGCAGAAGAAAGCATAGTTCCTGGTTTTCGGAAAAGAAGCGAAGATGCTCATCCAGCACATTTATCATGCGATCCTCAAGGGACAGCTCATTCTTTTGCATCGCGGTATCTACATGGTAAATCAGCATATTCACGCCTTTTTCGATGACGTAGAGAAACAGCTCTTCTTTTGTGGAAAAGTGGTAATAGAGTGTTCCCTTCGCTACCTGAGCCATTTCGGCAATCGAATCCATCGAGGTTTCGCTAAATCCAAACTGGGCAAAAGCCCGCAGTGCTCCCTGTGCGATTTGATCTTTTTTCGATGAGGCCATCACTTCCATCCCCTTTTTTGTTTTTGAACTGACTGGTCAGTACAAAAAATAGTTTATGTGTCCTTCCTAGTTTTGTCAAGTGGTCAAAAATAATGAGCTGATCTCTGCTAAGTTCCACTGCTTCTGTTTTTCGTGGCTACAGTGGTGGGGAGGAAACAGGAGAAAACGCTCAAGGTTCTTGGGCCTCTAGCGGGGAGGGACACTGTCCGCTTACGGAGAAAAAGGGAAACCGCGTCCAAAGTGGCCTTCACAAGGATGATTGTTCAGAGGTGGACGCTTAAGGGCGTGTTTCCCTTTTTCCCCTCCAGCTTGGCAGAGTACCAAAGACCTTCGCTGTTTTCTCCTGTTTCCTCTGCCAGCTGTACAGATATTCGAAGCGTTAAAGAACATAGCTTTTCAATCATGGATGGAAGTTTGGATTAGAGAGGACAGAGAAGCATTATTAAGGCTATAGAAATCGAGCAGTTCACTTCAAAAAATTGAGGCGCCCTTTGGGATAGCAATCAAATTTTTTTAAAGGGAATTTTTGATTCGTCCCAAAAAATAAGCTGCTGATGAGGAAAGAGGAGAAATAAGCGAGAGCTCTTTGGGATACCAACCGAGGCGCAGAGGAAAAAACGAAACACGCCTTTAAGCGTCCACCTCTGAGAGCCCCCTTGAAACATCTACTTTGGACGCGGTTTCGTTTTTTCCTCGGAGCTGGGCTCGGACACTCCCAGCTGGTATCCCAAGAAGCTGGAGCGTTTTCTCCTCTTTCCTCTTCTCCACCAAACGCCACGATCAAGTATTCAGGGGAAAAATAAAAGACCGCTGCAAGAGCGGTCTGACTTAGCTTCCCACGATTTGGCGATACGTGTCTTGTGTTGCAGACATCGGCTGTACACCAAGCTGTTCCTTTAATTTTGCGACGCATTTTTCATACCAGCGTATCGCTTGTGTCCGATTGTTCAATTGAAAATAAGCAATCATCAACAGTCGATATGCCTCTTCCCAGCAATCGTCGACACGTAAGATGGACTCGCACCAGCGAATGGCGCTCTCCACCTGATTGCCCTCTAGCCTGCTTTTTGCCAAGCGTTCTGCCCCACGCAGAAACAACGCTTGCAGTCGTTCTCTCTCCTCGACACACCAATCCTCGTAGCGGCACTCTGGCATGTAATCGCCCTGATAGTAGCTGAGCCCTTTTTCCAGCAACGCCTCCGCCTGCTCGTTGGTTGCTTCAGATAATCCAAGAGTGACCAGCTTTTCAAACTCTTCCACATCGATATGGTACCCGGAGGCCAGATTGAATCCATACGAGCTGCCATGCCGCTGGATGAAAAAAGTATCCGCGCGTGCAGCACGGTCAGGCTCAAGCGCCTTATTAAGGGCATTTAGTGCCACTTTAAAATCGCGTAGCGCAGATTCTTCGTCTGCTTCCGGCCACAGGCTGTTCATGATTTCCTCTCGTGTTAGCAAATGCTGTCGCTTGGTCAAGAGCAGTTGAAACAACAATTTGGCCGTCCCTCTCTGCCAAGCTTTTTCACTTAGCTCCCGTTCTCCCAGCCATACGCGAAATTTGCCCATCGTTTGTATGCGCAGTGTGTACCCCGGATGAAACGTCACATTTTGCAGCCCCAAATCATTTAAGAGCTGGGATACGTAATCCGGAAATACTTGCCGGCGCTCTGCTTCAAGGAGTACAGGCATCAGCTGTTGAACATCCTGGGGAGTAAGCATCGTCGGGCGTTGCAGCAAAAAATGATACTCGCCAGACTGCATCAGTGACATTGCCTGCGTCACAGCAGGTACGAACGCGTCCCATTGCTTGTTTCGATACGCCAAATAACTGAGCCACAGCTGGCAAATCGCTACGCTATAGCTGTCTCCGCAATGACTGAGCCGCTCTGCACAATCCTCAATCGTGCTTTGCGCTTCCGCCTCTTTCCCATAGGTAGCATAGGCAATGCCGATTGCGAGTCTGACGAGACTACCCAGCCAATCATCGCGCATAGCCTCCGTCTCTTTTATCCCTCTTCGTCCGTACTGAAGGGCTTGCTCCAATGATTTTTCGCGTGCATATAACAGTGTCAGCCCCAGTAGTGTCTCGGACTTTCCACGCGTAGACTGCAGCTCCTCCATAATCCGCAAGCCTTTTTCATACAGTCTGCGAATTTCTTCGGTGGGCAATGCTTGACTGATGAGTGCTGCATGTGCTTTTCGGACATACCCATTTGCCTCAACAAACGGTGAATCCGCCGCCCTCCCTAACTGAATTGCCGTTTCTGCAGCCTGCATGCCTCGCTCCCACTCACCGTTCAAGGCATAGACAAAAGAAAGCAGCAGAGAGGTTTCCCGGTACGATCTCGTCAAAGGCGGCTGCTTCGTCTCCTCTGTGCGCCATTTCGTCTCTAATAACTGAATCGATGACTGCAAACGGCCTGTTCGAAAAAGCAGACGCGATTCCAGTTCAACTTCTGTTTCCTGCTCTAGCTCTTGGCTGCGTCGGTACCATTCAGCTGCTTGCTTGGCATCTCCACGATTTGTGTAAATTTCGGCTAGCAAACGGTAGAGACGAGGTGCCATTTCGCTTGACTGTTCAATCGGCGGCAGCAGCTGAATCGCCCGCTTCAACAATTCCTCGGCACGAACGCCCTGCACGCTGTCTAAATGAACTCTTGCCATTCCCTCAAGTCCACGGCATTGTCCAATTTGATCCTGCTTTTGTTCACAAAGCGCAAGAAAATGCTCGTATGATCCAAACGCTTTGAAATAAATACAGCGATAACGTTCCACTTCCCCCTGGTAGAACCAAAGCCAATACTCTTTCTCTTTGACTGTGTCCGGCAAAATGGTTACCCAATGATACAAAAAGTCCAGTCTACCCGCCGTCAACAGCCGTTCTGCTGCCTGATATAGCCACTCTGCGAGTACCTCCCATTGCTCGATCAGTCGCAAACGTTCAAAAGCCTTGTCCTCTTCTCCCCTGCGGCGATGCCAAATGGCAGCTTCCATGTTGACTCGGATATACGTGTCTTTCTGCCCAGCAAGCTTACTGGACAGAAGCCGTTGAAACAGGGGGTGAAACGAGTACACACCCATGCTGTTTACAGTCAGAAACAAGTTGCTGCGCTGTGCTTCCGTAAGCAGTTCTGTACCGCGCTCCCCGAGAACCTGCTGGCAATCCTCTTTGCCAAAAGCTTCGAGAACGGCAGCTTCGACTAAAAACTGCTTCATCGGTTCATCCAGTCCGAGCCATACCTCTGCTTCCAGTAAATGCAGCACAGATGATAAATCACGCAAGCTATCGGATACAGACATCCCACGCATGATTCGTTCCCCAAAGGAACGTAATGCAGTGATCCACCCTGCGGAAACCTGATCGATTCGCTCCCACTCATCCGGTGTCAAGGTGACGTCATATTGATCCAAAAAGAGAGCTTCACATTCTTCCCGCGTAAATGTGAGGTCTTCTGCTGTCAGCTCTACACATTCCCCCCGAACTGACCATACTTCCAGCTCTGGCCAGTCTGGGCGAATACGCGATAGCAAAATCAGTTTCATTTGTGGTGGCAGCTGCCCCGCTAATTTTTGAACAAAACAATCTACTTCGCTGCCTTTGGGGATATGGTGATAATCATCCACCAATAGCAGCTGTTCCTTTTCAATAAGCAAACACTCTCTAATGAATAACTCCACCATGCTCATCCAGTCCAACGGATGCTCTTCTTCATTAGCCTCACCTGATGCAGCGACCCGATCCAATATGACTTGACCAAAAAGCGGATGAAGCCTCCGTACGCTCTCTACCAGACCCTGCAAAAATTGTGGAAGTCCTTTATCTTTTGCCCGAATAAAATACCAGCTGGCTTCCAAACCCGCATCGTACAAGAAGGTCGCCAGGGCAGTCGTTTTTCCGTAGCCTGTTGCTGCGTGAACGAGGCACAGCGGAGCATGATGTAATAAGCGCAGCTTCTTCGCAAGGGCCGGTCTACGTAATACATATGGCTTTTGCCTCGGCGGTGTAATTTGAGAAATGGAAACATGAGATGATTTCATGACTTGCACTCCTTGCCGTTCTCCTCTACTCTCTTTTGACTATTTCCCCATTTCTGTTTATTTTCCTGCACGCAAAAAACCCACCCGGGTATCCAGGTGGATTCGTTTTAATCAACAAGGTTTACGCCTTTAACCGTATAACCGACATCGTTGATCAGCACTTGGAACTCTTCATCACTCACCTGCTCGCCTCGAACAATCCGCGAGTGAAGGTCCGCAACTTTATCGTAGATCGCTCGGTTTGTAGAGACGTACATCGTATTAAAGCGTGATTCCGTTTGCAGCCGGGGGCGCATTCTGTCCACCACACGTTTTTGCAGGTTATCAGTGTGCCCATTGTCTACACGGATAATTTTCCCAGGAGTATACGGGATCGACGGCCGCGGATTGACCTGATCTACTTTGGGTGTATCAATCGGCAGTACTCCCACCAGCAGTGAATCTTTATAAGCAAGTACTTTGATGTCTACAACGCCTGGGATTTTCTCAGCATGGCGTTCCAAAAGTCCAACGAGATGAGGCTCTCGTTTGTGAACCATTTTTTGGCTAATCATGGCTGCCGGCCCTTTATCTCGTCCTGCATTGTCATTTTGGTAATTAATTCCGTAAGCTTCGAACTTGGCTTGATTGCCGTTCATATCTTCCGTACCCTGCTCCTTGTTGGGTGAACAGCCCGTAAGCATAGCGGCTACTAGTACGGATACGGATATCCCTAATCCGATTGGTTTCATAAAAACCCCTCCTTGCACTTATTTTGATGTGCAAGAGGTATTCTTACTCAAGGAATCTACGCCCTAAATTTTAATAAAATGCCGCCATAACAAGCACAAGTAATACTTAACACCCCTACCTTTCGAACTAATTTCAAATAGTTACAAAAATGAAACCATATTCCTTCAAAAAACCGTTACAATAGACATGCAACGACATTTGAAAGAGGCGGAGAAACATGAAGAAATTAATTCCTTTTCTTATTCTGGCACTTATTTTAAGTATGATTCCACAAGGTGGGAGTTCCGCCAACACCGCTGCCATTCAATTAGGAAGTGATATTCTCTTTGATCAATTCCATCAACAGATTGAAGGCAAAAGAGTGGGGCTCGTTACCAACCAGACTGGCGTCAACAGTCAAGGTATGAGCACAATCGACATGTTGCGTAGAGATCGGACGGTCAAGCTTGCTGCACTGTTCGCTCCCGAGTATGGATTGGATGGAAAAACCCCTGCAGAAAAACAGGTAACGAGCTATGTTCATCCTGTATATGGTATCCCGGTCTACGGTTTGTTCGGTTCGACACGGATGCCTACGAAAGAAATGCTCGCAGACGTGGATGTTCTTCTTATAGACTTGCAGGATGTCGGTTCACGTACATACACCTACATCTCTACCTTGCAGTATACAATGACAGCAGCAAAGCAGGAGAATAAAAAAATCATCGTTCTCGATCGCCCGAATCCTGTCGGGGGTACGATCGTGGATGGGCCCGTACTCGAAGCACCCTATCGCTCCTTTATCGGAGTAGACACGATTCCGCTGGCACACGGAATGACGATTGGCGAGTTGTCATTGTTTTTTAATCGGAACATAGGAGTCGACCTTACTGTCATACCGATGTACGGATATACGCGAAGTATGATTTTCCACGATACAGGCCTTACGTGGGTCCAAAGCTCTCCCCACATCCCTGATCTTACCTCCGTCTTTGGCTACATGGCCACCGGCTTGGGAGAAGGCACGGGAATCAAGCAGGCTGATAATTTTACATGGATTGGCGGAGAAGGTATCGATTCTGTCAAGTACGCTGATTTGCTAAACGGCAGCTTGCTGCCCGGTGTCGTATTCTTGCCAGAGAACAAGGATTCCTTGGGCGGTGTTCGACTGCAAATCACTGAGCCACGATTGTTTAATCCAGCAAAAACGGGCATCTATGCTTTGACGTATGCCAGAGCTCTGAATCATTTTCCGGTTCCGAAAAGTACAGATAAAGAAATCGCCTTGTTTGACAAAGTCATGGGCACAAACAAAATTGGTCAGTATTTGGAGCAAGGTCGCACTCCCCAAGAGGTGGAAGCTTCTTATGCAGAACAAGTCAAGCAATTTAAAGAATTACGCAAAGCTTATCTGATTTATGGGGAGGAGCCGTTCCATCCTACGTCCGTCATCCATAGCAAACCAGTTGTTCCAACAGCTCCTGTAACAGAGAAACCTACAGCGCCGCCAACTGGAGCTACGGGTACAGCAAAACCGCCGGTAACGAAACCACCGCTACCTAGCACAACAGGAACAAATGGCACAGCGGTTCAACCACCAGCCAAACCGCCTGCGCCCGTACAAAAGCCAGCGTCTGTGACAAATCCGAACGACAAAGTGGCTTATCTGACCTTTGATGATGGTCCGTCTCCAATCACGCCACTGG
Organism: Brevibacillus reuszeri; assembly: GCF_002897295.1. Classification (GTDB taxonomy): domain Bacteria; phylum Bacillota; class Bacilli; order Brevibacillales; family Brevibacillaceae; genus Brevibacillus; species Brevibacillus reuszeri_A. The sequence continues at coordinate 109,554 of NZ_BEXF01000016.1, forward strand.
TTTTGGACATACTAAAGAAAAATGAAGTAAAGGCTACGTTCTTTATCGTTGGAAGTCATGTGCCTGGAAATGAAGCAATCCTCAAACGGGCAATCAGTGAGGGTCATGCAGTCGGCGGTCATACGTACTCCCATGATTACCGAGTTCTGTACAAGAGCAGGGACGCTTTTTTCGCTGATTTGGAAAAAGGGAATCAATTGATCGAAAAAGCCACAGGTATAAAGCCTACTGTCTTCCGTTATCCTGGTGGCAGCACCAATACAGTCAGTCTGAAATATCAGGATCCAAAGCTGTATAACAAGCAACAAACCGTGATGAGTGCGATCAAAACTGAATCTAACAAACGCGGATACATCTTCATTGACTGGAATGTAACCAATGGCGATGCGCGGAGCAGCCACTATACAGCGGCAGGAGCACTTGCCAATATCAAACAGCAAGTGAAGTCTCAAAAGGAAATCGTCATTCTCATGCATGATGCAAGCACCAAGGCAGCTACAGCCCAAGCTCTGCCTGAGGTCATCACCTTCTTGAAGGGAAAAGGGTATCGATTTGAAATCATTACCTCTGAGCACCCGACGATTTCTACTGTTAAGTAAATCTAAACACTAAAAGCCCGCTCGTGGTCGCTTCGACCGTACGAGCGGGCTGCTTTTTTAGGAGCTTTTACGACTTCTTTCACACATCACGATTGTGTGGCAAGCACCTCATATCGCAAACGAAGCTCTCTTTTCAATATTTTTCCACTGGGGTTTCGCGGCAGGTTTTCTGCAATTACCACATATTTAGGTGCCTTGAACGAAGACAGACGCTCTTTGCAAAAGTCAAGCAGCTCTTCAACGCTCACAGCTTCATTTGCTTTTGGCACCACAACAGCCGTCACCGCTTCAATCCAATAAGGATGTGGGATACCGATAACCGCTACTTCAGATACTTTTGGATGCTGATAGATCAATTCTTCGACTTCTCTGCTCGCTACATTTTCTCCCCCGGATTTGATCATGTCTTTTTTTCGGTCGACTACCGTAATAAAGCCCTCTTCATCCATAACACCCAAATCGCCGCTATGAAACCACCCACCGTTAAATGCCGCCCTCGTTTTTTCTTCATCACGAAAATAACCCAGCATGGCGTGACTCGTGCGATGGACGATCTCTCCGATAGACCCGCGTGGAACTTCCTGTCCTTCGTCATCGACGATTTTTGTTTCGACATTGAGCGCTGGCTTTCCAGCGGAGCCAGCTTTACGGATCTGCTCGTTTGGCTTCAAGACTGTAGCAAGAGGAGCCACCTCTGTCTGACCATAGAAGTTGTAGAATTGTGCATCCGGCAAGCGCTGGTTGAGCTCCTTCAAAATTTCTACTGGCATGATTGCAGCACCGTAGTAGCATTTTTTGAGCGAGGTCAAATTACGTGAGGAAAATGCAGGTGAACGAAGCAGCGCAATCCAGACAGTAGGCGGACAAAACAGCTGCGTAGCCTTGTATGTCTCCACTGTCTGCAGCATCAAATCAGGAGTTGCCTGCTCCAAAATAATCCCGCTGCCCCCCAGGTATATGTATGGCCCGAGAAAGCAATGCAGTTGTGCACTATGAAACAGTGGAAGTGCATGTATGGCTACATCCTCTGACGTCATGCTTCCTTCGATGATCGTGCTTACGTACTCTGAGATAATGCTTTTATGCGTGAGCATGACGCCTTTTGGCTTGGATTCTGTTCCACTCGTGTATAAAATCTGAGCAACGTCATCGTCAGTCAGGTCAACCTCCGGCTCCTGCGTATCTGCCTCAGCAATCATTTCTCTAAAGACATGCCACTCTCCGTCAGGGGCAGCCGGTTTGGAGATAAGCGACAGCAGCCGTGGCGAGACTCCCGCCTGCTCGATTGCCGCTTGGGCGACTGCTTTGAACTCTGGCGATACGAAGCATGCATTTACCTCTGAGTGGGCTAAAATATAGGCGACATCCTCTGTATTCAGCATAAAGTTTATGGGGACGAGAATGATTCCAGCTTTGGCTGAAGCAAAGTTCAGAATGGCAAAATCCATGGAGTTGCGTGAGAGCACCGCCATTCGCTCTCCTTTTTGCAAACCTTTTGCCAGCAATACATTCGCTGTCTGATTCACCATATGATCGAATTGCTTGTATGTAAGAGCTTCTTCCTCAAACTGCAAGGCGACCTTGTCAGGAAAGCGTCCGTGGCTCCTGCGCAATATGTCACCAAGTGTATTTCTCCTGACACGACTAGATTCGATCATATGCATGCCTCCCTCAGAAAACATTTACAGTCATTATACCAACAATTATCTATATAATGTGTATTTTCTGATATTTTTAAGTAAAAAAAACGGCAGCTCCCTCTGCATTATTGAAGCTGCCGCAGGCCCCCAAGAAAATTCGAGTCCCTAGGTACAGCATATATCAAATTGACAGTTGCATCGACATTGGTTCTACTGGATTTTGAGGAAAAAAACGGATTCGAACGCTGTTTGGCTCTACAAAAGCAGGCTATTGCTCGATGTTCCTCTTTACTCTACAGAAATCGTTGCGGAAAGGTATTCATGCTTCGGAGTGCCATCCTGCAATTTATAATTGATGCCATAATATACAGTATACACTCCAGGTTTTCCTGGAATAAATGAAGTCACTTCCCTACTGTACTCATCATCACTGTCTAAACGAACAACGTTTTTGATCAACTCAAAGTATCCCGTATCTCCGTCCACATTCCACCCTGTCTCTGCATCTAGTTCCCTCGAGTGCTTTCCTACTAAAAGAACTTCTTCCCCTACCTTTACCGTCGCTTTGGAGGGGCTTAATGCGAGTGACTTAACAGAGGAAATTTTGAGTCTTGTTAAGTACAGGCCAGTCCAAATGAATCCTGTTTCATCTTGCATTCTTAGCGAAAAATCAATGGATATCGTTCCATCCGTCTCGGGTGCAGTAAATTTCCCTTTTACGATAAATGATTGATTTGTACTTCTCATTGAGTATCGCAATGGCGTTTTTTTATAATCAACCATCAATTGTGTACTACTACCAATGTATATTCCTCGCCTTTCCACTTCTGCTGTAAATTCAACAGTCTCGCCCGGTGCATACTGTTCTTTGCTAAAAGTAAGAGTCGTAGGCGCCACATCACCGATCACTTCAGGTAACGGTGTAAGCTCGCCTTCTTCTTTCTCCTGCATTAACGGAGCATTTGCTTCATCCGTTACTTCTGAGTCTGCATAGATAGCAGGAGCATAACTGAAGAAACATCCCAGCAGTAAAAGGAATATCGAGAAACGCTTGATGAAGTGAGTCAAACTAGTCACTCTCCTAAAATTTTTTAGGTAACAATGGAAATCCATAAGTACCACTTTGCTGAATCCCTAAATTCACCATATTTTGTTAATATTTTGTAATCATTATAGCACAACACGAGCGAACAAACTGCTAGTGAAAAATAAAAAGCCAGCCCCGAAGGACCGGCATACTTGTTTTTTTAGCGCTGAAGGTTTCTTTTCCTGCTCATTCATTCCCTTTAAAGAAAAAAGAATGTACGAAGGCGCTCGCTGCTTCGGATAAAGGAACATTCTTCAATTTGACGATTCCGATCTCACGCGGTGGTATCCGTTCTACCAAATCAATTTCAAACAAGGTGGAACCTTCCAGATCAACAAATTCGCGCGTAAGACAAGAAACCCCAAGTCCAATTCTGGCAAATTCGACTAGCAAGTCTAAACTTCCAAGCTCAATTTCCGGTTCAAGGGTATATCCTTTTTGCTGCATAAACTGATTCAGGTATTGTCGTGAGTTGCTACTTTCTTCAAGTAGAATAAGCGGGAGAGAAAGGATTTCTTCTAGTGACAGCCTTCGACCCCTCACATGTTCGAACCGTGGTCCAGCGAAAAAACTATCGTGGACTTCAAATACTTTTTTCACTTCCAACTGGGGATCGGTTAAAGGTAAATTAACCAGGGCAAAATCAATTGTGCCATCTTTCAACAATGCTATACTTTCGGGTGTAGTTCGATTCGTCACTTTTATTTTAATCGCAGGATGCTCATCATGAAACGATTCTAGGGAAGGAAGCAGGATGTATTTACAAAGGGTATCACCTGCCCCGATTCTTACTTCTCCAGCGAGCATTTGCCGCATTTCGGCCACCTTTTTTTCTCCTAGAGCAATGTAGTGGAAGGCTTGTTCGATGTACTCCAGCAGCACCGTTCCCTCCCGTGTCAGGATAACACCCTTGGGAACTCGCGAAAAGAGTGCTCCCCCCATGCTTTTTTCCAATTGCTTAATAGAATGACTGATGGCTGGTTGTGTCACATGTAATTTCTCTGCTGCTCTCGTCAGACTCCCCTCTTTTGCGCATGTATAAAAAACACGATATAACTCCAAAGGTGCATGTTCCATAATGACATTACCTCCACTTATGGATGGCATCAATAACAACAATTTTATTTATACCAATGACATTATTATACTTTACTTGAGAGGGCGTGTTGCAACAAAAACAATAAGGAGGCAGCTCATGTTATTCTTTTTTGTATTTTTAGCAATTGGCATCCTAACAGGTGTTCTTTCAAGCTTATTTGGATTTGGTGGGGGCTTTGTATTAATCCCAGTTATGTATTTGCTCTTGCCTGGCTTTGGTGTTCCAGAAGCTTTTATCATGCATGTGGCAATTGGAACATCGCTTGCCATCATGATTGCCAATTCGATCAATTCAACCATATCGCATCATCGTAAACAACATGTGATTTGGCCCATTTTCTTCCGGTTGGCGCCAGCCATATCTGTCGGCGCTCTCCTGGGTGGACTATCAGCACCTTTTATCCAAGGAAATATTTTGCGCTATCTGTTCATACTGTTGGTAGTTTATACAATCGTCATGTCCATTCGAAAAAAATCTTTTTTAAACGTCGACGGTTTGAAGTTCACGTTGCCCACTCCATTCAAAACGTCATCGCTTGGCCTTGGAATTGGCTTTCTCGCCACCATGTTAGGTGTTGGTGGCAGTGTCATCACTGTTCCCTTTTTACGAAAACGTGGACTTGCCATGCTTCATGCTGTTTCGTTGGCAAACCCATTAAGTCTCCCGATTGCGATAGTTGGAGCTGCTACCTCAATCGTAACTGGACTACAGCAACCCGGACTTCCCGAGTGGTGTTTAGGATTCGTTTACATGCCCGCCTTTCTAGGCATTGTTCTGGGGGGATTTATCGGTGTTCCACTTGGTACCCATATCGCCCAGCATCTCCCTGATCGTCTGTTTTCAAAAATTTATTTAATTCTGCTGGTTGTCGTTGTTCTGATCATGGTCTTTGAATAAATAAAAACAACCCCCCGTTACACACGTGAGGTTGATAAGTTCTTTTATTAATAGTAGAAAAGTAGAAGTATGGCGGAGGGAGCAGGATTCGAACCCGCGTGAGCTTGCACTCTAACGGTTTTCAAGACCGCCCCGTTATGACCACTTCGGTATCCCTCCGCGTTTCAATCAACAATAGTTACTATAGCATAGGTCTCCTATTATTTGCAAGAGGTTTCTACTCTTTTTCTTTCCTCATCGTTTGACGATCACCAGCTTCAGCTCCGTCATTTCTTCCATGGCGTACTTGACACCTTCTCTGCCTATCCCACTCTCTTTTACGCCGCCATACGGCATATGATCTACCCGAAAGGTAGGAATGTCATTAATTAGCACTCCGCCTACCTGCAGCTCGTCTGCTGCGTGGAGAGCAAGGCTCAGGTTATTGGTATACACTCCTGCCTGCAAGCCGTATCTGGAGTTATTTACAAGCTTGATTCCTTCATAAACGGAGTCAATCGGATTAATTATCACGACTGGCCCAAACACCTCCTGGCAGGAAACCTGGGCATTTGCAGACACTCCTGTCAGCACCGTTGGCTGTAACATACGCTCTGCCATCTGTCCCCCGCACTCGACTCGTGCTCCCAGCTGCCTTGCCTCCTCAATCCATCTCAAGACACGCTTTGTTTCTTCTGGATTGATCATCGCCGAGTAGTCAGCTTCCTCGGAAATGGAGTCTCCTCCGCGCAGTGTCATTGTCTCGGCAACAAACCGGCGTACAAATTCTTCATACAGCTCTTTTACTACGTAGATGCGCTGCACAGAAATGCACACCTGACCCGAGTAGGCAAAAGCACCGAAAATACAGCGTGGGATAATTTCTCCAAGCTGTACGTCACGATCGACAATCACGGCAGAGTTTGACCCAAGCTCGAGTGTAACTCTTTTCAATCCAGCCCGATTCCGTATCGCGATCCCAACGTCTGGACTACCAGTGAAAGTCAACGCTCGCACTCTGGGGTCTCTAACTAATTGATCGCCGACAATGGCCCCACTGCCCGTCACCACATTCAGAGCACCAGCAGGAACACCTGCCTGCTCTGCCAGCTCCGCGAGAAAAAAAGCACTCAGTGGTGTTTGTGATGCTGGCTTTAGCACGACTGTATTCCCGGCAGCCAGGGCAGGTCCAACCTTATGGGCAACCAGATTCATCGGAAAATGAAACGGAGTGATAGCGCCGATCACGCCAAGCGGCTCGCGGACGGTGTATGCGATACGTCCCTCTCCGCCAATGGCAGCGTCCAGGGGAACCGTTTCACCATGCAGCCTCTTGGCTTCCTCAGCAGCAAATTTATAGGTCTGGATCGTACGAATTACTTCTCCTCGTGCTGTCTTGATTGGTTTGGCAGCTTCGATAGCAATGATTGTAGCCGCTTCCTCCAGCCTCTCATTCATCAGGATAGAAATTCTCTCCAGAAGAGAGGCCCTTTGATAAGCTGGCAGTCTGCGCATGACTGTGGCGGCTCCTTCCGCAGCAGCGATCGCTTTTTGTACCGTGTGGTGATCTGCTTGGGGAATCTGGGCAATTTCTTGGCCGCTATAGGGAGAGTAAAGTGGTGCATACTCGGCTGTTCCTACCCATTCTCCTCCGATATAGCATGCTTTTTTCATAGCCAACTCCTCCGTCCATGGGCGAAATAAGATAATAATGATCCCCAAGACATTCTCCAGCTCACCCACGCCTTCCTTGGTATTTTCTGTCGACCTGTTCCAAAAAGAAACCGACCCTCATCGACAAAACATGACGAAGGCCGGTTGATATGATTGCTGTCGATCGATGCCGTTTCAGACCAGTACTTTTGAACTACCGACAGCTATACCTTTATTTATTTTCTTCAGCAAGACCGCACCATTCTACCAATGTGAGCGCAAAAATTTCTGCGCAACGGAACACATCGTCCAGCTCGATATATTCATTCGGATAATGTGCTACTTGTGTAACCCCTGGTCCCACTACAATAGCTGGTGTATCTGCCAAAGCCGTTAACAGCCCTCCATCGGTACCCCACGGAGAAGCTTCTACAACCGCACGACTGCCCGTAACTGCCGAGAACTGGTTATGCAAAATTTCCATAAGCGGGTGATCCTCATCGACCGCTCCAGGAACCCAACGTGCACCATACCATTCCAGCTCTACAGGCTGCTCAGCAAACCAAGGATCAATTTGTGCCAGCTGCTTCAATGCTGCCGCCATTTCTGCCTTGGCGTCCTCCATTTGCTCACCTGGCGCTACACCCATGCGTCCCTCCAGCTTGACGAGGTCAGCTACTGAAGAAGGCCATTTTCCTCCTTCGATCACACCGATGTTGATTGGGATCGGAATCGGCAGCTTTTCGTAAAGAGGATCGTCCAAGCGATCGTTTCGTTCTTTTTCCAGCTTGCCGATTGCCTGCACGACCAGCAAGCTTTTTTCAATCGCACTGACTCCTTCATAGCGTGTTCCGCCATGTGCCGAACGACCTTTTACAGTCAAACGGAACCACATAGAGCCTTGTTGCTTCGGAAAGATTTTCATGTTGGTCGGCTCAGGGATCAGAGCGGCATCCGCTTTGTAGCCACGCAAAATGGTTGCGAGGGTACCTGCACCGCCACTCTCCTCCTCGACCACGCTTTGGAAAATGACGTCACCTTTTAACTTCACACCCAGCTTTTGCAGCACTTGGATAGCGAGCAGAGAAGACAGATTGCCACCCTTCATATCGGTAGCCCCGCGTCCGTACAGCTTTCCATCCACGACTTTCCCACTGAACGGATCGTCACTCCATTGGGCCTGATCGCCGGCAGGCACGACATCCACGTGACCATTCAAAATAATCGAGCGGCCCCCGCCTTGACCTTTCCACACCCCGACCACATTAGGACTTTCGTCAAATACGGTACGAGGCGATACAAAATAGGGATGAGCCAGCAGCTCTTCGCCTTCCATTACCCACAGATCAACTGCCAGCCCCATTTCAGCAAGACGGCTTGCGATGCTCTCCTGTATGGAACGCTCCTCTCCTTGCACACTTGGACTTTGAACCCACTCCTGTAATAGCGCTGTGGCCTCTTTGCGATCCTTTTCCAATTGCTCGTGAATGAGCGCTTGCCAGTTTGCCATGTCCATCCCCCGATCACTCGTTATGATTTAGCGGAATACTCCGACTTCTCCTTCTGTTTTTAGCTCTGCTTCCGTCGCGCCAATGACATCGGCTACTGAATACGGATACATAACCTCGCGCAAATACAGTCCGTCAGGCTTTACTTCCATGACCGCCATATCCGTAATGATCCAATCTGCCGCTTTTGCTGCTGTAAGTGGCAATGAGCACTCACGAACAATTTTGGAGCGTCCATTTTTATCAAGGTGAGTCGTGACCACCATCACTTTTTTCGCCTTTTGTGCCAGCTCCATCGCTCCCCCCATGCCAGGAACACGCTTGCCAGGTACGATCCAGTTGGCGATATCGCCTGATTGACTCACTTCCAGCACGCCGAGGATTGTCATATCCAACAAGCCACGACGAATGATAGCAAACGCGGTAGCGCTGTCAAAAAATGAAGCGCCGGTCGCCAGCGTAACGGGAAACCCGCCTGCATTGCAAAGCATGGCGTTCTCTTCCCCTTTTGCTGGACTAGGACCTGTTCCTAGAATACCATTCTCTGCGTGGAACATCACCCGTTTATCTGCAGGGATAAAGTCTGCAACCAAGGTTGGGATACCGATTCCCAGGTTGATGATCATCCCGTCCTCCACTTCCATGGCCGCACGCCGGGCAATTCGTTCACGATAGGTTTCTGTCTCTTTTACTTCTCCCAAGCCCATTGCCAGTTCACCCCTTCACTTTGGACGATATAATTGACGAAAACGCCTGGGGTTACGATCTCTTCCGGGTGAAGCTCGCCGATTTCAACGATTTCATCGGCTTCCACGATCGTAATATCTCCCGCCATCGCTACCAACGGATTGAAATTGCGTGCACTCGTGTCAAATACCAGATTGCCAAAACGATCCGCTTTTTTCGCATGGACAATCGATACCTCTGCTGTAAGCGGCGTTTCCAGCAAGTATTCCTTGCCATCGACAACGAGCTTTTGCTTCCCTTTTTCTGCGATCGTGCCGATACCTACATCGGAGAGAATCCCTCCCAGACCGACTCCACCAGCCCGTACACGCTCTGCAAGTATTCCCTGCGGGCAGAACTCTACCTCAAGCTCTCCAGCCGTCATTTGGGCCCCTGCGTTCGGATTGGAGCCGATGTGCGAAGCGATTACTTTTTTAACGCGCTTCTCTGTCACTAGCTTTCCGATCCCGATATGCGGAAAAGCCGTATCATTGCTGATCAAGGTAAGATCGCGAATTCCTTTATCCAGAATGCCTTGGACCAGGGTCGGGGGATTGCCGATTCCCCCGAAGCCACCAGCCAAAAGCGTCATTCCATCACGAAAATGAGAAAGCGCTTCTTCTAGTGAAACGACTTTTTCAAAACGATTGGTCATTATTGGTTCCTCCCGTTCCTGACTATCCGATCAATGCCTTGTCTTGCAGCTCTTGCTGCACTGCTTCAATCGCTTCTTTCAACAGACCGATCAACTCATCGATTTGCTCTTTGGTGATCGTGAGTGGAGGCGAGATAATGACCGAGTCACCTGCTACGCCTTCGATACCACCCATTGCAGGATAAATGAGCAGACCTTTTTCAAATGCTTTCGCAATGACCTTCGAGCCTACACCTTGGGAGAGCGCGAACGGTTCTTTGGTTTGCTTGTTTTTTACGAACTCCAGACCGCAAAGCATACCGAGGCCACGAGCATCTCCGATCAAAGGAATCTCGTCTGCGAGCTCTTGCAAGCGAGAGAGCAGGTAAGCACCTTGCTCGGCTGCTTTTTCAACCAACTGATTTTTTTCCACGTAATTCAGGACAGCAAGCGAGATTGCTGCAGATTGCGGATTCGCACTGTAGGTGTGTCCAGCCATAATCAGACCGCTGCCTTTGGTGATCGTGTCGATGATTTCGTCAGATACCATCGTAGCGGCCATCGGGGTATAACCTGCACTCATTCCTTTTCCGAGTGTCATCAGATCAGGAACGACTCCCCAGTGGTCTACACCGAAAGCTTTTCCGGTACGTCCTACACCAGTCATAACCTCGTCTGCAATGAACAAAACTTGATATTTGTCGCAAATTTCACGAATGCGCTGGAAATAGCCATCTGGAGGCACTACTGCACCCGCTGTAGCCCCGATGACAGGCTCGGCGATAAAGGCTGCCACTTGGTCTGCTCCGACACGCAGGATGGCTGTCTCGAGCTCGTTGGCGCACGACATCGCATATTCCTCCAAAGACATCCCTTCTGGGCGTCGGTACGGGTATGGACCAGTTATCGCAGGATAGTCCTCCAGAAGTGGCACAAAGCGCTTCCGGCGCAAAACATGTCCCGACATGGAGAGTGCTCCCATGGTGATTCCGTGATAACTCATCCAGCGAGAGATAATCCGATTTTTCGTTGGCTTGCCTTTTTCCTGCCAATATTGGATCGCGATTTTTTGAGCGGTCTCTGTCGCCTCGGAGCCACTGCTTACAAAAAAGGTCCAATTCAAGGAGCCTGGTGCCCACTTTGCCAGCTTGGCTCCCAGTTGTTCTACAGCATCGCTGCTAAAATGAGAGCGGTAGGCAAAGGACACTTCCTTGGCTTGTGCGTACATCGCCTCGGCGATTTCTTCTACGCCGTGGCCGATGCTCGCTGTTACAGCACCGCTGCATCCATCGATATACCGGTTGCCCTCTTTATCATAAAGATAGATCCCTTTGCCATGCGAGATTACTGGATATGACTTACCGAGTTCAGGCTTGATTACATAACTTTTTTCCATTATCGTCGCCACCCTTATTAATAGGTCCTGTTCAAAAGGCGGTTTATTCCTCCACTTTTTGAACATCCTCTGACTCTCTACCTCTATCCTAGCTGACCATCGCTTCGGACTCATCCGACGTGCTGGCAAAAAAACATGGCGAAGAGACAAAATCTTTTGTACATTTTGTATAAAGAACTCTGAAATTGTGGAGGTACTCCTCATGACGATAACGATTCGTGAAGCATTGCAATTGCCGGATATGGTCCAGACGAGGCTAATCGCTGGCGCTGGCGGTCTGGATAATCCCATCCGCTGGGTGACCATCGTGGAAGTGCTTGAGGATACAGGGCGCCTGCAAGAAGGCGAATTTTTGATTACGACTGGGTTTGGTCTAGCTGGCAATCCAATGAGGCTCTCTTCGTTTATACCTTCCTTGGCCAAGCAAAAGCTGAGCGGTGTCGCGATTCATACAGGCTTTTATTTACGGGAAATACCAGAAGCATTTATTGAGATGGCGAATCGTCATCAGCTTCCGTTAATTGAGATACCGACAGAAATCAACTTCTCGACCATCACCAAAGCTATTTTGCAGCCGATCGTGAACAGACAGTTTGAGACGCTCGCTTATTCGCAGGCGATCCATAATAAAATGATTGACGCTGCTTTATCAAAAGGGGGCTTGCCAGCAATCGCAGGAGAACTGGCTACACTTACTGGAGGTGCAGTGACGCTCGTAGATGCTTTGGGCTTCGAAGTAACACAGCAAGGCTGTTTGGGCGATGTAGCCGAAGATCATGCCACAGAAAGTGCCCACTCTGTTCCGATTCGCGCAAGCCGTGAGCACTTTGGAACACTGACCTTGGTAAAGCCTAAGCCTGCGTGGGAGGAGCTAGATGACGTGGCCCTGCAGCATGCAGCCACTTTATGTGCCCTGGAGTATGTAAAGGAACGTGCTGTCTCCGCTACGGAATGGCGCTTGAAGGGCGATCTCGTAGAGGAATTGTTAAACGGCAAACCGATGAGTGCGTCCGAGCTGGAGAGTCGCTGTCGCATGCTAGGATACCCTGTGGCGGGTGGACATCTGGTGGTCGCTGTCCATGCAGAGGGAACGAATCTCTCTGGCATCGGAGACCTTCACCAAAATGTCATTACACTCATGAGGCGTCTCTGTGACCGCCACAAGCGATCTTACCTTCTGCGTGAGCGGCCGCACTGTCTCCTGTTTGTTTTGCCTGACGATCAGACAAGCATCTCCCTGCTCGCACAGCTTACTTCACGCTGGGAAGCCTTGCATCCATCCTACGGCTTGCATGTAGCCATCAGCAATCCCTGCAGGCAGCTGTGCGATGTGGTTCATGCTGCTGAAGAAGCGATGTTTGCCTTGCAAGCCTATCCGTTATTGGCGAAGTCTCCCGAGCTCCTGCACTACCGAGACATGCAAGGCTATCAGTTTCTTTTCCCCTATCGGGAAAGCGAGGATAGAATGCTGGCTCTCTGGCAGCCTTTGCTCGATCCGTTGATCCGTTATGATTCCAAATACAATCAGCAATTGCTCGAAACACTTGATGTCTATCTGCGCCAAAACGGCAATGGCCTGCAAACTTCTCAGGCTCTGTATATTCACCGTCATACCTTGAAATACCGGCTGACTCAAATCGAAGAAAAGACAGGCTACCGCCTAGAGGACGCGCATCAACGTTGGCAGCTTCAGCTTGCCTTGATGGCGCGCCGTCTTCAGCAGCAGCTGTTTCCCTCTATCGAGTAGTCTTTACTCTTGAATCGGGCGAAGCGGCTTCACCCATATATTCATGTCCTCATATCCGGAAAAAATCGTGCAATTATTAATCAGCCGCCCCCGGTATTCATAACCCATCTTCGCGGCAGTGACGTTCATCCCGGCTGATTGTGCCCGTGTCAATGTGTACAAATAGTAGATACCGGCTTCCTCCATCCTGTGCTCCAACGCAATGAACAATGGCTGGAGGAGGCCTTTTCCCCCATGGTTGGGATGAGTGGCGCAATCCGTCATCTCAGCCGACCCCATCCGTTCAGTAACTTCTGCTGAAGCCGCACACGCGATAGCCCCATCATACTCGACTACGAAATAGACCGTACCCTCCTGCATCGTTCTACGAATATACTGTGGATCGTCCATCGGGGTTGGGTAAGTCGCAAATACGAGCGCATACAGACTCGCCAGCTCTTCTGCATCCGCTTCTGTTGCTTCCCGCAAAAAATAGCCATCGGGCAGGACTTTTCCTTCTGCTTTGCCCGCTTTTGCGAGGCTCAGTGCAAGTATTTCCTCCGCCAGCTCAGGTGCAACCGAGGTCGCTCTCTCCTTGGTTAAGTAACGTGTGAGCATATGAGCGGTCTGACCATGAAAAAAACCGTCGATCGTTCCTTCCAGCGTATATCCCTCGGCTTGCCAGGCTGGAATATCTTCTTTCTTTCCATAGACAATCAGTTTGGTTGCATCCGACTCTATCGCAAGCTCCTGCAATCGTTTATTCCATTCCGAAATTTGCGTCTGTTCATATCGGTGCAGCTTGACACGTCTATTTTGCTGATCGATTACCAGATCCCCTGATGCGAGCATCTCCGTTTCCTTTTCCATCATGAGGCTTCCTCCTCTGCTTCATTACTGCTTTCATTGTAGCAAATTCCCCTAGCCCGTCATCTGCCAATCTGTATAAAAAGGCGTATGTCATGCACAAAAGGAGGCAGGATGGGCATTCGACGAGCGCCATTTTCCCTATTCGTTCATAGGATGAAGGGAGTTGCTCCATCTGGGAAGGAGGGGGTTTGTGTGAGCTGCGGCAGAAACAACGATTTCGCACTCGTATTGGTGCTGTTCGTCCTGTTGGTGATTGTTCTTACTGCACTCGGATAGGTTTCTTCTGCTGCCCCTCAGGAAAGGTTGTATCGAGGGGCTTTCTACATATGCATGTAAGAGGAGCAGATGTTTTTGAAGGGAGGAAGCCCACGTGCTCCCACTTATCTATGCCCATCGCGGCGCTTCCGGCCTATTTCCGGAAAACACGATGGAAGCCTTTCACGCAGCAGTCAGGCGGCGTGCTGATGGAATCGAGCTGGATGTGCAATTGAGCCAAGATAATAAGCTGGTTGTTATTCATGATCATCAGCTGGATCGTACGACGACAGGCTCTGGTTTGGTCCGCCGTCATACCTTGCAGGAGCTGCGCCAGTTTCGAGCAGACAAGGATTCGCAATCTCGATCTCCAAAGGCGCGAATTCCTACCCTGCGTGAAGTGTTCCAAGCATTTGCTGGCACATCCTTGCGCATTATTATTGAAATGAAAAATTTCTTAGTCAGCCAGCCTCATCTGGAGGAATTGGTCATCGAGCAAATCCGCCGTTTTCAGTTGACAGAAAGAACGATTATTTCCTCTTTTAATTTTGATAGTCTGTTACGCATAAAGGAATTAGATCCCGTACAAACTACAGGGCTTTTATATGTAGGTCCAATCGCAAAGCCATGGGAGGTAGCTGCTCGTTATCAGGCTGACCAGCTTCACATCCCCCATGATCAGCTCAGATCTAGTGTGATCAAGCAATCCCATCAGCATGGATTAACAGTCCTGGGCTGGGATCTCAACAGTAGTCGTCACATTCAGGAAGCGCTCGAATTAGGCGTAGACGGTGTCATTACGAATTACCCTGGGCGGGCAAAAAAAGTGCTTCGGTCATTGAATCGCTATAACTAAAAAAGAGGAGCTTCCATGTGGCGGCTCCTCTTTTGCTTGCGTATTCAACGAATTATCCCTTTGGTACAAAAAATTTCCCTTGCCAGCTGTTCCGGTTTTTCAACTCAGCATCAATACCGTTCAGCACTTCCCATTTCTTACGGCTCCACATCGGTCCGATCAGTAAATCAGGCGGTCCATCCCCCGTAATCCGATGAACGATCATTTCGGGAGGTAGAATCTCTAGAGTATCGACAACCAGCTTGGTGTATTCTTCTTGTGAAAGAAAATCCAGCAGCCCTGCCTCATACTGCTTCACCATTGGTGTCTTGCGCAGTAGATGCAGCAAGTGAATTTTGATCCCCTGAACATCTAGATGCGCAACAGCATCGGCCGTCTGCATCATTTCTTCATGAGATTCACCTGGCAATCCGTAGATGATATGCGAGCAAACCCGAATGTTGTGCTTGCGCAGCTTCTCTACAGCGTCTACATAGCACTGGTAGTCGTGTGCACGGTTAATCAGTGTAGCTGTGTGCTCATGAACGGTTTGCAGACCCAGCTCAACCCACAGATACGTACGTTCATTTAGTTCTGCAAGATACTCTACCACGTCATCTGGCAGACAGTCAGGACGAGTCGCGATGGAAAGGCCGACAACACCCTCCTGCTTCAAAATAACCTCATACATCTCACGAAGCTCTTCTACCGGAGCATACGTATTTGTATACGCCTGGAAAAAGCCGAGGTATTTGGCTTGTGGCCATTTCTCATGCATGCGATTCTTGACGTCGTGAAATTGCTTTTCCAAATCCATCCGACGGTCTCCTGCAAAGTCGCCAGAGCCTCTCGCACTGCAAAACGTGCAGCCTCCCGTTGCTACCTTTCCATCCCGGTTCGGGCAGCTAAAACCCCCATCCAATGGCACCTTAAAAATCTTTTCATGAAAGGTCCCACGAAGATGATAGTTCCATGTATGATATCGCTTGTCTCCCCACATCAATGGGGTTTCGCTAGGGCAATTATTTGGTGCTACCTTCATTGCTGTTTTCCTCCTCATGGCACAGCTACGTCTGTACTCTCTTTTGCGTAGCCATGAACGGATGCCTCGATCCGGCGAGACATGGCCCATTCCTTAATCACGTCATTATACCAAATGAAACGCCATTCTTGCCACTTTGAATAACAGGAAAACCACAGGTGTCAGTTACCCTGTGGTTTTGATTGCAATGGCTATTGCTGGATCTCCTCGATGCGAATAGCGCGGGTGTGTGAGGTATGACTCCACACCTGATTTTTCTTGGTGAAAAACGCGTAAAACATAATCGGGAGCCAGGTTAGGAAAAAGAACGGCAGTAGCAGCAGTCCTAGATAGCCTTTAAGTGGCACCCTTTCCAGATACAGCGCCAAGAATGGCAGTAGATAAAACACTGCTGTTGAACCATATACAAGCCAGCTTGGCAAAATAGTTGCGGCTGGTGTCAATGCAGCGATATCGAAGAAGCGGCCCAAAAACAGCAGGGACATCATGGTAACCATCAAGACGTACATCGGCTGGAACAAGTAAAACGCAGCATCCAGCATACCGAGCCTTCTAGATTTGAGTCCGTTTTTCAAAACGGTGCCGATGTATCTGCCCGCCACGTCATAGTGGCCCTGCATCCAGCGCAAACGTTGGCGCATGGAGGATTTCAAGTCAATCGGCTTTTCATCCCAAACTTTGGTATCATGTGCCCAGGTTGGGTAAATACCTCGTGCAATACAACGAGTAGCAAACTCCAAATCCTCAGTCAGACTGGTTGCTCCCCAGCCCATCTCTTTCAGCAGGTTGCTTTCAATGCACAGTCCTGTTCCGCCCAAGGTATTCGGCAGTCCCAGGTTGTGACGTGCCAGCTGCCACATACGGTTGGTAAACCAGTACGTAACTGCATACGAAAGCGTAATCCAGGAATCAAACGGGTTCTTGGAATCCAGATAACCTTGGATTACTTTCGCCCCTTTACAGAGACGATCGTTCATCACGCGCAAGAAGTTCTTCTCCACGAGATTGTCGGCATCAAACATCACAACAGCATCGTATTGCTTAGGTCTAGCCCAGAGGTTTTCCAACATCCATTCAATTCCGAAGCCTTTACCGCGCTTGGACGTATCAAAGCGCTCACAAGCATACGCTCCGTGTTGCCGGCTAATCTCTGCGGTGTTATCTGTACAGTTGTCACAGATGACAAAGATGTCGTACATTTCACGCGGATAGTCCAGCTTTTTCAGGTTCTCAATCAATGGTGCGATGACGGCACTTTCGTTGTGTGCAGCAATCAGAACAGCAAAAGTTTTTTGTGGTTCAGTTGTAACAGTTTCATTTTTGCGGAACAGCCCTGCACAAGAAACCAGGGTTTGGTACGTGCTGATGACACCTACCGTTGAAGTAAATCCGATGAATAATCCCTCAATGATCTCTCTAATTACACTCATGGGTTCTTCTCCTCGACCTAAATCAGATTTGGGTCAGTTCTGATTTGGGTAGTGTTTTTCCAAAATTTCTCTATTCTTTTTCTCTCAATTGGGAGTGTACATCAAATGTGATTCATTTTGCAATGACCCAAAAGTGGGAAAAAAATAAGGCACTGCTATCACCTTTCCCACCTTTTTCTCTTTCTATTCGACATCTCATGACAGCGAGCAGTTTTAGAAAATTTGGCTTAACACCTAGTCCAATAGCAAAAGCCTGCGTTTTTCTTATACTTTCATCCTATATCTCATTTAGGTTTCCGAAAGTAAAAAAAGCCCTTGGCAAAAAAAGGCTCGATTTGATTAATGGATCGAATACCGCAATCAATTATCAAAAAATTATGTTCGATTCCTGGTTGACTTTAATCACGGAATTGAGTATACACAATCCACTATATGAAGTCAATACGACTTTCAGACATCCAATTACCCATTTTTCAGTCAAATTTTTTACTCTCACGCAAAAAATCTTCTTTTCTACTAAGCTTGTAAAAAAATGTAAATCATTGTCGAATTCTCTGCTAATTGTGGAAAATTTGTTCCACAAGAATAACATGGATTCGTCACATTCGCCTTTTTAACAACCCCCATGATTTTATGTTTTCTTACATATTTTTGCTGAAATTAGACAAATTATTACCAGTGGATGCAATGTCTCATGGCGTTCCCGCCACAAAAATATTTTGATCTGAGAGGGAAAATCGATGATTCCTGAGGATATTAAACTGCTGTTACATGATATTCGCTTAATCGGAGGTGGCATGAAGCAATACGAGCACCCTGATGACTGGCAGCTAATACGAAACCTGCTTGGTGATCCGCAGAGCGTTGATTTAAGCGATGCTACGCCTGAGTATTGGGAGCAGATGAAGGCCTCTCTAGAGGCCGTGAAAGAGGTGGCCATGGAAAAAGCGGAGAAGCGCTATTTACACGGTCTCTATTACTCGAATCCATTTATTTGATGGCTTGCGAAAGCCTCCTCTCTTTCCATTTAGGAATCGAGAGGAGGTCGTGTTTCTTCTATATATATGTTCGGGTATATATGTTCGGACGATATGCTTTTTTATAACCAGCAAAAAACCTCCCTTGGACATTTGTCGTCCTTAGGAGGTTTGTCATTCTTTGATAATAATGATGCGTCCCAGGAGAGATTCGAACTCCCGACCGACGGCTTAGAAGTTATCGGACGTGTCCGAAATAGTACGCACCCTTGCGTTGGCCTGCTCCGTCCATTCACGGTGACACACGGTTAAAAAGTACTCGTACGAACTCAATTTTATGTAAATAGTATACTTTTTACGTTGTCACCCGTCAAATATAGTATACGGCGCGAGTACGTTGGATAATCATATACTCAATATCGAGGCCGTCAGACGTAAAGCTTCCTTATTATATACATTTTTCCGGCATCATTTTTTGTCGATTCCAACGCCAATTATTTCGTCACACTCACGATATCCTCAACGTTAATCCACCGCGAATTCGAATCGTTCGCCAGTTTGAATCGTTTCCGCACCGCTTCTATCTCGCGCACGACTCCCCACGCTTCCTCCAACGTTCCCAACCGCCCTTTCTGCGCGACAAACCATTTCACGTTAATCGCGTAGTCATATTGCGTCGAGTCGTAAATTCGGAAGCATATTTCGCCGAACTCGTCATCGTCAACGGCCGGTTTTTCGATAAGTCCGCGCTCCGCATAGTGATCGAGTAGTGCCGCTCTCTGTTCCGGTAATGTCCATCGCATCGATCCGAACAAGTTCTCGATTTTCTTCGCCATAGTTACCGTATCCCCTTTCGTTCCCACGCCTCTAATACCTCGATCTTATCTGGCTCAGTCCGCTGCCACTCGATATACTTTTCGCGTGCCAGCACGTCAAGCACTGTCATGATCCCGCCGCGACTCCTGCCCGTCTTTACGCAAAGCTCATCGACCGTAGGCGTACGTCTCCGTCCCGCCGAATAGTTTCCGATCACGCACAAGACTTTCCGTTCGATATCCGATAACACTCCGTTTTCCTTCCGTCACGAACGCTTGTTCCTATATTATGCGCTCATATATCGAAATTATCAAGAGGGCGTTGAGACAAAAAAAGTAACGCCCCAGCAACGGAATTTAATCCGCAACTGGGGCGCGTATTACTTTATCTAATTTCGTAGACCCACTCTTAGATTAACCAAATTAACGACCAAAGGTCTAATAAACTACTCAATTTTCCTTATTTTTTACCGTTTTCACATTTTAAAAAATAGATAATATTACCTAGCGATGATATACTAATATTTGACAATATATTGCAAGCAAGAACCTCAGCCGATGGGGAACTGTAAAGGATGAAGTCAAATGGCGAGAAAGGCTTTCTATAGTTTTCATTACTCTAACGATAGTTGGAGAGCATCACAGGTAAGAAACATCGGAGTAGTTGAGGGGAACTCCCCAGTATCAGATAATGATTGGGAAGAAGTTAAAAAGGGTGGGGATAAGGCTATTCAAGATTGGATCGATGGGCAATTAAAAGGTCGATCCTGCTCTATCGTACTTATTGGCGAAAAAACAGCTGGGCGTAAGTGGATTAAGTATGAAATTGAGAAGTCTTGGAACCTTGGAAAAGGTTTGGTTGGTATTTATATTCACAACTTAAAAAACCAAGAAGGAAATCAATCAAATAAAGGGAGTAATCCCTTTGAGGCGTTTACTGTGGGTGAAGATAAGAAGAAACTCTCTAATATCGTCAAGGCGTACGATCCACCATACATAAGTAGTACAAATGTTTATGATTACATTAGTAAGAACCTTGAAAATTGGGTTGAGGAAGCTATTAAAATCAGGGATGAATATAAATGAGTAGCACTCAAAATCAAATACTTCAAGATATTCCTGAATCGGCTCGTTTCCACTTGAGTATGGTTCAAGGAATTATACAGAGGATGTCTGCAAATTGTGCCTCTTGTAAGACTTGGTGTATCACAATCGTGTCTGCTTTATTGGTTCTAATTGCGGATAAAGGAAAACCGCAATTTGTAGCAGTTGCTGTGATTCCCGTTGTGCTTTTTTTGATTTTAGACGCTTATTATTTGTCTCTCGAGAAAGCGTTTAGAAATGCTCACAATTCATTCATCAAGAAACTTCATGATGGGAATATAGCTGTTTCTGATCTTTTTGCAATTAAGCCAGAGGGTAATACGCTAAAAACAGTATGTGATGCACTGATATCTCCTGCAACGTGGCCATTCTATTTAACCTTACTAGTTATGATCGGACTTACCAGATTCTTTATCGGCTAAAAGCGGTTTTAGATTGAAAGAAATAAATCACTTTCACCATCAAGACCGAATCTAAGACCCATCGCAATTTACGGATATGAGGTAATCAGAAGGGCCCACGATTTCTAAGCGTGGGTCTTTTTTTTATTTTTAGATACAAATCCAAATAAATAGCACATAAATAAGGATTGCAATGGGACACAATGTACCGAACACAATCGCTGCAATGCGATCATATGGATCTTCTTCTGAATGACGATTAAAATGCATTTTCACTGTGACCACCTCCGAGTATAACTTCTCCAAGATGACAGCATTTCATCACAATCTCTTATCAGTATCTACGCCAATCTCCACGGAATTATACAACTAAAGATTAGAGAGCCCTCTCTAAGCAACCTTAAAAAGGGCTTTTGTGTCACTAATTCACTTTATTAAGTGCCTGTGCCAATCTGTATGCAATTAGTTCAACATCCGCTTCTTCGCGAATCGTAACCCCATTCATCGAAATATTAACAACCTGAGCGCTACCACCACTTCCTGAAAAATGACGATTCTCTTGGGCAGTCAATACACGTTCGCCTTTGTGTAGGCGCGCGTTATACCCGTCGCGCGGTACGTATTCGATTCCGTGGTAGTGATTATTACCCGGAGCGGGCGGCCCATAAACAACCGTCTGTCCTTTTTCCTCCTGCGTGAAATAGTCATACAGCTTTTTGTATCCCTCGCCGATCTCGTCCTTTGTGGCTGCAACAGCATTCAACGACGGCATTCCGTGGAGGAGCGCTTGTCCTACGAAATTCCCTTTCATTTCATCGAGGAATCCGGACGTCATCGATATCGCGATCCTGGCTCCGATACTTGCAGCCGACTTGCCGATATCCGGCGCGACACGTTCGAGCCCTTCTAGGATCGTCTTCGTTACTCTACCCGTCGCCATTTCGAGTTGATCGCTACCTGTCCGGTCATACCATTCCGTAAACGATTTCGTTAGGTCGTTGATAATAAAGTCGACCTTTGCGGTGATGTCCGGTAGGCTTGCGAACTCGGCATTTGAGAAATAATGCGAGTCAAGGTAGTTCCACGTTCCTTTCGCCGAATCAATTAGACCGTCGAACAGCCCGGCCATTGCGGTTCCTGCCTTATCGACGAACACGTCGAACCGAGGTGACGATAGGAAGTCGTTAATATCTACGAGTACCGGTTTTAGTTTGGCAAGCGAATCCTGTCCGATTACTCGCGCTCCCTTTTGAAAGAGTTCAGTCGTGCGGTCCCATTGCTTGGCTGCCGTTGCGCCTGTCTTCTCTAGGAATTGCTGATTAAATCCGATGGAGTCCATGTACTTATTGAGCGCTTTCGCTTGTTTATCAATCGGCAGGTTTTTCCACTTGTTGACAACTGAACGAGGCAACTCGAATCTCTCAACCATCGACTGTACGTCTCCACCTGCCAACTCGCGCATAGCTAATACCGCGCCCTCAAGTCCCTGCGCCGGGTCCATTGCATTAAGCTTTTCGGCCCCTTTCCACAAGTCCTCAAGTACGTCCTGTTGTTTCGTCAACGCTAGGAAACTCTTGGAGTTTTGGAAAACCTGCTGTTCGTTCAGAATCGGAGAAGCCGCTGCAGCCGCCGACATGCGGTCCATATACGTCTTCGCCTTCTTCATGTCCTGGAACAGCGCCTCGATTTGTACGGTAGCAAGCTCGTGCTGCGCCGCGCCCCCGATAGACGACTCTAGAAACGACTCTGCTCCGCGATAGATTCCGTAGCCCGCCGCAATTCCTATCACGCCGCCCATTGCCGATTTAAGCCCGATGACTGCGCCTTTCGCTTTTATCGCGGCACCTGCAATTCCGTCGAACGCTCCGCCTGCGTGCTTGCCCGACGTAGAGAACCTTCCGAACTCACTGCGAAGGTTTCCAGTGGAGTCCTGGAATGAAGTGACCGTCCTTTTAGCGAGATCGGCCGCCCCATCGACTTTAACGAAAGACTTCGTAAGTGCTGCTGCGGACTTTCCCACGAGGTCCTGCACTTGCGCTGTTTTCGCCATAGACCCGCCCATCTCATCGAGAATACGACTCGTCCGTCTTACTTGGTCTGACGCGCGACGTAACGGAGACGTTATATTATCTATCAAGCGCATTCGCGCCGTGAGGTCCATCATCCATGCCCACCTCCTTTAATCTGCGGTCAACAACGTCACTCAACCGCCCAATTTTCGCCATCGTACGTGTCCACCGACGATCGCCCGGCCTACACCGTAGTAACCCGCCCACCTCTTCGAGAATCTCCGTCATCTTCAATCCTGCCATGCGGATTCGCTCGTCATCATGCGTGCGCCAGCGTGTGAGTGTCCGGTACATATCTACGATCCGCCCTTCAAACTTCTCGATACGTAGCTGGCCGCCTGATAGCGCGGTGTGTAGGTCGACGATAAGGTCGATGTGAGCATCTTTTTCCTGTCGTAGCTTGTCCATTGTTTCTTGGTCCATTTGCATCCTCCGTTCTAAAAGAAATGTAATTCTGCATGTCTGAGAATATCGGCCATACTCGCATTACGGAAAAAACTCGCAGCGCTTTGTTTCGCTATTCTTCGCGAGTATTTCATTGAGCGCTCATATTCCCGCTGATACTCGCGTTGGAATGGTGCACACCGCGCAAACCACTTCCAGACAGCCATACGCGATACGCCCACCGCCCGAGCAACGTCATCCATCGTCATGTCTTTTTTGTAGCGCCACACAACAAGCTTTATCGCTACTTTCTGCGCAGGCGTCAGCTCCTTACGTGGCGGGCGACCGCGCTTTCTTCGTTTCATTCCGGCTCCCTCCCCGTCCTCGCAATACGTAAAGCGTTAGATATCGGCAAATTAACGTCTCTTCGCGCCAATACTTACACCGAGCGTCGCCGTCCGGCTTAATGTGGCAGCGCCCACCGGATCGCCAAAAGTCGCAATGTGTTTCCGCTGATTCGCGCATCTTCATCCCCCATATACAAGAAAAAGGGACCACCCATGAAGGGCAGTCCCGTTGTCCTCTTATTGCAGACCCTTGATACGGGCGTGCGCCTTCTCTTGGCGGAACTCCAACGTGTACTCACCGACAACCTGGCCGCGCAAGGAATCTCCTGTACGTGCCAGCATCTCGTGAGTGAAGGAACGCTCGCCAAGTGGTCGGATTGCGATTCGGTTCGTATCAATGAAGAACAGCTCGTCTCCCTGGAGGTTATCGTTCATGATGATCGGGAATCGCCCGAAGTCATTGACTAGGTGGTCAACAACCTGACCGCGAACTGTTTCCGCCTGCGTAATGCGAATTTTATCGCCAGTCAGCGCGCTGATAGCGAGCTTTTGTTTCGCAGGGACTACGATAGCGTATTTGCTACCGCTAGAGAAACCGCCAGTGGAATAAATCTTCTGTGCGGTTGCGTTCAGAATGTCTACGCTAATCGGCGCATTGGCTGGCGTTACATTCGTTTGGATAAAGCTTCGCATACCGCGCATCTGGCGGACTCGACCTTGGTCGAACTTCAATCCGTTAATGATGGCCTTTTCAAGCTGTAGCGCGAGTCCTAGTTCGACCTTTGCTTTCTCGTACATGTAAATGTCCTCAACACCATACTGCGCGACTTGTTGCGCGGTGCCAGTGACGTCGATGGTGTCAGAGAAAATCTGCGTTACGTTGTCGACCTTTGTGCGCGGCTTATAGCGGGCGTCGAGGGCGTCGGCTCCTTCCTCTCTCTCGTTAAACAGCGCCTCAATGATCGCATCTTTAGCGATTGCGGCGGCGGTTGATCCTCCATAACCGCGTTTAACAGTCAGAGTTTTTGTTGATGGGTCCGAAATTTCTACGAGTACCATTTCCTCATTAACTCGCGCCACCATCCCAAAACGGAACGGCTCAGTGTCCGAGACGATGATGGATGTTGCAGCGGCAGTCGCTGCGGTTGTTACCGTGGCTCTCGTCGCGAACGTCTCATCCTCGTACCATGTGTGGGTCGTAGACGTAACAGGGTGACTAAACCCGAGAAGGTTAATCATTGGTGTTTGGTCTGGATTTAAAAGCAGAATTTCGTCAACTACGGATTCTTTTTTACCAACCAGGTCATAGGAATATGTTGTTGTTCTAACGCTCATTATTATCTACCTCCAAAATGTTGTAAGTTGTTTTAGTTTTGAATAAGCTGCGCGATCCTCGGGCCGTCCGGTTTGACGTGCTTTCTCCGCTGCGGCTTCAAGCCTCGACTGTGTGGACTTTTCCTGATAAGGACCATTAGTGTCGTCGCCGATTTGTCGATGCTCCCCGATGATCTTCGGTCCCTTTCTTGCGACTGCACCTTGAATCGCAGATATAATCTCGTCGATCCCCTGCGGCTGACCGCTCTCGTCAAACGTCACACCCGACAGGTTCACGTATTGCATCAGCTTGTCCGCATCTGCAACACCCTGTTCCGTAGCCTTGCGGTAAAATACGTGCTGTAGAGTCTGCTGCTGTAGCGCGGTCTGTGATTGCTTTAGTTGACCGTCCCACTCCGCTTTCATTGCGTCAATATCCGCCTGGGAGTACGTCTTCTCCGGTTCGGGCTCGACTGCAACCTCTACACTAGGCTCCGTATCGCGTGCATCCATATGTTCCATTTGTACCTTCTCCCTTTCCTCACGTAATTTTTAAATCTCTGTACCAGCCATGCCTCGATGTAATACAAGGAGCTGACACCATAAAACAGCGCCACCGGACCCACCTCCTTTCTGTGCCTCGCTCATCCAGGCCCTAAAGTCCGTTCTATTTCTCTCGTTGTATCTGCGTCGTTTGTTGGTCCCGATATCCCATCGCGAATAAGCCCGGCCAGCTTTCGGACGGACTGTCGTATTTCAGCGCGTTTGACTTCGATCGATCCCGCGTTCTCGTACCGAACGGCATCGCGAAGAATGGTCGTTGCGATCCGTAGGTCCTGCGCGATAGAAAGGTATCGAGCGTAGAAAAGGCGACCCCGACCGTTGTCTTTGTGCCACTGGTAACGGAACCAGTCCTCGTAGTCGCGGAACGTATCCGCAATGATACGGGACTCGCGCGGAAACTCGCTGTGCTATCGTTGGTCATCGTGGACTAGCGTTTGGAGACGTTGTGCCTCCGCTAGTAGTGCGCGGGCCTGCTTCATCCGATCACCCTTATGTTTATGGCCTCCGAACTCTTCCCGCCTTCTTTTACGTCGAACTTGATTCGCGAACCGGATCGGAGCTCGCCGCTGACTAGGTTCCTCGCGTGGACGAATACGTCGCATACAGTAAAGCCGAAACCTTTCCTTTTAGAGAACCATTTCATCTGTCCGCAACGCCGCCCATTAGCTGGCGGTTGTTTCGGCTCATGACCTGGCGAGGTGAATCCCGTTGACGCGATCCAGTCAAAATGGTCAACTGGCTGCTCCCACGTTGAAACTCGAATCTTACCGCCTGCTCTGTCCTCAAACGACGGCAGCTTCTCGGCTACTTGTTGACTCACTTCGACCTCTCCTTTTTATATGTGTATTTGGTACGCAAAACGGTGATTTTGTGCTATTCTTGCCCGCTTTTTGAGCACGTCCGATAGATGGCAAGGGGAATGTACCCCTCGTCTGGCAAGCACCAAAACTGCCTATTTGCGTACACGTTTCCAGCTATTCGAGTGCAACATCAACGCCGAGTATCCTTCGCATCGAACGTTTCCTCCGATTGGGTACGCGATACTGAATGGCGATCCTCTTTCCGTCTCGGTAATACCGCGCGATTGGCTCGATATCAGGATAGTAGCGGCGGATTCGCGCCATGATGCCAGAGTCTTCCGTGTATGCTGCAAGATAGTCAGTGTCAATACGCCAAATGGCATTATTCATCTCTTGACTTTTTCTCCTGATTTGACTTAAAATTAAATTGGGTAACTACGACCAAAAATCGATATCCTGACAAAAATAATTAAGCGGGATATTCCCGGATTTTCTGCTCGCTCTCTGGTGTCAGTCCGAACTCTGCAACGATCCGGAGCGCAAGTGTCCTACTTACTGATTTCATTCCACGCTCAATGTCACTAATCATAGCCCCACTTACGCCGATCTTCTTGCCAAACGCTTCTTGTGTCAGCCTCTCTAGCGCACGGAGTCGAAACACTAACTCACGGTCTACTGTGACCATTTCAATTACCTCCTTCGTTTTTAATAGTTTCCGAAACTCTCAACTACAAGGGCAAAATAAATAACCTTTGTAGTCGTCCCTTCCCACTATATAGCATGTTTGTCCAGACTGTGAGAATGATTCCGATAGTTCTGCCACTCGCGACCGCGCACCCATTCTGCCGATACGTCCTGAATGTTGTACGTTACAATCTCGCCCGGCTCCTCCACTTCCCTCCATTTCTGCCACCCTCTCGGATTGTATCGATTACACTCGTATTCAGATTCCGGAACCCAATTGGGAGCGCGTCTCCCGTTTCGAAACCGCTTATTCATATCTTCCACGTTTTCTTTGGCGTAATCTCCGGCGTCTCGCGTCTCATTTCGTCCCATCCGCGAGTCTTTTGTTGGTGTCTCTGAATAGAACGGAATCTCGCGCAGCTCTACTGGACTATAGAACGGGTACTCTAGCGTATGGCGTGCCTGGTCCTTCTTCGTTCTTGTATCACCTGTTCGCCCTACTCGCTGCCGAATCTTATCCTTATACGCCAGACACTCGTCTCCGCATATCTTGGCACCATTGTTCCGGCTGCGATCGAGAAAAAACCATTCGCAAACTTCGCAACGTTTGATCCTGTGCCTGTTTCGCCGCCCAATCGGGAGGTGCCCGTAGTATCGGAGAAAAACGAAGTCGGCCGCGCCTGACCCGATGTGTGGCCGATCCTCCACCGCGTACTTGTCCGGCACCCTGGTTTGCTTGAGGCCGTGCACATGATCCTCCGCGAGTATGTAATCCGCCATATAGTCAAGTAGCGCCGGAACAGACGGGCGGCCGTTGATTAGCGTGTGGGCCGACTTCTCGACCGCGAGCAACGGCTTGTCAGCGACCCGTTCCCATCGGTCCTCCGCCTTGACGTGCTCGAGCTGAGACCATTGCTCGCCGACGATCTCGTCAGTTATGGAACGGACAATCTCCGACCGACGGGCAAACGGTGTTTCAGAGTGCTTGCGGTAATGTGCGCGCTTGTGGTTCGGGAAGCCTCGGCGGGCGATGGCGGATAGTCCCGTGTGTTGTATCGCTTGTTTCTGCAAACGACGACCTCCTCTTATCCATGTGACGTTTACGACACGCGGCTATCTTGGTTATTGGTTAGTTTTCTTCTACGCGAATAAGGTATTGTATATCTTCTATCGCGCTAGTCTTTTATCGCGTGTACTTTCTTATATAAATGACGATTTCGCGAATAAGGCATCTATGCCGTCATGAGCGATATTATTATGGCTCTCGTTATAATGGCTCTTGTTTAAAGATGGTTCTTGTTAACGTGACTAGTAACCACGTGACACCTACCACGTGACGTTTAGCTACTGTTTCGCTCCTTGTTCCCGAACTGCAGCTGAGTTTCTGGCGACAGCGTGTATACGTTATTTGCCCATGTTCCAGGCCCTGGCTCTCTCCGCCTCCGCACACTGACGATCGGCTTTCCGTTCCACCGATATTTGACAAGACGTCTAATCCGTCGACTGGCGCTTTCACGTGCAATACCTAACCTCGCCGCGATCGACTCCATTGACGGATAGCACTCGCCGTTCTCGTCCATGTATGCAGCCAGGACGCAGAGAGTTTGCCACCTCTCCGCGCCCATGTCCGCTAGGAGTCCGGAGTGTATCGCGTCAACGTACGTTTTATAGAAAATCCGCGTTTCCTTTTGTTCGTCCATATATCGCTGAACCTCCGTCCTAATCCGTGATATAATCGTAGTACAATCGTTTATTTACCGAAGGAACACGCCGCCGGGCCCGCCAGCCTAACGGCGTGGTTTTCGCTTTAAAAATGGACAAACTCCCCGTCCTCATCGACCTCTCCTAACCAACTCCACTCAGGCGATACCGCGGTAATTAACATATCCGCCTCTTCTTGATTGTTTGCCCATACATAGATCGGATAAACACATCCTCTTTCGTCTGTTTCAACTGCACCGTATAGTATTTCTCCAGCGCTTGAGTCATTTATAGTTGACACTCCCCGTTCCAAATGAATCTTCTTTAGGCGCTCTCTTTCTACCTCTCGATGAATCTCCGCATCACCCAATCGCGTTATAAACTCTGCTGACAAAGCTTCTTTTACTTCATTGATTGCTGCTATTGATGTGAGTAGGTTTGTACTTTCCTTCGCCAAAACTTCCATAATTTTTTCGCTTACTGTCATCATTCAACATCTCTCCCATATCGTTTATTTGTCCGTTGGCTTGTCCGACATTCGACCGGTTGCTTCCGTTCACATGGCGGAACCCCTCCTTACTTTATAGATGTGCTTTTTATGTGCATTTTGGGACACCTACTTATATAGCGCACAAAAAATTATAATATTGGTACATCACCCCCTTATCTTATAGAGTGTTGATCGCGGCAAAATTGGGACAATCCCCTCTTATTTTTTTATACGCACACCTTTCATCAATTTTGGTACATCACCGCCTCTACTCTTATAAGTACAGATTTTCGCAAGATTGGTACATCTACTTTCTATAGGCACAAAATTTCGAGAAATTGGTACATCGTCTAATTACTACTACAACTCTCAGAGTGATTTCGCACACTTCCGCGATCATAATGTTATACAACGCTGAGTGCCGTTCTTCACACCTACTGTAATGTACAAGGCGATTTCCCATTCTGCACACTCGCCGCAAAAATTTTCTCCCTACTTGTATATACGGAGCTCTTTCCGTTTTGCACACTTTCCGGAGAAATGTTGTTACGGTGCGCCTACGTGATTATACGGATGACGCCGTCGTTTCACGCACTCTCTACTACTTTTAACGCACGAGAATTAAAACCGTACACTCTCCTACTATGTTTAACGATGCACAGGGACGCACTCGAACCATTTGTCGAAAAAAAATCAGGCAACTACTGATATTCACCTCCTACTTATACAGACACACGAGAAATCAATCTCGCACACCTATCGTATATTTAGTAATACACTTCTAATGGGTGACCTCGGAAAATCTCCCATAAAGATTTTTGATCCTTTCTAATAACTCCGCAAAATGTGCGTGTGTTTTCGCAGCTACAACAATATAGAAAGTAAACTCGTGTTTCGCACACCTTCTATGAGATTTAACGACAGTCGACCTGCTCGTCGCACACTTTTACGAAAATTTTTCTGTCTTCACTAAGATTCTCGTATGTCCCTGGCGATTTCGCGCACCTACATACAATATCTAAAGCGTTTTTCTTTTTCGCACACTTCTTATGACAACTTAAAAGAAAAATCGTACATATTTAGGAAAAATAGGTTGTAACAAACAAACGTTCTCGTGTATAATGAGCATAGGAAAGCAAGCCTCCCACAAGGCGATCCGCTAATGATCGTTGGCGCGACCGATAACGGTACGAGAGGCTTCGCAGTTGCCGGACTAGCACGGTTGCAGCCGAATAGTCCGTGAGCTCGCGAGCATTTGGCGCTACTCGCGTACTGATACAATTGACTGGTCAGTAGATTCCGCGCCTGCCGAACCGATCCGAACGATTGCCGTCGTTTTGTGGAACGGGACGCGGATATGTGAACGTTTTGCCCTCCCCGTAAGCTCACCGCCTGTTGGCGCAAGCTGCAAGCCGATCCGAAGTGTTAGCCGCACCTCGGCGGTTCATCGGACAATTGGCGGACTCGATTAGCGAGAGACGCGGATAAGTTCGAGTAAGTAACAGAGATGAATTCGCAGGGATTGGCGTCTCATGCTATTGTCATCTCCTCGATCGTTCTCGCGAAGGTAAATCCGAGCTCCTCCGCACGCTTGACGGACAGGTACGCAACACCTGACGCAGCGTTTACGGTAGCATCCGGAAATAGTCGCACGAACTCCTGCGGTGACAGTGTGACGACCGTACCTTCAGTGCAACCTACAAGGCGGATATTGTAGCAACCTACGATTGTCCTCCGCCATCCTATCGCGAAGCTCAACGCCTCTTTGATCGTTTTCGGACTATCCTTCCTTGGTCTTCCTCGCTTGGGCCGTTCTGCAGAAAAATCGTACACTTCAAACATCATTTTTCCCTCCATTTTCGGAATGTTCCGTATATAATTGACTGACACAACGCTCCCCTACTCGGTTCATCGCGCCAAGTCCCATATTAAGTCGAAGTCTGCCGCCTCAGTAGTGCGGACACAGTAACGTAAGTAGAAATCCCAGCCAGACATAGCGCGCAACCCATCAACGACACGAGCGATACTGCCCTCGTCATTCGTTTGACCGCCGTATGCGTGACCGGATGTAGCGATGTAGGTGCCAGGCTTGTCCGTTGGCTCTACGACAATGAACGCCAGCTCCTCGCCATCAACGAGGTAGGCCGCGATATCTTGCTCGATAAGAACACCGGAGAAACGTTCCGGACCGAACTCTCGCTCGAAATCGTCTGACAGACGGATCGTGATGCGCGGGAATCTCATAGCGTAACCTCCTTCGTATTAAACGTGAAATACCCCGACCGACAATGCGCCACTGGCGTAGCGCTGACGCTGGGTCGCGGAATGAGGGCCGCTGAGGTCAGCATCAAAAATCGGAAGGAGTGATTCGGGGGATGATATGTAATTGAGAGCAACAGGCGGGGATGCCCGTTGGTACGATCGGCGCGGATGGGGGTGAGCGCGCGCCTTAGAGTAATTGAAATTGTGAGGAAATTGCGGTATAATAACTGTACTTGTCAGGTAGTTGACCGCTTAACTCGTTGACCTAATGATACGATAGTCTAGTTCGCATGTCAACTAGTTGACCAACATTTTTTTGGAGGTTTTTTCATGGCGATTCGTTTCCGTTTGGGAGAGGTAATGGAGCAGCGCGGCTTAGATCAAAAAGATATCATAGAAATTACCGGCCTATCTCGTAATACGGTAAAGGTGCTAGCTCTAGGGGCAATCGCGAGAGTTGATTTCGAGTCACTTAATAAACTATGTATGGCGCTCTCTGTGACGCCAGGAGACCTGATTGAATATACACCGGACAGCAAATAAGCGCCCCCACTAAACGGGAAGCGCTCTTTCTTTTGCAAATACTACTTAAATAGACGATCCGTAATAACCCTCACGTAACTAATATTCTCCGGATTACCTTCCAAGTCTTTTACTACGTTTACGTAATAGAAGCCGTCTACATTGTTGTACTGCATGTAGTGCGGAGCCTCATTGTCTGGCGTTAACCCATCCTCCACTGCGAGCCCCACCACTCTCATTGCTTTGGCCGCGTCCTCCGGATATTTAAATGTTTCGGCTGGTGTGACCTCGATCCTCGCGGCTACTCCTTCAAGGAACATGACACTTATTTCGCCAATATCGGTTTTGTATGTGTGACGCAAGTAAGGCATTTTTTCGTCCGTTGACACTACTGTCCATTCTCCGTCCTCTGTCGCGGTAGGCTTACCGAGTAGTGTCGACACGTCGGATTCCGTTTTGCCTGCGATGGCTTTGACGCCTGATTTCGTGGGCTGATCAGCACTGGTGGATATGCCGACCTGTACCGAGACGTTTCCTGCTGGCTGATCCGGTTTCTCTAATCCGTACTTTGCCGCTATCTCCGCCTTGTCTTCCTCAGTTAACGTTGTCGCCGCGGAAGGCTCAGTTGCCGGAGCTGTTACGGGTGCTGTCGGCGCGTCCGGCTCCTTCGCGCTGCATCCCGCTAGAATTGTAATTGCGGCAAGTATGTATAGCGTACGTTTCATGACTAAGCGAACCCCCATCCGCTGTAATTCCCTAAATTATACCATAATAGCGCTGGTTCACGGTGGACTATCATCTTTGGCGCAAAAGTCAAAGATAAATTTTGAGACGCGGATTTTTCTGACACATGTTGAGGGGGTAAATAGGGGGTGGTAGGGGTGGTGTAGGGTAGACCCAAAGATTCTGAACCTGTAAGCAAGTTGTATACACATGACGAGGGGTATTTTGCATAAAGCCCTGGGGGTAATTAGAACACAAAAAAAGACTCCCTAGACGGACGCCCTCTTCAACGCGCGATATAACGTTGCCTTGCTTATGCCTGTGATACGCTCGATCTCCGGTACACTCTTCTCCTTCGCGTTGTATAGCTCGATGGCGTGCGTCAGCTTGGCGTTACCATCGCCGTACTTTACTGGGCGACCTCCGACCTTACCGCGCGCCCTCGCCGCCTCCAAGCCTGCGCGCGTACGCTCTACGATGATATCCCGTTCCATCTCCGCAAGTACCATGAGCATACGGAACATAGCTTTACCAACGGCGGTCGATGTGTCGATCTGATCGCGGATGGATACGAGCTCTATGCCGCGCTGCTCTAGTTCCTCCGCCAGTTCAAGCAGGCGCTTTGTGCTCCGGCCCAACCGATCCAACTTGTAGATGACAAGCGTATCACCCTGGCGCGCATACGATAGCAGGCGGTCCAGTTCCGGACGATCGTCCTTCATTCCGCTAACCTTCTCGCGATAGATTTCGTCACAGCCTGCGCCTGTTAGCGCGTCGATCTGTAAGTCAAGCGATTGGTCCTGCGTTGATACACGAGCATAGCCGAGTTTCATGCGGATCACTCCGTTTCTTATTCGTTACCCATATTATACCAATCGTATCACAAACGGTCAATAACGTAATTATGATACGTTGATAATGAGAACGGGATATGAGACGGAGGTAGGCGCGATATGTTACGGTGGCATAACATTTGCCCGGATCGTATCGCAAATAACCGTTTGTGACACGGATAGTTTCGAAAATTTCCGGAGAGGTCACGCGCCGGAAGGTTGCAGCGGATGTAACGGAGGGTTGATGTTTTCGGAGGGCATGCGTGCTGAACGCTCTCGCGGATAAACTGACCCCGTGAGATTGGCGCAGCTCGTCCGGTGCTTGCCGTCAGCGATCGCTTTACTAAGTTGTGACTGTGACGGAGGAACCCGCGCCACGCCTACGTTTGACCCCCGAAAAGTTCGCGAAACATGTAGTTTTGTAAACTTAATCCTATCGATAGTTAACCGTTAAATACGCGTCACGACACCGTTTTGCGGACATTGGCAGGCATAGGACGTGCTTTACCCGATTCGTACCGATAACGAAAAAAAAAACGCCAGTCCGAAGACTAGCGTCGTTTACCCGCCCGCAAGCGCATGATTGGTGAAAATTGCGCGTGTTGTACCCTAACGTTCTCATCGTCCATTTGAACGTACTTACGCGTGGTGGAAATATCCGCATGACCTACGATCCTCTGCAACGTGAATAGGTCACCTCCGTTAAGAAGATACATTTTACAAAAATAGTGACGGAATGTGTGCGGAGAAACCCGTACTTCCTCAGCAATACCCGCCTCTATGCCATATCGTGAAAAGCGTTTCCTGACGGTATCACTCGTTAATGGATCGCCATAAGCCGAGAGAAAGACATATTCACGGTCGCCGAAGAAAGATTTGTTCTCCGACATCAGCTCGAATAGTAATCGCAAGACCTCATTTGATACGGGTACTATTCGAGGTTTACGGTTTTTGTTCATCGCTGCAGACAGATGTATGCATCGTGATCTAACGTCAATATGCTCTGTCTTCATTCCGAGAGCCTCTTGTATACGAAGGCCTGAATCTGCTAGTAGAAGCATAAGAGTACGATCGCGAAAACCTGCAAAGGTTCGAGTATCTGGCGTATTTATCAACTTATGAAGCTGCTCGTCAGTAAACGCCTCGATCTCATCCTCGTCCTCTTTTGGTGGCTTCAAGTTAGTTACAGGGTTTATGTCTAACATCCTCTCTCCCGACCAAAAGTTAAACATTGTCCGAAGAGTACGCAACCTGATCGCAACCGTCGTCGGCGATAGGGCTTGTCCCTCGATTTCACGTTTATGAACTCCGGCATACTTCGTCCTGCCGTTTGCCATGTATACGTAATATTTCCACGCGATTGTGGACGTTATCTCGTTGAGTTTGATGCCAGGGTAATTCTCGTTAATCCATTCGCGGAAATAACGCCAATGAGCTTTGTAATCAGCGAGTGTACGCTCGCGCATTCCTCTCGCTTTCTTTACGTTATAGAACAATTCAAATGCGTCATCTAATTCATATGATACATTGGAACTTACCGTCACAGCCCTTTTACTCCGAACAAGTTGACGACCAATTCGCGGATCTTCCTTCACGAAAAAAAACCTCCTTCACACTCAAATGTTAAACTTGAGTCCGTAGGAGGTCCTTTTTTAGCCGGATTACCGCGATGTCTGACGGCTACACCCGAATGGTTCCCGCGATCTCCACGTTCGCAGACCGTAGGACCGTTGACCTTTCGAGAGGCCTGCCGGAGCCCTTCACGTCTGACAAACGTTGATATAACGCGGTTTTAGGAGCGATGCGTCCCAGGAGAGATTCGAACTCCCGACCGACGGCTTAGAAGGCCGTTGCTCTATCCTGCTGAGCTACTGGGACACAATTTGGAGGGAGTACCCGGATTTGAACCGGGGGTGAAGGTTTTGCAGACCCGTGCCTTACCACTTGGCTATACTCCCATTGCATGGGGCGATCGATGGGACTTGAACCCACGAGTGCCGGAGCCACAATCCGGTGCGTTAACCCCTTCGCCACGACCGCCATAATGATATTCTATGCTAGCCATTCGATACAGGTTCTTCTGGCAGGGGCAGTAGGAATCGAACCCACACCAAAGGTTTTGGAGACCTTCGTTCTACCTTTAAACTATGCCCCTATGGTAGCGGTGGAGGGAATCGAACCCCCGACCTTTCGGGTATGAACCGAACGCTCTAACCAGCTGAGCTACGCCGCCATAAGAAAACCTCTATCACTCAACAAAAAAAATTTTACTTTTTGATAGTAAAAATAAAAATGGCGGAGAGTGAGGGATTCGAACCCTCGCTACGCTTGCGCATACTAACGGTTTAGCAAACCGTCCCCTTCGGCCTCTTGGGTAACTCTCCGTGATAATATGATCCTTCAAAACTAGATATGCATGCTTGCTAAGAGTGTGTGGATAAGTCCTCGACCGATTAGTATTCGTCAGCTCCACGTGTTACCACGCTTCCACACCGAACCTATCAACCTCATCGTCTATGAGGGGTCTTACCAGCTTACGCTGTGGGA